>JALSIM010000031.1 GCA_026990035.1 Alphaproteobacteria bacterium | reverse complement strand
TCATCGCACAGCCCGATGCCCGCCGCAAAGCGGGGTGCCGGCGGCTCGACAGCCGGGCGCCGGCGCCCCATGCTGGGCGCCGCCTCGCAGAACACCGGAGCCGTCATGCAGCCCCCGTCCCTCGCCCATCGTCTCGCCATCGCCGAAGCCCTGGCCCGGGAAGCCGGTGCTCTCGCCCTGCGGCAGTTTCACCGGCTCGATCGCCTGACCGTCGAACGCAAGGGGCTGCAGGACATCGTCAGCACCGCCGACCGCGAGGTGGAAGCGCTGATCCGCGGCCGCCTCGCCACCCTCCTGCCCGCGGATGCGGTGCTCGGCGAGGAGCAGGGGATGACCGAAGGTGCGAGCGGGGCGATCTGGGTGGTCGATCCGATCGACGGCACCTGGTGTTTCCTGAACGGCATCGGCGCCTGGTGCGTGTCCATCGCCTGCGTGATCGAGGACCGGGTGGAGATCGGTGTGATTTTCGATCCCTGCAGCGGGGAGATGTTCGCCGCATTCCGCGGCGGCGGTGCCCGGCTCGACGGACGACCGATGCGCGTCGCCGACGCACGGTCCCTGGAGGACGGTACCCTGAGCGTCGGCTTCTCGCATCGCAGCCGGGCCGAGGAGGTCGGACCGCTGATCGGCGAACTGCTCGCGCGGGGTGGCATGTACCACCGCCACGGTTCGGGGGCGCTGGGGCTCGCCTGGACGGCCTGCGGCCGGCTGATCGGCTATCTCGAGCCGCACATGAACAGCTGGGACTGTCTCGCCGGCCTGCTGCTGATCGAGGAGGCCGGCGGCTTCGTCAACGATTTCCTTTCCGGCGAGGGGCTTTTCGAAGGCAATCCCGTGGTCGCGGGCCCGCCCGGCCTGCGCGAGACCATCGAGGATCTCGCCCGCCGCCATTTCCGACGGCTCCGGAAATAGAAGAGGCGGGCCGGAGCCCGCCTCTTCCGAAAGACCGGTGGGTGTCGCCTCAGTTGACGGCGAGCCAGGTGTTGAAGCGCTCGTTGAGCTCGTCCTGGTTGTCCGCCCAGAACTCGAAATCGTTCTGCAGGGGATTCTTGAAGTTCTCGGGCGCCGTCGGCAGGTGCGGAAGAATGTCCGGCTTGACGTACTGCATCGAGGACTTGCGGGCCGGACCGTAGGAGATCCAGTCCGCCTGCCGCGCCAGCCGCTCGGTGTCGGTGGAGAAGGCGACGAACTCGAGCGCCCGCTTCTCGTTGGGGGCTCCCTTGAGAATGGCGAACAGATCGAGATCGTAGACCTGGCCGTCCCAGACGATCTCGAGCGGCTGCTTCTCGTTGTAGATGGCGTTGAACAGCCGGCCGTTGTACGCCGTGCTCATGAGCACCTCGCCGTCGGCCAGGAGCTGCGGCGGCTGGGCGCCGGCCTCCCACCAGATCACCTGATCCTTGATCTCGTCGAGCTTGGCGAAGGCCCGGTCGACCCCCTCCGGCGTGCTCAGGACGTTGTAGACTTCGCCCGTGGGAACGCCGTCGGCCATCAGCGCGAACTCGAGATTGACCTTGGGCGTCCGCCGCATGCCGCGCTTGCCCGGCCAGGTCTGGAGATCGAAGAAATCGCCGATGGTCGAGGGCGCCTTGTCACCCACGAGATCCGTCCGGTAGGCGTAGACGGTGGACCAGACGATGTTGGCCACCGCGCATTCCTGGATCGCGCCCTCGATGAAATCCTCCTCCGCCGGGGTGCCGTCCGGCGCCGGCGGCAGAATGGAGGGATCGATGGGGATGAAGAGCCCCTCGTCGCAACCGCGGATGGCGTCCGAGAGCTCGATGTCGATGACGTCCCAGGTGACGTTCCCGGATTCGACCTGGGCGCGCACCTCGGCGAGACCGCCGTTGTAGTCGACCGAGTTGATGACCACCCCCGTCTTCTCGGTGAACGGCTTGTGGTAGGCCTCGATCTGGCTCTTGGTGTAGGCGCCGCCCCAGGAAACCACGGTCAGGGTTTCGGCGGCATAGGCGATTCCCGCCGCCGTGAGGGCGACGACACTGGTGAGGGCGAGAGCCCGGCTTCGTCTCATCGAAGGTACCTCCTTCCTCTGGGCCGATCTTGGTGTGGCCGCATCGTCACACCGGTCCGGCGCTTGTCAAGTCCACGAGGCGACATCTCCCCGCGTCCGGCCCGCGAGGCAGGCGACGGTTTTCGGTTGGTGCGCATCATGGTAAGCGGCAGGCATGAGCGCGATCGAGAAGGGCCCGCTGGTGCTGGCCTCCGCCAGTGCCGTCCGGGCACGCCTGCTGAGCGCGGCCGGCGTCCCCTTCCGGGTGATGCCCGCCGATCTGCCCGAAGCGGAGCTGCGCGGGGAGCTGCACGCGGCCGGCCGGCGGGCGGCCGAGGCGGCGGCGGAGCTCGCCCGTCGGAAGGCGCTCGCGGTAGCCGAGCAGGTGCCGGCGCGGGATCTCCTTCTCGGGGCCGACCAGCTCCTCGAGTTCGAAGGGGAATGGCTCGGCAAATGCGCCGATCGGGAGGCCGCCTCCCGGCTGCTGCGACGCCTGCGCGGTCGGCGTCATCGGCTGTTCACGGCGGCGGTGCTGGTTCGGGAGAAGACGGTGGTCTGGCACCGGGTGGAGAGGGTCGAACTGGAGATGCGACCGTTTTCCGACGCCTTCCTCCGCCGCTATCTCGACCGCTGCGGCGAAGCCGTCCTGCGGGCGGTGGGCGCCTACGAGCTCGAAGGGCCGGGTGCCCAGCTCTTCGCCCGGATCGAAGGCGACTTCTTCGCCGTTCTCGGGCTGCCGCTGCTGCCGCTGCTGGAAGCGCTGCGGCGCGAAGCGGTCCTGGAAAGCTGAGCCGCGATGCGGATTCTCGGGCTCACCGGCTCGATCGCCATGGGCAAGAGCTTCGCGGCCTCGGTATTCGACGGCTTCGGCGTTCCGGTATTCGACGCCGATGCCACGGTGCACCGGTTGCTCGGACCCGGAGGTCGGGCGGTGGCGGCGGTGGCCGCGCTGTTCCCGGGCGTGACCGAGGACGGCGGCGGCATCGACCGGGTGCGGCTGGGTCGGCGGGTGTTCGACGACCGGCCGGCTCTGCGCCGACTGGAGTCGGTGCTCCATCCGCTGGTCCGCGACTGCGAACGGCGCTTCCTCGAACGCTGCGCCCGGGCCGGCGTGCCCCTCGCGGTGCTCGACGTGCCCCTGCTGCTGGAGACCGGCGGCGATCGGCGCACCGATCGGGTGGCGGTGGTCGCCTGTCATCCGCTCCTGCAGGAACAACGCGCCCTCCGCCGTCCCGGCATGACCGCCGAACGGCTGGCGGCGATCCGGGCCGCCCAGATGCCGGAGGCGGAAAAGCGCCGGCGCGCCCACTATGTGATCCCGACCGGCCAGGGCAAGGGGACGACGGTCGCCATCATCCGTCGGATCGTTTTGGAGATGCGCCGGGTTCCGCCCGGCGTGTGGCCGCACCGCTGGTTCCTCAATGCCAAGGAGGGAAGCCGTCCGCATGCTGCGTGAGATCGTTCTCGACACCGAAACCACGGGGCTCGATCCCAAGGACGGCCATCGCATCGTCGAGATCGGCGCGGTCGAGCTGATCGACCATCTGCCGAGCGGCGCCACCTTCCACCGCTACGTCAACCCGGAACGCGACATGCCGCAGGAAGCGGAGCGGATCCACGGCCTGACCGGCGCCTTCCTCGCCCGGCATCCGGTATTCGCCGAAATCGTCGAGGAGTTCCTCGATTTCATCGCCGACAGCCCGCTCGTCATCCACAACGCGAGCTTCGATCTGCGCTTCCTCAACGCCGAACTCCGGCGCTGCGGCCGCGACCCGCTGCCCCCGGCCCGCGTGATCGACACGCTCCTCCTCGCCCAGCGCAAGTTTCCGGGCCAGTCCAACAGCCTCGATGCGCTCTGCCGCCGCTTCGGCGTCGACGCCGCCCACCGGAAGCTCCACGGTGCGCTCCTCGACAGCGAACTGCTGGCCGAGGTCTATCTCCATCTGATCGGCGGCCGGCAGGCGGCGCTCGGCCTCGAAACGGGACGTCGGGAAACCGCCGCGAAACGCGGTCCGCCACGCCGCCGCCGGGCGCCGCGACCGCATGCGCCCACCGCCGAGGAACGCACGGCGCACGAAGCCTTCCTCGCGACCCTCGAAAACCCGCTCTGGCTGGAGGCGGCTGCGACGGCAGACCGCTTTGGCAAGGAGAGCGGAGGTCGCTAGAAGCCGCGCAACCGCACAGGTTGCGTTTCGCCGCACCCTTTCTCCGGAGATCGCAGGATGGCAAAGATCAAGGTCGCGAATCCGATCGTCGAACTCGACGGCGACGAAATGGCCCGCATCATCTGGCACATGATCAAGGAGCAGCTCATCCTGCCGTTCCTCGATCTCGACATCGTCTATTACGATCTGTCGATCCAGAACCGCGACGCCACCGACGACCGGGTGACGGTGGAGGCGGCCGAGGCCATCAAGCGTCACAATGTCGGGGTCAAATGCGCGACCATCACTCCCGACGAAGCGCGGGTAGAGGAATTCGGTCTCAAGAAGATGTGGCGTTCACCCAACGGCACCATCCGCAACATCCTGGGCGGCACCGTCTTCCGCGAGCCGATCATCTGCCGCAACGTGCCGCGGCTGGTGCGCACCTGGGAAAAGCCGATCGTCATCGGCCGTCACGCCTTCGGTGACCAGTACAAGGCCACCGACGTGCCGATCCCGGGCCCGGGCAAGCTCACCATGACCTTCACCCCGGCCGAGGGCGGCGAGCCGGTGAGCTGGGAGATCCACGACTATCCGGGGCCCGGCATCGCCCTGGGCATGTTCAACGAGGACGAGAAGATCCGGGATTTCGCCCGGGCCTGCATGAATTACGGGCTGGAGCGTGGCTACCCGGTCTATCTCTCGACCAAGAACACCATTCTCAAGGTCTACGACGGGCGGTTCAAGGACATCTTCCAGGAGATCTACGACAGCGAGTTCAGGGAGCGTTTCGAAGCCGCGGGAATCGGCTACGAACATCGCCTGATCGACGACATGGTGGCCGCCGCGCTCAAGTGGGAGGGCGGCTTCGTCTGGGCCTGCAAGAACTACGACGGCGACGTGCAGTCCGACGCCGTGGCCCAGGGCTTCGGCTCCCTCGGGCTGATGACCTCGGTGCTGATGACCCCCGACGGCAGGACCGTCGAGGCGGAGGCCGCCCACGGCACCGTCACCCGGCACTACCGCCTCTGGCAGAAGGGCAAGGAAACCTCCACCAACCCGATCGCCTCCATTTTCGCCTGGACCCGCGGCCTCACCTACCGGGGGCGGATCGACGGCACGCCGGAAGTCTCCGAGTTCGCGCACACGCTCGAACGGGTCTGCGTCGACACCGTCGAAAGCGGCCGGATGACGAAGGATCTCGCCCTGCTCGTCGGACCCGATCAGCCCTGGCTCACCACCACCGCCTTCATGGAGACCGTCGCCGAGGAGCTGGGCCGCCGGATGGCCGGCCGAAGGTAACGGGGGGTCACCGACCGGGGGCCGTCTCCGGGCCGGCATCGGCTTCGCGCTCCCGGCGATCGACCCCCGAACCCGGGGGCCGGCCGGTCGTCGCTTCCGCGACCGCCGCCGGGCGGGGCGCGCCCCCGGCATCCCCGGGACCGGCCCGCTCCGTGGTCGCCGGCTCGAGCGCGAACTCTTCCTCGGTCACCGGGCGGTCCGGCAGCCAGACGTAGAAACGGCTGCCCTCTCCCTTGCGGCTCTCCACCCAGATCCGGCCGCCGTGCCGGTTCGCGATCTTGCGGCAGAGGGCGAGGCCGATGCCGTTGCCGCCGTATTCCTCGCGGGTGTGCAGCCGCTGGAAGATCTGAAAGATCCGGTCCCGGAACTCCTCCTCGATGCCGATCCCGTTGTCGGCGACGCAGAACCGCCAGCCCGCCCCGTCCCGTTCGGCGGATACGGCGATCCGCGGCGGCCGCTCGGAACGGTACTTGATCGCATTGCCGAGGAGGTTCGCGAAAAGCTGTTCGAGCTGGACCGGATCACCCCGCACCGTGGGCAGCTCGCCGAGTTCGACGACGGCACCGGCCTCGGCGATCGCCGTCCGCAGGCCCCGCACCGTCTCCCGCAGGAGGGCCGCGGCATCGACCGGAACGAAGGGCCGCCCGCGGGTGGTGATCCGGGAGAGGTCGAGAAGGTCGCGGATCAGGCTCTGCATCCGCCGCGCCCCATCGACCGCGAAATCGATGAATTCGTCCGCTTCCGGACCCAGCTCGCCGTGGTAGCGGCGGCGCAGGAGCTCGCAGAAACTCGCCACCGTACGCAAGGGCTCCTGCAGATCGTGGGAAGCGACGTAGGCGAACTGCTGCAGCTCCTCGTTGGAACGGGCCAGCGCTTCGGCCCGGGCCGCGAGCGCCCGTTCGGCCCGCTTGCGCTCGGTGATGTCGCGCAGGACGACGACGAAACGTCCTTCCGGCAGGCCGGCGATCCGGATCTCGAACACCCGGCTCTCCCGACCTTCGCCGAGCTCGCATTCGAGCTGGGTGACGCCCGGCGCCCCTTCACCTTCGCGCATCGCCCGGCGCAGCCGGGCGGCCGCCTCGGCGGGCAGCAGATCGTCGAGCCGCTGGCCGAGGAAACGTTCCGGCGGAAAGGGCATGGTCGCCGGTACCGCGGCCCGGAAATCGAGAATGCGACCCTCGCGATCGAGACGGAACACCGGATCCGGAAGCGCCCGCAGCAGAGCTTCGAGCTCCTGGCTGCGGGCCAGTGCCGCCGCCGCCATCTTGCGTTCGCGGCTCACCGCCACCGCGACCACCGCCGACATGGCGGAGATCAGTGCCAGATATCCCTGCAGGGCAGGGAGCATCGCCCCACCCGCCGGATCCTTCGGAAATGCGCCCGGTACGTAGCCTTCGAGGGCGGCGAGCACGGCCACGGCCGTCGCCAGCGCGGCGAGCAGGCCGGTCACCCAGAAGCCGTGCCGCAGGGCCGCCCACAGCAGCAGCGGTGCGACGAGCGCGAGCGATCCCAGCGCCGACTGGACGAACAGCAGCACCGTACCGCCGGCGATCCCGAGGATCAGCACGGCGCCTTCGGTGATTCCCATGGGCGACCGCAGGAGGGCGGCCAGCCGACCGTCCTCGGCGGCCAGCAGGGGCGCGAACAGCATCATCCCCAGGAAATGGGCGCCGAGGGCGAGGCCTCCCGCCTCGCTTCCCGCGAGGAGCGCCGTTCCCAGGCCGACGAGGGCCGCCTGCGGCAGAGCGGCGCGCAACAGGAAGGCGAGATAGTACTGGACGCAGTCGGAAGGCGCCGGTGGTCGCGCAGCGCCGAGCAGATGCCGGGCCACCACCGGGGCCGCCGCCCGCAGCAGGGAGAGCGCCGGCAGATCCGGCCCCCAGGGCCGGAAGATCAGGCTCGTCGCCAGATCGACCAGGGCGAACAAGGCGAAGGCGAGGAGCCCCAGCCGCTGCTGTCGCCGCCAGGCGAGCCCGAGTACCACCCCGCCCGCCGGCCACAGCGCCACCGGGGTGCCCGGAGGATGGGAGAACAGCAGCCAGGCGACCAGCGCCGCGGCCCCGTAGAGGGCGGCGAGCCGTAACGCGACGGCGAGATCCTCGCCGACACCGACGGTCTGTCGCCGAAGAACGGGAAGAGCAGGTCTCGCGCGCGCCATGGGCCCCGATCGCCGAAATGTCGGCGAGGAGTCTGGCCCCTTTTCACCAAGATTTGGTTAACGCCGGCCGGTCAGGGCTCGAGCTCGCTGTCCCAGTAAAGGAAGTCGCGCCAGCTCTCGTGGAGAAAGTTGGGCGGGAAGGCGCGGCCGTTGCGGTGCAGCTCGTGGAGCGTGGGCACGAAGGGACGCCGCTTCGGCCGGACGCCGCATTCCTCCGGCAGGCGGTTGCCCTTGCGCAGGTTGCAGGGCGCGCAGGCGGTGACGATGTTGGTCCAGGTGGTCCGCCCGCCGCGCGAACGCGGCACCAGATGATCGAAGGTGAGTTCCTGGGCCGGCAGATGACGCTCGCAGTACTGACAGGTGAAGCGATCCCGCAGGAAGACGTTGAAGCGGGTGAACGGCGGCCGCCGCTGCAGGGGGATGTACTGGCGCAGGGCGACCACGCTCGGCAGCCGCATCTCGAAGGCCGGCGCCCGGATCGTCCGGTCGTAATGGGAAACCACGTCGACTCGGTCGAGGAAGATCGCCTTGACCGCCTCCTGCCAGCTCCAGACGGAGAGAGGATAGTAGCTCAGAGGTTGATAGTCGGCATTGAGGACGAGGGCCGGACAGGCCGCGAGTGGTGGTGCGCGGTCCGGCCCTGCGGTCATGGCCGGGGCGCGCCCGCCGGTCCTGGTCGTCGCCCGGGACCGCACCGTCGGGTAGGTAGGGGAAGAACCTTCGGCATTCCGTCCTCGAACTGCACTTCCGAGCTAGCCCATCGCCGGCCCGCTTTCAAGGCATGCTGCCGGACCGTCACGCCCGCCAGAAGGCCCGGGTGAAGAGCACCAGCACCGTGAACAGCTCCAGCCTGCCGAGCAGCATGCCGAACGCCAGCAGCCATTTCGCGCTGTCCGGCAGGCTCGCGAAATTGCCCGCGGGCCCGACGATCTCGCCGAGACCCGGGCCGACGTTGGCGAGGGCGGTCAGCGATGCCGACATGGCCGTCAGATAGTCGAGCCCCAGGAACGACAGCAGGGTGGCCAGCACCGCGAAGCTCAGGGCGAACACGAAAATGAAGGCGAGCACCGAAATCGCCGCCGCATCGGAGATCGGCCGTTCGTTGTAGAGGGCCCGGAACACCCCGCTCGGCTGCAGCAGGCGCTGCATCTGCACCCGCGCCACGGCGTAGAGGACGGTGAACCGGAACACCTTGATGCCGCCGGTCGTCGAACCGCTGCAGCCGCCGACGCACATGAGGAAGAACAGGAGCGCGACCGCGAACGGCCCCCACTGCCCGTAGTCGGTGGAGGCGTAGCCGGTGCCGGTGACCACCGAGACGGTGGTGAAGAGGGCGTGGCGCAGCGCGCCGGCGCCCTCCATCCGCCCGTCGAGGAGCACCCAGAGCGTGAGCAGCAGGGCGCCGCCGAACAGGATCCCGAGGAACCAGCGCACCTGGACGTCGGCGGCGAGCGCCCAGGGATGGCCCCGCAGGGTCTGGACGTAGAGCCCGAAGGGAATGCCACCCAGGATCATGAACAGGATCGCGATCCATTCGATCCGCGGGTCGCCGAATCCGCCGATCGAGGCATCGGAGGTGGAATAGCCGCCGGTGGCGATGGTGGTCATGGCATGGGCGGCCGCCTCGAAGGCGGTCATGCCGGCGCTCCAGTAGAGGATCGCGCAGATCAGGGTGAGCCCCAGATAGACACCGCCGATGGCCGAGGCCACCTGTCCCGCCCGCGGCAGCACCTTCTCCGAGAGATCGGAGCGCTCGATGCGGAAGAGCTGCATGCCACCGACACTCAGCATGGGCAGGATGGCGATGCCCATGACGATGATTCCGATGCCCCCGAGCCACTGCAGGAGCGCCCGCCACAGCAGCAGGCCCGGCGGCGCCAGATCGAGGCCGACCAGCACCGTCGAGCCGGTGGTGGTCAGCCCCGACATGGATTCGAAGAAGGCGTCGGCCGGCGACAGGCCGAATTCGGAGAAGGCCAGCGGGACCGAGGCGACGATCGCGGTCACCGTCCACACCAGGGTGATCATCAGGAACGCTTCGCGCGCCGACAGGGGACGCGAGGGCGCCCGGCGATGCATGAGCAGCAGGGTGACGCCGACGAACCCGGTCGCCCCGGCGCTGAAGAGAAAGGCCTCCCAGTCCGGACGATCGGCCACCAGATCGACGAGGATGCTGGGCACCATCGCCAGCGCCAGGACGGTCATGACGATGCCGAGGACGAAGGCGATCGGGCCGAGATCGGAAATCGCCCCCCGTGTCCGGCGGACGGCCGCCGTCGCGGTGTCCCGGCCCGCCGTCGAGACCTCCCCGCGCAGCGTCACCCGCCGCCGCCTCGCTGCTCGCGCGCCCGCAGCTCGGCCCGCCGGACCTTTCCGGTGGCGGTCAGCGGCAGCGAATCGACGAATTCGACCGTCCGCGGATAGAGATGCGCGGCCAGCCGCTCACGGACGAAGGTCTGGATCTCCCTCGCCAGCGCCGCGTCGGGGCGCTGTCCGGGTTCGGGTACGACGAAGGCCTTGACGATCTCGCCGCGGACCGGGTCCGGAACGCCGATCACCGCACAGAGCCCGACCGCCGGATGGCGAGCGAGACATTCCTCGATTTCCGCCGGCCCGATCCGGTAGCCGGCGCTGTTGATGAGGTCGTCCTCGCGGGCCAGGTAGGTGAAGAACCCGTCCCCGTCCATCCGCCCGAGATCGCCGGTCACCAGCCAGTCGCCGTGGAACTTGGCGGCGGTGGCCTCGGGTCGTCGCCAGTAGCCGAGGAACATCACCGGATCGGGAGCGCGGACCGCGATCGTCCCCGTTTCCCCGGCCGCGAGAGGCACGCCGTCTTCGCCCAGGATCGCGACCTCGTGACCGGGTACCGCCACCCCCATCGAACCCGGCCGCGGCGGCAGGATGCCGGCCATGTTGGAGATCAGGAGATTGGCCTCGGTCTGGCCGTAGAACTCGTTGATCGTCACGCCGAAGCGCGCCCGCGCCCACTCCAGCACGTCGCTTCCCAGAGGTTCGCCACCGCTGCCGATGGTCCGCAGCCGGACCCCGGCCGCCAGCGGATCGACCCCGGCCTGGCGCATGAGGCGGATGGCGGTGGGCGGCAGGAACAGGTTGCGCACCCCTTCACGGGCCATCAGGGCGACGGCCTGCTCGGGATCGAACCTGCCACCCGGCCCGGCGACCACCGGCACCCCGAAATGGAGGCTCGGCAGCAGCACGTCGAGGAGACCGCCTATCCACGCCCAGTCGGCCGGGGTCCAGAAGCGGTCGCCGGGCTGCGGGAAGAACTCGTGCGACATCTGCACCCCGGGCAAATGCCCGAGTAGCACCCGCTGGGCGTGGAGCGCCCCCTTGGGCGGTCCGGTGGTGCCCGAAGTGTAGATGATCAGTGCCGGATCCTCGGCCCGAAGGGGCTCCCGGCCCGGCCAGGGGGCGGCCCGTTCCAGGAGCGGCCAGAGCGCCTCGCCGCCCTCGCCGGGCCCGTCCACCAGGAATACCCGACCCAACGCCGGCAGCGCCTCGCGGATGGCGGCGAGCTTTTCGCCCCCCGCCCGATCGGTGATCAGCAGCCGGGTGCCGCTGTCGGCGAGGCGGTAGCGCAGCGCCTCCGGTCCGAACAGGGAGAACAGCGGTACCGCGATGGCGCCGATCCGGGCGCAGGCGAGATGGGCGAGCAGGGTCTCCACCCGCTGCCCGAGGAGGATCCCCACCCGATCCCCCTCGGCCACGCCGACCTCCCGGAACACCGCCGCCAGCCGGCGCGAGTGGTCGGCGAGGCTGTCGAAGCTCCAGACGCGCCGGCGCCCGTCCTCGCCCAGCTCGACCAGCGCTTCGCGTCCGCTGCCGTCGGCCCAGCGGTCGCAGCAGGCGGTGGCGATGTCGAAACGTTCGGGAATCCGCCAGCGGAACCCGGCTCGGATCTCGGCGATCGTCTGGCCTTCCGGCAGCACGGCTGCGTCCCCCGCGGCTGGTGTTGACGAAATCTTAACCAAACCCGGGCTAACGCTGAAGCGGACAAACCGGGTCTCGGCCCCGTACGGGAAAGAGCATCACCATGACCAGGGTAGCGTTGATCACGGGTGTGACGGGTCAGGACGGGAGTTATCTCTCGGAGCTGCTGTTGTCGAAGGGGTACGAGGTTCATGGGGTGAAGC
>JALSIM010000030.1 GCA_026990035.1 Alphaproteobacteria bacterium | reverse complement strand
CGTCGACAGCAGCGCGGCCGCCCTCGAGATCGCCCGGGCCAACGCCGCCCTCCAGGGCGTGGCCGACCGCTTCGCCACCGAAAGGAGCGAAGTGTTCGCGATGCTCGACCGTCTGAGCGGCGAGAAACGGCGCTTCGGTCTGGTGCTCGCCGATCCTCCGGCCTTCGTCAGGAACCGCAAGAGCCTCGCCGTCGGCCTGCGGGCCTACCGCAAGCTCGCGCGTCTCTGCGCCAGCGTCACCGGCGAGGGCGGCTGCCTCGCCATTTCCTCCTGCTCCCACAATGTCACCGAGGAGGCGTTCGCTCGGGAAGTGGTCGCCGGCATCCGGGCCGCCGGTCGCGGGGCCATCCAGCTCCAGGCCGCCGGCGCCGGCCCCGATCATCCCCTGCATCCCGCGCTTCCCGAGACCGCCTATCTCAAGTTCCGGGTCTACGCTCTCGACTGAAACCGGCCGGGTCGGGCGGGGATCAACCTGCGGTTATTGTCACATCGTGATCAAAACCGCTATAAGCGAACCGCAGGTTCGGTGGTCGTCGCAGCAATCCGGGAGTGGGGGGATGACCGTCCCCGATCAGTCGCGCGGTTCCGAAAGCCCGGAGGAGCAAGGCCCGGTCGATCCGTGGATCGGGGCGCTCCTGCGTCTGTCGGCCCGGCTCGATCATCCCCTGGCGGCCGACGGTCTCGCCGCCGAGGCGTCCCCCCGGGGCCGCCGGAGCCTTCGCGAGGGTCTCCGGCTCGCCGAGAGGGCCGGTTTCGCGACCGCCGTGCACCGCGCGACCCGCCGCCGTCTCGCCCGCACCGCGCCACCCTTCCTCCTGACCGGTGACGACGCCGCCGAGCTGCGGGTCGTCGAGGCCCGCGAGGGGGATCGCCTGCTGGTGGTCGATCCGGTTTCGGGTCGGACCACGCTGCGCAGTCCCGGTGGTCTCGCCCGCGGCAGCCGCCATCTCGTCCTGCTGCGACGGCGGCCGGACGCGGCGGGCGCGAGCGGACTTCGCGGGCTGCTGCTGCAGAAGCGCTACTGGCCGGCCTTCGCCCAGCTCGTCACCGCCTCGGTGGTGATCAATCTCCTGGCGCTGGCGACACCGCTCTTCATGATGACGGTCTACAACAAGGTCATCCGCGAGGGTGGGCTCGCCACCCTCGACGTGCTGGTCATCGGTATGCTCAGCCTGGTCGGGTTCGAGCTCGTGCTGCGTGCGCTCCGAGGTTACGTGGCGAGCTACACGGGGGCCCGGCTGGACGCCGCCGTCGGTCAGGAGGTGCTGCAGCGGCTGCTGCGGCTTCCCTACAGCAGCTTCGAGCGGATGCCGCCGGCACGCCTGTTCGAGCGCCTGCGCCAGCTCGACCAGCTGCGCGCCTTCCTCACCGGCAACCTGCCCCTGTTCCTGGTCGATCTGGCCTTCGTCGGCCTGTTCCTGGGGGCGTTGTTCCTCCTCGACACCACTCTCGGCCTCGTGACCCTCGCCGCCCTGCCGTTGTTCGCGCTCCTGAGCTGGCTCGGCTATCGTCGTCAGGCGCGGCATCTGCAGGCGCACCGCCGCCGTGTCGCCGACAAGAACGCCATCGTCTGGGAGGCGGTGGCCAACGCTCTGACGGTCAAGGCCCTGGCTCTCGAACCGGCGATCGAACGCCGTTTCCGGTCGCCGCTCTACGAGACCGCCTGGTCGGGCCTGCGCGCGGGGACGACGGCCCAGTTCACCGCCAGCCTGGCCCAGGCGCTGCAGCATCTCACGGCGGTGATGCTGGTCTATTTCGGCGCCCGGATGGTGATCGCCGGTGAACTGTCCATCGGTGGGCTGGTGGCGGCCTCGATACTCGCCGCGCGGGCGCTCGCACCCGCCCGTCAGCTTTTCTTCGCCTGGCCGCAGCTCCAGCAGATGCGGGAAGCCTGGGGCCGGGTCGACGAGCTGCTGCGGGAAGCCCGGGAGGAACGGCGTCCGCTCCGCGACCTCGAAGGGCTGCGGCTGCAGGGAAACCTGCATCTCGAGGAGGTGACCTTCCGCTACGGGCCGGACCGGCCGCCGGCGATCGCCGGGGTCACCCTGGAAATCGGCGCGGGCCGGCTGTTCGCCCTCGCGGGGCCGCCCGGCTCCGGCAAGAGTACCCTCGCGCGGCTGCTGGCCGGGCTCGTGGCGCCGGCAGAGGGGCGGGTGCTGGTGGACGGCCAGGATCTCGCCCGCCTCCCGGCCGCGTTCTACCACCGTCAGGTCGGGATGGTGCCCCAGGAGCTGCAGCTTTTCTCCGGCACCATCGCCGAGAACATCGCGCTCGGAGCCGACAACTGTCCCCACGCGCGGGTGGTGGCGGCGGCCCGTTTCGTCGGTCTCGACGGCTTCGTCCAGCGGCTGCCGGAGGGCTACGAGACCCGGCTCGGCGAGCGGGGCGCCGGCCTTTCCGCCGGCCAGAAACAGCTCGTCTGCATCGCCCGCGCCCTGGTCCGCAATCCCCGTATCCTCATCCTCGACGAAGCGACGAGCGCTCTCGATCAGGAAACCGAACGGCAGCTCGTCCTCAATCTCAAGCGGGCCGCGAGCGGCCGCACCATCGTCCTGATCACCCATCGCCCGCAGCTCCTCGCCATGTGCGACCGGGTGGCGGTGCTGGAGGAAGGGCGCCTTCTGGGGGTCGGCTCGCCGGCGACCATGATCGAACTCATGGAGCGGCGGAAACCTTCCGCCGAGCTGCACGCCACCGGCTGAGGAGAGCGCGATGACGACGGCCAGCGCCGACAGCCTGTTCCCGGCCGATCTCGAGGAACGGCTCGACCATCAGCCGCCCCTGTTCACCGCCCTGCTGCTGCTCGCCATCGTCGCTCTGCTGGCCGGGCTCTTCCTCTGGATGGGCTGGGCCCGGGTGGAACGGACGGTGATCGGCGAAGGCCGGGTGGAACCCGCCGGCCGTGTCAAGCTCATCAACCATCCCTACGGCGGGCGGGTGGCGGCCATTCACGTGCGCGAGGGGGAGAGGGTCGAGGCCGGCCAGCCCCTGCTCACCCTCGACGGTGAGGCGCAGCGGGCGGCCTATCGCGAAAGGCGGGGTCGCCTGTGGCTCGCGATCGCCGAAGTGGCCCGCCTCGAGGCCGAGACCGAGGGGCGCGAACCGGTCTTCGACGCGGAGCTGCGCCGACGGCGGCCGGATCTCGTGGCTTCGCAGCAGGCACTGTTCGAGGCCCGCCTCCAGGCTCTCGCCGCCCGCCGCGAGGTCCTGGAACAGAACCTGCGGAGCCGCGAGAACCAGGTGCGCCTCGCGGCGGCCGAGGTGGCCCGTCTCGAGGAGGGGCTGGGCCTGCTCCGCAAGCAGCTCGAGGCGGTGCGGGCCCTCACCGAACGCGGGCTCTATCCGCGTCTCAAGCTGGTCGCCCTCGAACGGCAGGAAAGCGACGCCCGCGGTGAGCTGGAAAAGGCGAGGGCCGCCCTGGCCGCCGCCCGTGCCGCTCTCGCCGAGGGCCGGAGCGCGCTCACGGGGCTCGACAAGGACCGGCGTCGCGATCTGCTCGCCGAGCTCGAACGGGCGCGGGCCGAACGCGATCGTCTGCGCCAGGAGGTCGAGGCCCAGCGAAGCCGACTCGCCAATCTCGTGCTGCGGGCGCCGATCGCCGGGATCGTCGAGGATCTGCGGGTCGCCGCCCCCGGCCAGGCGATTCCGGCCAACGCGCCGGTGATGAAGCTGGTGCCGGTGGGGGAGGAACTGGTCGTCGAGGTGCGGGTGGCCAACGAGGATATCGCCGAAATCCGCGAGGGGATGCCCGTCACCCTCAAGGTCCGGGCCTTCGACTTTCTCCGCTACGGTACCCTGTCGGGCCGGGTCCGCAGCATTTCGGCGGATGCCAGCGAACCCGCGCCCGGCGAGGCGCCCAGCTACCGGGTGGTGGTCGCCGCCGAGCGGCCGCGAGAGGCGGCGGGTGGCGGCGGCATGCAGATCCTGCCGGGGATGCTGGTGGACGTCGAATTCAGGGCCGGGGAACGGACCATCCTTTCCTATCTGACCGACCGCATCCTGCGCCGCGGCGCCGAAGCCTTCCGCGAAGGTTAGCCGCCGGCACCGAAATTCCTGTCGATCCGTGTCGGCCCGCTCATGCCCACCACCACGAGCCCGTCCCGCTTGGCGACGACGAAATCGCGGGTCCCGAAACCACGACAGCGGAGCCGCCGGATCGGGACCTCGGGGTCCTCGTAGACGCCGTAGGCGTCGTCCTGGAAATAGTAGCGCAGGCGCAGCACCAGCCGCTCGTCGGTATCCTCCAGCACCTGGACGTCGGTGATCGCACGCATTTCCGGCGCCCGGCAGGTGCCGTTCTCTTCCACCGCATGGTCGGCGTAGTAACTTCGGATACGGAAGCCGAGACCGTCGTAGCCGGCGAGCGGCGGCGCCGCGAGCGCGCAGGCGCCGAGGAGCAGCGCGAGGCCGACGGCCGGGATCCCGGTGGCGGTGCTCATGCCTCTTCTCCTTCCCGCTGGCCGCCCCGCCGGCGATCGGGCAGCCACAATCGAAAGGTGGTGCCGCGGGAATGCGAGCGCAACAGGGCGATATCGCCGCCGTGGGCGCGCATGATTTCCTTGCAGATGGCGAGGCCGAGCCCGGTGCCGCCGGCCGCGTTGCCGGCGGCGAAGGGCTGGAACAGCCGCTCGCGCACCTTCTCCGGAATGCCGGGGCCGTCGTCCTCGACGGTGATCGCCACGATCCCGTCCTCCCGGGCGGCGGCGATCCGCATCCGGCCCTCCTCGCCGAGCACCTGTTCGGCATTGCGCACCAGATTGAGGAGGACCCGGTAAAGCTGGTCCCGATCGGCGAGGACCGAGAGACCGCGATCCACTTCGGTCTCGATGGTGATGTCGTCGCGTGCGCCGGCCGCCACTTCCTCGATCAGTTCGCGCAGCTCGAAGCGGCGCAGACGTGGCGCTTCCGGGGCGCTGCGGGCGAAATCGAGGGTCGTCGTGCACAGCCGCGCGGCCCGCTCCAGGGTCAGCAGGAGACGGCTCGCGGGCCGCTGGACACGCGGATCGCCGCTGTGCTCGAGGCGATCGGAAATCAGCATGGCACTGGCGAGGATGTTCTTGAGATCGTGGTTGATGCGGGCGACCGCGGCACCGAGGGCGGCGAGGCGGGTCTTCTGGAGGAAGGCGCGCCGCAGATCCCGCTGCATGCGTGCGACCTGCCGCTCGACGATGCCGAGCTCGTCGCGGCGGCCGCTCGGGGTGAGGTCCCGGGTCGCGTCTTCCGGCGCCGTGCTGAACCGGGCCAGATGCTCGGCCACCTCGCCGAGCGGGCGGACGATCATCCGCCGCAGGCTCCAGAACAGCAGGCTCGCCAGAATGACGGCCAGCGCCAGCGACAGCAGCAGGATGCGCTGCGAATAGTCGACCATCTCCATCCACATCGCCGCTTCCGGGAGCACGATCTCCACCTCGGCCCCGACCTCGGTGGCGGCGGGCGCGCGTACCCGGATGAGACGGGTGCCCCGTGCCGCCAGGGCTTCGAGACTGTCGTAGATGAGGGTCGCCCAGTTGCTCTCGGCGAGATCGAAGCTGCGGGCCACCGGCGCCGGCCGGCCGAGGACGAGCTCGCCCTCCGGCCGGCTGACGCGGATCCGCAGCAATCCGACATGGCTCAGGATCGCATCCTCGATCTCCATCGCCACCGGGATCGCACCGGTCGGGTCGAGGGGCAGGGTGGCGATGTAGGCACGGGCCAGCCGTTCCTCGAGATAGGTGAGCCGGAAGCGGGCGATCGAGGGCAGGTAGATCAGGATTTCGCCCAGCAGCAGGAACGCCACGGACAGGGCGAGGATGCGGCTCGACAGGCCGCGTCCCCAGGGCGGGCGCATGGCGCCGATGTCCGTTCGATTCATTGGCCGCTCGCCACCTTCGACCGAGGCAGGTGCAGGGCCCGCTCGGGGGCCGTGCCGAACGATATGGTGGCCGGGCGGCGCATTTGACAGCCGCTGCGCCGCCGCCTATATCACCGCTCGCTTTGCCGTTCCGGGACCTTCGAAGGGCTGTTTTCCGTGAAACGCACCTATCAGCCGAGCAGGATCGTCCGCAAGCGCCGGCACGGTTTCCGTGCCCGCATGGCGACCGTGGGTGGCCGGAGGGTCATCAAGCGGCGCCGTGCCAAGGGGCGCAAGCGTCTGTCGGCTTGACAGCGACGCCGCCGGAAGGGGTCCGCCTGGAGAGGCTGAGGCGACGTGGGCAGTTTCTGGAGGCGGCGCGCGGCCGCAAGGTCGTGACGCCGGGGTTCGTCCTGCAGAGCTGTTCCCGTCGCGAAAGCGATCCCGTCCCGACCATCGGGGTCGGCTTCACGGCCACCCGGCGGCTCGGTAATGCGGTCGTCCGCAACCGGGCACGGCGAAGGCTGCGCGAGGCCGCACGTAGTGTGCTGCCATATTGGGGTCAGCCCGGCAGGAACTATGTGCTGATAGCACGGCAGGCGGTTTTGAGATGGCCCTTCGACAGGCTTCAGGACGATCTTCGCGAGGCGCTGGCACGGATCGCCGGAGCGCCCGGCCGACGCCGGGGGCGGCGGCCCGCCTCCTCGGCCTCCTGATCCGCTTCTACCGCTACGCCGTTTCGCCCCTGCTGCCGCCGCGCTGCCGCTATCTTCCCACCTGTTCCGAATACGCGCTCGAAGCCGTGGAACGGCACGGCGCGGTGCGGGGCGGCTGGCTGGCGGTACGAAGAATCGCGCGCTGTCATCCTTGGGGCGGTGCGGGCTACGATCCGGTGCCGGAAACGCACCGCCGCCGAGCTCCCGCGACCACCGACGCGGCCACCGACAGGTTCGAGCCCGAGAGGCACCACGCATGACCGAGCAACGCAACCTCATCCTGGCGATCGTGTTGTCCGTCGCCATCATCCTCGGTTTCCAGTACTTCTACGAGATTCCGCGGATGCAGCAGGCGCAGCAGGCGCGGCAGGGAGAGGCGGTCACCGATGTGGAACAGCCTTCCCCGGTGACGATCCCGGGAACCACCGAGGTGCCGGCCGCCGCCGGACCGGCGATCGAGACCATGCTCCTCGAGAAGGTCCTGGAACGGACCCCGCGGCTGCCTCTCGACAACGGCCGGCTGTTCGGCTCCATGGCGCTCGAGAGCGGGCGGATCGATGATGTGCTGCTGTCCGACTACCGGGAGTCCATCGAGCCCGATGCGCCGAACATCCGGCTGCTCCGGCCGGCCGGACTGCCCGATTCCTACTTCGCGGAGTTCGGCTGGGTGGCCTCCGCCGAAGGGGTGGCCCTGCCCGACAAGAATACCGAATGGCGGGCCACCGGCGGGGCGCTCGGCCGCGACAGCGCCGTCGAGCTGGTCTGGGACAACGGTGACGGTCTCACCTTCAAGCGCCGGATCGCGATGGACGCCGACTACATGTTCACGATCACCCGGGAGGTCGTGAACGACGGTACCGAGCCGGTCACCCTCTACCCCTACGCGCTGATCAGCCGCTGGGGAACTCCCGAGACCCTGGGGTACTTCATTCTCCACGAGGGGCCGATCGGCGTGCTCGGCGATGTCCTGAACGAGATCAACTACGACGATCTCGTCGAGGATGGGAAGGTGACGCTCGAGAGCCGGGGCGGCTGGCTCGGCTTCACCGACAAATACTGGCTCGTGGCCCTGGTGCCGGATCAGGAAAGTGAAATCTCGGCCACCTTCCGCTACAGCGCTCCCGACGGCAAGCCCCGCTATCAGGCGGATTTCGTCGGCCGGCCGGTGACCGTGGCGCCGGGCGCCAGCCTCGCCGTGACCGACCGCCTCTTCGTCGGTGCCAAGGAAGTGAATCTCCTGGACGAGTATGCCGAGGAGCTCGGCATCCCGCTGTTCGACCGTGCCGTCGATTTCGGCTGGTTCTATTTCCTGACCAAGCCGATGTTCCAGATCCTCCATTTTCTCTACACCCTGACGGGGAACTACGGCATCGCGATCCTCGTCCTCACGCTGCTCATCCGCGCCGTTCTCTATCCGCTCGCCAACAAGTCCTACCGGGCGATGAGCAAGATGAAGCAGCTCCAGCCCGAGATGATGAAGATCCGCGAACGGTTCGGCGACGACAAGGCGCGCATGAACCAGGAATTGATGGCCCTCTACAAGCGGGAGAAGGTCAATCCGATGTCGGGCTGTCTGCCGATCATCGTGCAGATCCCGATCTTCTTCTCCCTCTACAAGGTGCTGTTCGTCAGCATCGAGATGCGTCACGCGCCCTTCTTCGGCTGGATCAAGGATCTGTCGGCACCCGATCCGACCAGCATCTTCAACCTGTTCGGTCTCGTGCCCTGGGATCCGCCGGCCTTCCTCCAGATCGGCGCCCTGCCGATCCTGATGGGCGTGACCATGTGGCTGCAGCAGAAACTCAACCCGCAGCCGGCCGATCCCATCCAGGCTCGGGTGATGATGATGCTGCCGATCATGTTCACCTTCCTGTTCGCCAGCTTCCCGGCCGGCCTGGTGCTCTACTGGACCTGGACCAACATCCTCTCGATCGCCCAGCAGTGGCTGATCATGCGCCAGATGGGGGTGAGCGCGAGCGCCCCGAAAAGCTGAACCCGCCGACGCCCGAGGAGGGGGAAGGCGCGACCGCGGGCCGTCGCCCCGGCCGTGGTGTTTCGACCATGATGGCGACCCCACCGCGGCTGCGGCGCGGGATGGGGAAGAGGTCCCGGGAGGGTGACGCCGGGGCGCGGGCTCAGTCCTCGGTCGGGCGGGCCAACGGCAGGGCCGTGTCGTATTTCACCTCCCGCAGGGTGAAACTCGATTTGACGTGCTTGACGCCCGGGATCTTGAAGATGACGTCGTTGAGGAGCCGTTCGTAGGCGCGGATGTCGGGCACCCGGATCTTGAGCAGGAAATCGGCGTCGCCGGTGATCGCGTAGCATTCGAGGATCTCGGGACGGATCCGCACGGCCTCCTGGAAGGCCTCGAGGGATTCCGCGCTGTGCATCTCGAGATTGATGAGGGTGAAGACGCAGACCGGGACCCCGACCTTTTCCGGATCCAGGAGCGCCGCGTAGCCGCGGATCACGCCGCTTTCCTCGAGATCCTTGACCCGTCGCCAGCAGGGCGAGGGCGAGAGATTGACCCGCTGTGCCAGCTCCTGATTGGTCAGGCGGCCGTTGCGCTGCAGTTCGGTCAGGATCCGGTAACGAAGTTTTTCCTCGATCACATCGCGCGTGGCCAAGATCTTCCTCCGGCTGTTCGCATCCGGGTAGATTTTTCTCCTGGCGCGTGGTGTCAACGGCAACATAGAGAGAACCTTCCAACCCCGGCGACCTATAATTCGGTCGGCCCGAACCGCTTCCGCGGCCCCGACCGGAAGGGAGTGCCGGATGTCGCCGACGCTCGATCTGCACTACGAATTGGACGACCGCTACAGGCGGCGCTCGGGGCGGGTGTATCTCTCGGGCATCCAGGCGCTGGTGCGTCTGATGCTGGAGCAGCGCCGTCTCGATGGTGCCCGCGGCCTGAACACCGCCGGCTTCGTCTCCGGGTACCGGGGTTCTCCCCTGGCGGGTTTCGATCGCGAACTCGCACGCGCCGCCCGCCACCTCGAACGGGAGAACGTCCTGTTCCAGCCGGCGGTTAACGAGGCGCTGGCGGCGACCGCGGTGATGGGGACCCAGCAGGTCGAGAGCTTCGGCGGCGCCCGGGTCGACGGGGTGTTCGCCCTCTGGTACGGCAAGGGGCCGGGGGTCGACTGGGCCGGGGACGCCATCAAGCACGGCAACGCCTACGGGACCTCGCCCCGCGGCGGCGTCCTGGCGGTCGCCGGCGACGATCACGGCGCCGTTTCCTCGACCATGGCCCATCAGAGCGATCAGACCTTCGCCGCCTGGTATCTGCCGGTGCTGGCGCCGGCCTCGATCGCCGAATATCTCCTCTTCGGTCTCTACGGCTTCGCCCTGTCGCGCTTCTCCGGCGCCTGGGTCGGGTTCAAGGCGATCGCCGAGACCGTCGAAGGGGCGATGAGCGTCCGTCTTCCCGAAAGCCGGCCCCGGTTCCGCGAGCCCGAGGACTTCACGCCGCCGGCCGATGGTCTCCATTTCCGCTGGAACGACCCGCCCAGCGTGGCCATCGAGGCGCGTCTGGCGAGAAAGTTGGAAGCGGCGGTGGCTTTCGCCCGTACCAATCCGCTGATCGACCGGCTGGTCGTGGAAGGTCCCGGCGCCCGTCTCGGCATCGTCACCGTCGGCAAGGCGCACGGCGACCTCATGGAGGCGTTGGCGGCCCTCGGCTTCACGAGCGAAAAGGACATCGCCCGCCTCGGCATCCGGATCTACAAGGTGGGCCAGAGCTTTCCCCTGGAGCCGAGCCGGATCCGGAGCTTCGCCCGCGGGCTGGAAGAGATCCTGGTCGTCGAGGAAAAGCGGCCCTTCGTCGAGACCCAGATCAGGGATCTGCTCTACGGTCTGCCGGAGAGCCGACGGCCCCGGGTGGTCGGCAAGCGGGACGAGAAGGACCGGGAGATGCTGCCGGCCTTCGGCGAACTGCGTCCCCACCGGATCGCCCCGCTACTCGCGGCGCGGCTGCGCCGGCTGCACCCCGGGCTCGACTTCTCCGCTCCCCTCGCGCGGCTCCGCCCCCCGACCCTCCCGGCCCCCGAGGTCCGGCGGATTCCCTGGTTCTGCTCCGGCTGTCCCCACAACAGTTCGACCCTGGTGCCCGAGGGCTCGAAGGCGATGGGCGGCATCGGCTGCCACATCATGGCGACCTGGATGGACCGCGAGACCATCGGCATCACCCACATGGGCGGCGAGGGAGCGAACTGGATGGGGCTCGCCCCGTTCGTCGAGACGCCACACGTCTTCCAGAACCTCGGTGACGGCACCTACTTCCATTCCGGCCTGCTGGCGATCCGCCAGGCGGTCGCCGCCGGGCTCCGGATCACCTACAAGATCCTGTACAACGACGCGGTGGCGATGACCGGCGGCCAGCGGCTCGACGGCCCGCTGACCGTCCCCGGGATCACCCGCCAGCTCCGGGAGGAGGGCGTCGAACGGATCGTCGTCGTCACCGACAAACCCGGGAAATATCCCCGGGATGCCGGGTTCGCGCCGGGGGTGGAAATCCGGCACCGGCGCGATCTCCTCGCCGTGGAGGAGGCGCTTCGTGCCCATCCCGGCGTCTCCGCCCTCGTCTACGACCAGACCTGTGCCGCCGAGAAGCGCCGGCGGCGCAAGCGCGGGAGCTTTCCCGATCCGGCGCGGCGGGCGTTCATCAACGAGCTCGTCTGCGAGGCCTGCGGCGACTGTTCGAAAGTCTCCAACTGCCTGTCGATCGTGCCGGTGGAAACCCCGCTCGGGACCAAGCGCCGGATCGATCAATCCTCCTGCAACAAGGATTTCTCCTGCATCGAGGGCTTCTGCCCCTCCTTCGTCACCGTCGAGGGGGGCGAACTCGGGAGGGGTGCGGGACTGTCCGCCGAGGATCTCGAGGCGCGTCTGCGGGCGTTGCCGTCGCCGGCACTCCCGGCGATCGGTGCGGGGTTCGATCTGCTGGTGACGGGCGTCGGCGGCACCGGCGTGCTCACCGTTGGCGCCATACTGGGCATGGCCGCCCATCTCGAGGGACGTGCGGTCTCGGTTCTCGACTTCACCGGTCTCGCGCAGAAGGGCGGGGCGGTACTGAGTCACCTCCGGATCGGCGGCGATCGCCCCCTCCACCAGGCCCGTATCGAACCGGGCGAGACCGAGACGCTGATCGCCTGCGATCCCGTCGTCGCCGTCTCGCCGGACGCCCTCGCCACCCTGCGCCGGGGCCGGAGCCGGGTGGTCGCCAACCTCCACTGCCCGCCGACCGCGGACATCTTCCGCGATCCCCGCCACCGGATCGACAGCGAACGGCTGCTGGCCCGGTTGCGGCGGGCGGCGGGCAGCGACCGGGTCGATGTCGTCGATGCCCATCGCTTGGCCCTGGCCGCCACCGGCGATGCCATCGGCGCCAATCTCCTGCTCACCGGCTACGCCTGGCAGCGGGGCCTGATCCCGATCTCGCTGGCGGCCATCGAACGGGCCATAGCCCTCAACGGGGTCGCCGTCGAGGCCAACCTCCGGGCTTTCGCCTGCGGCCGGCTGGCCGCCGCCGACCCCGGTTTCCCGGCCGGGCTCCCGGCCCCGGACGCCGGACCGCCGAAGGATTTCGAAAGCCTGCTCGCCCACCGTCGGGCCCATCTGGTCGCCTATCAGGACGAGACCTACGCGGTCGCCTACGAAGCCCTGGTGCGGGCGGTGGCGGCCCGGGAGCGGGCCCTGTTCGGCGACGGTCGGACGGCTCTCGCCGGAGCCGTGGCCGAGGGGTTGTTCAGGATGATGGCCGTCAAGGACGAATACGAGGTTGCGCGCCTCTACACCGACGGGCACTTCGAGAGGAAGCTGCGCGAGACCTTCACCGGCGACTACCGCCTGCGGTTCCATTTCGCCCCGCCGCTGCTCTCCCGGCTGCGCGACGGCCGCGGGCGGCCGCGCAAGTTCGCCTTCGGTCCCTGGATCCTGCCTCCGATGCGCCTGCTCGCGCGCATGAAGTTTCTCCGCGGCACCGCCCTCGATCCCTTCGGCTGGACCGCCGAGCGCCGTCTCGAACGGCGCCTTTGCACGGAATACCGGGCGATGATCGGAGATCTCTTGGAAAGTCTCGACCATCACAACTACGAGATCGCGGTGAAACTCGCCGCCCTGCCGGACCTGCTGCGCGGCTTCGGCCATGTCCGCCGGGCCGCGGTCGCCCGCTATCAACGGGAGCGACGGGCGCTGCTGGCGGCGTTCGCCCGGACCCCGACGGGTTCCTGGCCGATCGCCGCGGAATAGCTCCCCTCTTCGCCCTCTTCCGGTCGATGCCGTCGCCCTGCGCGAACGGGTCTTGCCCGACGTGGCGGGATCTGGCTAGGCTGCGGCAGATCGACGCGGTGGTTTCGGGGTGGTGTGCGGTGAAACGGCTCGTCTGGGTCCTGGTGATGCTGGCGCCGGTCCACGACGGCGCTTTCGCTTCGGTCGAGGAGGAGGGACGGCGGCTCGCCCAGAAGCTTTGTGCCCGTTGCCATGCGATCGATCCGGAAGCGCCGTGGAACAGCCTCGGCAGCACCCCTTCCTTCATGCTGATGGCGAAGAAGCCGGAGCGCTACGAACAGCGCGTGCTGACCGTCACCGAGCGTCGCCCACACATCGCCCAGCGTTTGACAGTCACGCCCGATGACCTCGAACGGATTCTCGCCTATATTCGCACGCTGAAACGCGACTAGGGGGTCCCGCCACCCATCATTGCGTGCGGGTCATCGCCGCCCCCGGGCCGCTTCCGCCGGTCCGCGGCGGCGCGCCGAACCAACCGAAGGACCCGGATCCTTGCCTTTCCTGACAGGCCCCCGGCGCCTCGACGAGGCGTCACGACAGCGGCTCGCGGCCGTAGCCCACGAGCTCCGCCTCCTCGCGACCAGCGTGCCGGCTCTCGACATCATCTGCCACGATCTCGCCCGGATCGTCGAACGGCTGGCGCGGATCGAGGAGGTCGCGGCCCTCGACGAGATGCAAGTGTTGCTGCACCTCGGCCCCCTCGACGACACCCTCCGGATCGACACCCTGAGGATCTTCCTCGGCGAGGAGGAAGACCTCTGACACTGTCGCCGGGACGTGCCGACCGCCGATCCCTCAGGGACGCTGCGCACCGTTGACGTTGGTGAAAACCGCGTAGAGCGAGCTGGTGGCGGTGATGAACATGCGGTTGCGTCGCGGCCCGCCGAAGCAGAGGTTGGAGACGAGCTCCGGCAGCCTGATCTTGCCGAGGAGCGTCCCCTCCGGCGTCAGGCAATGGATTCCGTCGTCGGCGCTGGTCCAGATGCGCCCCTCGGTATCGACGCGGAAACCGTCGTAGCGGCCGGCGTCGCATTCGGCCAGTACCCGTCCACCGGACAGGCGGTTGTTGTCGTCCACCTCGAAGACGCGGATGTGCCGCGGCCCCCCGGGGACCGCCGAATAGCCGGAATCCGCGATGTAGAGGCGCTTTTCGTCGGGCGAAAAGGCGAGGCCGTTCGGGCGGACGAAATCCTCGGCCACGACCGCGATCTCGCCGCGTGCCGGATCCACCCGGAACACCCAGGCCCCGCCGTATTCGGCCTCGCCGCGATGGCCCTGGAGGTCGGAATCGATGCCGTACTGGGGATCGGTGAACCAGATCGTACCGTCGGATTTGACCACCACGTCGTTGGGCGAATTGAGGCGCCGGCCGTCGATCCGGTCGGCGATCACCGTGATCCGCCCGTCGAGCTCGGTCCGGGTCACCCGGCGGGCGCCGTGTTCGCAGGCGATGAGCCGGCCTTCGCGGTCGCGGGTGAGGCCGTTGGCGAAGTCGGCCGGCTGGCGATAGACGTGGACGGTCCCGCCGAGGCCGGAAAGTTCGGGCAGAAAGCGCAGGATCCGGTCGTTGGGAATGTCGCTGAACAGCAGCATGCCGGCATCACCGAACCACACCGGCCCCTCCGTCCAGGCGCCGCCACTCCACAGCTTCACGAGCCTCATGTTGCGGCTCACCAGCCGGGTGAAGGAAGGATCGAAAATCTCGTATTCGAAGATCTGATCGGCCATGGCCTCCCCCTCTTTCCTTGACGCTCACTCCGGCGCTTCCTAGCGTCGCCTGCGACCGTCGCCGCCATCAGACAGGAACGCCGGATGTCGGACAAGCCACGAAAACGGCCCGAGGAGCTCCGCTCGCATCGCTGGTTCGGGGTGCCCGGCCTGCGCGCTTTCGGCCATCGCTCGCGGATCAAGCAGATGGGCTACGATCCGGAGGACTATGCCGGCAAGCCGGTGATCGGCATCGTCAACACCTGGTCCGACATCAACCCGTGCCACGCCCATTTCCGGGAGCGGGTCCGGGACGTCCGCCGCGGCATCCTGCAGGCGGGCGGTTTTCCCCTGGAGCTGCCGGCGATGTCCCTGTCGGAGCCCTTCGTCAAACCCTCGACCATGCTCTATCGCAACTTCCTCGCCATGGAGACGGAGGAGCTGCTGCGCAGCCATCCGATCGACGGGGTGGTGCTGATGGGCGGCTGCGACAAGACCACCCCGGGCCTGCTGCTGGGGGCCTTCTCGATGGACATCCCGGCGATCTTCGTCCCCGCGGGACCGATGCTGCGGGGCAACTGGCAGGGCCGGATCCTGGGCTCGGGATCGGATGTCTGGAAATACTGGGACGAACTCCGCGCCGGACGGATCAGCGAGGCGGACTGGGAGGAGATCGAAAACGGCATCGCCCGCAGCCACGGCCACTGCATGACCATGGGCACCGCCTCGACCATGACCGCCATCGCCGAGGTGCTCGGCTTCTGTCTGCCGGGCGCTTCCTCGATCCCGGCCCCCGACGCCAACCATCCGCGGATGTGCGCCGCCTCCGGCCGGCGGATCGTCGAGATGGTCTGGGAGGATCTGAAGCCCTCGGACATCATGCACCCGGGTGCGGTGGACAACGCCATCCGCTGCCACATGGCCATGGGCGGTTCGACCAACGCCACCATCCATCTCGTGGCGATGGCGCGGCGCGCCGGCATTCCGCTCGGTCTCGCCCGCTTCGACGAAATCGCCCGGGAAGTACCGGTCCTCGCCAATGTGCGCCCCTCCGGGCGATATCTCATGGAGGATTTCTACTACGCCGGTGGCATCCGGGCCCTCCTCGGGCGGCTGGAGCCGCTGCTCGACCGCGATCGGATCACCGTCAACGGGCGCAGCCTCGGCGACAACATCGCCGGAGCCGAGGTCCGGCTGCCGGATGTCATCCATTCCCTCGACGATCCGGTCTCCGAAGAGGCGACGGCGGTGCTCTACGGCAGTCTCGCCCCCGACGGCTGCGTGATGAAGCCCTCGGCCGCGGATCCGCGCCTGCTGAAGCACCGGGGACCGGCACTGGCGTTCGAGACCTACGAGGAGATGGCGGCGGCGGTCGACCGCGAGGATCTCGAGGTGACGCCGGACACCGTGCTGGTGCTCAAGAACGGCGGACCGGTGGGAGGGCCGGGCATGCCGGAATGGGGCATGCTGCCGATCCCGCGGAAGCTCCTGCGGGCCGGCGTGCGGGACATGCTCCGCGTTTCCGACGCGCGGATGAGCGGTACCTCCTACGGCGCCTGCATCCTCCATGTCGCACCGGAGGCGGCGGTCGGCGGACCGCTGGCCTTCGTGCGGACCGGCGATGTAATCGAGATCGACGTCGCGGCCCGGCGCATCGACCTCCGCGTTCCCGAGGAGGAGATGGCACGCCGGCGGGCCGCCTGGAGGCCGCGGGACAACTGGCCGCGGGGCTACCTCCGGATGTACACGGCGCACATCCGCCAGGCGCACGAGGGCTGCGATTTCGACTTTCTCGGGGGCACCGCGCGCCTGCCGGAGCCGGAAATCCACTGAACGGCTTCCGCTTTCCTGCTGGCCGCTTCCCTGTTGGCCGTCGGTCGCGGAAAAGTTAGGCTTGGGGGGGCGAGGACAGGGAGGAGGCCCGATGTCGGTCTACATCGCGCTCGTACGCTTCACCGAGAAAGGCATCGCCCGGGTCAAGGAATCGCCGAAGCGGCTCGAGGAAGCCAAGGAGCTCCTGGCCGACATGGGCGGCCGCTTCCTGCATTTCTACATGACCATGGGCGATTACGACATGGTGGCGGTTTACGAGGCTCCCGACGATGCCTGCGCCGCCCGTTTCACTCTCGCCCTGGGTGCCGCCGGCAACATCCGCACCACCACCATGAAGGCGTTTCCGGAAAACGCCTATCGCGAGATCATCGCGTCGTTGCCGTGAGGCTTCTCACCGCCCGTAGCCCGTGGTCGCGGGCAGCCAGAGGGCGAGGTCGGGGAGGCGGCGGAGGATCTCGACGGGAACGGCCCGCCCGAAGTCGGTCACGGCATCACACGGAACGCCTCGAGGAAGAAATCCGGGCGGCCGAAATTGCCGCTCTTGAGCGCCAGCGCGAGGAGCGGTTCGCCGAGGCTCACCGTGGCCGGGACCCCGGGATCGATCTGGGGGCCGATCCGGAGCCCGCGGATGCCGAGCGCGGTGCAGACCGCACCCGCGGTCTCGCCTCCGGCCACCACCAGCCGACGCACTCCGGCCTCGACCAGCCCGCGGGCGATCGCCGCCATCGCCCGTTCGACGATCTCCCCCGCCCGCTCACGGCCGAGGGCCGCCTGCACCGCCTTCACCTTCTCGGGCGGTGCGCTCGCATGGACGAGCACCGGTCCCTCCGCCAGATGCGGCTTCGCCCAGGCGACGATTTCGGCGGGATCGAAACCCCGGGCGAGCTCCAGCGGGTCGAGGGCGCGCACCGGACGCCGGGCGGCGAAGACCCGGATCTGCTCGAGAGTCGCCGCCGAGCAGGAACCGGCCAGCACCGCTTCCTTGCCGGCAATGGATGGTAGCCGGGCAGCTTCCGGGTTCTCCCCGAGCAGACCCGCCCGGCGGAAGTTGTCGGGCAGGCCCATGGCGATCCCCGAGCCGCCGGTCACCAGGCGCAGATCGGCGCAGGCATGGCCGATGGCCATCAGATGGGCGTCGTGAAGGACATCGGTGATGGCGTGGCGCACCCCTGCGGCGCGCAATTCCGCGAGACGGGCACGGATCGCACCTTCGCCCCGGCGCACCACCGCATAGTCGACCAGACCCACCCGGTGCGGGGTCTGGCGGCCGAGCACACGCAGCAGATTGCTGTCGGTCATCGGTGTCAGGGGATGGGTGCGCATGTGGGTGTCGGAGAGCAGCCGATCGCCGACGAACAGATGGCCCTTGTAGACGGTGCGGCCGGTCTCCGGAAAGGCCGGGCAGACGACGGTCAGATCGGCCCCGAGGGCGTCCAGCAGGGCGTCGGCGACGGGGCCGATGTTGCCCTCCCCGGTGCTGTCGAAGGTCGAGCAGTATTTGAAGAGGAACTGGCGGGCGCCGGCGCGCCGGAGGCGGGCGAGGGCGGCGAGGGCCTGCGTCCTGGCCTCGGCGACCGGGCAGGTGCGGATCTTGAGGGCGACGGTGACGGCGTCCACCTCCTCGCCGATGGTTCCGTTCGGCGGCACTTCGAAGAGCTGGATGGTGCGCATTCCGTAACGCACCAGCATGTTGCAGAGATCGGTGGCGCCGGTGAAATCGTCGGCGATGCAGCCGAGCAAGAGCGGCATGAGAGGCCTCCCCCTGGTCCCACGGGGTCCAGCATAGGCGATTCGGGCCGCTCTTGAAGCCGTGGCCGATCCCGCACATCATGAAGGTGGGCGGGATCCTTCGATCCTGCCCCAGGGTTTGCCACGGAGTGCGCATGGCCGAGAGCCTCTACGACATCCTGGGCGTGCCGCGGACCGCGAGTGACGCGGAGATCCGGGCCGCCTACCGGCGTCTCGCCAAGAAATATCATCCCGATTTCAACGCCGGCGACGGGGCCGCCGAGCGGATGTTCAAGCGTGTTTCCGCGGCCTACGAGATCCTCGGGGATCGGGAACGGCGGGCCCGCTACGACCGGGGCGAGATCGACGAGGAAGGGCGGGACCGCGTGCCCGGTGGCGGTTTCTGGCGGGAGGCGGCGACCGGTGCCGCCGGTTTCCGCCCGGGCGGCGATTTCGGCGGGTTTGAGGAGATCATCAGCGAGCTGTTCGGTCGCGGCCGGCAGCGCCGCGGACAGCGCGGTTTCGGCTTCGGGAGCGGTTTTCGCGACGCCGGCGGTGAGGTCCGGGTGCGGCTTTCCCTCGATTTCGTCGAAGCCGTCCACGGCGGTCGCAAACCCGTGGTCACGCCGGACGGCCGCCATCTCGAGGTGAACATCCCCCCGGGGGTGGAGAACGGCCAGATCCTCCGCGTCAAGGGCGGCGGCGTCGCCGGCCTCGGCGGGCGGCCCGGCGATCTGCGGATCGAGGTGGAGGTGCGCGAGCATCCGCGGTTCCGGCGCCACGGACGCGACATTCATCTCGATCAGCCGGTGCCGCTGGAGATCGCGGTCCTCGGCGGCAAGCTGCGGGTGCCCACGGTCGACGGCGAGGTCCAGCTCACCATCCCGCGGGGTTCCAGTTCGGGGCGCGTGCTGCGGCTGCGCGGCAAAGGGGTGCCGGACCGCGCCGGGGGTCGCGGCGATCAGCTCGTACGGCTGCTGGTGACCCTGCCCGAACGCATCGACCCCGAGCTGGAAGCGGCCATCCGCCATTGGGCCGAGCGGCGGGCCGGGACCACCGTCTAGGGTGCCGGTTCGATCCGCCAGATGGCGCCGTCGACGGCGTCGTTCAGCAGATACAGGAGACCGTCGGGTCCTTGGCGCACGTCGCGGATCCGGCCGATCCGACCCTCCAGCAGCCGTTCCTCGGCCAGCACCGCATCCTCGCTCACCTCGAGGCGGATCAGGAGCTGCGCCCGCAGGGCACCGACGAACAGATCGCCCTTCCATCCGGGGAGCCGGTCGCCGGTATAGAAAGCCATGCCCGAGGGGGCGATCGAAGGTACCCAGTACCAGAGCGGCTGTTCCATGCCGGCCTTGGCGGTGCCCTCCCCGATCGGCAGCCCGGTGCCGTATTCACGGCCGTAGGTGATCACCGGCCAGCCGTAGTTGGCGCCGGGCTCGAGAATGTTGATTTCGTCGCCGCCCTGGGGGCCGTGTTCGTGAATCCAGACCTCGCCGGTGACCGGGTGGAGAGCCATGCCCTGGGCGTTCCGGTTGCCCCAGGTGTAGATCTCGGGCAACGCGTCCTCCCGTCCGACGAACGGATTGTCCGGCGGTATCGAGCCGTCCGGGAAGATCCGCAGCACCTTTCCGGCGTGGCTCGTCAGATCCTGGGCGAGTTCCCGCTGCGCCCGGTCGCCGGAGGTGATGTAGAGCCGGCCCTCGGGGTCGAACAGCAGGCGCGATCCGAAATGGCGGCCGGTCCCGGTGCGGCCGTTGGAGACGAAGATCACCTCGACATCCTCGAGGCGGTCGCCGGCGAGCCGGCCGCGGGCCACGCGGGTGCCCGCCCGTCCGTCCTCCGCCAGGGCCGAATAGGAGAAATAGATCAGCCGGTTGGCGGAAAAGTCGGGATCGAGGGCGACGTCGAGAAGGCCGCCCTGACCTCGCGCCCAGATCTCGGGCAGGCCGGCGATCGGCTGCGGATCGAGCACGCCCTCGGCGGAGACCCGCCGCAGCCGCCCCACGCGTTCGGTCACCAGCATGCCGCCGTCGGGCAGAAAGGCGAGGCTCCAGGGACGTTCCAGCCCGCCCGTCAGGCGATGCAGCACGAACCGCTGCGCCTCGCTGTCGAACACTTCGCCGGGCTCCGCCGCAAAGGCGGGGCGATCGGGACCGACCGGCGCACATCCGGTGAGCGCCGCCAGCAGCACGGCGGCCGGGGGCAGGGGGCGCAGGCGAGAAGCGGGCATCGAAGCCTCCCTCGTTGCGGTGATCTTCGGTCCCGGAAATAGCGTCACCGGGCGTGGCGCAAAGGCCTTGATCAAACTTCACGGAACGCCATCCTGCAGGAGCGCTTTTCGGGGGAGAGGTGGATGGCGAACCGATCGACGATCCGGGAACTGCTGGAAGCGGGCGCGGCGGAGCGGCCGGCGCTTCTGGCGTCGGGCAGGGAGCCCCTGACCTACCGGGGTTTGCGTGAACTCGTGGACCGGACGGTGGAGCGGCTGAACGCGTTCGGCATCGGGCGCGGCGACCGGGTGGCCATCGTCCTGCCGAACGGTCCGGAAATGGCGGCCGCGTTCCTGACCGTCGCCTGCGCGGCGACCACGGCACCGCTCAATCCGGCCTACCGCCGCCAGGAGTTCGACTTCTATCTCGACGATCTCGGGGCGAAGGCCCTGATCGTCGAGGCGGGCGCCGACAATCCGGCGATCGCTGCCGCGCGACGACGGGGTGTCCGGATTCTCCGGCTGGCCGTGCCCGAAGGGGGGGCGGCCGGCGCCTTCGAGCTGGTGGCCGAAGCGCCGGAAGGGCGAGATCCGGGGGAGCGCGGTCTCGCGGAATCCGGGGATGTGGCCCTCGTTCTCCACACCTCGGGAACCACCTCGCGACCCAAGATGGTGCCGCTCCTCCATCGCAATCTCTGTGCTTCCGCCGACCATATCGGCGCCACCCTGCATCTCGCGCCGGACGACCGCTGCCTCAACATCATGCCGCTGTTCCACATCCACGGGCTGGTGGCGGCGCTCCTGAGCTCGCTGGCGGCCGGCGGTTCGGTGTTCCTTTCTCCCGGCTTCAACGCTCTTCGTCTTCTCGCCTGGATCGCGGAGGCGAGGCCGAGCTGGACGACCGCGGTGCCGACGATGTACCAGGCGATCCTGGGCCGTGCGAGCCGCCGGGCTGAGGATTTCGCCGCCGCCGGGCTGCGGTTCCTGCGCTCGAGTTCCGCTTCCCTGCCACCGCAGGTGATGGCCGAGCTCGAAGGGCTGTTCGGTTGCCCGGTGATCGAATCCTACGGGATGACGGAAGCCGCCCACCAGATGACCAGCAATCCCCTGCCGCCGGCGCCGCGGAAGCCCGGCTCGGTAGGACGCGAGGCCGGGCCGCTGGTGCGGGTGGTGGACGCGCGGCGCCGGTTCGCCGATCCGGGCGAGGAAGGGGAGATCGTCATCTCCGGCTCGAACGTCACCCCGGGCTATGTGAACAATCCCGAAGCGGACGCCGAGGCCTTCTTCACGGCCGAGGGGCGGCGCTGGTTCCGGACCGGCGATCAGGGACGCTTCGACGCCGAGGGCTATCTGTTCATCACCGGGCGGCTCAAGGAAATGATCAACCGTGGCGGCGAGAAGATCGCCCCGCTCGAAGTGGACACCGTGCTGATGGACCATCCGGCCGTCCGGCAGGTCGTGACCTTCGCGCTGCCGCATCCGAAGCTCGGCGAGGAGGTGGCGGCGGCGGTCGTGCTCCGCGAGGGGGCGGAAGTCGGCGAGGGGGAGCTGCGGGCCTTCGCCGCCGAGCACCTGGCCGATTTCAAGGTGCCGCGTCGGATCGTCTTCCTCCCCGAGATCCCGAAGGGTCCGACCGGTAAGCTGCAGCGGATCGGCCTCGCCGAGCGGCTGGGGCTCGTGTCGTGAAGATCGCGATCTACGGTGCGGGGGCCATCGGCGGCCTGCTGGCCGCGCGCATGGTCCGGGCGGGGGTGGGCGAGATCGCCCTGATCGCCCGCGGCCCCCACCTCGAGGCGATGCGGCGCTGCGGACTGCGGCTCGAGACCTCGGAAGAGAGCTTCACGGTGCCGGTGCTGGCGAGCGAGGATCCGGCCGAGTTCGGCCCGCAGGACTACGTGATCCTCGCCCTCAAGGCCAATGCCGTGCCGCGGGTGGTGGAGACGATGCAGCCGCTCCTGGGAGCGGAGACGGCGGTGGTGACCGCCGCCAACGGCGTTCCCTGGTGGTATTTCTACCGGCTGGACACGCCCTACGGCGAACGGCGCCTCGAGAGCGTCGATCCCGGCGGTGTGCAGTGGGAAAGGATCGGCCCCGAAAGGGCCATCGGCTGCGTCGTCTACCCGGCCGCCGAACTGGTGGCCCCGGGCGTGGTCCGGCTTCTGTCGGGCGACCGCTTCGTGCTGGGGGAGCCGGACGGTACGCGCAGCGAACGGGTGAAGAGGCTGGCGGCGATGCTCGTCGCGTCGGGTTTCAAGGCTCCCGTCCGCCCCCGCATCCGCGACGAGATCTGGCTCAAGCTCTGGGGCAATCTGAGCTTCAATCCGATCAGCGCCCTCACCCTCGCCACGCTCGACGTGCTCGCCACCGATCCCGGGACCCGCCGGGTGGCACGGGCGATGATGCGCGAGGCACAGGCGATCGCCGAGAGGCTCGGGGTGCGTTTCGCCCTCGACGTCGATCGCCGGATCGACGGTGCGGCCGCGGTCGGCGCCCACAGGACCTCGATGCTGCAGGATCTCGAACGGGGTCGGCCGATGGAGATCGACGCGCTGGTCACCGCCGTGCAGGAGCTCGGACGGATCACCGGCCTGCCGACGCCGACCATCGACACCGTCCTGGCGCTGGTTCGCCTCCGGGCGCGGGTGGCCGGATGCTATCCCTGATGCGAACGGTCGAGCTCGAGATTTTCCGTCCAGGCCTGGAGACGGCCGACATCCGGGACCAGCAGCTCGCCCTGGCTGCGGCGGACGATGTCCATCCGCTGGAGCTGGGCGAGGGTGCGGGACACCGCTTCCCGATGGGTGTTGATGCGGCTGGCGATCTCGGCGTGCTTCGGCAGCGGCCGGATGCGTGCGGCGGTGGCGGAGATCATGCCCCGGCGGGCGAGACGCAGCAGCTCGCGGCCGACCCGCACCGGCACCGGGAGGCCGAACTCGTAGACCCGTTCCGAGAGGGAGCGGACGAGACCGGTGAGCTTGCGCAGGAGAGCCTCGCCGAGCGGCGGATGGTGCAGCACCGCACCGAGGAAGAGGTCGGGATCGAGGCTGCCGAGGAGGCTGTCGGTGAGCGCCAGCACATTGGCCGAACGCGGCTGCCGGTCGATCGCCGCGAGCTCGCCGAAGGTCTCGCCCGCCGCCAGATCACGGAAGGCGATCTCGCGGCCGGTTTCCGAGAACAGCGTCACCCGTACCCGGCCCTCGAGGACGAAGAAGACGTCCCGGTCGGGATCGTGATGGGCCACCACGAGCTGGCCGGCGGCATAGCGGCGCAAATGGATCTGCTGCGCGATCTGCCGGCGCTGGGGCGGGGCGACGTGCCGGAACAGGTCGATCCCGGCCAGGATGTCGTCGGGCTGAGCCATGATTCTCGTCGTCGCGATACCGCCGCGACCGTCGTCCGGCCGCGGTGGATGGTCGAATTGTCTGGACAAAAGCCCGCTTTGCATGAGGTTGCAACTCCCTGGGTGCCGGTTACGTTGTTTTTCTGCTTGATGGACACCTTAGGGTCGTATTGTCGAAACGGGTGTGACGGGGATCACATCGCGAGGATGGCGGAAGTTGCGGGAGGCGGGACGCGCCTTCCCGTCGCTTTCCATTCGATGGGATCCGCCAGGATCCGGCCGTTCCCCGCCGCCCGGGGGCGAAGGAGGGATTCGTGAACGGCGCCGAACGGCTGGTTTCCATCGCCGCGGAGGGCGGGGTCGAGATCTGCTTCGCCAATCCCGGTACCACCGAGATCCCGCTCGTCTCGGCCCTCGACAGGGTGGGCGGCGTGCGGGGTGTTCTCTGCCTGCACGAGAACGTCTGCACCGGCGCCGCCGACGGCTACGCGCGTCTGGCGCGGCGGCCGGCGATGACCTTGCTGCATCTCGGCCCCGGCCTCGCCAACGGCCTCGCCAATCTCCACAACGCGCGGCGGGCGCGCTCACCCATCGTCAACATCGTCGGTGATCATGCGAGCTGGCACCTTTCGGCCGATCCGCCGCTGGCGATGGACATCGCCAGTGCGGCGCGGCCGGTTTCCGACTGGTACCGGCACAACGGCTCGCCCGCCGCGATCGCCGCCGACATGCAGGCCGCCCTGGCGGCCGCGAAAAGCCGGCGCGGCCGGATCGCCACCCTCGTCGTCCCCCACGACCATCAGCAGGCGGCGCCGGTGGCGGGAGCGGAGCCGGCAGCGCCGGAACCCTTCCCCCCACCCGATCCGGATGCCGTCGCCCGCGCCGCCGAACGGCTGCGTGCAGGGGGAGCGGCCTGCCTGTTTCTCGGTGGTTCCGCCCTCTGGGGCGAAGGACTTCGCGCCGCCGGGCGGATCGCGGAAAAGACCGGCGCCGAGCTTCTCGGCGAGGTGGGTTTCGCCCGTCTCGAGACCGGTAGGGGTCTGCCGCCGGTCGCCCGGCTGCCCTATTTCCCGGAGCAGGCCCAGGAGGTCCTCGATCGTTTCGAGCTGATCGTCCTCTGCGGAGCGAAGTCACCGGTCTCCTTCTTCGGCTACGATCATCTGCCGAGCCGCTATCTTTCGGGTCATCCCGGGGTGGTGACCCTGGCCGGTCCCGACGAGGATGCGGTCGCCGCCCTCTCGGCCCTGGCCGACACGCTGGATGCCGCCGGGACGTGGGGCGGCGCTTGCCCGGCAGGTCCCGAGGCCCCCCGCGGTGCACTCGATCCCGACCGGCTGGCCGCAGCGCTCGTCCGCCACATTCCCGAGGACGCCGTGGTGGTGCTCACCGCCGTCTCCAGCGCGGCACCGTTTTCGCGCCTCGCCGCCGCCGCCCGGCCGCACAGCCAGATCGCGCTCACCGGCGGGGCGATCGGCGAGGGGACGGCCCTCGCCACCGGCGCCGCCCTGGCACGGCCGGGAACGCGGATCCTCCATCTCGAGGCCGACGGCAGCGCCGCCTATCTCCCCCAGGCTCTCTGGACCCAGGCGCGGGAAGACCTGCCGGTCACCACCGTCGTCTGCGCCAATCGCGCCTATCGGATCCTGCGCATCGAGCTGGCCCGGGCGGGGATCGTCGAACCGGGCGAACAGACCGCGCGGCTCACCGATCTGCGTGCGCCGGCGATCGACTGGGTGGCGGTGGCGCGCGGCTTCGGCGTGCCGGGGACCGTCGTCGATACGGCCGAGGATCTCGTGGCGGCGCTGGAACGGGCGGCGGCGAGTACGGGACCGTTCCTGATCGAAGCCCGCCTGCCCTAGCCGCCGAGGCAGGAGCGGACGGCCCGGGCGTTGCGGCGCATCAGGTCGAAATAGAGCTCCGGGCCGGGAGCGATGCCGACCCCGAGGGGATCGAGTTCCGCCGTGCGGAGCCCCGTATCGGCGACCAGCCGGTCGAGGAGGGGGGAGCGGATCTGCGGTTCCGAAAAGATACAGACCACGCCTTCGCGGCGCACGAGCTCCAGGACCCGGGCGATCCGCTGCGGACCGGGCGGGCGTTCCGGCGACACCGTGACGGCCCCCAGACCGCGCAGGCCGAAGGCCCGTTCGAAATAGCGGAAGGCGTCGTGAAGGGAGAGAAAGGGGCGGTCGCGCACCGGCGCGAGCATCTCGTCGAGATCCCGTTCGAGGCTGCGCAGACGGTCCGCGAGCTCTCGGGCGTTGCGGCGGTAGAGCCCGGCCCGTCCGGGATCCTCGCCGGCCAGCGCCTCCGCCACGGCGAAGCCGATCACCCGCGCGTTCTCCGGCTTGAGCCAGAGGTGCGGATCGTAGGACGCCGCCGAGGCGGTGCCGCCATCCTCCGTCGCCGGCAGGAGGTGGATCCCGGGCAGGCGGGAAGCGGTGATCCGCAGCGCATCCGGCGCCAGGCCGGCGAGCGGCCGGACGAGGAAATTCTCCGTTTCCGGTCCGATCCAGAGGACGATCTCGGCTTCGGCGAGCCGGCGGGCCTCGCTCGGCCGGAGCTGATAGAAATGGGGCGAGCTGCCCGGATCGAGCAGCAGACGGGGCGTGCCGGCGCCCCGCATGACGAAGGCGGCGAGGCTGTGCAACGGGGCGATGGTCGCGACCAGTATCGGACCTTCGGCGGCCGCTGCGCGCAGCGACAGGATCAGCAGGAGGGCGAAGGCGAGCAGCGGGCTTCGTACTTTCACCGAACCTCGCTCCGACGTATGAAGGCGGCGCCATCTGCCATCGCCTGGGCGGGACATGCAAGCCTCAACGGTCGCCCCATCCCGGACCGGAACCGAGCCGCAGGACCGCGAGCCGCTGATCGAGGCGCGGAACCTGATCCTGTCCCGCAACGGTCATCGGATCCTCGATCGGGTCGATCTGCGGATCCGCCCGGGGGAGATCCTCACCCTCGTCGGACCCAACGGCGCCGGCAAGACGACCCTCGTGCGGGTCCTGCTGGGGCTGATCGCACCGGATTCCGGAACCGTGCACCGCCGTCCCGGGCTCACCGTCGGCTACGCACCGCAGCGGCTGGCGATCGATCCGGCGATGCCGCTCGCCGTCGAGCGCTTCCTCACCCTCGCGCGACCGGCCGCGAAAACGGAGCTGCGCGAATGCCTCGCCGAGGTCGGTCTGGGGCCTTGCTTCGACCGGCAGGTCCTCGCCCTTTCCGGCGGCGAGTTCCACCGCCTGCTGCTGGCCCGGGCGCTGCTGCGGGATCCCGATCTGCTGGTCCTGGACGAGCCGCTCGCGGGCGTCGATCTCGCCGGTCAGGCCGAGCTCTACCGGTTGATCACCGGAGTGCGGGACCGGCGGGGTTGCGGCATTCTCCTGGTCAGTCACGATCTCCATCTGGTGATGGCGGCGACCGACCGCGTGGTCTGCCTGGAAAGGCGGGTCTGCTGCGCCGGCGCCCCCCTCGACGTGGCCCGCAACCCGGCCTTCCAGCGGCTGTTCGGAACCGAGCTCGCCGACGCCTTCGCGCCCTACCGTCACCACCACCGGGACGAAGAGCCGTGATCGAGCCCTTCATGTTGCGGGCGGTGGGCGCGGGACTGCTGTTCGCCCTCGCCGCGGGGCCCCTCGGCGCCTTCGTCGTCTGGCGGCGGATGGCCTATTTCGGCGAGGCGCTCGCCCATTCGGTGCTGCTCGGTGTCGCTGCCGGGTTCGTGATCGGTTTGGCGCCGGGGATCGCGGTGCTGCCCTTCATGCTCGGCTTCGCTCTCCTCCTCCTGCTGCTGGAGCGCCAGCGGCTGGTGCCGGTGGACACGCTCCTCGCGGTTCTGGCCCACGGCGCTCTCGCCGGCGGGGTGATCCTGGTGAGCCTCCTGGGCGGCGTGCGCACCGATCTTCTGGGGTATCTGTTCGGTGACGTGCTGGCGGTGGGAGCGCCGGAGATCGTCGTCCTGGCGCTGGTCGCGGTGATCGTTCTCGGTCTGCTGTCCTGCTTCTGGCGGCCGCTTCTTTCCGCCACCGTGAGCGAAGAGCTCGCCGCGGTCGAGGGGGTGGCGGTCGGTCGGATGCGGTTTCTGCTGGTCCTGCTGCTGGCGCTGGTCGTGGCCGCCGGGATGCGCGTCGTCGGCATGCTGCTGGTGATGGCGCTGCTGATCGTGCCGGCGGCGGCGGCCCGGCGCTTTTCGCGCTCGCCCGAGGGCATGGCGGTGCGGGCGGCGGCGATCGGTGGCGCGGGAGTGCTGCTGGGTCTCGCCGGGGCCTGGGAACTCGATCTGCCGGCGGGTCCGACCGTCGCCGTGGCGACGGTCGCACTTTTCTTCGCCGGTCTGGTGGCGGCGCTCTTCGCGGGTGTCGCGGAGAGGCGGGGATGATCGGTCGGTCGGGAGAAGCGGAATGACGGCGCGGCTCGTGGTCGGGATCACCGGCGCCACCGGTGTCGTCTACGGGGTGCGGCTCCTCGAGGTGCTGCGCGATCAGCCGGTCGAAACCCATCTGGTGATGACCCGACCGGCGGCGACCACCATCGGCTACGAGCTCGACATGACGTCGGGCGAAGTCCGGGCTCTCGCCGACGAGGTCTATCCGCCGCAGGACATCGGTGCCCGCATCGCGAGTGGCGGTTTCGCCACCCTCGGCATGGTGGTCGCCCCCTGTTCGATGCGCAGCCTCGCGGCGATCGCCGCCGGCTTCGCCGACAATCTGCTGATCCGGGCGGCCGATGTGACCCTGAAGGAGCGGCGCCGGCTCGTCCTGCTGGTGCGGGAGACGCCCCTGAGCCTGGTTCATCTGCGCAACATGCTGCGGGCGACCGAAGCCGGGGCGGTGATCATGCCGCCGCTGCCGGCCTTCTATGCCCGGCCGAAATCCATCGCCGAGATGGTCGATCACACCGTCGGTCGGGTGCTCGATCTGTTCGGTATCGCGAGCGGCCTGTCGCCGGTGTGGCGGGCCCCGGAGAACGAAAGAGGAGAATGAACATGGGCCGACTTTATCTGGTGCGCCACGGCCAGTCGGTGTGGAACCTGCAGAACCGTTTCACGGGCTGGATCGACGTCTCCCTGAGCCCGAAGGGGGTGGCCGAGGCGCGGCGGGCCGGCGAGCTTCTGGCCGAGATCCGCTTCGACGTCGCCTTCACCTCGACCCTGATCCGCGCTCAGCATACCCTTTACGAGATCCTCAAGCGCAACCGCCGTTGCCCGGTCTACCGGGTGGTCCACGAGCAGGCCTCGAGATGGTACGGCCACCGCCGGGAAACCGAGGAGGACGCCGAAGAGCTCGAGATCCACGTCTCGGAGGCGATCAACGAACGCTACTACGGCGATCTGCAGGGGATGAACAAGGACCGGGCCCGGGCGATCTACGGTGCCGAACAGGTCCATCTCTGGCGGCGCAGCTTCGATCTGCCGCCGCCCGGCGGCGAGAGCCTGGAGATGACCGCCGCCCGCACGCTGCCCTACTATCGCGAGCGCATCGAGCCGCGGCTGGCCCGCGGCGAGACGGTGCTGGTCGCCGCCCACGGCAATTCGCTGCGCTCGATGATCATGCACATCGAAGACATGACCCCGGAGCAGATCATCGGGTTCGAGCTGCCGACGGGGGTGCCCTACCTCTATGTGTTCGACGAACGGCTGCGGCTCCTCGAGCGACGCATCATGGGGCAGGAGGAGGACGCCGCCTGAGTTCCGTCAGCCCGCGGTTTCCGCTTCCCGGGCCGCGCGGATCGCCTCCCGGACCGTCGCCTCGTCGCCGATCTGGTTGATCAGGAGGAGGATCAGCCGGGCGTTGAAGCGCAGACTGCCTTCGGTGTCGAGGCCGCGATGGGCGTCGATGATCTCCGCGTAGATCTCGTCCACCCCGTCGATGCGCGGGTCGCTCGCCAGTCTTTCCGTCATTTCAGACCTCCCGTGGAGCCCGGCGGCCGATCGCCTTCGCCAGTGCATCGCGCGCTTCCTCCGGGTCGAAGCGCCGCCAGCGCGCCGCCACATGCTGGTCGGGCCGGATCAGATAGGCGGTACCGGGGGCGAGGGCGTAGCGTGCGGTGGCGATGCCGCGATGGTCGATCAGATCGCAGGCCGTATCCGCGCCGATGGTCTTGACCGCGACGCCGGGAACCGAGCCGGCGAAGGCGGCCGCCGCCTCCGCCGCCGCGACACGCGGTTCCACGCCCTCCGGCGGACACAGCAGGAGGGTGAATTCGCGACCCAGGTGATGGAGCAGCCAGCCTTCGGTGGCCCCGCTGCGGATCGGGGAATCGGCGCAGGGGCTGCCCGGCCGCATGGCCGCCGGGAACCCGCCCCGGTCGGGACCGTTCAGCGGCGAACCGTCGTAGACGGCGGGCACCGAGAGCCGGCCGCTGTTGACGAACCGTCGGGCGAAGGGAAAACGCTCCGAAAGCTGGAGCACGGCGTCGCGGAAGGCGCGGCTGGCTTCGCCCTTGGGGGTGATGAAATCGGTCGAGCGGGTCGAGTTGAGGATGTTCTCGTCGGTCGCCGGGCCCCGTTCGTGATCGTAGCTGTCGAGAAGGCTTTCGGGAGCGAGGCCTTCCTGCACCAGGGCCAGTTTCCAGGCGAGATTGTCGGTGTCCTGGATGCCGCCGTTGCCGCCGCGGGCGCCGAACGGCGAGACTTGATGGGCGGCGTCGCCGGCGAAGATGACGCGGCCGTGGCGGAACCGTTCGAGGCGCCGGCACTGGAAGGTGTAGACGCTGATCCATTCGATCTCGAACGGGCGGTTCTCGCCGAGCATGGCGCGCAGCCGCGGGATCACCCGTTCCGGTCGCCTTTCCTCCTCGGGATCGGCCTCCCAGCCGAGCTGGAGATCGATCCGCCAGACGTCGTCCGCCTGCTTGTGCAGCAGCGCCGACTGGCCGTTGTGGAAGGGCGGCTCGAACCAGAACCGGCGTTCGGCGGGAAAATCCGCCTGCATCCGCACATCGGTGATCAGGAAACGGTCCTCGAAGACCTTGCCGCGGAATTCGAGGCCCATCTGCCGCCGGATCCCGCTACGGGCACCGTCGCAGGCGATCAGCCAGGCGGCGTGGATCCGGTACGGTCCCTGCGGGCTTTCGACGGTGACGAGGACCCCGTCGGCGGCCGGCTCGATGGCCGTCACCCGGCTCTTGAAGCGCAGCTCGATCGAAGGGTGGGCGAGCACCGCATCGATCGCGAACTCCTCGAAATAGTACTGCTGGAGATTGATGAAGGCGGGCATCCGATGGCCGGTCTCGGGCAGCAGGTCGAAGTCGTAGATCTCGCGGTCGCGGAAGAAGACCCGGCCGGTGTTCCACAGCACGCCCTTGCCCAGGAGCCGGTCGCCGAGGCCCAGCCGGTCCATGATCTCGAGGGTCCGCTTGGACCAGCAGATGGCCCGCGAGCCGATGCTCACCGTGTCGTCTTCGTCGAGGATCAGGACCCGGCGTCCCCGCTGGGCCATGTCGAGGGCGAAGGCGAGGCCGACCGGTCCGGCGCCCACCACCACCGTCTCGTGCGCGACGGGGCTGGCCGCGGAGGCATCCGGCGTCGGCCGGTATTCGTATCGGGGATAGTCGTAGCTGGCCATTCCCGGCTCCCGGACAGGCTGGGATTTTCGCTCCTCCTAGCACCCCGCTCGCGGCGAGGCCAGTTGGCCGCGACCATCGTCGCCGCAGCCCGCCGGCTCAGGAGGGTCGCCCCTCCGTCTCCTCCGCGATCCCGAGCTCGGCGAGGATCCGCGCCGCGACCTCCGCCGGCGGCGGGGCCACGTCGCAACTCGTGACATCGGGTTCGTCCTGCGGCGGCTCGAGGGTGGCGAGCTGGGAAGGGAGCAGCGACGGCGGCATGTAGTGGCCCCGGCGCGCCGCCATCCGCGCCGCCAGCAGGGCCGGATCCCCGGTCAGATGCACGAAGTGCAGCGGACCCGCCCGGCGCAGACGGTCGCGATAGGCACGCTTGAGGGCCGAGCAGGTGACGATGGCCGGCTGTCCCGCCGCACGCCAGCGGGCGATGTCGGCGGCGATGGCCGCGAGCCAGGGCCAGCGATCGGCGTCCTCGAGGGGGATACCCCGCCGCATCTTGGCGATGTTCGCCGGTGGATGGTAGGCGTCGCCCTCGGCGAAGTGCCAGCCGGTACGTGCCGCGAGCAGGCGCCCGACGGTCGTCTTGCCCGTGGCGGTGACGCCCATCAGGACGAGGATCGGCGGCTCAGACACGCGTGCCATCGAGATGGTAGCATCCCCGTCGATCGGTGCGGCGCACGCCGTGGGCACCGAAATAGTCGCGTTGGGCCTGGACGAGGGCGGTGTGAAGGCGCGGCGTATGCATCATCTCCAGCCAGGCGAGTGCCGAGGCGAGGCAGGGAACGGGCAGCCCCGCCCGGGCCGCGAAGCCGACGGTTCGGCGCAGATCGACCACCGAGCGGCGCAGGCGATCGGCCAGCCAGGGAGTGGCGAGAACCCCCCCTTCCTCGTTGCGCCGGGCGAGCGCGGGGACGAACCGGTCGAGCAGGCGGGCGCGAATGATGCAGCCGCCGCGCCAGACCCGGGCCAGCCGCGCGAGATCGGTCTTCCAGCCGAAGCGACGGCTGCCCGCGGCCATCAGCTCGAAGCCCTGGGTGAAGCTGGCGATATGGGCGGCGAGCAGGGCCTGCTCGAGGATCGGCGGAACGCTCCCGGGATCCGGCCTCTCCACCTTGGCTTCGGGCCAGCCCGTCGCCCGCGAGCGCCGGCCGCGACCGTCGGCGGAGGCCAGCCGCGCCCCGAAACCCTCGATCAGGGTGGGAGCCGCCACGCCGAGCTCGAGGGCGGCGATCGAGGCCCATTTGCCGGTCCCCTTGTGGCCCGCCGAATCCTCGACGACCTCCAGGATCGGCCGACCGGTGATGGGGTCCGCCCGGCGCAGGATGTTGCCGGTGATCTCGAGGAGGTACGAGCCGAGCTCCCCCTCGTTCCAGCGACCGAACAGCGCTGCCGCCTCTTCCGCCGAACAACCGAGGAGGCGCTCGAGGAACGCGTGCGCCTCGGCGATCAGCTCCATCAGGGCGTATTCGATGCCGTTGTGGACCATCTTGGCGAAATGGCCGGCTCCGTCGGATCCGAGCCAGGCGGCGCAGGGCCGACCGTTCGCCCGCGCCGCGACGGCCAGGAAGTAAGGGCGGACGGTGCGCCATGCCGCGCTGCTGCCGCCGGCCATGAAACAGGCACCGTGGCGGGCCCCGCTGGCGCCACCGGAAAGCCCGAGACCGAGAAAGCCGATGCCCACGGCCCCGAGTTCCTCGGCACGCCGTCGCGTATCCTCGAAATGGGAGTTGGCGGCGTCGACGATGACATCGCCCGCCTCGAGCAGGGGCCGCAGGCGGCGGAGGAGATGATCGATCGTCGGACCCGCAGGCAGGCAGAGCAGGACGATGCGCGGTCGCGACAGCCCGGCGATCGCCTCTTCGAGGGACGCCGCCGTCCTCGGCCCTTCGCGCGCCAGACGCTGCAGCTTGCCCGGATCCTGATCGAAGCAGACGGGGCGAATGCCCCGCTCCTGCATGTTGAGGGCGAGATTGCCGCCGATCACGCCCAACCCGACAATTGCCAGATCGAAAGCCATGCTACCGAATGTTCCTCGAAGTCTGGTTACGTTATGGTGAGGCCGGCGGCCATCGGCAACAGGGACGAAGGATCCCGGGGGCGGCGCACGGGCGGCGGCGGGACGGCCGCCGGAGCTTTCCGGGGGAGGAGCATGATCCGCGTCTGGGGCAGACCGAATTCGATCAACGTGCAGAAGGTGATGTGGACGATCGCCGAACTCGAACTCCCGCACGAGCGGATCGACGCCGGCGGTGCCTTCGGTCGGCTCGATACGCCGGAATATGCGAAACTCAATCCCAATCGCAAAATCCCGGTGATCGAGGACGGCGGGGTGGTGATCTGGGAGTCGAACGCCATCCTCCGTTACCTCGCCGCCCGTTACGGGAGCGGTGGGCTGTGGCCGGAGGACCCGACGGCACGTGCCGAGGCGGATCGTTGGATGGATTGGCAGCTCACCGAGCTCGCACCGCTCCTGCATCCGATCTTCTGGGGGCTCGTGCGCACGCCGCCCGAGCGGCGCGACGGCGAGGCGATCACCCGGGCGGCGGCGGCAATCGGCCCCGTCTGGTCGATCCTCGATGCCCATCTCGCCGGACGTTCCTTCGTCGGTGGCGCCCGGTTGACCATGGGTGACGTTCCGGTGGGTTGCGCCTACTGGCGGTACCGGAGCCTCGACATCGCACGGCCATCGTCGCCCCATCTCGAGGCCTGGTTCGAACGGCTCGCGGAGCGACCCGGCTATCGCCGACACGTGATGCTGCCGCTCAGCTGAGCCTCGCATCCCGGGCTTGGTCGCTCTCGGCCCCGTACTAGACTACGGAGGACGGAGACGTCCTCGGAGGTGGAGGTGACGACGTGGTGCGGATGACGATCGGCCAGGCGGCGCGGCGGGCGGGCGTCGGCGCGGAAACGGTCGGTTTCTGCGAGCGGCAGGAACCGGTCGATCGCCCGGCCCGGCCGGGCCCGGCCGGGGCCGGCGCGGCGGGCTGCTGAGCGATGGACCTCCTCGTTTTCGTCGCCCTGCCCGTGGGGCTCGGACTGCTGGGGTTCGTCGAGCCCTGCTCACTGGGCGCGAGTTTGCTGTTCATCCGTTTTCTCGAGGGCAAACCGGCGACGGAAAAGCTCCTCCAGGTGACCAGCTTCACGATCGCGCGGATGCTGCTGATCGGTGCCCTGGGTGCGGCGGCGGCCCTGGTCGGGCAGGCCTTCATCGGCTTCCAGAAGGCGATGTGGGTGTTGCTGGGCGCCGCCTATGCGGTCATCGGTGTTCTCTATCTGACGGGCCGTCTGGGACCGCTCCTGCGCGCCTTCGGGCCGAGCCTGGCACGGGCCGAGGGCCGCAGGGGGGCGATCACCCTGGGGCTCGTGTTCGGGCTCAACATCCCGGCCTGCGCCGCACCCCTGATCTTCGCCCTGCTGGGCATCGCCGCCGCCGGTGGCGCCAGCGGCGCGGCCGTCGCCGAGGGATTCGTGTCGCTGGCCCTGTTCGGGCTCGCACTTTCCCTGCCGCTCGCTCTGGCCGTCGCCTGGCGACCGCTCCGGGGGGTGCTCGATCGCATCGCCGCCTTCTCGCGGCGGATGCCGGTGGTCGCCGGGCTGGTGCTGGTGGCCCTCGGCCTGTGGTCGATCTGGCTCGGTTTCTTCCTCGATCTCGAAAAATGGGTCTGAGATCGCCCGCGACCGGCTGCGGCCGCGCTTGACCTCGCCCGGGCCGCACCGTCTTCTGGGCGCGTCGCGGCGGAAGAGGCGGGCGTGCTGGAAGGATTGCGGGCGAAACTGCGGGAGCTCTATTTCGGTGTCGGTCCGCGGGCGGCGGCCTTCAGCGTCCTGCTGCTCGTCTTCGATCTGGTCACCATCCTGTTCTTCGTCCTCGTCACCTTCACCGGCAGCGACCCCCGGATCCTGCGGATCGAGTTCGGGCTCGGCATCCTGCTCCTGCTGGAGTTCCTGGCCCGCATGCTGGCGGCACCCGATGTCCGCCGGCATCTGCTGCTCGCGAGTTCGCTCGCCGACCTGCTGGTGATCGCCGCCCTGCTGCTGCCGGCGGTGGTGGAGAACTTCGCCTTCCTGCGCATCCTGCGGGCCGTGCGGCTGCTGCGTTCCTATCACCTCCTGGGCCGACTGCGCCGGCACTCGCCCTTCGTCCGGCGGCACTACCGGTCGCTGCAGCACGGGCTCGATCTGTTCGTCTTCGTCTTCGTCATGAGCGCCGTGGTCTACGTCAACCAGGCGGAGATCAATCCCGGCATCACCAACTATCTCGACGCCCTCTATTTCACCGTCACCGCCCTGACGACGACCGGTTTCGGCGACATCGTGCCGGTGGGAAGCGACGGTCGCCTTCTCACGGTGATCGTCATGATCATCGGCATTTCGCTGTTCATCCGCCTCGCCCAGAGTCTGTTCCGTCCGCCCAAGGTGGAACACGCCTGCCCACGGTGCGGTCTCCGCCTTCACGATCCCGATGCGGTCCATTGCAAGCATTGCGGAACCGTGCTCGATATTCCGACCGAAGGCGAGTAAGGCAGGACGAGCGAGGCAGGAGAAGAAAGCTCGCCACGGCCGCGTCGGTGGGATTTTCGGCGCGACCGATCGCCGGTTCATCAAGAAGGGAGCGTCATCATGCGCAAACCGCTGTTCGCCGTCGCCGGCCTGTCGCTGGCGGCGCTCGCGGGCTGTCAGGGCGTCGAATACGGCTCCGACCGGCCCGTCTATCGGGATCCGGATGCCGGGGCGACCGCCCCGGCCCCGGCCGGAAAGAGCATGGCCCATGCCCATATCGGCCATGTGATGATGCGCTGGAAGGACACGCCGCGGAACATGGGCTTCCTGCCGACGGCGGAGGCCGAGGCCGAGGTTGCCGTCCAGCATGCGGAACTGGCGATGAAGCAGCCCGAGGATCTCGACTGGATCCGGCTGCACGTCGGCCATGTCGTCAACGCCTGCGATCCGTCGGTGGTGCCGAAGGGGCCGGGACTCGGCTACGGCGTGGTGAAGGCGGCGGCCGGCGTCGCCGAGCATGTCGACCTCGCGGCCGCCAGCGAAGGGGCTTCGGATAATGTCGGGCTGCACGCCGTGCATGTCGTGACCAGTGCGGAGAATACCGTGGCCCGCTGCAAGGAAATCCTCGCCCTCGGCCAGAAAGTCATGGCCGCGTCGAACGCCGCCGAGGCCGCAGCGATGGTGGCGGAGATCAAATCCCTCGCCGAGGCGCTGATCGCCGGCGTCGACGCCGATGGCGACGGTACCGTGAGCTGGGAGAAGGGCGAGGGCGGTCTCGCCGCGGCCCGCCGGCACATGATGCTGATGATGAAGGGGGAAGGCATGAACGTCTGACGGCCGCGCGGCCGCTCGGACCGCGGTCCCGGCGGGGGTGGATCCGCCGGGACCGTCTTGTTAGAAAGGAACGACACGTTTCGCGATCGCCCGCAGGCCGTCACGGAGCGTCGGCAGGACCCAGGATCGGAGGAGGTGGAAGGACCGATGGCGACGACAAGGCGAGGGCGACGCATCCATCCCGGCGTGGAACGGATGAAGGCGCAGCTTCGTTCGGGGAGCTGCGATCGACGGGAGTTTCTCCGCACGGTGACCCTGCTCGGGGTCGGCGCCTCGGCGGCCTATGCCATGGCCGGGCGAATCCTCGGCGAGAAGATCGTCGATCCGCTGCAGGCGGCCCAGGACGCGGGGCGCAGGGGCGGGATCCTGCGGGTCTCGATGCCGGTCCCGGAGATCAAGGATCCGGCGACCTTCGACTGGACCGAAAAGTCCAACTGCGTCCGGCATATGATCGAATATCTGACCTACACCGGACCGGACAACATCACCCGCCCCTATCTGGCGGAACGCTGGGAGGCCTCCGATGATTTGACCGTGTGGACCTTCCATCTGCGTCGGGGCGTGCGCTGGCACAACGGTGACGTCTTCGACGCCGAGGACGTGATCTTCAATTTCACCCGCTGGCTCGATCCGAAGACCGGCTCCTCCAACCAGGGTCTGTTCGCGGCCATGACCGAGGAGTACGATACCGGTGAGCGGAACGCCGACGGTTCGCCCGAGAAGGGGCGGCGGATGCGGGCGGGGGCCATCGAGAAGCTCGACGATTTCACCGTCCGCCTCAATCTTTCCCGTCCGGTGCTGTCGATTCCCGAAAATCTGTTCAACTATCCCACCGCCATCGTCCATCGCGACTTCGAGAAGAACGGCGGCGACCTGCTGGCCTGGCCGATGGGAACCGGGCCCTATACCATCGCCGACTTCGCGGTCGGTGAGAAATGCATTCTCCGGCGCATCGATCGACCCTACTGGGGCGAGACGCTGGAGGATCCGTTCATCGGCGGGCCGATCCATCTCGACGAGATCCACTATTACGATCACGGAGCGGCCTCGGCCGCCCAGCTCGCCGCCTTCGCCTCCGGTCAGGTGGACATGACATTCGAGGTCGGCAAGGACTCGCTGCAGATGGCCCAGTCGGTACCCGGGGCGGTATTGTACGAGGTGACCACCGCACAGACCGGCGTCATGCGCATGCAGGTCGACCGCGAGCCCTTCGACGATCCCAGGGTGCGACGGGCGATCCAGCTCTGTTGCGACGCCAGCGTCTATCCCGAACTCGTTTATCTCGGGCGGGGAACGGTCGGCGAACATCATCACGTGGCACCGATCCATCCCGAGTATTTCCCGCTGCCCGCCTTCGAGCCCGACCTCGAGGAGGCGAAGCGTCTCCTCGCCGAAGCGGGCTATCCGGAAGGTCTCGAACTTTCCATCGACGTCGGCAACACCAACGGGCCGTGGCAGCAGCAGGTTTGCGAGATCTTCCGCGAACAGCTCGCTCCGGCCGGGATCCGGCTCGACATCAACGTCATGCCGGCGCCGCAGTACTGGGAGATCTGGGACAAGACCCCGTTCGGCTTCACCTCTTGGACCCATCGTCCGCTCGGCACCATGGTCCTGTCCCTCGGCTACCGCTGCGGGGTGCCGTGGAACGAGACCCGCTACTGCAACCCCGCCTTCGATGCGGCGCTGGATGCCGCGGAATCGACACTGGAAGTGGAAGAACGGCGGCGTCTGATGGAGAAGGTGCAACGCATCCTCCGCGAGGATGCGGTGATCGTGCAACCCCTCTGGCAGCCCAAGTTCACGGTGGCGTCGGAAAAGGTGAAGGGCTTCCGGGCCCATCCCACCCAGTACCATCTCTTCCATCGCGTCTGGATCGACGCCTAGACGGGCGCCGGGGAAGGGGAGGGGCGCGGTTTTCCGCAGGTGCCGGACGGGGTCGGGGGGTGAAGGCCGGTGCTGAGGCTCGCAGCGCGCCGGTTCGGGGCCATGATCCTCATCATGGCCGTGGTCTCCTTCATCCTCTTCCTGATCTTCGAAACCGACAAGCTGGCGGTGGCGGGCAAGGTGCTCGGTCCCTATTCCTCGCTCGAGCAGCGGGAGCTCTGGCTGGAGCGCGAAGGCTACAACCGGCCGTTCCTGGTCCGCTACGGCGAATGGGTGACCGACGCGCTGCGCGGCGATTTCGGCGAATCGATCCGTTTCAAGGCACCGGTCGCGGATCTGCTCTGGCCGCGCCTCGCCAACAGCGCGATCCTCGCCGGTCTCGTCTTCCTGCTGATGATCCCCCTGTCCCTCCTCCTCGGGGTGCTGGCCGGGATGCGGGAGGGTTCCCTCCTGGATCGCGGCCTGTCCTTCCTTTCCATCCTCACCACCTCGGTCCCGGAATTCGCCTCGGCCGCCTTTCTCGTGGCGCTGTTCGTCTTCGAACTGCGCTGGCTGCCCGGCACCTCCGCGATGACGGGCGGCTTCGACTGGAGCCAGCTCGTTCTCCCGGTGGCGGTCCTCGTGCTCTACGATTTCGGCTATGTGGCGCGGATGACCCGGGCCTCGATGGCCGAGGTGATGACCTCGCACTACATCCGTACCGCCATTCTCAAGGGGTTGCCGCGCCATCGGGTCGTTCTCCGCCACGCGCTGCGGAACGCCCTGATCGCCCCTTTCACGGTGATCGTCCTGCAGCTCAACTGGCTGCTTTCCGGGGTCATCGTGGTCGAGGTCTTCTTCGCCTACAAGGGGTTCGGCGCCCTTCTCTACGATGCGGCGATGTTCGGCGACATCTACCTCATCGAGGCCTGTACCATGGTCGCGGTCTTCGTCGCCGTCTTCTCCCAGTTCGTTTCCGATGTGGGCTACACGCTGCTCAATCCCCGCATCCGCTTCGCCGGGAGCACGGTCCGATGAGGCGGCTGAGGGCCCCGGGGCCGGGCGAGGCGGCATCGGCGGCCACCGCCCTGCGGCGGGCCCTCGGAAGCCTCCGGGAAAGCCCGCTGGCGATCACCGGCGCCGCCATTCTCGCTTTCTGGCTGGCGATGGCGGTGCTCGCCCCGGTTCTGCCGCTCGCCGATCCCAACCTGCCGCTCGAACCCCTCCGTCCGCCGCTGTCGGTCGGTGCCGACGGCAGCACGACCTTCTGGCTCGGCACCGACATCAAGGGCCGCGACGTGCTTTCACGGCTGATCTGGGGGGCGCGGCGGGTGCTGGTCTGGGCGGGGCTCGCCACGCTCGCCGCCTATCTGGTTGGCATCGCCATGGGCCTCGTCGCCGGCTATCGCGGCGGCTGGTGGGACGAGGCGCTCTCCTTCCTCGCCAACCTGCTGCTCAGCTTCCCGGTGATGGTCCTCTACATCGTGGTCATCACCCGGATCGGAGCCTCACCGATCAACATCGTCCTCGCCGTGACCTTTGCCTCGGCACCGGCCATCATGCGTATCGTCCGCGGCCTGGTGCTGGATCTCAAGACCCGGGACTATGTGCTGGCGGCCCGCACCCGGGGCGAGGGGGCGCTCTGGATCATGTTCGTCGAGCTGCTGCCCAACGCCCGCGGCCCGCTGATCGTCGATGCCTGCCTGCGGATGGGCTACACCACCATCGCTCTCGCCACTCTCGGCTTTCTCGGCCTCGGATTGCCACCGCCCGATCCCGACTGGGGGGCGATGATCGCGGAAACCCAGCCGATGGGCGCCTTCGCCGGCCACGCCATGCTCTTCCCCGCTCTCGCCGTCTCTTCCCTGGTCCTCGGTTTCAATCTGTTGGCGGACGGGCTGCGCGAAATCTCGCTGAGGGACTGAGGGGATGAGGGCGCCGCCGGAAGAGGGACCGGTTCTCGCCTGCGAAGGGCTCTGCGTCTCCTACTTCACCCGCGCCGGCGAGATCCCGGCGGTGGTCGATTTCGACCTGCGGATCGCCCCCGGCGAAGCGGTCGGACTGGTCGGCGAATCGGGGTGCGGCAAATCCACCGTCGCCCTCGCCATCATGCGCTATCTGGGGCGTGCCGGGCGGATCGTGGCCGGCCGCATCCGCTTCCGGGGGCGCGATCTGGTCCCCCTCGGCGAGCGGGAGCTGCGGCGGATCCGGGGGGCGCGCATCGGCATGATCTACCAGGAGCCGATGGCCTCCCTGAACCCCTCGATGAAAATCGGGGCGCAGCTCCTGGAGGTGCCGCTCTGCCACCGGAACCTCCGCCGGGGCGAGGCGCGGGAGCGGGCGCTCGAGATGTTGGCGCGGGTGGGGCTGCCCGATACCCGCCGGATCTTCGGCTCTTATCCGCATCAGCTTTCGGGCGGGCAGCAGCAGCGGGTGGTGATCGCCATGGCGCTGCTCGCCGATCCCGACCTTCTCCTGCTCGACGAACCCACCACCGCCCTCGACGTCACCATCGAGGCCGGAATCCTCGATCTCGTAGGGGACATCAGCGCCCGCTTCGGCACCGCGCTCCTCTACATCAGCCACAATCTCGGACTGATCCGCCGGACCTGCGATCGGGTCGCCGTCATGTACGCCGGCGAGGTGGTGGAGGAGGGGGGTGTCGAGGAAGTCTTCGGCGCCATGCGGCATCCCTACACGCAGGGGCTGTTCGACGCCGTGCCGCTGCCGGGCAGCGACCGCGCGACACGGCCGCTGCGGCCGATTCCCGGCCGGCTCCCGCTGCCGCAGGAGCGCCCGCGGGGTTGCGTCTTCGGCCCGCGCTGTGCCCATTTCCGGGCCGGGATCTGCGATCGCCGGCAGCGGATGGAGGCGCTGACCGGAGGGCGCCTGCAGCGGGTGCGCTGCGCTCGCCACGGCGAGATCCGCCGGCCGCCGCGGGGGCGATCCACCGGGCCGCCCGAGGCGCGAGAGCCGGGGGCGGTGATGCTGGAAGTGCGGGGTCTCGACAAGGAGTACGCCGTCGGGGACGGCCCGTTCACCCTCTTCACGGGCGACGGCCGGCGGCGCATCCGCGCCAACCGCAAACTCGATCTTCTCGCCCGCGAGGGGGAGACGCTGGCGATCGTCGGCGAATCGGGATGCGGCAAATCCACCTTCGCCAAGGTTCTCGTCGGTCTCGAGCCGGCCACCGCCGGGCGGATCCGCTTCGAAGGTCGGGAAGTCGCCGCTGCGCCGGTGGAAAAGCGGGAGCGCGAACTCGTCGCCCGCCTGCAGATGATCTTCCAGAACCCTTTCGAGACCCTCAACCCGAGCCTCACGGTGGGCGCCCAGATCGCCCGTGTGGTGAGAAAGTTCGGCCTCGCCCGCGGGCGCGAGGAGGTCCGGCGACGGGTGTTCGAGCTGCTGGAGCTCGTCAAGCTGCCGCGGGAGTTCTTCTGGCGCCGGCCGCGCCAGCTTTCCGGCGGCCAGAAACAGCGCATCGGCATCGCCCGGGCCTTCGCCGGCGACCCGAAGCTGGTCGTCGCCGACGAGCCGGTGTCGGCCCTCGACGTCTCCGTCCAGGCCGCGGTCGTCGAGCTCCTGACCGACATTCAGCGACGCCGACGCACGACACTTCTGTTCATCAGTCACGACCTGTCCCTGGTCCGCTATCTCGCCGATCGGGTGGTCGTCATGTATCTCGGGCGGATCGTCGAGCAGGGGACGGCCGAGGCGGTGTTCACACCGCCCTACCATCCCTACACCGAAGCCCTTCTCTCCGCCGTGCCGGTGGCCGATCCCGCCGTGGTCACGCGGCGCATCATCCTCGAAGGCGAGCTTCCCTCGGCCCTGGAGCCGCCTTCGGGCTGCCCGTTTCACACCCGCTGCCCGCGGAAAGCGGGTGCGCTGTGCGAAGAGCGGGAACCGCCCGAACAGCGTTTCGGCGCCGACCACCGGATCGCCTGTCATCTTCCGGCCGAGGAACTCGCCCGCGGTGCGACCGTGTTCCGGGACGCGGGACTCCCCGGCTTCCCCTGAAATCTCCTCGGCTTCACGGCGCCTTGACGTGACGGGTCGTCGCGACCCGTGTTCAAATCCGCCCGATCCCGACCGCCGCCTGTTTCCGGGACGCGACCGGCTTGATGGCAGGAAACACTGTGAGTAAATGTATCGCATCTTCAATAACGTGCAGGAACAGTGAAAATGGCCGTGAGCCTGGGTGGCGTGAGGCTCCGCCCCGGTCCCGATCTGCGGGTTGTCGGCGCCGCCATGGTCCTCGGGCTGGTCGTCGCCGCTCTGGCGGCGCAGGCGGGCGGACCACGGATGGCGGCGTTGCTGCTGGTGGGGCTCCTGCTGGGGATCAGCCTCTACCATGCGAGCTTCGGCTTCACCTACGCCTGGCGGCGGTTCCTGGTGGAAGGCGAGGGGCGGGGACTGCGGGCTCAGATGGTGATGTTGGCGGTCGCCGTCCTGCTGTTCTTTCCGGCCCTCGATGCGGGCGAGCTTTTCGGGCGGCCGGTGGGCGGTTTCGTTGCGCCGCTGGGGGTGAGTCTCGCGGTCGGCGCCTTTCTGTTCGGGCTCGGCATGCAGCTCGGCGGCGGCTGCGCTTCCGGTACGCTGTTCACGGTCGGTGGCGGCAGTACCCGGATGATCGTCACCCTCGCCTTCTTCGTCCTCGGCTCGGTGATCGCGACCGCCCACATGCCCTTCTGGCTGGACCTGCCCGCCCTGCCGCCGGTCTCCCTGCTGCGGGCGTTCGGGCTGGGGCCGGCGCTGGCGCTCAACCTCGCGCTCTTCGCCTTCGTCATCCTCGCCACGCTGGTGATCGAGCGACGTCGCGGCATCTTGCCGGCGAAGCCCCGCGGGCGATGGGATTTCATCCGCGGCCCGTGGCCGATCCTCGCCGGGGCGCTGGCCCTGGCGCTGCTGAACTACGCCACCCTGGCCCTGGCGGGTCGGCCCTGGGGCATCACCTGGGGGTTCGCGCTCTGGGGGGCGAAGCTGTTCGACGCCATCGGCATCCCGGTCCGCGAATGGCCCTACTGGGTGGCCCGGACCGGGGCCCTGGAGGCGCCCCTGTGGCAGGACGTCACCTCGGTGATGAATCTCGGCATCATTCTGGGCGCCCTGCTGGCGGCCGGCCTCGCCGGCGCCTTCCGTCCGGTCTGGCGGTTGTCCCCGCGGGCCCTCCTCTCCGCGGCCATCGGCGGGCTGCTGCTGGGCTACGGGGCGCGGCTCGCCTTCGGCTGCAATATCGGTGCCTTCTTCTCCGGCATCGCCTCGGGCAGCCTGCACGGCTGGGTCTGGATGGTGTTCGCCTTCGCCGGCAACTGGCTCGGGACCCGGCTGCGGCCGCTGTTCGGGATGAGCCGGGGCTGACGGCCTTCGCCGGAAACCCCGCCCGCAGGAGGCGGACGGGCGGGACGGGAGGATACACCGAACGGAACGACCGGGAGGTACGCGCCGCCGAAGGTGCCCGTGCCGCCTCCCAGACCCGCGAGTGTGGACCACGCCCCCCCAACCGCAGCCCGACCAGCGCCGGAAGCGGGAGAACCGCCGCGAGCCGGTCGGGCGGACCGGATGCCGGGTCGGCCGGCGGCGGATTCGACCGGCGAGCGACCCGGCCCTTGGACCTCCCACCGGGTCGAGCCCCGACCACCGGAGAGGAGGTCAGCGCGGCTCGCTCATCAGACCGCGGATCAGGGTGTAGCAGCCGAGCAGGAGCACGACCGTGAAGGGCAGGCCGGTCGAGACGGAAGCCGCCTGCAGCGCCACCAGACCGCCGCCCAGCAGCAGCGCGATCGCCACCAGCCCCTCGAAGATCGCCCAGAACACGCGCTGCGCCAGCGGCGCGTCCACCTTGCCGCCGGCGGTGATGGTGTCGATCACCAGCGAGCCCGAGTCCGAAGAGGTGGTGAAGAAGACGATCACCAGCAGGATGCCGACGAAGGAGGTGAGTCCGGCCAGCGGGAGCTGTTCGAGGGTGACGAACAGTTTGAGCTCGAGGGCGGCATCGGCGATCGCCTGGGCGCCGCCGGTCACCAGGGAGATGGCGGTGTCGCCGAACACCGTCATCCAGACGACCGAGACCAGGGACGGAACGAGCAGAACGGCGATGATGAACTCGCGCACCGTACGCCCGCGGCTGACCCGGGCGATGAACATGCCGACGAAGGGCGACCAGGAGATCCACCAGGCCCAGTAGAAGGCGGTCCATCCCTGGCTGAAATTGGCGTCGCTGCGGCCGAAGGGATTGGACAAGGCGGGCAGATACTGGGCGTAGGCGGCGAGATTGGCGAAGAATCCCGATATCAGCGCCAGAGTCGGTCCGAACAGGACGACGAACAGCAGCAGCAGCGCCGCCAGCAGCATGTTGATCTCCGACAGGCGCTTGACCCCCGCGTCGAGCCCGAGGACGACCGATACGACGGCGATCGCGGTGATCCCGACCACCAGGATCACCTTGGAAAGATCGCTCACCGGAACGCCGAACAGGAATTCGAGCCCGGCGTTGGCCTGCTGGGCGCCGATCCCGAGCGAGGTGGCGAGGCCGAACAGGGTGGCGAAGACCGCGAGGGTGTCGATGACATGACCGGGCCAGCCCCAGGTGCGCTCCCCGAAGATCGGGTAGAAGATCGACCGCATGGTGAGCGGCAGCCCCTTGTTGTAGGCGAACAGCGCGAGGGCCAGAGCGACCAGCACGTAGATCGCCCAGGGATGGAGCGCCCAATGGAAGATCGTGGCGGCCATGGCGAGCCGCCGCGCGGCTTCCGGATCGCCCGGCGCTCCGGCGAGCGGCGCCCAGCTTGCGGGGGTGCCGGCGTTGTCGGCGATCGCCGAGGAATAGTGGGAAATCGGCTCGGCGACACCGAAGAACATGAGGCCGATACCCATGCCGGCGGCGAACAGCATCGCGAACCAGGAGAGATAGGAATAATCGGGTTCGGCCTCCGTGCCGCCGATCCGCACCCGGCCGAGCGGCGAGACGATCAGACCGAGACCGACGAGCACGAAGATGTTGGCGGACAGGAGAAAGAACCAGTCGAAGCCGGAGGTGAGCGAGCCGCGCAGCCAGACGAAAAAGGCCTCCGCCTGCTCCTGCAGGGCGAGTGCCAGGAACACGAAGACGATCACCGTCAACCCCGAGACCACGAACACGGGATTGTGGATGTCGAGCCCGAAGGGACCGAGCTTCACCGCGAGGTTGTGCTGGCCGATCCGGTAGTCGGTCTCGATCGGCGTGGCTCGTCCGCTGGGTTGCGGAATACGCGAGGCGGCCATCGGTTCCTGCCTCCCCTTTTCCTGGCATTCGCCGCCGATGGAAATCGTCCCATTGTGGGGCGGGGGAGGCGAGCGGCCTTGCGCGATCCCGGCCAGATCCTTGCGCCCGCGCGTCATCCGCGCGGGCGCGGAGCCGTCGCCGGTTCAGACCCGGGGCGGGGGAGCGGGGTACCACTCCTCCGGTTCGGGGAGTTCGAAATCGGCGGGAATGTCGAAGATCTCGAAGATCGTGCCGGTCGCCTCTTCGGTCCCGAAATAGGCCCAGGGCACACGTTTCATCCATATCCCCGACTGGATGCAGGGAAAACCGCGTCGTTCGAATTCCCGCACCCGCTCCTGCCAGGGCATGTCGCCGCAGGCGAAGGCCACGTGATGGATGCCCTCGCCGTGCCGCTCGAGAAAATCCTCGTAGATGGTCGGTCCCCGGAGCGGCTGCACGATTTCCCACATCGTCCCGCCGACGAAGCCGAGGCAGAGCTTCATCGCGAGGGGCTGGGGCACCCCGCGGATCTGCGTCTCGGTGAGATTGGTGTCCGAATCGAAGGTGTAGACCCGCCAGGGACCGATCCCGAGACGGACCATGCCTTCCATCGTGCGCCGATAGTCGCGGGTGACGATACAGACCTGGACGGTCTCGCCGAGAAAGCTGTTGGCCAGCGTCGCCGGACCCGTGGGTGCGGGTGTCGTCATCACGAGCCTCCCCTGATCGAGTTTCGTTCTATCGCAAATGTTCATCCCCTCCGCTGCCGGACGCTGTCAAGGCGCCCCGCCCGTCGCCGATCGTATCGCGGAGTTGCAATTCCCCGGTCCCTCGGCATGATCCACGCGACGCAAGAGCATGGAACGGAAGGGAGGCACCCGGACGATGAAACGACGCGGACTGCTCTCTGCGATCGCCCTCCTGGCCCTGGCCGCACCCGCGGCGCAGGCGGCGGAGACGGTGCGGATCGCCAATGTGATCGAACTCTCGGGCAATGGCGCCACGGTCGGCAACATGTGGAAGAACGCCGTCGAGATGGCGGTGGAGGAGATCAACGATGCCGGCGGCATTCTCGGCAGGACCATCGAGCTGACCCATTTCGATACCCAGAGCAACCCGGGCGTCTCCCGGGCGGCGGTGCAGAAGGCGCTCGATCTCGATCCCTATGTGCTGCTGGGGCCGATCTATTCCTCCTCGACCAAGGTCAACATGCAGCTCGCCCAGCAGGCCGGGGTGCCCCAGATCGTTGGTTCCGAGGCCTCGGTGATCACCGAGATGGGCAACCCCTTCGTCTTCCGGACCAGTCTCAGCCAGGCGGCCAGCATGCCCAAGCTCGCCAACTACATCCGCGACGGCATCGGCGCCGGCTCGGTCGCCGTGCTCTGGGTCAACAACGATTTCGGTCGCGGCGGCCGCGATGCCTTCGTCGCCGAGATGGAGGCGCGCGGCATCGAGGTGGTGGCCGACATCTCGAGCGAGGTGGGACAGAGCGACTTCGCCGCCGATGTGGTAAAGATCAAGCAGGCCGCACCCGATGCCGCCTTCGTCTATCTCCACGAGGAGGAGAGCGCCCGCTTCCTGCGGGAGGCGCGGAAGCAGGGGCTGGACATTCCGCTGATCGGCGAGACCACCCTCCTCAATCAGAAAGTCATCGAGCTCGCCGGCGAAGCCGCCGACGGGGTCAAGGGCCATGTCGGCCTGTCGGCCGATGCGCCGCTGCCCTCGATCCGGGCGTTCCGCGACAAGTTCGTGGCCCGCTACGACACGGTGCCGGACCACAACGCCATCAAGGGCTATCTCGCCGTCTACGCGGTCAAGGAGATCACCGAACGGATCGGCGGGTTCGATCGCCAGGCCTTCGCCGATGCGCTGCACTGCGCGACCATCACCCTCGAGGACGAGCCGGGCATCCTGATCGACACTTCCTGGGACCGGAAGGGCGATGTCGATCGCATCAGCTTCCTCGCCGAGGTGGTGAAAGGCGAGCAGCGGATCGTCGGTACCCTGCCGCCGCTCGGCGTCGGTTGCGACTGATCGGGCGGCCACCGGCGGCGAGGGCGCCGCTCGGTCCGCGGGACCCTCGCCGGAGGTGCGGCGGGTGCAGGCATGAGTAACGTCCTGCAGCTCCTTCTGGCCGGCCTCGCGACGGGGGCGATCTACGCCCTCGTCGCCGCCGGCTTCGCCCTTCTCTGGCAGACCTCGCGGGCGATCAACTTCGCCCAGGGCGAGTTCGTCATGCTGCCGGCCTTCTTCGTCCTGGCCGGCACCGAATGGCTGGGACTGCCTTTCTGGGTGGCGGCGCTCCTCGGGCTGCTGCTGGCGCTGTTACTGCTGGGGCTCCTCTTCAAGCGGGTGATCATCGACCCGCTCCTGCCGCAGGGCGTGTTGCCGGTGGTGATCGCCACCATCGCGGTCGGCATCCTCCTCAAGGAGAGCGTGAAGGAATTCTACAGCGCCGAGGCTCAGCCCTTTCCCGCCCTGACGCCGGGCGGCAATATCGACGTACTGGGGGCCGTCCTGTCGCTGCAGGACGTCGCGGTGCTGGCGGTGGCCGGCCTCGCCATCCTCGCCATGCAGCTCTTCCTGGGCCGCACCCGCCTCGGGCGGATGATGCAGGCCACGGCGCAGAATCCCGAGGTCGCCGAGATCCTCGGGATTCCGACGCGGCGCATGGTCCTCTACACCTTCCTTCTCAACGCCGCTCTCGTGACCCTGGCCTCGATCCTCATCAGTCCGGTCTATCTCGCCAAGTTCGACAACGGCGAGACCCTCGGTCTGGTCGCCTTCATCGCCGCCATCGTCGGGGGCTTCAACCAGGTCCGGGGGGCGATCGCCGGTGGTTTCCTCGTGGGCGTAGTGGACAATTTCGGGGCCGCCTACGTTTCTTCCGACTATCGGACCGGCATCCTCCTCCTGCTGCTGATCGCCGTCATCCTGCTCCGCCCCGAGGGTCTGTGGGGGCGGGCGGAGGAACGCACCGTATGACGGGGCGGCGTCTCGCCGCCGTTGCGGCCGGTCTTCTCGTCGCGGCACTCCTTCTCCTGCTGCCGCTCACCCTGCGGCCCTACGGCCTCTATCTCATGAGCCTCTGGGCGGTGCTGACGATCGCCGCCATGGGGCTCAATCTCACCCTGGGCTACGCGGGACAGGTCTCGCTGGCCCAGGGTGCGTTCGTTGGCATCGGCGCCTATGCCGCGGCGCTGCTCACCACCGCCGGCTGGCCCCTCGGTGCCGGCCTGCTGCTGGGGGTGGGGCTCGGCCTGCTCGTCGGCTGGCTGCTGGGCTATCCGGCGCTGCGGGTCCAGCATCACTATCTCGCCTTCGTCACCCTCGGCGCCAACACCCTCGTCTTTCTCGTCCTCCGGAACGAGGACTGGCTCACCGGCGGCGTCTACGGGATCGCCGCCATTCCCCGACCCACCGTCTTGGGCTACCCGACGGATCACCCGCTCGCCTTCTACTATTTCTGTCTCGGCGTGCTCCTGCTCGTCGGTCTCGGCCTCGGGCTGCTGCTGCGTTCCCCCTGGGGAAGGGCGTTCGAGGCCCTGCGGGAGAACCCGGTACGGGCCGAGAGTCTGGGCATCGACACCCGGCGTTACACCCTCCTGGCCTTCGCCATCGGCTCGGCGGTGGGATCGCTCGCCGGCGCCATCTACGCGCCCCTCGTCCAGTACATCGACCCCTCGCCCTTCGCTCTCGGCCTGTCCCTCGCTCTGCTGCTCATGGTGGTGGTCGGCGGTGCGGGTCGCTTCTTCGGTCCCGGGCTGGGGGCGGCGATCGCCGTGCTGCTGCCCGAATGGCTGCGGTTCTCCGAAGGGCTCTACCTGATCCTCTACGCCGTGCTGGTGATCCTCGTGCTGGTCTTCCTGCCGTCCGGGCTCGTGGGGCTCGCCGACCGTCTTTCCGCCCGCGCCCGGGGAGAGGGGCGGTGAACGGCCTCCTCGAGGTTTCCGGGCTGACACGGCGCTTCGGCGGGATCCTCGCCGTCGATTCCGTCTCCTTCGCTGTCGCCCCGGGCGAGATCCTGGGCATCATCGGTCCCAACGGCAGCGGCAAATCGACCCTGTTCAACTGCATCCTGGGTCAGCTCCGGCCGACCGCCGGACGGGTCCGTTTCGCCGGACGCGAGGTGACCGGGTTGCGGCCCAGCCTCCTCTCCCGTCTCGGCATCGGCCGGACCTTCCAGCTCCTCCAGATCTTTCCGAAGTTGAAGGTGCGCGAGAACCTTCTCGCCGCCGGTCAGGAGCACCGGGGCTCCATGCTTTCGCGGCTGTTCGGGGCGCCGGACGCGGGGCTCGCCGGTGCGGTCGAGGAGATGCTCGCCTTCTTCCGGCTGGCGCATCTCGCCGAGACGCCCGCCGGTTCGCTTTCCTACGGCCAGCAGAAGCTGCTCGACATCGCCATGGCCTTCATGGCCGGACCCCGGCTGGTGTTCCTCGACGAGCCGGCGGGCGGGGTGAACCCGGCGATGCTGGCCGAGCTCGAGGCCCGGCTGCGGGCCCTCAACCGCGAACGCGGTGCCACCTTCGTCCTCATCGAGCACAACATGGAGTTCGTGATGGGGCTCTGCGACCGGGTTCTCGTCATGGCCGAGGGGCGGGTCATCGCGGAGGGAACGCCGCGGGAGGTGCGCGCCGATGCCCGGGTGATCGAGGCCTATCTCGGTGGCTGAGACCCTGCTCCGGATCGAGGATCTGGCCGCCGGCTACGGGCGGGTGACGATCCTTCGCGGCGCCACCCTCGCCGTCGCCGCGGGGGCCGTCACCACCGTGATCGGCCCCAACGGGGCCGGCAAATCGACCCTGATGAGGGCGATTTTCGGGCTTCTGCCACCGCGGGCGGGGCGGATCTTCCTCGCCGGCGAGGAGATCACGGGGCTCGGCCCCCGCGAGCTCCTGCGGCGCGGCGTGGTGTACGTTCCCCAGGGGCGGAATCTCTTTCCCGAGCTCACGGTGCGGCACAATCTCGAGCTCGGTGCCGCCGCCTTCCGGATCCCCGACCTCGATGCCCGGGTCGAGGCCATGCTGGACCGTTTCCCGCTGCTGGCCGAGCGGGCCGGAATGCAGGCCTCGGTGCTTTCCGGCGGCGAACAGAAGCTCCTGGAGCTGGCCCGAGCCCTTCTTCTCGATCCCGCCCTGCTGCTGATCGACGAACCTTCCCTCGGCCTGTCGCCGCGCACCACCGCCGAGATCTTCGGCATTCTCGGCGGGCTGCGCGATCGCGGGGTGGCGATCCTGATGATCGAGCAGAACGCGCGCAGCGCCCTCGGCATGTCCGATTTCGGCGTGGTGCTCGATCAGGGGCGGGTGGCGCTCGAGGCCCCGGCCGCGGACATCCTGGCGGATCCCCGCATCGGCCGGCTATTCCTCGGCGGCGGGATCGGCTGAATCGCGGAAGATCGCCGGCGGTTTCGGTCGGCGGTCGATCTCCAGGCGGAACAGGTCGGGGCGGCCGTAATGGCCGGCGACATCGAGGGTCCGGCGTGCCCGCCGCGCCGCCTCGGGGTCGATCTCCGCGTAGAGGATCCCCTTTTCGCGGGTGAGGGGGCCGGCGATCCTGCCACCGAACGGGCGGACCACCACCGCATCGCCGTCGCACAGCCATTCCTCGGGATCGGGGAAGAGCCGTTCGCGCCCCGGAAAATCCTCGGGAAGATCCTTGGCCTGGACGGCGGTCCCCGTGGCCGCCACCCAGCAGCCGCCTTCCTTGGCTATGTGCTGCATGGAGGCGATCCAGGTCTCGCCACGGTCCCAGGTCGGTGCGAGAAGGATGTCGAGATTCTGGGCGTAGAGAGCGAAACGGGCGAGGGGCATGTAGTTCTCCCAGCAGATCAGGGTGCCGATCCGCCCGACGGGTGTCGCCACCACCCTGAGCCCGGCGGCGTCACCCATCCCCCACACCATGCGCTCGGGATTGGTCGGCATCAGCTTGCGATGGCGGTTGAGCATCCGCCCGTCCGGCCCGATCACCACCACCGTGTTGAACAAGGTGCTGCCGCTGTAGGCGCCGTCGATCTCGTGGAGGCCGAGGACCACCACGGTCCGGTGACGGGCCGCGGCCTCCCGCACCGGATCGAGGGTGTCGCCCGAAAGATCGACGGCGTTGCGCCGCAGACGGGCGTGGATTTCGTTGCCGAGCCGGAGATCGGGGCCCGGACGCAGGCGCCAGATCCAGGCGGGATAGCCGGGAAGGAAGGTTTCCGGAAACAGGACCAGGCGTGCTCCCGCGGCCGCGGCTTCGGCGATCCATTCCACCGCCCGGCCGAGGGAGGCGGGAAGATCGAGGGCGACGGGCGGTTTCTGGACAATGGCGATCTCGAAGGGCACGGGACACTCCGCGATGCGGACGGACGACCTCAGTGACCGGAATATCGCGCCGCCGGGCGCCGGCCCGCCAGGCCGCGGCGGACGATCAGTCCGATGCTGAGGGCGGTGGCCGCCCAGAAGAACCAGGTGATGCCGCTCCGCAGGAAGATCGTGAAGTCGCCCTGGGACATGAGCATGGCCTGACGGAAATTGTCCTCCAGCATCGGCCCCAGGATGAAGGCGATGAGAAAGGGGGCGGCGGGAATGCCGGTGCGCATCATGAAATATCCGAGCAGTCCGGTGGCGAACATCACCAGCACGTCGAACATGGTGTTGTTGATGGCATAGGCACCGAACACACAGAGCGCCAGCACGCTCGGATAGAGGATCGATCTCGGGATGTCGGCGACCCTCCGGAAGAGCCGGATCGCGATCTTGCCGGTGATGAACAGGAACACCGAACTCAGCATGATTCCCATGAACAGGGCGTAGATGAGGACGATGTTCTGCTGGAACATGATCGGGCCCGGCTGCAGCCCGTGGACCATGAAGGCGCCGAGGATCACGGCGGTGATCACATCTCCCGGTACGCCGAGCGCCAGCAGGGGAATGAGGGTGGCGCCGCACACCCCGTTGTTGCCGGCTTCGGAAGCCGCCACACCCTCCAGTTCGCCCTTCCCGAAGCGCTCGCGGTCGGGGCTCAAGCGGCGGGCTTCGCTGTAGGCGAGAAAGGCGGCGGGGGCACCGCCGATGCCGGGGATCGCCCCCATCACCACACCGATGGCGCTGCCGAGCCCGATGCTCCTGAGGCAACGCCGGAACTCCCGCCAGCTCACATGATGACGACCGAGATCCATCACCTTGCCGACGGCCTCCGTGGGGCGGCGCAGATATGCGAGGATTTCGGGCAGGGCGAACAGGCCGATCAGCACCGGAATGAAGTTCAGCCCGGCCATCAGCTCGGTCTGGCCGAAAATGAAACGGTCGGTGCCGTACACGAGATCGAGGCCGACCGTCGCCGCCAGCAGGCCGAAGGCGGCGGAGATGAGTCCCTTGGTCAGGGAATCCCCGGAGACGCCGGCGATGATGGTGAGGGAGAAGAGAATGAGGGTGAAGAACTCGGGCGGCCCGAAACTGAGGGCGAAGGCGGCGAGCCAGGCGGCGAACAGGATGAGGGCCAGATTGGAGACGATGTCGGCGATGCAGGAGGCGTAGAGGGCGATCTCGAGCGCCTTGCCGGCCTCGCCCCGCTCGGCCAGCGGATGGCCGTCGAGAACCGTGCAGCTCGAAGCCGGGGTGCCGGGCGTCTTGATGAGGATGGCCGGGATCGAACCGCCGAAGATGCCTCCCTTGTAGACGCCCAGGAGCAGCAGGATGCCGACCAGCGGCTCCAGCGAGAAGGTGAAGGGCAGGGTGAGGGCCACCCCCATGGTGGCGCTCATCCCGGGCACGGCGCCGACGATGACCCCGATCGCCACGCCGAGGCCGAGGGCGGCGATCGCCTCCACCTGGGCGATGGTCTGGAAGGCCCAGTAGGCGGCGTCCCAGGCGTTCACGGCCAGTTCACCCAGTCGCCCGAGGGCAGCGGAATGCCGGCGATCTTGTAGAAGAAGCCCCAGAGGAGCAGGGGCAGCAGGAGGGCGATGGCGAACAGCAGCCGCGGATGCCGGCTGCGGCCGAACAGCCCGCAGGCGAAAATGACGATCCCGCTCGCGAGCACGATGCCCAGCCGCCCCACCAGCCAGTAGTAGGCGAGCAGGAGAGCGAGGGTGGCGAAAAGCCGCGAGGCCGCGACCGGATCGAACGGGGCGCCCGGAAGCTCGCCCTCGGTCTCCGGTTCCAGCCGGGCCTGAACGGCGAGGACGGTGCCGAGGAACAGGAGCATCACGGCGATCACCCGCGGCCAGAGGTCGGGCGACAGGACCGCGGCGCGGACCGCCTTCGGCACATGGATGCCGAGCGGGATGACGACCGTCAGGAGAAGGAGCGCGAAGGCCGCCACGCCGACGCCCAGCAGCAGCTCACGGCGCTTCCTCGTCATCTCGCCGGCCGGCGGGCCGCGATCACTCGACGCGCATGTCGAGCTTGTCCACGAGCGCGCGGAACACCTCGTACTGGTGCCGGATGAACTGAACCGATTCCTCGGGAGTCATGCTGACCACGATCGATCCGAGGGCCCCCATCCGTTCCTGGAATTCGGCATCCTTCGTGATCTGGCCGAGCCAGCCGACCCAGGCGTCGTAAGCCTCGTCCGCCAGATCCGCGGGGCCGGCGATGCCGCTCCAGCCGACCAGCACCTCGAGCTCGGGCTTGCCCAGCTCGGCCGCGGTCGGCGCGTCGACGCCCTCGAGACGTTCCGCGGTGGTGACCATCAGCGGTTGGAGGGCGCCGCTCTGGATGTGTCCCATCAGGGCCGAGGAATTGGTGCAGATGAAGGTGGCGTTGCCGGCCACCACCTGACGGGCGGCCTCGCCGCCACCCCGGAAGGGGAGATGGGTGACCATCCGGGTGGCGTTCTCGATGCCGAAGGCATCGAGCACCAGCACCCCGGCGAGATGCAGCATCGAGCCGACGCCCGACGAGCTGTAGGTGATCTCGCCGGGCCGCGCTTTCACCGCGGCGATCAGCGCCTCCATCGAATCGATTCCGGATTCGGGCGAGGTGGCGCAGACCACGGGATTGATCTCGAACACGCCGACGTAGCGGAAGTCGTCGATCGAATAGGGAAGGTTCGCCTTCATCGCCGGATTGACGGTGTGCGAGCCGACCCGGGCCACCATCATCGTGTAGCCGTCGCCGACGGCGTTGGCCACGAAGGCGGTACCGGTGGCGCCTCCGGCACCGGTCTTGTTGACCACCAGGATCGGCACCGGGATGTATTTCGGCGTCACCGCCGTCATGTTGCGGGCGGCGATGTCGGTGGCGCCGCCGGCGCCGTAGGGCACGACCAGGGTGATGGGACGTTCCGGATAGGCGTCGGCGGTGGCGCCGGTGGCGCTCACGACCGCGGTGGCGACGGCTGCCAGAACGGCTCGGCGTGAGATCATGGCTTCGGGCCTCCCCTTTTCCGATGCGGCGGCTTGTCCGGATGCCGCACGTTCGGTTCCGATCTTAGGGGGGCGTGGCCGCGGCTGGCAAGCCGCTGGGCGCGGCGTCAGCCGGGCTTTCCCCCGGCGGTCGCCCGGGCCCGCAGCTCCCGCTTGAGGATCTTACCGTAGTTGTTCTTGGGCAGGGATTCGAGGAAGAGGTAGCGTCGCGGTCGTTTGAAACGGGCGATGCGGGCGAGACACCAGGCGTCGAGCTCGGCTTCCCCGACCTCCCGTTCGGTCACCACACAGGCCACCACCCGCTCCCCCCATTCGCGGTCGGGAACGCCGATCACCGACACTTCGCGGACGGCGGGATGGGAAAGCAGCACGTCCTCCACCTCGCGCGGATAGATGTTGGCCCCGCCGGAGATGATCAGATCCTTCGACCGGTCCTTGATGTAGAGGAACCCGTCCTCGTCGAAGGCGCCGAGATCGCCGGTCCGCAGCCAGCCGTCACCCATGGTCCTGCGGCTGGCCTCGGGGTCCCGCCAGTAGCCGGGAACCACGCTGTCGCCGCGGACCCGCACTTCGCCCACCTCTCCCACGGGTCGTGGCCGGCCTTCCTCGTCGGCGACCTCGACCTCGCAGACGGTCTGCGGGGTGCCGGCCGATCGCAGACGCTCCCGCCACCGCGGATGGTCGGTGGCGGCATGAGCCCGCTTGTCGAGGGCGGTGATGGTCATCGGGCTTTCGCCCTGACCATAGATCTGGGCGAGCCGGAAGCCGAAGACTTCGTGCGCGGCGTCGAGATCGGCGAGATACATGGGGGCGCCGCCGTAGACGATGGTCTTGAGGGCGGTCGTTTCCACGTCCCGCTCGCGCGCATGCTCGGTGAGCCGCCGGACCATCGTCGGGGCGGCGAACAGGGTGCTGCCCGGCCACTGCGGCAGCAGCGCGAAGACCTCGGCGGGATCGAAGCCGCCACTCTCGGGTATCACCTGCACGGCACCGGCGGCCGCGTGGGGCAGGATGTAGAGCCCCGAACCGTGCGACATGGGGGCGGCATGGACGATCGCCTCTCCCGGGGCGATGGTGTCGACGTCGATGAAGTAGGCGTAGGTCATCGCCCGCAGATTGCGATGGGTGATCATCGCCCCCTTCGGACGCCCGGTCGTGCCCGAGGTGTAGAAAAGCCAGGCCAGCGCATCCGGATCCACCGGAACGAGAGAGGCGGGCTCGGCTTCGAGCAGGCGTCGGTAGGCGGCGCTGCCGATGATCGGGGTTTCGCGCAGCCCGGCCGGCGCCTCGCCGAGGCCGGCGGCGAGATCCTCGTCCGCGAACAGAAGAGCGGCGGCGGAATGCTCGAGGATCCAGCCGAGCTCCCGGGGGTGCAGTTTGGCGTTCACCGGTACGGCGGCGAACCCGCCCCACCAGCAGGCCAGGAGGATCTCGACGTATTCCGGGAGGTTGCGGGCGAAGATGGCGACCCGATCGCCCTGTCGGAGATGGAAGCGTTCGCCCATGGCGCCGGCGAGACGGGCGGCCCGTCGGCAGAGATCGGCGTGGGTCGAGACGGGGCGCGTGCCCAGAGCCACGGCCGGCCGGTCGGCTGCACGCCGGGCGTTCCTGGCGAAGAGCTGGGCGAGGTTCATGGCGGACTCCCCTTTCCGGGGCACGGATTAGCCGTCGCCTCGGCGGAAGGGAAGCGCGGAGGGCGCGCTCGGATCGCCGGCGATGCGGTTCGCGGTCGGATCGCCGGTCAGATCATGTACTGGCCGCCGTTGGCGGTCAGGGTGGCGCCGGTGATGAAGCCGGCTTGCTCGCTGGCGAGGAACACGACGCAGCGGGCCACCTCTTCCGGCTCACCGAGACGGCCCACCGGGATCTGCGGCAGGATCACTTCCTCGAGGACCTTTTCGGGGACCGCCATCACCATCTCGGTGGCGATGTAGCCCGGTGCCACGGCATTGACGGTGATTCCCTTCTTCGCGTTCTCGAGGGCCAGGGCCTTGGTGAAGCCGAGCACCCCGGCCTTGGCGGCGGAATAGTTGCTCTGTCCGAACTGCCCCTTCTGACCGTTCACCGAGGAGATGTTGATGATCCGCCCGAAGCCGCGCTGGCGCATGCCCTCGATCACCTGACGGGTGACGTTGAAGAGGGAATCGAGATTGGTGGAGATCACCGCCCGCCACTGCTCGGGGCTCATCTTGTGGAAGGCGGCGTCGCGGGTGATGCCGGCGTTGTTGACGAGGATATCGACGGGTCCGAGCTCCGCTTCCACCGCCGCCACGCCGTCGCGGCAGGATCCGAAGTCGGCGACATCGAAGCGGAACACCGGGATGCCGGTGGCTTCCCGGAAATTGCGCGCGGCCTCCTCGTTGCCATGGTAGTTGGCGGCGACTTCGTAGCCCGCTTCCCCGAGGGCGATGGAGATCGCCGCACCGATGCCGCGGGTGCCGCCCGTGACCAGAGCCGTCCGTGCCATCGTCGCTCCTCCCGTGGGCTGTCGGACCGTCCGGCACCGGCGCCGGAGGCCCGGGTGATATCGACCATTCAAGGGCAGGCGCCGGGCGCCGGCAAGCGCGGCGCGTGCGACGGCCCGGCGCCGGGGTCCGGATGGTCCCTCAGTCGCGGGCCACGCACATGGCGATGCCCATGCCGCCGCCGATGCAGAGCGTGGCGAGGCCGCGCCTCGCGCCACGACGCTTCATCTCGTGGAGGAGGGTCGTGAGGATGCGGGCGCCGGAGGCGCCGATGGGATGGCCGAGGGCGATCGCGCCGCCGTTGACGTTGACCTTTTCGGGATCCCAGCCGAGTTCCCGGTTGACCGCGATCGCCTGGGCGGCGAAGGCCTCGTTGGCCTCGACGAGATCGAGATCCTCGACCTTCCAGCCGGCCTTTTCGAGCGCCCTGCGGGCGGCCGGAATGGGCCCCGTTCCCATGATCGCCGGATCGACCCCGGCCTGGGCCCAGCTCACGATCCGGGCCAGCGGCTCGAGGCCGCGCCGTTCGGCCTCGCGGCCAGTCGTGATCACCAGGGCCGCCGCCCCGTCGTTGATGCCGCTGGCGTTGCCGGCGGTGACGGTGCCCTCGCGATCGAAGGCGGGGCGCAGCTTGGCGAGCGCCTCGAGGGTGGTGCCGAAGCGGGGATATTCGTCGGTGTCCACCACCGTCTCGCCTTTCCGGGTACGGATCGTCACCGGCGCGATCTCGTCGCGGAACCGGCCGGCCTTGATGGCCGCTTCGGCCTTGTTCTGGGAGGCACAGGCGAAGCGGTCCTGTTCCTCGCGGGTGATCTGCCACTTGCGGGCCACGTTCTCCGCCGTGTTGCCCATGTGGTAGCCGTGGAAAGCGTCCCACAGCCCGTCCTTGATCATGGTGTCGACGAACTCGTGCGAGCCCATCTTGACGCCGGCCCGCAGATGCGCGGCATGGGGCGCCTGGGTCATGCTCTCCTGACCGCCGGCCACGACCGTCTCGCTGTCCCCCTGGAGGACCGCCTGGCAGGCCATGGCCACCGATTTGAGGCCGGAGCCGCACAGCATGTTGACCCCGTAGGCGGGAACCTCGACCGGAATGCCGGCGTTGACCGAGGCCTGGCGGGCCGGGTTTTGGCCCTGTGCGGCGGTCAGGATCTGGCCGATGATCACCTCGGAGACTCGGGCCGGCTCGATGCCGGCACGCTCCAGCGCGGCGGTGATCGCTGTCCGGCCGAGTTCGTGGGCGGGCAGGGTGCCGAGGCTGCCGTTGAAGGCGCCGATCGGCGTGCGGGCGGCACTCACGATCACGACGCTGTCAGCCATGACGATGATCTCCTCCGGATTGGGTTCGGTCGACGAGCTGGTCGATTTGCCGGCCGGGCGGAACGCCGGCCGCGGGACGGGGAAAACCGGAAATGCCGCTCGCATAGAAGCACGATCCCGGGGAGCGGCCAACCGGGAGCCTTCGTGCTGCGTTGCAGCATTTCGTCGCAAGGGTGGCCGCTCGCCCGCAGGATGCGATGGTGGCGAGCGTACCGAAGTATGCGTTCGCGCGGGACGGCGGGCGGGCCGCTGCAGGTATACGGTTTCTTAACTGTTGGCGGAGACAATGCCGGCGATGCGGTCAGCAACATCAGGAGTGCAACCCATGCGAACGCTCAAGAAGTTCATCCGTGACGAGCAGGGTGCGACGGCCATCGAGTACGGCCTCATCGCCGCCCTCGTTTCGGTGGCGATCATCGGCATTCTGACGACCCTCGGTGACAACCTGACCGCCACCTTCCAGACCGTCTCCGACGAGCTCGGCGGTGGCGGTGGCGGCGGCGGCGGCAGCTGATCTCTGTCGTCGGGTGCCCCGCCGGTTCGCCGGACGGGGCGTCCACCGCTTGTACGTGGCGGACCACCGGTTCCGAGGGGTCGGTGGTCCGTCGCTGCCCTCGCAGGAGATCGGAGGCACGGCCGGTGAGCGGAACAGGTGACATTCTCGCGGCAGCGATCCCCGGATTGCTCCTCTACGCGGCGTTCACCGATCTCACCAGCCGGCGCCTCTCCAACCGTCTCTGCGCGCTGGTCGCGGTCCTGGCCCTCGCTTGGCAGTTCGGTCAGGCACCCGCCCGGATATGGGCCCCCCTCGCCGCCGGCCTCCTGGTGCTGGTGCCGCTCGGCTGGTTCTGGTCGCGGGGCTGGCTCGGCGGCGGCGACGTCAAGTTCGCGACCGCCTTGGCCTTCTGGGCCGGCCTGTCGGATCTGCCGGAGCTCCTGCTGGTGACCACCCTCGCCGGCGGAATCGTGGCCCTCGGGGTCCTGCTCCGGCCCTGGTTCGCCCAGCGGCTGGCCGTCGTTCTCGCCTCGCTGTCGGCCCTCGGGCTGCGTCCCGCCGGCGGCGTCGCCGCCAGGCTGGCGCTCGCCCCTCGCGGGGTGCCCTACGGGGTCGCCCTCGCCGGTGGCGGGCTGTGGATCTGGGTCCAGCGTTTCCCGGCTCCCGGGATTTCCTGATCAACCGAGGAAGGCGCCATGCTCGCCCGCCGAATGCTGCTGTTGGTTCTCGCTCTGGTCGCCGCCGGTGCCACCGCCTATCTGGCGCGAAGCTGGGTCGAAGGTCAGCGTCGACCGGCGGTCGTGCGGGCCGAGAAGGTCGAGCCGGCCACCAAGCGGGTCCTGGTCGCGGCCCGCCGGCTGGCACAGGGGAGTTTCGTCACGCAGGGGGCCTTGCGCTGGCAGGTCTGGCCCGATGTCGATCTCCCCGACAGCTATTTCGAGAAGGGTGCCGTCGATCCGGCCGATCTCGCCGGCGCGGTGGTCCGCAGGCCGCTCGAGGAGGGTGATCCCGTTACCCGGAGCGCCGTCGTGCGACCCGGGGAACGCGGTTTCCTCGCCGCGGTGCTGGAACCAGGGATGCAGGCGGTGTCGGTGCCCGTTGACCAGGCGTCCGGATCCACGGGTCTGATCTTCCCCGGGGACCGGGTCGACGTGCTCCTGACCCAGGCGCTGGAGGTCGAAGGGGGCGGCGGCCAGGAGCGGTTCGTGGCCGAAACGGTCCTTCGCGACGTGCGGGTGATCGCCGTCGGGCAACGGCTGAGCACCGCCGCCGAGGGCGCGGACGAGCTGTCGCCGAAGATCCGCACGGCGACCCTCGAGGTGACGCCGGAGGGCGCCCGCCGGCTGGCTCTCGCCCTCGAACTGGGCAAGCTGTGGCTCGGCCTGCGCAGTCTGGCCCGCCCCGCCGAGGGCGAAAGGCTCGGTGCGACTGCCGAATCCGCCGGCGACACCCCGATCTGGGACAGCGAAGTCAGCCGGGCACGGGGCGCGAGCCGGAGTGTCGCCGTCTTCCGAGGGTCCGAAGCCGCTCGGGTACCCGGCAAGGGGAGCATGTCGCCATGATCGTCCACGGTCGGCAACTCGTGATGCGAACGCTCGCGGCTCTTCTCCTCGGGGCGCTGGCGACCGGTGAAGGCGCGGCACAGACGCCCGTCGCCTCGGCGCTGTCGCGCCCGTCGGCGGAACCGGCGGCCCGCGAGACGGGGAAGCCGCTCGTGATCGAGGTCCGTCGCGGCGAGCTGCTGCGGCTGTCCGGCAGCGCCAGCAGCGTGTTCGTCGCCGATCCCGAGATCGCCGACGTCCAGGTCCACTCGCCGGGTCTGGTCTATCTGCTGGGCAAGCGGGCCGGCTCCACCACGGTGTACGCGGTCGACGGCGAGGACCGGGTCCTGCTCCGGCGCGAGGTCCGGGTGGAGCACGCCATGACGCGGCTGCGCGCCGCCCTGCGCGAGATCGTCCCGGGGGCCGATGTCCGTGTCGCGTCGGTGGACGGCGGGATCATCATCCAGGGCGCGGTGGCCGACCCCGCCGAGGCGGAAGACGTGCGCCAGCTCGTGTCCCGCTTCCTCGGCGAGAAGGAAGCCCTCGTCAACCGGCTGCGGGTGACGGCACCGACCCAGGTCAGCCTGCACGTGCGGGTCGCCGAGGTGTCGCGCGAGGTCACCCGGCTGTTCGGGATCAACTGGGACGCCGCGATGGCCCCGGGCGACTTCCTTTTCGGGCTGGCGTCGGGCCGGGCCTTCGCCGACGGCGGCCTGCCGTTCTCGCGTCTGACCGACGACAACGGTCCGGCCGGCGCTCTCACCGGGCGGTTCAGCAACGGCGACATCGACATCAACGGGCTGGTCGACGCTCTCGAGCGGGAGGGGTTCCTGACGGTGCTGGCCGAGCCCAATCTCACCGCGCTTTCGGGCGAGACCGCGGCGTTTCTCGCCGGAGGCGAGTTCCCGATTCCGGTGGGGGTGGACGACAACGACATCGAGATCCAGTTCAAGCAGTTCGGTGTCAGCCTCGCCTTCACCCCGACCGTGCTTTCGGGCGGCCGGATCAGTCTGCGGGTCCGCCCCGAGGTCAGCGATCTCAGCGAGAACGGCGCCATCGTCCTGCAGAACATCCGGGTGCCGGCGCTGGCCACCCGGCGCGCCGAGACCACCGTGGAACTGGCGAGCGGCCAGAGTTTCGCCATCGGCGGGCTGATCTCGAGTTCGACCAAGAGCAGCCTCGAGAAGTTCCCGGGTCTCGGCGATCTGCCGATACTCGGACCGCTGTTTCGCTCCACCCGTTTCCAGCGCGAGGAATCGGAGCTGGTGATCATCGTCACGCCCTATCTCGTCCAGCCGGCAGCGCAGCGACTCGCGACGCCGGTCGACGGGTTGCGCCAGCCGAGCGAGATCGAGCGCCTCCTGCAGGGACGCCTCGCCGGCCGCCGGCTCGCACCGGGCCGGGGAGCGAGTGCCGTGGCCGAGGCGCCGCGGCTGGTCGGTGGCGCGGGGTTCGTCATCGAATGAGAGACGGGACCATACGATGAGCAAGATCGCACAGAGGGCCGGTTCCCGGGGCGCACGGTTCGGCGTGCTGCTGCTCGGGCTCGTCCTTTCCGGATGCGGCGCGGCGGTGACCGGCGGCTATCGGCCGCCGCCCGTCGATCCGGCACCCAAGCGTCTGGCGGCGGAATACGTGCCGTTCTCCCATACGGTCTATTTCGAGACCGACCGGGCGGATCTCGATCCGGCGGAGCGGGCGCGTCTCGAGCAGTTCCTCCGGCTGCTGCCGTCGTCCGAGGGCACGGTCGTCCGCATCCGCGGTCACGCCGACGAACGTCTGGGGGAGGTCTACAACGCCGATCTCGCGGCCCGACGGGCGCGCAGCGTGGCGGCGATCTTCGCCGGCGCCGGATATGCCGACCTCCGGCTGTCGACGGTGGCCTTCGGCGAAGCGGTGCCGCCACGGGCCGAAGGCTGGGAGGCGGCGCGGCGGGTGGACATCACCGTCCAGGTGCCGATGATCACCCTGCCGGAATGTCCCGACTGGTCGGCGCCCTCCGATCTGGCCGCCGGCGATCTTCCCATGTCCCAGCTCGGCTGTGCCAACGCGCTGAACCTCGCGGCGATGATCGCCAATCCGGCCGATCTGGTGGAGGGGCGGCCGCTGGCCGGGGCGGACGGGACGCGCGAAGCGGCGGCGGTCGAGCGCTACCGGGCCGACAAGGTCAAGAAACTGCTCGACGACAAACAGTTCAAGGCGGCCGGAAAATGACCGAACTTCTCGAACCGGCGGCGGTCGCCGCGGAGCCGGCGGCGAGCTCCTTCTGCGCCTTCGCCCGCGACGAGGAAAGTCGCCGGGCGATCGAGCAGGTGGTCGGCGAACTCCCGTTCGGCCGCACGATGGTGACCGGGGGGGGTATCCGCGCCGCCATCGAATATCTCGGGGCGCACCGATCGCCCAAGGTGCTGATGGTCGATCTGTCCGGCTCCGAGCTGCCGCTCACCGACATCGACGAGCTGGCCGACGTCTGCGAGCCCGGGGTCACCGTGGTCGCCTTCGGCGACCAGAACGATGTCGGACTCTTCAGGGAGCTCGTGGCACGGGGGGTCGGTGACTATCTGGTCAAGCCATTGTCGCCGGGTCTGGTCCACGAATCCCTGCTGCGCGCCCTCCAGGGGAGCGGCCCCGGCCGGCAGATGAGCCGGCTCGGGCGTCTGGTCGGCGTGCTCGGCGCACGTGGGGGGGTGGGCGCCACCATGATCGCCTGCGGGGCCGCCCACGCGATCGCCGAGAACCGCCGCCGCCGGGTCTGTCTGGTGGATCTCGATCTCCAGATGGGGACGGTGGCACTGACCTTCGATCTCGATCCCTCGCACGGCCTCCGCGAGGCCCTCGAAACCCCGGAGCGGATCGATTCCCTTTTCGTCGATCGGGCGGCCGTCAAACATTCCGAGCTCCTGTACATTCTCGCCGCCGAGGAAGGGCTGGACGAAGACTGCCTTCCCTGTCCCGAGGCGCTCGAACCTCTCCTGGAGGAGCTTCGGACGCGTTTCCACTTCGTGGTTCTCGACCTGCCAAGACCGGGCTCGCCCCTCTTCCTCCCCTGTCTCGCCCGGCTCGACGAACTGATATTGGTGGCCGATCCCTCGCTGGCGGCGATGCGGGACGGTCTGCGCATTCTGCAGACCCTGGCCCGGATCGGCGGAGCCTGCCATCCGACGGTGGTCCTGAATCGGATCGGCGCCTCGCGGACCGGCGAGCTGGACCCGAAGGAATTCGAGAACGGCATCGGCCGCAAGATCGACCTGCGGATCCCGTTCGACGCCAAGACCGTGGCGGCGGCGGTGAACGGAGGGCAGCTCAGCTTCGCCGAACGCGGGCCGGTCGGCCAGGCGATCCGCGAGCTGGCCCGGATCGCCGCCCGCGGCGGCGCCAGCGAACCCCGCTCGCTGGTTCGACGCCTGCTGGCACTCTGGAGGTAGCCCGTGTTCGGTCGCCGGCAGTTGCAGCCCCGCAGTGCAGGCGTGCCGAAGGCGTCCGACCCCGGTGCGGCCAGGACGCCGGCCGCGGTCGGCGTGCCGGCCGAGAGCCGGGCGACGATCTCCTCGCGGAACACCGATCGGCGTCTGGAACAGGCGCACGAGACCATCCAGAACGCCCTCTACGAACGCATCGACGCTGCGGCCGCGGCGCGCATGCCGCGCGAGGAGCTCACCAGCCAGCTCCTCGAGCTGATCGCCGAAATCGCCGCCGAGCACCGTCTGTCGCTGTCCAGCAAGGAACAGCAGGAACTCGGCGCCCGGCTGGTCGACGACATGGTGGGGCTCGGTCCCCTCGAGCCCCTGCTGCGTGACGAAACCGTCACCGACATCATGGTCAACGGCCCGACCAGTGTCTTCGTCGAGCGGCGGGGCAAGGTCGAGGCGACGGACATCCGCTTCCGGGATCATCAGCAGCTCCTCAACATCGCCCAGCGGATCGTCACCCGGGTCGGCCGGCGGATCGACGAGACCTGTCCGATCTGCGACGCGCGGCTCGAGGACGGCAGCCGCGTCAACGTGATCATCCCGCCGCTGGCGATCGACGGCTGCGCGATCTCCATCCGCAAGTTCGCCAAGCACAAGATCACCCTCGATCGCATGATGCGCCAGGGCAACGTGAGCGAGCCCTTGGGCCGGGTGCTCAAGATCGCCGCCGCCTGCCGCCTCAACATCGTGATCTCGGGCGGTACGGGCTCGGGCAAGACCACGCTCCTCAACGCCCTTTCCCAGCTCATCGATCCCGGCGAACGGATCGTCACCATCGAGGATGCGGCCGAGCTCCAGCTCCTCCAGCCGCATGTCGTACGGCTCGAAACCCGGCCGCCCAATCTCGAGGGCCAGGGCGAGGTGACGATGCGCGATCTCGTGCGCAACGCGCTGCGGATGCGTCCCGACCGGATCATCTGCGGCGAAGTGCGCGGTCCGGAAGCGATGGACATGCTCCAGGCGATGAATACCGGCCACGACGGTTCGATGTGCACCCTCCACGCCAACAGTCCGCGGGAAGCCATCACCCGTCTCGAGAACATGGTGACCATGGCCAGCGCCAATCTGCCCACCAAAGCCATCCGCACCCAGATCGTCGGCGCGGTCAATCTGGTCATCCAGACGGCGCGCATGCGCGACGGCGTGCGGCGGATCACCCATGTGACGGAGATCGTCGGCATGGAGGGGGATGTGGTCACCCTCCAGGACCTGTTCACCTTCGAGTACCACGGGGAAGCGAGCGACGGCACCCTCATCGGCGAATTCAAGAGCAGCAACGTCCGCCCCCATTTCATCCGCCGGGCCGCCTATTACGGGCTCGACCGGGCGCTGATGGCGGCGATGAACGGAGCGACCCGGTGACCGCGCTCGTCTCCCCCCCGGTCCTGGTCGGCCTGCTCGTTCTGTCGGCGACCCTGCTGCTGTTCGCCTTCGCCTCGGCCGGAGGCGGGGGAAGCGGCGGTCGGCGGCTGCGGCGGCGGATCGAGGCGGTCCGCGAGCGGTCCACCGCGAGCCAGGTGCAGGCGAACGGCGGCAGCGCCCCGTCGGGACTGCGCCGGCGCGACCAGGTGTCCCGTCTCGGCACCCTTTCCGGTCAGGTGATGCGCTTCGTGCCGCGCCCGGAAATCCTCCGGCGCGAGCTCGGCAAGGCCGGAATTCGTCTCGCTCTGCCGGATTTCCTCCTGCTCTGCACCGCCTTCGGGGCGGTGGTGCTGGTGCTCCTCTTGCTGTTCGGCTCGCCTCTGGCGGTGGCGGTGCCCTCGGCGCTCGCCGCGGCCACCGGCGGCCCGTACCTGCTGGTGCGGCTGCGTCGCCAGCAACGGGCGGCGAAGTTCCTCGCCCTGATGCCCGAGGCCATCGATCTGATCGTCCGTGCGCTGAAGTCGGGCCTGCCCATTTCCGAAGCCATTTCCATCATCGGCTCCGAGGTCCGGGATCCGGTGGGCGAGGTCTTCCGGGAGATCGCCGACAACGTTCGCATCGGCATGACCATCGAGGAGGCCTTGTGGGCGGCGACGGCCAGGATCGACATTCCGGAGTTCCGCTTCTTCGTCGTCACCATCGCCATCCAGCAGGAGACCGGCGGCAATCTCGGCGCCATCCTGCAGAATCTCTCGACCATGATCCGCCGGCGCCAGCAGATGAAGCTGAAGATCAAGGCGATGTCCTCCGAGGCGCGGGCCTCGGCGATGATCATCGGCTCGCTGCCGTTCATCATGGCCTTCGTGATCTATCTCATGAACCCGGACTACATGCTGGTCCTCGCGGTCGATCCCCGGGGACAGATGCTGGCGGGGCTGGGGCTCGCGAGCATGGCGCTGGGGGTGGCGGTGATCGCCAAGATGGTGCGGTTCGAGGTCTGAGATGGGGTTCGGACCCGACACGCTCGAGGCGTTGCTGCAGGACGGGAACGTCATCGTGGCGGCGGCGGCGACGGTCGCCTTCGTCTCCGTCCTCGCCGTCTGGTTCGCCCTCGTGGAGCGGGATCCGGCGAGCCGCCGGGCACGTCTCGTGGCCCGTCGCCAGGCGGAACTGGCGGCCGCGGGGACGGCGCCGCGGCGGCGGGCCCGGGAGAGCACGCGGAGCATCGCGGCACACATCGTGCGTCGTCTCCAGCTCGCGCGGCACGACGGGGCCGAGCGCATCCGCGAACGCCTGATGGCCGCCGGTTACCGCAGCCGCGAGGCGTTGTTCGTATATCTCACCGCCAAGCTGGTGATGCCCTTCCTGGCGGGTTTCGGAGGCGTGCTGGTGCTGGTCGTCCTCGGCCTCGGCCATCTCCAGGGTGCCCCCCGCCTGATGGCCCTCCTCGGCAGCGCCCTCGCCGGCTTCTATCTGCCGGAAATCTGGATCTCCAACATCACCAGCCGGCGTCTCGCCGCTCTCCGGAAGAACCTGCCCGATGCCCTCGATCTCCTCGTCATCTGTGCCGAAGCGGGCCTCGCTCTCGACGCCGCGCTCAAAAGGGTGGCCGAGGAAATGGGGCGCACGGCCCCCGAACTCGCGGAAGAACTGGCCCTGACCAGCGTCGAGCTGACCTTCCTGCCGGATCGCAGACAGGCCCTCGGCAATCTCGCCAAACGGGTCCCCCTGCCGATGATCCAGGGGGTCGTCAGCACCCTGATCCAGACCGAGCGCTACGGCACGCCCCTCGCCCCCTCGCTGCGGGTGCTGGCCGCCGAATTCCGCGAACAGCGGATCATCAAGGCCGAGGAAAAGGCGGCCCGACTGCCGGCGGTCCTGACGGTGCCCCTGATCGCCTTCATCCTCCCGGCCCTGTTCATCGTCCTCGCCGGGCCGGCGGTGATCGGCGTCTACGACAACTTCATCAACCGCTGATCACCGTCACGCCGGGTACCGCCATCTCGACGGCACGGACTCCGGCGGCGTCGTCCAGCGCCGGAGGAGCCGAGGGCCGATCGCCGTGCGACCGGCTCGCTCTCCGGCCGCCGGCACCCCGGTTGCCATTTCCCGGGGCGTAGACCACATCGGCGGCGGAACCCGTGGAGCGAGGTAGGAGCGCGTGAAGCTGGTCGTCTTCGACATCGACGGCACCCTGGTCGACAGCCGGGCGACGATCGTCGCCTGCGCCCGGGAAGCCTTCACCGCCGCCGGTCTGCCGCCGCCGGAGGCGGATGCCATCCGGCACATCGTCGGCCTTTCGCTGCCCGAAGCGATGCGCGTCCTGCTCGGCCGCGACGATCCCGGGACGGCGGCCCGCATCGCCGATCATTACCGGGAAGCGTTCGTCGCCCGTCGCCACCGGCCGGATCACGAGGACCCCCTGTTCCCGGGCGCCCGGGAAGTCCTGGATGCACTCGCGGCCCGCGGCATCCGGCTCGGAGTGGCCACCGGCAAGGCCCTGCGGGGCCTGCTTTCGGTGTTGGAACGGCACGGGCTCGAAGACCGCTTCGTCACCCTGCAGACGGCCGACGGGCACCCCTCCAAGCCGCATCCCTCGATGCTGTTCGCGGCGATGGCGGAAACCGGTGTCGAGCCCCGGGACACCCTGTTCGTGGGCGATACCGTGTTCGACATCGCGATGGCCCGGGCGGCCGAGGTGCTGCCGGTGGGGGTCCGCTGGGGCAACCATCCCCCCGAGCAACTGGCGCGTGCCGGCGCCGCACATCTTCTCGACCGGTTCGCCGATCTGCTGGATCTGCTGCCCTCATGAAGCGCTTCTACGAACGCGCCGAGCCGAGCTCTTCCGGCGAGGGAAGTCGGGTCCTGCTCGACGGTCGCCCGCTACGCACCCCGGCGGGCCGCACGCTCCTGCTTCCCGGCCCCGGTCTGGCCGCGGCCATCGCCGGAGAATGGGCGGCTCAGGGCGAGCGGATCGCGCCCCACAGCATGCCGCTGACCCGTCTCGCCACCACCGTGGTCGATCTGTTGCCGGCGCGGCGCGGGGAGGTCGTCGCCGAGCTCACCGGCTTCGCCCGTACCGATCTGCTCTGCTACCGGGTCGCCCATCCGCGGGAACTGGTGGTGCGCCAAGAGCGGGAATGGCAGCCTTGGCTCGATTGGGCGGCGCGCGAATTCGACGCTCCTCTCCGGGCGACCGCCGAGCTCGAGCCCGTCGCTCAGCCGGAAGCGGCGGTGCGGAGGCTCACCGCCGCCGTCGAGAAACTCGACGACTGGCGCCTCGCCGGGGTGCGGGCGGCGACCACCCTCACGGGTTCGCTGGTTCTCGGACTGGCCGCCGCCCGCGCCGGTCTCACCGGGGCGCGAGCCTTCGCGCTCGCCCATCTCGAGGAGCTCTGGGAAATCGAACGTTGGGGATGCGATCCCGAGCAGGAGGCCCGCCACGCCGCGATCCGCCGCGACCTCGACGCCGCCTGCCGCTGGTTGCGCCTGCTGGAAGCGTGAAACGCCCCTCCGGCCGCGGTCGGTGCCGGCGGCGGTCGGGGCGGCTTTCGCAGCGGCCGGCTTCGTGCTAGCTGCGGCGCCGGAGCAGCGGGAGCGGAACCGTGCAGGAGATCTTGCAGGAACTCGAACGCCGGCGCCGGGCGGCCCGGCTCGGTGGTGGCGAAGGCCGGATCGAAGCCCAGCACAGGCAAGGCAAGCTCACGGCCCGTGAGCGGATCGAGCTTCTCCTCGATCCCGGCTCCTTCGAAGAGGTCGACATGTTCGCCGAACACCGTTGCGGCGATTTCGGAATGGCCGGTCGGCGCATTCCGGGCGACGGTGTGGTCACCGGCCAAGGGACCATCAACGGCCGGCTGGTGTTCGTCTTCAGCCAGGATTTCACCGTCTTCGGTGGCTCGCTTTCCGAGGCCCATGCCGAGAAAATCTGCAAGATCATGGATCGGGCGATGCGGGTCGGGGCGCCGGTAATCGGCCTCAACGATTCGGGTGGCGCCCGGATCCAGGAAGGGATCGCCAGCCTCGCCGGCTATGCCGAAGTGTTCCAGCGCAACGTGCTGGCTTCGGGGGTGATCCCCCAGATCAGCATGGTGATGGGTCCCTGCGCCGGCGGGGCGGTCTACAGTCCGGCGATGACCGACTTCATCTTCATGGTCCGGGACACCTCCTACATGTTCGTCACCGGCCCGGAAGTGGTGAAGACGGTGACCCAGGAGGCGGTGTCCCGGGAAGAGCTCGGCGGCGCCTCGACCCACACCCGGAAATCGGGGGTCGCCGATCTCGCCTTCGACAACGACGTGCAGGCCCTTCACGAGCTGCGGCGGTTCTTCGACTTCCTGCCCCTCAACAACCGGGACGGGGTCCCGGAACGGCCGAGCTTCGACGATCCGGAGCGGGAGGAGCCTTCTCTCGACACGCTGGTCCCGGCCAATCCCAACCGGCCCTACGACATGAAGGAGCTGGTCCTCAAGGTGGTCGACGAGGGCGATTTCTTCGAGCTCCAGAAGGACTACGCCAGGAACATCATCATCGGCTTCGGGCGCATCGAGGGGCGTACCGTGGGCATCGTCGCCAACCAGCCGATGGTGCTGGCCGGCTGTCTCGACATTGCCAGCTCAGTGAAGGCGGCGCGCTTCGTGCGGTTCTGCGACTGTTTCAACATCCCGATCCTGACCTTCGTCGACGTGCCCGGCTTTCTGCCGGGAACCGCCCAGGAGCACGGCGGCATCATCAAGCACGGGGCCAAGCTGCTGTTCGCCTACGCCGAGGCCACCGTGCCCAAGGTCACGGTGATCACCAGGAAGGCCTACGGCGGGGCCTACGATGTGATGAGCTCCAAGCATCTGCGGGGCGATGTCAACTATGCCTGGCCGACCGCCGAAATCGCGGTCATGGGCCCCAAGGGCGCGGTCGAGATCATCTTCCGCAAGGATGCCGGTGACCCCGAGAAGATCGCCGCTCGCACCGAGGAATATCGCCGCCGTTTCGCCAACCCCTTCGTCGCTGCCGCCCGGGGCTACGTCGACGATGTCATCATGCCTCACGGAACCCGCAGGCGGCTCGTCCAGGCGCTGCGCTGGCTGCGCGGCAAGCGGCTCGAGAATCCGCCGAAGAAGCACGACAATCTGCCGCTCTGAGGGTGCCGACGACGGCCGGAGACGGGAAAATCGGCGAAGAGGGGAAAATGCCTTGCCTTTCCGCCCCCGCGGCGTATCTTGGTTTCAGGTTTTCTGCTCGCCTTGACGGTCTCGCGGCCCCGGTCGCGGTGTTCTCCCGAACAGATGCAGAAGTACCCCACGTCGTGGCGCGTTGCCCGGCGTGAACGTTTTGGTTACGAGGTAAGTCTTGAATACCGGTACTGTGAAGTGGTTCAACGCGACCAAGGGCTACGGCTTCATCCAGCCGGACAACGGCGGCCCGGATGCCTTCGTGCACATTTCCGCGGTCGAGCGTTCCGGCATGGACACGCTGCGGGAAGGCGAGCGGGTCGAGTACGAGCTGGTGCGCGGCCGCAACGGCAAGAGCGCCGCGGAGAATCTCAAGCGCGTCGGCTGACGCCGGAGAGCTTCGCGAAAGGAACACCCCCGGGTGCCCCCGGGGGTGTTTCGCGTTCCGGCACCGAACATTCGCCGCCTCGGCCCTCGCGGAGGAGCTCGGCACCCAGCTGTTCGACCGCCGACACCGGCTACCGCTCCCGAGCCCGGCCGGCCGCACGCCGGTCGCCCGGGCCCGCGAGATCCTCGACCTCCTCCGGGTCGCCCCCGCCGGAATCCCGGAAAAGACGGACCGGGAGCTGCTCGAGGCGCGGCCGTTCATCCGGTTCGGCCGTCGCACCTTGGCGGGCGCGATCATCGATCGGGAACTGCGGGATCGCCGTTCCCATCGGCACGGAAATCGATTTCCCGGAAGCCAGCCGGGCCATGGTTTTGGAAGGGCTCGGGGTATCGGTCGTTCCGGTACCGCCCCGCGCGAGGGGCTGCGCTTCCTGCCCTTCGGCGTGCCGCTGCTCGAGCGGCCGGTGGGGATCCTCGAGCGCGACGGCGACTCCGAGGCCCGACTGGTCCGGGGATCGCTCGCGCCCCTTCGTCGTCCGCGTCGGTCGGCATCGGGATAGCTCCGGAGATTTTCGATCGAATCTTCGGAATTCCTCGTTTGTCACGATAAATACGCGTGCCTATGCTCGGATCCGGGCGGAATGCGGCACCGCCGCCCGCCGTGACCGGGCGGAGGATGCGGATGTGCGATTTGTCCCCGGAGCAGCAGGCGATTCGCGATACGGCGCGGCGGCTGGCGATCTCGGAATTCGCGCCGCGCGCGGCCGAGATCGATCGAACCGAACGCTACCCCCGGGAAAACGTGACGGCACTTCGCGAGGCGGGGCTTCTCGGGATGACCATTCCGGAGCCATACGGCGGTCCGGGCAGATCCTGTTTCGATGCCGTGCTGGCCGTCGAGGAGGTGGCCCGGGCCTGCGGTGCGACCGCCCGCATCCTGGTCGAGACCAACATGGGGGCGATCGGGGCCATCATGGCCTACGGTACCGAGGAGCAGAAGCGGCTCGCCGCTTCCCTGGTCCTCGCCGGGGACAAGCCGGCGATCTGCATCACCGAACCGGAGGCCGGCAGTGCCGCCACCTCGATGCGCACCCGCGCCGTGCGGCGGGGAGATGTCTACCTGATCGACGGTCGCAAGCACTGGATCACGGGCGGAGGAATCTCGCGTCTCCATCTGGTGTTCGCCCGGGTGTTCGAGGGCGGGGAAGAGCAGGGGATCGGCGGCTTCCTGGCGGTGCGGGGCGAGACCCCGGGCCTCGTCGTCGGCCGCCGCGAGCCGACCATGGGATTGCGCGGCCTTCCCGAAACCGAGATCCTGTTCGAGGAGATGGAGGTGCCGGCGGCGATGGCGCTGGTGCCGCCGGGAGGCTTCCGGCGGGGCTTCGCCTCGCTGATGCGGGCCTACAACGCCCAGCGGGTGGGCGCCGCCGCGGTGGCCCTCGGGATCGCCCGCGGCGCCTACGATCTCGCCCGAGACTACGCCCTGACGCGTGAGCAGTTCGGGCGGCCGATCGCCGAGTTCCAGGGGCTGCAGTGGATGCTCGCCGACATGTCGATCCGCCTCGCCGCCGCCCAGGCGCTCGTCCATCGGGCCGCCCGCTCCGGCGGCGAGGGTTTTCCGGAAATGACCGCCGCCGCCCAGGCCAAGGTGCTGGCGGCCGAAACGGCGATCGCGGTCACCAACGATGCGCTTCAGATCTTCGGCGCGGCCGGCTATTCGCGCAACCTGCCGGTGGAGCGCATGCTGCGTGATGCGCGCATGTTCACGATCGGCGGCGGCACCGTTCAGATCCTCCGCAACCAGATCGCCGCCGGCATCCTCGGTCGCAAGTTCCCCCAGGCGCGCGACGGCCGCCCGTCGGCCGAGCCGCCTTCCGCCGATCGACGGGACATCCGCCTTGCCTGACGTCGCCGAGGTGATCGCCCGGCGCCTCCGGGAGGCCGGCTGCCGTTTCGCCTTCGGCATCCCCGGCGGGGAAGTGTTGCATCTGATCGAGGCACTGGAGTGGGCCGGGATCCGTGTTCTGCTCTGCAAACACGAGAACGCGGGCGGCTTCATGGCCGAGGGAACTTTCCACGCCACCGGCGCGCCCGCGGTGGTGGTCGCCACCCTCGGCCCCGGGGTCGCCAATCTCGTCAATGTCGTGGCCAACGCCCAGCAGGACCGGGTGCCGATGATCGTCCTCACCGGCTGCATCGATGCCACCGATGCGGTCGGCTACACCCACCAGATCTTCGATCATCGCGCCGTCCTCGCACCGGTCACCAAGGCCTCGTTCACCGTCGTGCCCGGGGCGGCCGGTGCGATCATCGACAAAGCCCTGGCGATCGCCGGCGATCCGCGACCCGGCCCGGTGCATCTCGATCTGCCGATCCGGGTGGCGAAGGCGGCCACCAGCGGCCCGCTGCCGCGGCGGGTGCGTCCGGCGCCCGCGGCCCCGGCGGTCGGTCCCGATCTCGAAGCGGCGCGGAATCTGCTGCGCGATGCGCGGCGCCCGATCGCCGTCGGCGGGCTCGATCTGCTGCTGCAGCCCGGTGCCGCCGCCAGCGCCGCGGCCTTCCTCGAGCGGTTCGAGATCCCGCTGATCACCAGCTACAAGGCCAAGGGCGTCCTGCCCGAGCGCCACCGGCTGGCGCTGGGTGCGGCCGGCCTGTCGCCGAAAGCGGATGCGATCCTGCTGCCCCTGCTGCGCGCCTCGGACTGCATTCTCCTGCTCGGCTACGACCCGATCGAGATGCGGGCGGGCTGGCGGGACCCCTGGCCGCAGGAGGCCCCGGTCGTCGAGCTGACGGCGTTGCCCAATACCCATTACGTGCATCAGGCCCGCCACAGTTTCGTGGACGACATCGCCGCCGGTCTCGATGCGCTGGGCGCGGGGATCGCCCGTTCCGGCCCTTGGCCCGCGGGCGAGATCGAAGCGGCGAAAGAGGCTCTGGGTGCCGCATTTCCCCGCAACGAGGAATGGGGGCCGGCAGCGGTCATCGACACCGTGCGGCGGGTCTGGCCGGAGGACGGGGTGGCCACCGTGGACACCGGCGCGCATCGCATCCTGCTGAGCCAGATCTGGCTCTGCCCGCGGCCCGGCACGCTGCTGCAATCGACCGGGCTCTGCACCATGGGCTGTGCGCTGCCGCTGGCCATCGGCTACAGCCTCGCCGCCGGCGGCGAGCCGGTGGTGGCGTTCGCCGGCGACGCCGGCCTCGAGATGGTGCTGGGGGAGCTGGCGACGGCACGCGATCTGCGGCTGCCGGTGATCGTCGTCGTCTTCGTCGATGGCGCCCTGGCCCTGATCGAGCTCAAGCAGCGGGCGGCCGGCCTCGCCGCCCGGGGAGTCACCTTCGGCCTCACCGATTTCGCCGCCGTGGCCGCGGCCATGGGCGGTGTCGGGGTCACCGTCCAGGAGCGCGAGGGGCTGGCCGCGGCGGTCCTCGAGGCACGGGAGCGGCGGGGCTTCACCGTGATCGCCTGTCCGATAGGAGAGCGTCCCTACGACGGGCGCTTCTGACGTTATGGAGCGGTGAGGTCCGTCGGCCGTGGACCGAGCAGCACCCGCGCATAGGCCTCGATGGCTTCCTCGTAACCGAAGACCGTCGCCCGGGCACGCAAGAAATCCGGCTCCGGCGGATCCGCCAGCACTTCGAGCATGGCCGTGGCCATGCGCTCGGGATCACCCACCGGCACGAGACGGCCGTAGCGGCCATTGTCGAGGATTTCCCGTGGACCGTGCGGACAGTCGGTGCTGACGACTGGGGTGCCGCAGGCGAGCGCTTCGAGCAACACGTTGGGAAAGCCCTCGTAGCGCGAGGACAGAACGAACAGATCGGCCCGCGCCACCCAGGCGACGGGGTTGGGCTGGTAGCCGACGAGATCGACCTCCCGCCGCACCCCCAGCTCCTCGGCCAGGGACAGGAAGGGCTCGGGCTTCTTCGCCCGACCGACGATCACGAGGCGCAGCGGGCGCTCCTTGCGGGCGCGGGCGAAGGCCCGGAGCAGAGTCTCGAAATCCTTCTGGTAGCCGAGATAGCCGACGCCGATCACGACCGGCACGCGCTCCTCGTCGAGCCAGGGATGATCGACCGGCGCCGCGATCCGGGCGGCGAAATCCGGGCCGATCGTCGGATTGTGGAGGACGGTGATGCGGGTCTCCGGGATCCCCAGGCTGGTGGCGAGATCGCCGGCGACTCCGTGGGAGACCGCGGTGATCGCCTCCGCCTGCAGATAGGCACGACGCATGGCCGGAGCCAGCCAGCGCGCGCGCCAGCGCTTGATCCGCTTGCCGCTCGAGAAATGGTTGCGCTCGCTCAGGACGATGCGCGTATCGACGCCGGCGAGCCGACGGGCGAGCACCACCTCGACGTTGAGATGGATGTCGGCGGAAAACAGGCTGTAGGGCCGCCGTTCGCGCAGATAGGCGGCCAGCGCCGGCAACTGGACGACCGTCTTCGAGGCCCGGTTGCGGGGTGCGAACAGATGCGGCAGGAGGCGCGGAAACCCGGGCGGATCCGCGCGCAGCGCCGCGACCGCCGCGGCGGCGCGGCTCCCGCGCGGCAGCACCAGCACCCGGATCCGGGGATCGAGCATCGAGCGGAGCTCGCCCTCCTCGTCACACAGGACGAATTCGACGCGGTGTCCCCGCTCGGCGAAGGCGCGGCCGAGGATCACGGCGATCCGCTGAACGCCCCGGCCCCGCAGGTTGGGGAGGAGGAAGGAGACGTGACGCGACGCTTCCCGCGGCCGTTGGCCGGTCGGCGGGGCGGGCGTCGAGTGCGAGGTGGCGGAGGGATCGGGGGACGAGGGCAAGGGATCGATCGCGGCGGGTCCGGTCTCGGGGGATGAGATCACCGCGTCTGTTGTCGTCTCCGGTGCGCCGGAAATCAAGCATTCCCGGAACAGCCGGTGGTCCCTTCCGGTGCCGGATCGGGAGGCAGCAGTTCCCCGAGCTCCTCGTGCAGGGCCTCGATGCGCCGCATGCGGCGGGCGGCCCGATCCGGCATCCGGCGGAACACCGCCCCGCAGAGCAGGTTGAGCAGGCTCATGGCGCTCGCGTAACTGTCGAACAGCGAGCCCGAGCCCACCTCGCAGAGCAGGGTCCAGCGGGCGAAGCGGACGATGCGCATCGCCGAAGGATCGGTGACCAGCAGCAGCGAGGCGCCGCGTTCCCTGGCGATTCGGGCGACTTCGCCGACCGCCGCGACCCGCCGTCGGAAGGCCACCAGCACGACGAGATCCTCGGCGCCGAGATCGGCGAGATCCTCGGCCAGGGTCTGGCCCGGTGCCGGCAGCAGTGCGGTTCCCGGCCGCAGCAGCACGAGCTGACGCTGGAAATAATGGGCGATCATGCGGCTGTTGCGGAAGCCCACCACCGCCACCCGACGGGCGGTGGTGAGGGCGGCCGCCATCTCTTCGAGCTGGCCGGGCCGGAGCCCCTCCAGCGTGCGTCTGAGATTGGCCGTTTCGCCTGCGAGATGCCGCGCCACGATCCCGTTCTCACCGTCGCCCGGGGAGGAGCCGCCGCTCAGATAGACGGGCGATCCCCAGGCCTCGGCATCGCGCACCTGGCGGCGGAGCTCGGCATAGTCGCGATAGCCGAGGCGGCGGAAGAAGCGGGTGGCGGCGGCGTTGGAGGTGCCGGCCATCGCCGCCAGCTCGCTCGCCGAATAGGAGGCCGGATTACCGGGAAAGCCGAGAAGGAGATCGGCCAGCCGCCGTTCCGCCGGTGGCAATTCGTCGTAGTGTCGCTGGATTCGTGCTTCCAGCCGCCTCGACGCGGGCATCCTCCGGACATCCCCCTTCTGCCGTCACACGCAGACTAGCGTCGCGGGAGCCTTCTGAAAATAGATTTTCATAATCTTGACAAAATGAAAAGGTGGTTTCACCCTTCGGGGGAACCACGCTTCGGGCTCGGGGGGGCCGGTCGGTGAAGGCGCGCGACCCGCGGGATCTCGTAGTTTTTCTCGGCAGCCGTCTCGATCTGCTGCTGAGCCGCCTCTGCGCGCTGCTGATCGCGGTGATGGTGGCGATCGTGTGGTTCGGGGTGGTCTCCCGCTACATCCTGGAGCTCGGCATCACCTGGACCGAGGAGCTGGCCCGCTATGTGATGATCTGGGCGGCGCTCCTGGCGGTGCCGGTGGGTGTCTACCGGCGTGCCCACATCGGTGTGGAGCTCCTCTTCCGGGCGTTGCCGGCCGGCGTTCGCCGCGGCCTTTCGCGGCTTCTCGATCTGCTCGGTCTTGCCTTCTTCCTTTTTCTGTTCGTCTACGGGCTCGGCATGACCCGCACGGGGGCGCAGCAATACGCGACGATCTTCGGCATGACGATGGTCGTACCCTTCGCCTCGGTGCCGGTCTCGGCGCTGCTCGCGGCCCTGCAGACGGTGGTGGTGATGGTGCGCGACCGCGATCCCGAGGCCCGGGCCGCCGCCGGGGGCATGGGGCGGGTCGCATGACCGCGGTCGCCGTCGTCTTCTTCCTGCTGCTGATCCTCGGCCTGCCCATCGGCTACGTGCTGGGAATCGCCGGGGTGGTGGGGCTCCTCCAGCTCGGCGGCACCCCCTTCCTCACCATGGCGCCCAAACGCTTCTTCGAGGGGCTCGACCTCTTCACCTTCATGGCCATGCCCTTCTTCATTCTCGCCGGCGAGATCATGAACCGCTCGGGCATCACCACCCGCCTCGTCGCTTTCGCCGAGGCCCTGGTCGGCTATCTGCGGGGCGGGCTGGCCCACACCAACATGGTGGCTTCGGTTCTGTTCGCCGGCATGACCGGAGCGGCGGTCTCGGACGCCGCCGCCTTCGGCAACACGCTGGTGCCGGCGATGGTGAAGAAGGGATATTCGCGGCCTTTCGCCTGTGCCGTCACCGCCGCCGGCTCGATCATCGGCCCCACCATCCCCCCGTCCAATCTGATGGTCATCTACGGCTCCATCATGGGGGTCTCGATCGCCGGCCTGTTCGCCGCCGGCATCGTTCCCGGTCTCCTGATCGCCCTTCTCTGCATGGCGGTGATCGCCGCCCTCGGGCGCCGCCTCGGTCTGCCCAAGGGCGAGGGCGGGCCGAGCCTGCGGCACATCCTGCGGACCTTCCGCTCGAGCCTGCTCGCCATCTTCATGCCGGTGATCATCCTGGGCGGCATCCTCGGCGGCATCGTCACCCCCACCGAGGCGGCGGCGATCGCGGTCGCCTACGCGCTGGTGGTGGGCGGCCTCGTCTACCGCAGCCTCGGCTTTTCGGATCTGCTGGAGATGCTGGAGCGGACCGCGCTGATCACCGGCGTGGTGTTCCTGATCATCGCCTCGGCCTCCATTCTCGGCTGGTGGATGACCTTCGAGCAGATCCCGCAGAAGGTGGCCGCCGGTTTTCTCGCCCTGTCCGACGACCGCAACCTGATCATCGCCATGATCCTGGCGCTGCTGCTGATCGTCGGCATGTTCATGGACATCAACGCGGCGCTCCTGATCCTCGCTCCGGTACTGGTACCGCTCACCGCCGGCATCGGCATGGATCCGGTGCACGCGGGGATCATGATCGTCCTCGCCCTCAACATCTCGCTGATGACGCCGCCGGTCGGCGCCTGCCTGTTCGTCCTCGCATCGGTCACCGGGGAGAAGATCGAGCGCATCAGCCTCGCCCTCTGGCCCTTCATCCTGGTCGAGGTCGGGGTGCTCCTGCTGGTCGCCTACTGGGACGATCTGACGCTGTTCATGCCACGTCTTTTCGGCTTCTGACCGCAACCTCAGGGAGGGATACGACCATGAAACATCGAAGCTCGCGGATCGCGGCCCTGGCTGTCGCGGCGGTGCTCGGCCTCGGCGTCGCCGGTGCCCAGGCGCAGAAGGTGATCAAGCTGCATCACCTCAACAACGACGATCCCTACGACAACGCCACCGGGGCCATGGCCCAGGTGTTCAAGACCCTGGTGGAATCCGGCACCAACGGGGCGGTCACGGTGCAGATCTTCCCCAACGGCCAGCTCGGCAAGGACGCCGAGGTGGTGAGCCAGATCCGCGCCGGAGTGGTGCAGTCGGGGATCCATTCGGTGGGCGGTTTCGCTTCCGCCTATCCGCTGATCGGCATTCTCGACATGCCCTTCGCCTTCCCCCACATCTCGGTGGTCTACGAGGTCTTCGACGGACCCTTCGGCGACCGGCTGGCGGCCGACATCGAGGAAAAGACCGGCCTCAAGGTGCTGGGCTTCGGCGATTCCGGCGGTTTCTTCGTCTTCACCAATTCCAAGCGTCCGGTGAAGACGGTGGAGGACATGAAGGGCCTCAAGATCCGCACCATGGGGCTGGATACCCACAAGGCGCTGGTCGCCGCCCTCGGCGCCCAGCCGGTGGCGATCGCCTGGTCCGAGGTCTACACCGCCCTCCAGACCGGGGTCGCCGACGGCCAGATGAACCCGGTGCCCATCGTCTCCTTCGCCAATTTCGACGAGGTCCAGAAATACCTCACCCTGAGCAACCATCTGTTCACTCCCTACGTCTGGGCGATGAACCGCGACTTCTGGGACAGCCTGACCGAGGAGGAGCAGCAGCAGGTGCAATGGGCGGCGGACGCGGCGATCGTCGCCGGGCGCGGTCTCAACCGCATCATCGAGGCCTCCGACCGCGGCCTGCCGAAGCTCGCCGAGCGGATGGAAATCTATGCGCCGAGCGCGGCCGAGCGGGAGGCCTTCCGCAAGGCGGCGCAGCCGGCGGTGCGGAAGGTCATCGTCGAGCGTTTCGGGGCCGAGGGCGAGGCGATGCTCGACGCCTTCCTCGCCGCCATCGAGGAAGCCTCGGCGAACTGACCACCCGCGGCGGGATCGGGGCGTCCGTTCCGATCCCGCCATTCTCCTTCTTCCGAAAAGCACGCGCGATGGACCTGCCTCTCTCCGATCATCCGCTAACCCATCTGGCCAATCCCGCGGCCCGGCGCGGTCCGCCACCCGGCTCGGTATCGGCTCTGCTGCCGCCGGCGGAGGTGACCGCCGCCCGTGAAGAGATCGCCGGCTGGCCCGGCTACGCGGCGACCCCGCTCGTGGATCTCCGGGGCCTGGCCCGGGCGGCCGGTTTCGACGCCCTCCTCTACAAGCACGAGGCGTCCCGTTTCGGCCTCGGCAGCTTCAAGGCGCTGGGCGGCGCCTTCGCGGTGCTGCGGGTGCTGCAGAGGGCGCTCGAGGAGGCCGGGGTCGCGGCACCCGTGCGTTCCGCCGATCTGCGGGCCGGGAAATTCGCCGAACATACCGCCCGCATCACCGTGACCTGTGCCACCGACGGCAACCACGGCCGGTCCGTCGCCTGGGGAGCGCGGATGTTCGGCTGCCGCTGCGTGATCTATCTCCACGAGACGGTGAGCGCCGGGCGGGAGCGGGCCATCGCCCGCCACGGAGCGGAAATCCGGCGGGTCCCCGGGACCTACGACGACGCCGTGCGCAAGGCGGCGGAGGAGGCTGCGGCGGCGGGCTGGATCGTGGTCTCGGACACCTCCTATTCCGGCTATCTCGAGATCCCGCGACAGGTGATGCTGGGCTACACCGTCATGGTGGAGGAGATCGTCGAGCAGCTCGGCGACGGTCCGCCGCCGACGCATCTTTTCCTCCAGGGCGGGGTGGGCGGTCTCGCGGCGGCGGTGGCCGCGCGCTTCTGGCAGCATTGCGGCGATGCCCGTCCGCGGGTGGTGGTGGTGGAGCCCGATCGGGCCGCCTGCCTGTTCGAAAGCGCGCGCCGGGGCCGCCCGGTGGCGGTCGCCGGCGATCTCGATACGCTGATGGCCGGGCTCGCCTGTGGTGAGCCCTCGCTCCTCGCCTGGGAGATCCTCGCCGTCGCCGCCGACGATTTTCTGACCGTTCCCGACGCGGCGGCGGTGGAGACGATGCGGCTGCTCGCCTTCCCCCCCGCCGGCGATCCCCCGCTGGTGGCCGGCGAAAGCGCGGTCGCCGGTCTCGCCGCGGCCCTGCTTTCGCGGCGTGATCCCGAGCTTTCGCGCGCGCTGGGGCTGACCGCGGGAAGCCGGCCGCTGTTCATCGGCAGCGAAGGAGCGACGGATCCGGAGACCTGGCAGCGCCTCGTCGGCGTCGCCCCGGACACCGTGGAGGAAGGGGTGTGAGCCGGGCCGGAATCGCCATCGATCCCGACCGGCTGATGGCCCGGATCCGCAAGCTCGGCGAGATCGGGGCCCTGCCCGGCGGGGGAGTCTGTCGGCTCGCCCTGACCGAGGAAGACCGGGCCGGGCGCGATCTTCTGGTCGGCTGGATGCGGGAGCTCGGGCTCGAGGTTCGGATCGACGCCATCGGCAACATCTTCGGCCTGCGGCGGGGGCGCGAGGAGGGGCCGCCGGTGATGACCGGTTCGCACATCGACACGGTGCGGACGGGCGGGCTCTACGACGGCGCCCTCGGGGTGCTGGCCGGGCTGGAAATCGTGGAGACCCTCGACCGGGCCGGCATCGGAACTCGGCATCCGCTGGTGATCGCCGCCTTCACCAACGAGGAGGGCGCGCGTTTTCCCCCCGATATGATGGGCAGCCTGGTCCATGTCGGTGCGCTCGCGCTGGAAGACGCGCTGGCCACCCGGGGCATCGACGGCGAGACGGTGGGAGCCTGCCTGGAGCGGATCGGCTATGCCGGTGATGCGCCGGTCGGCCGTCCCGAGGCCCGGGCCTTCGTCGAGCTCCACATCGAGCAGGGGCCGGTGCTGGAGCGCGAGGGGGTCACCATCGGTGCGGTCGAAGGGGTCCAGGGCATTTCCTGGCAGGCCCTGAGCCTCCGGGGGCGGAGTGCTCATGCCGGTGCCACGCCCATGGCCATGCGCCGGGATGCCGGTCTGGTGGCCGCCGAGATCGCCGTTTTCGCCCGTCGTCTGGCGCGGGAGATCGGCGGTGATCAGGTGGCCACCGTCGGTTCGCTGCGCCTCTCGCCCGATCTCGTCAACGTGGTGCCGGAGCGGGCCGAGCTCACCGTCGATCTGCGTCACACCGACGATCTGCGCCTGCGGGAAGCCGAGCGGCGCCTCTCGGCCTTCGCCGCGGAGGCCGCCGCCCGCGAGGGGGTCGAGATCGCCTTCCGGCAGCTCGCCCGCTTCGCCCCGGTGGCCTTCGATCCGGCGATGGTGGCGCGGGTCGAGGCGACCGCCCGCCGCCTCGGCCGTTCGGTCCGGCGGATGCCGAGCGGCGCCGGGCACGACGCTCAGATCATGGCCCGGGTCTGTCCGACGGCGATGATCTTCGTGCCCTCGGTCGGAGGGATCAGTCACAACGTCGAGGAGTACACGGCGCCGGAGGATCTCGCCGCCGGTGCCGAGGTGCTGCTGGAACTGCTCCTCGATCTCCTCGAAGGGGAGGGCGCATGAAGCGCGTACTCAGGGTCGGCGCCGCCCAGCTCGGGCCGGTGGGACGGGAGGAGCCGAGAACGGCGGTGGTCCGACGGCTGCTGGCGCTGATGCGGGAGGCGGCCGCCCGCGGCTGCGGGCTCGTGGTGTTCCCCGAACTGGCGCTGACCACCTTCTTCCCCCGCTGGTATTTCGCCGAGGAGGCGGAGCTCGACCGTTTCTACGAGACCGCGATGCCGGGACCGGAAACCCGCCCGCTGTTCGACACCGCGGCCGAACTCGGCATCGGCTTCTATCTGGGCTACGCGGAACTGGCGATCGAGGAGGGGCGCCGGCGGCGCTTCAACACCTCCATCTTGGTCGGGCCGGACGGCCGCATCCTCGGCAAGTACCGCAAGGTGCATCTGCCCGGTCATGCCGAGCACGAGCCCTGGCGGCCCTTCCAGCATCTCGAGAAGCGCTATTTCGAGCCCGGCGATCTCGGCTTCCCGGTCTGGCGGGCGATGGGGGGGATTCTGGGCATGGCGATCTGCAACGACCGCCGCTGGCCGGAGATGTACCGGGTGCTCGCGCTCCAGGGAGCGGAGATGCTGCTCCTGGGCTACAACACCCCGCTCCACTATCCGCCGGTACCGCAGCACGACCATCTCCAGGCCTTCCACAACCATCTCTGCCTGCAGGCCGGCGCCTATCAGAACGGCATGTGGGTGGTGGCGGTGGCCAAGGCGGGGCGCGAGGAGGGCTGCGATCTCCTGGGACAGAGCTGCATCGTCGCCCCCACCGGCGAGATCGTGGCCATGGCCGGTACCCTCGAGGACGAGCTCGTCACCTACGATTGCGATTTCGAGCGCACCCGCGAGATCAAGGAGCACATCTTCGATTTCGCCCTCCACCGCCGTCCCGAGACCTACGGGCTGATCACCGCGATGCCGGGCGCCGGACAGGGAGCGAGGGGCCGGAGCTGACGGGTGCATCGGCGCGGTTGGCGCCACGGCTACCGGATATCGGTGCTGCCCCGAGCGGGGCCATTCAATTCGGAGCGGGCGGGAGGCGGGGGATCGAAGCGAGCAGCCGCCGGGTATAATCGTGCCGCGGGGAGTCGAAGATCCGGTTCCTGTCACCGATCTCCACGATCTTCCCCCGACGCATCACGGCGATCCTGTCGCTGATGTAGCGAACGACGCCCAGGTCGTGACTGATGAACAGCATCGAGACGCCGCTTTCACGCTGGAGCTTCTTGATCAGGTTGAGAACCTGAGCCTGGATCGAAACATCGAGCGCCGACACCGGTTCGTCGGCGATCACCAGGCGGGGTTTCACGATCATCACCCGAGCGATCCCGATGCGCTGGCGCTGCCCTCCCGAAAATTCGTGCGGATGGCGTTTCATCGCATCGGGATCCATCCCGACGAGCTCGAGGGTTTCGGCGATCATGTCCCGCGCCTCGGACCGGTCACGCGCCAGCCGATGGATGAACAGGGGCTCCGCCAGGGTCTGTTCGATGGTGAGGCGTGGATTGAGGGAGGCGAAGGGGTCCTGGAAGATCATCTGGATCCGACGCCGCAAGGGGCGAAAGGCTCTCGCCGTCAGCGCCAGGATGTCCGTGCCCTCGAAGATCGCCTCGCCGCCGGTCGGCCTTTCGAGACGGGTCAGGGTCCGCCCGATGGTCGACTTGCCACTGCCGCTTTCACCGACGAGGCCGAGGACTTCGCCGCGATGGATGTCGAAGGAGACGCCGCCCACCGCCTCGAGGATCCGCCGGCGCCGGAACAACCCGCCCCTGCCGGTTCGGAAATGAACCCGGAGATCGCGTAACTGCAGCAGCGGCGCGGTCATGTTCGCCATTCCCGCGGGAAATGACAGCGGATGGAATGGCCGGGCGCGAAATCCCGGCCTTCGGGCCGGGCGGTGCGACAGAGATCCCGAACGAACGGGCATCTCGGATGGAACGCACAACCGGGAATCTCCTGGTCGACGGCGGGAACCCGGCCGGGGATGGCTTCCAGCCACTCGACATCGCGGTCGGCCGGCGGAATCGATGCGAGCAGCCCCCGCGTATAGGGATGGGCCACATTCGCGAAGAGCTCTCCCGCCGTCGCCTCTTCGACGATGGTCCCACGGTACATCACCGCCACCCGGTCACAGGTTTCGGCAATCACGCCGAGATCGTGGGAGATGAGAACGATGGCACTGCCCATGCGCTTCTGGAGATCCTGCAGCAGCTCCAGAATTTCCTTCTGAACCGTCACGTCGAGGGCCGTCGTCGGCTCGTCGGCGATGAGCAGTCTGGGATCGCAGGCGATGGCCATGGCGATCATCACCCGCTGCCGCTGTCCGCCGGAGAGCTGGTGAGGATAGCTGTGGACGCGTTGCTCCGGCTCCGGAACCTGGACCATTTCGAGGAGCCGGAGCGTGCGTTCACGGGCTTCGCTCGTCGAAAGATCGCGATGCTGCCGGAGCACTTCGACGATCTGATCGCCCACGCGATACACCGGATTGAGGCTGGTCATCGGCTCCTGAAAGACGATCGCCATCCGGTTGCCCATCAACGCGCGCCGCTCCGCCGGCGCCATGGTCAGCAGTTCGCGCCCCTCGAAGCGGATCGACCCGCCGGTGATCCGGATCGCCGTGTCCTCGAGAAGCCCCATGATGGCCAATGCCGTGAGGCTCTTGCCGCAGCCGCTTTCCCCGACGATCCCCAGGGTTTCGTTCTCCTCGACGGCGAAGGAAATGCCGCGCACCACGGGGAGCAGCCGCCCGCCGGCAGCGATCGCCAGCCCGAGATCCCGCACCTCGAGAAGCGCCATCGCCTAGACCCCTTTGACGTCTTTCCGGAAGCGCGGATCGATGCTGTCCCGCATGGCATCGCCCAGGAGGTTCATGGAAAAGACCGTGAGGATGATGAGCGTTCCGGGGAAAATCAGCAGCCACGGCGCCCGGGTGATGTAGATCCGCTCCTCGCTCAGCATATTGCCCCAGCTCGGCACTTCCGGCGGCAGGCCGAGTCCCAGGAAGTCGAGTGCCGCGGCCTGGAGCTGGGCGAAGGCGAAGATGAAGCTCGCCTGTACGAGAAGCGGCGACACCAGATTGGGAAGAATGTGCCGGAAGAGGACGGAGGCATGTCCGGCACCCGAGCAGATGGCGGCTTCGACGAACACTTCTCCCTTGAGCTTCAGGGTCATGCCGAAGAGGATTCGTGCGGTCGTCGTCGCGTAGACCGTGCCGATGACGATGATGGTGTTGACCACGCTCCGTTCGAGCAGGGTCATCAGCACCAGCGCCAGCAGCAGCGCCGGGAACGCCATCAGTACGTCCACCGCACGCATCAGCAGATGGCCGAGCTTCGTGAAATAGGCGGAAAGCATGCCGACGATGCCGCCGACGACCAGGGCGACGAAGACGCTCCCGGTGCCGATCAGCACCGCCATCCGGGCGCCGTAGATCGCCCGGGAAAGGGTGTCGCGTCCGAAATGATCGGTACCGAACAGATGCGGCCAGCCGGGTTCGGCCAATCTGGCGAGCGGGTCGAAATCGAGGGGATCGAAGGGGGCCAGGAGGGGTGCGCCGAGGGCGGCGATACAGACCAGAGCGAGCCATATCAAGCCGATGGTTGCGAGGCGGCGCTCGCGGACGGACCGTAAGACCGAAATCAGGCCGTTCATTTCAGCGAGACCCTGGGGTCGAGACGGGCGTAGGCGAGATCGACGAGGAGATTCACGAACATGTAGAAAACGACGACGATGAGGATCACGCCCTGGATCACGGGATAGTCGCGTCGCAGGATGGACTGGACCACGAGACGGCCGACACCGGGAAGCGAAAAGACGGTTTCGGTGACCACCGCCTCGCTGACGAGGGCGGCGAAGGTGAAGCCGAAGGCGCCGGCCACCGCGATCAGGGCGTTGCGGAAGATGTGCTTGATCGCCACCCGAAGCGGATGGAGCCCCTTGGCGCGGGCGGTCCGCACATGGTCCTCCCGCGAGACGTCCAGCATCGAGGCGCGGACCAGCCGGATGATGAGTGCCGCATTGGGTGCGGCGAGCGTCAGACTGGGCAGTACCAGGTACCGCAGGTTGAGGAGGCCGCCCTCGCCCGTGATCGACGGAAAGCCGGAGGAAGGAAACCAGCCCAGGCCGACGGCGAAGACGAGAATGAAATAGAGACCGAGCCAGAAGGTGGGAACCGAGGCCATCAGCATGGCCAAGCCCGAAGTGGCCTGGTCGATCCAGGAACCCTGTCGTACGGCGGCGAGAATCCCTATCGGCACACCGATCAGCACGATCCAGCCCATGGTCGTCACGGCCAGGAGGATCGAGGTTTCGGCGCTGTCGGCGATCACCGCGAGAACGGGCTTACCGAAGAAGATCGAAGTCCCGAAATCCCCTTCGAGGATGTTGCCCAGCCACAGGAAATACTGTTTCCACAGCGGCTGGTCGAGCCCGAGTTCACGGGTGAGAGCGGCGACCTGCTCGGGCGTCGCCGCATCGCCCAGTAGAATGGCGGCCGGATCTCCGGGAATCAGACGGACGAAGAGGAACACCAGCAGCGACGCCGCCAGCAGGGTGGGAACCAGCGTCAGCAGTCTGTCCAGGGCGTAGCCGAGCATCCGCATGTCCCGGTATGGTGGTTCGCTCTCTCCCACCGCATCGGCGATGGGAGAGAGCCGGATACGCCATTATTTCGAGACGTTCCAGAAATGTGGCCAGATCAGCGTCGAGGCGGCGAGCCCTTCGAGTGCCGGCGATGCGATGTTGTAGGTGTAGATGTCACCCGTCTTCATCGTCGGCACCTGCTCGTAGATCAGCGCCTGGATTTCGGCCCAGATGGCGCGCCGCTCGGCGGGCTCGGCGGTGGCGGTGAAACGCGCCTTCAATTTCTGTTTCTCGGGCGTGGCCCACCAGCCCGGGTAGTTGTCGTTCATGACCGAGATGAGGATCGGATCCGGGACGAACCCGTGATGGGTGAAGAACATGTCCCACTGATCCGGCTGGGCACGTTTCTCGATCAGCGTCGCCCAGTCGTACACCTGCAGATCGATGTTGAACCCGGCCTCGGCGAGCTGCCTCGTGTAGACGATGGCCGTGTCGTAATGGAAGGGGTAATTGGTCGAAACCATGAACTTGATGGGCTCGCCGTCGTAGCCCGCTTCCTCGGCCATCCGGCGGGCGAGCTCGGGATCGGCCTTGGAGAAATTCTCGATCCCGGCCTCCGTGTACCAGACGTTGCCCTTCGGATAGAAGGATCCGTTCGCGCGCCACAGGCTTTCCGGCCCGATTGCCACCCGCAGTGCGGCCGTCTTGTCGAGGGCGGTCTGGATCGCCCGCCGCAACGCGAAATTGTCCTTGAGTGGACCGGCTTTGGAATTGGTGAAGACCAGGCCGAAGATCGGGCCGCCGTTGAGGATCGTGCGCACGCCGGGATCCGCATCGAGCTCCGCGTAGAGATCGCCCGGAATGCTCTCGGCATAATCGAAGTCGCCGGCCCGCAGACCCGCCACACGGGTGCCGACGTCGGGCACCGGAATGAAACGCAGCCGGTCGAAATTCACCGTCCGCCGCCCGGCGTAGCCGTCGGGATCCCCTTCGGGCGAAACGTAATCCTCGTACCGGACCAACTCCAGATAGCGGTTGGGTTCCCATGCCGAGAACTTGTACGGGCCGGTGCCGATGTAGCCGTCGGGCGCGAGCGGCTCCTTGGAAGCGCCCTCGACGATGGAGGCGGGATAGATGGCCGGGCCGCCGTTGATGAAGGCCAGAAGATTCTTCCACGGGCCGAAAGGACGGGAGAGAGTGATCGTCACCTCGTACTCGCCGGTGGCCTCGACACGCTCGACATTGTCGAAGAGCAGCCCGCCGCGCGATCCGTATGCCCCCCAGCGCTGGAGCGATGCCACCACATCGGCGGCGGTCATGGGTTGTCCGTTGTGGAACCGCACGTTCTTTCGCAGGGTGATGGTGATGACCTTGCCGCCATCGGAAAGGGTCTCGCTTTCCGCCAGCAACGGCACCGGCTCGTAAGCGGCGTTGAAGGTGTAGAGGCCCTCGAAGATGTGGTGGGCGATGGTGGTGGCGAGATCCGAGGTGATGACCTGCTGATCGAGGCTCGGGGGTTCACCGATGGTGGCGTAACGCAACGTGCCTCCCGCGAAGGCCGTGCCGGCGATGTTCGCCGCGACCCCGGCGACGACCGCTAGCTTCAGCCAGGTTTTCAGCCCCATGGTTTGCCTCCTCTGCTCGTCTGTGTGGCTTGCGAATTGCCGATAAGCGTAAGAATGTTACGTTCCGGTTTCGCCTGATGTCAAGGTTTCCTTGATGCATCGGCACATTGGCGGTATGAAATGAAAGAAACTTTCTACGTCTCGAAATTGCGGAAAGGACGAGAGAAGCTCGGCCACGCCGCTCGCCTCCCGAAAGGGAAGGATGGAACCCAGGACCATGAAGGAATATGCGTTTTGCCGATATCGCCAGCTACCGAAGGACGACGCCGGGATCGAAGCGGCTGTCGGCGGTCTTCGGTCGGTGGAGGAGCGGCAAGCGGTGAAGAAGGTCATCGACGTCATCCTGCGGATGCGTACCCTGGATGGGAAGTTTTCCAAGCGCGAGCAGAGGGTCGCCGACTACATCCTCTCCAATCTCGAAAGCAGCGCCCGGCAGACGCAGAGCGAAATCGCGCAGGCGGCCGGGGTTTCGGTGGCCACCGTCAATCGCTTCTGCCGGACGCTGGGCTGCGAAGGGTTTCGCGACTTCCGAATCCGCCTGGCCCAGAGTGTGGCGGTGAGCCTCCAGTATCTCGGCGGTGCCAGCCGGACGGACTCCGAGGCCGATCGGCTGGTCACCCAGGTTTTCGGCGCCCTCGTCGACGGCCTCAACCTGGCGCGCTCCCAGCTCGACGGTGCCGCCCTCGAGAAAGCGATCGACGTACTCGCCCGAGCACGCCGGATCTGTTTTCTGGGTGTGGGAGGGGGATCGGCCAACATCGCCCGCGAGGGTGCGAACCGGTTCTTCCGCCTCGGCATCCCGGCCGAAGCGCACGCCGACGGCTACTTCCAGCGGATGCTGACCTCGACCCTTTCGCAGGGCGACGTCGTGGTCGCGATCTCGGCGAGCGGCCAGCCGGCCGAGCTTTTGGACAGTGTCGCCATCGCCGCCCAGTACGGTGCGGAGACCATCGCTCTCACCCGCACCGGCTCGCCTCTGGCCGAGGCCACCGGGGTGGCCATCGAGATCGACATTCCCGAGGACCAGGACATCTACAAGCCCTCGGCGTCCCGCCTCGTCTTCATCGCCATCATCGATGTGCTGGCCGCGGGTGCGGCGCGCAAGCGGCCCGAGCGTGTGAAGGAATGCCTGCGCCGCATCCGGACCTCGCTGCTCGCGCTCTCCGAGGATGTCGGCCCCCGACCGATCGGCGACTGAGGCGGGCGGAGAAACGGATTCGCGTCGGCGAGGGAAGGGGTTCTGGAAGGGGACGGACCGTCCATCGCGCCGATCCCGAGCCCGTCTGTTGGCCGGAGGAGCGTAACATCGGACCGTTCCAGGACACCCGCGGCGGATATCTCCTGCCGGCATTGCCTCGGGCGATGGGAGAAACGCCCGGCCCGGCGCCCGCGCGACCGTCGGGTCCACGGCCATCTCGAGGATCCCGCGTTGCCGGCCGACGCCCTCGCTGCGGCCCGTCGCTTTCTGCCGCCGCTTCTGGATGCCGCCACTCGGATGATAAGGGAAATGGAGGCCCGCGGTTGGGGAGAACCTGCCGACGGCCGCTGAGCGAACCCGCGGATGCCTCACGGGGTTCCGCCGCCGACAGGGTTTATCCCGGAGAAGTCGGGACGGGATCGCGGGAAGGCGATGCGGGATGGACGTCCGGCATCGCCTCCCCGACCTCCGAGGCGATGCGCGGTCAGTTGCCGGCGACCGCCAGCCAGAAGGGAAAGCCGGGATCGGTGATGGTGGAGACGACTTTGCGCGCCTCGGTGTCGATCACCGCGACCCGGTCGGATTTCGCCACCGCCACATAGGCCATGTCGCCGTCGGGGGAGAAACGGACACCGTGCGGGCCTTCACCCACCGGGATCTCCCCGGTCCGCTCGAGACTGGCGACGTCGATCACGTTGATGACATTGGAGCCGATCCCGGAAACATAGACGGTTCCCCCGTCCGGAGAAACGGCCACGGCGTGATGCCCCTTGGAGACGGGGATGTACTCGACGACCTTTTCCGCCTCGAGGTCGATCACCGCCACATCGTCCGATCCCTTGCGGGCGACGAAGAGCAGCTTGCCGTCGGGCGTCGCCGCCAGATTGTGGGGTGCGCCGCGATCGTCGAGGGGGATCGTCCCCAGCGGCGTGGCGTCACTCCAGCGGATCTTGGTGATGTCGGCGGAGCCGCCGTTGGCGATGTAGGCGATGCCCCGGGCGGCGGCGAAGGTGATGTTGTGCGGGGCCTTGCCCACCGGCACTTCGGCCGCCTGCTTCCAGTCCCCGACCGAGAAGATGGAGACGCTGTTGGAGCTCTCGCCCTCGTTGGCGACCAGCACGAACTTCCCGTCCGGGGTCACCTCCACACCCTTCGGGCTTTCGCCGAGTGGAAGCTTTTCGACAATCTTGCGGCTCGCGGTGTCGACCACCACCAGCTTCCGATCGCCGGTGGCCACGGCGAAGGCATACTTGCCGTCCGGTGTGACCGCCGAATAGGTCGGCTTCTCGCCCACCGCCAGCCATGCCAGCACCTCCCCGGCGGCCGCGCCGAGGATCGACATCTCGCCCGAATCACGGTTGCTCACATAAAGGGTGTCGCCATGCACCGCGGCACCCGCGGCGGAGGCGCCGAGTGTCAGCAGGAGCGCCGCGGACAGGGTGCAGGCGGCCGACCGCCACCCGCCGCGGGATTCGACGACTCTGGATGGCATCGTTGCAATGCTCCTTTTGCTGTCTGGTTGTCGGTCGGAACGCCGGGCTCCCCGGTCTCGAGCGCGATCCCGGCGACCCTGCGATTACGCGCCTTCCCTGAAGCCGGGATGAAGTCGCGATGAAACCTGCTTCATGGAGTGGCCGAAGCCGGAGAATGGTCGCCCGCACGCGTTCCGAAGCCACCGCCGAGGGTTCGCTTGACAGGCCCATCGGCCGGCGCATAATGTACTAAACTCAACTAAACTCCCGACGCGGCCAGCCGCGTACGGAACGGGGCGCATGGTCCAACCGAAGGAGGCTAAACATGCGACGAACGTTTCTCACCAGCATGGCCCTTTCCATGGGTCTGGCCGCCGGCGTGGCCCAGGCGCAGGAAAAGTCGCTCACGCTCTGCTGGGCGGCCTGGGATCCGGCCAATGCGTTGACCGAATTGTCCAGGGACTTCACCGCCCGGACCGGCATCGCGATGAACTTCGAGTTCGTTCCCTGGACGAGCTTCGCCGACCGGTTCCTCAACGAACTCAACTCGCGGGGCAAGCTCTGTGATCTGATGATCGGCGACAGTCAGTGGCTGGGCCTCGCTGCGGAGAACGGGCATTACGTCAAGCTCAACGATTTCTTCGAGAAGGAAGGGATCGACATCAACGACTTTCTGCCGGCGACGGTCTACAACTATTCGACCTGGCCCAAGGGCAGCCCCAACTACTGGGCTCTGCCGGCGATGGGCGATGCGCTGGCCTGGGTGTATCGCAAGGACTGGTTCGCCCGTCCCGAGCTCCGCGAGGCCTTCCGGAAGGAATACGGCCGCGAGCTGGCCCCGCCGCGGACCTGGGACGAGCTCATGGAGGTCGCCAAGTTCTTCACCGGTCGCGAGATCGACGGCAAGGTCCGCTACGGGGTGGCGATCTACACCGAGCGGGGTTCCGAGGGCATCACCATGGGCGTGACCTCGGCTCTCTATCCCTGGGGCTTCCGCTACCAGGATCCGGAGCAGCCGTACCGGATGGAAGGCTTCGTCAATTCCCCGGAAGCGGTGGAGGCGCTCGAGGCCTACAAGGCGCTCTACGAATGCTGCACCCCGCCGGGCCACTCCGATGCCTACATGGTCGCCAATCTCGATGCCTACAAATCGGGGCAGGTGGCGATGCAGATGAACTGGTTCGCCTTCTTCCCGGGCATCCTCAAGGACGAGCAGGTGGGTGAGGTTTCGGGCTTCTTCGTCAACCCGCGGCAGAACGAGGAAGCGAGCGTTCTGGGCGGCCAGGGCATCTCGGTCGTCTCCTATTCCGACAAGAAGGATCTGGCGCTCCAGTACATCAAATGGTTCGCCCAGCCCGAGGTGCAGCAGAAGTGGTGGGCCCTCGGCGGTTACAGCGCCCATCGGGCGGTGCTGGAAGCGCCGGATTTCCCGGAGAGCGCCCCGTTCGCCGGCGACTTCCTGGAAGCCATGTCCAACGTCCGCGACTTCTGGCAGGAGCCCGAATACGCCGAACTGCTGCAGGCCATGCAGCGGCGGATCCACGATTACGTGGTCGCCGACAAGGGTACGGCCAAGGAAGCTCTCGACAAGCTCATTCAGGACTGGACGGAGATCTTCGAGGACGCGGGCAAACTCTGAGCCGCCTCCCGGCCGGCGGGGCCCTCGGCCCCGCCGGCATCCTTCTTCCGCTTTCGCGAGCCGCCCGTCGAACACGCCATGAATCGAACCCCGGTCTCATCCGACACCCCGTCGCCCGCGGTGCCGCGGCCCGCACCGGCGCCCCGGCCGGGGCTGTCGGACCGCACCGTGGCCTGGCTGTTCGTGGCGCCGACGCTGTTCCTGCTGCTGGCCATCAACATCTTTCCGCTGCTCTGGAACATCTATCTGAGCTTCACGAACTACAAGGCCAACGCGCCCAACCGGCCGCTGCGCTGGCTGGGACTCCGGAACTACGAGCGGCTGCTCTCCAACGAGGACATCTGGGCCTCGATGCAGGTCACGGCCCGCTTCGTCTTCTGGTCGATCCTGCTCCAGGTGGTCCTCGGTTTCGCCCTGGCCTGGCTCCTCAACCGCCGCTTTCGCGGGCACGGCTTCTGGACCACCGTGATCGTCGTGCCGATGATGCTGTCGCCGGCGGTGGTCGGCGTCTTCTGGACCTATCTCTTCCAGCCGCAGGCGGGGATCTTCAACTACATCGTGAATTTCTTCTACGACTTCGGTGATTTCACGATGATCGGCGATCCCGACCTCGCCATGTGGGCGATCGTGCTGGTGGACACCTGGATGTGGACGCCCTTCGTGATGCTGATCTGTCTCGCCGGCCTGCGGGCGATTCCCGAATATCTCTACGAGGCGGCGGAGGTGGACGGGGCCTCCTCCTGGCGTCAGTTCTGGACCATCACCGTACCGCTGGTGCTGCCCTTTCTGATGCTGGCGGTGCTGTTCCGCGGCATCGAGAACTTCAAGATGTTCGACATGGTGGTGGAGCTGACCTCCGGCGGTCCCGGCTCGGCCACCGAGCTCGCCTCCATCTATCTGAAGCGCGAGGCCTTCGAGAAATGGCGCACGGGCTTCAGCGCCGCCCTCGCCGTCGTGCTGTTCGTCACCGTGTTCGGGGTCGCCAACATCTACGTCAAGCTGCTCAATCGGGTGAAGGAACGATGAGCGCGCTCGATCAGGCCCGGTCGATCGTCGAGCCCACCCCCTTCAGCCGCCGGCTGGCGGCGGTGGTGATCCTCGTCTACGCCCTCGTCTCCTCGATCCCCTTGGCCTGGATCGTGGCCACCAGCTTCAAGACGCCGAGCGACGCCATCGCCTATCCGCCCAAGCTCGTCTTCACCCCCTCCCTCGAGGGATACGTCAATCTGTTCACCGCCCGCACCCGCCAGACGCCGGAGTATCTCGCGAGTCTGCCACCGCCCGAGACCTGGTACGAGGAGCTGGTGCGCAAGCGCAACATGGTGATCACCGGACCCTCGCGGTTCGCCGGCCGCTACGCCAACTCGCTGATCATCGGCTTCGGCTCGACCTTCTTCGCGGTCTTCCTCGGCACCCTCGCCGCCTACGCCTTCTCCCGTTTCCGGATACCGCTGAAGGAGGATCTGCTGTTCTTCATCCTGTCGACGCGGATGTTCCCCCCCATCGCGGTGGCGATTCCCGTCTATCTCATGTATCGCCAGCTCGGGCTCACCGACACCCAGCTCGGGATGATCATCCTCTACACCGCGGTCAATCTCAGCCTTTCGGTCTGGCTCCTCAAGGGGTTCATCGACGAGATTCCGAAGGAATACGAGGAGGCGGCGATGGTCGACGGCTACAGTCGCCTCCAGGCTTTCAGGAAGGTGGTCCTGCCTCAGGCGGCGGCGGGGATCGCGGCGACCGCGATCTTCTGCCTGATCTTCGCCTGGAACGAATACGCCTTCGCCCTGCTGCTCACGAGCGGGCTCGCCCAGACCGCACCCCCCTTCATCCCCAACATCATCGGCGAGGGCGGGCTCGATTGGCCGGCGGTGGCCGCGGGCACCACCCTGTTCCTGCTGCCGGTGATGATCTTCACCATCATTCTCCGCCGGCATCTCCTCCGGGGAATCACCTTCGGAGCGCTCCGGCGGTGAAGGGGACGGACCGGAAAAGCCGTCGGCCGCGCTGGCTGCGGCGCGATCCGATGGAAAACCTGGCCTCGGTGGTGATCGGCATCGGCGTGTTCATGCTGATGCAGCCCTACGCCATCGAGATCTACCGCTGGAGTTTCCTCGTCATTCTCGCCGGCACCCTCGGCTTCGTGGTGGCGAGCCACCTTCCCCGTGGCGAGGAGGATCGATGACCGAGATCCGCCTCGAAGGGGTGACCAAGCGCTTCGCCGACTTCCGCGCCGTCGATGCCCTCGATCTCACCATTCCCGACGGATCCTTCTTCGTCCTCCTGGGCCCCTCGGGCTGCGGCAAGACCACCACCCTCAGGATCATCGCCGGCCTCGAAATGCCCACCGAGGGCCGGGTCTTCCTCGACGGCGAAGACGTTACCCGGCTGCGTGCCGGCAAGCGGGACATCGCCTTCGTCTTCCAGCTCTTCGCCCTCTACCGGCATCTGAACGTGCGCCGCAACATCGCCTATCCCCTGCGTTCGCGCGGTGTGCCGCGGGCGGAAGTGCGAAGGCGGGTCGAGGAGGTGGCGCGGATGCTGCGGATCGAGCATCTGCTCGATTCCCGCATCGGTCGGCTGTCGGGTGGCGACCGGCAGCGGGTGGCCCTCGCCCGGGCGGTGGTCAGGCGGCCGCGGGCCTTCCTCATGGACGAGCCCCTGGGCACCCTCGATGCCGAGTTCCGGGAGCTCATGTGCGAGGAACTCCGCGGGCTGCACGATCGGATCGGAGCCACCACGGTCTACGTCACCCACGATCAGATCGAGGCCATGCGCATGGCCGATCTGATCGTGGTCATGAACCTGGGGCGCATCGAGCAGCTCGGGTCGCCGCAGGAACTCTACCACCGGCCCGCCTCCACCTTCGTCGCCCGTTTCATCGGCAGCCCGGCGATGAATCTCTTTCCCTGCGAGATCCTGGAGGAGGGCCATGTTCCCGTGGCCCGTCTGGCCGGTCTCCCCCTCGCCGGCCTCGCCGCCCCGCCGGAAGTGGCCGAGGCGATCCTCGGCATCCGTCCCGAGCATGTGCGGATCGACGATTCTTCGGCGATGCGCGGGGAAGTGGTAGCGGTCGAGTACCTGGGCGCCCGCCAGGTGGTGACCCTCGCCGGACCGTTCGGCGTTCTCAAGCTGCGCGCGCCGAACACCCTGCGACTCGCCTTCGGCGACCGTCTCGGGGTCGCGTTCGATCCCGCCGCCGTGGTCTGGTTCGACGCCGGCGGACGACGTCTCGAGGCCGCCCGCAGCCGGGAGCGCGCCGGTGGCTGAGCTGCGGTTCGAGACGGTCTCCAAGAGCTTCGGCCGGATCCGCGCGGTCCGGGAGCTGGAGTTCACCCTCGCCGACGGCGAGTTCCTCGTCCTGCTGGGGCCGACCGGTGCCGGCAAGACGACCACCCTCCGGCTCGCCGCCGGCCTCGAGACCCCTGATACGGGACGGCTGTTCATCGGCGGGGAGGAGGTCACCCACCGCCCGCCGGCGGCCCGGGACGTGGCCTTCGTGTTCCAGACCTTCTCCCTCTATCCCCATCTGAACGTCCGCGACAATCTCGCCTTTCCGCTGCGTGCACCGGCCCGGCGGATGGCCGAAGGCGAGATCCGCAAACGGGTCGAGGTGGTGGCGGAACTGCTCGGAATCTCCGGCAAGCTCGCCAACCGCGCGACCCAGCTTTCGGGTGGCGAGATGCAGCGGGTGGCGATCGGCCGGGCACTGGTGCGGCAGCCGCGCCTGTTCCTCATGGACGAGCCGCTTTCCTCCCTGGACGCCAAGCTGCGCGAGACCCTCCGCATCGAACTCAAGCGCATCCAGCGCGATCTCGGGGCCACCATCCTCTATGTCACCCACGACCAGATCGAGGCCACCACCATGGCCGACCGGATCGGCGTGCTGGAGGCGGGAGAGCTCCTGCAACTCGGACCACCCCGCGAGATCTACGATCGACCGCGGGACGTCCGGGTGGCCCGGCGGCTGGGCTCGCCGGCCATCAACCTGCTGCCGGCGGACCGGATGGCCGAGCTCGTCCCGCGTGCCGGCGTCGCGAAGATCGGCATCCGGCCCGAGGACATCCGGCTGGGCCGGGGCGCCTTCGACGCCCGCGTGCGCCAGATCGAGCCCCTCGGCGCCGACACGGTGGTGCTGCTCGATTTCCGGGACGCGCGGCTGCATGCGCTGTGCTCCGGCCGCAACGGTCTCCGGACCGGTCAGGAGGTGGCGTTCGATCTCGCGCGCGAGCGTCTCCTGTTCTTCGATGCGCGGGGCAGGCTCGTCGATTCGACGGACACGGGATGAACCATGGACAGCGATCTGGTAGCCGAGTTGATCGACCGTGCGACCCGACTGATCACCGAACACGCCGAGGAGCTGACCGCCCTCGACCGGGCGATCGGTGACGGCGATCACGGGATCAACATGAAGCGGGGGTTCGAGGCGGTCCGGGAGGACGCCGAGCGGCTGGCCCGGCTCGACCTCGGCGGGGCGTTGCAGCAGGCGGGCATGATTCTCGTCAGGACCGTCGGCGGTGCTTCGGGGCCGCTCTACGGCAGCCTGCTCATGGGCATGGGCAGGGCCGCCGGGGAGGGGGCGCCACCGCCCGCCCTCCTGGCCGCCGGCATCGAGATGGTCAAGCGTCGGGGCAAGGCCGATCGGGGCTGCAAGACGATGCTGGATGTGCTGATTCCGGTTCAGGAAACGCTGGCGCAGGCCAGTGAGGGGCCGCGTCCGGAGCTGCTGCGCCGGCTCCGCGAGACGGCCGATCGGGCTCTCGAGGAGACCCGCGACATGCTGGCTACGCGCGGTCGGGCTTCGTTCCTGGGGGAGCGTTCGCGCGGCCACCTCGACCCCGGCGCGGCTTCGAGCCGGTTGCTCGTCCACGCCGTCTGCGATGTGCTGGAGGCGGTGGCGTGAGCGGCATCGTCGGAATCGTGATCGTCTCCCACTCGCCCAAGGTGGCGGAGGGCGCCGCCGAGATGGCCCGCCAGATGGTCGGCGATCTGGTGCCGCTCGCCCATTGCGGGGGTGATCCCACGGGCGGTCTCGGTACCGATCCGGAACGGATCCGCCGGGCGATCGACGCCGTCTGGAGCGAGGCCGGGGTCGCCGTGTTCGTCGATCTCGGCGGGGCCGAAATGAACGCCGAGATGGCCATCGAGATGCTGGAGGAGGCGCGCCGTGGCCGGGTGCGCATCTGCAACGCCCCGCTCGTCGAGGGCGCGGTGGTGGCGGCGGCCGAGGCCTCCTCGGGATCCGATCTCGATGCCGTCTGTCGGGTGGCGGAGGATTTCAACCCGTGACCGTCGCCCGTGCTACCGTGGCGCTGACCGCACCGGTGGGCCTCCATGCGCGGCCGGCGGTCAAGCTCACACGTCTCGCCAAGCGTTTCCCGGCCCGGGTCCGCCTGCGGCATCTGCCCGACGGCGAGCCGGTGGACGCCAAGAGCATCGTCCGGGTGATGGGGCTCAAGCTGCGGACCGGCGCGATGCTCGAATTCGAAGCGGAAGGCGAGGGCGCCCGGGAGGCGGTGGAGGCCCTCTGCGCGCTGGTCGCCGCCAATTTCGAGGACGGCGAGCATGGCTGAGCGACGGATCGGTGGTCGCCCGGCCTCGCCCGGGGTCGCGATCGGGCCGCTCGTGGTCTGGCGCCCTCCGCGGCGCCCCCACCCCTCGGCGCCGGGCACCGAAGGCGGCGAGCGCGAGCGTTTCGAGGCCGCCTGCGAGACGGTCGGCGGCGATCTCCTGCTGCTGGTCGGGAAGGACGATCGCCTGGCCGCGGAGATTCTCGACTTCCAGCGGGAATTCCTGACCGATCCCGAGTTCCGTGGGGCGGTGCGGGAGGCGATCGGACGGGGCCACTCGGCCGCGGCCGCGGTGCGCGAGGTCCTGGACGGACACGCGGCGGCGTTCCGGGCGGAGGAGGATGCCTATTTCCGCGCCCGGAGCGAAGATCTGGTCGATCTGCGCGATCAGCTCCTGGCCGCGCTCGAAGGCGGCGCGGAGCGGCCGCCGCCCCTGCCGGAAGGGGCCGTCCTTCTCGCTCACGAGCTGACCCCCTCGCGCTTTCTCGCCCTGGACCGGGAACGGCTGGGCGCGGTCGCCCTCGAGACGGGCAGCCCGTCGAGCCATGTCGCCATGCTCGCCCGGGCGCGCGGCGTGCCGCTGATTGTGGAACTCGGCCCGGTCGAAACCGAAGCCCGGCTCGCGGCGCTCGACGGCGAGCGGGGCGAGCTGTTCCTCGAACCGGAGCGGGAAACGCTTCGGCGGCTGGAGCGGCGCCGGAACCGGATCGCGGCGGAACGGGCGATCCTGCGTACCCCGCCGCCGGACGGGTTCCGCACCGCCGACGGCTCGCGGGTGGAGATCCGGATCAACGTCGACGATCCGGCGGCCCTCGAGGAGGATGTGGTCCGGGCGAGCGATGGTGCCGGGCTGGTGCGCACCGAATTCCTGTTCGCCGGCCGTGCATCCCCGCCCGAGGAGGAGCAGCAGTATCGTGTCTACCGGGATCTGCTGCTGCGTTTCGCCGGCAAGCCGGTCCGGTTCCGGACCCTCGACGCCGGTGGCGACAAGCCGATCGCCGGCATCACCGCGACGCGCGAGGCGAACCCGTTTCTCGGCCTCCGGGGAATCCGCCTCGGTCTCGCCAACCCCCGGCTCCTCGAGACCCAGCTCCGCGCCCTGCTGCGGGCCGCACGCCACGGACCGCTCGAAATCATGCTGCCGATGGTGACCCTGCCGGCGGAGCTCGAGGAGGTGCGACGGATGATCGCCCGCCTGCGGGAGATGTTGGCGGGCGCCGGCGAGGCCGCGCCGCAGCCGCCTCTGGGCATCATGGTCGAGGTTCCGGCCGCGGCCCTCACCCTCGACCGCTTCGCGGCCGATTTCTTCTCCATCGGCAGCAACGATCTCGTCCAGTATCTGATGGCCGCCGCCCGAGACGGGAGCGGGCCGGTGGCGGAGCTCCTCGACCCGCTCCACCCGGCGGTCCTGCGTCTGCTCGGCGAGATCCTCGAGGTCGGCCGGCGGCGCGGGGTTCCGGTGAGCCTGTGCGGCGAGATGGCGGGCGACCCCGCGGCGCTCGAGAGACTGCTCGCCCTCGGTCTGCGGTCGGTCTCGGTGGCGCCCGCGGCGCTCGCCCGCGCCGCCGCCACCGTCGGGCGCTTCGGAACCGGTGCCGATGCCGCGCAGCCGTGAGGAAAGGCTGGCGGCGATCGCCGCCTACAAGAGCCTCCTGCGGGAGTTCATCGACCGCCGCCCCTCGGGCCTTCGCGGCCGGCTGGCGCGGGCGCTGGGCAAGCACAAGAGCTTCGTCTCGCAGATCACCAATCCGGCCTACGAGGTGCCCATTCCGGCGGGGGATCTGCCGGTCCTGTTCGAGGTCTGCCATCTCACGCCGGACGAACGGCGCCGCTTTCTCGAGCTCTACGAGAAGGCCCATCCGCGCAGCGGTCGGCGATCGCCGGCGCGGACCGGGGCGCCGCACGAGATCCGCATCCCGCTGCCGGCCTTCGCCGATGTCGAAACGGCGCTCGAAGTCGAAGCTACGATCCGCGAGTTCGCCGCGCGGGTGATCGCGATCGCGCGGCGCGCCGACGGTGTCGATCGCAACGGGGACGAGGGAGGAAGGAGATGAAGAAGTTCGTCAACCGGGTCGAGGAGATGCTCGCCGAATCCCTGCGCGGTTTCGGACGTGCCCATGCCGATCTCGTCCGGGTGCACACCGATCCCGTCTTCGTCACCCGGCAGCAGCCGACGCCGGCCGGCAAGGTGGCGCTGATCTCGGGTGGCGGTTCCGGGCACGAACCGTTGCACGCGGGCTTCGTCGGTCGCGGGATGCTCGATGCGGCCTGCCCGGGTGCGGTGTTCACCTCGCCCACGCCCGATCAGATGCTGGCCGCCGCCGAGGCGGTGGATTCGGGCGCCGGGGTGCTGTTCATCGTCAAGAATTACGAAGGCGACGTCATGAACTTCGAGATGGCCGCCGAGATGTACGGGGGCGAGCGGGCCTCGGTGCTGGTCGACGACGACGTGGCGGTCGAGGGATCCACCTTCACCACCGGCAGGCGGGGGGTGGCGGGCACCGTGATCGTCGAGAAGATGGTCGGTGCCGCCGCCGAGGAGGGCGCCGATCTCGCCGGGCTGAAAGCCCTCGCCGAAAGGGTGGTCGCGGGGACCCGCTCGATGGGCGTGGCGCTCACGAGCTGCACCGTGCCCGCGGCCGGCGAACCGACCTTCCGGATCGGCGAAGAGGAGATGGAGATGGGGGTCGGGATCCACGGCGAGCCGGGGCGCCGGCGCACCCGGCTCGCTCCGGCGGACGACATCGTCGCCGAGATGCTGGAGGCGATCCTGGGCGATCTCGGCGCCGGGCGCGGCGAGCCGGTGCTGCTGCTGGTCAACGGTCTCGGCGGCACCCCGCTCATGGAGCTCTATCTGATCTACGATGCGGCGGCCCGCATCCTCGAGGATCGGGGGCTCGTGATCGCCCGATCGCTGGTCGGCGACTACTGCACCTCCTTGGAGATGGCCGGCTGCTCGCTGACCGTCGGCCGTATGGACGAGGAGCTCCTGCGCCTCTGGGACGCCCCGGTCCACACCCCGGCCCTCCGGTGGTGAGGAAGTCATAGTCCGGCCCGCGCCCAAGGCCGGGATCGCCGAGAGAGCATCCTTCCGGCCACGGCCCGTCCCCGAGCCGAAGGATCACCGTGCGGTCGCAACCTCGGCAAAGCCGTCGTTCGCTCACGGTTGCAGCCATCGGCGCAGACGCGCTCTCAGCGATTTCTCCTCGTCCTCCGTCCGGCAGACGGACGGTGCGCCACCAACGGCGACGCGGCAGACCGCCGGTAATGTGCGCTGAAGGCGCCCGATTTCCGCTCGCTGGGCGGGCGTGGGCGAGGGCAGGAGCCTGCGCGCGAAGCGGCGGGCGAAGCGATCCCGTTCGGCCTCGGCGCCGGCGAGCAGGTAGAGAACGAGCAGCACCGGCGCGAGGCCCAGACGGCCCGCCAGTCGGACGACCTCCTCCATCGCCGCGAATGCACGAACCGCTTCCGCGAGCTCGGGGTCGAGCTCCGAAAGATCGCCGCGCAGAAGACGGGCGGACTGCCCCATCCAGTCGATCGGCGCCGGCGCCGGCCAGACGTCGAACGCCAGGGGGCGCATAGGTCGGGGGGCGGAGCGACGGGCGAGGAACGCGGCGTCGGGCCTTTGCCCGCCCGCGGGGTCGATGCGGGGGCCGAAACTGTAGAATGCCTTGCTATCCCGGGCGGTGCGGGGCGTGGCCAGCGGGATCTTCACGGTGCGCGGCAGCGCTTCCTGGACCTCGCCTTCCTCGTCGACGAGAACGAGGCTGGTCCGATGCGTGACCAGAGCTTCCGCCATGGCGAGCTGCCGGGCGCGTTCCGGCGCCAGAGCGGGGAGGGCGAGAGACGCCGCGAAGGCGGACACCGCCTGCTCCATGACACTCCGCTCGCTTCCGTCCTGCGGAGCATCGGTCCATTTCGCCCGCACCTGCATGCCGCCGAGGACGGCATCGAGGCCGTCCAGCTCGCCTTCGACCCTGGCCGGGCTCGCTGGCGTTCGAAGCCCGGCCAGGGCACGCCGAAGACCCTCTTCGACGGCTCCGTCGAGGGCCAGGCAGACATCGCCGCCGGTGAGGATCGCGAGATGGCCGATCCTCGCTTCGAGGCTGTCTTCGCCGACCAGCACGACCGAGATGCGTTTGCCGCGTCTCGCCAGATCGTCGACGTCGAGCTCCCAGCTCTTGCCGTCCGTGATCACCAGTACGTCGCGGCAGGAGCTTTCATCCAGAACACGGGCGATCGCCCGGCCCAGTTCGGTCCCGCCCCGGGGCTCTCCGAGCCTGCGCAGGAGGTGGCGAAACCGGCGCGTTACGGTGGATGGGCGCGCGCGCGAAGCTCCCACCTGCGGGCCGATGCTTCCGATATGGCTGCACGCGTGGTCGAACTGCCAGAGCTCGACCCTGTCGCCGTGCCGCATCCGTCCGGTGGCTGCTGCCAGTGCCCGGATGGCCGCGGCGTACTTGGTCTCGCGGGATCCGTTCCCGGAGGCGAGCTCGCCCATCGATCCCGAGCGGTCGAGCAGGATCACCAGATCGAGCGCATCGTCGCCGGCCGTCCGAGGCCGGATGTCGACCACCACCCGGCGTCCGTCGGCGGCCCGTCCGACCACGGCGGCGGGTCGCCAGCCCTCGACCCGCAGATCGATCGGCGCATCGAGCGGGACATCGACCCACCCGGCACCGAGCGGCTGACCGGAAAGCCGCACCCGTCCCTCGCGGCAGCGCACCCGCAGCCGGCCCTGGCCTCTGCGGGGCGCATGTTCGAGCCGATCGGTATCGGGAAGCCGTGGGTCGCCGTAGATATCGCCAACGGTCAGGGGGATGTGCAATGCGACCCCGTCCGCGACTGCCGCCAGTGCCATCGCGAAGCTCGTCTCGACGACGACCTTCCTGCCTGCCGGAAGATGGCCGACCGAGAGCATGTGGACGCCGCGCAGCACCTCTTCGTGAAGGACCGTCGTTCTGCCCGAGGAGATCGCCCCCTCGTAGTCGTTCCGGGCCTCGGCTCGACCCGTGGCGCGAGCCGTCAGGCGGCGCCCGTCGATCTCCACTTCGAGACGGAAGAGCGCTGCCCGCAAGGGCACCGGGAAAACGAGGATCGCTTCCAGGCTGTTCTCTTCGCTGTGATGGAAGGTGCGCACCGTGCGGACGAGGGCGAGCCCGCCCGCGATCTCGACGTCGAAAGCGAGATCGACGTGTGGCAGCAGGCGTCCGTCCCGCGCGAACTCACGTGCGATCAGAGCGGCCAGGGGATCGACGAGTTGTGGGGCTGCTGACGACATCGGCTTTGTCCTCCAGGAGTTCGCGCAGAACGCGCTGCAAGCGTTCCACGAGCGGAGCCACCGGCTCGCCGCTCGCAATCAACCTCGGATCCACGACCAGCGTGACCCCGTCCGCGATCGGGATCGGTACGCCCTGCCGCGCTTCCAGCAGCACCCGGATTGCCGCCGGCGGAAAACCCAGCTCGCGCAGACGCAGATACCGGCGGACGGCTTCCAAGTGCTCCGCACCGTATTCGGCGTTGGCGCGCCCGCCGTAGGGGCGCGGGACGAATCCTTCCGAAATCAGGTAGCGGAGCTGGCGCTCGGTGATGCCCGTCCGGTCGACGAGTTCGCGGATGCGCACGGCCGTGACCCTCCTTTCGACAAAAGTTATGTTATTTGAGAGGGGACCGTCAATCCCTTTCGACATAAATCTTGTCGCAAGGGGATTCGATCGCGGGAGCCACGCGGCTCCGTCGGAGCCGGTGGTGACAGCGATGGCGATGGTAGGCGCGGGGCCGCGAGGCTGCCCGACCGGCGCAGGCGGGGCTGCGCACCTCGGCTAGTGGTGCGAAAGGAGCCGTCCGAAGCCGGGGAGGAGATCGCGGATGCCGCTCAGCCGCAGCATCTGCCAGCCGAGCGCCTGGTTGCTCGAGATGGCCGGGATGCCGATCCGCCGTTCGAGCTCCTCGAGGATGTCGAGACAGCGGAGACCGGTGCAGGAGATCACCAGCGCCTCGCAGGCGGCGGCCTGCGCCACCTGCTCGGCCGCACGGAGGATGCTGGTCGGGGTGATCCGGGCAACGATGCGGTCGTCGCTCTCCTCGAACGATCCGAACGCGACGATTTCGAACCCGGCCTGCTCGAGGGCTCCCCGCAGGCGCTCGGAGATCGCCGGCAGATAGGGGGTGAGGAGCCCCAGCCGCCGCACCTCCAGCGCGCGGCCGGCGGCGAGGATCGCCGCCAGGGGATCGGTGACGCGGGCACGCGGAAGGACCGCCCCGATCGCCCGGGAGACGGCTTCTGAGCCGAGCATCGTCGCCCCCGAGGTGCAGGCATAGGCGACGACCTCGAGATCCGCGGCGGCCGGCAACAGACGCACCGCATCGGGCAGCTCGCGTTCCATGCGGGCGAGGGTGTCGGGGCGCACCTCCGCCGCCATGGGGATGCGGCTGTGGTAGAGCGCGACGCCTTCGAGCGCGGTGATCCGGGCGAGCTCCGGCTCCACCGTCGCGTCTTCGGCCAGCACCAGGACCCCGAGGCTGGCACGCCGGCCGATTCCCTCGTCCGTGTCGAAATCCGGCTTCATCCGCTCATCCCCGGATCACGGGCAGCTCCGGCGCCGCCCGGGTGGTGAGCAGCCGGGCGCCCCGGGGCCCGACGACGAGATTCTCCTCCTGCACCATCATGCGATTTCCGCTCGAGGAAAGCGAGGGCTCCAGGGTGAGCACCATGTTCTCCTCGATCACCGTATCGTCGCCTTCCATGATCGACGGCCATTCGGTGAGCTGCATTCCGAGCCCGTGGCCGAGGCGGCCGATGTTGCCGTCTCCGTCGTCCGCTTCGGCGAGCACCGCCCGCATGGCCCGGTACAGCTCGCGGCAGGTGGCGCCGGGACGGGTGGCGGCGATGCCCGCTTCGGTCGCCCGCCACAGCAGATCGTAGGCACGGCGGGCCGCGTCCTCGGCCCTTCCGATGGCGAAGTTGCGGTCGAAATCGCAGAAATAGCCGTCCCAGCGCAGGCCGAGATCGAGCATCAGGATGTCGCCCTGCTCCAGAGGGCGGCGGGAGGGGGGCGAAATCACATCCTCGTATCCTCCCGGGCCGGCGCTCCCGGCCAGAAAGGGCACTTCGTCCGCCCCTCGGGCGAGCGCCTCCCGCCGGAAGGCCCGAAAGAGATCCTCGAGCGGCAGGCCCGGTGCGGCGAGCTCCGGCAGCCGTGCGAAAGCGTTTGCGCCGATCGCACAGGCATGGGCGATCTTCTCGATCTCGGCCGGCGTCTTCACCATGCGCAGCGCGCGAACGATCGGCGTGGCATCGACGATCCGGAGACCGGGCAGGGCCGCGAGCAGCCGTTCGTAATCGTCGAGGGGCATGCGGAGATGCGTCTCGGGGCCCTTCAACACGCCGAGCCGCCGGCGGCTTCGGGCGAGCGGCGCCAAGAGATCGATCAGGAGACTCAGCCCGTCATCCTCGGGCCGTGGTGCCGGCCAGCTCCGGATGTCCTCGATCCAGGTTCGCCGCATCGCCGGCACGCCGATCTCGGGGATGAGGGCGACGGGCTCGCCCTCTACCGGCAGGAACAGGAACCAGGGGCGCGTCGGACTCTGCCAGAACGCGGTGTGAAATCCCGTGAAGTAGCGGATTTCGGGTTCCGTCGTGAGCAGCATGCCGGCCATGTCGCGCGCCGCCATGCGGGCCTGCGCACGGGAGGTGCGGTCGGCGAACTCGCTCGGGGGAAATCCTCGGTCGGGAACCTTCGAGGGCGCGGTCATCGCATCCGCCGCCGGCGATATCGCGGGGAGGCGAAATACTCGCGTCGGGGAAGGAAACATGGCGGGCGCTCGATCGCTCGGCTCACGATCCGGCGTCCTTCGATCGATCTGGCGGAGACGGAGGGATTCGAACCCTCGGTACGGCTTGTCACCGTACAACGGTTTAGCAAACCGCCGCCTTCAGCCACTCGGCCACGTCTCCGTACGCGCGCCTATCTATAGGCGGCCCGATCCATCGTCAACGGCGCCGGCGGCCGCCCTGATCCGGTGGCGACGCGCGCCTCGACCCTGCCGTCGGTCGGCAACAGGAGATCGTCGAAGGTCGGCTCCATGACGCGGCGCGGATGCCCGGCCCCGGCACAGATCCTGAGAAAGCGGGCGAGGCCGGCATCGATCACCACCGGCATCGGCGTGATCGAACCGACCGGCGCCACTCCGCCCGTCGGAAAGCCGGTGAGCGCCTCGACCCGGGCCGGGCCGGCTCGTCGAACTCGACGAGGCGTTCCTTGATCTGTTCGGCGGCCAGCGCCCGGCGGACGCGGCGGACGGGAAGGGTTTCGACGACGCTCATCGGGGCACCGGGATCCGCTGGTCGCGTTTCGGAACATCGTAGCCGCGCAGGACGGCCGGCCGGGCCGCGATCTCCAGATACCACCTGCGCACATTGGGGAAGCCAGCGAGGTCGACGCGCTGCCATTCGAAACGGGAAACCCATGGCCAGGTGGCGATGTCGGCTATCGTGTATTCCTCGCAGGCGAGATACGGGCTTCCCGCCAGGCGACGGTCCATGACCCCGTAGAGGCGCAGGGTTTCCGCGTGATAGCGCTCCTCGGCATAGGGGCATTTGCCGGGGTTGAACTTCAGGAAATGATGGGCCTGGCCGAACATCGGCCCCACGCCGCCCATCTGGAACATCAGCCATTCCAGGGTCTGCAGGCGCTTTTTCGGCTCCTGCGGCAGGAAGCGGCCGGTCTTTTCGGCGAGATAGATCAGGATGGCGCCCGACTCGAACACGCTCCAGCCGTTGTCGCGATCGACGATCGCGGGGATCTTGTTGTTGGGGCTGATCTTCAGGAATTCCGGGTCGAACTGCTCGCCCTTGCCGATGTCGATCGGATGCACCTCGTAGGCGAGGCCACACTCTTCGAGCATGATGGAGATCTTGCGGCCGTTGGGCGTGCTCCAGGTATAGAGATCGATCATCGCGTTTTCCCGTCCGCTTTCTCCCATGAATGGGGTTCCGGTGCGGTCTCCGCCAGCCGGCTGCGACGCTTCAGCCGAAATGGGCCGGGCCCATGAGCAGATCGGGAAGCCAGGTTGCGATCTGCGGAAACAGGCTCAGCAGCACGATGCCGAACACCATCATCAGCATGAAGGGGAGGGCGCCGCGGAGCACCACCGGCAGCGGCACGTCGGGGGTGATGCTGTTGATCACATAGAGATTGAGGCCCACGGGCGGGGTGATCAGCCCGATCTCCATGTTGATGGTGAAGATCACCGCGAACCAGTAGGGATCGAAGCCCGCCTGGGTGATGATCGGCAGCAGGATGGGGGCGGTCATGACGATCACCGCCACCGGCGGCAGGAAGAAGCCGGCCACCAGGAGGAAGAGGTTGATGACCCCCATCAGCACCCAGCGGTTGACCTCGAGGGCGGCGATCGCCTCCGCCACCGACTGGGTGATGAACAGGCTCGAGAGCATGTAGGAGAAGAGCGCCGAGGCGGCGATGATCAGCATGATCATCACCGACTCGCGGGTGCTGTCGCGGAGGATGGCCCACAGCCGCCGCGGATCGACGATCCGGTAGATCACCACCACCAGCAGCAGGCACAGGGCGGCCCCGACGCCGGCGGCTTCCGAAGGCGTGGCGATGCCGCCGTAGAGGACGTAGAGGACGCCGACGACGATCGCCAGAAAGGGCAGCACCCGCGGCAGCACTTCGAACTTCTCGCGCCAACTGTAGCCGCGCTCGCGGGCGCCGAAGCGCCAGCCCCGCCGCCAGCTCAGATAGAGCGACCAGGCCATGAACAGGGCGGTGAGCATCAGCCCCGGCAGGATCCCGGCCAGGAAGAGGCGGCCGATCGAGGTCTCGGTGGCGATCCCGTAGACGATCATGGTGATGCTGGGCGGGATCAGGATCCCGAGTGTACCGCCGGCGGCGATGGCCCCGGTGGCGAGCTCGTCGGGCACCCCGCGGCTGCGCATCTCGGGAATGCCCATCTTGCCGATCGCCGCGCAGGTCGCGGGAGAGGATCCGGAGAGGGCGGCGAAGATGCCGCAGGCGCCGATGTTGGCGATGATCAGTCCTCCGGGTACCCGCCACAGCCAGCGGTCGAGAGCGGCGTAGAGATCGCGGCCGGCCGGCGATCCCGCCACCGCCGCGCCCATGAGAATGAACATGGGGATGGAGACCAGCGAGAATTCGGCGATCCCGGCGAAGAAGGTTTCGGCCAGCAGCGACAACGCACCGGCGCCCTCGAAGAGCACCAGGAAGGCGATGGAAACGAGCCCCAGGCCGAAGGCGATGGGGACCCCCGCCGCCAGCACGAGGATCGTGGCGAGGCCGACGAGGACACCGATCTCGAGGGGGCTCACAGAGCGCTGCTCCCGGCCTTGCCGAAGGGCTCCGCGCGGCCGCTCAGGAGCAGGCCGAGATCGGCGGCGAGCTGGAGGAGGAGAAGGAAGGCGCCCACCGGCAGGGGCAGCACGGGGATCCAGAGCGGCAGCGCCCAGACGGTGTCGGTGGTCCAGCCCTCGACCCAGGTCTCGGTCCAGTAGAAGGCCGCCTGCCAGAAGAGGGCCAGGCAGAACAGAAGGGTCAGCAGATTGGCGAGGACGGCGAGGAGAAAGCGGCCGCGGCGGCCCAGGTAGAGGGGGAGGAGATCGACCATCACATGGCCCTTGAGGGCCAGCACGTAGGGGCTGCCGAGGAAGGTGGTGGCGACCAGCGCATAGGTCACGAACTCGGTCTGCCAGACGGTGGAGGATCCGAGCAGGTAGCGGATGAAGACCATCTGGCAGACCACCACCACCGCCGCCGCCAGCAGTCCGGCGGCGACGAGGCCCGCCGCCAGCGAGAGCGCGCGTACCAGACGCGCGAAAGCCTCCATGCGGATCTCCCCGGGCTGGTCGTCTCGGTTCGAGCGATGGCAGGAAGCGGGCCGGCCCGGGGACCTCCGCGGGCCGGCCGCCGGAAGCCGTGCTACTCGACGGAGAGGGCGAGTTCGATCAGCTCGGCGCCGCCTTCGACCTTCTCGGCGAATTTCCGGTAGGCGCTCTTCTTCGCCACCTCGAGCCAGGCATCGAATTCCTCACCGCTCATCTCGACCACCTCGACGCCCGCCTTGGTGAAGACATCGATCATCTTCTGGTCGAGCTTCCGCGCCTCCTCGAAGAAATAATCCTCGGCCTTCCGGCCGGCCTCGAGGAAGGCTTGACGCTGGGCGTCGTCGAGCTTGTTCCAGGTCTTCTTCGACATCAGGATCGGCTCGTACATGAACCAGAGGGCGTTGGCCCCCGGCGCGGTGAGACATTTCACCACCTCGTAGAGGCGATAGGAGACGAAGCTGCCGGAGCTGGTGTTGGCGGCGTCCAGCACACCCGTCTGCATGGCGGTGTAGATCTCGGAGCTGGGCATCGAGGCGATCGAGGCGCCGGCGGCCGCCAGCATCTCCTCGAACATCGGCCCGGCGGCCCGCATCACCAGCCCCTCGACCGATTCGGGACCGCGGACGCAGCCCTTCTTGGAGCCGAAGGCGCCGGCGAGCCAGGCGTCGGAAATGACCACCACCCCCGCGTCGTCGATGATCTTCTTGATCTTTTCCATGAAGGGCGAATCGTTGAGACGCCGGGCCCGTTCGTGGTTGCGCACCAGCCCCGGCATGAGAGTGGCGCTGAACTGGGGATGCCGGCCCGAGGCGTAATCCAGCGGGAAGGCGGAGATGTCGAGCTGCCCCTTGACCATCGCCGCCCACTGTTCCTTGGGCTTGTAGAGGGACTTGCCCGGATAGACCTTGATCTCGATGCCGACGTTCGCGGCCTCGACCTCGCGCTTGATGATCTGGACCATCTCGTCGCGCACATCGCCCTTGCCGCCGGGCCACTGGTGCGAGGCCTTGAGGACCAGGGCATCGGCCTGCTGACCGACGAGCAGGATCGCGCCGGTCACCAGTAAGGTCTTGATTTTCATGTTTTTCCTCCCCGCATCTCTGGCTTGGATCGGAGCGACCCTAGCCGAGGGGGGAAGGGCGAGGCAAGTCCGCGGCCCGAGGCGGGCGCGAAGCGATCCGGGCGGCCTGGCACCGCCCGGATCGTCGCGATCGATCGGGCGGGCGGATCGCCGAGGGTCGTCGGCGGTCCGCCGGAGATGGAATCAGAGGCCCTTGAGCCCGTCCTCGGCGCCTTCCTCGACGCTCGCGAGCGCCCGCGCGAGGTTGCAGATCGCTTCCTGGTACTTGCGGTTGGGCAGGGCGATGAAATTGCGGGCCAGCTCGAGCAGCATCCGCTGCTGGGGGGTCGGCTTGAAATCCCGCTCGGTTTCCATGCCCTCGAAGAAATAGCCGACATCGACGCCGAGCGCCTGGGCGATCGTGAACAGCCGGCCGGCGGCGATCCGGTTGATGCCCTTCTCGTACTTGTGGGCCTGCTGATAGGTGACACCGATCAGCTCGGCCATCTGCTGCTGCGTGAGTCCCAGCATAATGCGCCGCTCGCGCATGCGGGCGCCGACATGGCGATCCACTTCCTGGGCACGCGACCGGCCCGGCCGGGCTTCGGTTTTCGGTCTTGCCATGGTTGCCGTCATGACTCACTCCTTTCCTGCCGGGTCGGGTAGGGGACCCGTTCCGGACTGGTCAGGCCGGTCGACGGATACGCTCGCGCGTTGGTCGGCACCACCCGGCTCTGACGTTCCACCCAACACGTTAGTTTCGTTGTCTTGCGACTTCGTTAAATTAGAATACCCGCTCTCTTATACAACCGTTGGCTATGCGCGTGAAGGTAGTCGCACGCCCGGTGATGCGTACCCGAGGGTAGCGGCGGCCCGGGTAAGCGGCCGTCCCGGAACGAAAAAAATCGCGGGACGACGCGCGGAGGGGCCGGACGCCCGCCCGCCTCCCGGGGGCAGGGGCCTCGCCGCTTGCCAGTCGGTGGCGGGCTGGTCAGGATGCGCCCGCCTTCGCCCGGTGACGGAGCCTTCGGAACGTGGATTCCCTGCTACTCGAATGGTCGAGCCTCGTCCTGCGCTGGCTGCACGTGATCGCGGCCATGGCCTGGATCGGCACCTCCTTCTACTTCATCGCCCTCGACGCCAGCCTGCGCGCGCGGCCCGGCCTGCCGCCCGGGGTCGCCGGCGAGGCCTGGCAGGTTCACGGCGGCGGCTTCTACCGGATGACCAAATACCTGGTGGCACCGGCGGAGCTGCCGGAGCGGCTGACCTGGTTCAAGTGGGAGGCCTATACCACCTGGCTGAGCGGCTTCTTCCTCATGGTCGCGTACTATTACTGGAATGCCGCGCTGCTGCTGGTGGATCCGGCGGTGCTCGACCTCCCTCCGGTGGCGGCGATCCTCGCGAGCCTCGCGGTGCTGGTCGCCGGCTATCTGGTCTACGAGGGCCTCTGCCGGTCGCCGCTGGCGCGCGACGAGTTCCGGCTGGCGGCGGTCGGAAGCCTGCTGATCGTGCTCCTCGCCTGGCTGCTGTCGCAGATCTTCAGCGGCCGGGCCGTGCTCTTCCATCTCGGCGCGCTGCTCGGCACGATCATGGCCGCCAACGTCGGCCATGTGATCATTCCCAACCAGCGCAAGGTGGTGGCGGCGCTGATCGACGGCCGGCAGCCCGACCCCGCCCTCGGCCGGCAGGCCAAGCAGCGCTCGCTGCACAACAACTATCTGACCCTGCCGGTGATCTTCTTCATGATCGCCAACCACTATCCGCTCACCTTCGCCACCGGGAAGGTCTGGCTGGTGGCGGCGCTGGTGCTGGTGACCGGCTTTTCGGTTCGCCACTTCTTCAACCGCCGCCATCGTGGCGAGACCGGCCCCTGGTGGAGCTGGCTGGTGGCGGCGCTGGCGATCGCCGCCCTCGCCTGGCTGACCCTGCCGCGGGCCGTGGCCGGTGCCGAGGCGGAGCCGCCGCGCGCGGCGCTGTTCGCGCAGGCCAGGGAGATCGTCGAGATGCGCTGCGCCATGTGCCATGCCGCGGAGCCGGTCTGGGAGGGGGTGGTGGTACCCCCCAAGGGGGTGCGCTTCGACGAGGAGCGCCTGCTCCGACTCGAGGCCTGGCGGATCGCCCTGCAGACGGCTTGGACGCGGGCCATGCCGCCGGCCAACGTCACCGGCATCACCGAGGAGGAGCGGGCCTTGCTGGGCCGCTGGGCGATCGCGGAAGGACGCCGGTGAACGGATCCGGCAGGGCTCGCTTCGCCCTCCGCGGGCGGATCCTCCACGCGGTGGCGGATCCCGCGGAGGCGGGGGCGGCGGCGATCGAGGACATCGCCGACGGGCTGCTGCTCGTCGAGAACGGCAGGATCGTCCGGCTGGGACCGGCGGCGGAGATCCGGACCAGGCTCGATGCGGGCGTTCACCTCGTGGATCTATCCTCCCGGCTCCTCCTGCCGGGCCTGATCGACGCCCACGTCCATTATCCGCAGACCGGGGTGGTGGCGGCCTACGGTCGCGATCTCCTCGACTGGCTGGAGCGACACACCTTTCCCGCCGAGGCCGCCTTCGGCGATCCGGAACGGGCGCGGGAAGGGGCGCGGTTCTTCCTCGACGAGCTGCTGCGCAACGGGACGACCGCCGCGGCCGTCTACTGCACGGTCCATCCCGCCTCGGTCGATGCGCTCTGCGAGACGGCGCTCGGCCGCGGCATGCGGATCGTCACCGGCAAGGTGATGATGGACCGGGGCGCTCCGCCGGAGCTTCGCGATACCGCCGAGGACGGCTATCGTGACAGCGTGGCGCTGATCGCCCGCTGGCACGGGCGGGGCCGCATCGCCTACGCGGTCACCCCGCGCTTCGCCGTCACCTCCAGCGACGCCCAGCTCGAAGCGGCGGGAAGGCTGCTGCGCGAGCATCCCGGAGTGTTCCTGCAGACCCATCTCGCCGAACAGCGGCGGGAGATCGCGACCGTGCGGCGTCTGTTCCCCTGGGCCCGGAACTACACCGAGGTCTACGATCGGTTCGGGCTCCTCGGTCCCCGCTCGCTGTTCGGCCACTGCATCCATCTCGGAGAAACGGAACTGGAACGGCTGTCGGCGACCGCTTCGGTGGCCGTACTGTGCCCGACCTCGAACAGCTTTCTCGGCAGCGGCCTCGTCGATCCGGTGGCCCTCCGCGACCCGACGCGCCCGGTGCGCCTCGCCCTCGCGACCGACATCGGCGGCGGCACCAGCTATTCGATGTTCCAGACCATGGCCGAACTGCACAAGATCGTCCGGCTCTCGGGCCGCGATCTCGCCCCCGCCGAGCTCTTCTACATGGCGACGCTGGGCAATGCCCGGGCGCTCGGTCTCGAGGAGGAGATCGGCAGCCTGCGACCGGGTCGCGTCGCCGATCTGATCGTCCTCGATCCCGGGCGGCGGCCGGCACTCGCCCGTCGCCTCGCGGCCGGCGCGGCGGCGGACACCGCGGAGCTGCTGCTGGCTCTCGCGGTTCTCGGCGACGAACAGATCGTGGAGGCGACACTGATCGCCGGGCGGCCCCTTTACGTCCGACCGGAGAGTGGCGTAAGCGTCCTCCAGCGATAGCGGGAACATGTGCCGCGCACGGAAGCGGGTACCGCCGGGGCGCGAGGATCATCGGGGGAGTGCAGCGATGCTGAAGGAAGATCTCGTTCAGGCACCGAACGATCTCGAACCCTTCTGGATGCCCTTCACGCCCAACCGGCATTTCAAGCGGGAGCCGCGGCTGATCAGCGCCGCCGAGGGCATGCACTATCTGACCCCCGACGGGCGTCGGATTCTCGACAGTTCGGCCGGCCTCTGGTGCTGCAACGCCGGCCATGCGCCACGGCGGGTGGTGGAGGCGGTACGCCGCCAGATCGGCGAGCTCGATTTCGCGCCCTCCTTCCAGTTCGGCCATCCCCGGGCCTTCGAGCTGGCGGCCCGCCTGCGGGACCTGTTCCCCGGCGATCTCGACTACGCCTTCTTCACCAACTCCGGCTCCGAGTCGGTGGATACCGCCCTCAAGATCGCCCTCTGCTACCAGCGGGTGATCGGCCAGGGCAGCCGCACCCGGATCATCGGCCGCGAGCGCGGCTATCACGGGGTCGGGTTCGGGGGCATCTCGGTGGGGGGCATCGGCCCGAACCGCAAATGGTACGGCCCGCTGCTGCCCGGGGTCGATCATCTGCCCCACACCCGGGTGCTCGAGCATACCGCTTTCTCCCGTGGGCAGCCCGCCTGGGGCGCGCATCTCGCAGATGAGCTGGAGCGGCTCGTCGAGCTCCACGATCCATCCACCATCGCGGCGGTGATCGTCGAGCCGGTGGCCGGCTCCATCGGCGTCTATCCGCCGCCGCTGGGCTATCTCGAGCGGCTGCGCGAGATCACGGAGAGGCACGGCATCCTCCTGATCTTCGACGAGGTGATCACCGCCTTCGGCCGCCTCGGCAGGGGTTCGGCGGCGGAGTATTTCGGCGTCCGGCCGGATCTCGTGACCACCGCCAAGGGCCTCACCGGCGGCACCGTTCCGATGGGAGCGGTGATGGTGAGGAAGCCGATCTACGACGCCATCGTCACCGAGAACGGGGGACCGGACCACGCCATCGAGCTGTTCCACGGCTTCACCTATTCCGCCCATCCGCTGGCCACCGCGGCGGCCCTCGCCACCCTCGACACCTACCGCGAGGAGGGGCTGTTCGAGAACGCGGCCGCGCTGGCGCCCCATTTCGAGGAGGCGGTCCATTCCCTGCGCGACTGCCCGAACGTGGTGGACATCCGCAATCTCGGGCTCATGGGGGCGGTGGAGCTGGCGCCGCGCGACGGGGCGCCGGGGGCGCGGGGCTACGCGGCGATGGTCCGCGCCTTCTTCGACCACGACATGATGATCCGCATCACCGGCGATACCATCGCATTGTCGCCGCCGCTGATTGCGACCCGCGCCGACATCGAGGAGATCGTGACGCGGTTGCGGGCGATTCTGACCGGGCTCGACTGAACCTCTCCGGGAAACACCCGGCACCGGCTCGGTCGCGACTGCCGCGGATCTCGTCGAGAACCGCCGCCACCCGGTTGCCGTGCGGGTGCCAGAGGCCGCGTTCCAGGGCCTCGGCGAAGCGATCCGCCATTTCCCGCAGCGCCGCCGGATTGTTCTCGGCCAGGAAGCCGCGCACCTCGGGGTCCTGGAGATAGGCCTCGAACAGGGCATCGAAATGATGGTCCTCGACGAGGCGCGTGGTGGCGGCGAAGGCGAACAGATAGTCGAGGGTAGCGGCCATCTCGAAGGCTCCCTTGTAGCCGTGGCGCATGACGCCGCGGATCCATTTGGGATTGGCCGCACGACCCCGGACCACCCGGCCGATCTCCTCCTTGAGTCGGCGCACGCGGGGCGTCTCGGGACGCGAGTGATCGCCGAACAGCACTTCCGGTTCGCGGCCGGAGAGTTCCGCCGCCGCCGCCACCAGCCCGCCGATGAACTGGTAGTAGTCGTCCGAATCGAGAATGTCGTGCTCGCGGTTGTCCTGGTTGTGGAGGACGAGATCGACCGCCCCCAGGCGCTCGCGAAGCGCGCCTCCCGCCTCCTCGCCCTCGAGACCGCGGCCGTAGGCGAAGCCGCTCCAGGCGAGAAAGGCCTCGGCGAGATCGCCGCGCCGCTGCCAGCCGCCCTCGTCGATCAGCGCCTGCAGCCCGGCCCCGTAGGCGCCGGGCATGGAGCCGAAAAGACGCAGGCTGGCCAGACGCTGCGCCCGCTCGGCGGGGATCCCTTCCGCTTCGAGCCGCGCCCGGCGTCCGGCGACGGCCGCCGCCAGCGGGTTCACCTCCGGCGGTTCGTCGCGGGCCGCGACCGCCCGCACCGCATCGTCGAACAGCTCCATCTGGGCGGGAAAGGCGTCGCGGAAAAAGCCGGAGACCCGCAGCGTCACGTCCACCCGGGGCCGGCCGAGGACCTCGGCCGGCAGCACCTCGACACCGGTCACCCGTTGGCTGGCGGGTTCCCAGACCGGACGGCAGCCCAGGAGGGCCAGGGCCTGCGCGATGTCGTCGCCGCCGGTGCGCATGTTGGCCGTGCCCCAGGCCGACATCACCAGCCGCTCGGGCCAGCGGCCGTGGTTCTGGAGATACCAGGCGACCACCTCCTCGGCCGCCTTCCAGCCGAGGGCGAAGGCCGTCGGGGTCGGCACGGCGCGGGTATCGACGGCATAGAAGTTGCGCCCGGTGGGAAGCACCTCGGGGCGGCCGCGGGTCGGCGCCCCGCTCGGTCCGGGCGGCACGAAGCCGCCGGACAGGCCGCGCAGCAGACCCTCCATCTCCGCCCGGCCCGAACCGTCGAGGGCGGGGGCGAGCGTTCTCCGCAGCCAGTCGAGGACCGGGCGCGTGTGCCGCCAGTCGGCCGCCGGTGCGATCTCCCCGGCGACCAGCGCGCGGGCCAGCCGCTCGAGCCTTTCGACGGCGTCGCCGGCGCTGCGCCAGGGATCCTCGAGGAGGCCGGCGAGGATCGCCGGCCGTGGTCCGTGCCAGGGGTCGGCCGGGCGGCAATCGAGGGGATCGAACTCCCCGAGCCCGAGATCCGTGGCCAGGGCCCGGAGAATCGAAGCGTTCGGCCCCCGCCCGTCGCCCCGCGGGATGCGGGCGATCGCGACCAGCGTGTCGATCCGCTGTGGGCCTTCCGGCGAGCGACCGAAAACGTGCAGCCCGTCGCGAATCTGCAGCTCCTTGAGGGCGCAGAGATGATTGTCGAGAGTTTGCAGCCAGACCTCGGTGTCGGCCTCGTCCTCGAGGCCGAGATCGCGATCGAGGCCCAGCCGCCGGCCGGCCGCCAGGATCTCCTCGGCGAGCGGAGCCGTGCGGCGCGGATCGAGCTGGGAGGCTTCCCAGTATTCGTCGACCAGCCGCTCGAGCTCGCGCAGCGGGCCGTAGGTCTCGGCCCGGGTCAGCGGCGGGGTGAGATGATCGAGGATCACCGCCGCCGCCCGCCTCTTGGCCTGGCTCCCCTCGCCGGGATCGTTGACGATGAAGGGATAGAGATGGGGCACCGGTCCCAGCGCCGTTTCCGGCAGGCAATTCTCCGACAGGGCGAGGGCCTTGCCGGGCAGCCATTCGAGATTGCCGTGCTTGCCGAGATGGATGACGGCGTGACAGTTCCAGATCTCGCGCAGCCACAGATAGAAGGCGAGATAGCCGTGGGGCGGCGGGAGGTCGGGGCTGTGGTAGGTGGCCGCCGGATCGAGGTGGTAGCCCCGGGCGGGCTGGATGCCGAGCACGATGTTGCCGAGGGGCAGGAGGGCGAGGGCGAAGGCGTCTTCGACCAGATGGGGATCGGCTTCGGGCGGTCCCCAGCGCGCGGTGATCCGCTCCCGGACGGCCTCCGGCAGGCTCTCGAACCAGCGCCGGTAGGCGGCGAGCGGCAGCCGGACCCCGGACGCGGCGCGGCGCAGCCGGTCGGGGCGGTTGGTGGGGCCGGCGAGGAGCCGTTCCATCAGCGCCCCGCCGTCGGCCGGGATGCTCTCGACCGCATGGCCGGCCTCGGCGAGCGCCCGCAGCACGGCGACGCAGCTTTCCGGGGTGTCGAGGCCGACTCCGTTGGCGATCCGGCCGTCGCGGCTGGGATAGTTGGCGAGAAGGAGGGCGATCCGTCGCTCGCCGGGGGCGGTGCGGGCGAGGCGGATCCAGGCGGCGGCGAGGTCGGCGGTGAAGTCGATCCGGTCGGCCAGAGGCCGGTAGCGCAGCAGCGGGCATTGGGTGGCCGGATCGATCTCCTCCAGTTCCTTGAAGGCCACGGCACGGGTGAGGATGCGCCCGTCCACCTCCGGCAGGGCCACCTGCATGGCCAGATCCCGGGGACCGAGCCCCTGCGGATCGGCCCGCCAGCTCGCCCTGTCCCTGCCGGCGAAGACGAGCTGCGAGACCGGCACCCCGAAGCGCGCGAGGGGACCGCCTTCGCTCGTACCGGGGGTGCCGGTCGCGAAGGCGGTGGCGTTGAGGATCGCCGCCGGGGGATGGCGCGCGAGCAGGGCTTCGACGGTTCGCAGGGCGTGCGGATCCTTGAGGCTCGTCACGTAGATCGGCAGAGGGGCGAGATCACGGGCTTCGAGCGCCGCGACCAGGGCCTCGATCGGCGCCAGATCGCCGCTCGCGAACAGGGCCCGGTAGAACAGCAGCGGAACCACCGGTCGGTCGGGCGGCAGACGGTGGGAAAGCAGCTCCGCCTCCGGGGCCTCGAGATCGGGGAACCAGGGAGCGGCCGCCGGCAGCGGCCGCGGTTCCCGCCAGTCGATTTCCCGGCCCAGGAGGGAGGCCAGATAGCGCAGGCAATGCTCGGCGTTGGCGATTCCGCCGTGGATCAGATAGGCCCAGACCCGGGCGGCCGCCGCCGGATCCATCGTCGTCAGGCGGGCGAGTTCGGGATCGGGCTTGTCGTCGCCGGGGAGGACCGCGAGCGGGATGCCCTCCTCGCGGCAGGCGGCGACGATCTGCTCGAGACCGTAGGACCAGTAGCTCCGGCCCCCGAGCAGACGCAGCACCACGAGCCGGCTGCGGCGGACCGTCTTCTCGACGTAGAGATCGACCGAATAGGGATGGGAAAGCTTGAGCAGATTGGCGAGCCGCAGACCCGGCAGCGGCGTGGCGCAGGCGGCGCGGGCCCGGGCGAGGCAGCCGAGTTCGGTGTCGGCGGCGCTGAGGACGAGGATGTCGCCCGGTGTCTGGTCGAGATCGACCGCCTCCTCGACATCGGAACCGCCCGCGGCGGTCGCGCTCAGGAGATGCATCGATCGCTACCTTTCCGCGGCCGGCTTGAGGGCGAGCGGCAGCCCGGCCACCATCAGCTCGACACGGTCGGCGAGGGCCGCGAGCCGCCGGTGCAGCGCACCGGCGTGGTCGAGGAAGCGTCGGCTCAACGGCGTCGCCGGAACCACGCCCAGCCCGACCTCGTTGCTCACGAGCAGGATCGGGCCGCGGCGGTCCCGCAGCGCTTCCTCGAGGCGATCGCAGGCGGTGGCCACCTCCATGTCCGCCATCAGCAGATTGGTGAGCCACATGGTCAGGCAATCGACCAGGAGGATGCGGTCGGGACGGGTCTCCCGGGAGATGGCGGCCGCCAGCTCCACCGGCACCTCGACCGTCCGCCAGCTCTCGCCCCGTCGCGCCCGGTGGGCGGCGATACGCGATTCCATTTCCGCGTCACCGGCCACGCCGGTGGCCAGATAGACGGGCGCGAGGCCGCTGCCCAGGGCCAGCTCTTCGGCACGCCGGCTCTTTCCCGAACGCGTGCCGCCGAGGATCAGGACGAGGGCATGACGAGAACCGCCACCGGTGACCTTCATGGGATGGCGTTTGGCGCGCTCCGGGTTCCGGGTCAACCACCGATCCCCGAGGGGCGGGATCGCCCCGGCCGCGAGAGGGGGTGGCGTCGCGGGCGGCCTGCGGATAGGGTGCGGCGCGGCAAGGACACACACGACGGACCATGCTCGATCCTCTGTTGGTAAGCCAGCTCACCGCCTTCCTGTCGGTGATCATGATCGACATCGTGCTCGCCGGCGACAATGCCGTCGTCGTCGGCTCGGCCGCCTCCGGCCTGCCGGTCAGGCAGCAGCGGCAGGTGATCCTCTTCGGCGTGGGTCTCGCGCTGATCGCCCGGATCGCCTTCGCCCTGATCGCCGTCGATCTCCTGTCGATCATCGGACTGATGCTGGCCGGCGGCCTGCTGCTGCTGTGGGTCGCCTGGAAGATGTGGCGGGAGATCCGGGCCCGCAGCATCGAGATGCAGCTCGCCGAGGTCGAACCCGGGGAGAACCGCGGTACCGGCATCAAGACCTTCCGTTCGGCCGTGATCCAGGTCGCGGTGGCCGACATCTCGATGTCCCTCGACAATGTGCTGGCGGTGGCGGGGGCGGCGCGCGAGCATCCCTATATCATGATCTTCGGGCTGGTGCTCTCGATCGCCCTGATGGGGGTGGCGGCGGGCTACATCGCCCGCCTGATCGAGCGCCACGCCTGGATCGCCTATGTCGGTCTGGTGCTGGTTCTCTACGTCGCCCTCGACATGATCTGGGAAGGCGGTCTTGAGGTCCTGGAGGTGGCGGTGGCCGCCGGCTGGGTCCTGTGAGCCCCGTGCGCCGCCGGCTTCAACCGGGCACGAGGCCCGCGCGGGCGATCTCGGCGCCGACGTAGGGGCGGAATTTCTCGAAATTTTCGGCGAAGAGTTTGGCGACGATGGCCGCCGCCTCGTCGTAGGCGCGCTTGTCGGTCCAGCTCGCGCGGGGGTCCAGAAGCTCCGCGTCGATCCCCGGACAGGCGGCCGGCATGGCGAGGCCGAAGGCCGGGTGGATGCGGCTCGGCACGCCGTCGAGCTCGCCCGCGAGGGCGGCGTGGAGCAGGGCGCGGGTGAGTTCGAGCGGCATCCGTTCGCCGACGCTGTAACCGCCGCCGCTCCAGCCGGTGTTGAGAAGCCAGCAGCGCACCCGGTGGCGGTGCATGAATTCGCCGAGGAGCCGGGCGTAGACGGAGGGATGACGGGGCATGAAGGGCGCCCCGAAACAGGCCGAGAAGGTCGCCTTGGGAGCGGTCACCCCGCGCTCGGTACCGGCCACCCTGGCGGTGTAGCCGGAGAGGAAGTGGTACATCGCCTGTTCGGGGGTGAGACGGCTGATCGGCGGCAGCACGCCGAAGGCGTCGCAGGCGAGCATGACGATGTCGGTGGGATGACCGCCGAGGCCGTCACGGCTGGCGTTGGGGATGAAATCGAGGGGATAGGAGCTGCGCGTGTTCTCGGTCAGGCCGGGGTCGTCGAAATCGGGTTCCAGGGTGTCGGGATCGAGGACCACGTTCTCGAGGATGGCGCCGAAGCGGTTGGATGCGTCCCAGATCTCGGGTTCCGCCTCGCGTCGAAGGCGGATCACCTTGGCGTAGCAGCCGCCCTCGAAGTTGAACACGCCCCGGTCCGACCAGCCGTGTTCGTCGTCGCCGATCAGAATCCGATCGGCGTCCGCCGACAGGGTCGTCTTGCCGGTGCCCGAAAGGCCGAAGAAGAGCGCGACCTTCCCCGAGGGGCTCGCGTTGGCGGAGCAGTGCATCGGCAGGACACCCCGCTCCGGCAGCAGATGGTTCAGGACGGTGAAGATCGATTTCTTGATTTCGCCCGCGTAGAGGGTGTTGGCGATCAGCACGATGCGCGTCGCGAAATCGATCGCCACCACCGTTTCCGAGCGGGTGCCGTCCTCCGTCGGCTCGGCCCGGAAGCCCGGCAGATGGAGCACCTCCCAGTCGGGACGGTAGCCGGCGAGCTCCGGGCGGGTGGGGCGGATGAACATGTTGCGGGCGAACAGCGCGTGCCAGGCCTGTTCGGTCCACACCCGGACCCGCAGGCGATGGCGGGGATCGGCGCCGGCGTGGAGATCCTGACGGTAGAGGGGGCGGTTGCGCGCATAGGCGCGGGCACGGGCGAGCAGCCGCGCGAAACGCTCCGGCTCCAGCGGCTGGTTGTTGTCCCCCCAGTCGATGGTCTCGGCGAGATCGGGTCTGGCGACGACGAATTTGTCGCGGGGCGAACGGCCGGTGAAGATGCCGGTCCGGGCGACGAGGGCGCCGGCGGCGTTCAGCCGGGCCTCGCCGGCACGCACCGCCTGCATGATCAGCTTCGCCGGAACCAGGTTGGCACGGGTGGCTCCATCGCCTGCGGACGCGGACGGTTTGCGGGCCGTCTCCCGATCGACGGTGGCGGGTTTCACCTCGGGGATCCTCCTGGGCGATCAATCCTGGGGTCGGGACGAATGGTCTTCGGCCGTCCGGCGCCGGCCGCCGCGTACGAGATCGACGAGGGCCGCCCGCAGTTGTTCCGGATCGGCGACCGTGGCCGGGAACGGGATGCGCAGCCGCTCCCGACCGCGGGCGAGATCGAGACCCTCGGGATCGAGGCCGATCGGTCGCCAGCCGCCGGGTGTGGCGCCCGCGGCCGCGGCGAGGAGCTGCAGATTGTCGGTCTGCTCCCGTTCGAGCTCCCCGAGCAGGGCCTCCTCCCGGCGGAGGAGGTCCCGCGTGATCGCCTCGGATAGCAGCACGGCCGGGGCCGGGACCCAGGCGATGCGGCCGAACCCGGCGACGAGATGGGCACGTTCGAGGCGCAGGCGACAGAGGTGGAAATCGGCGAAATCCGAATACCGGGCGGCGTCCGGATGGTAGCGCAGGTAGCGGCTCCGGAGCCGCGGGCAGGAGGTCCGTTCGCAGACACCGAGCAGGGTCGCGCGCTCCCCGGCGAGGGGATTCTCCAGCCCCTCGGTCCCGTCGAGGAGAAGCGCCATCCGCGGATCCCGTTCGAGATTGCGACTGTGGACGGCGAGGGTCGAAAGAAACAACAGCGGGCTCGCATCGAGGTCGGCCGCGACCATGACCAGGGATGCGTACGGGCCGGCCACCCGGGCCTCCTCCCCCTGCAGGAGGGTGGCGGCGCTCGCCCTGCGGCAACGCCTGATCAGCGCCCGGACGGCAAGTCCCTGTTCCGTCTGCTGCCCGCTCATGCCCGAAGCATTCCACAAGCGACCGGAGAACCGCAACACGGGGTGCCGGGACGGCGTGTCATGGTACGGTTTCCCGCATCGCCGAAACCGGCGGTCGGATACCGTTTAGCAGGTCTCGCGCGTTCCGGGGGGCGATCGCGAAGGAATGTCGCGGCGGTCGCGGCTCAGGCGACGGCGTTGTCGAGCCGGCGGTTGAGCTTGTTGTGGTACATCAGCCGGTCGGCCCGCCGCAAGAGATCGTGCAGGTTGGTGCCCTGGCTCGGGAACAGGGAGAGGCCGGTACTCGCCCGGATCACCGTCGGACCGTGCGGCAGCGGCACCGGTTCGGCGATCACCCTTTCGAGCTTGGCGGCGACCTTGCCGGCGCTCTTCTCGTTGCGCACCTCCTCGAGCAGCACGACGAACTCGTCGCCGCCGAAGCGGGCCACGGTGTCGCTTTCGCGGACCACCCGGCGGAGCCGCTCGCCGATCGTCTTGAGCACGAAATCGCCGGCATCGTGTCCGTAGCGATCGTTGATCGCCTTGAAGCCGTCGAGATCGAGAAACACGAGGGCCCCCGGATCGCCCCGGCGGCGTGCCCGGGCCACCGCCTCCGCCACCTTGTCCTCGAGCAGCCAGCGGTTGGCGAGTCCGGTCAGCCGGTCGTGGGTGGCACGATGCACGAGCCGCCGCCGGTTCTGGCTGGCCCGCCAGATCCGGACGATGCAGCGGATCAGGAGCTCACGATCGAGGAGTGTTTCCCCGGCCACGGTGACGAAGGGGACCACCGGCGTGCCGGGGGCGATGCACTGGAGGCGCAAAAGCGCGGTTTCCCCGTCCTCCACGGTGGCGCGGTCCAGCAGCACGAGATCGGCTCCGCGATCGACCAGCCGTTCGATCGCCCGAGGCAGGCTGCCGACATGTTCGAGACGGTAGGCATCGAGCCCGGCTTCCCGCAGGATCGCTGTCAGCCACGGCAGGCTCCAGCCCGCGGGCTGAACCAGGAGGATGTGCATCTGCATGGCCGGTATTCGCACCCGCTGGTGGGAATTTTTCGGGAGGACCTTCAAGTCGCGGTATGGTTAACAGAGACATCGAAAAAATCAAGCCATTGAAGGAAAAAGGAAAGTTAAAATTGTCGGAAACTTTTTTCCGTCTTTTCGAGACGAACTGCGGCCGGGATCCCCCGATGACGCTTCCGGAAAGGAGCATGCCGGCGAGGCGGCGTTTCCCGCGGCGGGTGGCTTTACACTCGCGACGGCTCTCAGTAGCAAGAGCGCGGTAAAGGCAGGCGAGGGGGCGGAAGCGTCGAGAATGGAAGAGAAAGATCGGGGATTCGTGCGGTTCGTCGACGTGCAGAAAACCTACGACGGCGAAACGCTGGTGGTCAAGAACCTCAATCTGGAGGTGGCCCGGGGCGAGTTCCTCACCCTGCTCGGCCCTTCGGGCTCGGGCAAGACCACCTGTCTTTTGATGCTCGCCGGCTTCGAGGCGGCGACCCACGGTGAGATCTATCTCGACCGGCTCCCCATCACCAGGGTGCCGCCGCACAAGCGCGACATCGGCATGGTGTTCCAGAACTACGCCCTGTTCCCGCACATGACGGTGGAGGAAAATCTCGCCTTTCCGCTCGTGGTCCGGCGGCTGCCGCGGGAGGAGATACGGCAACGGGTCGAGCGGGCGCTCGCCATGGTGCGGCTCGAGGGATTCGGTTCGCGGCGCCCGGCCCAGCTTTCGGGCGGCCAGCAGCAGCGGGTGGCGCTCGCCCGGGCGCTGGTCTTCGAGCCCAAGCTCGTTCTGATGGACGAGCCCCTGGGAGCGCTCGACAAGCAGCTCCGGGAGAACATGCAGTACGAGATCAAGCACCTCCACGAAGAGCTCGGCATTACGGTGGTCTATGTCACCCATGATCAGGGCGAGGCGCTGACGATGTCCGACCGGGTGGCGGTCTTCAACGACGGCGTGATCCAGCAGCTCGCCAGCCCGGCCCAGCTCTACGAGGAGCCCGAGAACGCCTTCGTCGCCCAGTTCATCGGCGAGAACAACCGCCTGCTCGGCACCGTGAAGGCGATCGAGGACGGGATCTGTCGGGTGGCGATCGCCGACGGCGAGGTGCTGGCCCTCGCCGTCAACGTCGATGCCGTCGGCCGGCCCACCACCCTGTCGCTGCGGCCGGAACGGGTGATCCTCGATCCGCCCGACGGCAGCCTGCCGAACGTGTTCACCGCAAGGGTCGAGGAGCTGATCTACCACGGCGATCACATCCGCGTGCGCCTCGCCGTCTGCGGCGACGAGGACTTCATCGTCAAGGTGCCGAACACCGGCGGCCGGTTCGCCCTGACGACCGGCCAGCGGATCCGGATCGGCTGGCGGATGGAAGACTGTCGCGCACTGGACGCCTGAGGGGAGGGTTCGCAGCATGGCCCGGGCCGCCGTCACTCCCGGACAGCTCACCGCAGCCGACGGTACGCCGCTCAAGATCTCCCTGGCGCGGGCCATGCGCCGGCGGCGGATCACCGCGTTCCTCCTGGCGACGCCGCTCTTGCTGTTCGTTCTCGTCACCTTCCTGATGCCCATCTTCGACATGCTGACGCGCAGCGTCGCCAATCCCGAGGTGCGGACCTACTGGCCGGAGGTGACGGCGGCATTGGCCGACTGGGACGGGGCGGAGTTGCCCGAGGAGCGTGTCTTCGCCGCCCTCTACCGGGATCTCGTCTCCAGCCGGGAGGCGCGCACCGTCGGCAAGGTGGCGACCCGGCTCAATTACGAGATGAGCGGCATGCGCTCGCTGATCATGAAGACCCAGCGGAGGGTCCAGCGCATCGAGCCGCCCTATCGCGAGGCCTTTCTCGACCTCGACCCGCGCTGGGGCGATCCCGACGTCTGGAAGCTCGTCAAGCGGATGAGCAGCCCCTACACGCTGTCCTACTATCTGGCGGCGGTCGACATGCGCTTCGATCCGGACGGCAACATCGTCGCCCAACCCGAGAACAAGCGGATCTACGTGCCGCTCTTCCTGCGCACCTTCCGCATCAGCCTGCTGATCACCGCCCTCTGCCTGGTGCTCGGCTTTCCCGTCTCCTATCTCCTGGCGACGCTGCCGCTCAGGGTCTCCAATCTGCTGATGATCATGGTCCTGCTGCCGTTCTGGACCTCGCTCCTGGTGCGCACGACCTCCTGGATCGTGATCCTTCAGCAGCAGGGGGTGCTCAACGATCTGCTGGTCTGGATCGGGATCATCGGCGATCAGAACCGGATCTCGATGATCTACAACCAGACCGGCACGATCATCGCCATGACCCACATCCTGCTGCCCTTCATGGTGCTGCCGCTCTACAGCGTGATGCGCACCATCTCTCCCTCCTACATGCGGGCCGCCCAGTCGCTGGGAGCGCATCCCTGGGAGGCCTTCTGGCGGGTCTATGCGCCGCTCACCCTGCCGGGGGTGGGGGCCGGCTGTCTGCTCGTCTTCATCCTGGCGATCGGCTACTACATCACCCCGGCCCTGGTCGGCGGCACCTCGGGCCAGCTCATCTCCAACATGATCGCCTACCACATGCAGAAATCGCTGAACTGGGGGCTGGCGGCGGCGCTGGGAACGCTGCTGCTGGCGGCGGTGCTGATCCTCTATTGGGTCTACAACAAGCTGGTCGGCGTCGAAAACATGAAGCTCGGGTGAAAGATCATGGCGCTCCCGGTCTACGCCTCCACCGCCGAACGCGTCTGGCACTACGTCTTCCACGTCTTCTGCGCCGGCGTGTTCGTCTTCCTGATCGCGCCCATCCTCGTGATCATCCCCCTGTCCTTCAACGCCGAGCCCTATTTCACCTTCTCCGAGGGCATGCTGCGGCTCGATCCGGCCGCCTACTCGCTGCGCTGGTATCGGGATTTCCTCGAAAACCCGCAATGGCTGCACGCGGTGCGCAACAGCCTCGTCATCGCCAGCTCGGCGACCCTCCTGGCGACCACCCTGGGCACCATCGCCGCTCTCGGGTTGAGCCGGGCCGAGATGCCGCTGCGCAAGACGGTGATGAGCATCCTGATCGCGCCGATGATCGTGCCCATCATCATCGCCGCCGCGGCGATGTACTTCTTCTATTCCCAGCTCGACCTGGCCCAGAGCTACGCCGGCATCATCCTCGCCCACACCGCTCTGGGCACGCCCTTCGTGGTGATCACCGTGACCGCGACCCTCACGGGATTCGATCGCAGTCTCGTGCGCGCGGCCCAGTCGCTGGGTGCCGGACCCGCCTTCACCTTCTTCAAAGTGGTGCTGCCCCTGATCCTGCCCGGGGTCATCTCGGGGGCGCTGTTCGCCTTCATCACCTCCTTCGACGAGGTGGTGGTGGTGCTGTTCCTGGCCGGTTACGACCAGCGCACCATCCCGCGGCAGATGTGGGCCGGAATCCGGGAACAGATCAGCCCCACCATCCTCGCCGTCGCCACCATCCTGATCGTGATCTCGATCGCCCTCCTGACGACGGTCGAACTTTTGCGCCGGCGGAGCCTGCGGCTGCGCGGCGTGCGGGAGTGAGTCCCGGCCGGGCTCAGTAGACGTCCTGGCCGCCGTTGACCGGGATCTCGGCGCCGGTGATGTAGGAGGCTTCCTCGCTGCAGAGATAGTAGATCGCCGCCGCCACCTCCTCGGGGGAGCCCAGCCGCCGGAGCGGGATCCTCTCTACGAGCTCCTCGGTGCCGGGGGAGAGGATGGCGGTGTTGATCTCCCCCGGGCAGACGGCGTTGGCGCGGATACCGAGATGGGCGAGATCGGCGGCGAGTTCGCGGGTCAGCGCCCAGAGGGCGGCCTTGGAGGTGCTGTAAGCGCTGCCGGCGAAGGGATGCACGCGATGGCCGGCGATCGAGGTCAGGTTGACGATCGAGCCCTTGCTTTCCGCCAGCATCGGCGCGCAGGCGCGGCTGAAATAGACCGGGGCGAAGAAGTTGATCGCGAACACCCGCTGCCAGATTTCCATCTCGCCGTCGAGACAACCGAGGCGCGTGCCGCCCTCGCCCTTGGGGGAGTAGCCGGCGTTGTTGACCAGCGCGTGCAGCGGTTCACCGCCCAAGAGCTCGCTCAGACGTTCGACCGCCTCCGGCAACCGGTGGGTCTCGGAAAGATCGATGGTGATGTGGGCATGGCGTTCGTTGCGCGGACACTGGGGCGGCACCACCTCCCGCGAGCAGGTGATCGCCCGCCAGCCGCGGCGCACGAAATAGGTCGCGGTGGCGTGACCGATGCCGCGGCTCGCCCCGGTGATGAACACCGTCTTGCGCTCGTTCATGAATCGCATTCCCGTTCTCTTCTGAGCCTGCAAACTAGCCGGCCGGGGAGAGGGGGCAAGAGGATGCCTCAGGGGGCGAGGCGGTAGCGGCGCCAGCCCGCACCCTCCTTCGCGTAGGCCAACCGGTCGTGGAGGCGGTCGCTCCGCCCCTGCCAGAATTCGAACCGGACGGGCCGCACCCGGTAGCCGCCCCAGTAGGGTGGCCGGGGGACGCTTTCGGGATATTTCTCGCGCAGGGCGCGGACCCGCACCTCGAGCTCCTCGCGGCCCGCGATCTCCCGGCTCTGGGCGGAGGCCCAGGCGCCGATCCGGGCCCCGTAGGGGCGGGAAGCGAAATAGGCGTCCGCCTCCGCCTCCGCGGTCCGCTCCACCGTGCCGTCGATGCGCACCTGGCGGTGCAGCCGGTCCCAGAAGAAGAGCAGGCAGGCGCGGGGGTTTTCCGCCATCTCCCGGCCCTTGCGGCTCTCGTAGTTGGTGTAGAACACGAAACCGCGACGGTCGTACTCCTTGAGGAGGACGATGCGGGCCGAGGGACGGCCCTCGGCGTCGGCGGTGGCGAGGGTCATCGCCGTCGGCTCGTAGAGGGCGGCATCGACCGCCTCCGCGAACCAGACCGCGAACTGGTCGAAGGGATCCTCGGCGGCGTCCTTCTCCAGAAGGGCGGGGCCCTCGTATTCGTGGCGCAGATCGGCTGGGTTCGGCGGCATCGCTCCATCCTCGCTTCGACGACCGGTCGGCGCTACACCGGCACCGGAACCTCGTGCGGGACGGAGAATGGAACAGGCGGTCCTGTCCATCCAGTCTTTCGTGAGTCTGGGGCACGTCGGCAACCGGGCGGCCGTCTGGGCCCTCCAGGCTCTGGAGCTCGAAGTGTGGCCGGTGCCGACCGTCTGGTACGCCCATCATCCGGGCTATGGTCCGCCGGCCGGCAGCCGATTCGACGCCGCCTGGCTTGAGCGGGTTCTCGAGGGGTTGTGCGCCACCGCCCCGCTCGAACGTTGCGGCGCCGTCCTGTCGGGCTATCTCGGGAGCGCTGCCCAGGGGCCGGTGCTGCTGCGGGCGATCGCCCGGCTGCGCCGGCTGCGGCCCGGCCTTCCCTGGCTCTGCGATCCGGTCCTCGGCGACGAGGAAACGGGCCTCTTCGTACCGCGGGATCTCGCCGAATACATGCGCGAGACGCTGGTTCCCGCGGCCGACATCGTCACGCCCAACCGCTTCGAGCTCGCCTGGCTGACGGGCCTCGACCCCGGGGATCCCGGGGCTGCGCGCCGCGCCGCGGCGCGCCTGCGCGCCCGTGGCCCGCGGACCGTGCTCGCCACCGGCGTGCCGGCGGCCGGCGGGCGGATCGGTGTCCTGCTCGAAACCGAGGGCGGCGGTTTCTGGATCGAAACACCGCGTCTGCCCTGCCGGGCTCACGGTACGGGCGATCTCCTGGCGGCGCTCTACCTCGGTTTCCGGGTGCGGGGCGCGGATGCGAAGGCGGCCCTCGAGCGGGCGGTCTCGATCCTGTTCACGGCGGTCGAGGAGACGGTCCGTGCCGACGCCGGCGAACTGAGGCTGGGCGGCTGCCACCGGATCGTCGTCGAGGCCCGGCCGCGGTTCCGGGCCGTGGCGCTGGAGTGAAGGAGTGGAGCGGCTTGCGGAGATTGATCGGGGTCAAGGCGGGGGCACCGGGAAATTCTACTCTGCGACGGCCTCGACGTTCGTGGTAGGCTCGTTCGAGTCGAAGTCCGGGGAGGGACGCCGTGCTCGAAATCCGCATCCATGGCCGTGGCGGTCAGGGCAACGTGGTGGCGGCCTATCTGCTGGCGGCGGCGGCGGTGGATGCCGGTCTCTACGGCCAGGCCTTTCCCGCCTTCGGCGCGGAGCGACGCGGCGCACCGGTGGCGGCCTTCGTCCGGGTGGCCCGTGACACGGTCAAACGCCGCTGTCAGATCGAGAGGCCGGATATCGTGGTGGTCCAGGATCCGACGCTGCTGAAGGCTCCGGCGACCCTGACCGGACTGCGGGAAGACGGCTGCGTGCTGGTCAACAGCGCGAGACTGGAGACCCTGCCGGCCCCGGCGGGCTTCGACGGCCGCTGGGTGAGCCTGCCGGCGACCCGGATCGCCGAGGAAACGATCGGCCGGCCGATGCCCAACTCGGCGCTTCTCGGGGCGCTGCTGGCCCTCACCGGCCTGTGCCCGCTGGCGGCGCTGGAGCAGGCGCTGACGGACCGGTTTCCGCCCGAGACGGCGGCCCGCAACCGACGCGCGGTGGAGGCGGCGGCGGCCCGGGTCACGGCCGACGCTTGGCGGAGGGTGGTGGATGCGCGCGGCCTTTGAAGGATCCCAGGCCATCGCCCGGGCGGTGGTCCGCTGTCGTCCCCAGGTGGTGGCCGCCTACCCGATCACCCCGCAGACCCATATCGTCGAGGGAATCGCCAAGCTGGTCGCCGACGGCGAGGCGGACTGCGAGGTGGTGAGCGTCGAGAGCGAATTCGCCGCCGCCTCGGTGGTGCTCGGGGCCGCCGCGGCCGGCTCCCGCGCCTACACCGCGACCGCCTCGCAGGGGGTCCTGCTGATGGCGGAGGTGCTCTACAACATCGCCGGCATGCGGGTGCCGCTGGTGCTGACCTGCGCCAACCGGGCGGTCAGCGCACCGATCAACATCTGGAACGACCATCAGGACGCCATGGCGGTCCGCGACGCCGGCTGGATCCAGCTCTTCTGCACCGACAACCAGGACGCGATCGACACCACCATCCAGGCCTTCCGCATCACCCAGGACACCGAACTGCCGGTGATGGTCTGCGTCGACGGCTTCATCCTCACCCATCTGTTCGAGCCGGTCGATCTGCCGAGCCAGGAGCAGATCGACATGTTCCTGCCCCCCTACCGCTTCTCGCGCACCCTCGACCCGCGGCGTCCCCTGACCCTCGGCACCCTCGTCGGTCCCGAGCACTACACCGAGGTGCGGGCCCAGCTCCACGGCGATCTGGAAGCGTCGATCACCGAAATCCTGAAAGCCGACGCCGACTGGGCCGATCTGGTCGGCCGCCGGGCCGGGGGGCTGATCAAGCTCGACGGCCCGCACAGGGCGAAGATCGGGATCCTCACCCTGGGCTCGGTCTACGGCACCCTCCAGGAAGCGGCCCGCGAACTGCTGCCCGGGACCCCGCTGCGCCTGATGGCCCTGCGCTGCTTCCGTCCGTTTCCCGCCGAGGCGCTGCGGCGGGCGGTGGAGGGCCTCGCCGATCTGATCGTCCTCGAGCGGGCGATCGGTCCCGGGGCCGGCGGCATTCTCGCCACCGAGGTGCGGGCGGCCTTGGCCGGCCTGCGGGACGCACCGCGGGTTCACGGGGCCGTCGCCGGTCTCGGCGGCCGCGACATCCCGCTCGGGATCCTGTCGCGGCTTTTGCGTCTCGCCGAGGCCGCCGAGCCCGTCCGCTGCACCGTCATCGATCTCCGGTCGGCTCCGCCGGCCCGCCCGGGAGGCGCGAAATGAGCACATCCCCCGAGACGATCGACCTTCGCGCGCTGCGTCGTCGCCAGCCGCGCTTTTCGGGCATGGATCCCGGGCATCGCGCCTGCCAGGGATGCGGCCAGTCCCTGGCCGCCCACATCGTCACCGAGGCGGCGGGGCCGGATGTGATCGTCGCCAACGCCACCGGGTGCCTCGAGGTTTTCTCCACCCCCTGGCCGCAGACCGCCTGGCGGATCCCCTGGATCCACTCGCTGTTCGAGAACACGGCGGCGTTGGCGGCGGGTATCGAGACGGCCCTCAAGCAGCAGGGCCGGCCGACCAAGGTGCTGGCCTTCGCCGGCGACGGCGGCACCTTCGACATCGGTTTCCAGACCCTCTCGGGGATGATCGAGCGTGGCCACAACGTGCTTTACGTGTGCTTCGACAACGAAGCCTACATGAACACCGGTGTCCAGCGGTCGAGCTCGACCCCGCACGCGGCGGCCACCACCACCTCGCCGGCCGGCCGCGTGCGGCCGGGCAAGCGCCATCTCAAGAAGGATCTGCTGGCGATCATCGCCGCGCATCATCTGCCCTACGCGGCCACCGCCACGGTCGCCTATCCCGGTGACATCAAGGCCAAGGTGCGCCGGGCCATGGCCATCGAAGGGCCGAGCTTCCTCATGATCCACGCCCCCTGCCCGCTGGGGTGGATGCACGGACCGGAGCTCACCATCAAGGTCGCCCGCGCCGGGGTCGAGACCGGGCTGACGCCGATCATCGAGCTCGAGCGGGGTGAGGTGGTGTCGGTGCTGCCGATCCGCGAGAAGAAGCCGGTCACCGAGTATCTGCGTCTCCAGGGCCGTTTCCGCCACCTGCTGGGCGACGATCCGGTGGCGGTGGAGGAACGGACGCATCTGCAGGCGCTCGCCGACCACAACATCGAGACCTACGGCCTGCTGGCCCGCGAGGGCGATCTGCGCGACAGCCTGTCGGCGGCGCTGGTGCGGCGGGGAGGAGCGATCCGATGAACGCCGACGAGTCCGCGTCCCTGGCCCGCGCTGCGGCGGCGTTGCCGGGAAGTTCCCTCGACTACGATGTCGGAAGCTGGCGCGAACAGCGCCCCGTCCACCACCACCGGCCGGCGCCCTGCCACACCCGCTGTCCCGCCGGAGAGGATCCGCAGGCCTACATCCAGAAGGTGCAGGAGGGCGATCTGGAGGGGGCTTGGGCGACCATCGTCGCGGTCAATCCGCTGCCGGCGGTCACCGGACGCATCTGCCCGCATCCCTGCGAAGACGGGTGTAACCGCGGCCATTTCGACGAGCCCCTCAACATCCACGGCATCGAGCGCTTTCTGGGCGACCTTGCCGTCACCGAGGGCTGGCGGCTGGAGGTGCCGCCGCTGGCCGAGGACGCGCCCGAGGTGGCGATCGTCGGTGCCGGGCCGGCCGGTCTCGCCGCCGCCTGGCATCTGCGCCGGGCCGGGGTCAGGCCGGTGCTGTTCGACCGCTATCCCGTGGCCGGCGGCCTGCTGCGCACGGCCATCCCCCTCTATCGTCTGCCGCGCCGGGTTCTCGACGCCGAGCTCGAACGGCTGTTCGACGCCGGCATCGCCTTCCGCCGCCAGACGAAGCTCGGGCGCGATCTGTTCCTGAACGAGCTCGAGCAGGATTACGATGCGGTGATCCTGGCCCCGGGTCTGCAGAAACCGCGCCCCTGGAGCGTCGATGGGGCCGCCCCGGGCGATCTCCGTTACGGCCTGTCCCTGCTGGAGGAATGGATCGACGTCGGCGCCGCCCCCCTCGAAGGCAAGGTCGTGGTCGTTCACGGCGGTGGCAACACCGCGGTCGATGTCGCCCGGATGGCGATCCGGGCGGGAGCCCGGGAGGTCCATCTGGTCACCACCCGCGCCCTGCCGGGAGCGGCCGACGCGGTGGGGCCGGAAGACCATATGCAGGCCTTTCCCCGCGAAGTGCGGCAGGCGGTGGAAGAGGGGGTGATCATCCATCCGCACACCACGCCCACCCGGCTGATCATCCGCGGTGCCCGTCTGCGGGCCGTCGAGCTCGCCGCCGTGCGGGCGTTCCGGGACGATCGGGGCCGCACCCGCCGGGTCGCCTTCGAGGGCACCGAGCGGGTGATCCCGGCGGAGGTGGTGATTCCCGCCACCGGCGAGGTCGTCGATCCCGAGGGGATCGAGATGCTGCCGCGGTGGCGGGACTATCTGGCGAGCGATCGCTTCGGGCGGATCGAGGGGCGGCCGGGCCTGTTCGCCGCCGGTGACGCCAGCGGCCGGGGCGGCAGCGTCAGCGCCGCCCTGGGGGACGGCCGGCGGGCCGCGATGGCCGTGCTGCTGCATCTCCGCAGGATCACGGGACTGCCCGAAGGGGAGAGCGAGGCGGTCCCGGTGGAGGCTCTCCAGCTCTACTACTTCGACCGCGCGCCGCGCCGGGAACCGGAGGCCCGGCCGGCGGCCGAGCGGATCCGGGACGAGAAGGAGATCGAGCCGGGTCTCGAGGCGGGCGAGTTCGCACTGGAGGCCCAGCGCTGCTTTTCCTGCGGCAACTGCCTCGCCTGCGACAACTGCTGGAATCTCTGTCCCGATTTCGCGGTCCTCAAGACGCCGGAACCGCTCGCGGACGGCTCCTTCTACGTCTTTGACTACGCCTTCTGCAAGGGCTGCGGCCTCTGTGCCGCGGAATGTCCCACCGCCTTCATCGAGATGGTGGACGAGCTGCCGGCGGGTTGAGCGTGCCCGCGCGTCGGGCGTCAACTTCCCGTTCACGAATTTCTGCCAATCTGCCGCCGCATCCGGGCATATCCTCCCTTTCGGCGGAGACGGCGGGAGATGGGGCAGGAAACGGTCGAGCGCGCGCTGGAGAACGAACGGGCTCTCAACGCTCTGTTGCGGCGTCTGGCCGGACGCAGCGATCTCCGACCCGCTCTCGAGGAGTGCCTCGAGATCCTGCTCGCGGTGAGCTGGCTGTCCATCGAACCCAGGGGTGGCATCTTCCTCGCCGACGCCGAGGGCGGGACTCTCGAGCTGGTCGTCGATCGTGGCCTCGATCCCGAGCTGCGGACGATCTGTGCGCGGGTGCCGTTCGGTCGCTGCCTCTGCGGCCGTGTCGCCGCCAGCCGCAAGCTGTTGCACGCGCGTTGTTTGGACGAACGGCACGAGAACGGCTTTCCCGGCATGCGCCCGCACGGCCACTACATCGTGCCCGTTCTCTCCGGTGATACCGTTCTCGGGGTGATGGTGCTCTATCTGCCGCACGGCCATCCGCGCGACGAGGGCGAGGTCCGGTTCCTCAGGAGCGTCGCCGACATTCTCTCCCTCGTCATCCGCCAGATCCGCTCCCAGCAGCATCTGGAGGAGGCCTGCCGGGAGCTCGAGATGCTCGCCAATACCGACGTGCTGACCGGTCTGCCCAACCGCCGCTTCCTGCTCGATCGCCTGAACGAGGAGGCGGCGGAGGCGGATCGTTTCGGCCGGCCTCTCTCCTTCGTCCTGCTGGACGTCGATCATTTCAAGCGGGTCAACGATCGCTGCGGGCATCCGGCGGGGGACGAGGTGCTCCGACAGGTCGCACGCCTGCTCCGGGCCGGTCTGCGTCGTTACGATGTGGCGGCCCGTTTCGGCGGCGAGGAGTTCGCGATTCTCCTGCCCGGCACCGGGAGTGAAGTCGCCCGCGAAGTGGCCGAGCGGGCACGCCGCTGCCTCGCCGGCAGCGATATCGAGATCGCCGAGGACGAGATCCTCCGCGTCACTGCCAGCTTCGGGGTCGCCGAACGCCGCCCCGGTGAGCCCGTCGCGGAGCTGGTCCGCCGGGCCGACGATGCTCTCTACCGGGCCAAGGAGGAGGGGCGCGACCGGGTGGTCGCGAGCCGCGCGACGGTCGTCTAGCGAGCGCGGGGCCCGATGGCGGCGGGGCATCGGCACCGCCGGGACTGGCGGAGGCGGTCGGGCCCGTGCTAGAGGCGAGTCGGGCGGTGCGGAGATCGGCATGGTGCCGGGCCGCCGGGGACGCGCCGGTCACTCTCGGGAGGCGGAATGACGCGCGGCAACCATGCTTTCGGGCCCGACAGGCCGGCCGGGCTGCGGCCGGAGGCCGAGTTCACCGAACCGGTCGGCGAAGAGGTCAGGACCACCACCTGCTACATGTGCGCCTGCCGTTGCGGCATCCGGGTTCATCTGAAAGACGGCCGCATCCGCTACATCCAGGGCAACCGCGATCACCCGGTCAACCGGGGGGTGCTCTGCGCCAAGGGCTCGGCCGGAATCATGAACCACTACTCGCCGGCCCGGCTGCGCAAGCCGCTGTTGCGCACCGGTCCCCGGGGAAGCGGGGCGTTCCGGGAGATCGAATGGGAGGAGGCGCTGTCGCTCGCCACTTCCTGGCTGGCGGAGATCCGCCGGACCGATCCCCGCAAGCTCGCCTTCTTCACCGGCCGCGACCAGAGTCAGGCACTGACCGGCTGGTGGGCGAGCCAGTTCGGCACCCCCAACTACGCGGCCCACGGTGGATTCTGTTCGGTCAACATGGCGGCGGCCGGGCTCTACACCATCGGCGGCAGTTTCTGGGAATTCGGTGAGCCGGACTGGGAACACGCCCGCTATCTGATGCTCTGGGGCGTGGCCGAGGATCACGACAGCAATCCGATCAAGATCGGGCTGGCGAAGCTCAGGGCGCGGGGCGCCCGTATCGTCTCGGTCAACCCCGTGCGCACCGGCTATTCGGCGATCGCCGACGAATGGCTGCCGATCCGTCCCGGCACCGACGGGCTGCTGGCTCTCGCCCTCGCCCACGAGCTGCTGCGAACCCGGCGCGTCGATCTCGATTTCCTGGCCCGTTTCACCAATGCCGGCTGGCTGGTGATCCACGATCCCGGCGGGCCCGAGGACGGCCTTTTCGCCCGCGACGAAGAGGGACGCCCGCTGGTCCGCGATCGGCGCAGCGGGACGTTGCGGGCGGCCGAGGATCCGCTCGCCGAGCCCGCGCTCACCGGCGAGGTCCGATTGCCCGACGGGCGGCGGGCGGTGCCCGCCTTCCGACCGCTCGTGGAACGCTGTCTCGATTCCGCATGCTCCCCCGATGCGGTGGCCGAGCGAACCGGCATCGCGGCCGCCCGGATCCGCCGGATCGCCGCCGAACTGGCGGCGGCGGCCTTCGATTCCGACCTCGTGCTGGAGGTTCCCTGGACCGACTGGCGCGGCCGGCAGCAGGAAAGAATGGTCGGTCGCCCGGTGGCGATGCACGCCATGCGCGGGATCTCGGCCCGCAGCAACGGTTTTCACACCTGCCGGGCGATCCATCTGCTGCAGATGCTGCTGGGGACGATCGACCGTCCCGGCGGCTTTCTCTACAAGCCGCCCTTTCCGCGTCCCTGCCCGCCGCCGGTGAAGCCGGCCGGGCGGTCGGGGGAGGTTCGGGCCGGAACCCCGCTTCCGGGACCGCCGCTCGGCTTTCCCGTCGCCCCCGAGGATCTGCTGGTCGACGCCGCGGGAGCGCCGCTGCGGATCGACAAGGCCTTCTCCTGGGAGGCGCCGCTCGCCGTCCACGGGATGATGCATCTCGTCATCCGCAACGCCTGGAAGGGCGATCCCTATCCGATCGACACGCTTTTCCTGTTCATGGCCAACATGGCCTGGAACTCGGCCATGAACACCGACGCGACCGTCGCGATGTTGACCGACCGGGAGCCGGAGACGGGCGCATACCGCATCCCCCGGATCATCTATGCCGACGCCTACTGGTCGGAGATGGCCGCCTACGCCGATCTGATCCTGCCGGACACCACCTATCTCGAACGCTGGGATTGCATGTCCCTTCTCGACCGGCCGATCTCCGGCGCCCACGGACCCGCCGACGCCATCCGCCAGCCGGTGGTGGCGCCCGATCGCGACGTCCGGCCCTTCCAGGACGTGCTGCTGGAGCTCGGCTGGCGCCTCGGTCTTCCGGGCTGCGTGACGGCCGAGGGCGGGCCGCGCTATCCGGGGGGGTACCGCGACTATCTGGTCCAACACGAGCGGGCCCCGGGCATCGGCATGCTGGCGGGCTGGCGGGGCGAGAAGGGCGACCGCCACGGGCGGGGTCCGGTCAACCCCGCCCAGCTCGAGCGCTATGTCGAGAACGGCTGCTTCTGGCAGCAGGAGCTGCCGCCGGCGCAACGCTACTACCGCTACGCCAACCGCGCCTATCTCGAACATGCGGTGGAGATGGGCTTCATCGGCCGGGCGGCGCCGATCTTCCTCCAGCTCTACTGCGAACCGCTGCAGCGCTTCCGGCTGGCGGCGCGGGGGCACGGTGCGGTCCGGCCGCCGGCAGGGGATCGCGATCGGATCGAACGGTTCTTCGATCCGCTGCCCTTCTGGTACCCGCCTTTCGAGGACGAACGGTCGCCGGATCTGCCGCTGCGCGCCTTCACCCAGCGGCCGATGGCCCATTATCACGCCTGGCATTCGCAGAACGCCTGGCTGCGGCAGATCCACGGCCACAACCCTCTCTACGTCAACCGCCGCACCGCTGCGGAGCTCGGCATCGCCGAAGGCGAACGGGTCTGGATCGTCGGCCGGGAGGGGCGGGTGTCCGCCCGGGTACGGCTGATGGACGGGGTGGAGCCCGGCACCGTCTGGACCTGGAACGCCATCGCCAAGCGTCCGGGAGCCTGGAACCTCCACCCGGAGGCGCCCGAGGCGGTCGAAGCCTTCCTCCTGAACCCGCTGATCACCGAGCATCTGCCCGAGGACGGGGAGGGGCGGGAACGGCCGAACGCCGATCCGGTCACCGGTCAGGCGGCCTGGCACGATCTCAGGGTGCGCATCGAGAAGGTGTCCGCGGAGGAGGATCCCGCCGATCCGCGGTGGCCGCCTTTGCCGCGTCCGCCCGGTCTCGCCCCGCCACCCCGCCATCTGTCCCGTGCACCGGGGTCGGAGGGACGGGTGCCGTGACCAGCCTGCCGAACCCGGAGGAGCGGGCGGGAGGCAGGAGCCTCGCGCTTCTCGTCGATCTCGATACCTGTGTCGGCTGCCATGCCTGTGCCGTCAACTGCAAGGAGTGGAACACCGGCGGGCGGTTCGGGCCGCTGTCCGACCGGGACGCCTACGGGGCGCGTCCCGAAGGCGCCTGGCTCAACCGCATCCACAGTTTCGAGACCGGAGAAGGGGAGGCGGGACGGACGGTCTACTTCCCGAAGAACTGCTATCACTGCGAACAGGCGCCCTGCGTCACCGTCTGCCCGACCGGCGCTTCCTACAAGCGGCCGGAGGACGGGATCGTCCTCGTCGCCGAGGATCTGTGCATGGGCTGCGGCCTGTGCGCCTGGGCCTGCCCCTACGGGGCGCGGGAGATGGATCCGGTCGAGCAGGTGATGCGCAAATGCACCCTCTGCATCGATCGCATCTACAACGAGGAGCTGGAGGAGATCGATCGCGTGCCGGCCTGTGTCGCCACCTGCCCCGCGGGCGCCCGCCATTTCGGCGATTTCGCCGATCCGGACTCCGAGGTTTCGCGGCTGGTGCGCGAGCGCGGCGGTTTCGCGGTCATGGAGGAACTGGGTACCGCGCCGACGGCACGCTATCTGCCGCCGCGTCGCCGAAGTCCGGCGGCCCCGTCCCCCCCGACGGCCGAGGAGCCGGAATCGGAGGAGCCGGTCGGACGGCTTCTCGCCTGGGTCGATCGCATGCTGTCGGATTGAGCCATGCATCCCGCGCTGTCCATCATCCTCTTCACCACGAGCTCCGGCGCCGGTTACGGCATGCTGTTCCTGATCGGGAGCACCGCCGCCCTCGATCTGCTCCCGGCGAGCCGCGGCTTCGGACTCGCGGCGACGGCGCTGGCCCTGGGTTTCGTCACTTTCGGCCTGGTCAGTTCGGTGTTTCATCTGGGCCATCCCGAGCGCGCCTGGCGGGCGCTGTCGCAATGGCGCTCCTCCTGGCTGTCCCGGGAGGCGGTGGCGGCGGCGGCCAGCTATCTCCCGGCGCTGGTCCTCGCCCTGGGCTGGACGGTGGCCGGGGAGATCGGCGGCGTCTGGCGCCTGGCCGCGCTGCTGACCGCGGTCGGTGCCGTCGCCACCGTTTTCTGCACCGCCATGATCTACCGGAGCCTGCGGGCGATCCCGCGCTGGCACAGCCCGTGGACGGTGCCGGGCTATCTCCTCTACGCGCTGATCACCGGCGGGATCTGGCTCCTGGTCTTGTTCTACCTGTTCGGCGAGACGCCGCCCACGCCCCTTCTCCACGGCCTGCCTTCGGCGGTGATCGCCACCTGGCTCGTGCAGGCCGCCGCCTGGAAATGGGCCGACGGCGCGCCGGCGACGGCGACGGTCGCGAGCGCTACCGGTCTCGGTCCGCCGGGGGCGGTCCGGCTGCTCGATCCTCCCCACAGCGAGAGCAACTATCTGCTGCGGGAGATGGCCTTTCAAATCGGCCGCAAGCACGCCCGGAAGCTGCGCCGGGTGACGGTGCTGAGTGCCTTCGCCCTGCCTCTGGCGATCGGGTTGCTGCTGCCCTTCGCGAGCCGACTGGTGGCGCTCCCCGCCTCGTTTCTCGCCGCGCTGTCGATGTCCCTGGGGGTTGTCGTCCAGCGCTGGCTGTTCTTCGCCGAGGCGCGCCACACGGTCACGCTGTATTACGGGGCCGAGACGGTCTGACGGTGGCCGAAGGCTCGGCGCCGGCGTCGAGGTAACGCATGACCAGCTCGGTAATATGGGCGAGCCGCCGGTCGAGGGCCGTCTCGTCGAGAAGATCGATCCCGAAGCTGATGGCCAGGGTGTGGCGGTTGGAGAAGTAGAAATAGGCGAGGCTGGCGATGCTCAGATAGAGCTGGGTGGGGTCGATCCCCTCGCGGAAGATGCCGGCTTCGGCACCGCGTCGCAGCAACCCGGCGATCATCTCCACCAGTGGCGACTGCAGCGCCGGCACCCTTTCGGAGCGTGCCAGATAGCGGGCCCGGTGGAGGTTCTCGCTGTTGAGGAGACTGATGAACTCGGGGTGCTCGCGGAACTGCTCCCAGAGGGTGCGCACCAGTGCCCGCATGCCCTCGTCGGGCGGCATGTGATCGACATCGAGCGCCAGCTCCTTGCCGCGGATGGTCTCGTAGACCGCCTCCAGGGCCGCCAGGTAGAGGGCCTCCTTGTTGCCGAAATAATGATAGAGCATCCGCTTGTTGGTGCAGGCCCGCTCGGCGATCCGGGAGACGCGGGCGCCACCGAGACCGCGGGTCGCGAATTCGATGATCGCCGCTTCCAGAATGGCGGCCCGGGTCCGTTCGGGATCGCGGCGGCCGCATCCTCCCGTCTCCTTCTTCGCGTTGCGGCGGGGCGCGGGATCGCGTGACGGGTGAACGAGATTGCGCACGGGCTTTCCTTCGTACCGTGAACCGTCGCCAACCATACAGGGGGTGCGGCGCGGGGCACAACCGCGCCCGCAACGGCGCCCGCCCGGCCCTAGCAGGCCGTTGAAAAATCTGAATATGCGCGGCGAGCCACTTTTGAGGAACGAGGCGCCAGGGGTGGAGAGGCGGGCCTGCGGCAGCCCATCGAGCCGCACGGCGCGGTGCGGGGCAGTCTC
>JALSIM010000029.1 GCA_026990035.1 Alphaproteobacteria bacterium | reverse complement strand
CAGTTCGTGGCGGATTCCCGCCCCGCTCCGGCGCATGTAGACGTCGACCCGGTTGAGGGAGGCCCGCAGCACCCGCAGCCGCACCCAGCCCGGCGGCCGCTCCGGCTCCGCCACCTCGCGCAGCCCGGGAAGGCGTAGGTGCGGAGCGTGTTGCGCCACTGCTGGCGGTGCTTGGCGTTGCGGTACTGGGAGAGCATGGTTTCCAGGAACGCCTCGGCAGCCTCTCGGAAGGTCGGCACGCCGCGGTGCGCCCGCTCGCGCCGGCGGCGTTCCCCGATGGGGTCGAGCCCCCTGCGCAGCACCGAGCGCCATTCCGCCGCCTCCTCGCGGGCCGCGGCCAGCGAGAGGCCGTCGCGGCTGGCGGGATCGTAGGGCCCGAGCCCCAGCTCGCGCTTGTGCGGCCCGGCGCTGTAGCGGAACACCCAGTAGCCCGCACCGGGTCCGCGGACCTGCAGGACCAGGTTGCCGCCGTCATGGAGCCTTTGCCGGCGGCCCTCGGCCAGGGCCGCGCGGATCCCCGCCACCGTGAGCCGGTTCGCCCGCACCACCATTACAATCGTCCGCCATACTCCGCCGCGTCCCCCCGGATGTCCCCCCGGAGGTCGCGCCACAGCGTGGCACGGCGTGAAACGCCCTGCAACGCCAATTCTCCGGTATTTCAGCAAAATCCGGCGATGGTGGGACGGGTCGGAACGGCGGGAAACGGCGGGCTGGCGGAGGGAGAGGGATTCGAACCCTCGGTACCCGCAAGGGTACAACGGTTTTCGAGACCGCCCCGTTCAACCACTCCGGCATCCCTCCGCGGCACGAGGCGCCCGTTATCTACTCCCCCGCGGACGGCGCGGCAAGAGACCGGCGAGTGGCCGCGCGGCCCGGTCAGGCCGGTTCCCGGGCGCTCCGACGCATCGCCTTGCGGCGCTGATGCGGATCGAGATGGCGCTTGCGTAGCCGGATGCTGGCGGGGGTCACCTCGACGAGCTCGTCCTCCTCGATGTAGGCGAGAGCCCGTTCGAGGGTCATCCGCCTCGGCGGGGTCAGGAGGATGGCGTCGTCCCTGCCGGCGGCACGGATATTGGTGAGCTTCTTGGTCTTCAGAGGATTGACCTCGAGATCCCCGGCCTTGGCATGCTCGCCGATGACCATCCCCGAATAGACCTTCTCGCCGGGGCCGATGAACAGCACCCCGCGATCCTCGAGGTTCCAGAGCGCATAGGCCACCGCCTCGCCCTGTTCGGAGGAGACGATGACCCCGGTGTGGCGGCCGCGGATCGGTCCCTTCCAAGGCTCGAAGCCGGCGAAGAGGCGATGGAGGACGCCGGTACCGCGGGTATCGGTCAGGAACTCGCCGTGATAGCCGATCAGCGCCCGCGAGGGAGCCCGGAACAGAAGCCGCAGACGGTCCCTGCCGGTGGGGCGCATTTCCAGGAGCTCGCCCTTCCTGCGGGTGAGTTTCTCCACCACCACCCCGGCGAATTCCTCGTCGAGATCGATCACCACTTCCTCGACCGGCTCCAGCCGTGCTCCGGTGTCGGGATCGGTGCGGATCAGCACCCGCGGCCGCGAGATCGACATCTCGTAGCCCTCGCGGCGCATGGTCTCGATCAGCACCGCGAGCTGCAGCTCGCCGCGGCCGGCCACCTCGAAGGCGTCCTGTCCCGGCAGGGCCCGCACCCGGATGGCGATGTTGCCCTCCGCCTCGCGCTGGAGACGGGCGAGGATCTGCCGCGAGGTCACCTTGTCCCCCTCGCGGCCCGCGAAGGGACTGTCGTTGACGGAAAAGGTGACGGCGACGGTCGGCGGATCGACGGGCTGGGCGGGAAGCGGCGCCGCGACTTCGGGCGCGCAGAGGGTGTCGGCGACGGTGGCGCGGGAAAAGCCGGCGATGGCGACGATGTCGCCGGCCTCGGCTTCGGCGACCGGCTGGCGGGAGAGGCCGCGGAAGGCCAGGATCTTGGTCACCCGCGCGCGTTCCAGCTCCTCGCCGGTACGGGCCAGCGCCTTGAGGGTGGTGTTGGCGCTGATCCGTCCCGATTCGACGCGGCCGGTGAGGAGCCGACCGAGATAGGGATCGAATTCGAGGATCGAGGCCAGCAGGCGGAACGGCCCTCCGGGGTCGACCGCGGGCGGCGGCACCCGTTCGAGTACCAGATCGAACAACGGCGCCATGCTCTCCCGCGGATCGGCGAGATCGCGGACCGCCCAGCCTTCCTTGGCGGAGGCGAAGAGATGGGGAAAATCGAGCTGCGCCTCATCGGCGTCGAGGGCGGCGAAGAGGTCGAACACCTCGTCGAGGACCGCCTCGGCCCGCTGGTCGGGGCGATCGACCTTGTTGACCACGACGATGGGGCGCAACCCGCGGGCCAGCGCCTTGCCCAGCACGAACTTGGTCTGGGGCATCGGTCCCTCGGCGGCGTCCACCAGCAGCAGGCAGCAATCGACCATCGACAGGATCCGCTCCACCTCGCCGCCGAAATCGGCGTGGCCGGGGGTGTCGACGATGTTGATGCGGACCCCCTTCCAGACCACGCTGGTGCATTTGGCGAGAATGGTGATCCCCCGTTCGCGTTCGAGATCACCCGAATCGAGCGCTCTCTCGCGCACCTGCTCGTTGTCGCGGAAGATCCCGGACTGGCGCAGCAGACAGTCCACGAGGGTGGTCTTGCCGTGATCGACATGGGCGATGATGGCGATGTTGCGCTGGTCCATGAGCCGATCCGTTGCCCGACACGAAAGGGCGCGGCCGCGGCCGCGCTCGCCCGGCAATATAGGGCCGGGCGGGGGCGCCGGCCAGCATCGGTGCCGATCGTTCGCCGCCGATGGCCGATTGCGAAGCCCGCCGGGCGCGGCTACTGTCCTGCCGGCACGCGGAAAAGACGAGGGAGGCCGAGCCAGGTGACGCAGCAGGGAGCGCGACGGCGACGACCGGCCGTTCGCCGCCGCCGGTCGGGGAGCGGTCGGCCATGAGACTCCGCTGGGTCGCCTTCGTTCCCTGCCTGATCTGGTTCCTGCTGACCCTGTTCCCCATCTACTGGACGGTGGTCACCGCCTTCAAGACGCCACCGGCGGTCTTCAACGGTCCCACATACCTGCCCTGGATCGACTTCACACCCTCCCTCGACGGCCTGCGCGAGGTGCTGGGCGGTGAGCGGGGCGACGTCGTCCGGCCGCTCGTCAATTCGACGCTCATCGCGCTGACGGCGACGACCATCGCCACGCTCCTCGGGGCGATGGCCGCCTACGCCCTGGTCCGCTTCACCTTCCGCGTGCATCTGACGGCCGGGATCGGCTTCGCTCTCGTCGGCATCGCCGTCTTCGTCGGCCTCGATCTCCTGGGCCTCGGGGAAACCCCGCGCATGGGCATCGCCTTCATCGTCGCGCTGCTGGCCTCGATCCTCGTCAACCGGCTGCCGCTGCGGGACAAGATCCTCGGCAACAACGACATCGCCTTTTGGTTCGTCAGCCAGCGGATGTTCCCGCCCATCGTCTCCGCCTTCGCGCTCTATCTCCTGTACGCGCGGCTGGGCCGGGACGGGATCGCGATGCTGGATACCTTCTGGGGGATGGTGCTCGCCTACACCGCCTTCGTGCTGCCGATCACGGTGTGGCTGCTGCGGGACTTCTTCCAGAGTCTGCCGGTGGAAGTCGAGGAGGCGGCGCTGGTCGACGATGTGCCACGCTGGCGCATCTTCCTCGGCATCGTGCTGCCGATGGCGCGACCGGGGGTGATCGCCACCTTCTTGATCGCCCTCGGTTTCGTCTGGAACGAGTTCCTCTTCGCCCTCATCCTCACCTCCAGCCGCTGGCAGACCATGCCGATCATGATCGCCGGCCAGAATTCGGTGCGCGGCACCGAATGGTGGTCGATCTCGGGGGCGGCCCTGGTGGCCATCCTGCCGATGGTGGTGGTGACCGTGTTCCTCGCCCGCTTGATGCGCTCCGGCCTGGCGCTGGGCGGTCGGAAATAGGCCGAAACCTCGACGGACGACAGGGAGGAAGAACCATGTCCATCACCAAACGGCTCACCGCACTGCTCGCCGGCACGGCGGTCATGGCCCTCGCCGTGCCCGGACAGGCGGCGGTCGATTGCAAGGGCAAGGAGATCACCATCGGTACCTTCAACCCGCCGTTCATCGGCGGCCCGGCGATCGCCCACGCCAAGACCTGGGAGGAGAAGACCGGCGGCAAGGCGAACGTCGTGACCTTCCCCTTCGGCGAGCTCTACCCGAAGTACATGACGGCGCTGGTGAGCGGCCAGGACGCCTACGACGTGATCATGTACGCACCCGCCTGGCAGGGCGATTTCGCCCCCTATCTCTCCGAGATGCCGGCCGAGATCCGCCAGGGTGCCGACTGGGAGGACATCGCTCCCATCTACCGCGAGCGGCTGATGGTCTGGGACGGCCGGGTGGTGGCGCAGACCATCGACGGTGACGTCCACACCGGGACCTACCGCAAGGACCTGTTCGGCGATCCGAAGGAGCAGGCGGCCTTCAAGGAAAAGTACGGCTACGATCTGGCGCCCCCGAAAACCTGGAAGGAATACTACGACATCGCCGAGTTCTTCACCCGGCCGGACGAAGGGCTGTGGGGCACCGCCGAAGCCTTCGTGCGCGGCGGACAGCAGTTCTGGTTCTTCTTCAGCCACGCCGCCGCCTACGTGAACCACCCGGACAATCCCGGCTCCATGTTCTTCGATCCCGAGACCATGGAAGCCCAGATCGCCAATCCCGGCTGGCTGCGGGCGCTCGAGGACTACATCCGAAGCTCCGAATACGCACCTCCCGGCGCCCTCAACTGGAACTCGGGTGACATCCGCACCGCCTTCGCCGGCGGCCAAGTGGCGATGAACTTCGACTGGGGCGACACCGGCACCATCGCCGTCGATCCCGCGCAGAGCAAGGTGGCCGGCAACGTCGGCTTCTTCGTCCTCCCCGGTTCGGACGAGATCTGGAACTACAAGACCGGGCAGTGGGACAAGTTCGACGAGGTCGTCCATTCGCCCTTCATGGCCTACGGTGGCTGGGTCGCCTCGGTGCCGGCCACCAGCCAAGAGCAGGCTTGCGCCTGGGACTACGTCGCCTGGTACGCGAGTCCCGAGAACTCGATGAAAGACGTCACCACCGGCGGTACCGGCATCAACCCCTATCGGCTGTCCCATTTCCGGAACATCGACGCCTGGCTCGCGGCCGGCACCTTCACCCGCGAGGAGGCGGAGAACTACCTCGAGGTCCAGCTCGCCTCGATCGATCCGGAGCGCAACAACGTCGCCCTCGACATGCGGCTGCCCGGCTATTTCCAGTACACCGAGGTGCTGGAGATCGAGCTTTCCAAGGCGCTCGCCGGTCAGGTGGAGCCGCAGGAGGCGCTCGACACCATCGCCGCGGAATGGAACCGCCTCACCGACGAGCTCGGTCGGGACAAGCAGCTCGCCGCCTATCGGGCATCGATGGGGCTGCCGCCGCTCGAGTGACAACTCCGTTTCCGGCTTCCCGGGGGAGCCCGAGCGGCTCCCCCGCCTTTCGCGGATCCGCCATGGCTCGCGTCACCCTCGAACAGGTCGTAAAGCGCTTCGGCGACACGGTCGTCATCCCCCGCCTCGATCTGGCGATCGAGGACGGGGAGTTCGTCGTCCTCGTCGGCCCTTCGGGCTGCGGCAAGACGACGACACTCAGGATGATCGCCGGGCTCGAGGAGGTGAGCGAAGGGCGTGTCCTGATCGGCCCGCGCGACGTCACCCGGGTGCCGCCCGGCAAGCGCAACTGCGCCATGGTCTTCCAGTCCTACGCGCTCTATCCGCACATGACGGTGCGGGAGAACATCACCTACGGCCTCCGTGTCCGGCGGGTACCGAAACCGGAAATCGATCGCCTGCTCGCCGAGGCGGTCCGGATCCTCGGGCTGGAGGAATTTCTCGATCGTCGTCCGAAGCAACTTTCCGGCGGCCAGCAGCAGCGGGTGGCCATCGGCCGGGCGATCGTCCGCCAGCCGGAGGTCTTCCTGTTCGACGAGCCGCTATCCAATCTCGACGCCAAACTGAGGGTGGAGATGCGGACCGAGATCCGGCAGCTCCACCGCCGCCTCGGCAACACCGTCGTCTACGTCACCCATGATCAGGTGGAGGCGATGACCCTGGCGGATCGCGTCTGTGTCATGCACCGGGGACGGATCGAGCAGATCGCCGCGCCCCTCGAACTCTACGAGCGGCCGGCGAACACCTTCGTCGCCGCCTTCATCGGAACCCCGGCGATGAACTTTCTCGATGCCCGCTACCAGCTCGAGGACGGCAGGCCGTCCGTCCGTCTCGGCGACGGCAGCTCGCTGGATCTCGCCCGGGGCATTCCCGACGGTGAGGAGGGGCGTCCCGTGCGGCTCGGCGTCCGCCCCGAGCATGTCGCGGTGGCCGGGGAGGGCACAGGGTTCGCCCTCCGGGTGCGCGAGATCGAACCGCTCGGTCCGGCCAAGCTTCTCATCGGCGAGGTCGCCGGCGAACGTTTCGTCGCCCAGGTCGACGCGCATCTGCCGGTGGATCTGGACACCCTCTGCCACCTCACGGTGGCGCCCGACAGGATCCACCTGTTCGATCCGGAGAGTGGCGGGGCGTTGCTCTGAGGCGGGAGCGGGAAGGGCGCTTGTCGCCGGTTTCCGGGCAGCTATAGTCGCCGGCGGTCCAGCGAAGGGAGACGGGCGCGAATGGAACCGGTCGCGGCGGAATCGGGGGGGGTCGACGTCCTCGGGATCGGCAACGCCATCGTCGATGTCGTCGCCTATGCCGAAGACCGCCTCCTGGAGCAACTCGATCTCGTCAAGGGGGCGATGACCCTGGTCGACGAGTCGCGCTGCGAGTTCCTCTACCGGCGCATGGGGCCGGCCCACGAGGTCTCCGGCGGGTCCTGCGCCAACACCATGGCGGCGCTGGCGTCGCTCGGCGGTCGGGCGGCCTATATCGGGCGGGTGCGGGACGATCAGCTCGGCGAGGTGTTCGGGCACGATATCCGGGCCGCCGGGGTCACGTTCCGGAGCCGACCGAGCACGGAGGGGCCGAGCACCGCCCGCTGTCTGGTGTTCGTGACACCGGACGCCCAGCGCACCATGGCCACGTATCTCGGGGCCTGCGTCGAGCTCGCTCCCGAGGACGTCGATCCCGAGCTCGTGCGGGCGGCGGAAATCACATATCTCGAGGGCTATCTGTGGGATCGGCCGGAGGCCAAGGCCGCCTGCCGCAAGGCGGCCGCGATCTGCCATCGGGCCGGACGCAAGCTGGCGCTCACCCTGTCCGATCCCTTCTGCGTCGATCGCTGGCGTGGAGAGTTCCGCGAACTGGTGACCCGGGAGGTGGACATTCTCTTCGCCAACGAGGCGGAGATCACGAGCCTTTACGAAGTCGCGGATTTCGATCGGGCGTTGCAGGAAGTGCGCCGCCACGTTCATTTCGCGGTGCTCACCCGGGGGGCCAGGGGCAGTGTCGTGGTCCGTGGCGAGGAGGTTCACGTGATCGATGCCGTCCCGCCCGATCGGCTGCTGGATACCACCGGCGCCGGCGATCTCTATGCGGCGGGCTTCCTGCGGGGGTTCACCGCCGGACTCGATCTCGGTACCTGCGGGCGGCTCGGCAGTCTCTGCGCGGCCGAGATCATCGCCCAGTACGGGGCCCGCGCCGAACGGCCGCTGCGGCCGCTGTTCGACCGGGTGAACGGCGCCGGCCCGTAGAGCGGGGCGGCGTTTCAGAGAAGAAGAGCGAACTCCTCGCCGGCCGCGCGGCGCACCGCCGCGAGCCCGCCCCTGAAGGCGTAGGCCTCGTAGCCGGCCTGCTGCATCCGCTCGGCGAGAAGCGGCGTCTGGGTACCGAAGGTGCAGTAGAGGACATAGCGCCGATCGCGCTCCAGGCGGCGGAAGCCTTCGACCAGTTCGGCCGCCGGGATGTTGATCGCCCGGGGCAGGTGCCAGAGGCGATATTCCTCCGGTTCGCGGCAGTCGATCACCACCGAAGCCTCGCCGAACTCCTCGACGAACAGATAGGGCTCGCGCAGATCCTCCGCTTTCACCGAGGCGATGTCGATGGTCCTTCGCTCCTCGACCAGGCGACGGAGGAGCTCGGCCGGGATCTTCTCGACCTCCCGGGCCAGGACCCCGACGCGGCTGGTGACCGCCGGCCGGTCGGCGGCGAGGCCGCACATTTCGGGTACCCGCTCCGACAGCGGCGCGGTGCCGATGCGCCGCGCCTCGGCCATGATCTCGTTCTTGTCGTGGCCGAGCAGCGGGCGCAGCATGGGCATCTCCGCGAACCGATCGAGGCTGGCGAGGTTCGGCAGCGTCTGCGAGGAGACCTGACCCAGGGCCTCGCCGGTGACCACCGCATCCGCCCGTTCCTTGCGGGCGAGAATCGCCGCGGCCCGATAGAACAGGATCTTGAGGACGAGCTGCCAGAGCCGCCGGTCGGTACGGCTGCGCAATTCGGCGACGAGAGGGACGAAATCGACGACGTGCAGGCGGGGCCGCAGACCGAAGCCCCAGAGCTCGTGGAGCACCTTGACCACCTGGAGCACCATGCGCTCGTGGGCGATGCCGCCGAGATTGCAGTACAGATAATGGAGCTCGGCGCCGCGCCGCATCATCCGCCAAGAGGCGACCGCGGAATCGAAGCCGCCCGAGATCAGCGACAAGGCGCGGCCCTGAATGCCGGCGGGGAGACCGCCGGCACCCGGCTGGCGGTCGCTGAACAGCAGCGCCCGATCGCCGGACAGTTCGACGAAGACGGTGATCTCCGGCCGGGTCAGATCGACCTTCCCGGGGCCGTTGAGAGCGGCTCCCAGAGCCCGTTCGACGTCCTGGCGCGAAAACGGGTATCGGGTCAGTTTCTTGGCCCGGACCGCAAATCGTTTGCCGGTGACCGCTTCGCGGAAGATCTCGCCGCCACGCCGGGCGATGACCTCGGGATCCGCCGGCAGCACGGCCTCGACCCGGGCTACGGTGGCGATGCCGAAGACATGGCGGGCGACCGAGACGGCCGCATCATCCGCCTCGCTGCGGATCAGGAAGCGGGTGCCGGCGGCATCGAGCTCGAACGGGATTCCGGCCCGCCCCAGAGCCTCGCGCAGATTGCGCTCGAGGGTCTCGACGAAACGTTGCCGGGTGCGGCGCGATTTGGTGACGATGTCGGGGGCGACGAGCGCCAGCACCATCCCGGGCCTGCTGTTGGTCATCCGACGGTCATCCCTGAGAGGAACGGCGTGCGGGGGAAGCGGAGGACGCCCGCTTCCCCGATCGTGCCAGTTGTGGGGGCGGGCCCCGCGGCTGACAAGCCCCCGGGGCCCCGAGCCGCGGTCAGACGCCGGTGGTCTCGGCCGCGGTTCGCAGCGCCCGGTCGAGATCGGCGATGATGTCCTCGACGGTCTCGATGCCCACCGACAGCCGGATCACCTCTGGGCCGGCCCCCGCCGCCCGTTGCTGGTCGGGAGTGAGCTGGCGATGGGTGGTGGAGGCGGGGTGAATGATCAGCGAGCGGGTGTCGCCGATGTTGGCGACATGCGAAAGAAGCTCGCAGTTGTCGACCACCCGCACACCCATCTCGTAGCCACCCTTGACGCCGAAGGTGAAGACGCCGCCGAGGCCGCGCGGGCAGTATTTCTCCACTTCCGGCGTGCGGTTCCGGGGCAGCCGCGCATAGGATACCCATTCCACCGCCGGATGCTCGGCGAGAAAGGCGGCCACGCGGTCGCTGTTGGCCACCACCCGCTCCATTCTGAGGGGCAGGGTTTCGATCCCCTGGAGGATGAGGAAGGCGTTGAAGGGCGACAGGCAGGGGCCCAGATCGCGGAGGCCGATGGCTTTGCAGCGCACGGAGAAGGCGAAATCGCCGAAGGTCTCGGCGAAGCGGAGCCCGTGATAGGCCCCGCAGGGCTCGGTCATCAGCGGAAACTTGTCGTTCTGGAACCAGTCGAAGCGGCCGCTCTCGACGATGATGCCGCCGATCGAATTGCCCTGACCGCCCATGTATTTGGTCAGCGAATGGACGACGATGTCCGCTCCCCATTCGAAAGGCCGGCAGAGGTAGGGCGAGGGAAGGGTGTTGTCGACCACGAGCGGGATGCCGTGCTCGTGGGCGATCTGCGCGATGGCCTCGATGTCGGCGACGATCCCGTCCGGATTGGAGGCGCTCTCGATGAACAGCGCCTTGGTTCGTTCGCCGATCGCCTCCCGGAAGTTCTCCGGCTTCCTGGGATCGACGAAATCCACCTTCCAGCCGAACTGCGGGTAGCTGTGGGTCATCTGGCTGATCGAGCCGCCGTAGAGCTTGCTCGAGGCGACCAGATGATCGCCGGCCTGCATCAGATTGGCGAAGACCAGCACCTGGGCGGCATGTCCGGAGGCGGTGGCGCAGGCGGCGGTCCCGCCCTCGAGCGCCGCCACCCGTTCCTCGAGCACGGAGACGGTGGGATTGGTGAGGCGGGAATAGATGTTGCCGAATTGCTGGAGATTGAACAGCGATGCCGCGTGATCGACATCGTCGAAAACATAGGAGGTGGTCTGGTAGATGGGTACCGCCCGCGCACCCGTCGCCGGATCGGGCGCGGCCCCGGCGTGGACCGCCAGGGTCTCGAAACCGTAGTTGGAAAACGCCGTCATTCGCTGCTCCTCTCCGATTTTCCGGCCACCAGCCCGCCCTTCTTCCGTCTGAGCTGCATGGCGCCGCCGCGTTTGGCCGAGATCACCCGGCGATTGACGCCGAGCCAGCCGATCTCGCCGAAAAGCCGCCCGTATTCGATCTTCGGACAGCGGTCCATCACCACCTCGAGCCCCGCCGCCCGTGCCTTTTCCGCCGCCGGTCCGTGGCGCACGCCGAGCTGCATCCAGATCACCTTGGCACCGATCCGGATCGCCTCCTCGACGATCGGTGGCACCTCCTCGGAGCGCCGGAAGATCTGCACCATGTCCGGCACCTCGGGGAGGGAGGCGAGGTCGGGATGGACCTTTTCGCCGAGGATCTGCTGGCCGGCGTAGCGCGGATTGACGGGATAGATCCGGTATCCCTTGTTCTGGAGATAGAGCATTGCGAAATAGGACGGGCGCATGTCGTTGGCCGAGGCGCCGACCATCGCGATGGTCTTCACCCGCTCCAGGATGCCGCGGATGTAGGCATCATCATACACGATCTGATCGTTGTTTTGCATATTTACCAAATGGTCCACGTTGTTCGAGCGCCATCATAGGCGAGAGCCGCCGGCACCGCCAGTCCTTCCGCCTAGCCCTTGACCGCTCCCAGGGTCAGCCCGTGGACGATGTAGCGCTGGGCGACGAGGGCGAGAAGCACGGGCGGGACCATGGCGATGAGCGAGCGCACGGCGACGAACCAGAACTGGACGCCGCGGGTATCGACCCCGCCGGCGATGTGGACCGGCAGGGTGGCGGCGCTCTTGATGGTGAGGATGACGGCGAACAGATATTCGTTCCAGGCGAAGGCGAACATGATCAGCGCCGCGGCGGCGATCGCCGGGGCCGCCAGCGGCAGGGCCACCCAGAAGAAGGCCTTGACGTGTCCGGCGCCGTCGACGAGGGCCGCCTCCTCGAGCTCCACCGGCAGGTCGTAGAAGGTCTGGCGGCAGATGACGACGACGAAGGGGAGCACGAAGGTGGCGGAAACGAGGGTCAGGGCGAGGCGGGTGTCCAGCATGTCGAAGCTGGAAAAGAGGATGAAGAAGGGGACCGCGGTGGCCACCGGCGGCAGCACCCGCTGGGAGAGGAACCAGATGGTGAGATCCCGGTTGGGCACGGTGAAGAAGCGGAAGCGGGCCAGCGCGTAGGCGGCCGGAACTCCGAGCAGGAGGGCGATCGCCACCGCCGACACCGAGATGATCGAACTGTTGGCCAGCGCGTTGTAGGCCTCGGGGGTGCCGAGCTGCAGGCGCCAGTTGTCGAGGGTCGGGGTGAAATCGACGAACGGCATCCCGAGGCCGGTGACCGTGAAGGTCTCCACCGGTCGCCGCAGGCTGTTGGAGATCGCCCAGTAGAGGGGGAAGAAGAACAGCATCGCCACCAGCAATGCCACCAGCGACCAGAAGGCGTCGGAAAGGCGCGAGCGTCGGATCACGGCGACATCCCTACTCGTAGCTGGTGCGCAGGCGGCGGAAGAACAGGGTGACGATGATCATCACTGCGATCAGCAGCAGGAAGGCGAGCGCCGAGGCATAGCCGAAATCGTTCATCTTGAAGCCGCGGTTGAAGGCCAGGTAGCTGTAGGACTGGGTGGCGATGCCCGGTCCCCCCTTGGTCAGGGTGGCGATGATGTCGAACAGCTTGACCGCCTCGGCGAAGCGCAGCAGCAGCACGATCACGATCACCGGTCTGAGGATCGGCAGGATGACGTATCGCCAGATCTCCCACTGCGAATTGGTGTCCAGCATCGCGGTTTCGATCATTTCCTCGGGGATGCCCTGCAATGCTGCGAGGAAGACCAGGAAGCAGAAGGGCGTCCACTGCCAGAGATCGACGATGATGATCGAGACGAGCGCCCAGTCCGGGTCCGACAGCCAGGGGATCCCGGTCCAGGAGAGTGGACCGCCGAGCTCGTAGAAGATGGTGAAAAACAGATATCCCACCGCCACCGGCGTCGCGAAGATGGGCAGGATCATCACCGATCGCAGGAAGCCGCGCGCATAGAGACGGCGATTGAACAGCCAGGCGAGCCCGAGCCCCAGCAGGATCTCGGTGCCGACCGCCACCACCGTGAAGATCACCGTCACCCGCACCGCCTCCTTCACCTCCTCGTCGCGGAAGGCGCGCAGATAGTTCGCGAAGCTGTTCCAGGTGAAGGTCGTCTGGAGTTCGCGGATCACCTTGGTGCGGGTGCGCGGGGTGCCGTCCGCCTTCAGGACCGGGGTGCCGTCGGCCTTGAGGACCGGGACCTTTTCGCGCCCGGTGATGACCACCTTCCGCTCGACCTCGTGCAGGCTGAGATAGAGGGAATAGCCGAGCGGGAAGACGGTGAAGGAAAGCACCCACAGCACCGCCGGCAGCAGGAACAGGAACTTGACGCGTCCGGTCCAACGGATCATGGGCGCGGGGTCGGATCGACCGCACCCGCGAGCCGTCTCGCGGGGGCGGAAGGATACGGGTGGCCGGCGACGGGCGGACGGGGCGGAACCGGGCCGGCCTCGGCCGGGCCCGGCCCGCTCCTCCGATCAGCCTTCGAAGCCAATGGCTTCCTGATACTGTTCGAGGATCCGGTCACGTCCGAGCCGCTCGGTGATCTCCTCCCAGACCTTGGCGGTGTCGTCGAGCGCCTCCTTGGCGGTCTTCTCGCCGCTCATCGCCGCCGACAGGTTCTTGTCCATGATGTCCCAGTATTCCGGCGTACCCTCGATACGCAGATAGGGCAGCATGGTGTCGGCGGTGAAGTTGTCGTAGTAGGCCTTGAGATAGTCTCGGACGTCGTTCGGATCCCAGCCGGCCTTGACGTAATCCTCGAGCTTGGCTTCGCCCACCGGTTCCAGGAACTGGTAGGAAAAGCCGGGATCGACGCCGGTCCAGCCGTTGTTGGCGTTCCAGATCGACACCGGCTTGATGGCCATCAGCGCGAGGAAGGAATAGGCCGCCTCGGGATTTTCGGAGAAGGCCGAGATCACGCCGTGCCAGGAGCCGCCGGTGGTGTTGCCGACCGGCTTCGGATCGTCGGTCTCCACCCACTGCTGCTTCTCGTGATCCCAGTAGCGATCGGAGCCCGGCAACACGGAAGCCGCGCAGTTGCCCTTGATCTTGCTGCGGGAGGGGTCCTGACAGAGCGAGCCGACGTCCCCCCAGCTGAAGACGAAGACGCTCTTGCCGCGCAGGAAATAGTCCCAGGCCTCGCCCAGCGACCAGCTGATCTGTGCCGAAGGTCCGGTCTTGGCCAGCTCCTGGAGGAATTCGAGCGCCGCCACGTGCCCCGGGCTGTTGATGAGCGGCGTCATGTCGGTGGGATCGAACCAGTAGACGCGGCGGTAGCGGTCCAGCTTCTCCCCCGGGGTGATGGCGAAGGGTGCGGAAAGCGACTGGAAGTGGTAGAGGCCCTGCTCGCCCACCTTGAGGTGAAGGACGATGCCGCTGTCGGGATCGGGATCGTTGGCGTCGAAATTCTTGCCGTCGAAGAACCTGGCGATGTCCAGGAGCTGCTGCCAGGTCTTGGGCGGCACCGGCATGTCGTAGCCGACTTCCCGCTTGAATTCGGCCTGCCATTTCGGGTCGTTGAGGACGTCCCGCCGGTAGTAGAGGACCTGGCCGTCGGCATCGTTGAGGGTCCCGTAGCCGACCCCCTTCCAGGTGTAGAGGGTGCGCAGCGATTCCGGCATGGAATCGTAGCTCCACTTGGGGAAATCGCCGCTCGCCATGTAGTCGTCGATCGGCAGGATGTAGTTGCCGGAGACGAGATCGCCGTAGAAGAAGGCGGCGACGACGACCGCGTCGTAGAGGCCGGTGCCCTGCCGCAGGTCGAGCATCATCTTCGCGTAGAGATCGGTGATCGGCACCAGCGCCACGTCGAGCTTGCCGCCGCTCAGCTCCTCCCAGACCGGACGGAAGGCCATGATCGGCCCGGAGATGCCGCCCTTGGGGCCGGAATCGAGGGTGAGAATGGTGATGTTGACCCCCTCGAAGGGCTTCTGATCCGGCCCGAAGAGGGCGCCGAGCTCCTCCCGCGAGGTCTCGATCACCGCATTGTCGTAGTCGGGACCGAGCTTGAGGAGAACCGAGCCGTCGTCACGCCATTCGACGTACTGCCCGGCGGTCGCGCTGCCGGCGAGGAGCGCGCCGACCGCCACCCCGCCCAGCCATGTCCGGAGAGAACGCATTGGAGACCTCCCTGGTTGTTCCGAACCGGTTTCTTTCGTCCGTCACCGCCGGCATTATGCGCGGGGCGCCGGCGAAATCAAACTATCTCGGTCCGCCTTCTCGGGGGGCGGCGGGAGTCTCGCGCAGGCGCATGACGGTGGCGATGACCTCGGCCACCGCCTCGTAGTGGGCCTGGGGGATGAACTTGCCGATCTCGGCGCTGCCGTGGAGCAGGCGCGCGAGGGGCGGGTTCTCGACGATCGGCACCCCGTGTTCCCGGGCCACCTCCCGGATCCTCAGGGCCAGCAGGTCGGTGCCCTTGGCGAGCACCTTCGGCGCCGGGGTTTCCTCCGGCACGTAGCGCAGGGCGACCGCGAAATGGGTCGGGTTGGTGATCACCACCGTGCTCCGCGGCACCTCGGCCATCATCCGCTGGCGGGCCCGCTCCATGCGCAGCGCCCGCAGCCGCTGCCTGACCATCGGATCGCCCTCGGTTTCCTTGTGCTCGTCCTTGAGTTCCTGACGGGTCATGCGCATCTCGCGCATGTAGCTCGCGCGCTGCCAGGCGTAGTCGGCGGCGGCGATGATCGTCACCGCGATGGTCATGGCCAGCAGCAGACGCAGCGAAAGGGTGCCCAGATAGGCGACCGCCGGGCCCAGCGGCAGGGCAGGCACGTCCTCGAGCCGGTCCATCTCCGGGATCAGGACCACCGCCGCCGCCAGTCCGGCGAAGAGGATCTTGGCGATGCTCTTGATCAGCTCGGCGAGCCCCTTGAGCGAGAAGATCCGGGAAAGCCCGCGCAGGAGCGAGATCCGTTCGAGCTTGGGAACGAAGGCCTGGCTGTTCCAGACGATCGCGTTCTGCACCGCCGCGGCCAGGACGGCGGCCACCGTCATGGCCCCGACCGGTACCGCGACCAGCAGGAGCCCTTGCCGCATCGCCGGGCCGACGGCGGAAACCCAGGACGATCCGCCGGGCCCGAGATCGCGCACCGCGTCGAACGGGATCCGGAACAGGAGCTCGAGGGAAGGCAGTGCCAAGGGGCCGCCCAGGCCGAAGACCAGCAGCGCGCCGGCGAACAGGAACAGGCTCGAGACCTCGCGCGAGCTCGGCACCTGGCCGCGCTCACGGGCCCGATCGAGTCGCCGCTGCGTCGGCTGTTCGGTCTTTTCGCCCTGATCCTTGCGCTCCTCGGCCATCGGGTCCCCTCAGCCGGCGAAGGGGGCGATGGCGGCTTCCATGCCGGCGAGGAACACCCGGGCGCCGGCCGCGAACCCCACGAGCAGGGCGCCGATCGCCGCCAGAACCTGGAGCGGCAGGGCGATGAAGAACACCTGGATGCCGGGCACGAGGCGGGAAAAGAAGCCGAAGGTCAGATTGATCACGGTGGTGACCAGGATCACCGGCGCCGCGATCCGCACCGCGGCGACGAACAGATCGGTCGAGGCACGGACCAGGAGATCGGCGAAATCGGCGGCCGGATAGCCCGTCATCTGCGGGGCCACCGAAAAGCTCTGGGCGAGGCCCGCGAGGAGGTAGTGGTGGCCGTCCACCACCAGCAGCAGGGTGAGACCGGCGGTGGTCAGGAAATTGCTGGTGATGGCGCTCTGCGTCCCCTCGTGGGGATCGAAGAAGGCGGCGGCGGCCAGTGCCGACTGGAGGGCGATGATGGTGCCGGCGAGGTTCATCGCCGCCAGGGCGAAGCGGGCGGCGAGACCCAGGGCGGCGCCGATCAGGAGCTCCTGGAGCAGGGCGAGGACCAGCACCGCGTCGTCGAGGGGCGTGCGAAGATCCGCTCCGACCACGGGGACCAGCACGAGGGTGACGGCGAGAGCCATGGCGAGGCGGATGCGGGGCGAGACGAAGGCCTCGCCGAAGGCCGGCAGGACCATGATGCAGCCGCCGACCCGGGCGAAGACCAGCGCGGCCGCCGTCAGTTCGAGAACCAGCGCGTCGGCGAGCATGCCCCTCAGCCGAGCCCCAGCGTGCCGATACGGTTGTAGAGGCGCTCGCCGAAACTCTGCAGGGTGGCCCACATGAACGGCAGGGAGATGGCGAGGGCGGCGAAGATGGCGGCCATCTTCGGCACCAGGGTCAGGGTCAGTTCCTGGATCTGGGTGAGCGCCTGGACCAGCGACACGGCGAGACCGACGAGCAGCGCAGCGAGGAGCGGCGGGCCGCCGATCTGCATCGCCACCCAGATGGTCTCCCGCACCAGATCGAACACCGTCTCGGCGGTCACCGCGGCGCCCCCACGGTGACGGCATCGGCCACGGTCGCCGTCCGGCCGTTGCGGGGCCGAGGCCCGCTCATGCGGATCGCCTCCCGGTCCTCGGTGCCATCTCCGGTCCGCCGCCGCTCAGATCGGCATGCGCATGATTTCCTGGTAGGCGGCGACGACCCGGTCACGGATGGCGGTCACCTCCTTGAGGGTCATCTCGGCCGCGGTCACCGCTTGCACCACACTCTGGATGTCGGCCCTGCCGAGCAGCCCCTCGGTGGAGACCGCCTCGCCGGTCCGCAGCACCGCTTCGGCGCTCTCCAGCCGGTTCCTGAGGAAGGTCGCGAAGCTCGAGCCGCCGGCGACCGCGTCGGTCGCGGGCCCGGTGGCGGGACGGTCGAAGGCCGAGCTCAAAGCTCCGGCCAGCGATCGGGCAGCGGAAAGATCGGTCATGGCGAACTGGTCTCCCTGGGATCGGGCCGCGGTCAGCGCAGCAGGTCGATGGTCTGTTGCAGCATGTTGCGGGCCGAGCTCAGCACGCTGAGGTTGGCCTCGTAGGAGCGCTGCGCTTCGCGCATGTCCATCAGCTCGATCAGCGGATTGACGTTCGGGAACTTGACGTAGCCGTCGTCGTCGGCGGCCGGATGCTGCGGCAGATAGCGGAGGACGAAATCGGAGCGATCGACCCCGTAGCGGTCGACGGTGACCAGCGTCGCGCCCGTGGCACGGTCGAGCTCGGTGGCGAAGGAGACCGTCTTGCGGCGGTAGGGATCGCCTCCGGGTGTCGAAGCGGTCGCCTGGGCGTTGGCGAGGTTCTCGGCCACCACCCGCAGGCGGGAGGCCTGGGCACGCATGCCCGAGGCGGCGACGGTCAGCGAATTCTCGAGGTCCATGGCCGGTTTCTCCTGGGCTCTCCGTCACGACCCGAGGCCGGTGGTTCAGCGGGGGCTGCCGACCGCGGTCTCGAACATCGTCCGGAACTTGCGGAAGAGGTTGGTGGCGAGGGCGTAATCCCGTTCGGTGGCCGCCAGTTTCCGGACCTGTTCGGCGAGAACCACCGCATTGCCGTCGGGGGCGATCTCCGCCGCCTGGACGATGCGCGCTCCGAGCGGGAGCCGCGGCGGCGGGCCGGCGAGATGTGCCGGATCGGTGCGCCGCAGAGGTTCGGGGGCCGGACCCGCGAGGCTGCGCGCGAGCAGACGCTCGAAACCGGCGGCGTCGAGATCGCGCGGCCGGTACCCCGGCGTGTCGGCATTGGCCACGTTCTGCGCCAGGATGTTGAAGCGGGCGCCGAGCCAGCGCTGCTTGGCGGCCAGAAGGGCGAAGACTGCGTTGCTCTGCATCGGGACTCCCGTGACCCGGGTTCGCGACCTCTTCCTCGGTTGCAGCTTTACCCCGTCAGAGTTAACAACCCCTTAAGCGGTCGGCGCTAGAGTGCCCGCCGAACGCGAGCGGAGGAGCCGATGCTCTATCTCACACGCAAGGCGGGCCAGGCGGTGATCATCAACAACGCGATCGAGGTCCGGGTGGTGGAGGTGCGCGGCCGCAGCGTCAAGCTGGGCTTCGTCTTTCCTCCCGACGCCTCGGTCCTGCGGGAAGAAGTCTATCGTCAGATCGAGGCCGAGAACGCCGCCGCCGCGGCGACGGCGGGAACCCTGTCCGAGCTCGTGGGCGAGATGGGGAAGGTGCCGGCCGGCGAAGATGAGCGGTGAGGAGAGCCGGGGTGGCGGAGCCGGGAACCGGGAGAGGCGACGAGGGCGGCGGGGAACCGGGCCGGGGGACGCCGGTGGCCATCGTCATGGGCAGCCGCAGCGACTGGCGGACCATGGCCGCGGCGGCGGAGATCCTCACCGAACTCGGGGTTCCCCATCGGCTGCGCATCGTCTCCGCCCACCGGACCCCGGAACGGCTGTTCGCCTTCGCCCGCGGGGCCAAGGAGGCCGGTGTGAAGGTGATCATCGCCGGCGCCGGCGGCGCCGCCCATCTGCCCGGCATGATCGCCGCCCTGACCGAGCTGCCGGTGCTCGGAGTGCCGGTCGAGAGCCGGGTTCTGAAAGGTGTCGACAGCCTCCTGTCGATCGTCCAGATGCCCGCCGGCGTACCGGTCGGCACCCTCGCGATCGGCACCGCCGGGGCCGCCAACGCCGCCCTGCTGGCGGCCGCCATTCTCGCTCTGGAGGACGCCGATCTCGCGGCCCGCTATGCCGCTTGGCGCGCCCGGCAGACGGCGGGCGTCGCGGAAACGCCGGAGGAACGGGCCGAACCATGATCATCCGGCCGGGTGGGGTGATCGGCATTCTCGGCGGCGGCCAGCTCGGGCGGATGACGGCGATGGCCGCCGCGCGGCTGGGATACCATTGCCACGTCTTCTGTCCCGAAGCCGACGGTCCCGCCGCCGAGGTGGCCCGGGCGGCGACCGCCGCCGCCTACGAGGACGAGGCGGCCCTCGATCGGTTCGCCGGGCGGGTCGATGTGGTGACCCTGGAGTTCGAGAACGTGCCGCGCGAGACGGTGGCCCGGCTGGCGACGAAGGTTCCGGTACGTCCGTCCGCCGAGGTTCTCGGCGTCACCCAGGACCGGCTGGCGGAAAAGCGCTTCCTGCGGGCGGCGGGAATCCCGGTGGCCGATTTCCATCCCGTCGCCGGGGCGGCCGACATCGCCGCCGCCCTGGAGCGCTGCGGCGGCCGTTGCATCGTCAAGACCCGCCGTTTCGGCTACGACGGCAAGGGGCAGGTGGCGGTCGGCCCCGACATCGCGCCGGAAGACGCCTGGCGATCCCTCGCCGGCGCCCCCGCCATCGCCGAGCGGGTGGTGGATTTCGCCCTCGAGATCTCGGTCCTCACGGCGCGCGGTCCCGACGGATGGAGCGCCTCCTACGAGCCGGCCGCCAACCGGCACGAGGGCGGCATTCTCCGCGTCAGCACGGTGCCGGCGCCGATCGGCCGGGCGCTGGCGGCCGAGGCGGTGGCGCTCGCCGAACGCATCGCCGCCGCTCTCGACCTCGTCGGGCTGCTGGCGGTCGAGATGTTCGTCACCCGCGACGGCGGCCTCCTGGTCAACGAACTCGCTCCCCGGCCGCACAATTCCGCCCACTGGACCCTGGATGCGGCCGAGACCAGCCAGTTCGAGCAGCACGTCCGGGCGGTCTGCGGCCTGCCTTTGGGCCGTACCGTCCGCTTCGCCGATGCGACGATGATCAATCTGATCGGCGAGGAAGTGCGGGAGGCCGCCCGATATCTGGAGGAGCCGGCGACCCGCCTGCATCTCTACGGGAAGGAGGAGGTCCGTCCGGGCCGCAAGATGGGTCACGTCACCCGGCTGTCGCCTCTCTCTTCGGGCTAGACCGCGGGGTGCGGTTCCCCTTCAGGCGATGATGTCCGGCAGACGCAGACGCTCGAGGGCGGAAATGCGATCCTTGAGGGCGAGCTTCTGTTTCTTCAGTCGCTGCAGTTCCACCTGATCGGCGAAACCGTCGCGGAGAAGCTGGGCGATGCGGGAATCGAGTGCCCGGTGGGCGGCACGCAGGGCCGCGAGGCGCTTTTCGATCTCGTGACGCGGAGAAGGCTCGTTCATCCCGGGACCCTTTGCGCTATACCGTGACCTGGGTGGCGAACGGGACGAGTCTAGCGGATCTGCACTTGCGGTGCAGCCTCCACGTCCCGGACCCCGAGAGGTGACGACAGGGAGAACAGCCGGTCATGCGCATCGGTGTCCTGACGAGCGGTGGCGACTGCGCTGGCCTCAATGCCGTGATCCGCGCCGTGGTTCTGCGTGCCGTCCAGGGCTACGGCTTCGAGGTCTACGGCATCCACGAGGCCACCCACGGGCTGCTGCAGCGGCCGGTCGCCGCCACGCGGTTGAGCCCGGACAGCGTCAAGGGCATCCTCTACCAGGGCGGCACCATCCTGCGGACCACCAACCGCGGCAATCCCTTCGCCTATCCCCGGCCGGACGGCAGCCTGCTCGACCGTTCCGAGGAGGTCATCGAGGGCTATCGCATGCTCGGTCTCGACGCCCTGATCGGGGTCGGGGGCGACGGCAGCCTCGCCATTCTCCGCCGCCTCGCCGAGCAGGGCGGGTGGAACCTGATCGGCGTGCCCAAGACGATCGACAACGATCTCGGTCACACCGAGCGGGCGGTGGGGTTCAGCACCGCGGTGGTGGTGGCCACCGAGGCCCTCGACCGGCTGCACGTTACCGCCGCCAGCCACAATAGGGTGATGGTGCTCGAGGTGATGGGGCGCGACGCCGGGCACATCGCCCTCACCGCCGGACTCGCCGGCGGTGCCGACGTCATCCTCATTCCCGAGATTCCCTACGACATGGCCAGGGTCTGCGCCAAGGTGGAGGAGCGACGGCGCATGGGCCGCAACTTCAGTCTCATCGTGGTCGCCGAGTCGGTGCGCTCGACGACCGGCGAGGTGGCCACCTACGTGGATGCCCACGGCCAGTCCCGCTACGGTGGCATCGGCCGGGTGATCGCCGACGAGGTGGCGCGCCGCACCGGCGCCGAAACCCGGGTCACGGTTCTCGGTCACGTCCAGCGGGGCGGCTCCCCCACGCCGCTCGACCGCCTGCTCGGCTCGGCCTTCGGCGTGGCCGCCGTGGACCTGGTGTCGGCGGGCCGTTTCGACCGCATGGTGGCATGGCAGAACCGGCGCGTCGTCGATGTCCCGCTGGCCGAGGCCTGCGCCGGTTTCCGCGCCGTCGATCCCAACGACGCTCTCGTGCACACCGCACGGGGGCTCGGCATCTCCTTCGGGGACTGACGTTGCGGCTGGTGGCCGACATCGGCGGGACCAACGCCCGCTTCGCACTCAGCCCGCGTGGCGGGATTCTCGAGGATGTGCGGGTCCTCCGGGTCCGGGATTTCCCGGATCCGGCGGCGGCGATCCGGACCTATCTCGAGGGGCGGCGTGTACGCCGGGCGGTGCTGGCGGTGGCCACCCCCGTCGAGGGCGAGGACATCGCCTTCACCAACAGCCCGTGGCGGTTCTCCCGCCGTACGCTCGAGGCCGAGCTCGGCTTCGAGCGGCTCTCGGTGATCAACGACATGGTCGCCCATGCCACGGTGCTACCACATCTGGCACCCGAGGACCGCCGTCTCATCCAGGCCGATGGCGCGGCGCCGGACCGGCCGGCGGCGGTGATTGCACCCGGCACCGGTCTCGGGATCGCCATGCTGGTGCCCTGCGGCGCTCGTCCCCTGCCCCTGCCGAGCGAGGGCGGTCACAGTTCCTTCGCGCCGGCCGACGCCCGCGAGCGCGATCTCCTGGCGCTGGTCGAAGCGGACCGCGGGCATGTTTCCTACGAGCGGTTCGTCTCCGGGCCGGGTCTGCTGCGGCTCGCACGGGGGCTGGCCCGACTCGACGGCGCCTCCTGTCCGGCACGGATGCCGCCCGAGGTGACGGCAATGGCGCGTCGCGGCGGGTGTCCCTACTGCCGCGAAGCCCTCGGGCTGTTCTCGGCCCTGCTCGGGGCCTTCGCCGGCGACATCGCCCTCACCCTCGGCGCCCGCGGTGGCATCCATCTTTCGGGCGGGCTGCTGCTGGGACTGGGCGAGCTGTTCGATCACGACGCCTTCACCCGCCGCTTCCGGGCCAAGGGGCGTCTTTCCTGGTATCTCGAGCGGATACCGGTGAGCCAGATCACCCGCGGCGATACCGGTCTGCTGGGCGCGTCCTGGTACGGGGCGGAGGAGCTCTGACCGAGCCGCGATGGCGATGGTCGTCGAACCGTGGCACGCGCTGGTGGTGCCGCCAACGTCACTCTTCAACTGTTTTTTTCTGGAAACGGGGTGCCACTCGCGCTAAGTTCATCAGTCGATGGGTGCCAACGGGAGGTCAATCAGCGATGCCCCTGCAGGATCACGTCGAGTCGCTCCGCGCCAAGCACGCACATCTCGAAGAACTCATCGACCAGGAAATGCATCGACCCCTGCCCGACCAGGCCCGACTCTCCCGTCTCAAGAAGGAAAAGCTGCGCATCAAGGAACAGATCGAACGTCTGGGGCGTCGGACCGGTTCGCTGAACAGCGTTCCGCAGACCAACATCGCCTGAGCCGTTTGCGCCGGTACCGCATGCCGGCCGTCAGCGGTTCCCGAGGCCGCGGAGCAGCCCGCGGGCGGCCAGATTGTGCAGGAGAGCCCGGGCGCCGAAGTCCCACGGCGGAATCCGGTCGCAGCGATCGACCCGGTTGACCAGGCCGCCGAGCCGGGGTGCGGCGATCAGGACGAGATCGCCGGGATGGTGGGTGAATCCCTGCCCCGGCGCGTCGCGATCCTGCGAGGGGGCGAACATGGTGCCGCAGAAGAGGGCGAAACCGTCCGGATACCGATGGGTGGCGCCCGCGGTCTGGGCCAGGAGCTCGGCCGGATCGCGGCTGATTTCCCGCATCGAGCTGGTCGCCGAAAGGCGATAGCCGTCCTCGCCCGCGACCTCCAACCGGATGTCGAGACGGCGGGCGGCGTCGAGGTCGAAATGTTCGTCGAACAGGCGCAGGAAGGGGCCGATCGCGCAGGAGCCGTTGTTGTCCTTGGCCTTGCCCAGGAGCAGGGCGCTCCGTCCTTCGAAATCCCGCAGGTTGACGTCGTTGCCCAGGGTGGCGGCGCGCGGCCGGCCCGCGGAATCGGCGATCAGCACCAGCTCCGGCTCCGGATTGTTCCACGCCGATCGGGGATGGACGCCGATCATCGCCCCGTGTCCGACGGCCGACATCGGCTGCGCCTTGGTGAAGATTTCGGCATCGGGGCCGATTCCCACCTCGAGATACTGTGACCAGGCGCCTTCTTCGGTGAGGTGGAGCTTGAGACGCTCGGCCTCGGGCGAACCCGGGCGGATCTTCGCGAGTTCGCCGCCGACGAGCGCCTGGAGCCGCTCCCGGATCGCCGCGGCCCGCGACGGATCCCCCTTGGCCCGTTCCTCGACGAGGCGCTCCATGAGGCTGCGCACGAAGGTGACGCCGGCAGCCTTGATCGCCTGGAGGTCGATCGGTGCGAGCAGCCGGGGAAGAGCCGGATCGCACCGGTCCCAGCGCGAATTGGCGACGACCGTCCCGAGATCGGCGATCCGCTCGGCCGGCGCGGACCGGGCCACCGCCACCGCATCCTCCCGTTCGAGCAGATCGCTCATCGTCGGCGTCAGCAGGGTGAGATCCCACAGCGCCCCGTCGCGCAGGGCCACCACGGCCGGCCCGGGAACCGGACCGGGAAGCCAGACGCGCCCCACCAGTGTCGCCCGTTCGGCGTCTTCCGGCAGGCAGGCGGTTTCCTCGAAAAGGGACGTCATTTCCGGTTCCTCCCCGTCGGTTCCTCCCCCTCGTCGCCGCTCCGCGCGGGATACGGGCGGCGCACCGACGGCGCTATCGCATGGCCGCCCGTGATCGGCAAGCCGTACGGCCGCGCCTGCATCGAGTTGACAGTTTCGGTTGCCGCCGCGCATCTTCGTCGCTGCGTTGTCACCGGAGGAGGGGGACCGAAGAATGGGGCGGAAATCGACACCTTTGCCGTTCGCCGCGCTCAGCAGACGTCGCATGCTGGGAGGGACGGCGGCCGCGGCGGTGGCGGTCGGCCTGCTGCCGAAACTGGCGGGAGCCCAGAGCAAGGTCGTCAATGTCTACAACTGGGACACCTACATCGGCGAGACGACGCTCGAGGATTTCACCGCCGCGACCGGCATCCAGGTGCGTTACGATCTGTTCGCCAGCAACGACGAACTGTTCGCCAAGCTGCGTCAGGGCAATCCCGGCTACGATGTGATCTTCCCGTCGAACGACTATGTCGAGCGGATGATCGTCGCGGGGATGCTGGAGGAGCTGGACCATGCCAAGATCCCCAACATGAAGCATATCGATCCGGCGTTCGCCGATCCGGCGTTCGATCCGGGACGGCGGTACAGCATGCCGTACATGTGGGGGACGATCGGCATCGGGTACCGCAAGTCGGCGGCCTCGCCCGCGAGCTGGGGGGACATCTTCGAATCGACCCGCTATTCGGGGCGGGTCTCCCTGCTCAACGACACCAGCATCATCCAGGTGGCTCTCAAGTATCTCGGCTATTCGGCCAACTCGCGCAGCGCGAAGGAAATCGACGAAGCGGCGGAGCTGCTGATCCGGGCCAAGCCGCACATCAAGGCGTTCGCACCCGACACCGGCCAGGATCTGCTCCTGTCGGGGGAAGTGGATCTCGCCATGGAATGGAACGGCGACATCCTGCAGGTGATGGAGGAGGACGAGGATCTCTCCTTCCTGGTGCCGGGGGAAGGCGGCCTCCTGTGGGAGGATACCATGTGCATCCCGAAGGGAGCGCCGAACCCCGAGAATGCCCACACCTTCATCGACTACATCCTCACCCCGGAGGTGCACGCCGACATCGCCACCTTCATCAAATACGCCTGTCCGAACAAGACGGCGCTCGAACTGATCCCGAAGGAGGATCGGGAAAATCCCGCGATCTATCCGCCGCGGGAGGTGATCGAGCGCAGCGAGGTCTCCATCTACAAGGGCGAGGAAATCGAAAGCCTCTACGAGCAGGCCCTCACCCGCGTGCTCGCCGCCTGAAGCGGCGTTTCCCGTACCGGAAAGGAAGCGGGCCCCGGATGGGGCCCGCTTTTCCACATCCCGTTCGCGATGCTCGCGGGCCGGTTCACTCGAGCGAGATCTCGACCCGTCGGTTCTGGGGCTCCCGGACCCCGTCCGGGGTCGGCACGCGGGGCCTGGTCTCCCCGTACCAGACCAGTTCCATGGCCGTCTCCGGGACCCCCATGCCGGCGAGGACCTCGGCCACCGCCCGGGCGCGGCGCTTGGAGAGCTCGAGGTTGTAGGCGGCCGGACCGGAGCGGTCGGCATGGCCGGCGAGAACGAGCCGCGCCGCCTCGCCCGCCTCGTAGTCCGCGGCCACCTGGGCGATGATCTTGCGGGCCACCGGCGTGATCTCCGCCTTGTCCCAGGCGAAGAAGACGATGTAGACGTTCTCGATACCGCTGGCCAGGGCGTCTTCCACCGCCGCCATGGCGGTGGTGAACCGGGCCTTGCAGTCCTCGGCTCTCGGGGCGTCGAACTCCGAGCCTTCGAGCCAGCAATCGAAGGCGGTCTGGGCCCTTGCGGCGGCGAGGGGGGCGAGACGCCGGGCATCGCGGTCGAAGGCGTCCATCAGTCGCGCCCGGGCCGCCGACAGCTCCTCGGCCGCGGTCGCGTCGATTTCGCGGAGCGCGACTTCGTCGGGGAGCACGTTGACACCGCTGGCGGCGGCCACCGCCTTGCGGCCGAAGTGGCGGACATCGCCTGAATCCATCTGGGCGCGCTCGTAATCCATGATCTCGAGGTAGCCGGCGCGCAGACCCTGGACGAACGCCGGGCCGTGCGGCTGCATCTCCCGTACCGCCTCGATGTCGTTCGTCAGCAGGAAGTAGCTGTCCATGGCACGTCTGTCGATCTTGCTGGCGCAGCCCGCCAAGACGAGACTGACCAATGCGGCGAATACGACCTTGGCGCCATTCAGCATCGCGAAATCCCTTCGACTGCGGATCCAGAGCCTCCGAGCGACCGGCTCCGTCGTTCCGCCGACCGACTTCGGGCGGGTGGCCATGCGGCAGACGGTTCGTGCAACCGCCGCGATAACAAGGCCAAATGCGGACCCGGATCAAGACGTTTCTGGAGCGCCGCCGCTGCGCACGGCGGAAGTGTTGCGCCGGTCCAACGGCGACCCGGGAACCGGTCGCGGCGGCGCGAACGCCGCGCTTGGGCGAGGAACCGCCTTACGCGCTATCGCCGTCGCGGCGACCGGCCCCGAGCGTCTCTTCGAAAAAGTGACGGACTTCCTCCACCGCCTGCTCGAGGAGCTCGACGCCGGCTTCGTCGATCCCCCGTGTTTCCGCGGCTTCGGCCAGTTCCGCCACGCGTTCGGCGCCGACGTTGCGGCTCGCACCCTTGAGGGCGTGGGCCAGCCGTTCGAGCTCGGCGTCGTCGTCCATCGCCCGGCGCATGTCCTCGAGGTAGCGGCCGGCGGTGGCCAGGTAGAGCGAGCCGATCTCGGTGACGAGCTGGCGGTCGCCGTCGGCGATCTCCGCCAGACGGTCGAGGTCGATCGGAGGGTCCATGAGTTCGCGTCCTCGAAAGGGCAGCGGTGGCTCGCCATCCGCTGGTTCGGCGCTTCCACCCTGCTGGATGAGCTCGCGGATCGTGCCGAGCAATCTGCCGATGGAGAGTGGCTTGGCCAGATAACCTTGAAGGCCCGCTTCCTTGCAAGCATCGCGTGCCCTCGCCTCGTCCCAGGCATCGCCGAAGACGAGGATCGGGACGCCGTCGAGCGCACGCACCTCCCGGCGCAACCAGCCGCCGAGCTCGAGGCCGCTGCCGTCCGGCAGATTGAGCGCGACGAGGACCAGGGCGAAGGGCGTGCGGCGGGCGGCGCGCCTCGCCTCGGCGGCGGTGCTCGCACAGCAGACGGCGTAATGCAGCTTGTTGAGAACGAGCTGCATCAGGCTGCGACTGAGGGCAGGATCGCCGACGATGAGGAGCGTCTTGGGATCGTCCTGCGGTTTGGGCATCGTTTCCCTTCGCCACCCGATGGGCGAGGTGATTTTCACCATCGGGCGAGTAGCGTCAAGCTACCATAACCTGTGGTAGGGATCTATCCGCGGCTTGCGGTGGCGACGGCGATTCTCGCCGCGAGCCGGGCGTTGGCGACCGCCAGCGCATGGTTGAGCGCCACCGTCCGCTGGTCGGAGAGCTCCGCCAGGCAGGCCAGCAGGAAGGGTGTTTCCGCCGCCCCGGACACCTTCGCCCGGGCGGCCCGCCGGCGACAGCGCTCGAGCAGCGCCTCGAAGGTGGCGGGATCGAGGGCGAGTTTCGCGGGGGGTGGGCGGGTCACCACCAACCCGCCGGGCCAGCCCAGCGCGGATTGGGTGCGAACGAGCTCGGCCAGAGCGGCGACGGTGTCGATCCGCGGCACGGGGATGTCCGAACGCGACATGTAGAAGCCCGGCAGCCGATCGGTACGGTAGCCGACCACCGTCACCGAGAGGCTTTCCAGCACCTCCATCGTCTTCGGCAGATCGAGGATGGCCTTGACGCCGCTGCAGACGACGACCCCCGGAGAACGCCGCAGTTCCCGGAGGTCGGCGGAAACGTCCAGACTCGTCTCGCCGCCGCGGTGAACGCCTCCGATCCCGCCGGTGGCGAGTATGCGGATGCCGGCCCGCACCGCCAGATAGAGGGAAGCGGAAACGGTGGTGCCGGCCGAGAGACCTCGCGCCAGGACCGGAGCGAGGTCCCGGGTGGCACATTTTTCGGCCCGGTCGTCGAAGGCCAGGACTTCGAGTTCCGCCGGAGCGAGCCCGATGCACACGCGACCGCGGAGAAGGCCGACGGTGGCCGGGACCGCCCCCGCGGCCCGTACCGCCTCTTCCATGGCCAGGGCGGTTTCGAGGTTGCGGGGGCGCGGCAGCCCGGGGGTGAGAATCGCCGTCTCCAGGGCCACGACCGGCGCCCCTTCGGCGAGAGCCGAGGCCACCGGCCCGGCGACCCGCAACCGATCCTCGGCGGCGTACGAACCGCCCATCCCGTCAGGCCCGTTCCACCCGCACCGGTGCCCCGGGAGCCACCGCCGCCAGCGCGGTGACGTCGTCGAGGGCACGGGCCCAGATGTTGCAGGGGGCGGCCAGCCGCGGTTCGCCGGCGCGGGAGATCGGCGTCGGCCCGTAGGCGATGGCGATGGCGTCGCCTTCGGGCCAGTAGGCGATCTCCCCCACGGACACCACCTCGCGGGCATCCGCCTCGCGCGGCCGCGACACGGGGGTGCCGAAATAGACTTCCTGGCCCCAGGTGTCGGCCACCGAATCGAAGGGCGCCGCCTCGTACAGGGCGGCGGCGGTGGGGGTATCGAGAAGCGCCACCCGCAGGGTGACACCGTCCACGGTGATGACAAGCTGCCGGACGCTCATGGCTCGCTCGCTCCCCGGATGCGGGTGCCGGTCACCCCCCGCCCGCGCCTATAGCGCGCGACGGCCGGAAGGGTCGAGGGCCCGCGCACCGGCCGCATCACGCTTCGGTGACGGCGATGGATCGCAGGAGCTCGGGATCGTGCAGGGTGATGGTGCCGCGCGTGATGCTCAGCAGACCCCGCGCTCGCCAGGCGGCGAGCTGGCGGTTCACGTTCTCGCGCGCCAGCCCGACGATGCCCCCGAGTTCCCGCTGCGACAGGCGCAGTTCGATCCGCACGCCCTCGTCGCAGGGCCGTCCGTAGTCGGCGGCGAGACGCAGCAGGGCCCGCGCGATCCGGGCCTCCATCTGCAGCAGCACGTGGTCTTCCACCATTTCGGTGGCGCGGCGCAGCTTGGCGCAGAGCATGCCGATGATGCGGAGGGCGATACCGGGATGGCGCTCGATGAAACCCATCATGTCCGCCCGGTGGAGGACGAAGAGCTCGACGTCGGTGACGGCGGTGGCATCGGCGCTGCGCGGCTTGCCGTCCAGCAGCGCCACCTCGCCGAAGGAGCGGTACGGCTCGATGAAACTCAATACCGCCTCGCGGCCTTCCGGCGAAAGACTGCCGATCTTGATCTGGCCCGAAAGGACCACCATCAGGCTGTCGCCGGGATCGCCCTTCTGGAAGATCACCCGGCCGGCCGGATGGCGGACCCGTCGGCCGTAGCCGAGGAGGCGGTCCAGCTCCTCGTCTTCGAGGGCCCCGAACAGGTCGCTGTCGGCCAGCGCCTCCCGGATGACCTCGTCGCTCGCCGTGAACTCCGGCATCCCGGGTCCCCCGTCGCCAGCTCGCCGCGGATGGCGGGCTCAGGGTACGAGAACGGCGGCTCCTTGCAAGCGCCCGGCACGCAGATCCGCGAGGGCCTCGTTCGCCTGCTCCAGGGGATAGGTCCGGGTCCTGGTGCGCACCGGGATCTGCGCGGCCAGGGCGAGGAAATCCTCACCGTCCCCGCGCGTCAGGTTGGCGACCGAGCGCAGCAGCCGTTCGCCCCACAGGAGGCGGTAGGGAAAGGAGGGGATGTCGCTCATGTGAATCCCCCCGGCCACCACCGTGCCGCCCTTGTCGACCGCCGCCAGCGCCTTCGGCACGAGGTCGCCCACCGGCGCGAAGATGATGGCCGCATCGAGCGGTTCGGGTGGTGGACGATCGGAATCCGCCGCCCACTCGCAACCCAGTGCGCGGGCGAACTCCTGGGCTTCGCGGTCGCCGGGGCGGGTGAAAGCGAAGAGACGACGCCCCTGCCAGCGAGCCACCTGGGCAAGAATATGGGCGGCGGCGCCGAAACCGTAGATGCCGATCGTCTGGGCCTTGCCGGCCATCCGCAGGGCGCGGTAGCCGATCAGACCGGCGCACAGGAGCGGGGCCGCCGCCACCGGATCGAGGTCGCGTGCGAGCGGGAAGGTGTAGGCGGCATGGGCGAGGGTGTATTCGGCGTAGCCGCCGTCCAGCGTGTAGCCGGTGAAACCGGGATCGTCACAGAGATTTTCACGGCCGGAGGTGCAGAAGCGGCATCGCCCGCAGGTCCGGCCGAGCCAGGGAACGCCGACCCGCTGACCGATGGCGAAGCCCTCGACGCCGGGACCGACGGCGGCGACCTCGCCGACGATCTCGTGACCGGGGACGAGGGGCAGCTTCGGATCGGGCAGCTCGCCATCGACGACATGGAGATCGGTGCGGCAGACGCCACAGGCGAGCACCCGCACCAGGAGCCGGGCCGGGCCCGGCTCCGGAAGTGGGCGGTTCTCGAGGTTCAGCGGCCGGCCCGGCTCCCTGAGCACCATCGCCCGCATGACCATTCCTCCTCCCGTCCGGGTTTCCCGCATCCTCGCCGAGGCGATCCGAGCGCCGGCGTACGCCGGATCCCGCCTTCATATGCCGGTGGCCGATCCGTTTCACGAGTGCGACAGGATGGCACCCCGGAGTCGCGCCATGCTTGACGGCCGCCGCACGGTCGCCTAGCGAAATCCCGCATCACGTCGCCGACCGCAGTACCCGGTCGAAGCTGGGAGAGGAAGCCATGCGTTTCGTTCGTCTCGTCGCCGTCGCGGCGGTCGCCGCTCTCGTCGGCATTTCGGGTGCCGCCCACGCCGGGAGTGACGGAGATCCCGCCAAGGGCAAGAAGGTCTTCAACCGATGCAAGGCCTGCCACGCGGTGACGGAGGAAAAGAACAAGGTCGGGCCGCATCTCGTCGGCATCATCGGGCGCAAGGTCGCCGCGGTGGAAGGTTTCAAGTACTCGAAGGCCCTCAAGAAGGCGGGCGAGGAAGGCATGGTCTGGACCGAGGAAAACATGGCCGCCTGGCTGAAGGCGCCGAAGAAGTTCATCCCGGGCAACCGGATGGCCTTCGCCGGTCTCAAGAAGGAAGACCAGATCCGCGACGTGATCGCCTACATGAAGAACCCGAACTGAGGCATCCGAACGGATCCGCCGGGCGGCGCCGGTCGCGGGGTGGCCCGCGGGCCTCAGCGGGCGAGGGCGCCCGCCGGGGTCAGGGGCAGGGGCCGGCCGCGGGGTGCCGGCGCGTCGGCGCACCGCAGGAAGCGTCGGCATTCGGCTTCGGGCAGGGGCTCGGTGAAAAGATAGCCTTGGGCCTCGTCGCAACCCTCCCGCAGGAGGAAAGCCCGCTGGGCGTCCTCTTCGACACCCTCGGCGAGCACCCGTTTGCCGAACAGACGGCCGAGGGCGATGATCGTCCGCATCAGCGCCTCGTCCGTGGGATCCCCGCCGAGCCCGCGGACGAAGGCCTTGTCCACCTTGATCCGTTCGGCGGGTAGGCGCTTGAGATAGGCGAGCGAGGAGTAGCCGGTTCCGAAATCGTCGATCGCCAGACGAACCCCCAGCTTGCGCAGCCGTTCGATGTTCCGGCGGATGGCGGTCTGCGCCGGGTCGACGAACAGGCTCTCGGTCAGCTCCAGTTCGAGCTGCGAAGCGGGCAGGCGATGACGTTCGAGGCAGCGCTGGGCGAGGCCGGCCACATCCTGGTGGCGAAGCTGCGCCACCGAGATGTTGACGCACATGGTGACCGCGATCCCCTCGTCGAGCCATCGTCGGGCGGTGGCGCAGGCCTCGTCGATCAGCCAGGCGCCGAGCGGGCGGATCAGGCCGCTGGTCTCAGCCACCGGAATGAAATGGCCCGGCGGTAGCGCGCCGCCGGGCCGTCCGGGCCAGCGCAGAAGCGCCTCTACACCCGTCACCCGGCCGCTGGCGAGATCGAACTGCGGCTGGTAGTGGAGCGCGAACTCGCGCCGTTCGAGGCCGCGCTTGATCTGCATTTCCATCAGCTTGCGATGCCGGAACGCGGCATCCATGCGGGCCTCGTAGACGACCAGCCGGTTGCCGCCGGCGAGCTTGGCCTGATCGAGGGCGAGTTCCGCCGAGCGGAGAAGCTGATCCGCTTCCTGGGCGTGTTCCGGGAACCGGGCGAGGCCGCCGCTGATGCCGAGGGGCAGCTCGAGGCCACCCAGATGCAGCGGTGCGCGCAGGCGGGCGAGGATGCGTTCGGCGAGGCGCGGCGTCGCTTCCTCGACGCTGGCGAGGAAAAGAAAGCGATCGCCGCCGAGGCGGCAAGTCGCTTCGAGTTGAGCCCCGAACTGCTCGAGGCGCCGCTCGATGACCGCCAGCAGAGCGTCCCCCACGCGATAGCCGTAGATCGCGTTGATGTCCCGCATCCGGTCGATGTCGACCACGACCAGCAGAGCCCGGGCCCGGCGCAGGCGCAAGCCGCGGATCAGCCGTTCGAGTTCGCCGGTGAGGTTCCGCTTGTCGGATTCGACGCCGGTCGGCTTCGCCGTTCCCGCAACCGGTTGGAGCGCCCGCCCGCCGGCGCCGGGCGCCGGCAGTTCTCGGGAGATGCGGAACGCGGGCCGGGACATGCGTCCCGTGACGAAACCGGTCGCCCACAGGAGCAGGGCCACGCCGATCCCGGACAGATGCAGGTATTCCCAGCTCGTCCCCTCGATCCGCGGATGGGAAAGGGTCCCGGCGCCGGCCGTCACCGCCACGCCGACGCTCGCCACGGTCATCAGGCTGATGGCCGGCGGTGCGGCCCGGAGGCGATCGACCAGCCGCCGGATCCGGTTCCTTTCCGGCGAGTTACGGTGCCGACCCGTCGGTTCACGCGGCTGCTGAGGGATCATCTCGTTGTCGCCCAACTCTGTTTCCCGACAGCCCCATCTCGCGTACACGACCCGCCCGGGAGCAGGAAACACGAAAATTCCGCCCGATGTTCCGCACAGACAGGTCGACCGTTGGCACAGTGCGACGATTTAAAAGAGAATTCAAGACGCTATTGATCTCTTTATGGTAGAATGTGACCGAAGCGCCACGCCACCTGGTTTCGTTCCGAAGGGCGACGCGTGGGTGGGGTCACCGCGGCGAGGTCGGCCGCGGGCCGGGGCGCCGAGCGTTTCGGTGGCCAGGGGGACGAAGCCCGCCTATATGGGAGCCCGTGGTGTCGGCGGAAGGTGTCGGCCGGAGGCGGCCGATTCCGGTCACGAGGGCGGGAGCGTTCGCGATCACGGCGGACAGGAGTGTGCGGCTGTCGAGGGAGCGGCAGGGAGTCACGATCGGAGCGGAATCCCCCGGTTGGGTGGGGCGCATCCGTTCCCTGCTGGGTGCCGGCGGCGGCGAGGGCGTGCCGGGCGAACAGGGGCGGGTGAGCCATTACGGTCTCGCCCTCACCCGTTGGGTGGCGGTGACCGGCCAGCTCTTCACGATCCTCTTCGTTCATTTCTCTCTCGGCATTCCGCTGCCTCTCGCGGCTCTGTTGCCGGCGGTGGCGCTCAGCGTGATCGTCAACGTCGCCCTCGCCCTCGCGCTGGGCTGGCGGGCCCGTCTGTCGGAGCGCGCGGCCGGGGTCCTCTTCGTCTACGACATTCTGCAGCTCGGCTACCTCCTGTGGATGACCGGGGGGATCCAGAACCCCTTCAGCGTTCTCCTGCTGGTACCGGTCGGCCTCGCCGCCGGATTGTTGGGCCGGGCCTGGACGGTGGGCCTGACCGTCCTGACTCTGCTCGTGGTCACCGTGATCTCGTTGGGCGCCGACGCCCTGCCCTGGCAGGAGGGCGTGCTGCGGCTGCCCAGGCTCTATCTGGTCGCCGGCTGGGCCGGGGTGAGCATCGCCATCGTCCTGATCGCGGTCTATGCTTGGCAATTCGCCGAGGAGGCCCGACAGCGGGCCAACGCGCTGGCGGCGACGCAGCTCGCGCTGATGCGGGAACAGCAGCTCTCGGCGCTCGGCAGCCAGGCGGCGGCGGCCGCGCATCTGCTCGGCAGCCCGCTGGGCACGATCGCCGTCGTCGCCAAGGAACTCGCCCGGGAGCTGCCGGCAAGCCATCCCCTGTACGAGGACGTCCGGGAGATCCTCGAGCAGACCAAGCGCTGTCGGGAGATTCTCGCCAGTCTGGGACAGCAGCGGGACGAGGGCGCGCTGGAGCGACTGACGCCGGTGCCGCTGTCCTCGGCGCTGGCCGAGATCGCCAAGCCCTTCGAGCGCCCGGGGGTCGCGCTGCGGATCGAGCTGCGCGACGAAGACGGCACGCCGGAACCGCAGATTGCCTTGCCGCCCGAGATCCGGCATGCTTTCGCCAACCTGATCGACAATGCCATCCAGTTCGCGGACAGCGAGGTACTGGTGACGATCCAGCCCTCCCGAAGCAGATTGCTGGTGACGATCGAAGACGACGGGCCGGGATTTTCTCCCGAGGTGATGGGCTGGCTCGGGGAGCCCTATCTTTCTACTCGCCACGACAAGGGAGGACTCGGGCTCGGTGTCTTCATTGCCAAGACACTGCTTGCTCGAACCGGAGCGACCATGCATTTTGACAACACGCGGCGCGGCGCGCGGGTGACCCTGAGGTGGCCCGGCGACGCGCTGGTGCGGGCCGTCGAGGAGACCAGCAATGGGTGCGGAGACCCCTGAAGCCCAGCAGGCGGCGCTCGCGGGCCTGAGCAAGGGCGGCGAGGCGCCGAAGCTCCTGCTGATCGACGACGACGCGCCGCTGCGGCGGACGCTGGAACGGGCGCTCGCCCGACGCGGCTTTCTCGTGCATCCGGCCGCGGGGATGCGCGAGGCCTTGGGCATCGCCCATCAGGTCCGACCGGATTTCGCGGTCGTCGATCTGCGGCTCGAGGACGGCAGCGGGCTCGAGCTCGTCCGGCGCCTGCGCGAGCTCCATCCCAAGATCCGGATCGTCATCCTCACGGGCTACGGCAACATCGCCACCGCGGTGGCGGCGATCAAGGCGGGCGCGGTGGACTATCTGGCCAAACCGGCCGACGCCGACGACGTCGTCAACGCGCTCCTGTGCAGTGGCAGCGGGCTGCCGCCGCCGCCCTGCAATCCGATGTCGGCCGACCGGGTCCGCTGGGAGCACATCCAGCGCGTCTTCGAACAGTGCGGCCGCAACGTCTCCGAGACGGCACGCCGGCTCAACATGCACCGGAGAACCCTGCAACGCATTCTCAACAAGCGGGCGCCGCGGGAATAGGGTGACGGGGCTTCGCTCGGTCGTGCCCTGCGGGGAGGAGCGACGGGATGATGGCAGTGGCGAGCGAGCGAACCGCGGTGCGGCCCGGCCGGCTGCTCGTCGTCGACGACGATGCCGGCGTGCGGCGAACCCTCGGCAGGATGCTGGAACGCGTCGGCTTCACGGTTCTCACCGCGGCCAGCCTCAAGGAAGCCTACGAGGTGGTGGCCGACCAGCCGCCCGACTTCGCCGTCGTCGATCTCAATCTCGCCGACGGACACGGCATGGAGCTGGTCCGGGGGCTGCAGGAGATCCGGCCGGGTATCCGGGTCGTCGTCTTGACCGGATACGACAGCATCGCCTCTTCGGTGGTGGCGACGAAGGCCGGCGCCTGGGGGTATCTGGCCAAGCCGGTGGACGTGCAGCGGCTGGTCGCCACCCTCCTGGGCGATGCGCCGGCGACGCTGGAAGAGGGGGAGCGGCCGATGTCGGCCGACCGGATCCGCTGGGAATACATCCAGCGGGTGTTCGAGCAATGCGGACGGAACGTGTCGGAGACCGCCCGTCGCCTCAACATGCATCGCCGGACGTTGCAGCGGATCCTGAGCAAGCGGGCACCGCGGCCCTGAGTGTCCGGAAGGGCGCGCAGTACCGCGGCGGCGTGCCGCCTTGTCGGGGAAGGGCGGTCCGCCCGGCGGCTCAGCTCCGTCCGGCCAGGGTCTCGAACATCACCACGAAACCGCGACAGCCGCTGTGACCGCCGGATATCGCCACCGCGATCGCATGCGAGGTCCGGACCTTCCCGGGCGACACGTAGGTGGCGCTGAACGCGCCACGCCGGAGTCGCGCCTCGAGCAGGCCCGTCCACATCTCCTTGATGCCCGGCCCGCGCAGGATCATGATGTTATCGATGCGCTGGCCGACGGTCGCCTTGGGGTCGAGATTGAGCCACAGGCAGAAGGCGCGGTTGAGCTGCTTGATGATCCGTCCGGCGTCGAGCACCAGGCAGGGCAGGGGACAGGCCTCGAGCACCCGGGCGAGATCCTGGGAGTTGCCCGCGAGGGCCAGCCGGTCGAGCTCCTTCTGCAGGGTTTCGCAGCGCAGCCTGGCATGGGTCAGGCAGAAGGTGCGGAGCAGCGAGGCCAGGTTGGATCGGCCTTCCCGGTTCCGAGCCACTTCGTTGACCACCGCCCCGAGACGTACGCCCCGGCCGGTGGCGATCTCCTTGAGATACTCCCAGAACTCCTGTTCGAGCTTGATGGATGTGCGCACCTCGCCCACGCGCATGGTCTTGCGAATCATGGGCGGGCTCCGCGTGTCGCCATCCACACACTGGGTACCATAATGTCCCCCTGGGGGCAGTTACCGGTTGAGACACATTCTGTGAGAGGATAAGTTTCATCGGGGTAAATAAAGGGTTACCGGATTATTAAAGTTACGGCTTGGGCAAGCCTGGAGGAGCCTCGATGACCGAACACAGCACGCCGACCGCGACGAACCCGGAGCCGACCGGGGTCACGGCCGGCACGATCGCCGTGCCGCGCGAGGCGGCCGAAGCGGCAGCCGGGTTCGCCGAGCCGATCGCACCGCCGCCGGCCGGCGCCGTCGAAATCATGCCGGTGCCGCCGGGCGCCACGGTGCGGCTCGAGGATCCCGTCTTCGACCCCCGCGTGGCCCGCTACGTGGTCGACGGCGAGGATCTCGTGGTCACCCTCGACAATGGTGCGGTTCTACGCCTCGAGGGCTTCTTCGGCCACGAGGACGATCCGCCGAGCCTGTCGGTGCTCGGGGGGCCCGAACAGGTGGCGACCGTGCTCCTGGCCGGGGCCGCCGAGGCGGCGGCGATCGAACCCGCGGCGGGGCCGGAGGCGGGGCCCGCCCATGCCGGCGGCGCCGGATTCTCCCCGTTCGCCGCCGGGGACATCGGCGAAGGGCTGTCGCCTAGCGGCGTGCTGCCGCCCACCGAACTGGCTTTCGGCCTCGCCGCCGGTGAGGCGATCGAGGGCATCGATCCCGGGACCGCCGGTGCCGCACCCGAGGGGGAGCCCGGGGCGCCGCCCGAAATCAGCGTCCAGGGCTTCCGCCGCGCCACCCCCGCCGAGAAGAGTGTCGCCTTCGATCCGGCGAGCACCGACAGGCAGTTGCGGAACCCGGATTCCACCGAGCCGACCGAGCTCAACGGTGTCGATCCGCGCAATCTCACGCTCGATCAGGATCGGGAAGTCGAGGTCGTCTTCCAGAGCGAGGAGGCGGGCTACGACAACACGCTCGGTTTCTTCACCATCGACGAGGACGGCACCTTCGGCGAGGTCGGGATCATCTTCCCGAACGTCAGCCAGATCGGTGACAGCGACGGGGACGGCACGCTCGCGCCCGGTACCCGGGTCTCGCTCGGCAGCTTCGAGGCCGGAACCCAGCTCGGCTTCTTCCTCGTCGCCGACGGGGCGAACGCGAATCCCGGGCTCGCCGGCCTTCTCGGCAGCGGTCGCTTCGAGCTGCGCAACGGTGACACCGGCGAGATCCTGAAGATCACGGACACTGCGGCCGACAATCCGATCCTCGTCCACATCGCCGACGACGGTACCGAGACGGTGCTCTCGGGTGCGCTGCTGTTCTCGTCCGACGCCACGCCGGCCACCCCGGAGGAGAACGCGCTCAATCCCGACGGTGCCGGCAAGACGGCTTCGGGTTTCAAGGCCAAGGAAGGTGATCTGCTGATCGGCTTCGAGGACAAGTCGAGCGGCGCCGTCGACAACGACCTCAACGATGTCGTGTTCCGGGTCCACTTCAAGCCGGTCACCGAGAAGTTCTTCTTCTTCAAGGATCACGATGCGCCGGATTTCAACGTCCGGATCGACGATCCCGACAGCAGCCGGCTGGCCGCGGCCGAGGTGGAATTCCAGAGTGGCCGCCAGCCGGGTGACAGGCTGGTGCTCGACAGCTTCGTCGATGGCGACGGCGACGGGCTGCTGGACGGCACCAACATCGCGGTGACCGAGAACCCGGACGGCAGTCTCGCCTTCACCGGCCTCGACACGGTCGACGCTTACGAACGGGTGCTCAACGACGTGCGGCTGGTGGCCGAGGGTGCCGATCCGACGCCCGGGGACCGTTTCATCGCCTTCAGCGTGACCGATGCCGAAGGCAATACCTCCGATCCCGCCGTCTCGAAGGTGAATGTCATCGACAATCTGATCGTCGGCACCGAGGGCAGCGACGATCTGGTGTCGGGCAACAAGATCCACGCGCTGTCCGGGCGCGGCGGCAACGACACGCTGACCGGCAAGGGGACCGCCGATTATCTCGACGGTGGCGACGGTCGCGATCAGCTGTTCGGCATGGGCGGGGACGATCTGCTGCACGGCGGGCCGGGGATCGATCAGCTCTGGGGCGGCGATGGCGCCGACACCTTCCGGGTGACGAGCCTCGGCGACGGTCGCGACATCGTGCGCGATTTCGACCGCACGGAAGGTGACCGGATCGACCTTTCGGAGCTGCTCGCGGGCAGCGGGTTTGATGCGCCGGGGGCCGTCGAGAGCGATTTCGTGCGCATTTCCTACACCGACTTCGACGGTGACGGCAGCGAGGACGATGTTCGTGTCCAGGTCGATCTCGACGGCCCGGGAGACGAACATGTGTTCAACCAGGTGCTGGTCCTCACCGATCCGGTGGGACTGCCGTCCGGCTCCCTGACCCTCGCCGATCTGGGGGGATCCGACGGCGCCACGAGCTGAGCGCTTCCGCATCCTCGAAAGAGACGGAAGGGCGGCCGGCGGCCGCCCTTCCGGCGTTTTCGGCGGCCCTGCCCACGGCCGGTCGTGGGCCGCTTGTTTCCCGCCGGGTCTCGGAGTATGACGCGGGCGGCACATTTCCGCCCGTCCACCTTTTCACAAGGTCGATCTCCCCATGACCCGAAAGAAGATAGCACTCGTCGGTGCCGGTCAGATCGGCGGCACGCTCGCCCATCTCGTCGGCCTCAAGGAACTCGGCGACGTGGTTCTCTTCGACATCGTCGAGGGCATGCCACAGGGCAAGGCGCTGGACATCGCCGAGAGCGCGCCGGTCGAAGGGTTCAACGCCGCTTTCGTCGGGACCAACGATTACGCGGCGCTCGAAGGTGCGGACGTGGTGATCGTGACCGCCGGTCTGCCCCGCAAGCCGGGGATGAGTCGCGACGATCTGCTCAACACCAACGCCGGCATCATCAAGAACGTCGCCGAAAACATCAAACGTTACTGTCCGGGCGCCTTCGTCATCGTCATCACCAATCCTCTCGATGCCATGGTCTGGGTGATGCAGCGGGTCTCGGGCCTTCCCGCCCGGATGGTCTGCGGCATGGCCGGGATCCTCGATTCGGCGCGGTTCCGCTACTTCCTCGCCCAGGAGTTCGGGGTCTCGGTGGAAGACGTGACCGCCTTCGTGCTCGGCGGCCATGGCGATACGATGGTCCCGCTCGTGCGCTACTCCACGGTAGCGGGGATCCCGGTTCCCGATCTCGTCAGGATGGGCTGGACCAGCCGGGAACGGATCGAGGCCATCGTCCAGCGGACCCGCGACGGGGGCGCCGAAATCGTCGGCCTGCTGAAGGCCGGTTCCGCCTTCTATGCGCCGGCATCCTCGGCGATCGCCATGGCCGAAAGCTATCTCAAGGACCAGAAGCGGGTGCTCCCCTGCGCCGCATATCTTTCGGGCCAGTACGGGGTCGAGGGACTCTACGTGGGGGTGCCGGTGGTCATCGGTTCGGGAGGGGTGGAGCGGATCGTCGAGATCGAGCTGTCGGCCGAGGAAAGGGCCGCCTTCGACCGCTCGGTGGCGGCCGTCCGCAGCCTGTGCGACGCCGTTCAGCTCTGACGTTCGAGAACGGGAAGACCCGATGAACATCCACGAATATCAGGCCAAGGCGCTGCTGCGCGAATATGGCGTCTCCGTGCCCCGCGGGCAGGTCGCCTACACCCCCGAGGAGGCCGAGCAGGCGGCCCGCGAACTCGGCGGTCCGGTCTGGGTGGTCAAGGCCCAGATCCACGCCGGCGGTCGTGGCAAGGGAGGCGGCGTCAAGCTCGCCCGCTCGATCGAGGAGGTCCGCCAGCTCGCCGGCGACATGCTGGGGATGACCCTGGTCACCCATCAGACCGGGCCGCAGGGACGGGTGGTCAAGCGCGTCTATGTCGAGGAGGGCTGCGACATCGCCCGCGAACTCTACCTCGGGGCGGTGATCGACCGCGGCACCTCGCGGGTGACGCTGATGGCCTCGCAGGAAGGCGGGGTCGAGATCGAGGAGGTGGCGGCACGCTCGCCAGAGAAGATCCTGCGGGCGGCGATCGATCCGGCCACCGGCTTCATGCCCCACCACGGCCGCGAACTGGCCTTCGGTCTCGGCCTCTCCGGGGGCGAGGTACGCAAGGCGGTGAGCTTCATGAAGGGCGTCTACGACTGCATGGTCGAACGCGACGCGAGCCTGGTCGAGATCAATCCGCTGGTGGTCACCACCCGGGGCGATCTGCTGGCGCTCGACGCGAAGATGAATTTCGACGGCAACGGCCTCTTCCGCCAGCCCAAGATTCTCGAACTCCGGGATCTCGACGAGGAGGATCCGCACGAGATCGAGGCCAGCCGGCACGAGCTCAGCTACATCAAGCTCGACGGCAACATCGGCTGCATGGTCAACGGTGCCGGTCTGGCCATGGCGACCATGGACATCATCAAGCTCTACGGTGGTGAGCCCGCCAACTTTCTCGATGTCGGCGGCGGGGCGACCCGGGAACGGGTCACCGCCGCCTTCCGCCTGCTGCTTTCGGATCCCAACGTGGAGGGCGTGCTGGTCAACATCTTCGGCGGCATCATGCGCTGCGACGTGATCGCCGAGGGGGTGGTGGCGGCCGCGCGCGAGGTCAATCTGAACGTGCCGCTCGTGGTCAGGCTGGAAGGTACCAACGTCGAGCTCGGGAAGCGGATCCTGTCGCAGTCGGGATTGCCGATCATTCCCGCCGACGATCTCGCCGACGCCGCCCGCAAGATTGTCAACGCTGTCGAGAAGGCTGCCTGATGTCGATCCTCGTCGATGCCGACACCAAGGTCATCTGCCAAGGCTTCACCGGTGCCCAGGGCACCTTTCATTCCGAACAGGCCATCGCCTACGGAACCCGTATGGTGGGCGGGGTGACCCCGGGCAAGGGAGGCACCACCCATCTCGGTCTGCCGGTGTTCGACACGGTCCGCCAGGCGGTCCGGGAAACCGGCGCCGAGGCGACCGTCATCTACGTGCCGGCGCCCTTCGCCGCCGACGCCATTCTGGAGGCGGTGGAGGCCGGCGTGCCGCTCATCGTCTGCATCACCGAGGGGATACCGGTGATGGACATGGTCAAGGTCAAGCGGGCCCTCGACGGTTCGGGCTCGCGGCTGATCGGCCCCAACTGTCCGGGGGTCATCACCCCGGGAGGCTGCAAGATCGGGATCATGCCCGGACACATCCACAAGCCGGGGAAGGTGGGCATCGTTTCCCGATCGGGGACCCTCACCTACGAAGCCGTCTGGCAGACCACCCGGCTCGGGCTCGGCCAGTCCACCTGCGTCGGCATCGGTGGTGATCCGGTCAAGGGCATGGAGTTCGTCGAGGTGCTGGAGCTCTTCCTCGACGATCCCGAGACCGAAGGCATCGTCATGATCGGGGAGATCGGCGGGACCGCCGAGGAGGAGGCGGCGGCCTTCCTCGCCGCCTCGCCGAAGAAAAAGCCGGTGGCCGGGTTCATCGCCGGCCGGACGGCGCCGCCCGGACGTCGCATGGGTCACGCCGGGGCGATCATCGCCGGTGGCAAGGGCGGCGCCGAGGAAAAGATCGCGGCGATGCGCGAAGCCGGGATCGTGGTGGCCGAGAATCCCGCCGAGATCGGCCGGGCGATGGCCGAGGCGATGGGCCTTCGGTGCGGGGATGCGTGACCCTCGGAGGTGCGTTAACCATATCGTAGGAAAAATGCGCTTTTCTCCGCTGGCGTGACCCCGGAGGTTGGTGGACCATGGCGACGCGGCTCGAGCTCGAACAGACCTCGTTCCTCTACGGGGCGAACGCGCCGTTCCTCGAGGAACTCTACGCGCGCTACCTCGCCGATCCCGAGAGTGTGGACGCCACCTGGCGGGCCTATTTCGACGATCTCGGTCTCGACAACCGGCAGCTTTTCGCGCGCATGCGCGAGGCCCTGAAGCCGGCCGCCGCACGGCCGGCACGGACGGGCGGTTTCGCGCTCCCGGCCGGGGTCGGGCTCGAGGACGAGGCGGTCAAGAAACTGATCCGGGATCACCTGCGGGTGATCATGCTGATCCGCGCCTATCGCGTGCGGGGCCATCTCATCGCCGATCTCGATCCCCTCGGTCTCACCCGCAACGAGCATCACCCCGAGCTCGATCCGCGGAGCTACGGTTTCGAGGAGGCCGATCTCGACCGGGAGTTCTTCCTCGACTACGTGCTCGGTCTCGAAACCGCGACCCTGCGCCAGATCATGGAGGTCCTGCGCAAGACCTACAGCGGCACCGTCGGGGTCGAATTCCTGCACATCCAGGATCCCGAACAGAAGGCGTGGATCCAGGCCAAGATCGAGGGCACCGGCGGGATCTGGGACACCAGCGCCGAGGAAAAGCGCGAGATCCTCGAACAGCTCACCGCCACCGAAGCCTTCGAAACCTTTCTCCACCGGAAGTTCCCGGGCACCAAACGGTTCGGCATCGACGGCGGCGAAAGCACGATTCCGGCGCTGGAGGCGGTGATCCGCACCGCCAGCGAGCTCGGGGTCGAGGAGGTGGTGATCGGCATGCCGCATCGCGGCCGGCTCAACGTGCTGGCCAATGTCATGGGCAAGCCTTACGCCGCCATCCTCTCGGAGTTCCAGGGCGAGGCGGTGCAGGATTCGGTGCTCGGCTCCGGCGACGTCAAATACCATCTCGGCACCTCCACCGACCGGGTGATGCCCGGCGGCCGCGAGCTCCATCTGTCGCTGACCGCCAATCCCTCGCATCTGGAGGCGGTCGATCCGGTGGTGATGGGCAAGGCCCGGGCCAAGCAGCGGCAGCGGGGCGATACCGAGCGGACCCGGGTGATGGGGCTGCTGCTGCACGGCGACGCCGCCTTCATCGGCCAGGGGGTGGTGCACGAATGTCTGGAGATGTCGGAGCTCAAGGGCTACCGCATCGGCGGCACGGTGCATCTGATCATCAACAACCAGATCGGCTTCACCACGAGTCCCGCCCTCGCGCGCAGCTCGCCCTATCCCTCCGACGTCGCCCGCGGCGTCCAGTGTCCCGTGTTCCACGTCAACGGTGACGATCCGATCGCCGTCATCCAGGTCGCCAAGCTCGCCACCGAGTTCCGCCAGCGTTTCAAGAAGGACGTGGTGATCGACATGTGGTGCTACCGGCGCCACGGTCACAACGAGAGCGACGAGCCCTCCTTCACCCAGCCGATCATGTACAAGACCATCGCCCGCCACCCCACGGTGCGGCAGATCTACGCCCAGCGGTTGGAGCGGGAGGGGCTGATCCGGCCCGGCGAGGCGGAGGAGATGTTGGAGGCCTTCGGCCGTCGGCTCGAGGCGGCCCACGAGGCGGCGCGCAACTACCGCTCCAACCAGGTGGATTGGCTGCAGGGGGCCTGGAAGGGTCTGCGGGCGGCGCCGCTCACCTATGTCCGCGGGGCCACCGCCACCGAACTCGAACGTCTCCGGGAGCTGGGGCGCCGGATGACCGAGCTGCCGGAGCGACTCGACGTCCATCCCCGATTGCGCCGGGTGATCGCCCAGCGCCGCAAGGCGATCGAGACCGGCGAGCGGATCGACTGGGCGACGGCCGAGCATCTCGCTTTCGCCACCCTTCTCGTGGAAGGCTTTCCGGTACGCCTTTCCGGTGAGGACGTCGGCCGCGGCACCTTTTCCCAGCGTCATGCGGTGATCGTCGACCAGACCACGGAGGAGCATTACATCCCACTCGCCCATCTGGCCCCCGATCAGGCCAGCGTGGAAATCGTCGACAGCATGCTGTCGGAGGAGGGCGTACTCGGTTTCGAGTACGGCTATTCCCTCGCCGATCCCAACGCGCTCACCGTCTGGGAGGCCCAGTTCGGCGATTTCGCCAACGGCGCGCAGGTCTATTTCGACCAGTTCATCAGCTCGGGCGAGGCCAAATGGCTGCGCATGTCCGGCCTCGTCTGTCTGCTGCCGCACGGTTACGAGGGGCAGGGGCCGGAGCACAGCTCGGCGCGGCCGGAACGTTTCCTGCAGCTCTACGCCGAACACAACATCCAGGTGGTCAACTGCACCACCCCGGCCAATTTCTTCCACGTCCTGCGACGTCAGCTCCACCGCGATTTCCGCAAGCCGCTCATCTGCCTGACGCCGAAATCCCTGCTCCGTCACCGGCGCTGTGTGTCGAGTCTCGCCGACATGGCCCAGGGAACGAGCTTCCACCGGGTCATGTACGAGGAACCTCCCGGCGAGGCCGACGCCGCCGTCGAACGGGTGATCATCTGCACCGGCAAGATCTTCTACGAACTCCAGCAGGTCCGCGAAGAGCGGGAGCTCGGCGGCCGGGTGGCGCTGGTCCGCCTCGAGCAGCTCGCGCCTTTCCCGGAGGATGCGCTCACCGAGGAGCTGGCCCGCTATCCGGCGAACGCGGCCTATGTCTGGTGCCAGGAGGAGCCGCGCAACATGGGGTACTGGTTCTTCACCGCCCCCCGCATCGAGAACATCATGGCGGCGCTGGGCAAGGAACAGACACGGCTGTCCTATGCGGGACGCCGTCCGAGCGCCTCCACCGCCACCGGATATTACGCGCAGCACGAACAGGAGCAGCGCAAGCTCGTCGAGGAGGCCTTCACGCTTCCGGCCGGCTACCGCTCAGGAGAGGACGAGACATGACCGTCGACATCCGTGTTCCCAGCCTCGGCGAGTCGGTCACCGAGGCGACCATCTCCCGTTGGCTCAAGAAGCCGGGTGAGGCGGTGGCCCGCGACGAGCCGGTGGTGGAGGTGGAAACCGACAAGGTGAGCCTCGAGATTCCGGCACCGGCCGCCGGCCGGCTGGCGGAAATCCTGGTCGAGGAAGGCACCGATGTGGAGGTGGGCACGGTGCTCGGCCGGATCGAGGAAGGGGCGGCCGGCGAGGCGGCGTCGATGTCCGAAGCCGCCGCGGCGGGCGGGGCGCCCCCGGCGGCCGTCGCCGAAGCGCCCGAGGTGGCCGTCTCCGGTGCTCCGGCCGGTGTCGGTCCGGCGGCCCGCAAGCTGGCCGAGGAGAAGGGGGTGGATCTGGCGAAGGTGAGCGGAACCGGTCCCAAGGGCAACGTCACCAAGGCGGATGTCGAGGCCGCCGTCGCCGAGATGTCGCCGCCGCCCGGCGAGATGTCGGCCGCGCCCCCGCCGCCGGTGGAGCCGGTGCCGGCGATCGCGCCGGCGGGCGGCCGTCGCGAAGAGCGGGTGCGGATGACCCGTCTCCGCAAGCGGATCGCCGAACGCCTCAAGGAGGCGCAGAACACCGCCGCCATGCTCACCACCTTCAACGAATGCGACATGAGCGCGGTGATGGATCTCCGCCGGCGCTATCGCGAGCTCTTCGAGAAGAAGCACGGCATCCGCCTCGGCTTCATGTCCTTCTTCGTCAAGGCCTGCATCGAGGCACTCCGGGCCCATCCGCTGGTCAACGCGGAGATCGACGGCGAGGAGATCGTCTACAAGCACTACTACGACATCGGTGTCGCGGTGAGCACCGATCAGGGGCTGGTGGTGCCGGTCCTGCGGGATGCCGATCTCCTCTCGCTCGCCGAGATCGAGAAGAGGATCGCCGATCTCGGCCGTCGCGCCCGCGAGGGCAAACTGGCGATGGAGGAACTGACCGGCGGCACCTTCACGATCACCAACGGCGGAGTCTTCGGATCGCTCCTGAGCACGCCCATCCTCAATCCGCCGCAGTCGGGCATCCTCGGGATGCACAAGATCCAGCCGCGCCCGATGGTGACCGACGGCGGCACCATCGAGGCCCGGCCGATGATGTATCTGGCGCTGTCCTACGACCACCGCCTGATCGACGGGCGGGATGCGGTCTCCTTCCTGGTCCGCGTCAAGGAGTGTATCGAGGATCCGCAGCGGCTGCTGCTCGAGATCTGAACCCCAATCCGGGACCACCGAGAATGAGCGATACCGAATTCGATCTCGTCGTCGTCGGCGGCGGGCCGGGCGGTTACGTCTGCGCCATTCGCGCCGCCCAGCTCGGCATGCGGGTGGCCTGCGTGGAGCGGCGTCCCGCCCTCGGCGGCACCTGTCTCAACATCGGCTGCATTCCTTCCAAGGCGCTGCTGCACTCCTCGCATCTGTTCGCCCGGGCGCAGCATGATTTCGTCGGCCACGGCATCCGCATCGGCGCGCTCGAGCTCGATCTCGCGGCGCTGATGAAGCGCAAGGACAAGGTGGTGGCCGATCTCACCAAGGGGATCGCCTTCCTGTTCGACAAATACGGGGTGACCCGCTTCGAAGGCCACGGCCGGATCACCGCGCCCGGCCGGGTCCGGCTCGCCGCGGCCGGGGAGGAAGGGCGGGAGCTCACCGCCCGGCATCTGGTGATCGCCACCGGATCGGAGGCGGCTTCGCTGCCGGGGATCGCCATCGACGAGGAGCGGGTGGTCAGCTCCACAGGCGCCCTGTCGCTGCCCGAGGTGCCGCGGCATCTGCTGGTGGTGGGGGCAGGCTACATCGGCCTCGAGCTGGGCACCGTCTGGCGTCGGCTCGGTGCGGAGGTCACGGTGGTCGAGTTCCTGGACCGGGTGACTCCGGGCATGGATCGGGAGATCGGCCGCCAGATGCAGCGGATCCTGACCCGTCAGGGCATCAGCTTCCGCCTCGGCACCAGGGTCGAGGCGGTGACGGAAAAGGGGGAGGGGCTCGAGGTCACGCTCGCCCCGGCCGAGGGCGGGGATCCCGAAACGCTGGAAGCCGACCGGGTGCTGGTCGCCGTCGGCCGACGCCCGCACACCGCCGAGCTCGGTCTGGAGACGGTCGGGATCGCGGTCGACGACCAGGGACGGATCCCGGTCGACGACGATTGCCGCACCGCGGTCGAGGGGGTGTGGGCGATCGGCGATGTCGTGCGCGGGCCGATGCTGGCCCACAAGGCGATGGAGGAAGGGCACGCGGTCGCCGAACGGCTGGCCGGACAGAAGCCCCACGTCAACTACGAGGTCATCCCGGGCGTCGTCTACACCGAGCCGGAAGCCGCCGGGGTCGGAGCCACCGAACAGGAACTGAAGGAGCGGGGCATCGCCTACCGGGTGGGCAAGTTCCCTTTCAGCGCCAACAGCCGCGCCCGCTGCACCGGTACCCGCGACGGCTTCGTCAAGATCCTCGCCGATGCCGCCACCGATCGTGTCCTGGGTGCGCACATCATCGGTCCCGAGGCCGGTACGCTGGTGGCCGAGATCGCGGTGGCGATGGAATTCGGTGCCGCCAGCGAGGATATCGCCCGCACCTGCCACGCCCATCCCACCCTCGAGGAAGCGGTCAAGGAGGCGGCCTGGGCGGTCTTCGACCGGCCGGTCCACGTCTGAGCGGGGCGGCCGCCGCGGAATCCGGCTGGACGGCGCCGGAGGAACGCGGCAGACTCGATCCGTTGTCCGTTGTTACGGTCTCGAAAGGAAAATGCCGATGCGTTTCGTGATCCCCCGCCTGCTGGCTTTCGTTCTCCTCCTGTTCGCCGGCCAGGCAGCCGTCGCTCAGAGCCTCGTCGGCACCTGGGTGATCGACAAGGAGGCGATGCGCGGCCAGCTCCGACAGGCGATCGAGGCCGAGATGCGCGACCTCACACCGGAGATGCGGACCCAGGTCGCGCCGATGATCGACCAGCAGGTGGAAGGCATCATCGCCGAGCTCGAGGGATCGGCCGAGTTCCGCGAGGACGGGACGGTGCTATTCCGCGACGAGCAGGGCGGCGCGGACGAAGGCCGTTGGGAGATGACCGACGGTCGGATCCGGCTCACCGCCGCCAGCGGTGAGGGCAATGCGATGGTCGGCGAACTCGTCGACGGGCGGATGGTCATGAAGCCGGAGGGCGAGGAGCTGCCCTTCGCCTTCGTCTTCATGCGCCGGTAGTCCGGAGGCGCCGCGGCACCATCGCGGCCGCCGTCCGTTTACGGGTTTTTCACGGGCGGTCGTCAACATTCTCCCGAGCCCGGCCGCAACCGGCCGGCGACAGGCTCCGCGAGGCGAGGGAGAAGGGCACCGATGGGTTGGGACAGGGCAGGCGGCACGACGGCGGTCCCCGGGCGATCGCCGGGCGGCGATGATGAAGACACCACGACGGTGGGGCCGGCCGGGCGCGCGGGTATCCGGGACGGAGCCGCGAGCGCGGCCGGGCTCGCCCGGATCCGCGCCGCGGCCGAGGCCGGCGACGCCGAAGCCATGTATCTTCTCGGCGTGGCCTACGCCCAGGGGCGGCTGGTGCCGCAGTCGGATGTCGAAGCGGCCAGCTGGTTCAGACGGGCCGCCGCTCGCGATCATCTCCGGGGACGGGTCAGTCTCGGCTACTGTCTGGCTACCGGCCGCGGCGTCCGTCGGGACCTCGAAAAGGCCTATATTCTCCTCCGCGAGGCGGCCGACGCCGGCGATCCGCAGGGTTTCGGACTGGCCGAGAAGGTGGCGCGGAGGCTGCACGGCGAGGTATTGCGCCGGTGCGATCGGCAGATCAGACGGCGTCGCATTCTGCGGTCCGCCGGGCGGAAGCCCACCGGATCGGATTGCCGCCGCGACGGTGCCGGTGCCGACCCGCCGTCCGCGGGGCCGCCCTCCGAAGCCGGCGAGATCATCGAGATCGACGTGCCGTAGGCGGTGGGGCGGGAGCATCGCGGGGAACGGCCCGGGCGAGGCCGACGCCGAGGATCGCCGCATAGGTGACCGCGACGGCCGGGATCTGGATCGAGAAATCGACCAGGGCGTGGAGGCCGACGAGCACTGTCGCCGCGCTCGCGAGCAGCGGGAAGACCCGGTTGCGCCGGCGCCGGAAGATCCCCTTCGTGAGATGGAGGAAAAGCGCCGCCATCGCGGCGTAGAGCAGCAGGCTCGCCGGCAGACCCAGTCCGACGGCGTGCTCGAGATAGGTGTCGTGCGCCCGGTCGAAGACCAGGGAAAAGCGGGGGTCGCGGTAGAGCATGAAAACCGGCTCGAAGCCGCCGTAGCCGTGGCCGAGCCACGGACGATCGCCGATCATCTCCAGGGCCAGCCCGTAGATCTGCAGCCGCCCGGTGTCGAGCTCCTCGGTCTCCAGCAGCCGCTCGAGGACGGGATCGCCGCCGAGCGCGATCAGGATCCAGCCGACGGCCAGCAGCAGCCCGGCGGTGGCGAGCGCCGGCCCGCGCCCGGGGCGGGTGGCCAGATGGACCATCAACAGCAGGAAGACGGTGGCCAGCAGGAGGCTCACGAAGCCGCCGCGCGAGCCGGTCAGCAGCACCGCGGTGCCGAGCAGCACGAGGAGTGCCGGAAGATACCAGCGGCGGCCGAACAGCCCGTCGAGGAACGCCCGGAGCAAACTCCGGCGGTCCCCCTCGCCCGGCCCGGGGCCGATCCGCTCCATCACCAGGGCGAGGACGGCGAGGAAACCGAGGCCGAGATAGGTCGCCGCATGGTTGCGGTTGACGAAGCTGCCGCTGAGATTGTTGGCGGCGCGTGGAGCGTCGGCGACCCAGGGCAGGACGTCGAGCCCGGCGAACAGGCGCAGGAGCCCGTAGACCGCCTGGGCGGTGGAGATCGCCAGCAGCAGATGGAGCAGCCGGCGCGCTTCCCGCTCCTCGCGGCCGAGGAGGAAGGCGAGAGCCCCGGCCAGGATGTAGGCCAGCAGCCGCATGGTGTTGTCGAGGGTGCGCTCCGGGCTCACGGCGACGGCCGGCGAGACGGCGAGACCGGCGGCCGCGGCCGCGTCCCAGAGTGGATGGGCGAGATCGGGGGGCAGGAGCCCGGGCGTCGCCTGCAGGATTCCCCAGCCGACCACCGCCGCCAGGGCGAGGAAGCCGCCGAGCACCACCGCCGGCGGTCGGAGCCGCTCGCCCCGCAACCCGCCCGCGATCGCCGCGCCGAGGATCGCCACGGCCAGCGCCAGGGCGAGCAGCGACCAGGCGAGGGGGCGGTTCGCGCCGTAGGGCCAGGGGGCCGCCAGCAGGACCGCGGCGAAGAGATACCGGCCCGTCGCGGCGGCGACCGCGGCCTTCCGCCCGGATCGTGATCCGTCGCTCATCGTTCCGCCGGATTCCCTTCCGGCGCCCGCCGGCCGGCGGTCCGGTTCCGCTCAATCGGTGTAGTAGCGCTGGTATTTGGTGTAGTAGCTATCACGGCCGCCGTAGCCGTAGCGTGCGAGCCTGACATAATCGACCATAGTCAGCGCGACGCCGGTGACCCGGCCGCCGGCCTTGGCCATTTCCTCCATCGCTCCGGCGACGGCGTCGGCGTCCGTTTCCTCCCAGCGGATCAGGAACAGCACCGCATCGGCGAGCTCCGCCAGCCGCTTGGCGTCGGTGACGCCGAGGGTGGGAGTGCCGTCGAGGATCACATAGTCGGACACCCCCGGAAACGCCTGGATTGGCGGCATGATCGGCAATCCGGAGTGGTTCTGCGGCGGTTCTCGCTGGTTTCATTGTTGTCGTTGCTCCGTTGTCGGGGCTTGGCGGCTTTTTTTGCGGTGTTTTCCCTCATGCGGGCACACATCGCCCCTCAAGCCAGCACCATCGCTTCATG
>JALSIM010000028.1 GCA_026990035.1 Alphaproteobacteria bacterium | reverse complement strand
GCCGAGGACGAAATAGGGCACCAGCTTGCCGATCATGATCTCCCCGATCCCGACCGGGGTCGCGAACAGCGCTTCCATGGTGCCGCGTTCCCATTCACGGGCCACCACCAGCGAGGTGAGCATGGCCCCGATCAGGGTCATGATGATGGCGATCAGCCCCGGGATGAGGAAATGACGGCTGTCGATCGCGGTATTGAACCACATGCGATGTTCGATCACGAGCCCGGCGGGCGGCCCCTCCTCGCGCCGCAGCTCGGCCAGCCAGCGGGCGAACACCCCCCGTGCATATCCCTCGACGAGCCGTGCCGTATTGGCGTCGACCCCGTCGACCACGAGCTGGACCACCGCTTCGCCGTCCTGCAGCCGTTCGGCGAAATCGTCGCGGAGGGCGACGATGCCCTGGACCCGGCGACGGTCGAGGAGGTCGCGGGCGGTGGCGAGATCGGCGGCGACTGCGACCCGGAAATAGGGTGAGCCACGGAACGCTTCGGCGAAGCCGTCCGCGGCCTGCGAGGAGACCGGCACGACGAGGGCGATCCGCACTTCGCGGGGATCGAGGGAGACCCCGTAGCCGAAGAGGAAAAGAAGAATCGCCGGCAGCACGAAGGCGATGGCGATGCTGCTGGGATCGCGCAGAATCTGGAGCCATTCCTTGCGCAGCAGGCCGCGGATCCGGCGCACGGTCGAACCGCCGATCCGGAAGGTCATGCCGCCCGCCGCCGGCGTTCGCGGAGGAGGGCGACGAAGGCCTCCTCCAGATCCTCCACCTCCGGCGACCGCCGCCGTCCGGCGGCGATGATCTCCTCCGGCGTTCCCACCGCGAGGAGGCGGCCGCGTTCGATGATGGCGACCCGGTCGCAGTATTCGGCCTCGTCGAGGAAATGGGTGGTCACCATCACCGTCACCCCGGCCTCGGCGAGAGCCAGAATGCGGGTCCAGAAGGCGCGGCGGGCGAGGGGATCGACGCCGGAGGTGGGCTCGTCGAGAAACAGGATCTCGGGTTCGTGGAGCAGCGCGCAGGCCATCGACAGGCGCTGCCTGTAGCCGAGCGACAGATCGCCGCTGCGCTGGCGGAGCACCGGTTCGAGGCCGAACTCGGCGGCGGTTTCGGCGAGACGCCGGCGGCGCCGTGCGCCCCGGAGACCGTAGGCATCGGCGGCGAAGCGGAGGTTCTGTTCGGCCGTGAGATCGGCGTAGAGGGAGAATTTCTGGGCCATGTAGCCGATCCGGGCGCGGGCGGCGGGGGCGGCGTGGCGGAGGTCGTAGCCGAGGACGAGGGCTTCCCCGGAAGTCGGGGGCAGCAGGCCGCAAAGCATCTTGAAGGTGGTGGATTTGCCGGCCCCGTTGGGACCCAGCAGCCCGAAGATCTCGCCTCGCCGGACCTCGAACCCGACGCCGTCGACCGCCCGGAAGCGGCCGAACACGCGCACGAGATCGCGGATGCGGATCACCGTTTCCGCCGTCTCCCGACGCTCCCGGGAGGGTGCGGTGCCGGCTCCGGCGGCGGCCGGTGTCTCTTCGGATCGTCCCACCCGGTGCAGGAGGGCGACGACCGCATCTTCGAGCCGGGGCGGCACCGGCTCCGCCGTCTCGACGCCCGCGATCCCGCGGACCGCGGCCGGGTCCGCGGGCCGCTCGACCACCAGCCGGAGAGCGCCGCCCGCCGCCGCCACGTCGAGGACGTCGGCGCTTCGGCGCAGCCGGCGCATCACGGCGCGGCGGACACCGCCTCCGGTCACCACCCGGAACACCCTTCCCTCGAGCTCCCGGGTGAGCTGCTCCGGCGGCCCGTCGGCGATCAGCCGGCCTTCCTGCAGCACGAGGACGCGTTCGCAGCGCTCCGCCTCGTCGAGGTAGGCGGTACTCCAGAAGATCGTCGTCCGCTCGCCGGTCAGGCGCCGGACGAGCTGCCAGAGCTCCCGCCGGGAGAGGGGATCGACACCGACGCTGGGTTCGTCGAGCAGCAGCAGTTCCGGCGTCTTCAGGAGGGCCGCGCCCATCGCCAGTTTCTGCCGCATGCCACCCGACAGGCGGCCGGCGAAGCGGTCGGCGAAGGAGGCGAGCTCGGTGGCCTCCAGGATCTCCCCCAGGCGCCGCCGCCGCGGCTCGCCCGGGAGGCCGTGGAGATCCGCGTAGAGCTCGAGGTTCTCGCGCACCGAAAGCTCGTCGTAGAGACCGAAGCGCTGGGGCATGTAGCCGACCCGGGCCTGGACGGCACGGGCCGCGTCGCGGGTGTCCAGCCCGAGCACGATGACCCTGCCCGAATCCGGCGACAAGAGGCCCGCGAGAAGCCGCATGAGGGTGGTCTTGCCGGCTCCGTCCGGGCCCACCAGCCCCACCAGCCGGCCAGCTTCGAGGCGGAAGGAAAGATCGCGGAGCGCGTCGATGGTACGGCCGCCGGCGCGGAAGCGCTTGCCCACGCCTTCGAGGCGGACGGCTTCGGTCATCGACCCGCCCCGCCGTCCCCGCGGCCGCCCACCTCGCCGGCGAGATCGATCTCCACCGTCACCGGCATGCCCTGGCGCAGACCGCCGTCCGGATTCCGGGCATAGACCCGGACCCGGTAGACCAGGCTCGTCCTGAGCTCCTCGGTCTGCACGAACTTCGGCGTGAACTCCGCCACCGGCGAGATGGCGCCGATCCAGGCCTCGTACCGGCCACCCGAATCGGTGAGGATCCGGGCCGGCATCCCCTCCCGGAGACGGCCGAGATAGGGCTCCGGCGCGTAGACCCGTGCCCAGACCGGATCGTCGAGCGCGATGGCGTAGACCGGCGTATGGGCGAGGACGACATTGCCGGGCTCCTGCAGCCGGGCGGTCACCGTGCCCGCCACTTTGCTTTCGAGACGGCTGTAGGCGAGGCGGGCGCGGGCCGCCGCGAGCTCCGCCTCGGCCCGGGCCACCTCCGCCCGCTGGGCGGTGATGTCCTCCTCGCGTGGCCCCTCGAGCAGCAGGCTCAGGGTCTGCTCCTGGCGGCGGATCTGCGCTTCGAGCGCCCGGGCCTCGGCGCGGGCGGTGTCCAGCTCGGCCCGCGGCGCGAACCGGTCGAGCGCGAGTCTTTCGAGCCGCCGTACCTTGAGAGCGGCATCTTCCGCGAGCGCCCGGAGACGTTCGAGCTCGGCGCGGGCGGCCTCGATCTCCTGGGGCCGGCTGCCGGCCAGCAGCTTGTCGAGGCGCGCGCGGGCGGCCCCGAGACGGGCTTCGGCGGCGGCCAGCGCGGACCGCAGGAGATCGTCCTCGAGCCGGGCCACCAGCTCTCCCTCCGCCACCCGGTCGCCTTCCTCCTTGAGCATGCGGTCGATGCGGCCGGCCTCGTTGAAGCCGATCCGCGCCTCGCGCACGTCGATGTTGCCGTAGAGCCGCAGCCGGTCCGGATCGGTCCGGTCTTCCTGCAGCCGCCACCAGGAGTAGACGGCACCGGTACCGCCGGCGAGCAGGAGGAGGAGCAGAAGAATGCGGAGCAGTCGGGTCGTCATCGCAGCCCCTGGAGGATGCCGGGTCGCCCACCGTCATCTTGGGCGAGGAGGACGTGCTCGTCCGCTTCCTTTCGTCCCGGTCGTCGAGGCGACGGGCGACCGCCACGAGGTCGCCGTCGGGATCGCAACCTCGGCACCGGATGATCGGCTCCGGTGACGGTCATCGGCCTGCTCCGCCGTTCTCCTCGCGGCCGCCGATCTCGATGCCCCGGGCACGGGCCTCGCCTTCGAGCCGGGCGCGGGCGGCCTCGCAGGCGGCGGCGTCACGGGAGCGGAACACGATGCTGGTGCCCGGTCGGCCGAAGGTGAAGAAGGGGTAGCTGCCGATCTCCACATCCGGGAAATCGCCCTGGATCGCGGTCAGGATCGCGGCGACGTCGCCCTCCGGGGCCATCAGCGTGAGACTTCGGGAGAGGATGGGCGGCCCGCCCGCGAGGCGATGACGGATGCCCTCGAACATCGCCTGCATGACCCTGGGGATGCCCGCCAGCACGAAGACGTTGTCGATTCGGAAGCCGGGAGCGGTGCTGATCGGATTGTCGATCAGCTCGGCACCTTCCGGCATCTCGGCCATCTTCAGACGGGCCTCGTTGATCTTCTCCGGCGGGTAGTAGGCGCGCAGACGGCGCTCGGCCTCGGGATGGCGGAGCAGACGCCGGCCGAAGGCGCGGGCGACGGCGGCGGCGGTGATGTCGTCGTGGGTGGGACCGATGCCGCCGGTGGTGAACAGGTAGGTGTAGCGAGCGCGGCAGGCGTTCACCGCCTCGACGATGCGCGCCTCCACATCCGGCACCATCCGCGCTTCCAGGAGCGGAATCCCGAGGGCGTTGAGCTCGCGGGCGAGGTAGGGCAGGTTGGCGTCGACGGTTCGGCCGGAGAGGATTTCGTTGCCGATGACGACGAGCGCCGCGGTGGCCTCTCGCTGCTGGTCCATGGGGGCTGCGTCTCCCTGTGCCCCGGGCGGTGGCCGGTAGGACGGGATGCGTCTTCCCGGACCGCTGTACGCGGGGATCCTCCGGCAGAGGTATAAGCGCTTTCTCGCCGATGTCGAACTGACCGACGGCCGGCTGGTCACCGCCCACTGTGCCGATCCCGGGCGGCTGCCGGGCCTCGCCGTGCCGGGGGCGCGCGTCTGGCTCTCCCGCCGCGACGATCCGAAGCGCAAGCTCGCCTGGACCCTCGAGATGATCGCCCAGGGCGAGGCGCTGGTCGCGGTCAACAGCCAGAACCCCAACCGGATCGCCCGCGAAGGCCTGGAAGCGGGGCGTTTCGGCTGGGCGGCCGGCTGGACCGAACTCCGGCGCGAGCCGCGGATCGAGGGCGGCACCCGGCTCGATTTCCGCCTGACCTACGACGGCGACCGGCCGCCCCTGTTTCTCGAGGTCAAGGGCGTCACCTGGAAACGGGACGGTCTCGCCCTCTTCCCCGACGCGCCGACGATGCGCGGCCGCAGGCATCTGGGGGTGCTGGAACGGCTCGCCCGGGAGGGCTTCGGAGCGGCGATGCTGTTCATCGCTCAGCGTCGCGACGTCGAGGCCTTCCGGCCCGCGGCCGATGTCGATCCGGCGTACGCCGAGGCCCTGCTGCGGGCACGGTCGGCCGGGGTGTGGGTGGGGGCATGGCGATGCGGTATCAACCAAAGCGAGATATATCTGGATAAGAAAATACCCGTGGTTTAGAATGCCGGCATGGAGGACGGTGCCGGCACGACCGAGGCCATCGCCGGGCTCGCGGCCCGTGGTCTCGAAGTGGAACGGGACGCGCGCGAAGGCGAAGGCGAGATCTTCCTGCTGCGCGGCAGGACCTACGCCTTCCGCCATCTCATCAAGGCCGCCGGCGGCCGCTGGCAGCCGCAAGAGGCCTGCTGGCGGCTGGAGGACGCGGGACGGCTGGAGGAGCTCGCGCGCCGGGTCGCCGAAGGTGGTGGCACCCCCGGCCTCGCCGAGGCGCCGCAGGCCTTCGACGGCAAACCGGCCAAACACTATCACGGGCATCGGGCGCGGCTGCGGGAGCGCTTCATGAAGGCGTCGCCGGAGGCGCTGGCCGACTACGAACTTCTCGAGCTGCTGCTGTTCTTTTCCATCTACCGTCGCGACACCAAGCCGCTGGCCAAGGAGATGATCGCCCGGTTCGGCGGGCTCGGCGGCGTGATCGGAGCCGATCCGGAACAGTACCGCGACTGTTTCGGTCTCGATCCCGGGCGGGTGGACGACGGGGATTCACGCCGTCCGGTCTACGAGGACGATCTCCGGTTCACCCAGGTGCTGCTGAAGGCGGTCCACGAGCTGCTGCGGCGGGTGTTGCGGGAAGAGCTGCGCGACCGGCCGGTGATCGGCTCCTGGGCGGCGCTGATGGACTATCTGAAGGTGGCGATGAGCCACGAGCCCCGCGAGCATTTCCGGATCCTCTTCCTCGACCGCAAGAACATCCTGATCCGCGACGAGGTGCAGAGCCGGGGCACCGTCGATCATACGCCGCTCTATCCCCGCGAGGTGGTCAAACGGGCGCTGGAGCTGGGGGCCTCGGCGATCATCATGGTCCACAATCATCCGAGCGGCGATCCGACCCCTTCCAAGGCCGACATCGAGATGACCCGGCAGGTGGTGCAGGCGTTGAGCGCGGTCGACATCACCGTCCACGACCATGTGGTGATGGGCAAGAACAGGCACGCGAGTTTCCGCACCCTCCGGCTGATCTGACCAGGAGGGACCGCGGCTTCAGCCCGGCATGCGCCCCCGCTCGCAGGTCCGGGAGAAGCGGATCTCCGGGAAATCCTCCTGCACCCGGCCGAGATCCCAGGCGTTGCGCGCCAGATAGACGAGGCGACCGTCCCGGTCGGTACCGAGACTGGTCCGTCGGGCGGCCAGGAAGCGTTCCTTCTCGCCCTCGTCGGGCGGCCAGCACCAGCGGGCGGTGACATAGGGTGCCGCTTCGAACGCCACCGGCAGATCGTATTCCGCGGCGAGACGGGCCTTCAGCACGTCGAGCTGGAGCGGGCCGACCACACCGACGATCCAGTCGGCGCCGAGGAGCGGGCGGAACACCTGGGTCACCCCCTCCTCGGCCATGTCCTCGAGAGCCTTCCTGAGATGCTTGGCGCGCAGCGGGTCGCCGAGACGCACCCGCATGAGGATTTCTGGGGCGAAATCGGGGATGCCGGTGAAATGCAGCCGTCGTCCTTCGGTCACCGTGTCGCCGACACGGAGCTGGCCGTGGTTGGGCAGGCCGACGATGTCGCCGGCGAAGGCCTCTTCGGCGAGCTCGCGCTCGCGGGCGAAGAAGAAGATCGGGCTGGCGACGGCGAGCGGCTTGCCGTCGCGGAGGTTGCGCAGTTTCATGCCGCGCCGGAACCGGCCCGAACAGAGACGGACGAAGGCCACCCGGTCGCGGTGGCGGGCGTCCATGTTGGCCTGCACTTTGAAGACGAAGCCGGTGACCTCGGCGCCGTCCGGCGCCACCGGTTCCGGTTCTGCCGGCTGGACGCGCGGCGGCGGTGCCTGTTCGGCGAGGGTGTCGAGAAGGGCCCGGATGCCGAAGTTCCGCAGGGCACTGCCGAAGAAGACCGGCGTCAGATGGCCCTCGAGATAGCTCCGCCGGTCGAAGACGGGCAGCGCCTCGCGGGCCAGCTCGACCTCCTCCTCGAGACGGGCGAGAGCCTCGGCCCCGATCCGTCCGGCCGCCGCGTCGCGGTCGGCCTCCCGTTCGGGCAGCGGTTGCCGATCCGGCTCGAACAGGAGGATGCGGCCGTCGTCGATCCGCGCCACACCGCGGAAATCGCGGCCCATGCCGATGGGCCAGTTCATCGGTGCCGTATCGAGGGCCAGCCTGTCGGCGATCTCGTCGAGCAGTTCCAGCGGTTCGCGGGATTCCCGGTCGAGCTTGTTGACGAAGGTGATGATCGGGATGTCGCGCAGGCGGCAGACCTCGAACAGCTTCAGGGTCTGCGATTCGATGCCCTTCGCCGCGTCCAGCACCATCACCGCGCTGTCGACGGCGGTCAGGGTGCGATAGGTGTCCTCGGAGAAATCCTCGTGCCCCGGGGTGTCGAGGAGATTGAACCGCCGCCCCGCGTGCTCGAAGGTCAGCACCGAGGTGGTCACCGAAATGCCGCGCCTGCGTTCGATCTCCAGCCAGTCGGAGCGCGACCGGCGCCGTTCGCCCCGGGCGCGGACTTCGCCGGCGAGATGAATGGCTCCGCCCTGGAGCAGGAGCTTCTCGGTCAGGGTGGTCTTGCCCGCGTCGGGATGGGAGATGATGGCGAAGGTCCGGCGGCGTGCAGCGGCGGCGGCGATCGTTTCCTGCTCGTTCGGTGTCACGGGGGACGGCTCCACGAAAAAACCGCCCGCGGACGGCGGGCGCGGGAAGGAAATGGCGCGATCCGAGGTCCGGCACAAGGGGGCGGACGGGCGTCGCCGCGCGTTATGGTCGCAGTTGGTCGCGATGCCCTGTGCCGTCTCCTCCCGGGTTCCTATTGTCTCCGTACGATGAGCGCGAGGGGAAGATCGGGCCCGCCCGGGGCGGGACGGCGGATCGCGGTGCTGGCCGCGGCCCTGGCGCTCGCTCTGCATCCGTTTCTCGCCGCCCTCGCCGCGCCGCCGCCCGACCTGCGCGACGATCTCCTGCCGGTCTGTACCGGTGGCGGTCTGATCTGGGTCGATCCCGGGAACCCTACGGCCCCGCTCCTGCCGCGGCCGCCGGCACGATCGGGCCTGCATCTCTGCTGCTTCCTCAACGGCCAGGTGGCGGCGCTCTCACCGCCCACCGCCGCGGTTCCCCTCCTTCACCGGATTTCACGGCGGTTGCCACTTCCCCGCGAGGCGCGCCCGGCGGGACCGCCGCCTCTCGACACCGCCTCGGCACGCGGTCCACCCGCGCCGGTGTGAGACCACCGCGCGGGAGGTGAAGACGTCTCTTCTCCTCCCTCCGACCGATTCCGACGTCCCGTCTGCATGTCCGGAGGGAACATCCATGCAGCGCAAACACGTCTATGCGGTGCTGCTCCTGCTGCTGGCGGCATTGACCGCGATGAGCGGCTGGGAGTTCTACACCGCGCGCAAGGCGGCACGGGAGGCGAGCGAGCGTCAGGCGACCGCCGCCGCCGAGCGCCGCAATACCATCGGCGGCGGTTTCACCCTCACCGACCACACCGGTCGCCGGGTGAGCGACGCCGATTTCCGGGGGCGGTTCCTGCTGATCTTCTTCGGCTACACCTACTGTCCCGACGTCTGTCCGACGGCGATGGCCAACGTCAGCCTGGTGATGGAAGAGCTGGGTGCGGAGGCTTCCGAGGTTCAGCCGCTGTTCATCAGCGTCGATCCGCAGCGCGACGATCCCGGGGAGCTGGCCGATTTCGTCGGCCAGTTCGATCCGCGGATCGTCGGCCTCACCGGATCGCCGGCCGAGATCGCCGAGGTCGCCCGGAAATACCGGGTCTATTACCGCAAGGTCACGGCGGAGGAACTCGGCGGCGAATCCTCGGAGGATGGGGACGACTATCTGATGGACCACTCGGCCTACGTCTATCTGATGGGTCCCGACGGCCGTTTCCTCGAAGTGTTCACCCATACCGAAGATCCGGCCGAGGTCGCGCGCGCCATACGCGAAGCGATCCGCAGCCGGCCCAGCGCTTGAGGTTCGTCATGAGAAACTTCCGAATTCTGGCTCCCCTCTTTTCGCTCGTCCTGCTCGCGACCAGCGGCCCGGCATGGGCCGGCGGGCACTCCCGGGCCGAGGGTATCCTCGTCGCGGATGCCTGGGCACGGGCCAGCAAGGTGAGGAACAGCGCCGCCTACATGACCGTCACCAACGAAGGGCGCGAAACCGCCCGTCTCGTCGCCGCCTCTTCGCCGGCGGCGGCGAAGGTCGAAATCCACACCACGGTGATCGAGGACGGGGTGATGAAAATGCGGCCCCTGGAAGCGATCGAGATCCCGCCGGGTGAGACGGTGCGTCTCGAACCCGGCGGCCGGCACATCATGCTCCTCGGCCTCGGGCAGCCGCTGGAGCCCGGCGATCGCATCGATCTCACCCTCGTCTTCGCCGACCGTGGGCGGATCGATGTCGTCGCCGAGGTCCGGTCGGCCAGCGGCATGAAGATGAAGATGAAGATGGGCGACATGCCGATGGGCGGCGGAGACGGCGGCAAGATGGAGATGAAACAGGGCGACTGAAAACCGAAGGGACCGCTCCGCACGGGGCGGTCCCGCAGCCGCCGTCAGCCTCGACGGCGGGACCGTCGGCGGTTAAACCTCCGGGCGAACGGCGATCCCCGGCCGCCCGGAGTCGCGATGAGTCTGGCTTCCTTCGTCCATTTGCGCGTCCGCTCGGCCTTCTCCCTGCTCGAGGGATCGGTGCGGCACGCCGATCTGGTGGCCGCCTGCCGGGCCGAGCGGATGCCGGCGGTGGCGGTCACCGACAACACCAATCTTTTCGGCGTGATGCCCTTCTGCGCTACGGCTGCGAGGGCCGGGATCCAGCCGATCATCGGCGTCCTGCTGCCGTTGGATACCGGGGAGACGGATCGCCGCCGCAACGGCCGCCAGCCGGCCGTGGAACATCTTGTGCTGCTGGTCCAGAACGCGACCGGCTACCGCAATCTCTGCCGGCTGCTGAGCGAGGCCTATCTGGAGGCGGAGGAGGCGGCGCGGCCGCGGGTTTCCCTCGACCGCCTGGTGGCGGCGAGCGAAGGGCTGCTGCTGCTCACGGGCGGCGCTTTCGGTCCTCTCGGCGGGCTGATCCGCCGCCGGCAGACGGATGCCGCCCGCGAACTCCTGCTGGCGCTGCGCGAAGGCTTTCCCGGCCGGCTCTACGTCGAGTTGCAGCGCCACGGACTCGAGGAGGAAGAAGCGACCGAGGAGACCTTCCTCGACTGGGCCTACGAATTCGACCTTCCCCTGGTGGCCACCAACGACGTCCACTTCCTCGACGAGGAGATGTTCGAGGCGCAGCAGGCGCTGCTCTGCATCGGCGCCGGCACCACCATGGACGATCCCGAGCGGCCGCGGCTGACGATCGAGCACCGCTTCAAGACGGCGGCGGAGATGGCGGCCCTGTTCGAGGACCTGCCGGAGGCGGTGGCCAACACTCTGGTGGTGGCCCGGCGTTGCGCCTACGCGGCACCCGTCCGCCCGCCGATCCTGCCGCATTTTCCCACCACGGAGGGGCGTGACGAGGCCGAGGAACTGCGGATCCGGGCCCGGCAGGGGCTCGCGGGCCGCCTCGAAGCCCATGTCTTCGCGTCCGGGATGGCGGCGGAGGAACGCGAGGAGGCGGCACGTCCCTACCGGGAGCGGCTCGAATACGAGCTCGACGTCATCGTCCAGATGAAGTTCCCGGGCTACTTCCTGATCGTCGCCGATTTTATCCAGTGGGCCAAGGAGCAGGGCATTCCCGTGGGGCCGGGCCGCGGTTCCGGCGCCGGATCCGTGGTCGCCTGGAGCCTGCGGATCACCGATCTCGATCCGCTGCGCTTCGGTCTGCTGTTCGAGCGTTTCCTCAATCCCGAACGGGTGTCGATGCCGGATTTCGACATCGATTTCTGCCAGGACAGGCGCGACGAGGTGATCCGCTACGTGCAGCGGAAATACGGAGCCGACCGGGTGGCCCACATCATCACCTTCGGCAAGCTCCAGGCCCGCGCCGTGCTCCGCGACGTCGGCCGGGTCCTGGGCCTGCCCTTCGGTCTGGTGGACAGGATCTGCAAGCTCGTGCCGCACAATCCGGCCAACCCGCCGAGCCTCGATCAGGCGCTGGAGATGGAGCCGCGGCTGCGCGAGTTCCGCGAGCAGGATCCCAATGTCGCCCGGATGATCGACATCGCGCGAAGGCTCGAGGGGTTGCCGCGCCACGCCTCGACCCATGCCGCCGGGGTGGTGATCGCCGACCGCCCGCTGAGCGAACTGGTGCCCCTCTACCGCGATCCGAGGTCGGACATGCCGGTCACCCAGTTCAACATGAAAGATGTGGAAAATGCGGGGCTGGTCAAGTTCGACTTCCTCGGCCTCACCACCCTGACCATGCTGCGCCTGGCCGAAGCCCTCGTCCGCGAGCGGGGCGTCGCGATCGATCTGGAGCGCCTCCCGCTCGACGATCCGGCGACCTATGCGCTCCTGAGCCGGGCCGAGACGGCCGGCGTGTTCCAGCTCGAATCGAGCGGCATGCGGGACGCCCTGAAGAAGCTCAAGCCGGACTGCTTCGAGGACATCATCGCCATGGTGTCCCTCTACCGGCCCGGGCCGATGGACAACATTCCACGCTACATCAACGTCAAGCACGGTGTCGAGCAGGCGAGCTACCCGCATCCCGCCCTCGCCCCCATTCTCCGCGAGACCAACGGGGTGATCATCTACCAGGAACAGGTGATGGAGATCGCCCGGCAGCTCGCGGGCTACAGCCTCGGCGGCGCGGATCTCTTGCGCCGGGCCATGGGCAAGAAGATCAAGGCGGAGATGGACGCCCAGCGGGAGGTGTTCGTGCGCGGCGCCGCGGCACGGGGAATCGCCGAGGATCAGGCGGCCCGGATCTTCGAGCAGGTGGCCAAGTTCGCCTCCTACGGTTTCAACAAGAGCCACGCCGCGGCCTACGCCCTGCTCGCCTACCAGACCGCCTATCTCAAGGCCAACCACCCGGTCGAGTTCTACGCCGCGGTGCTGACCATGGAAATGGCCAATCAGGACAAGCTCGCCGCCTACCGCCAGGAGATGCGGCGCCAGGGCATTCCCCTCCATCCCCCCGACATCAACGCTTCGGCGGAACGTTTCCTGGTCGAGGAAGGAGCCGAGGGGGCGGGCGTGCGCTACGCTCTGGCCGCCCTCAAGGGGGTCGGCGTCCAGGCGGTCCGGGCGATCGTCGAGGAGCGGCGACGCCGCGGACCCTTCGCCGATCTGTTCGATCTGGTGGCGCGGGTCGGCAGCCGGACCCTCAACCGGCGCCTCCTGGAAGCGCTGGTGCGGGCCGGGGCCTTCGACCGGCTGGAGCCCAACCGCCGGCGTCTGTTCGAGAGCATCGACGCGGCGCTGCGCTACGCCCAGGCCTGGGCGGCGAGCGAGGAGGACCAGCAGGCCAGCCTCTTCGGCGGAGAGCCGATCCGGCCGTGCCGGCCGTCGCTCGCCGATTGCGAGGATTGGAACCAGCTCGCCCGGCTGCGCGAGGAGGCGAGCGTGGTCGGCTTCTATCTCTCGGCGCATCCGCTCGACGGCTACGGCACCGAGCTCGAACGCCTGGAGGTCGTCCCGGCCGCCACCCTGTTCGAGAATCCGGCGGCCTTCGAGGGAAGACGGCTGCGGCTCGCCGGCGTCGTCATCGGCAAGCAGGAGCGCACCGGCGGCCGCAGCCGCTTCGCCTTCGTCCAGCTTTCGGACGCCAGCGCCCAGTTCGAGGTGATGGTCTTCTCCGATCTGCTCTCCCGCACGCGCGAGCTGCTCGAAGGTCAGGCGCCGCTTCTCCTGGAGGCCGACGCGCGGGTCGACGGCGGCGAGGTCAAGCTGGTGGCGCAGCGGATCGCGCCGCTGGAGCTGCAGGCCGGCAACGGCGGCGTGCTGGAGCTGCGGGTGGTGGAGCCGGCGACCCTGGCGGCGCTCGCCCGGATCGTCGAGCGCGGTGGTCGCCGCGGCATGCGGCTGCGG
>JALSIM010000027.1 GCA_026990035.1 Alphaproteobacteria bacterium | reverse complement strand
CCCCCCTCGAAAACGCGCGGCTTTTCAGGTACCTGCAAGGCACCTTCGCAAAAATCCACGGCACCTGAAAACCCAACTCCACCATGTGAAAGAGCCCGGTCACTTCCGCTCCCGCATCAGGGTGGCGGCCATCAGCACGCCCCGCGGCAGGGTCGGAGCACCGAGGGATTTGTACCACAGATCCTTCGGAAGTCGATAGGCCCGGACATCGTCGGAGCGGGGATGGATGCGCTCGGCGATCCCGTCGAGGATCTGTTCGAGGCGGACCTTGTCGGCATGGACCAGGAACACGGAATACTGGACCGCAACGCCGTGCTGCTTGAGGAAGGCGTGCACGCGGCGCAGGCGGCGGGGGCTGGTGATGTCGTAGGTGATCAGCCAGGGGCGCTGGCGGCTCATTGGAGACGCTCCCGGATGACCCGCCGCAGGCGGGCGAGCTGACGGGTGACCAGGGCCTCGAGCTGCGGCGCCTCGCGTTCGTAGCGCCGGGCGAAGCGGCGCAGGATCCGTCCCGAGGTGTTGTGGCGGCCGGGATGGCGGGCGATGTAGAAGGCGAGATCGAGGGCCGTCGGGCCGAGGGCGAGGATGTTCACCCCGGCGAGATCGGCGAGCAGGTTCCAGCCCTCGGGATCGCCACCCTGGAAACGGTAGCCGAGGCCTTCCGCCTGGAGCAGGAGGGTGAGATGGGCCTCGAGCAGGGCCCGCAGGCGGGCCAGGATCTCCTCGCCGTCGAGCGGGCAGCCGGTGCGTTCGAGGGCGGCCATCAGGCGACGATCGAAGCGGTCGCGGCGCAGATCCGGGTTTCGCAGGCCGAGTTCGATCACCAGATCGAGGAGGAGCCGACGCTCCTCGGCCGCCAGCCAGTTGGCGCGCACCTCCTCGAGGATGCCGGCCCGTTCGGCCTCGCCGACGAGGGCGGCGGTATCCGTCCGTCGCAGGCGTGCCGGGAGACAGGTGCCGAGCCGGTTGCCCCGCCCGTCCAGCCAGCTCACCGGGATGCCGGCCCGGAGCAGGGCCGGGACCACCTCCCCCCGGAGCTGCGCCGGCCCCCGCAGGACGAGCCGTGAAAGCCGGCGGAAGGGGACCCGATCGGCGGCCCGGCCTTCGCGTTCGAGGAGCAGCGAGGGACCGTCGAGGCGCAGGGTGACCGGGGCGAAGACGGCATCGACATAGAGCGCGCTCATGATTCGATCTCGATCGCTGCGGGTGTCTGTCCCCGGAGCTCGCGCACCAGATCGCCGCAGATTCGCCCGAGCAGACGGGCGATGGCCGGGGCGTGTCGCTCCCAGGCTTCGTAGTAGCGCCGACGTCCTTCCTTGCCGAGCTGGCAGGCTTCGCCGGCTCTGCGGAAATGCCCCTTGCGCAAAACGCCTTCGGCGAAGAGTTCGAAAGCCAGACGGTCGATCCGCGCGCGCAGCGGCTCGACCAGATCGCAGGCCAGGGATTCGCGTCCGGCGGCGGGGGCGTGGAGGGCGCCGAGCATGGGATCGAGGCCGTGGATCTGAACCTGGCGGGAGGCCTCGAACTGGAGCAGCGTGTAGCCCAGCGACAGGCAGACGTTGACCGGGTCGCGGGGCGGTCTGCGGTTGCGTCCGGTGAACTGGAGGGCCGGGGCGAAGAAGCCGGTGAAGGCCCGGAAGTAGGCGGCCGCAGCGGCACCCTCGAGACCCGTGAGGGTGGCGAGATCGGCCGCCTCCTCCACCGCCGCGAGGGTCTCCTCGAGGCGGGCACGGGCGTCCCGCAGCCGCGGGCCGTCACGGCCCGTGGTGGCGGCGAGGCGGCCGAGCAGGCGATGTTCGCTCGCCAGTTTGGCGTGCACCACGCGGCGGGCCCAGGACAGGCGGCGGGCGGGATCGCGCACCAGCTCGTACTGGGCGAGGCGGGTGGCGATGTCCTGCCTGGGGCGGCCGAGAAAACGTGCGGTGGGGGCGAGGCGGCGCCCGGAGAGGACGAGAAGGCCGCAGTCGCGTTTCCACAGCTGGACACCCCCGGAAACTGGCCATTTCAGGCGGAATGCGATTCACTCTGTCGGTAGGGACAGATGAATCGCCGGAGGTGTGGGCATGGCGGGGCAGCGCGGGTTCTGGGATTTCGAGCAG
>JALSIM010000026.1 GCA_026990035.1 Alphaproteobacteria bacterium | reverse complement strand
CGCGAGGAGGCGAGCGTGGTCGGCTTCTATCTCTCGGCGCATCCGCTTGACGGCTACGGCACCGAGCTCGAACGCCTGGAGGTCGTCCCGGCCGCCACCCTGTTCGAGAATCCGGCGGCCTTCGAGGGAAGACGGCTGCGGCTCGCCGGCGTCGTCATCGGCAAGCAGGAGCGCACCGGCGGCCGCAGCCGCTTCGCCTTCGTCCAGCTTTCGGACGCCAGCGCCCAGTTCGAAGTGATGGTCTTCTCCGATCTGCTCTCCCGCACGCGCGAGCTGCTCGAAGGTCAGGCGCCGCTTCTCCTGGAGGCCGACGCGCGGGTCGACGGCGGCGAGGTCAAGCTGGTGGCGCAGCGGATCGCGCCGCTGGAGCTGCAGGCCGGCAACGGCGGTGTGCTGGAGCTGCGGGTGGTGGAGCCGGCGACCCTGGCGGCGCTCGCCCGGATCGTCGAGCGTGGTGGTCGCCGCGGCATGCGGCTGCGGCTCCTGCTGCCGACTTCCGACGGCGAGGAGGTGTGTGTCGAACTGCCGCCGGACTGGCGTCTGCCCTGGCCCCATCGCCCCGACGTCGAGCGGCTGCCCGGGGTCGTCGAGGTCGCCGAAGTGCCGCGACTGCATTGACCGCGGGCCGCCTTGACAAGGCCCGGGGCGCTACCTATTCCTCCGCTGGTTCCTGCGTGGGGGATAGTTTAACGGTAGAACTCTCGGCTCTGGACCGAGCAGTCCTGGTTCGAATCCAGGTCCCCCAGCCAGTTCCGCGAAGATCCCGATCCCTTTCCGGTGACGGCGTCCGTCCGCTGCCCGCGAGGCGATCTTCGGCCGGTGGCGTTCAGCCCTCGCCGCCTTCCCCGGGCTTGGCGACCACGCTCTTGAGGCGCAGCCTTTCGCGCGACTTGACGCCGAGACGCGGCGCCGGAGCCGATGCCGGGGTGGCGCGGGTTTCCTCCTCGGCGGCGGAGGACGGTTCCTCCTGCGATGCCGGTGGGGCCGGCATCCGGGCCTGTTCGACGGCGGCACTGCTGGTGGTGACGGCGAGAGAAAGCGCCACCTCGCGCAGCCGTTCGGCGGAGACCTCGCTCCGCTCCGCCACCGGAGCGGCCGGCACGGCCGCGGTCGGTTCCTGCTCCTCGAGCATGGCCTCGGCGTCGGCGACGGTCAGCTTGAGGCGGGCGAGCTGTTCGAAGAACTCCTCGCGGGCCGCCGGGGGAAGACGGTCGACGGCACGCTCGGCCACCAGCCTCTCGGCCTGGGCGAGGACGTTGCGGGCGTGCACCGCCTGGCCGGAAGCCTTGACGTTGCCGGCCAGCATCTGGGCCAGGGATTTGGTCGCGGGCTGCAGGAGCGGCAGCAGTTCGGCGGCGCTCTGCGGCACGCGGCGGCCGTTGCCGTCGCGTTGACGTCGGGAGCCTCCCTTCGGCCGCTTCTTGGGACGACGGTACGGAAACATCGGTTTCGGTTTCATTCCTCCGCTCGCTGCTGGCGGACTCGACGGGAATCGGGTGTTGCGATGTGCGCTTCGCGTGCCGACGCTGCCAATGCTGTCCGCCCGCGGTTCGCCCCGTCGGCCGGAAGGCGACAGATTCCCCTTCGGGACTCGCGGAATCCCGACAGAACCCCATGGTCCTCCCGAGACCCGATCAACACGCTAGGTCCGCCCATCCGGCGCGTGAATACCGAATGGTGTGTCCTTGTCCTTGCTCTTACAAGTAACGATTGGCGACTCCTTTTCAAGCCAAAAACGCGCGACCGTCATTTCCCGCCGACCGTCGAGGACCGTGACGGTCTTCCCGCTTCGTTCGCCGGAGAGGAGGATCCCTCGCCCCGGTCTCCTCCGGTTTCGACCGGCCCCTCGGGCGCCCGGCGCAGCAGGAAGCGGATGTCGGACTCCGACGCCGGCAGCAGCCGGCCGCCGCCGCGGCGCAGATGGAGGGCCGCGAGCGTGTACAGGATCCCTCCGCCCGCCTCCCCTTCGGTCCGGCCGGGGCACGACACCAGGACGGTGACGGTGCGCGGCCGCGCCGACAGCCGGATCCGCCACCCCGGGGCGCCATCCGGCGGACAGAGGAGATCCAGGGCGGCGCGGATCTCCTCGGCGGCCACCCTCACCCGGACGGATCGGGGGCCTTCGACCTCGAACCGTGTCAGCAGGGTGGCCAGGGACACGGGTCGCAGTACCGGCCGCGGGCGCGCCCGCAACCGGTCGATCGCCTGGCAGCGGCGGAGATGCCGCTCGAGGTCGCGGGCGGCCTCGAGAATGGTGGTGACCGCCCCGAGCGCCTCGGCGCCGAGGGGGCCGGTGGCGCCCGCCAGCATCAGCTCGCTGGCGCCACGCACGGCGTTGAGGCAGGTGTAAAGCTCGTGGGCCGCGTACCAGGGGCGTGTCTCGCCGGCCTCGGCCACGGTCGCGGGATCCGCGTTCATTCTCCGCGTTTCATCCCTTTTTCCGGCGGCGGGTGGTGTCCCGGGGAGCCGCTTCCAGGGTCCCGGTCGCGCTCCACCGGGTCCCGGCGGCGGCCCGTCGCCCTATTGGCCGCCCGCCGGTCGCGGTGCCGCACTCGGGACGTGCACCCAGCGGGTGGTGGCGTTCACCGAATAATAGGGGCGGTACTGGGGCAGGGCCTCGTCGGGACGGATGGCGTCGGTGACATTGTCGAGCAGGACGATCTCCTCGCCGAGATGGACCGCGAGGACCGCATGGTCGATGCCGCGTTCGACGTCCCGCAGGACGACGATCCGCATCTCCTCGTCCGGTACTCCGAGCGCCCGCAGGCTCACGTACTTGAAGATCGCATAGTCCTCGCAGTCGCCGGAGCGATCGAGGAACTCGAGGGGCGAGGCCCAGTAGTCGTTGACACCGTAGTTCGCGGGATCGACGATGTAGCGGTTGCGGTTGGCGAAACGATTGACCGCCTCGAGCTGGCGGGCCCGGGGCTGGTCGCGGAGCGCGTTCAGCAGCTCCTGCCATTCGCGGACCAGGGGGTCGGGGCAATCGCCGCCGGGGGTCGCGCAGCGTTCGTAGATCGGACGCTCGGCGGCGATGCGCTCGAGGACCCGCTCCCACTTCGGCAGTTCGAGACGGCTCGAAGCCGACAGCGGCACGGTGCCGAGCAGACGCGGCACGGTCGCCTCCGCGGGGCCGGGGGACAGCAGGGCGAAGACGGAAAGAAGGGGTGGCAGGATGAACCGCAGCATGGGCCGTTCCGGAGTTGTGTGCGCAACCGGACCCCATGATGCGCGACAGCCGTTACCAAAGGTTTAACACGAGTCTCGACTATCAACCAATAGTAGATTGACTCTCCCCTCGCTGTAACCCTTAGGCTGGAACGGTGAACAAAGGATGGAGAGGTGCGATGAAGCTGCGTGTCGAAGGGATGAGCTGCGGACACTGCGCCGAGGCGGTGCGCGAGGCGATCGCCGCCGTCTGTCCCGAGGCCGAGGTCGTGGTCGATCTGGAGGCGGGAATCGTCACGGTCGAAGGCGTCACGGAGCGTGAGCCCGTCGCCCGGGCCGTTCGCGAGGCCGGTTACGAAGTGAAGGAGGAAGCGGCGGGGGAAGCCTCGCCGGCCTGACCGTCCGCGGCGGCGGGGATGGGCGGATTCGGTGCTCGCCGCCGGTTCGCCCCTTCCCGCCCGTCCGGAAGGCTCTTTCAAGCCGTTCCCGGCTGGGTTAGGTGTGGGTGGCGGGCCGGCGGGTCCGAACCATATTGTTCCAACGCAGGGAGTGCACCGTGAAAACACAGTTGGGGATGGTCTCGCTGGCGGCGCTGGCGCTGACCTTCGTTGCGCCGGCGGCCGGTGCCAAGACTCTCGTCTACTGTTCCGAGGGCAGCCCGGAGGGTTTCAATCCGGCCCTCTACACCTCCGGTACCACCTTCGACGCCTCCTCGCGGGCGATCTTCAACAGGCTGGTGGAATTCTCGCCGGGCACGACCGAGCTGGTCCCGGCTCTGGCCCTCGGCTGGCAGGTGTCCGAGGACGGCCTCACCTACACCTTCCAGTTGCGTAAGGGCGTGAAGTGGCAGACCACCGGGAACTTCACTCCGAGCCGGGATTTCAACGCCGATGACGTGATCTTCTCGTTCGAGCGTCAGTGGAAGAAGGGTCATCCGTATTATTCCGTCGGCGGAGGATCCTACGAATACTTCGAGAGCATGGGGTTGCCCGGTCTTCTCGACAGGATCGAGAAGATCGACGACTACACGGTCCGCTTCGTCCTCAAGCAGCCGGAGGCGCCCTTCCTCGCCAATCTGGGAATGGATTTCGCCTCCATCCTCTCGGCCGAGTACGCCGATCTGATGATGAAGGCGGGGACGCCGGAGAAGGTCGATCTGGAGCCCGTGGGCACCGGTCCCTTCCAGCTCGTCAACTACCAGAAGGACGCGGTCATCCGCTACAAGGCCCATCCCGACTACTGGCGGGGCAAGGCCGAGATCGACAATCTGGTGTTCGCCATCACCCCCGATGCCTCGGTGCGCTACCAGAAGCTCAAGGCCGGCGAATGCCAGATCATGGCCTATCCCAATCCCGCCGACATCGAGGCGATGAAGGCCGATCCCGACATCGTCGTGCTCGAGCAGGAAGGGCTCAACGTCGGCTATCTCGCCTTCAACACCGAGAAGGAGGCCTTCACCGACCGTCGCGTGCGGCAGGCCCTCAACATGGCGGTCAACAAGCAGGCCATCATCGACGCCGTGTTCCAGGGGGCGGCCAGGATCGCCAAGAACCCGATCCCGCCCACCATGTGGTCCTACAACGACGCGGTGCGCGACTATCCCTACGATCCGGAGGCGGCCAAGCGGCTCCTGGCGGATGCCGGCTATGCCGGCGGCTTCGAGACCGACATCTGGGCGATGCCGGTGCAGCGGCCCTACAATCCCAACGCCCGTCGGATGGCGGAGCTGATTCAGGCCGACTGGAAGGCGATCGGGGTGGAGGCGGAGATCGTCTCCTTCGAATGGGGTGAGTATCTCAAACGCTCCAAGCAGGGCGAGCACGGCACGCTGCTCCTCGGCTGGACCGGCGACAACGGCGATCCCGACAATTTCCTCTACGTGCTGCTCGGCTGCGAGGCGGCGAGGGATGGCACCAACCGGGCCCGCTGGTGCGACGAACGGTTCGAGGATCTCGTGGTCAGGGCCAAGCGGACCACCGATGTGGCGGAACGCACCCGGCTCTACGAGGAGGCGCAGCTCGTCTTCAAGGAGGAGGCCCCCTGGATCACCATCGCCCATTCCGTCGTCTTCATGCCGATGCGCAAGGAGGTTAAGGGCTATGTGATGGATCCGCTGGGCGGCCACAGCTTCTACACGGTCGATCTGGTGGAGTGAGCGCCGCTTTCCGCGGACGAGACCGGCGGGGCGGCCTCCGGGGCGCCCCGCCCGCCGTTCAGTCCCCCGCGGGGCGACGCAGCCGGTTGCGCGAGGGATGCCGGTCGGCGTCGCGGAAGCCGAGCGCGTCCTCGGCGATCAGGATGCGCTGCACGTTCTCGGTACCCTCGCCCACCGTCAGCATGTCGACATAGGCCCGCAGCTTGCGGACCGGATACTCGTCGGCCAGCGCATAACCGCCGTGCACCTCGAACAGGGCCGCGGCCGCCGTCTTCGCCGCCGTGGTGGCGAAGTACTTGGCCCGGGCGGCGATCCGGTTGGCCGGCAGGCCGCGATCCATCGCCCAGCCGACCCTATAGGCCATCAGCCGCGCCGCATCGGCGGCCACCACCGCATCCGCGATCCGCTCCTGGACCATCTGGTGACGGCCGATCGCCCGCCCGCCCACCTCCCGTTCCCTGGCGTAGGCGACGGCCCGTTCCGTGCAGGCCCGGGCCAGCCCGACGAGACGGGCGGAGACGGTGAGACGCCCGTATTCGAGTGCGTTGAGGGCGATCTTCAGCCCCTCGCCTTCCTCGCCCAGCCGGTGCTCGACCGGCACCGGGAAATCCTCGAGGAACACCGCATTCGCCCGCAGCGCCCAGGAAAGCCCGCTCATCCGGATGCCGTCGGCGCGGAAGCCGGGATGGCGCCGCGGTTCGACGATGAAGGCGGTGATCCCGTGGCCCGGCGCGTCCGGCACCCGGGCGAGCAGGACGCCGACATCGGCGGCATGGGCGAAGGTGATGAACATCTTGGCGCCGTCCAGACGGTAGAGGTCGCCCGCGCGCCGCGCCGTGGTCCGGATGCTGGTGCGGGGATCGGAGCCGCCTCCCGGCTCGGTGAGGGCGAACATGCCGATCCGCCGCCCGGCGATCAGATCGGGGACGAACGCCCGGATCTGGCGATCCTCGCCCCAGTTGAAGATGGTGAAGGGGCAGGTCATCGCCTGCAGATTCATGCAGTAGCCGAGCTCCGGAGCGGCGCAGGACAGCTCCTCGGCGATCACCGAGACGGCGAGGAAGCCCATGGCGCTGCCGCCCAGCTCTTCCGGGAAGGCGGCGCCGAAGAAGCCCGCTTCCCCCATCCGCCGGATCTCCGCGCGGGGAAAGGCGCCGCTTTCCTCGTAGCCGGCGGCGACCGGTTCCCAGACCTCGTGCACGAAGCGGCGAACGCTGTCGCGCACCGCTTCGAGTTCCTCGGGCAGCGTGAAATCCATGGCGCTTCTCCCCCCTGTGGCGGATCCATGCTAGGCCCGGGGGGCGGGCTTGTGGAGGGAGGCGCTGGAAGATGGGCGAGACGACGGCGCTGATCGGCCTCGATTGGGGCACGAGTTCGCTGCGGGCCTACCGGCTCGCGGCCACGGGCGGCGTCCTGGAGCGGCGCCGGGCGGATCTCGGCATCCTCGGAATCGCCGGCGGCGCCTTCGAGGACGCGCTTTCGGCTTTCCTCGGCGACTGGCTGCGGGCCGGGCCCGCGGTGCCGCTTCTCGCCTCGGGCATGATCACGAGCCGTCAGGGCTGGGTCGAGACCCCCTATCTGCCCTGTCCGGTCACCGTCGAGGCGCTCGCCGCCGCGCTCGTCGAGCGGCGGCTGCGCTCCGGCCACCGCATCCTCTTCGTCTGCGGCCTTTCGACCCGGGGGACCGACGGCGTGCCGGACGTCATGCGGGGCGAAGAGACGCAGATCGCGGGGGCCCTCGCCGAGGGCGTTTCGGCCCGACTTCTGGTCCTGCCCGGCACCCATTCCAAATGGGTGCGCTGCGCCGAAGGTCGGATCGTCGATTTCGCCACCATGATGACCGGCGAGCTCTACGAGCTCCTGCGCCGTCACAGCATTCTCGGCCGCCTGATGCGGGAGGGGGAGGAGGACGGTGAGGCCTTCGCCCGGGGCGTCGCCCGGGGGATGGCCGACGATCCGGCCTCGGGCGGTCTCCTCCACCGCCTGTTCGGTGTCCGCAGCCTCGGCCTGCTCGGGGAGGTGCCGCCGCCCGGGCTGGCGTCGTATCTTTCGGGTCTTCTCCTCGGCAGCGAATTGCGCGAGGCCGCGCTCCTGTTCGGTACGAGGGAGGTCCCGGGGCTGATCGGCGAGCCCGGGCTCGTGGAACGCTACCGTGCGGCCTGCGCCGGGGTCGGCCGCCCCTGCCGCGTCCTGCCGCCGGATCTGGCCGCTCGCGGCCTGTTCGAACTCGCCCGGCGGAGCGGTATCCTCGACAGCCCGTGACCGCCGGCGTTATTCGGCCGGCGCGGTCTCGCCCGCGCCCAGCCGCCGCCTCCGGCGGAGCTGCCAGCGCTCTTCGGTCACCAGGAGGATCGAAAGCAGCGGCGGCACGAGGAACAGGGTCAGCAGGGCCGACAGGGCGAGGCCGCCCACCACCACCGAGCCGAGCCCGCGATAGAGTTCGGAACCGGCACCGGGAAACAGGACCAGCGGCAGCATGCCGAACACCGAGGTGGCGGTGGTCATGAAGATCGGCCGCAGCCGGTCTTCGACCGCGGCCATGATCGCCGCGCGCGCCCGGCGCTCCTCCTCGCGGCGATAGGCCAGCGCCCGGTCGACCAGCAGGATCGCGTTGTTGACGACGATCCCGATCAGGATGACGAAACCGAGGAGGGTCAGCATGTCCAAAGGCTGGAAGGTGAAGCGGTTGAGCAGCCAGAGCCCGCCGACGCCGCCGGCGGCCGCCAGCGGCACCGCGATCATCACCACCAGCGGGTACAGGAAGCTCTCGAACAGCACCGCCATCACCAGATAGACGATGATCGTGGCGAGCAGCAGATCGAAGGCGAGGGCGTCGAAGGTCTGACTGAGCTTGTCGGCGGTGCCGGCGAGATCGAGGGTGACCCCCGGAGGCAGCCCCTCCGCCTCCAGCGGCGCAACCACCTCGCGGCGCAGCAGGTCCAGGGCCGCTTCCAGCGGCAGCGTGGGGGCCGGTCGCACCTCGAGGGTCACCGTGCGACGCCGCTCGATGTGCCGGATCTGGGTCGGGCCGGCGGTGACCAGCACCTCGGCGAGATCGCCGGCCCGGAGCACGACGCCGCCGGGCGTGACGATCGGTGTCGCGGCGATGTCCTGGGTCCGTTCGGCGGTGGTGCGCGGTCCCCGGAGCACCAGATCGAAGCGCTCGGCGCCGCTCGCCAGTTCCTCGACCCGCACGCCGTCGTTGAAGGCGTCGAGGGCGATGGCGAATTCCCGGGCCGACAGGCCGACGTCGGCGAGACGCACCCGGTCGGGCAGCAGACGCACTTCGGGCGCGCCGAGTTCGAGCCCGGGTTTCGGTCGGAGCTGGTTGCCGGCTTCCCGCGGCAGGACCCGGGCGATGCGGCCGGCCGCCCGCAGGGCCACCTCGAGGAGCTGCTCGATGTCGGGTCCGGAAATGTCGAGATCGATGGAGCGGCCGCCGCCGATGCCGCGACCGAAGATCGAGGGCTGGGTGAGGAAGCCGTAGGTGCCCGGCTCGCCGAAGATGGGCCGGCTCAGCACCGGCACCAGTTCGCCCGCCCGGGTCGGCTCCACCGCACTGGCACCGAGGAAGGCCGAACCGCGCACGGCGACGAAGAAGAAGTTCTCGATCAGCGGCGGACCGTCGGGATCGGCGGTGGCGCCGGCGCTCGCCCAGAGCGGGCGCGAGGCCGCCTCGATGCGCTCGGCGATCCCGGTCATGGTGTCCAGATTGTAGCCGGGTGGCGGCAGGATCATGCCGAAGACGAGATTGCGATTGCCCTCGGGCAGATATTCGAGCTTCGGCAGATACCGCCAGGCGAAACCGCCGGCGAGCAGGGTGATGCTCGTCACCAGCAGCAGGGCCAGCGCCCGGTTCGCCACCACCTGACAGAGGAAGGCGAGCAGCAGGCGGGCGAAGCCCCGGGCGAGCGGATCCAGCAGGGGAAGGCGCGGACCGGCGCCCCCGCCATCCCCGCTCAGGAGCTGGCGCGACAGGGCCGGGATGACGGTCATCGCCACCGCCAGCGACAGCAGCACCGAAACCGAGATGGCGACGGCGATATCGCGGAAGAGCTGCCCCACCTCGAGGGGCATCACCAGGATCGGTACGAACACCAGCACCGTCGTCAGGGCCGAGACCAGGATCGCACCCCAGACCTGCCGGGCGCCTTCCAGCGCCGCCTGCAACGGCGGTCGGCCGCGCTGGCGGAGGCGGTAGATGTTCTCCAGCACGACGATCGCCGCATCCACCACCATTCCGACGGCGAAGGCGATGCCGGCCAGCGAGATGACGTTCAGCGACCGGCCGGTGAAGGCCATCACCACGAAGGTCGCGACCACCGAGACGGGAATGGACAGGACGATCACCGCGGTGGCGGCGAAGGAGCGCAGGAAGAGATAGAGCACCAAGGCCGCCAGGGTGCCGCCGACGTAGATGTTCTGGACCACGAGATCGATCGCGCTGTCGATGTAGACCGTCTCGTCGTAGACCTGCCGGAGCTCGAGCCCGGCCGCCGGCAGGGGGCCCGCCTGCAACTCGGCCACCGCCGCCCGGATCTCGGCCATGGTGTCGATGACGTTGGCCCCCGTTTCGCGGGTGGCGTTGAGGGCCAGCGCCGGCTCCCCGAGGAAACGGATGCGGGCGACCGGTCGGCGGTAGTCGTAGCGGACGGTGGCGATGTCGCCGATGCGGATCCGGGCGAGACGACCGGTTTCCGGATCGACGAGGCTGCGCACCAGCACCGCGGCGACCTCCTCGGGGGTGTCGAGATCCCCCTCGACGCGGACCACGTAGCGCCGCTTGCCCTCCTCCACCGCCCCGGCGGTGAGGGCGATGTTGGCGGCCCGCAGGGCCCGCACCACATCGCCCGCGGTGAGCCGGTAGAGGGCCAGGCGCTCGGGGGCGACGATCACCTGCAGCTCGCGTTCGCCGCCGCCGAACAGGTTGACCCGGGCGACGCCGCGGACCCGCTCCAGCCGCGCCTTGACGGTGTTCTCGAGAAAGTCGCCGTATTCGTGAATCGGACGATCGTTGCCTTCCACCCGGGTGACGATGAACCAGGCGATGGCGTTGTCCTCGTTGCCGGCGGTGGAAAGCCTCGGTTCGTCGGCCTCCTCGGGATAGCCGCCGACCTGATCGAGGCGGTTGGAGACCAGCAGCAGGGCCCGGTTCATGTCGGTGCCGAGACGGAATTCGAGGCTCACTTCGGCACGCCCGTCGTAGGCCGTGGCGGTCATTTTCTCGACGCCTTCGAGACCCTTCAGGGCCTCTTCCTGGCGGGTGACGATCTCGCGCTCGACCTCCTCGGGTGCGGCGCCCGGCCAGGCCGTACGGACGGTGATCACCGGCCGCCGGACGTCGGGCGCGAGCTGGATCGGGATCGTGCGCAGGGCCACCCAGCCCATGAGGACGATCAGCGCCACCGCGGCGAGGACCGCGACCGGCCGCTCGAGGGCGAGGCGAACGAGCTTCATCCCCCCGCCCCTTCACCCGCCGGTGCGGCGGTGACCGCGGGGTTTTCCACCGTCACCTTCTGGCCCGGCCGGAGCCGCTCGTTGCCGCGGACCACCACGATCTCGCCGGGGGCGAGCCCGGCGGCGACGACGAACCGGTCGCCGAGGGTCCCGGCGGTTTCGATCGCACGCCTCCGCACGGTGCCGTCCTCGACCACGAACACCGTCTGCCGGCCGGCCACCACGGTCACCGCGTCCTTGGCGACGGTGACCACCTCCTCGCCGCCGACCGGCACCTCGACCCGGACCGACTGGCCGACCGCGGTGACCGAGGACGGGGGCTCCCCGAGGAAGGCGAACCGCACCGCCCGGGTCCGGGTCAGGGGGTTCTCGATCGGCACCACCGCCCGAAGCAGGGCGCGCACGGGTTCACCGTCGATGCGGAGCTCCACCTCGCTTCCCGGTGTCAGCCCGGCGAGCCGCTCGGCGGCGATATCGGCTTCGATCTCGAGGTCCGCGTCGTCCACCATGTCGATCACCGGCTCGCCCTCGCGGACGTACTTTCCGGGACTCACCCGCTTGCGGGTCACCACTCCGGCATAGGGAGCGCGGATGGTGGCGTCGGCCAGATCGGCCTCCCGGAACCGGAGCACGACCCGGGCCCGCTCCAGTCGCGCCCGGGCGGTCGCGAGCCGGCTGGCCGCGATCTCCACTTCCTTGAGCTTGTCCTCGTAACGGGCCCGCGAGAAGGCGGCCGAGCCCTCGAGCCGTTCGAGACGGAGCTTTTCCTGGCTGCGCAGCTCGAGGTTGCGGGCCGCCTCCGCAACCTCGGATTCGGCCGTCGCCAGTTCGGCGCGTGCCAGCTCGACCTCGAGGGCGAGCCGGACGGTATCGAGGCGCACCAGCGGCTGGCCGCGCTCCACCCGCTGACCGACCCGTACCGGCACGCGGGCCACCGGCCCGGAGACCCGGCTCGCCACCTCCCCTCGCCGGCGGGCGACGATCCGGCCGAGCAGGGTCTCGATCCGCTCCATCCGCTCGAGGCGCACGGCATCCACCCGCACCCGTGGTCCCCCCTGCGCGGCGGTCTCGCCAGCGGCCGTCAGCAGGAGGAGGATCAGCAGCAACGGCTTCGTTCGCATGGGCGTCGCGTTCCCGTCGCTCGGCGCCGGCCCGGTACGGCCGTCCGCATCGACGAAACCTAGGCGTGGGAAGCGCTCTTGTCGATGCACCGCGGTCGCGGATCCGCTTCTCTTCACGGTTTTTCAACCTTTTTCCGGCTGTTCTCGACCGGAGGACCGACGCCGCCACGGCCGGCCCGGGACGGGACATGGACGAGGAGATCATTTTCGAGTTCCAGACGATCGGCGACTGCCTGCGGGTGACGGCCGTCTCCAGCAGCAGCCTCGTCGAAGTGACGGTGGTGGCGCCGGCCACCACCCCCCGTCACGATCTGGAGCGTCTCGCCATCCGCAAGCTCCGCGCCGCGGAAAGACGGACGGCGGCGCCACGGCCGAACGGCGGGACATCGCGCGGTCTCCTGATCTGAGCCGCGGGGCGCGACCGGTATTCCTCTTGCCTCCCGCGGCCGGCTGCTCTAAAGCGCGCCCCGGCGACGGCCATGCCCTTCCGCGCGTGTAGACTTCCCGGGATGCCCCGCTTTCGCCGCCCGGCCGCGGGCCGGCGACCTCGAGAGCGGGTGGGGATTCCGCCATGAGCGGGCCGACGGAGGCAAGAATCCGATGTATTATTTCCTGCAGCAGCTCATCAACGGCCTGACGCTCGGCGCCATGTACGGGCTGATCGCCATCGGTTACAGCATGGTCTACGGCATCATCGGCATGATCAATTTCGCTCACGGTGAAATTTACATGATCGGTGCCTTCATATCCATCATCAGTTTCTTGCTGCTGGGCGTGCTCGGCATCACCTGGGTGCCCCTCGCCCTGCTGCTGGTGCTGATCCTGGCGATGATCTTCACCGCCACCTACGGCTGGGCGGTGGAACGTCTCGCCTACCGGCCGCTGCGCGGTTCCTTCCGCCTCGCCCCGCTGATCTCCGCCATCGGCATGTCGATCTTCCTGCAGAACTACGTGCAGATCCTCCAGGGCGCCAACGTCAAGCCGCTGCCACCCCAGGTCACCGGCGGCTACGTGCTCGGCACCGACGGCGGTTTCACCGTCCAGATCAGCAACATCCAGATCATCATCATGCTGCTCACCGTGGTGCTGATGGTCATCTTCTCCACCATCATCGCCAAGACGCCGCTCGGCCGGGCGCAGCGGGCCTGCGAACAGGATCTCGGGATGGCCGCCCTCTGCGGGGTCAATGTCGACCGCACCATCTCCCTGACCTTCGTCATGGGCGCGGCACTGGCCGCCGTCGCCGGGCTGATGGCCACCCTCTACTACGGGGTGATCGACTTCTTCATCGGCTTCCTCGCCGGGATCAAGGCCTTCACGGCGGCGGTTCTGGGCGGCATCGGCTCGATCCCGGGCGCCATGCTGGGCGGCCTGCTGCTGGGGCTCGTCGAGGCCTTCTGGTCCGGCTACTTCACCACCGAATACAAGGACGTGGCGGCCTTCGGCATCCTCGTCATCGTCCTCATCTTCCTGCCCACCGGCCTCCTGGGCAAACCCGAAATCGAGAAGGTCTGAGACGATGTCCGTAGCCGCGCAGGGCGTCGGCGCCGAGAAAGCGCGTTTCGACCCGGCACGGGCCCTGAAGGAGGCGGGGCTCGCGGCCTTCGTCGCCTTCATGCTGTTCCTGCCGATGATGGGCTTCCGCCTGGTCGGGGCCGAGGGGCGGCTCGGTCTCGAATACCGGCCGCAATGGGTGGTGATCGGGGTGGTGACCGTGTTCTTCGGTCACCTGCTGGTCTCCTTCCTGCGCGCCATGCGCGGCGCGCCGGTGCGACCCGCCGGCCGGGTGGGACCCGTCGCCCGCTACGTCAACACCCACGCCAAATGGTTCGCCCTCGCCGGGATCGCTCTCGCCTTCGCCCTGCCCTTCACCCCCTTCGCCAACCGCTACGTGGTGGACGTGGCGACGACCGTCCTGATCTACGTGATGCTCGGCTGGGGGCTCAACATCGTCGTCGGCCTCGCCGGCCTGCTCGATCTCGGCTACGTCGCCTTCTATGCCGTCGGCGCCTATTCCTACGCCCTGTTCGCCCAGTGGTTCGGGCTCGGCTTCTGGGAGGCGCTGCCCATCGCCGGGGTGCTGGCGGCCACCTTCGGCATCCTCCTGGGCTTTCCGGTGCTGCGGCTGCGGGGCGATTATCTGGCCATCGTCACTCTCGGTTTCGGCGAGATCATCCGCATCATCCTCCTCAATTGGTATCCGGTGACCAGGGGACCGGACGGGCTCTCCGGGATTCCGCGGCCGACCTTCTTCGGCCTCGTCTTCACCCGCCGGCCGGCGGAGGGGGAGGTCGCCTTCCACCAGTTCTTCGAGATCTCCTATTCGGGCCTGCACCGGGTCATCTTCCTCTACTATCTCATCCTGCTGCTGGCGCTGCTCACCAACTGGTTCGTACTGCGCATCCGCCGGCTGCCGGTGGGGCGCGCCTGGGAGGCGCTCCGGGAGGACGAGATCGCGAGCAAGGCGCTGGGCATCAATCCCACCAACACCAAGCTCACCGCCTTCGCCCTCGGTGCCATGTTCGGCGGCTTCGCGGGCTCCTTCTTCGCTACCCGGCAGGGTTTCATCAGCCCCGAAAGCTTCACCTTCATCGAGAGCGCGACGATCCTCGCGATCGTCGTCCTGGGCGGCATGGGCAGCCAGATCGGGGTGGTGCTGGCGGCGGCGGTGATCGTCATCCTCCCCGAGCTGGGGCGCGAGTTCGAACAGTTCCGGATGCTGCTGTTCGGGGCCGCCATGGTGGGAATCATGGTCTGGCGGCCGCGCGGCCTGCTGGCCAGCCGCGAGCCCACCATCCGACTGCACGCTCGGAGCGCCGGGGAGCGGTCGCCATGACGGCGCCGCTGCTCGAGGTCGAGCATCTGACCATGCGTTTCGGTGGTCTGACCGCCGTCGACGATCTGAGTTTCGTCGCCCACGATCGTCGGATCACCGCCATCATCGGCCCCAACGGTGCCGGCAAGACGACGGTCTTCAACTGTCTCACCGGCTTCTACCGGCCGACCGTCGGCCAGCTCACCTTCCACGGCCACCACGGTCCGGTCCTGCTGGAGCGTCTCGACGGCTACCTCATTCCCCGTCAGGGAATCGCCCGGACCTTCCAGAACATCCGCCTGTTCGCACAGATGAGCGTGCTCGAGAATCTGGTGGTGGCGCAGCACAACGAGCTGATGCGCGCCTCCGGCTACACGGTCTACGGGCTCCTCGGGCTGCGGCGCTACCGGGAGGCGGAGGCTGAGGCGGTGGATCGGGCCCGGCACTGGCTGGATCGGGTCGGCCTCTTGTCCCGGGCCGACTGGGAGGCCGGCAACCTGCCCTACGGCGACCAGCGGCGGCTGGAAATCGCCCGGGCGATGTGCACCCGGCCGCGGTTGCTGTGCCTCGACGAACCGGCGGCCGGCCTCAATCCCCGCGAGACCGCCGAGCTCGGCGAGCTGCTGCTCGGGATCCGCGAGCAGGAGAAGATCGGCATCCTGCTGATCGAACACGACATGAGCATGGTGATGGGGATTTCCGACCATGTCATCGTCATCGACTACGGCCGCAAGATCGCCGACGGGCCACCCGCGGCGGTCAGGAACGATCCCAACGTGATCAAGGCCTATCTCGGCGAGACCGAGGAGGAGGAGTTGCCCGAGGAGGTCAAGGCCGATCTCGAAGCCCGTGGGGAGGGCGGCGGCTGATGCTGGAGCTGCGTCAGGTTCACACCCACTACGGCCGCATCGAGGCCCTCAAGGGCATCACCCTCGACGTCCGCAAGGGCGAGATCGTCACCATCATCGGCGCCAACGGCGCCGGCAAGACCACCCTCCTGATGACCATCTGCGGCAATCCGCGGGCGAGCGCCGGCCGGATCCTGTTCGAGGGCGAGGACATCACCCGTCTGCCCACCTACGAGATCGTGCGCCGGGGCATCAGTCAGGCGCCGGAAGGACGGCGCATCTTTCCGCGCATGACGGTGCTGGAGAACCTGCAGATGGGTGCGGTTCCGAACGGAGAACGCTATTTCGCGGAGGATGTGGAGAAGGTTTTCAGCCTCTTCCCCCGTCTCGAGGAGCGCATGCACCAACGCGGCGGCACCCTTTCCGGCGGCGAGCAGCAGATGCTCTGCATCGGCCGCGCTCTGATGGCCCGCCCCAAGATGCTCCTGCTCGACGAGCCTTCCCTGGGTCTCGCGCCGATGCTCGTCCAGCAGATCTTCAGATCCATCGTCGAGATCAACCGCACCCAGGGGCTGACCATCCTGCTGGTCGAGCAGAACGCCTATCAGGCGCTGCGGATCGCCCATCGTGGCTACGTGCTGGCCACCGGCAGCGTGGTCATGGAGGGTGAAGGCAGAGAGCTCCTGGCCAGCCCCGAGATCCGGGCGGCCTATCTCGAAGGCGGCCATTGAGGGAGGACGAGGATGGAGGAGCTGTTCGGCAGTTCGCCGGCGGTGTTCGTCGGTCTCACGGTGATCCTCGCGGGCGGCTGCTCGATGCTCGCCGGCCGGGCGATGGCCGAGAACTGGCGCGGTCCCTGGCACGTCGCCGCCGCCGCCTTCGGCCTCACCATCGCCGATCGTTTCCTGGTCTATGCCCTCTTCGAGGGGGAGCTCCTGAACCTGCCCGGCTTCATCCTCGATTTCCTGGTGCTCCTGGCCCTCGGTCTGCTCGCCTTCCGCATCACCAGGGTGGAGCGCATGGTCCGCCAGTATCCCTGGAAATACCGCAAGCGTTCGCCCTTCGCCTATGTCGAGATCGGCCCCTCCCGAGAGACGGTGGGGTGACCGGGAAAAGGCTTGCGCCACGGGCCGCACCCCTTAAACAGAAAGGCCGAATGGGCGGGGCGGTGAGCCATCGCGCAGCTCATTTACGACGTCCATATCCGTGAATAACAGGGGAGTTGCACCATGTACCCACGAACCGGCATGCTGTTCGGGGCGGCGGCGCTGCTGACTTTGGGCGCCGGCGTGGCGGCGGCGGAAACCCTGATCGCGACGGCCGGGCCGATGACCGGTCAGTACGCGGCCTTCGGCGAGCAGATGAAGAAGGGCGCCGAGGCGGCGATCCGCGACATCAACGCCGCGGGCGGCACTCTCGGCGAGCCGCTGACGCTGGAGATCGGGGACGACGCTTGCGATCCCAAGCAGGCGGTGGCGGTCGCCAACCAGCTCGTCAACAAGGGCGTCGTTTTCGTCGCCGGCCATTTCTGCTCGAGCTCCTCGATCCCGGCCTCCGCCGTCTACGCCGAGGAAGGGGTGCTGATGATCTCGCCGGCCTCCACCAACCCGAAGCTCACCGAGCAGGGCTTCGACAACGTGCTGCGGGTCGCCGGCCGTGACGATCAGCAGGGTCAGGTGGCCGCCAACTACGTGGTCGACAACGGGATCGGCAGCAAGATCGCGATCCTCCACGACAAGAGCGCCTACGGCAAGGGGCTGGCCGACGAATTCAAGAAGCAGCTCAACAAGCGCGGCGTACAGGAGGTGATGTACGAGGCCATCACCCAGGGCGACAAGGATTTCACCGCGCTGATCACCAAGATGAAGCAGCTCGGGGTCGATCTCATCTATCTCGGCGGCTATCACACCGAGGCCGGTCTCATCGTTCGTCAGGCTCGCGAACAGGGGCTCGAGGCGCGGCTGATGTCCGGCGACGCGCTGGTCACCGACGAGTTCTGGCAGATCACCGGCGAGACCGGCCAGGGCACGCTGATGACCTTCAGCCCCGATCCGCGCAAGAACCCGGCCGCCGCCGAGGTCGTCCAGCGCTTCCAGGAGGAGGGCTACGACCCCGAGGGCTACACCCTCTACACCTACGCCGCCATCCAGATCTTCGACCAGGCGGCCGAGAAGGCCGGCTCCCTCGATCTCGATGCGCTGATCGAGGCCCTGCGCACGACCGCGTTCGACACCGTTCTCGGCACCATCGAGTTCGACGAGAAGGGTGACGTCAAGGGCTCGAACTACACCGTCTACATCTGGGACAACGGCAACTACCGCGAAATCGGGGGCTGATCGCGGCCCTTTCCGCACCGTCGGGAACCGGGCCTTCGGGCCCGGTTCCTGCGTTCGGCCGACAACCAGGATTTCTCGGAGGGAGCGTCGGTTCCATGCCGGTTCTCAATCGCATCAACGAATTCCACGACGAGCTGGTCGCCTGGCGCCGCGATCTTCACGCCCATCCGGAACTGGCCTACGAGGAGAGGCGGACCGCCGCCTTCGTCGCCGGGAAGCTGCGCGCCTTCGGGGTCGACGAGGTACACGAGGGTATCGGCGGCACCGGCGTCGTCGGGGTCGTCCGGGCCGGCGGGAGCGGGCGATCGATCGCGCTTCGCGCCGACATGGACGCGCTGCCCATCAGCGAGGAGACGGGCCTGCCCTGGGCGTCGAAGACTCCCGGCAGGATGCACGCCTGCGGCCACGACGGTCACACCACCATGCTGCTCGGAGCGGCCCGCTACCTGGCCGAGACCCGCCGTTTCGACGGCACCGTCTACCTGATCTTCCAGCCGGCCGAAGAGGGCCTCGCGGGGGCCAAGGCGATGCTCGAGGACGGTCTTCTCGACCGCTTCCCCTTCGAGCGCGTGTTCGGCCTCCACAACTGGCCCTGGACGGAGCCGGGGCGCTTCGGCGTCCACGGGGGTGCGGTGATGGCCGCCTCCGACGAATTCCGCATCCGGATCGAGGGCCGCGGCTGTCACGCAGCCATGCCGCATCTGGGGCGGGATCCGATCCTCGCCGGCAGCGCGCTCGTGCAGGCGCTGCAGAGCCTCGTCGCCCGCGAGACGGATCCCCTGGAGGCGCTGGTGGTGTCGGTGACCTGCTTCAACGCCGGCGACGCCTACAACGTGATTCCCCGGACGGCGGAGCTGGTCGGCACCGTCCGCTGCTTCCGGCCCGATCTCCGCGAGCGGGCCGAGGAGCGGCTGCGAGTGGTAGCCCGGAATGTCGCCGCCGCCTTCGGTGTGGAGGCCGACATCGCCTATCGACGCGGCTACCCGGCCACGGTCAACGATCCGGAACTGGCGGCCGTCTGCGCCGAGGTGGCGGCGGAAATCGTCGGCGAGGAGGGAATCCTGCGCGATCCGCCGCCTTCGATGGGAGCGGAGGATTTCGCCTTCATGCTGGAGCAGCGCCCGGGGGCCTACCTCTGGCTCGGCCAGGGCGGCGCCGAGGAGGGACGGCTGCTGCACAGCCCGTTCTACGATTTCAACGACGAGGTCCTGCCCCACGGGGTCAGTTACTGGGCGCGGCTGGTGGAGCGTCTGCTTCCCGCCGGAGGATGAGGGCGGGAGGCGAGGGTACGAAACCCGCCTCATAGGGTGCCGCCCCGGGATCATCGGCTGTTGCCGCCGGCGCCCGTTCCGTTAAGATCCTGTTAACAAACGGATCGGGACGGAACGATGACCGAAGAACGATATCCGGGGGAGCGCCGCGGACTGACGCTGTTTCTCGAGGACCTGGCTCCGGTCGTGGCATCGGAACTGGGGGAGAGCTGCCTGCTCCATCATGCCATCCGGGCGGCCCTGCGATCCTCCAGTCTCCAGCGCCTGCGACACGCGCGACGCCTGTTCAACCATCTGCCGCGCGACGTGCGCCAGCGGCTTTCCGAGGCGCTTCTCCGGCGATCGCCGCCTCTGCCGAGCCGCGAATCGCTGCTGGCCGATTACGCCAGCCGGCCGCCGGCGCCGGTCATCGCCTTCGAAGGTCACGAACGGCAGGCGGCGGAGCCGTTGCCACGTGCCGAGCTGCAGCACGAGCTGGCACCCTCCGCCGATCTCCGGGTCACCATCCGCCCGGGGACGCTGCCCGCGGTGGCGGCGGCACGCCTGCGGGAGATCGCCGATCTCATCGAGCGGGATCGGCGCCTGCTCTCGCCCCGCTTCTGGCGCGAGCGTCAGCTCGTCGAACTTGCCGGTAACGATCGGGCCGACTGGCGCTGACCCGCGGCGGCGGGGCTCGCCGACGGGTCGCGCGCCTCACTCCTGCGGCTGGGCTTCGTCCGCGGCGGTCTTCTTTTCCTGTTCGGCCCGTGCCCGGGCCACCGCCTCGTCGAGTTCGGTCTGGGAACAGAGACCGAGCAGCACCGGGTCGCGGGGACGGATCTCGGCGCTCTTCCAGTGGGTCCGGTCCCGTACCGCCTGCACGGTGTTCTTGGTCGTCCCCAGCAGCCGGCAGATCTGCTGGTCGCTCAGCTCGGGATGATGACGGAGCAGCCAGGCGATGGCGTCGGGCCGGTCCTGACGTTTGGAAAGCGGCGTGTAGCGCGGCTCCTTGCGTTTCGGCAGCTTGATCTCGTCGGCCACCGATTTGGCCATCCGCAGCCGTGCCCCGGGATCCTTCTGGCAGCGCTCGATCTCCTCGCGGGTGAGGATCCCGGCACCGATCGGATCTAGGCCACGGATCCCGGTCGCGACCTCGCCGTCGGCGATGGCTTTGACCTCGAGGGGGTGCAGGCCGCAAAAATCGGCGATCTGTTCGAAAGTCAGGCTCGTATTGTCCACCAGCCAGACCGCGGTGGCTTTCGGCATGAGGGGTTTCGACATATGTGCTCGTCTCCTCTCGTGGTGCCCGCCGATCCACCGAGCGCGCTCGCGTTCCGAAGGGCGCCACGCCATGAGATGGCGCGGAAGTTCCGCAATTGCAACTGCCGGTTGGCTCAGTCCCGGACCGGCACGGTGTAGTTCAGGGCCAGCCGGCCGCCGTCGATGTAGACGATCTGACCGGTCATGTAGCTCGCCTCCTCGCTCGCCAGGAAGAGAACGAGACGGGCCACCTCCTCCGGCGTGCCGCAACGTCCCATGGGCGTGCGGGAGAGGATGGTGCGGCGGGCCGCCTCGTCCTCCATCACCGTCGTCAGGAGCTCGGTGAGGATCGAGCCCGGGGCCACCGCATTGACGCGGATGTTCTTGTCCGCGAGGGCCAGCGCGGTGGCCCGGGTGAGCTGGTTGATACCGCCCTTGGCGACGTTATAGGGCACCTGGTCGGGGATCGCCATGATCCCGTTGACCGAGGACATGTTGACGATGGCCCCGCCGCCGCGGGCGGCCATCACCCTCGCCGCCGCCTGGGTGCAGAGCATCGGCCCCTTGAGATTGACCCGCAGCACGGCATCGAAATCCTCCTCGCCGAGATCGAGAAAGTCGCTCTTGCGGATGATCGCGGCGTTGTTGACGAGCACGTCCAGCCGGCCGCCCCATTCGAGGGTGGCATCGACCATCGCCCCCACCTGCCTCGCATCGCCGACATCGGTGACCACGAAATGGGCACGGCCGCCGCTCGCCAGGATTTCCTCGACCGCCCCGCGGCCCGCCTCCGCATCGACATCGGCGATCACCACGCAGGCCCCTTCCGCGGCGAACGCCCGGGCACAGGCCCGACCGATTCCCCGCCCGGCCCCGGTGACGATGGCGACCTTGTTGAGAAACCGCTGCATCTCCTCTCCCCTGTCCCTCCTCTCTCCGGCGGGTTCACGCGACGACCGCTCTTAGCACGGGCCGCCGCCGCCGGTCACCGGGGCAGCGGCCACTTGCGCGGGACCCGTCTTTCGGCTCATTTGCCGGCGAACGGAGCGGGGGACGGCATGAAGCGATCCGGCACCATCCTCGGGGTCGATGTCGGCGGAACCTTCACCGATCTGGTCATGCTGCGGCCGGCCGATCCGGCGCGGCCGGTGGCCATCGCCAAGGTTCCGACCACTCCCGACAACCAGGCGATCGGTGTCATCCGGGCGATCGAGCGGGCGGGCGTCGATTTCGGCGCCATCGATCTCGTCGTCCACGGCACCACCACGACCACCAACGCCATTCTCGAGCGGCGGATCGCCCGCACCGGCCTGATCACCACCCGCGGCTTCCGCGACGTGCTGGAACTCGGACGTCGCACACGCCCCCGGCCCTACGGCATGTACGGGGTGTTCGAACCGCTGATCCCCAGGGAACTCCGCCTGGAGGTGGAGGAGCGGATGGACTGGCGCGGCGAGGTGCTGGTGCCCCTCGACGAGCAGGCGGTGCGGGCGGCCGCCCGGACCCTGCTCGATCGCGGCTGCGAGGCGGTGGTCGTCCATTTCCTGCACGCCTACGCCAATCCCGCCCACGAGCTCAGGGCCGGCGAGATTCTCGAGGAGATCTGGCCCAATCCTTACATCACCCTCGGCCACCGGGTGCTGTCCGAATACCGCGAGTTCGAGCGGGGTACGACGGCGGCGGTCAACGCCTGTGTGCAACCGGTCCTGCACCGCTACCTCGAGCGGCTGGAAGAGGAGCTGCGCGGCCGTGGCTTCACCGCCCGGCTGCTGGTCATGCAGGGCAACGGCGGTACCGTCGCCGCGGCTCTCGCCAGCGGTCAGGCGGCACGTACGGTGATGTCGGGACCGGCCTCCGGGGTGATCGCCGCCGCCCGCACCGGGGCGGCGGCCGGCTACCCGAACCTGATCACCTACGACATGGGTGGCACCAGTACCGACGTGGCGCTGGTGCGGGGCGGCGTGCCGGCGGTCAGCGACGAGCTGGAGATCGAATACGCCATGCCGCTGCACGTGCCGATGGTGGACGTCCACACCATCGGTGCCGGCGGCGGCTCCATCGCCTGGCTCGACGAGAGCCGGATGCTCCGGGTCGGGCCGCGCAGCGCCGGCGCCGATCCCGGTCCCGTCTGCTACGGCCGGGGCGGCAGCGAGCCGACCATCACCGATGCCAATCTGGTGCTCGGCCGGCTCGATCCCGCCCGCCTGCTGGAGACCGGGCGACGGATCGGCCGCGAGGAGGTGGAAAGGGTGATGGTCGAGCGCATCGGCCGTCATCTCGGTCTCGACGCCACCGCGACCGCCGCCGCCATCCTGCGCATCGCCAACGACCGGATGGCCGGTGCGATCCGCATGGTGTCCCTGGCCCGCGGTCACGATCCCCGCGATTATGCGTTGTTCGCCTTCGGTGGGGCGGGGCCGCTGCACGCCACCGCGCTCGCCCGCGAGCTGGCCATTCCCCGGGTGCTGATCCCGGCCCGACCCGGAATCACCAACGCCATCGGCTGCGCCGTGGCCGATCTCCGGCAGGACTACGTGCGGACCCTCAATCGGCCGCTGGAGGAGGTGGAGGCGGCCGATCTCGCCGCCATCCTCGACCGCCAGTTCGAGGAAGGGCGGCGGCTCCTCGAGCGCGAGCGGGCGCCGGTCGAGGAGGTCACGGCGCTGTTTTCGGCCGACATGCAGTTCCGCGGCCAGACCCATCTGCTGAACGTGCCGCTGGATCGGGCGCGGCTCGATCGCGACAGCCTGCGGGCGGCATTCGAGCGCGTCTATTTCGACCGTTTCGGCATCGCCCTGCCGGAACTCGGGGCGCTGCTCGTCAACCTCAAGACCAGCGTGATCGGCCGGCGGGCGGCGGTCGATCTGGGGCTGCTCGCCGCCGGCAGCGAGCGGGCGGCGAAGCCGGAGGAGGCGATCGAGGAGGAACGGAGGGTGTGGTTCCCGCAGGGCTGGCTCGCGACCCCGGTCTACGCCCGCGACCGCCTGCCCCTCGAAAGCCGTTTCGAGGGACCGGCGCTGCTGCGGCAGCTCGATACCACCATCGTCATCGAACCGGGCGACAGGGTAGAGGTCGATCGACTCGGCAATCTGCTGGTCGCGGTCGGCTGAAGGGGCCGGCCCGGTCGCGGATCAGACCTTCGCGAGCCGGTCCCCTCCGGCCGGCGATGCCGCCTCGGCCGGGACCTCGAGGTGGCGGCGGGCGGGATCGTCGCCGGTGGCCGGGACCAGCTCCAGCAGACCGATCTCCGGCGGCCGGGCGAAGCGGATCGGCAGGCCGGTGGTGCCGACGCCGGCGGTGACGAACAGCCGCCGGCCGGAGAGCTCGTGGAGACCGTGCGCCTGGCGGCGCGGCAGCCGGCTCAGCGTGACGATGGGGCCGAAGCCCGGCACGCAGACCTGACCGCCGTGGGTGTGACCGGCGACCACCAGGCGTACCGCCGCCGGCGCCTCGCGATGCACATCGGGCAGGTGACTGAGGAGGATCGCCGGTTCCTCCTCCGGAAGCTCGGCGAGAGCGGCCTCGAGATCGTGCCGGTCGGTCACCGGATCGTCGACACCGGCGAGCCAAAGCGGCCGGCCACCCAGGAAGACGGCCGCCGATTCGTTGCGGAGGACCCGGATGCCGACTGTTTCGAGGGCCCGGGCCACCCGCTCGCCGCCGTAGTCCCAGTCGTGGTTGCCGAGCACCGCGAAGGCCCGCCCGTTGCGGGCCAGCGGGCGCAGCGGCGCCACCGCCGCTTCGATCGCCACCGGCCGCACGCCCAGGGTCTCGGTGCAGGCGAAATCGCCCGGCAGCAGAACGAGATCGGGTTCGAGGGCGAGCAGGCGGCGCACGATGCGGGCGATGCGCCGCGGTGTCATGTGCGGCCAGGCGGCATGGATGTCGGAAAGCACGGCGATGCGCAGGTGCGCGCCCGGAAAACCCCAGGGGCTCCAGGGAATGCGATGGCGGCGGAGCAGCAGGCGTCGCGGCTCGACGGCCAGGGAATAGGCGCCGAGCCCCAAGGCCAGCGCCCCGGCGGTGGCCATCAGCGGCATCGGTGGCCGATCTCCCGATGACGGAGCCGCGATCCGCCCATGAAATTCCCCTCCGCTTCGCCCGTGCGTTCCCTCGATATCCGAAATCCGTTACCCGAAGATTACCAATGGGCGGCGGTGCGCGTTTTCGCAACGACTTTTCGCACATCCTCGCATCCGGGCACCCGCCGGATCAGCCGCCGCGCCGGGTCCACAGGCTCGCCGCCATCATGCCGATGGCGCAGACCAGCATGGCGAGCAGGGTCGGATAGGGGGTGCCGTTCTGGATGCTGCCGACGATCTGCACCGCCACCGCCGCCATCATCATCTGGAGGAAGCTGGCGAGGCCGGAGGCGGCCCCGGCGGCCCGCGGATCGACGCTGACGGCACCGGCCTGGACGTTGGGCAAAGCGGTTCCCTGGGCGAAGGCGATCGCCGCCATCGGCGCGAACAGGGTCGCGAGGTTCCAGCCGGCATACGCCATCAGCGGCAGGGAAACCGCCGCGAACAGCAGGACGAGGGCGCTGCCGATGCGGATCATGCGGTCCAGGCCGATCCGGGCGGACAGGCGGGCGGCGAGGAAGTTGCCGAGGATGAAGGCCACCGAAACGAGGATGAAGACGAGGCCGTATTCGCTCGCCGGGCGCCCCAGGACCTCGACGGTGACGAAGGGCGCTCCGCCGAGGAAGGAGAAGAACAGCGACATCGAGAAGGCGCCCGTCAGCGCGTATCCCTGGAAGGCCCGGATGCGCAGCAGGCGGCCCATGCTCGCGAGGAGGGTCCACGGTTCCTCGACGCCCCGATCGAAGCGGTGGGTCTCCGGAAGACGCCACAGGACGCTCAGCAGGACGAGGACACCCGCCCCACCACCGATCGCGAACACGCTGCGCCAGCCGTAGAGGTCGGTCAGCAGGCCGCCCAGGGCCGGCGCGAACATCGGCGCCACCACCATGCCCATGGTCAGGTAGGCGATGATGCGGGCGGTATCCTCGCGTCCGAACAGATCGCGGACGATGGTCCGGGTCAGGACGAACCCGGTGGCTCCGCCGGCCGCCTGGAGGGTACGCCCCGCCACGAGCTCGGGGATCGAGCCGGCGGCGAAGGCGATCGCGGTGCCGGCGAGGAACAGTCCGAGCCCGCCGATGATCACCGGCCGCCGGCCGAAGCGGTCGGCGAGGGAGCCGGCGACGAGGGTGCTCGCCGCCATCGCCAGGGTCGACAGGCTGAAGGTGAGCTGGACGACGGCGGTGCTGCTGGCGAAGGCGTCGCGGACCGCCGGCAGGGCGGGGATGAAGATCTGCATCGCCGTGGGCCCGAGGGCGGTGAGCACCACCAGCAACAGCAGCAGGCCACCGCCGACCGGGGTCGGTCCCGCGGCGGGCGCCGGATCGCGGGGAGGCGGGACCGCCCGTTTCACCTTTCGCGGCTGGCGGCGCTGGCGTGCCAGCGCCTGAGCAGCAGATGCTGCAGCGCGGTGAAGGCGAGGAAGATGAGGATCCCGGCGAAGGAGATCAGCAGCAGGGCGGCGAACATGCGGGGGATCTCGAGGCGCCAGCCCGCCTCAAGGATGCGGAAGGCGAGGCCGGATCCGGTTCCACCGGTACCGGCCGCGAACTCGGCCACGATCGCCCCGATCAGGGCCAGCCCGCCGGCGATCCGGAGTCCGCCCAGGAAATAGGGCAGGGCCGAGGGCAGCCGCAGATGGAGAAGCTGCTGCCAGCGGCTGGCACCGTAGAGCTCGAACAGATCACGCAGATTGTGGTCGGCGCTGGCGAGTCCCATGCTGGTGTTGGACAGGATCGGGAAGAAGGCGACGATCCAGGCACAGATCAGGAGCGCCAGGGTGATGTTGTCGACGTAGATGAGAATGAGCGGGGCGATGGCCACCACCGGCGTCACCTGGAGCACCACCGCCAGCGGGAACAGGCTGAGTTCGACCCAGCGGGAAAGCGAGAACAGGATCGCGAGCCCCACACCCCCGACGACGGCCACGGCGAGGGCGAGGAAGGTGATTCGCAGGGTCACCAGCAGCGAGGGATAGAGGGAGTGCCAGTTGTCGAGGAGGCTCTCCACGACCAGCCCGGGGCCGGGCAGGATGTAGGGCGGGATCTCGTTGATCCGCACCAGGAACTCCCAGCCGCCGACGATCGATCCCAGGAGCAGGAGCGGCCCGAAGATCCGGACCAGCAGTTCGGCCCGGCCGGCGGGCGGGCCCGCCGGCGGCAGGTCCGGGTTTTCGCTGTCGAAGGCGACGGCCATCCTTCATTCTCCCATCGCCCGCCGGAGCTCGTCCGAGACCCGGCGGCAGGCGGCGGTGTAGCGGGACGAAAGGCGGAACGCCTCGTCGCGCGGATAGGGGACCTCGATCGGGATCTCGCCGGTGATCCGGCCGGGGCGGCTCGCCATCACCAGGATCCGCTCGGAAAGGTAGACGCTCTCGTAGACGCTGTGGGTGACGAACACCACCGTCCAGCTCTCGCGGGCCCAGAGGTTCAGGAGCTCGTTGTTGAGCTTGAAACGGGTGATCTCGTCCAGTGCCGCGAAAGGCTCGTCCATCAGCAGGAGCTCGGGGCGGGTGACCAGCGCCCGGGCGATGGAGACCCGCATCTTCATGCCCCCCGAGAGTTCGCGCGGATAGGCACCGGCGAAATCCTCGAGGCCGACCATGGAAAGCGCCCGTTCGACCTCCTCGCGCACTTCGCGGCGCGGCCGGCCCTGGAGCTTGAGCGGCAGGCGGACGTTGTCGAACACGCTGGCCCAGGGCATCAGGGTCGGTTCCTGGAAGACGAAGCCGATATCGCCCCGGGCGATCCGGCGATGCCAGATCAGCCGACCGCGGCTGGGTCGCAGGAGGCCGGCGATCAGGCGCAGGACGGTACTCTTGCCGCAGCCCGAGGGGCCGAGCAGGCTCACGAAGGCGTGCCTGCCGACCGCGAAGTCGAGCCCTTCCAGGGCCACCGTTCCGCTGCCGAAGGTCTTGCCCACGCCGCGCAGCTCGAAGAGGGGTTCGCTCACCGGCTGCCTCGCCGCCGGCTCCGGGTCCCGCCGCGGCCGCCCGGCCGTCGCGATCCCGATCGTGTGCGTGCTCACCGGTCGAGAAGCCGCCGCTTCAACTCCAGGCCGTGGCCCTTGTTGACGAAGGCCAGGGTGTAACCTTCCCGATAAGGGAGGTCGGCGGGATAGAGACCCCAGCCCACCGCCTTCTCGAAGAAGCTCTGCCAGCGGGCATCGGTCATCGCCCCGATGCCGAGGGTGAGCGCGTCGCCGGAATCGACGAGGCCGTAATCCATCATGGCCTTGCGCGAGAAGGCGATCTGCTCGTCGGTCATGTCCGGGTTTTCCTGCTTGATGAGCCTGTTGCCCGGGGTCGGATCACCGTAGAGATAGTAGTACCAGCCTTCGATCGAGGCATCGACGAAGGCCTGGACGATCTCGGGCTTCTCCTCCACCAGCCGGCGCTTGACCTGGAGGATCGTGGAATAGGTGTCGTAGCCGGCGTCGGCCATCAGCAGCACCACCGGCTCGAAACCGCCGACCCGTTGGATGGCGAAGGGCTCGGAGCTGACATAGCCCTGCTGGACGCTCTCGGGATCGGCGACGAAGGGACCGGGGTTGAAGGTGTAGGGTCGGATCTGCGAATCCTCGAGGCCGAATTCGGCCTTCAGCCAGCGCCAGAAGGTCATCCGCCCGCCGGTGCTGATGAACAGGGTGCGCCCCCGGAGATCCTCGAAGCTCCGGACACCCGATCCGGGATGGGCGAACAGGGCCTGCGGCTCCTTCTGGAAGAAGGCGGCGACGGTGACGACCGGAATGCCCTGGGCGTCGAAATTGAACTGGCTGAAAAGGTTACCGCCCATGTTGAAGTCGATCTTGTCGGCGGCGAGGAGCTGGGCGTGGTTCACCTGCGGACCGCCCTGGCGGATGGTCACCTCGAGCCCGTATTTCGCGTACAGGCCCATCGCCAGCGCCTGGTAGAAGCCGCCATGCTCGGCCTCGGCCTTCCAGTTGGTGCCGAAGATCACCTTTTCCTGGGCCTCGGCGACCGGCGGGAGCGCCAGGAGCGCCGCCGTCAGGAGGGCGAGAATAGGGATGGGACGGAAGTTGCTGGGCACGGCTCTCTCCTGCCTTCTGCTCGCTGCACGGCCGCGGAACTTTTCAGGAAAACCATAGATGTCGGCCTGCGGGCGTCGGGCAAGGGCCACGGGCGACACCGAGGATCGCGATTCGCCCGGAGCCACGGGGGACGCCGGCGAAGCGGCGGCCTTGCACCGCCCGTCCGAGGCTCTCATGTTGGGACCGAAACTAGAGGAAAGCCTCGCCATGGTCGAGATCGATGCGCTGGAGCGGCTGCTGCTGGCCGCCGGAAGCCGCGGCGAGACCCTGACCTACGGTGCGATTCTCCGCCGTTTCGGTCGCCGGGTGACCCCGGTCACGGTGGCCGCTCTGTGTCGCGATCTGGGGCGGGTCTGCCGCCGGGTCGAAGCCCGCGGCGGACCGGATCTCGCCTGTCTCGTGGTGCGCCGGAGCGACGGTCTGCCCGGGGAAGGCCATTTCGCCGCTCTGCGCGAGGAAGGCGTCTATCGGGGGCCGGGCGAAGGGCCCCTGGCACGGCGCTTCCTCGCCGATCGGCAGCGGGCGGCCTTCGCCTGGTGCCGAAGGGAAGCCGGGGCGGCCGACTGGTCGCCGCCGGAGCTGGATTTTCTCGTCTGACCGTCGAGCTCGGCTTCGCGGAGAAGGGGGCGATGTCGGTTCCGGGTCTCGTGGCGCTGCTTTTCGGGGTTCTCCTGCCGACGGCCCTGCGGTCGGAGCCGGTGACCCTCGACGGGATCACCTTCAGCGACGAGGAGGGCGGTTTCGTGATCCTCGAAGGACGTGGTCGCGGGACCCCCGCGGATCCCTTCGTCCTGGTCGAGGAGATCTTCGACGACGAGCGGCCGGCGGTGCTCACCATCCGCGGCATGCGCGCCGCCTTCGGCAACCGGCTCGGCGGCGCGCCGGAGATCGGCTTCGTGCTCGTCAAGGTGGTCCGCAACCGCACCGGGCGGCCCTGGTCGAGCTTCGAGATGGAGCTCCGCGAGCTCAAATCGCGCCCGAGTCCCTTCGAGGACGGGCTGTCCTTCGCCCAGGCGGCGGGAGCCGGGAGGGTCTACCGTTCCGACCGTTTCGCCGCCGCCTGGCAGACCGACGAGCCGATCGACGCCGTCACCTTCTACGACGGGCTGGTGCGTCCGGGGGAGACGGTGACCATGGAGATCCGGGTGACCGATTACTCGCCCAACTGGCAGTTCTATCTCCTCCAGCGTCGTCAGGTACCGCTGGCGATGCGCCCGCCTCCTTCCTCGCGGCTGCGGTAGGCGCCCGATGACCGAGCCCCGGTCCGACCCGATCGGCCGGATCCCTTCCCTGGCCGAACTGGAACCCGACTGCCGGCGACGGCTGCGCGAGGCCGGCCGGTTCGTGACCCTGCCGGCGGGCACGGTCCTGTTCCGGCCCGGCGACGCCTGTGCGGGCTGGCTGATCCTGGCGCGCGGCACCGTGCGTGTGCAACTCGTCGATCCGGGAGGCCACGAGATCGTCCTCTACCGTGTCGGCCGTGGCGAGAGCTGCATCCTCACCACCTGCTGCCTGCTCGCCGGCAACGATTACGAGGCCGAGGGCATCGCCGAGACGGAACTCGAGGCGCTCACCGTGCCGCGCGCCGTGTTCGAGGAGCTGCTCGGGCGCTCACCGGCGTTCCGGCGTCTGGTGTTCACCAGTTTCGCGGTCCGCCTCGCCGATCTCATGGCCCTCGTGAGCCAGGTCGCCTTCGCCCGGGTCGACGTCCGGCTCGCGGCGCTGCTCCTCGAACAGGAGCGCCGCGCCGCCGGGCCTCTCGAACTGCGCCATCAGGATCTGGCGACCGAACTCGGAACCGCACGCGAGGTGGTGAGCCGGCAGCTCAAGGAATTCGAGCGACGGGGCTGGGTGCGCCTCGGACGTCGGGCGATCGCGCTTCGCGATCGCTCGGCCCTCGCCCGGCTCGCCGCCGCCCTTCGGTGACTTAGTCACGGAGGGATGCGAGGTTCGGGCTAGGCTCCGGACATCCCGACGACCGTCGGCAAGCTCGGAGGAAAGCCCATGACCCGCAACGTCGGCACCGTCGATCGCGTGATCCGCGTCCTCGTCGGTCTGGTTCTGATCTCCCTGGTGTTCTGGGGGCCGCAGACCAACTGGGGCTGGATCGGTCTGATCCCGCTGGTGACCGGGCTCGTCGGCTCCTGTCCGGCCTACAAGCTGTTCGGCCTCTCCACCTGCCCACTGGAGCAGAAGAAGGCCTGAACCTCAGCGCCCGCCGACCGCGGCCCGCAGCCGTTCGGTCGCCGGAAGGTCCAGCTCCAGCGTCTCTTTTCCCACCACGACCCCGTACCAGTCCCGCGCCTGCGCCACGGTGTAATAGCCGCGGCGCAGGTCGCGGACGACGAGCTCCGGTTCGCGCTCGAACGGATCCCCGTAGCCGCCGCCGCCCGGTGTCTCGATGGTGATCCGGTCGCCGGCGGCCACCGGCACGCCCTGGTCCTTGGAAATGTGGGGCGGAAGATAGGTCCGGCCGTCGGCGTAGTGGACGGTGATGCGATTACAGGCGCCGTCGCGGCCACCGAGCACGCCCTGGGGACCGAAGCGGCCGTGGTCCATGACGAAGGAGGCGCGCGCCTCGCCCGCCGTCAGCCGCACCGTGTAGCGGGCACCGAAGCCGCCGCGCCGGCGACCGGCACCGCCGGAGCCCTCGCGCAGGGCGAATTCCTCGAACAGCACCGGATACTGCTGTTCGGTGACCTCGACGGGCGCGCTCTTGGAAATGCCGATGGTCGAGCAGCCGTAGGAAAGCCCGTCGTGATCGGCGTTGCCACCGTAGCCGCCGCCCGTGATGTGATACATCACGTAATTGCGCCGGCGCAGCGGGTCGCTGCCGCCGAGGGCGAAATTGCCGGAGGTGCCGGCGGGAGCCGCGGTCACCCGCTCGGGCACCGCCTCCACCATCGCCGCGAACACCGCCTCGGCGATCCGCTGGCTCACTTCCGCCGCACAGCCGGAGACCGGGCGGGGATATCGGGCGTAGAGGAAGGTCCCCTCGGGATCGGTGATCCGCAGCGGCACGAACATGCCGGCGTTGATGGGCACCTCGGGGAAGATGTGCTTGATGGCGAGATAGATCGAGGAGCGGGTGGTGGCGATCACGCTGTTCATCGGCCCGCGGCAGGGGGGGCTCGATTCCGAGAGATCGAAGTGGAGCTCGCTGTCCCTTTTGGTGATCCTGAGGCGGATCCACAGCGGCTCGTCCACCACCCCGTCACTGTCGACCACCGCCGTGCCCTCGTAGATGCCGTCCGGGATCGGGGCGATCCGCGCCCGCATCTGGGTTTCGGCCCGTTTCTCGAGCTCGTCGATCGCGGCATCGACGGTGTCCCGGCCGTAACGATCGAGCAGAGCGGTGAGACGTCGTGCTCCCACCAGCAGCGCCGCCCGCTGGGCGCGGATGTCGCCGATCCGCTGTTCGGCGACACGGATGTTGGAGGTGATGATGCCGTAGATCTCGGTATCGAGCTCGCCCTTCTTGTAGAGCTTGACCGGCGGCAGCCGCAGCCCTTCCTGCTCCACCTCCGTGGCGTTGGCCGAAAAGCCGCCCGGAACGGCGCCGCCGATGTCCGGCCAATGGCCGGTATTGGCCAGCCAGCAGAACAGCTCGTCCCGGTAGAAGAAGGGGGTGACGAACTTGACGTCCATCAGATGGGTGCCGCCCAGATAGGGATCGTTGAGGATGAAGATGTCCCCCTCCTCGGGCGGGGCGGCGCTGCCGGCGGCGATGGCGTCGAGCACCGCCCGGGTCGAATCCTGCATGGTGCCGACGAACACCGGCAGGCCGAGTTCCCCCTGCGCGATCAGCCGCCCGCCCTCGCGGTGGTAGATGCCGTCCGAACGGTCGTTGGCCTCGGCGATCACCGGCGAGAAGGCGGCGCGCGAGAAGGCGAGATCCATCTCGTTGCAGACCTGGGCGAGGCCGTTCTCGATGACGGCGAGGGTGACGGGGTCGAGGCTGCTCATTCCCGGGCACATCCCTGAAAACGCGAACCGCGGGCAGACTAGCCCGCCGCCGGCGCTCCCGCCAGACGCCCTAGAACCCCTCGTAGACGGGGAAGCGATCGCAGAGATCCGCGACCCGCCGACGGAGGAGGGCGAGCGTGTCCTCGGCGAGCTCGCCTCCGCTCGCCAGCGCATCCAGCACATCGCCGATCATCCCGCCGATCTCCCGGAACTCGGCGATGCCGAAGCCGCGCGTGGTACCGGCCGGGGTCCCGAGACGGATGCCCGAGGTCACCGTCGGTTTTTCCGGATCGAAAGGCACGCCGTTCTTGTTGCAGGTGATCCCCACCCGCTCGAGGGCGGCCTCCGCCACATCGCCCGTGAGGCCCTTGGGCCGGAGATCGACCAGCATCAGATGGGTGTCGGTGCCGCCGGAGACGATGGCGAGACCACGCTCCACCATCACCGCCGCCAGGGTGCGCGCATTGTCCACCACCTCCCGGCAGTAGGCCGCGAACCCGGGCGAGAGGGCTTCCCGGAAGGCCACCGCCTTGGCGGCGATCACATGCATCAGCGGCCCGCCCTGCAGACCGGGAAAGACGGCCGAGTTGATCCGGCGGCCGAGCTCGGGATCGTCGCTCAGGACGAGCCCGCCCCGCGGCCCGCGCAGGGTCTTGTGGGTGGTGCTGGTCACCACATGGGCATGAGGGATCGGCGAAGGATGGAGACCGGTGGCCACCAGCCCGGCGATATGCGCCATGTCGACCATGAGATAGGCGCCCACCATGTCGGCGATCTCGCGGAAACGGGCGAAGTCGATGATCCGCGAATAGGCCGAGGCGCCGGCGATGATCAGCTTCGGCCGATGGGTTTCGGCGAGCCGGGCCACCTCTTCGTAGTCGATCAGCCCGTCCTCGCGTCGGACCCCGTAATGGACCGCCCGGAACCATTTGCCGGAAAGGGCGGGGCGGGCGCCGTGCGTGAGATGACCGCCGGCCGAGAGATCCATGCCGAGAATGACATCACCCGGTTTGGTCAGCGCCAGCATCACCGCTCCGTTGGCCTGGGCCCCGGAATGCGGCTGGACGTTAGCGAAGGCGCAGCCGAAGAGACGTTTCGCCCGCTCGATGGCCAGCGCCTCGGCGACATCGACATGCTCGCAGCCGCCATAGTAGCGGCGCCCGGGATAGCCTTCGGCGTATTTGTTGGTGAGCACCGACCCCTGGGCCTCGAGCACCGCACGGCTGACGATGTTCTCGCTGGCGATGAGCTCGATCTGCCGCTGCTGCCGCCGCAGCTCGTCGCGGATGGCGGCGTGGATCTCCGGATCCCGCTCCGCCAGGCCGGCCGAAAAGAACCCGCGATCGCCGGTCACCGGGGCCCGCTCACGCAGGCCGGCAGCTCCTTGCGCCATACGTCAACACTCCACGCGATTGACCGCGAGACCGCCGAGGGAGGTCTCCTTGTACTTGTCCGACATGTCGCGGCCCGTCTCTCGCATGGTTTCGATCACCTTGTCGAGAGAGACGTGATGGGTCCCGTCGCCCCGCAGCGCGAGCCGGGCGGCGTTGATCGCCTTCACCGCACCCATCGTGTTGCGCTCGATGCAGGGAATCTGGACGAGGCCGGCGATCGGATCGCAGGTCAACCCCAGATTGTGCTCCATGCCGATCTCCGCGGCGTTCTCGATCTGGGCGTTGCTGCCTCCCAGGACCGCGCAGAGACCGCCGGCGGCCATCGAGCAGGCGACCCCGACCTCGCCCTGACAGCCGACCTCCGCCGCGGCGATGGAAGCGTTTTCCTTGTACAGCATGCCGATCGCCCCGGCGGTCAGCAGGAAGTCGACGACGCCCCGGTCCGAGGCGCCCGGCACGAAGCGGGTGTAATAGGCGAGGACGGCGGGAATGACACCCGCGGCCCCGTTGGTGGGGGCGGTCACGACGCGGCCGCCGGCGGCATTCTCCTCGTTGACGGCGAGGGCGTAGAGATTGACCCAGTCGAGCACGGTGAGCTGATCGCGGAGCCCGGCCTCGGGCCGTTTCGTGAGCTCGGCGTGGAGGGCGGGCGCGCGCCGCCGCACGCGGAGCCCGCCGGGCAGCACACCCTCGGTGCGACAGCCGCGTTCGATGCAACCCTCCATCACCGCCCAGATCCGGAGCAGACCGGCCGCGACCTCCTCCCGGCTGCGCCAGGCGGTCTCGTTCTCCAGCACCAGCTCGGCGATCCGCAGATCGGCCTCGGCCGCCCGCGCGAGGAGCTCGGCCGCCGAGGAGAAGGGGTGGGGCAGAGCGATGTTGCTGCGATCGGGGGAGGGCGCCGAGGCCTCCTCCTCGCTCACCACGAAGCCGCCACCGGTGGAATAGTAGGTCGCCTCCAGCAGCGGCCGGCCGGCGGCATCAGATGCGCGAAACCGCATCCCGTTGGGATGGCGCGGAAGGCTTTCGCCGTGGCGGAACCGGAGATCGCTTCCTTCGTCGAAGGCGATCACCGGTCCCCCGCCCAGCGGCAGGCGGCCGTGCTCCCGGACCCTCGCCAAAAGCGCCTCGCCGGCCGCGGGATCGACCGTTTCCGGCTCCTCCCCGAGGAGGCCGAGCAGGACCGCCCGGTCGGTGCCGTGCCCCTTGCCGGTGAGCGCCAGGGAGCCGTAGAGGGCGATCTCGATCCGGGCCACGGCGGGGAGCAGGGCGCGGCTCCGGAGATCCTCCAGGAACCGGTTGGCGGCCCGCATCGGTCCCACCGTGTGGGAGCTCGACGGGCCGATGCCGATCGTGAACAGGTCGAAAACGGACAGGGGCAAGATACCGACCTCCACCACCACCGCATGATCCTCTTTGCGCCGCCGTCGCGCCGGCCGCTTGCCGATCCGCGACAGAAGTCCTCTCAGGACGGACGCCGGGCGGCCTTCCTCGTCCCGCGGTACCAGCTCGCGAGCCGTTCGCGCATCCGCCGCACGTGACTTCCCGGCCAGAACAGCCGCCCGCAGCGGGGACAGCGGGTGAAAGGGCCGGGCAGATGGCGCGCGGGCGCCGGGATTCCCGCCGTCGCCGGATCGGCCACCTGCTCGAGTTCGGCATTGTCGAGGAGGCAGCGGCTGAAGGGCGCACGCAGCCAGTCGATGCCGAGATCCTCGCGGAGAATGCGGGCGAGCTCGGAAAGCTCGGCCATCGGCAGGTGCCGGACCCGGCCCCCGTCGCCGGGGATGGTGCGATCGCAGGTGAGGAGGATCCGCCCCTCGCGGCGCGCGGAATCGAGGAGGGTGCGGTCGCCGGCCCGGGGCGGCGCCAGCTCGGTATCGTAGCCGGCAGCCCTGAGCCAGCGGGCGAGATGACCGAGCATGGCGTCGCAGAGGAACCGGTCGCGGCGCCGGGTCCGCGCGACTTCGCCGGATCGGGGCTCAGAGAATCGCCGGACGGTTGGCGAGGGCATGGCGGACGAGCTCCTCCACCCGGCGGCGTTCCTCCCCCTCGAGCGGCAGCCGGGGACGGCGAACCCATTCACGGCCGGTGCCGGCGAGCTGGTTGGCGAGTTTGATCATCTGCACCAGCTTGCGGTCGGTATCGAGGTGGAGGAGGGGCATGAACCAGCGATAGAGAGCGAGCGCTTCCTCGAGCCGCTTCGCCGCGGTCAGCTCGAACAGGCGCACCGCCTCCAGGGGAAAACTGTTGGCGAGGCCGGAAACCCAGCCGACCGCCCCGCAGAGAAGGTTCTCGAACAGCAGATCGTCCACTCCGCAGAAGATCCGGAAGCGATCGCCCAGGTGGTTGATCATGTCGGTGATCCGGCGGCTGTCGTGGGAGGAATCCTTGACTGCCACGATGTTGTCCCTGTCGGCCAGCCGTTCGAGCCCGGCGGGTTCGAGATCGACCCGGTAGGCGACCGGATTGTTGTAGATCATGATCGGCAGCGGGGTGGCCTCGGCCACGGCCGCGAAATGGGCGACCGCCTCCCGTTCGTCCTGAGGATAGACCATGCCCGGCAGGACCATCAGCCCGTCGCACCCGGCCCGCTCGGCGCGCGCTGCCGCTTCGGTGGCGAAGGCGGTGGTGTATTCGGCGATCCCGGCCAGCACCGGTACGCGACCGTCGGCCACCTCCACCACCGCGGCCGCCACCTCTTCCTTCTCCTCCGGGCGCAGCGAGGTGTTCTCGCCCAGCGTGCCGAGCACGACGAGGCCGGTGCAGCCGGCCTCGAGGCACAGCGCCGCATGGCGGCGGGTGGCATCGAGATCGAGCGATCCGTCCTCGTGGAACTCCGTCATCAGCGCCGGGAACACGCCCTTCCAATCGACCCGCATGGTTCGTCCTCCGTCGGATTTCAGCCGATGGTGTCCGGATCCCCCGAGAATTCGAGACTGCAGAAGCCGCCCCCCTCGAACCGGTCGCCGACCGGATCCGGCGGCATGGCCGCCTGTGCGGCCAGGGCTTCGGCAGCGTGATCCTCGGCGCGGTGACGTGGGCGATAGCCCAGTCGCCGGGCCGCCTCGTCGTCCCACCAGGAACGCTCGTTGGCCGAAGCGCCGAACAGGATCTCGTTGTGGACCGCGGGATGTTCGAGGCCGATGCGCACGAGCTGCGCCAGGTCCTCCGGATGGATCCAGATCGCCAGCCGGCGCCGGTCCACCGGCCTTTCCGCGACATTGCCGATGCGGATGCTCGTCACCCGCAGCCCGTATTTGTCCGCGTAGAGGGAGCCCAGGGCCTCGCCGAAAACCTTCGACACGCCGTAGCGGCTGTCGGGACGGACCCGGTGATCGACGCCGATGCGCCGTCGTCGCGGATAGAATCCCACGGCGTGGTTGGAAGAGGCGAAGACGATCCGTTCCACCCCCTGCCGCCGGGCGGCCTCGAACAGATGGTAGCAGCCCAGGATGTTGGCCTGCAGGATTTCCTCCCAGGAGCCTTCGACGGAATGGCCGCCGAGATGGACGATCCCTTCGACTCCGGCGACCGTCCGGATCACGGAATCGAGGTCGGCCAGATCGGTGGCACGGAATTCCTCCTCCGGCCGGAGATCGGCGGGCGGCCGCCGGTCGCTCAGCACCAGCCGCGGATAGACGCCGGCGAGGAGACGGCGGAGCCAGCCACCGACATTCCCCGCCGCTCCGGTGATCAGAACCGTCTTCATCTATCGCCTCCCCTCCGCGCGGCTTCGAGGCTAGCTCGCGGCGGCGGCTCTGTCGCCGGCTTTTTTCCCGCCTCCGGGTCGCCCCGCCGACGCGTCCGGTGGGCCGCCAAACGGCTTGCCACGGGGGCTCCGCTTCCGCACAGTAGCCGCCCGGGGAGGCTCGGCGCTGCACCCGCCATCGCGGAAAGCGGGACCGGAGAAGGGCGGAAATGCCATACCCTGTGGAGCATATCGAGGGCATCGGCCGCGGCTACGGGGCCAAGCTCAGGGAAGCCGGCATTTCGACCACCGCCGACCTCCTGCGCGCCGCCGGCAGCCGTCAGAGGCGACGGGAGCTCGCGCGCCGCACCGGCATCGAGGAGGGACGGCTCGCCAAATGGGTGGCGATGGCCGATTTCATGCGCATCAAGGGCGTCGGCAGCCAGTATGCGGAACTGCTCGAGGCGATCGGCCTGCGGACCGTCCGGCAGTTGCGTGGCGAACGGGTCGAGACGCTCGAGAGCCGGATGATGGAGGTCAACGGCGAGGGCCGCGTCACCCGTTCGCTGCCGGCGCGCAAGACCATCGCCCGCTGGATCGCACAGGCGAAGAGCCTACCTCCCGCGGTGAGTTCCTGAACGTCGAGAGGAGGATCGGGTTGGGACTTGGTGACATGTTCAAACGTCTCCTGGGCGGCGGCGCGCCCAAGCCTCCCCCGGGAGAAACGGTCGAGTACCAGGGCTACAGTATCACCCCCACGCCGATGGCCCAGGGCGGGCAGTATCTGACCGCCGGGATCATCAGCAAGGAGACGCCCGAGGGGCGCAAGGAACACCGTTTCATCCGCGCCGACACCCACGCCAGCGCCGAGGCCGCGGCCAGTTTCGCCGTGCGCAAGGGCCAGCAGATCATCGACGAGCTGGGCGACCGCATCTTCGATCGGGGAAAAGGCTGATCCGGGCCGCCCGCCGACCGCTCAGGGGCCGCGACCCTCCTCCACCGCATGGCAGGCGACCTGGCGATCGCCCCGCTGCAGCGGTTCCGGGCGCTCGCGGCGACAGCGCGCGTCGGCGAGGGGACAGCGGGGGTGGAAGGGGCAACCGGACGGCGGGTCGATCGGGGAAGGCGTCTCGCCCCCGAGGGCCGACCGGTCGCGCCGCCGCCGGCGGCGGGGATCGGCCACCGGCGTCGCCGCCAGCAGCGCCCGCGTGTAGGGATGGAGGGGCTCGGCGAAGAGGGCTTCCCGCGGTCCCTGTTCCACCGGACGTCCCAGATACATGACCATGATCTCGTCGGCGATGTACCGGACCACCGAGAGATCGTGGCTGATGAACAGATAGGCGAGCCCCAGTTCGGCCTGCAGATCTTCCAGCAGGTTGAGGACCTGGGCCTGGATCGAGAGATCGAGGGCCGAGACCGGTTCGTCCAGCACCACCACCGCGGGCTCGAGCATCAGGGCCCGGGCGACGGCGATCCGCTGGCGCTGGCCGCCGGAGAACATGTGCGGATAGCGTCGCCCCAGTTCCGGCCGCAACCCCACCCGGCGCATCATCGCCGCCACCGCCTCGCGCCGTTCCCGGGCGCTCTTCCGGGTGTTGATGACGAGAGGTTCGGCGAGGATGGTCGCCACCTTCTGGCGCGGATTGAGGGAACCGTAGGGATCCTGGAAGACGATCTGGACGCTGCGGCGGAGACGCCTTTTGGTCTCGCGATCCACTCCGACGGGATCGGTGCCGCAGATCTCGAGGCGGCCCGAGCTGGGCCGCTCGACCATGGTGACGAGGCGGGCGAGGGTCGATTTGCCGCAACCGGATTCGCCGACCACCGCCAGGGTACGGCCGGTCCGGAGGGTGAAGCTCGCCCCGTCCACCGCCTTCAGGATCTGGCCGCGGGCGAACAGGCCGCCGCCGACCGTGTAGTAGCGGCACAGATCCCTGGCCGCGACCACGACCTCGCCGGTCATTCGGCCGGCGCCCCGATGCGGGGATGGCCCAGCGGCACCCCGCCGACCAGCGGGTAGTGGCAGCGGGCGCGGCCGAGTTCCGCCGCCGCCGGCGGAGGTGGCTGTCGGCGGCAGCGATCGGTGGCGAAGCGGCAGCGGGGATGGAAGAGGCAGCCCTCGGGCCGGTCCCAGAGACCGGGCACGACGCCGGGGATCGCCGCCAGCCGCCGGCCGAGATTGCGTTCGGGCAGGGCGTCGAGGAGCGCCCGGGTGTAAGGATGATGCGGATCCTCGAAGAGGCCGAACACCTCCTGTTCCTCGACCTGCCGGCCGGCGTACTGGACGACGACCCGCTCGGCGGTCTCGGCGACCACCCCCATCGCGTGGGTGATGAGCACCATCGCCATCTCCCGTTCCCGCCGCAGTTCCAGGAGCAGGTCGAGGATCTGCGCCTGGATCGTGACGTCGAGGGCGGTCGTCGGTTCGTCGGCGATCAGCAGTCGGGGGCCGCAGGCGATGGCCATGGCGATCATCACCCGCTGGTTCATCCCCCCCGAGAGCTGATGGGGGAAGGCGCGCAGCCGTTTTTCCGGGGAGGGGATGCCGACCTTCCCGAGCAGCTCGATCGCCCGTCGCCGGCGCTCCTCGCGGCGGCCGCCGAGATGGGTCCCGATCGCCTCCTCGAGCTGGAAGCCGATGGTGAAACAGGGGTTGAGGGAACTCGTCGGCTCCTGGAAGATCATCGCCATGTCCTTGCCGATGATGCGCCGGCGATGATCGGCGCGCATGGCGAGCAGATCGTGGCCGGCGAAGGCGAGGCGCCCGGCGGTGACCCGCGCCGTCGGCGGCAGCAGGCCCATGACCGCCAGCATGGCCACCGACTTGCCGGAGCCGGATTCGCCGACGATCGCCACGAGTTCGCCCGCATCGACGTCGAGATCGATCCCGTCGACCGCCCTCAGCATGCCGCCGGCGACCGGGAATTCGACGATCAGATCGCGGATTTCGAGCAGGCTCATGAGCGTTTCAGTTTCGGATCGAGTACGTCGCGCAGGCCGTCGCCCACGAGGTTGATGGCCAGCACGGTGAGCAGGATCGCCATGCCCGGGAAGGTCACCACCCACCAGGCGCGGAGGATGAACTCGCGGGCGTCGGCCAGCATCGTACCCCATTCCGGCGTCGGCGGCTGGGCCCCCATGCCCAGGAATCCGAGCGCCGCCATGTCCAGGACCGCGGTGGAAAAGCTCAGGGTCGCCTGGACGATCAGCGGTGGCATGCAGTTGGGCAGGACGGTCACGAACATCAGCCGGGGCAGCCCGGCGCCGGCGACGCGGCTGCCGGTGACGTAGTCGCGCGACAGTTCGGCCAGGGTCGCCGCCCGCGTCAGGCGCACGAAATGCGGCAGGTAGACGATGGCGATGGCGAACATGGCGTTGAACAGGCCGGGGCCCATGATCGCCACCACGACGAGGGCGAGGAGGAGGCCCGGGATGGCGATCAGCACGTCCATCAGCCGCATCACCAGGCTGTCGATCCAGCCGCCGGAGAAACCCGCCACCAGGCCGATGGTGATGCCGCCCAGAAGCGACAGTACGATCACCAAGAAGCCGATGGACAGCGAATAGCGCGAGCCGAAGACGATCCGCGAAAGAATGTCGCGACCGGTGGCGTCGGTGCCGAGCGGGAACCGCCAGCTTCCTCCTTCCTGCCAGACCGGCGGGGTCAGGAAGGCGTCGCGATACTGGGCGTCGGGCGGATGCGGGGCGACGAAATCGGCGAACAGGGCGAGGAGCACGAGGAAGACGAGAAAGCCGAGACCGACCACCGCGCCCCGGTTCTGGCGGTAGTGGTGCCAGAATTCGCGCATCGGGCCGGGCGGCTCGGGCCCGGCGGTGATGTCCGCAGCGGCTTCCGGGAGGGTCTCCGGCGGGCCCGCCATCAGGCCCTCCGATGCCGGATGCGGGGGTTGATCAGGCCGTAGAGGAGGTCGACCACCAGATTGACCAGCATCACCAGGCTGGCGATCAGCAGCAGCCCGCCCTGCACCGCCGGATAGTCGCGGCGGAAGATGGAATCGACGAGCCATTTGCCGACCCCGGGCCAGGAGAAGATGGTCTCGGTGAGGATCGCGCCGGCGAGCAGCACCCCGACCTGCAGGCCGATGGTGGTGACTACCGGGACGAGAGCGTTGCGGAGCGCGTGCAGGCCGATGATCCGCCAGGGCGGCAGGCCCTTGGCGCGGGCGGTGCGGACATAATCCTCGCCCAGCACTTCGAGCATCGCCGAACGGGTCTGGCGGGCGATCACCGCCAGCGGAATGGTGCCGAGGACCACCGTCGGCAGGATCAGATGCCGCAGGGCCGAGAGGAAGGCGCCCTCCTGATCGGACAGCAGGGTGTCGATCAGCATGAAGCCGGTCACCGGTTCCACGTAATAGAGCAGCGACAGGCGGCCGGACACGGGTGTCCAGCCGAGAATGCCGGAAAAGAGGATGATCAGGAGCAGCCCCCACCAGAAGATGGGCATCGAATAGCCGGTCAACGTCACCGCCATGACACTGTGATCGAAGACGGTGCCCCGGCGTACGGCGGCGAGAATGCCGACCGGCAGGCCGATCACCACCGCCAGGAGAATGGCACAGAGGGAAAGCTCGAGGGTGGCCGGGAACAGGGTGAGGAATTCCTCGATGATCGGCTGCCTGGTGACGATCGAACGGCCGAGATCTCCCTGCAGCACGTCGAGCAGATAGTTCAGATACTGCTCCCACAGCGGCCGGTCGAAACCCAGCTCCCGCATCAGGCGGGCATGGCGTTCCGGGCTCACGCCCCGTTCACCGGCGAGGATCTCGATGGGATCGCCGGGCAGCAGGCGAATGAACAGGAAGGCGATCAGGGTCACGCCGAGAAAGGTGGGGACGAGGAGACCCAGCCGTGTAATTGCGAAGCGGAACAAGCGCGTTCGATCCTGTCGACTGTGAGGCGGCCCGGAGAACGGACGGGCATGCTTTACGCGCCCGGCGGTGTCCTCGCAACGGTGGGAGCCGCCTCGCCGGGGCGCGGGATCGGAACCGCCGGTGTCGCGATCAGAGCCCGGCCGCCCCGGTCGCCGGTGGCGCTTCGGTGTCCCCGGCCTGGAGCTGGGCGAGGCGGGTGCGGAGGCGATCGGCGAGTTCGCCGGCCGCCCCGACCACCCGCCGCGGGTCGCCGCCGATCGTCACCGGCGTGGTCATCAGTTCGAACAGGATGTCGGTGGTCAGCGAGGGATTGCGGTCGGCCACGAGGCGCGCGATCCGCACCACCTTTTCCCGCTCGCCGCGCCGCCACAGGGCGGTGCCCACCCGCAGCGCGGCGATGGTCTCGTTCTCCGAAACCGGTTCACGGCGTTCGAGCCTGCTCGTCAGGAGGGGCGCGAGAGCAACGAGCCGGTTCCAGTCTCGGGCGACCCAGGCGGCGTCGATGCGGATCCCGAGCGCCCGTGGATCCGCGATGTCCTCGACGGCGGCGAGTGCGCCCCAGGGATTGCCGCGGGCGAGCTCGATCCGGGCCGCCAGCAACCGTGCCCGGAGGGCGTCCTCGCCCGCACCGGTGGCGACCAGCTTCGCGGTCGTTTCGCGCGCCGCTCCCAGCGCGCCCCGTTCCAGGCTCGCCCGGGCCTGCAGCCAGGCGAAGGCGCGGCGCATCGCGGCGTCGAGGACGAGCGGCAGCCGCTCCGCGGCGAGGGTTTCGGCGACCTCGGGAAGGCCCGCTTCGAGAAGGCCCTCGGCGAGATCGAGGGTGATGCCGTCGCCCGCCTCGCCCGGTGGCAGCAGAGCGACGTAGCGGCGATAGAGCTCGAGACGCAGGAACAGAGGCAGCGCGGGATCCGCTTCCGGATCGAGGGCCGCGGCCAGGGTCGCCGCCATCTCCTCGGGAACCCCCTTGCTCGGCGCCGCCTCCGGATAGCGGCCGAGAAGCTCGCGCCAGACCGCGAGGGCCTCCGGCAGGCGGTCGAGGGCCCGCTCGAGACGACCGAGTTCCCGAAGCATCGCCGGTTCCCAGGGGTGGCCCCGCCAGAAGGGGCGCTGGCGGAGGAAGGCGTCGCGGGCGGTGGCGATGTCGATGCGGTCGGCCTCCCGGTCGAGGTTGACGAGGGCATAGTCGGCCTTGGTGGCGGTGATCCAGCCGGCTTCCTCGGCGAGTCGGGCGAGGAGCCTGCGCGCCTCCTGTCCGGCCCCGTCACGGTTGAGGGTGAGAGCCTCGATGAAACGGAGCTCGTCGCGCTGTGCGGCGGTGAGCTGGAGGCGGTCGAGGCGTTCGAGCCAGGCGAAGGCGCTCGCCGCATCCCCGTTCTGGGCGGCGATCATGATCGCCATCAGTCCGAGCCGGAAGCGCAGGGGCGGCGGATAGGACTCGAGAATGTCGCCGGAGCGCTCGAGCTCCTCCGCGGCGTCGCCCCAGCGGTTTTCGCGCGCCGCCAGTACCGCCTTCCAGAGCGCGACTTCGCGATCCTCCTCGAGCAGCGGATTGCGCAGATGCTCCGCCGCCACGCCGTTGCGCCCGAGCAGCAGCGAGGATGCGCCGGCCAGAGCGGCGCGTCGTTTAGCCAGTACCGGATCGTCCTCGATCACGGCGGCATCGCGGGTGGCGAGGAGTTGGGCGAAGGCCTCGGCACTCAGCGCATCGGCGAGATAGAGGCGGGCGATGCGCAACCGCAGGGCCTGACGTTCGGGATCGTCGCGCATCGCCAGTTCGGCGGTCAGGGCGCGGCGCAGCCGTGCGGTCCGTTGCAGCACTTCGGGCGACAGCTCCGCGAGCCCCAGCGTCGTCCGCCACTCCATCTCGGCGGGCCTCACCGCGGGTGCCGGGGCGCCCGTTCCGGTGGCCGCTTCGGGGGCTTCGCCCGCGCCTTCCGCCGCCATCTCCGCCCGCGGCTCCTGCGGGTTGTCGGGCGAGGCCGCCGCGGTATCGCCGTCGGCGGGTGACGGGGGGTCTTCGCCTCCGCCGCCCGGCGCGGGGACCGGCCGTGCGGTCCGGATCTCCGTCGCCGCGGGATCCTGGGAGCCACCGCCCTCGGCGGCGGAAATGCCGTCTTCGGGCGCCGCAGCTTGGGCCGCAACACTCTCGGCCGCCGTCTCCCCGGCCGCGGCCGGCGGTGGGGCGGTCGCCTCCCGCGGGGGAAAGGCCGCGGGATCGAGACGCAGCCCGCCCGGGCGCGTGATGGCCATGCCACCCGGAACCGGCCGCGCCCGGACCTCCGGCTGACCGGTCCTCCAGGCGACTCCCTGGACCGTCGGGAGAAGGGTCAGATCGACCAGCCGTCGGCGCTCGGCGAGACCGGCGGAAGACCGCCGGTAGGTGAGCACCTGCACCTCCTCGCCGGCCACATTGTCACGGAAGCGGATGTTCCGTCGGGCACCGGGAAACAGCAGGCGGCCGGCGGTCGCGTCCACCTCCACCGGCAGCGCCGAGATCCCGGGGCGGTCGAACAGCAGCACCCAGGCGGTGCCCTCCCGCCGCATCGAAAGCTCCGGGGTGCCCTTGAGATCGATGCGCAGGACGGTCGCCCGCTCATGGGGCTGCTGACGCAACGCGCGGATCAGGGCCCCGGCGTGAAAGACGATCCGTTTCCTTTCCGCGAGCAGCGACCGCGTGCGGGCATCGAAGACGACCCACAGCCGCCCGGCCCGGACGAAGGCGGCGGCACCGACCTCGAACGGCCAGAGGAACCGAAGCAGGACGGTATCCCCTTCGCGTGCGGCCCTGATCTCGAGCACCTCGGCCTCGGCCGTTTCCGCCTCCGTCACCCGGCGCGCCGGATCGTCTCCGACCGCTGCCGGCGGTTTCGGCGAAGCGGCCGGCGGCGGAGCGGGAAGAGAGGCGGGGGGAGCCGCTCCGGCGGCGACGGCCACGGTCTCCCGGGGCGGAACGGCCGCCACTTCCGCCCGGCCTGGCGGGGTCCCGGCCGCGGAATCTCCGCGCCCGCCCGCGGCCTCGGCCGCCCCCGCGGTCTCCTGCGCCGCGCCGGTTCCGGGCTCCGCCGAAGGCGGCGAGGGCGCCGCGGGGGCGATCGCCGGGCTCCCGGAGGCGGCGGGATCGCGCGCTTCCGCTGCCGCGGGCTCGGCTTTCGCCGCCGAGAGATCGAGCACCAGGCGATCGGGCGGCAGCCGCAGGATTTCGACCTCGCGGCCCTCGGCGAGGCGCAATCGCAGGCTGCGGGGGTCGACCGCCTCCACCACCGCGAGCTGATCGAGACGCGCGAGGCGTGCCGCCACCCGCCGGTCGAGGGGACGCGCGAAGCGCAACGAGATCCCGGGACCCGTGCGCGCCAGTTCCGCCGCCGCCGCTTCCGGTCCCTCGAACACGATGCGCAGGAAACCCGGATGGAGGCCGGTGCGGACCCCGATGACGGCGGTCGCGGCTTCCTCCCGCCGGAAGGTGATGCGCAGCCCCTGGCTTCCGCTCCGGGCGATCTCGACCTCGGTTCCGGAGCGAAGAACGAAGAGCAGGCGGCCGGAGGCGGCGTCCTCGGTGACACCGGCCACGAACTTCCGCAGCCGGGTTTCGAGGTCACCGATCCCGGGTCGGGGACGGTCGCCGAAATCGAGGACCAGACGGCCGCCGCGCACGACGGCCTCCGGCAGCGCTTCACCCGGCGCGGCGAACCGCAGATCGGCCGTCTTCCCGTCCGCTTCGACGGTGAGGACGGGCACCGGGTCGGGGGGCTGCGCGAGGCCGGCCACGGGCCAGCCCGGAACTCCCAGCAGCAGGCCGAGAAGAACGAGGACCCGGCCGGTCGTCATGGCACGAGAACGAGCGTCGCCTGCCCGTCGGACGGAGCGGCGAGCACCAGATCGGGAGTTCGCCCGAAGCGCCGGCCGGCGGCTTCGCCCAGCCGTTCGAGTCGGCGCAGCCGGTCGGCCAGCGGAGAGGCCGCGGGGACCGGTATCAGGAGGCGCGTTTCGGCGAGATCGGTCAGCGCCGGCAGGAGAACCGCCCGCAGAGCCGTGATGTCCGCGCTGCCACCGGCGGTTCCCCCGGTCAGCAGCCGGGTCCCGAAACGAAGGACCACGGCGCTCCCCGCCGTGGTCGCCCGCAGACCGTAGGGGCGACCGAGGGCGGCCAGTCGCTGATCCAGCACCCGCGCCAGGTAGCTCGCCTCGCCGATCCCCGGTTCGGGCCGCGGTTCGGGAGAGCTGTGGCTCGGCCGCGCCCGCGCCCGTTCCGGATCGGCCGAAATCTCGGTCCGCCAGAGGGCGGAGAGGGCGCGCCAGCGTTCGGCATCGAGACGGCTCATGGAAAAGGTCAGCACGAAGAAAGCGAGCAGCAGCGCCGCCAGATCGGCGAAGGTGAAGAGCCACGGGCTGCACCGCTGCGGCATCTCCCCTCTCATCCGGCCACCCCGGCGAGCCGGTCCCGGAAGGTGAAGCTCCAGATCCCGCCGTCGGTTCGTCCGAGCCCGTAGGTCACGGCATCCGGATCGGCCCCCAGACGGTCGAGGAGGACGAGGAGCTTTCCCAGGCGGGAGGCCAGCTCCCCGAGGTCCTCGCGGCCCGTCCAGGGGGCCGCGATCTCCAGTCTCCAGGCCCGTGGGTCCCGGGTGGCCGCGGCCATTCTGCCGAACAGGAGCCAGCGCGCCCGGGGAACTTCCCCCCGTTCGTCGAAAAGCCGCGACGACGGCAGTTCGACGCGCCCCACGATCCCCGCCCGTTTCGCTTCCGCCGTGAGCGGCGGGCCGAAACGGAGGGCGCGCGGCGTGTCACCGGCGATCAGGGGAAAAGGCGGAGGTCCCACGGCCGAAAACGGGGGTTCGCCTCCGGCCGGAGGCTCGGTGGCGAACTGCCTTCCGAGTGATTCCAGCACTCTTTTGGTCCGGTCGCGGTCGAACTCGGACATCGCGATCAGGAGGACGAAGAAACCGCTCAGCAGCAGGAACACCGAGAGAAAAAGGGTCGGGGTCGTCGGAGAGGGCGGCGGTGAGGGGGTGGAAGACCCGTCCTCCTCCGGCGGATCGGTGACACGCGAAACGGTCCCGGCCGGCCCGTCGGCCGGCATGGCGCCGCCGATCGCCGGCGCTACCCGCGTCGCCGTCCCGACCATCCCGGGGGCGTCCCGGTGAGCGGTCGATGGCAGGGGGCTTTCCTCCGACATCGCCGGGAGCGCGCGTCAACCGAACATCGCGTCGATCTCGTCCTGGGTCGTGCCGGTCCCGGGCAATGCCGGGCCGTTCAGGAGATCCTCGTCGCTCGGCGGCTTCGGCGGAGGCGGCGCCGCAGGCTCCGCTCGGGGCGGCTCGCCGCCGAGCGCCGAGAGCAGGGCGTCCACCCTGGTCTCCACGGCCTCCAGCGTATCCGTGACCTTCTTGATCCGCTGACCGGTGATGTCGTGGAAGTTGCAGGCCTCGTAAATCCGCGTCACGCAGTCGAGCAGCTTGTCCCGGGCCTCATCGGGCAGAGTCTCGGCGATGTTCTCGAGTTGTTCGCAGGTATCCAGGATCTTGCCGGTCGCCTCCTCGAGATGGGACGCGATGGCCCCCAGCTCACCGTTGGCCAGCGGCAGATGATGGGCGCGGATGTCCTGCGGGCGCACCGATTCGACATCGACCTTGGCGCGCTCGATGACACCGGCGAGGGTCTCCAGCTCTTCGGCGATCCGCCGTTCCTTGGCCGAGACCTGGGTCTGGACCCGTTCGAGAACCGCCTGGATGATCTTCACCACCTCGGCGAAAAGCTGCCCGCCCTGGCTGATGTCGGTCACCGAATCCAATCGCCGGTCGATGAACTGTTCGAGACTTTCCTGTGCGTCCCGGGTCGTCTGTCTCGTCACGATCCGTCTCCGGTGTCAGGAACCGCCGAGTACCATGGCGATCTTCTTGTGCAGCGTTTCGGCGTTGAACGGCTTGACGATGTAGTTGTTCACGCCGGCCTCCTTGGCGGCGATCACGTTCTCGGTCTTGCTTTCGGCGGTGATCATGATGAACGGGACGTCCTTCAGCTTCGGATCGGCACGCACCGCCTTGAGCAGCTCGAGACCGGTCATCGGCTGCATGTTCCAGTCCGAGATGACGAGCCCGTAGGGCTTTTCGCGCAGCTTGGCGAGTGCCGCCGACCCGTCCGTGGCTTCGTCGACATTGGTGAACTCGAGCTGGCGCAGAAGATTTCGGATGATCCGCAGCATCGTCTTGTAATCGTCGACGATCAGGATCGGCATTTTCTTGTCGACTGACATCGAGGCTGGCTCCAGGCAAGCTGTGGTGGGACGGGTTTCGCAACCGCACCGATCGCGGCACCGACGCCGCATTGTCGGGCCGCGCCCATCCTAGGAGCCGCTTCTTAAGGTTTGGTTAATGCACCGGAGCCACGGCCCGCCGCGGTCTCCTCGCGGTGGCGTCGGAGGCCGATGCGGGTGGCGGCCGCCGTCAGAACTCGTCGGGCGGCACGACTCCGGCCTGTTCCAGATGGCGCCGGATCTGGGCCTTGAGGGCCTCGAGTCCCTCCGCGGAGCGGGCCTCGGCGCGGGCGACCAGCACCGCCTGGGTGTTGGACGCACGCAGCAGCCACCAGCCTTCCGGGGTGCGCACACGGACCCCGTCGGTCTCGTCCACCTCCGCGCCTTCGGCACGGAGCGCCGCGGCCACCTTTTCGATCACCGCGAACTTGGTCTCGTCGGGGCAGTCGAAACGGATCTCGGGGGTGTTGTGGACTTCCGGGAGGGAATCGCGGATTTCCGCCAGACTCCGCGAGCCGCGGGCGAGGATGTCGAGCAGACGGACGGCCACGTAGAGGGCATCGTCGTGGCCGTAGAAGCCGTCCTTGTAGAAGATGTGACCGGACATCTCGCCCGAAAGCGGCGCCCCGGTCTCCACCATCTTGGCCTTGATCAGCGAATGGCCCGTCTTCCACATCAGCGGCCGGCCGCCGAGGCGGGCGATCTCGTCGAACAGGAGCTGGCTCGCCTTGACGTCGGCGATGATGGTGGCCCCGGGATGGCGGGCGAGGACGTCGGCGGCGAGGATCCCCAGGAGCTGATCGCCGTAGATGATCCGTCCCTTGCCGTCGACCACCCCGATGCGGTCGCCGTCACCGTCGAAGCCGATGCCGACCTCGTAGCCGCCCTCGACCACGGCCCTGCGCAGCGCCGCGAGGTTCTCGGGCACGGTGGGATCGGGATGATGGTTCGGGAACCGCCCGTCCACCTCGGCGAACAGGCACAGATGACGGCCGGGCAGCCGCGCCGCCACCGCCTCCATCGCCGGACCCGCGGCACCGTTGCCGGCGTCCCAGACCGCGTCAACCGGCCGGGTACCCCGGAAATCCCGGACCAGACGATCGATGTAGGCATCGAACACGGCGCATTCCGTCACCCGGCCGTCGCCCGTGGCGAAGGTGCCTTCGGCGGCGATCCTTCCGAGCTCCCGGATCCGCGGGCCGAAGAAGGCGGCCTTGCCGAACATCATCTTGAAGCCGTTGTGGTTCGGCGGGTTGTGGGAGCCCGTCACCTGGATACCGCCGTCGGTGTCGAGATGATGGACGGCGAAATACATCATCGGCGTCGGGCCGAGCCCGATCCTGAGCACCTCCGCGCCGCTCGCCACGAGGCCCTCCACCAGCGCCGCCTCGAGTTCGGGAGAGCTCAGCCGGCCGTCGTAGCCGACGCATACCCGCTGCCCCCCTTCGCGCCGCAGCATGGTGGCGAAGGCGCGCCCGATGGCGCGGGCGTCTTCGGCGAACAGGGTCTCCCCGACGATGCCGCGGATGTCGTATTCGCGCAGGATGGTGGGGTGGAAACGATGTCCCGGGGCCATCTCCAACTCTCCTCAGGGCTTCTCGGGCGGAGTCTCACCGAGGGCCGGCCGGCCGACGCTGACATAGGAGAAGCCGGCGCGGACCACCCGTTCGGGGTCGAACACGTTTCTGAGGTCGACGATCCGCGGCTCCCGCATGGCGCGGCGCACCCGTTCGAGATCGAGGCCGCGGAACTCGTTCCATTCGGTCAGGATGACGAGGACATCGGCGCCTTCGAGGATGCCGTAGGGATCCTCGCCCCAGGCCACGCCGGGAAGCAGCTTCGCCGCTTCCTCCATGCCCTTGGGATCGTAGGCCCGCACCTCGGCACCTTCCGCCTGCAGCGCCGGCACGATCACGAGACTCGGACTTTCCCGCATGTCGTCGGTGTTGGGCTTGAAGGTCACGCCGAGAACGGCGACCGCCTTGCCGGCGACGCTGCCGCCGCAGGCCTCCGTGATCTTGCGCACCATCCGCCGCTTGCGGGCCTCGTTCACGGCCACCACCGCCTCGATGGTGCGCAGCGGGCTGTCGTACTGCTCGGCGGTGCGCAGCAGCGCCAGCGTGTCCTTGGGAAAGCAGGATCCGCCGTAGCCGGGTCCGGCATGGAGGAACTTGCGCCCGATCCGGCCGTCGAGGCCGATTCCCTTGGCCACCGCCTGGACATCCGCACCCACCTTCTCGCAGAGATCGGCGATCTCGTTGATGAAGGTGATCTTCATCGCGAGGAAGGAGTTGGTGGCGTATTTGATGAGTTCCGCGGTCTCGAGGCCGGTGAACAGGATCGGGGTCTCGATCAGGTTGAGGGGCCGGTAGGCCTGGGCGAGGACGTCCCGTGCACGTTCCGTTTCCACCCCGCAGACGACCCGGTCGGGGCGCATGAAATCGCCGATCGCCGAACCTTCCCGCAGGAATTCGGGATTGGAGGCGACCTCGATCGGCAGCTCGGGCCGCCGCGTCTCGAAGAACTCCCGGAGCCGCCGCGTCGTGCCGACCGGCACCGTCGATTTGGTCACCACCACGGTCGGTCGCGTCACGCAGGCGGCGATCTCCTCGGCGGCACCGAAGACATAGGTGAGATCGGCATGGCCGTCGCCCCGCCGGGTCGGGGTGCCGACGGCGATGAACACCGCATCGGCGTCGCGCACGGCCTCGGCGAGCTCGGTGGTGAAGGCGAGACGTCCGGCGGCCCGGTTGCGGGCGACGAGCTCGTCGAGACCGGGCTCGTAGATCGGCATCTCGCCCCGCTCGATGCGTCCGATCTTTTCCGCTTCCCTGTCGACGCAGACGACCTCGAGGCCGAACTCGGCGAAGCAGGCGCCCGACACGAGTCCGACATAGCCGGTGCCGATCATGGTGATACGCACGGATCTTCTCCTTCGTGCGCGGTGGCTCCGGGGCGGCGGGGCCGGACCGCGACCCTCTCAGACGTAGTGGCGCAGCGCGGCGTGGAGACCGGCGGCGAGGTCGTCGCGCTCCATGGCCAGCGCGACGATCGCCTCGAGATATCCCAGGCGGTCACCGCAATCGAACCGTCGCCCCTCGAACCGCAAGCCGAAGAACGGTTCCCGTTCGAGCAGCCGGCTCATCGCGTCGGTGAGCTGGATTTCGCCCCCGGCACCCGGCGGCAGCCGGTCGAGAATGTCGAAGATCCGCCCGCTCAGCACGTAGCGTCCGATCACCGCGAGACGGGAAGGCGCCTCGGCCGGCGACGGCTTTTCGACGAAACCGCGGACCTCCACGAGCCGGTCGCGCGCGGCGCCGGGATCGATGATGCCGTAGCGCCCGGTGTGTTCCGGCGGCACCTCCATCACCGCGACGATATTGCCGCCGGTCTCGGCATGGGCCTCGACGAGCTGGGCCAGACAGGGGGTGCGGGCATGGATCAGATCATCGACCAGCATCACCGCGAAGGGCTCCTCGCCGACGATGTGGCGGGCGCACCAGACCGCATGGCCGAGCCCGAGAGGCGCCTGCTGGCGGGTGTAGAGAAAGCATCCCGCCGCCGGCACCGCCGCTTCCAGTTCGGCCAGCGCCTCCTGTTTCCGCTTGCGGGCGAGGGTCTCGAACAGCTCGAAGGCGCGATCGAAATGATCCTCGATCAGGGTCTTGCCGCGCCCGGTGACGAAGATGAACTGCTCGGCACCGGCCGCCGCCGCTTCTTCGACCGCGTACTGGACCAGCGGCCGATCGACGACCGGCAGCATTTCCTTCGGCAGGACCTTGGTCGCGGGCAGCATGCGCGTGCCGAGCCCGGCTACCGGAAAGACGACCTTGCGAATGACGGCCATGGGCGGACGCTTTCCCGACGAAGGAGGAGGAATCCGAACCGGCGCGACGAAACCGGCGCCGCGGCGGGCGAGGATGGGGCTTCTAATAGCGGCGCCACCGTGGATTTTTCAACCGTATTGCGAGAGTGCCGGAATGCAGCGGAATATGTGCCGGCGGTCGGCCGTCGCCTCATCGCCGCTTGCGCAGGAGAGTCTCCTTGGCCCGGTTGATCTGGGTGGCCAGATAGTTGGAGCCGCCGTGGTCGGGGTGCAGCTTGGCCATCAGGCGGCGATGCGCGGCCTTGATTTCCTCGACGCTGGCTCCCCGACGCAGACCGAGAACCGCCAATGCGGTGCGCTCGTCCATGACCCTGTCGCCCGCCGGTCCCGCGCGCCCCGCTTCCCCACCCTCCTCCTCGAAGCCGGTCGCCCGCCAGCCCGGATCCCGACGATCGAGATAGGCTTCGAGCAGTTTCGCACTGTCGGGGTCCTCGCGCCGGAATTCCGCCAGCAGCTCCCGCAGTTCGGCGAGCCCGAGACCACCGAGGCGACGGCCGGCGAAGCGGCCGCCGAGCACGGTGCCGTCGAGACGGCCGGAACGGCGGTCGAGCTCCATCTCCAGAAGCCGGGTGGCGACCCGCGAGATCTCGTCCCGTTCCTCGCCGCCGCCGAACGGATCGGCCCCGCGGCGCGCCTTGAGGAAGGAGCGGACGGCCATGACCATCGCCGCCAGGGTGACCAGGGCGAGGCCGAACCGGCCGGCGTAGATGAGCCCGGTGCTGGCCAGGGCGCTGAAGACGAAGATGAAGGTGCGGACCGCCTGGGCGAGATCGGAGACCGGCGCGGTGGCGAACCAGCGCAGGCCGATCAGCAGCAGGATCACCGTCGCGGTGACGAAGAGAAAGGTGCTCATCCCTCACCGGATCTGGCGCGCGATCAACCTGACGCTGCGGTCCGACCGATCGGCGAAGGATTCGAGCGCCTTCACGCCGCCCGCGGCGTAGGTGGCGACGGCGGCGAGAAGATCGCGGAGCTGACCGGGGGCGGCGCTGTCGAAGCGGCAGTGGGCACCGCCCGTGAGCCGGGCGATGTCGCGGAACGCACGGGTCGCCACGGGATCGGCGCCTTCCTGGAAGAGGAACGCGCGAACCCCCCGCAGGCCCAGCTCGCCGGCCAGCCGTCCGAGTTCGTCGACATCCTCCTCGCAGCAGTCGCCGATGAAGACGAGGGCGTGCACCCGTTCCTTCTCCGTCTCCTTGAGAGCGTGGCGCAGCACCCGCCGGATCTGGGTCTGGCCCGCGCGACAGCTCACCCGGGTCATCAGATCGATCAGCCCCCGCGGCTCCGCCATCCAGCGGCTGGCCTTGCACTCTTCGAAGCCGCGATAGAACACGAGCTGCACTTCGAGCCCGCCGAGCCTGCCCGCTTCCAGGAACATCTCGCCGGTGACCCGCGCCGCCCGGTCCCATGTGGGTTCCCGGGAGGCCGTCGCATCGAGGGCGAAGATCAGCCGTCCCGGCCCGCCACCGCGGCGCTCGGGAAGACGCCGTACCTCTTCGAGGAAGCTCGTGAGGCTGTCGGACGATCGTCGCGTGAGGCTCTTCCTGCTCATGGCGTCGAATCTGCTCTCCACGGCCCGACTGTCCAGACCCCGGTCGCTCCGGGCCGGCGTCCGGCGGGCCGGCGGCGGCCGCTCGGGAGAGGCCCGAACGGTGTGCTGGCGCTTGCCCGAAAAGGCATCGCAGAGTAGCTAGGACCGAGCATACAATCCACGAACAAAAGGGGGGAACACGAGATGCGCCGGATTCTCGACCGGGTGTGGAGCACCGCCCTCTTCCTCGTTCTGTTCGCCGCCGGTCCGCTCGTCGCCCAGGAGCTGGGCACCCTGCGTCTCGGAGTGCTCAAGTTCGGCACCGTCAACTGGGAGCTCGACGTGATCAAGACGAACGGGCTCGACACCAAGGAGGGATTCACCCTCGAGGTTCGGGGTTACGGCGGTGGCGAGGCCACCAACGTGGCGCTGATGGGGGATGCGGTGGACGGCATCGTCGACGACTGGATCTGGGTCTCGCGCCAGCGGGCGGCGGGTATTCCCCTGGTTTTCGCCGTCCCCTATTCGCACACCGTGGGGGCGCTGGTGGTGCACGGCGATTCCGGCATCGACAGCCTCGATCAGCTCGCCGGCAAGAAGATCGGCATCGCCGGCGGTCCCTTCGACAAGAGCTGGCTGATGATCCAGGCGGTGGCCAAGATGCGCCACGACATCGGGCTCGCCGAAGTGGCCGAACTCGCCTTCGGTGCGCCGCCGCTGCTCAATCAGAAGTTCCTTTCCGGCGAGCTGGACGCGGTGCTCAACTACTGGCATTTCGTGGCCCGGCTGGAAGCCGCCGGCCACGAGCGCCTGCTCAACGTCTCCGACGCCCAGGCGGAACTCGGGGTGCCGCCGACCGTGCCGCAGCTCGGCTACGTGTTCAAGGAGAGCTTCGTCGAGGCCAATCCCGAGCTCGTCGGAGCGTTCGCCCGCGCCTCCTACAACGCCAAGCGGATTCTTCGGGACAGTGACGCCGAATGGGAGCGCATCCGGCCGCTGACCAAGGCCAAGAACGACGCCGAGCTCGAAACCCTCAAGCGGCGTTTCCGCGAGGGCATCGTCGAAAGCTGGGGTGACGAGGAGCGCGAGCTGGCCGCGCGGCTCTACACCGTGCTCGCGGAACTCGGCGGCGAGAAGCTGGTCGGGCCTTCCCCCGAGCTCGCCCCCGGCACCTTCTGGGACGGTGTGAAGTTCTGAGCGATGGCACGCTCGCTCACCGGGATCGGTCTCGCCACCACCGAGGATGCGGCCTTCCCGGCCGCCCGCGGGCGGCGCGGGCTGATCCCGGTGCTCTCCGTCCTGCTGCTGTTCGGTCTCTGGTACCTGATGGCGCTCCTCGCAGCCGATCCACAGCTCATGCCGGGACCGGTCACGGTTCTCGCCCGGATGGCGGCGGAGGCGCGGAGCGGCGAGCTGTTCTTCCATCTCGGGACGACGCTCGCCCGGGTGGCGGCGAGCTTCACCATCGCCATGCTGGTGGGAACGGCGGCCGGGCTGCTGATGGGACGGCGGCGCCTCGCCGACGAGCTGGGCGGCCCCTGGCTCGTCTTCTTTCTCAATCTGCCGGCGCTGGTGACGATCGTCCTCGCCTACATCTGGATCGGGCTCGTCGAGAGCGCGGCGATCCTGGCCGTGGCCCTCAACAAGATGCCCAACGTCACGGTCACCATCAGGGAAGGTGCCCGGGCGCTCGATTCCGGCCTGTCGGAAATGGCGACGGTCTTCGAGGTGCCGTTCGGACGGCGGCTCCGGCACGTGCTGCTGCCGCAGCTCTACCCCTACATCGCGGCCGCCGCCCGTTCCGGTCTCGCCCTCATCTGGAAGATCGTGCTGGTGGTGGAGCTGCTGGGGCGCTCGAACGGGATCGGCTTCCAGATCGCGATCTTCTTCCAGTTCTTCGACGTCGCCGGCATTCTCGCCTACGCTCTGGCGTTCATCCTGGTCGTACAGGGCATCGAATGGGGCATCCTCCAGCCGCTCGAGCGACGGCTGACGCGATGGCGGCGCTGACCGTCGCCATCGGCGAAAAGAGCTTTCCCGCTCTCGGCGCGGCGGCGCGGCGACATGTCCTGGGCAGCCTGCGCTTCACCGTGGAAGCCGGCCAGACGGTGGTCATCACCGGACCTTCGGGCTGCGGCAAGACCACGCTTCTCAATATCGTCGCCGGTCTCGATCCGCGTTTCGAGGGGCGCATCGAGATGCCAGAAGTAACCCGCATCGGCTACGTGTTCCAGGATCCGCGTCTTTTGCCCTGGCGGACCGTCGAGGACAATCTGCGCCTCGTCCTGGACGGTGAGAAGGAGGAGATCGCCCGGCGGATCGCCGACGTGCTGGCCGAGGTCGGGCTCGCCGATGCGCAGCAGGTCTACGCCTCGCGGCTGTCGCTGGGGATGGCCCGGCGGGTGGCGATCGCCCGGGCCTTCGTCGTCCGCCCGACGCTGCTGCTCCTCGACGAGCCCTTCGTCTCTCTGGACGAGCCCACCGCCGCCCGCCTGCGCCGCCTGCTGCTGGATCTGCTGGCGACCCACCGGGTGACCACCCTGTTCGTCACCCACAATCTGCGCGAAGCGATCATGCTCGGCGATCGCCTGATCTTCCTCTCGCGCTCGCCGGCGCGGATCGTCAGCGACGTCGTTGTGCCTCTGGACCGCGCGGCCCGTACCAGCGAGGCGGCGATCGAAAGCTTCCGCACGCGTCTCGGCGAGCTGCCGGCACTCCTGGAACAGGGCCTCACGGAGCCGACCTCCTGATGGCGGATGCCCTGACCGTCGAGAACCTCTCCTATGCCTACACCCGCCGCGGTCGGGCGCTGGACGGGGTGTCGATGGAGGTGCCGGAGGGGTCGTTCACCGCTCTTCTCGGCCCCAACGGCGCCGGCAAGACGACGCTGATGGCCCTGGTCACCCGCCTGTTCGAGGCCCGCGAGGGAACCATCCGCGTGTGCGGGCTCGATCTGCGCCGGTCCAGCACGGCCGCCCTCGCGCGGATGGGGGTCGTGTTCCAGCGCCCGACCCTCGATCTCGACCTCTCGGTCGCCCAGAACCTCGACTATGCCGCGGCGCTGCACGGTCTGGGCCGGGCCGAGACGCGGCGGCGCACGGAGGAGGTACTGGAACGGCTGGAGATGACCGCTTTCCGCCGGCGCAGGGTGCGCACCCTGTCCGGCGGTGAGCGACGCCGGATCGAGCTGGCACGAGCCCTTCTCCACACCCCCCGGCTGCTGGTCCTCGACGAGCCGACGGTCGGCCTCGACATCGAGAGCCGGCGGGCGATCGTCGAGCATGTGCACAGGCTCTGTCGCGAGGACGGGGTGGCGGTGCTCTGGACCACCCATCTCATCGACGAGATCCGGGAGGGAGATCGCGTCGTGGTGCTCCACCGTGGTCGCGTCCGGGCCCGGGGCACCCTCACCGAGTTGCTCCGGCACACCGGCGCGGACGGTCTCGGCGAGGCCTTCCGCAGACTCACCGAAGAACGGTCATGATCCGGTATCTGCGCTGTTTCACCGGCATTCTCTCGCGCGAGCTGCTGCGCTTCGTGCAGCAGCGCGGCCGCTTCTTCGCGGCCCTGGTGCGGCCGCTCGTCTGGCTGTTCATCTTCGCCGCCGGCTTCCGCTCCATCCTCGGCGTCTCGATCCAGCCGCCCTACGAGACCTACATTCTCTACGAGGTCTACATCACCCCCGGGCTGTCGGCGATGATCCTGCTCTTCGCCGGCATGCAGAGCTCCCTGTCGATGGTCTACGATCGCGAGATGGGCTCGATGCGGGTGCTGCTGGTGAGCCCCTTCCCGCGCTGGTACCTGCTCACCGCCAAGCTGTTCTCGGGGGTCGTCGTCGCCTGTCTCCAGGTCTACGTCTTTCTCGCGATCGCCTGGTTCTGGGAGATCCGGCCGCCCCTCGCGGGCTATCTCGCGGTCTTTCCGGCCCTCCTGCTGAGCGGTCTGATGCTGGGCGCCCTCGGCCTGCTGCTCTCCTCGCTGATCCGGCAGCTCGAGAATTTCGCCGGGGTCATGAACTTCGTCATCTTCCCGATGTTCTTCGCGAGCTCCGCCCTCTACCCCCTGTGGCGGATCCGCGAGAGCAGCTACGCTCTCTATCTGGTCTGTGCCTTCAATCCCTTCACCTACGCCGTGGAGCTGATCCGCTTCTCGCTCTATCTGCGTCCGAACCCCGAGGCGCTGGCGATCACCGCCGCCTGGACGGCGCTGTTCCTCGCCCTCGCGCTGTTCGGCTACAATCCGCAGCGGGGTTTCGTGGCCGCCACCGGCAAGGGGGAATAGTCAGCCGATCCCGAAGCCCTGCCGCAAGCCGTCGATCACGTACTGCATGGCCAGCGCCCCGAGCAGCAGGCCGAGGAGGCGCGAGAGGACGTTGATCATCGTCGGTCCGAGGTGGCGCTGGATGCGGTCGCCGAGCAGGAACGCGAGATGGGTGGCGATCATGATCAGTAGCAGGGCCGCGGCCACGGCGAGGAGCTCCGGCCAGGAGCGGGCGTAGCGCTCGGCGGCGAGGACGGTGGTGGTGATGGCCGCCGGGCCGGCGATGAGCGGGATCCCCAGCGGGAACACCGCCACATCGGCGCTCCGGGGCTCGCTGGCGATGGTGCCGGCGGTGCCGCCGCGCCGCTCGCCGCGGCGTTCGAACACCATCTCCAGCGCCAGGACGAACAGGAACAGCCCGCCGGCGACGCGGAAGGCGGGAATGCCGATGCCGAGGCCGGTCAGAAGGCGGTGGCCGAAGAGCACGAACAGGAGCAGGACGGCGGTGCCCACGAGGACGCCCCGAAGCGCGATCCGCCGGCGCTCGACGGTCGTCGCCCCGGCGGTGATGGCGATGAAGATGGGGACGAGGCCCAGCGGATCGACGGTGACGAAATAGGCCACCAGGGCGGTGGTGAAGGCCTCGCTCACCGCCGGGTCCCGCCTTCAGTAGGTCGCGCGGCCGCCGGAGAGATCGAACACCGCTCCGGTGGTGAAGGAATTCTCCTCGGAGACGATCCAGGCGACCATCGCCGCGATCTCCTCGAGCTCGACGAAGCGTCCGCGCGGGATCTTGGAAAGCATGTAGTCGACATGCTCCTGGCTCATCTGGTCGAAGATGCGCGTGCGTGCCGCCGCCGGGGTGATGCAGGCGACCGAAATGTCGTGGGAGGCGAGCTCCTTGCCGAGCGACTTGGTGAGGGCGATGACCCCGGCCTTGGCGGCGCTGTAGGCGGCGGCGTTGGGATTGCCCTCCTTGCCGGCGATCGAGGCGGTGGTGCAGATGCGGCCGTAATTCTGTTCGATCAGTTGCGGCACCACCGCCCGCAGGCTGTGGAAGACGCCGGTGAGATCGATGTCGATCACCTGCCGCCAGGCCTCCAGCGGATACTCCCAGAGCGGCATGGTGGGACCGGCGATGCCGGCATTCGGTACCAGGATGTCGATGCCGCCGATCTGCGCGTTGGTGGCGGCGACGGCCTGCTCGACCGAGGCATAATCGGTGACATCCACGGTCACCGCCACCGCGTGTCCTTCCCCGGCGAGATCCTCGACCGTCCCGGCGAGTGTTTCGGCATCCCGGTCCCAGAGGGCCACCGCGGCACCGGAGCGCAGCAGCCGCGAGGCGATCGCCCGGCCGATGCCCCGGGCGGCCCCGGTGACCACCGCCCTGCGTCCCTCGAGATCGATCCTGTTCATCGGTTTCCTCCCCCCTCCATCCGGCCATGGCATGGCACAGCCGCAGCCCGCCGGCAACGCCCGCGGGAGCGGTCGCGCCGGGCGGCTCAGCAGCCGGGCCGGTCGCAGACCGGGGGAGCGACGAGACGGGCGTCGCGCACCGGATAGCCGAACCGCAGTCTCTCGGTGACGAAGATCGGCGCGTCCCGGTAACCGACGAACAGTGGCCAGCCGTTGCGGGCGTAGGTTTCGAAGGCCACCCGCCCGCAGCCCTTCCGGTCCCGGGGGCGCAGGTTCCTTTCGACCCGCTGCAGCAGGGCGACGGCGCGCACGAGCGGTTCCGCGAAGCGTTTCATCCAGCGGCTCGAGAGCACCTCCGCGCAGATCGTTTCGCCGCGTTGCAGCACGTTGTAGACGCTGCCGTAGCCGGCCACGGCGGGCCCCGGACTCCAGCTTTCCAGCCGATAGCCGTCGAGGGTGGCGCCGTCGTCGGCGGAAGCGGCGAGCCGCCGTCGCCCGCGGTCGCCGTCGAGCCGGAAGATCTCGCCGCGTTCGAGTTCCAGGAGATAGCGCCGTCCCTCCACCTCGCCGATCGCCCTGCGGCCGTCGTCGGCGAGTTCGATCCGCAGCGGCAGGTTCTCGAGGCGTGCGAGCAGCAGCGTGCCGGCCCGGAGCGGCGGCGCGAGGGCGATCAGGAGGAGAACGACGGCGACCAGCGACCGCCGGAAATCACGCGGCACGGCCGAAGACCCGCGCGAAGATCCTGTCGACATGGCGGAGATGATATTGGAGGTCGAAGAGTTCCTCCAGTTTCTCTTCCGGAAGTCGTGCCGTCACCTCGGGATCGGCGGCCAGCAGCGCCCGCAGCGGCCGTTCCTCGCCGAAGGCCCGCATGGCGTGGCGCTGCACCAGCTCGTAGGCGCGCTGCCGCGGCATGCCGCTTTCCGTGAGGGCGAGCAGCACCCGCTGCGAGAAGACCAGCCCGTGGGTGGCTTCGAGATTGGCACGCATGCGCTCGGGATGGACCACCAGCCCGGTCACGAGGCCGGTCAGACGGGCGAGGGCGAAATCGCCGAGGATCAGCGCATCCGGCAGCATCACCCGCTCCACCGAGCTGTGGGAGATGTCCCGCTCGTGCCAGAGAACGACGTTTTCGAGGGCCGGACCGAGCGCCGCCCGGATCATCCGGGCGAGCCCGGTGAGATTTTCGGAAAGGATCGGATTGCGCTTGTGGGGCATCGCCGAACTGCCCTTCTGCCCCCGGGCGAAGGGTTCCTCCACCTCGCGGACTTCGGTGCGCTGGAGATGGCGGATTTCCACCGCCAGCCGCTCGATGGCGCTCCCCAGAAGGGCGAGGGCGGCGTGCATGGCGGCGTGGCGGTCGCGCGGGATCACCTGGGTGGCGACGGTTTCCGGCTCCAGCCCGAAGCGCGCCGCCACCGCCTCTTCCACCCGCGGATCGATGTTGGCATAGGTGCCCACCGCCCCCGAGATCTTGCAGGTGGCGATCTCCGCCCTTGCCCGTTCGAGACGGGCTCTCGCCCGGGCGAACTCCGCCCAGTGGCCGGCGAGCTTGAGGCCGAAGGTGGTGGGTTCCGCGTGGACCCCGTGGCTGCGGCCGATGCACACCGTGTACCGGTGCTCCAGGGCCCGCGCTTCGAGGGCGCCGAGCAATTCGTCGAGATCGGCCAGCAGCAGGTCGAGGGCGCGGCAGAGCTGGATGGCGAGACTGGTGTCCAGCAGATCGGACGAGGTCATGCCGAGATGGAGGATGCGGGCGTCGACGCCGCAGACCTCCTCGATGTGGGTGAGGAAGGCGATGACGTCGTGACGGGTGATCGCCTCGATTTCCTCGATCCGGGCGGGATCGATCAGACGGTCGCGGTTCTCGGCGACGGCGGCGGCGAGCCTCGTGGCGACCCGGCGCGGCACGAGATCGAGATCGGCCATCGCCTCGGCCACCGCCAGCTCGATGTCGAGCCAGAGCGACAGCCTCGCCTCCGGCGAAAACAGGGCGGCCATCTGCGGCCGGCTGTAACGCGGGATCATCGCGGTGCTCCGTTGCGGCGGGGAGGAGGCGGGAAAGCCCGGCCGCCTTGTACCAGCCCGTGGCGGATGCTTTAAGAGTACACGGGGTCGCGCACCGCGGGAAACAACGGGGTCGCGCGCGCCGGAAAGCAGATGCGACGCATGCCCGCCGTCCGACGGTCCTCTCCCCGCAAGGCTCCGCTGGCCCTGGTTCTCGGCACGGCCGTGGGCGGCCTCGTGGTCGTCGCCTTGGCGGTGGTGCTCGGGCTTTCGCTCTGGGTGGCGGCCCGCAACACCACCGAGCTTCTCACCGAGAAGGGCGCCCTCATCCTGCGCCTCGTCACCGAGCGGATCCTCGATCATCTGGCGCCGACCGAGGCGCTGGCCGAGTTCGTCGGCGGTGGGCTCGAGCGGGGAGAGCTTTCGCTCGACGATCCGGAGGCGCTGGGCGAGGCGCTGCGGTACACTCTGGCGGCGGCACCGCAGATCCAGAGCAGCGTGGTGATCAGCCCCGAGGGTTGGATGCTCTCGGCCTTCCGCAGCGGGGACGGAAGGATCGCCGTCACCAGTGGCACCTGGAAGGAGGAAGCCCACATCCGCAGGGCGGTGGTGGAGCTCGTGCGGCGCGGCGATCCGCGTCCGAGCTGGGGTCCCCCGCTCTATCTTGAGGATGTCGGCTCCACGATCGTCAATTTCGCCCGCCCCGTCTACCGGGACGGCGGGTTCCTCGGCGCGGTGGTGGCGACGATCCGGGTCGATCGTCTCGGGGAGTTTCTCGCCCGCCTCGGGGCCGAGCTCAACGGCAGGGTCTTCGTACTCTACGATCGTGATCGCGTCCTGGCCTACCCGGAGATGGAGCTGGGCGAGCTCGATCTGTCGCCGCAGCGACCGCTGCCCGGCCTCGCCGAGATCGGCGATCCGGTGCTCGCGGCGATCTGGAGCGAGGGGTTCGAGGAGCGCGGCATCCGGGGCGACCTCTCGGGGCACTGGAACCGAAGCCGCGGCCGGGGCGTCTTCTACTATCTCTACAGCGAGCTGGCCGAGGATCGCGAGATTCCCTGGCTGGTGGGAGTCTATTTCCGGGCTTCCGAGGTCGCCGACCAGCTCCGCCGTCTGCGGCTGGCGGTCGTCCTCGCGGTGGTGGCGGTGCTCGCGAGCCTGGTCGCGGCCATCGCGCTGGCGCGCCGGATGGCGCGACCGATCGTGCGGTTCGCCGACGCCGCGGTACGGGTCGCCGATCTCGATCTCGACGGTGTTCCTCCGCTGCCCCGCTCCTCGGTGCGGGAGCTCGACCAGGCGGCCAGCGCCTTCAACGGCATGGTGGCGGCGTTGCGCTCCTTCGCCCGCTACGTGCCCCGCGAACTCGTGCGCCGCCTCCTGCGCACCGGCGAGGGGCAGCGCCCGGAGAGCCGCGAGCTCACCATCATGTTCACCGACCTCGCCGGCTTCACGGCCCTTTCCGAAACCCTCGACACCTCGGAGGTGGCGAGGATGGTGGAACGCCACTTCGACATGCTGGGGCGCTGCATCGAGGCCGAGGGCGGCACGGTGGACAAGTTCATGGGAGACGGGGTGATGGCCTTCTGGGGCGCGCCCGGTCGGGTCGCCGATCACGCCGAACGGGCGGTGCGCGCCGCCCGGGCGATCGCCGCCGAACATCTCGCGACCCGGGACGATCCCGACTTTCTGCCGCTCCGGATCGGCATCCACACGGGTGAGGTGATCGTCGGCGAGATCGCCACCCGGGCGCGGACCAGCTACACGGTGCTGGGGGATCCGGTGAACACCGCTTCGCGGCTGCAGGAACTGGTGCGCGAGCTGTGTCCGGGGGCGCCCGCCGGCATCGTTCTCAGCGAAGCCACCGTGGCGGCGCTGTCGGCGGCGCCGGACCTGTGCGACCTCGGGTGTCACCGGGTGCGCGGGCGGCAGAGCGAATTGCATCTCTACCGGCTGGACGTGGGGTGATCGGAACGCTTCTCGGCCGGCTCGGTCGGCACGGTGCCGCGGTGATCGCCGTCGGCGTTTTCCTCGGCCTGGCGCTGCCGCCGCTGGCGGCGGTCGTGCGCCCGCTGCTGCTGCCGGCCATCCTGCTGCCCTTTCTGGTCGCTCTGCTGAAGGTCGATTTCCGGCGCACCGCGGTGCTTCTCCGGCGTCCGGGCTTTTCGCTGCCGCTCTTGGTCTGGCTGCTGCTCGCCTCACCGGGGCTGGTCTGGCTGGTGACCGCCGGCCTCGCCATCCCCCCCGAGCTGCGCGCGGCGCTGGTGACCAATGCCGCAAGCGCACCGCTGATGGCCTCCGGTGCTCTGGCTCTCATTCTCGGGCTGGATGTCGGATTGGCCCTGCTGGCCACAGTGGCGGCGACGGTGATCCTGCCCCTGAGCCTGCTGCCGCTGGCGCTGCATCTGGCCGGGCTCGGGCTCGAGATCGACGCCTCGCGGCTCGCCCTCCGCCTCGGGCTGCTGATCGGCGGCTGCTTCGTCCTCGCCACCCTCCTCCGCCGGCGGCTGGGAGAGCTGCAACTCCTGAACCGGGGACGTCAGCTCGACGGGCTGGCGGTACTGGGGCTGCTGATCTTCGGCGTGGCGGTGATGGACGGTGTCGCCGAATTCCTGTGGCTCCGTCCGACCTACGCCCTGGCGACCGCTCTTTCCGTCTTCGCTCTCAACGCCGGGCTGCAGGTGGCGGGGACCCTGATCTTCTGGGGGCACGGGCGCCGTGTCGCCCTCACCGTCGGGCTGATTTCCGGCAACAACAACATCGGCATCGTCCTCGCCGCGCTGGTCGCCGAGGCACCGGTCGAGTTCCTGGTCTACGTGGCGATGGCCCAGTTTCCGATCTACCTTCTGCCGGCCCTGCAGAAACCGCTTTACGCACGGCTCCTGGCCGGGGACGAGGAACGGTGATCGAGACCGGATCCCGTTTCCGGTTCCGCGGAGGTGCCACGCCGTTCCCGGGGAGCGCGGCCGCTTCCTCCGATCGTCCGTTCCCCGGCCTTCAGGCGGGCGCGGTGTCGAGCTCGCGCAGCCGGGCACTCATCTCGCGTCGGTAGATCTCGTCACCGGCGAGGCGGGTGATGAACTCCTCGAACGGCAGATGCGACGCCAGTCGACGATGGGCGAGCCGCAGCGCCGCCGGCTGGGTGAGTGCCGGCAGGGGACAGCGGATCGTCGGAACCTCGGCGATCCTCACCGGGCGACCCGCCACCTGGAGGGGGCCCGCCCGGCCGAGATAGACCCCGACCCGGGGGAGGGCGCCGACTTCCTCGACGGTGATCGGCAGTTCGGTTTCGCGATAGTCGTAGCGGTCGCCCACCCCCTCCGTCTCGTGCATCCGCAGAAGCTGGGTCGGGGTCAGCCAGGTCACGAAGACGTAGGCGAGCGCGCCTTCGAGCCGGGTCAGCGAGGCCGGCAGCGAGCCGTATTTCGAGAAATGCGCCGAATAGACCACCGCATGGTCCTGCAACACCGCCCGGGCCACCGGGATGGGCGCGTCGAGTCGGGGAAACTTGCGGGCGAGCTGCGAGGGTGCCGCATTCGAGCCCAGGGCCAGGACGGGGACCCGGTCCTCGAGATCCGTCCGGTGCCCGGGAACGGCGCCGAACAGATAGGAGCCCTCGGGCAGGTCGAAGGGATAGGCTTCCGCGTGCCGAACGACGTCCTGCCTGCTCACCCCGGAATCTCCCGCCGGCATCCCGTTTCCAGAATACCCGAAACGGGCCAATTCCGCAAAACGCATCCGTCACACGTTGAAATAACGAGCCTGTGGATGGTGAATGACGATCGCCGAGGTACTTTGTTCCGGCTCGAGCTGGTATTCTTCGGACAAGCGCACGCCGATGCGCTCGGCTCCGAGCAGTTCCAGGAGTGGCGCCTGGGCGGCGAGATCGGGGCAGGCGGGATAGCCGAAGCTGTAGCGCGAACCCCGATAGCCCTGGCGCAGCAGCTCGCGACGGTCGGTGGCATCGAGATGGCCGAAGCCGAGCTCGGCCCGGATCCTGGCGTGGACGTACTCGGCCAGGGCCTCGGCCAGTTCCACCGACAGCCCGTGCAGACGAACGTAATCCCGGTAGCGATCCTCGGCGAACCAGCGCCGGGCGATATCGGAGGCGCGGGAGCCGACGGTGACGAGCTGCAGGGCGACCACGTCGCGTTGCGGATCGTCGATGTCGCGCAGGAAATCGGCGATGCACAACCCGTCCGGACGCCGCTGGCGCGGCAACCGGAAGCGGGCCACCTCGCGCCGGCCCGCCGGATCGAAGAGCACGAGATCGTTGCCCTCACCGGCGGCTTTCCAGTAGCCGTACACGGCCTTGGGTTCGAAGATCCGCAGTCGCCGGTCTTCCTCGAGCAGCTCCTCGAGCACCGGTCGCAGGGCCTTGCGCGCCCAGGCGAGGAAGACATCGTGGCGGCGCCCCTGCTTCTCGTAGCCCCAGTGGAACTGGTAGAGCATCTGCTCGTTGAGGAAGGGGAGCAGGGCCTCGACCGGCACCCGCTCGACCACCGTGGCGCCGAAGAAGGGAGGTGTCGGCACCTCGACTTCGCGGTTCAGTTCCCGCCTCCTGAGGCGGATCTCCTCGTATTCGACGGGCCGCAGCCGTTGCGGCTTCGTCTCCTGGGCGAGCTCCAGGGCACGCGGCTTGCGGCCCGGCCTGCCACGGGCTTCGGCGGCCGCCGCGCGGGCGCGGACATGAGCCTCGAAGTCGCCGGCCACCACCCGGTTCATCAATTCGAGGCCGTCGAAGGCATCGCGGGCGTAGGCCACCGGCCCTTCCCCGTAGGCACGGTAGCAGTCCTCCTCGACATAGGCGCGGGTCAGGGCGGCGCCGCCCAGCAGCACCGGCAGTCGCAGACCCTGCCGGCGCATCTCCTCGAGATTCTCGCGCATCACGACGGTGGATTTGACCAGCAGACCGGACATGCCGATGGCATCGGCCCGATGTTCCCTGGCGGCTTCGACGATCGCCGAAAGGGGCTGCTTGATGCCGAGATTGACCACCTTGTAGCCGTTGTTGGTGAGGATGATGTCCACGAGGTTCTTGCCGATGTCGTGCACGTCGCCCTTGACCGTGGCCAGCACCACCGTTCCCTTGTAGCTGCCCTCGATCCGCTCCATGTGCGGCTCGAGCAGCGCCACCGCCGCCTTCATCGTCTCCGCACTCTGCAGTACGAAGGGAAGCTGCATCTTGCCGCTGCCGAAGAGCTCGCCCACCACCTTCATGCCGTCGAGCAGATGGGTGTTGATGATGGTCAGCGGATCCATCTCGGCGAGGGCTTCCTGGATGTCCTCCTCGAGTCCTCGCCGGTCGCCCTCGATGATCCGGAGCTCGAGCCGCTCGCCGACCGACGCCGGCCGTTCGCGCGCGGCGGTGGTCCGGGTCTCGCGATCGGCGAACAGGGCCATGAAGGCCGGCAGCGGGTCGTAGCCGGGGCGCCGGCGGTCGAAGATCAGATCCTCGGCCGCGCGCACCTCCTCCTCGGGGATCCGGTGCAGCGGCACGATCTTCGAGGGATGGACGATCGCCCCGGTGAGCCCGCGTCGGACGGCGTGATCCAGAAACACCGAATTGAGCACCTGCCGGGCGGCCGGGTCGAGACCGAAGGAGACGTTGGAAACCCCGAGGATGATCTGGATCGCGGGGAACTCGGCGGCGATCCGTTCGATCGCCTCCAGGGTCCAGAGCGCCAGCCGGCGATCTTCCTCGCTGCCGGTACAGACGGTGAAGGTCAGGGGATCGAGGAGCAGATCGCTCGGTGGCAGGCCGAAGCGACCGCAGGCGAAATCGACCAGGCGGCGGGTGATCGCGAGCTTGCGCTCGGCGGTCTTGGCCATGCCCTCCTCGTCGATGGTGAGCGCCACCACCGCCGCCCCGAACCTGCGCGCGAGACGCAGCCGGGCGGCGGCCGCCTCCTCGCCGTCCTCGAAGTTGATGGAATTGATGGCTCCCTTGCCGCCGTAGAGGGCGAGCGCCCGTTCGATCACCGGCAGTTCGGTCGAATCGAACAGGAGCGGGGCGTCGACCTGGCCGCGCATCCGTTCGACCAGCGCCACCATGTCGGCCGCCTCGTCGCGGCCGACGTAGGCGGTGCAGAGATCGAGCGCATGGGCGCCGCCCCGCACCTGATCGCGCCCCATGGCGACGCAGCCGTCCCAGTCGCCGGCCGCTTGGAGCTCGCGGAACTTCCTCGAGCCGTTGGCGTTGCAGCGTTCGCCGATGGCCAGATAGGCGTTCTCCTGCCGCAGCGGCACGGCCGAGAAGAGGGAGGCGAGGGAAGGGACCGGTTCGACCGGGCCGCGGGCGGCGGGCGCTGGCCGGTACCCGTCCTCGGCGAGCTCCCGCAGCATGGCATCCAGGGCCCGGATGTGCTCCGGCGTGGTGCCGCAGCAGCCGCCCACCAGATTGACCCCTTCCTCGCGCACGTAACGGGCGAGCCAGAGGGCGAGTTCCTCCGGCCCCAGCGGGTAGTGGGTCCGGCCGTCGCGGAGCTCGGGCAGGCCGGCGTTCGGCAGCACCGAGATCAGCCCCGGCCACTGCTCGCGGAGGGTGCGCAGATGCTCGGCCATCTCGCGCGGACCGGTCGCGCAGTTGAGGCCCAGGAGCGGCACCTCGAGGGCGCCGACGATGGTCGCCGCGGCCTGGATGTCGGTGCCCACCAGCATCGTGCCCGTGGTCTCGATGGTCACCTGGACGAGGATCGGCACTTCCCGGCCGCCGCCGGCGAAGGCCCGCCGGCAGCCGTTGACCGCGGCCTTGATCTGGAGCGGGTCCTGACAGGTCTCGATCAGCAGCGCATCGGCACCACCCGCGAGCAGGCCCGACGCCTGCACGGCGAGGGCCTCCTCCAGTTCCGCATAGGTGACGTGGCCGAGGCTCGGCAGCTTGGTCCCGGGACCGATGGAGCCGATCACGAAACGCGGTCGTCCCGGCTCGGCCGCGGCATCGACGGCCTCGCGCGCGAGACCGGCGGCGATCCGGTTGATCTCGAACGCCCGTGGGCCGAGATCGAATTCGGCGAGGGTCAGTGGCGAGCCGCCGAAACTGTTGGTTTCCACCGCATCGGCGCCGGCCGCCAGATAGGCCGCATGGATGTCGCGGACGATGTCCGGCCGGGTGAGATTGAGGATCTCGGAGCAGTTTTCCTGCCCGCCGAAATCCTCGAGGGAGGGATTGCGGGCCTGGATCTGGGTGCCCATGGCCCCGTCGAGCAGGAGCACGCGCTCACGCAGGCAGGCGAGAAAGTCCGCCATTCGGGTCCTCTCGGGTGTGAAGCCCGCCGCCGTTTCAGGCGGCGGCCGAAAGCATGCTGGCGCCGCCGAGAAGACGGCAGACGGCCAGGGTCAGGGACGCCCGGTTGAGGGCGTAGATGTGGAGATGGTCGAACCCCTCGGCGACGAGCCGCCGGCACTGTTCGGCGGCGATGCTGGCGGCGATCATCGCATGGAGGGGCGTTCCCGGCGGCACCCCGCAGAACAGCCGCTCGAGCCAGAGGGGTACCGAGGCCCCGCATTGCCGGCTGAAGCGCTTGATCTGGGCGAAATTCTGGATCGGCATGATGCCGGGCACGAAGGGCACGGCGATGCCCGCCCGCTGCAGCCGGTCGCGAAACCGCAATACCTTCTCGGTGTCGAAACAGTACTGGCCGATGATGCGGGAGGCCCCCGCGTCCACCTTGCGGCGCAGGTTGTCGAGATCGAAGGCGGGGCTCGGCGCTTCGGGATGGGTTTCGGGGTAGCCGGCGACCGAGATCTCGAAATCCGCGATCCGCCGGAGACCGGCGACCAGATCGGCGGCGTAGGGGTAGCCGTCGGGGCGCGGCTCGTAGCGCTCCGATCCCCGCGGCGGATCGCCGCGCAGGGCGACGATGTGGCGGATTCCGGACTGCCAGTAGGCGCGGGCGAGATCGTCCACCTCGGCGCGCGCATGGCCGGCACAGGTCAAATGGGCGGCCACCTCGAGACCGAGGCGGCGGCGGATCTCCTGCACCAGGGGGAACGTCCCTTCACGGCCGCTGCCGCCGGCGCCGCAGGTGACGGACAGAAAGGCCGGTTCGACGGTCGCCAGCCTGCCGAGGCTTTGCCAGAAGCGCGCCTTCGCTTCCTCGCTGCGGGGCGGGAAGCATTCGATGGACAGCCGTACCGGCGGCAGCGGCGTATCGTAGCTCCAGGCGGTGCGGGGTGGGGTTTCCGGCGGGGCGGCGTTCATGCGGCGCGTCGTTCCCTCTGCTGCAGGTCGCTGTCGTCGGCGGCGCATTTCCGGGCGGTCCAGACGACGACGGTGAGCTGGTCCCCCCGCAGCCGCCGTGGTGTTTGCGGCTCCAGCCCGAGCTCGCGGAACCAGGTGGCCATTTCCTGCTCGGTGAAGCCGAGACGGCGATGATGCCGTTCGAGGCGCAGCCACTCCTGGTCGTGGCGGAGGAGATCGACCACCACCAGCCGGCCACCCGGGCGCAGCACCCGGGCCGCTTCGCCGAGCGCGGCCGGGGGATCGTCGGCGAAATGCAGCACCTGATGGAAGACGACCGCGGCGAAGCTCGAATCGGCGAAGGGGAGCCGATACATGTCGGCATGACGGACGTGGCAGTTCCGGAGCTCGCGGCGATCGAGCCGGGCGCGCGCCACCTTCAGCATGTCGTGGGAGATGTCGACTCCGACCGCACTGCCGACATGGCTCGCGAGGATCCGCAGGATGTGGCCGGTTCCGGTGCCCACGTCGAGCAGGCTTTCCGGTCGTTCCTCCCGGAACAGCTCGAACAGGACCTCCTCCACCCGCCGGCCGTCGACACCGAGATCGCGTTCGCTGTCCCAGGCCCGGGCGTGGCTCGCGAAATAGCGCTCGGCCTCGCGGCGGCGGGCTTCGCGGACCGCGTCGACGCGCTGACGATCGCGGGTGAGCTGGCGATCGTCGAGCGGCAACAGGCGGCAGAGATTGCGGGCGACGCGGGCTCCCGGTCCGCTCCGGGCACGGCGGTAGAAGACCCAGCTTCCTTCCCGGAAGCGCTCGAGCAGCCCGGCTTCGGCGAGGAGTCTGAGGTGCCGGGAGATGCGCGGCTGGCTCTGGCCGATGATCTGGACGAGTTCGCTCACCGTCCATTCGCCCTGGGCACAGACCGCCAGCAGACGCAGACGGCTGGGATCGGCGGCGGCCCGCAGGCAGCCGAGGAGCCGGTCGAGATCGGGGCGATGGTCGCTGTCGGGCATGGGAGTCCCTCGATGACGCGTATTGATATCTACATTTCTTTATATCCGCATGTCAACGATCCCTTCCCCCCGATGCCATCCTCCCGTACCGCTCCACCCCTCCGATTCCGCATGCATCCCATGAAAAATCGGCCGTTCTCCTCCGCGCGCGCCGGGCCATCTCAGGGACAGCGAATCGGACCCGAGTGTGGGAGAAACCTCATGAGCGAGCGTAACGCACGCTACACCGACATCGACCGCCGGCGGATCGAGGCGGCGATGCGCGAAGCGCGGAGACTGCGGGCCGAACACATCGCCGGCGGCATCCGGCGGCTGGCGGGAAAGCTGCGCCGGGGGATCGCCGATCTCGGTCGGCGGGCCCGGACCGGGGTCGGTGCCCACGCCTGAAGGGCGTGAACCGACCCGGGGATCTTCGACCCGGGCGATCTGCGGACTTGTCAGGGGGGGCGTCCCTTCGTTAAGCCCCCCTTGACCATTCGGGGCTAGGCTGTGCGTGCGACCTGCCCGCTTTCGGAAGCGCCCCTTCGTGACCATCGTCCGCAAGATCGGCCGCAACATGTTCTGGCTCACCGTCGGCAAGGTGGCGACGGTGATCCTGGCCCTGGGGACGGTGGCCCTGATGACCCGGCATCTCGGGCCGCAGGGCTACGGCATCTTTCGCAGCGCCCAGGCCTACATGGCCTTCGCCCAGCTCCTCGCCAATCTCGGCCTGGCGGTCATCGTCGCCCGCGAGATCGCCCGTCCCGGAGCCGACCAGGTCCGGATCCTCGGCAACGCCATCGGCCTGCGGCTGGTCACCGCGGCGGTCATTCTCGGGACCGCCGTTCTCCTTTCCTGGCTGATTCCGTACGAGGCCGAGGTCCGGCTCGGCATCCTGCTGGCCTTCGTCGGCTTCCTGGCCCTGTCCTGCTTCCAGACGCTGATCGCCGTCTTCCAGCAGCGGCTCGAGCAGGCCGGGCAGGTATGGGCGGAAGTGGCCGGCGCCACCGGCCTGTTCCTGGCCGCGGCGGTCCTGTCCGGCCTCGACCTCGGGCCGCTCCCCTTCGTCGCCGCGATGAGCCTCGCCTTCCTGTTGCAGGCGGCGATCGCCTGGCTCGCCGCCGGCCGCTTCCTCGCCATCCGGCCGCGGTTCGAATGGCGGCAGTGGAAGGCGATCCTGATCCCGGCACTGCCGCTCGCCCTCGCCAACATCCTGACCCTCGTCTACTACCGGGCCGATACCGTCCTGCTCTCGGTGTTCCATCCCCCCGAGGCGGTGGGCCAGTACGGTGTCGCCACCAAGGTCCTCGACACGGTGGTGGGTTTCACCATCATGTTCACCAGCCTCATGTTGCCCCTGCTTTCCCGCCTCGCCCAGGACGGTCCCCGGTTCCGGCAGTATCTTCAGGCATCCTTCGACGCGCTGGCGATCGCCGTGCCGGGGATGGCCATGCTGTTCTTCCTGTTCGCCGAAGAAGTGGCGACGCTGATCGCGGGTCCGGCCTTCGCCGCCAGCGCCGTGCCGCTGCGCATTCTCTCCGTCACCATGGCGCTCATGTCCTTCTCCCTGCTCCTGCGCCACACGGCGACGGCCCTCGACCAGCAGCGGCACATCCTGCCCGGTTTCGTCGTCGCCGCGGGACTCGCCCTCGGCATCTATTTCCTGGCGATTCCGACCTGGGCGGAGGTCGGCGCCGCGTTCGGTACGGTGGTCGGCGAAGCGGTGGTGGTGACGTGGATCCTGGGGGTTCTCCACCGTCGCAGCGGCCTCCGCATGCGTACGGGCGCCCTCTGGCGGGCGTTCTGCGCCGCCGGCTCGGCCGCCCTCGCGGCCTGGCTGACGAAGGGCTCCGGCCTCCCCTGGCCGCTGGCCTTCGCCATCACCGGGTGCGTCTATCTCGCGGGACTGCTGGCCCTCCGGGCGATCCCGCTTGACACGCTCTTCATGGTTCTGGGAATTGAAAGACCTCGCTTCGCATCGTTCGCCGGGCGGTCTAGGCCGCCGGTCCCCGGATCCGGAAGCGACGGGATCGGATCATGAGCGCCAAGCCTCTGCGCACCAAGCTGATCGAATTCTGCGGCCGCCAGCCCCTCGTGCGGCCCTTCTGGCGGGCGGCGCGCGCATTCCTGGTGGTCGAGCGCTCCCCCTTCGTGAACATCTACCACTGCTGCACCCAGAAGACCGCGAGCCAGTGGTTCCGGGCGGTGTTCAGCGATCCCGTGATCATCCGTCACACCGGACTCGACCCCGAACCCTATGTCGCACTCGGCCTGCGCTACGCGAAATTGGACGGGCCGCTGCCGCCGAACACCGTGGGCATCCATCTCTACATCGATCATCCGACCTACGCCGCCCTGCCCAAGGCGGAACCCTACCGCAGCTTCTTCGTCCTGCGCGATCCCCGTGATCTGGTGGTTTCCTGGTATTTCTCGGCCCGCTACTCCCACGCCCGGCAACCCGTGGTGCTCGAGATGCGGGCCGAGCTCGAACGGCTGAACACGCGGGACGGCTTCAAGTTCATCATCGACAAGGTCGCCGAGTTCGGCACCTTCGAGGCCCAGCTCTCCTGGATCGAGGCCCCGCCCGATCCGCATCTGCGGATCTTCCGCTACGAGGATCTGGCCGCCGACAACGCCGCCTTTCTCGGCCGTCTCCTCGACTGGCTGGAGGTCCGGCTGGCTCCGGCCGAGTTCGAGGCGCTGGCCCGCCGCAACAGCTTCGAGCGGCTGAGCCACGGGCGCAGGCAGGGCGAGGAGGCGACCAGGAGCCACTATCGCAAGGGGGTGGCCGGCGACTGGAAGAACCATTTCGACGCCGAGATCATGGCCCATTTCCGGGCCGTCACCGGCGATCTCGTGAGCCGGCTCGGCTACGCCGAGGAGGAGCCCGGCGCCACCGTCGGCGCGCACTGACCCGGGTTCGCTCAGGCGATCCGGTCGCCTTTCTCGACCCGGGCCGCGCGGCTGTCGACCCCGGGCAGCATCCGGGAGGGGTCGCGGGTGACCAGGAGGTCGATCACCACCGGCCGCTGCCGTTCGCTGAGAGCCTCGCGGAGGGCGGGGGCGATCTCTTCGGGCGTTTCGACCCGCAGACCCCGGCCGCCCATGGCCTCGGCGATCCGGGCGTAGTTCATCGGCGCCAGATCGCTCGACTGGTAGGCCCCCTCCCCGTACATCAGATGCTGCAGGGCCTTCACATAGCCCGAGGCGGCGTTGTTGACGATCACGAGCGTGAAGGTGAGCCCGAGACGGACCGCGGTCTCGAGCTCCCCCATCGCCATGTTGAAGCCGCCGTCGCCGGTGAGCGCGACGACCGGTCGTCCGGGGGCGGCGAGGCTGGCGCCGATGGCCCCGGGCAGCCCGTAACCGATGGAGGCGAAGCCCCGGTCCGGCACGAAGCCGCGGCCCGGGCGCTTGGTATCGTACAGGAGACCGGCCCAGTGGGCGGCGAAGCCGCCGTCGGCGATCAGCAGGGCATCCGCGGGCAGATGGCGGTTGAGCTCGTGAACCAGGCGGGCCATCGAGACCGGGCGTTCGTTCGAATGGAGTTTCGCCGCCACACCGTCCCGCCAGGCCGCCATCCGACCGGCCACTTCCCCGGCGTAGCCGCGCTGGCGGTCGGCGACAGCCGGCGCGCGGTCGGCGAGCAGGGCCGCGAGCTCGCGCAAGGTCGCTCGGGCGTCGCCCCAGAGGGCCAGGCCGGCAGGGGTGGTCCGGCCGAACTCCTCGGCCAGGATGTCGAGATGGATCAGGGTCCTGCCATGGCCGGGCAGGGCGTAGCGCTTGGTCGCGATCTCCCCGAGCTTGCAGCCGACCACGAAGAGACAGTCCGCCTCCGCGATCAGCCGGTTGGCGATCCGGTCGTAGCGGCCGAACAGGCCGGCGTTCAGCGGATGGGTGCAGGCGATCGCGCCCTTCCCGCTCATGGTGTGGGCGACCGGCAGCGCGAGGCTTTCGGCGAGGGCCGTCACCTCCTCGGCGGCGCCGCTGATGTGCACCCCGCCGCCGCAGAGCATCAGCGGCCGGCGGGCCGCGGCCAGCGTGTCGGCCGCCCGTTCGAGGACCGCGAGGTCGGGCCGGCAGCGGTGCGCGGGGACGGCGAGGGTGGTCGGATCGACGGTGAAATCCGCGTCCGCGAACGGGTGGGTCCCATGGCAGACGTCTTCCGGCACATCGAGCACCACCGGCCCGGGTCGCCCGGAGGTCGCGAGGGAAAAGGCCCGGCGCACGAGTTCGGGGATCCGCTCGACGACCTCGATCCGCAGCACCTCCTTCACCGCCGGACGCAGGATCTCGAGCTGGCGGGCCTCCTGGGTCATGTTCTTGCCGGCATGGAGCCGATGGGCGTCACCGGTGAGCACGACGAGCGGCGAGCCGGCGTTGAGGGCCTCGACGAGCCCGGTGACGAGATTGGTCGCGCCCGGTCCGAGGGTGGCGTCGCAGACACCGACCCGTCCCGTGACCTTGGCGTAGGCGTCGGCGGCGAAGACACCGGCGCGTTCGTCGTTGATCAGATGATGGACGAGGCCGAGACGGCGGACCGCATCATAGAAGGGCAGGAGCTGGAACCCGCCCATGCCGAACATGGGTCCCACCTCGTGGATCTGCAGCATGCGGGCCAGAGCCTCGCCGCCGGTCATCTCGTTGGCTCGGGACATCGGACCTTCCTAGGAACGGAGCAGCGCGCGGGCGGCTTCGGCGATGCGATCGGCCGAGACCCGCACTTCCTCTTCCAGCGGCGGCGAATAGGGAACGGGGACGCGCGGGGCGCCGAGACGCCGGGGCGGCGCGGCGAGCCGGTCGTCGAGTTCCTCGGCCAGGGTGGCGGCGATCTCGGCCCCGAAGCCGCCGACCCGGACCGCCTCGTGAACGATCAGCACCCGTCGGGTCCGGGCGACGCTCTCGAACACCGCCTCCCGGTCCCAGGGCCAGAGAGTACGGAGATCCAGCACCTCCGCCTCGATCCGCTCACCTGCGAGCCTTTCCGCCGCTTCCGTGGCGGTGTGGACCATCGCCGACCAGGTGACGATGGTGACGTCACGGCCGGTGCGGGCGCGACGGGCGGTGCCCAGGGGAATCGGCGCCACCTCCTCGGGAACCTCTCCCTCGAGGCCCCAGAGGTCCTTGTGCTCCATGTAGACCACCGGGTCGTCGCAGCGGATGGCGGCTTTGAGAAGACCGGCGTTGTCGGCCGGCGTCGCCGGCATGACCACCACCAGCCCCGGGACGTGGACGTACCAGGCCTCCAGGGACTGGCTGTGCTGGGCGGCGGCCGACTTCCAGAGTCCCACCGGCTCGCGGACCACCAGCGGCACCCTGGTCTGGCCACCGAACATGTAGCGGGCCTTGGCCGCCTGGTTGACGAGCTCGTCGATCGCACAGAGCGCGAAATCGGCGAAACGCATCTCGACCACCGGACGCGCCCCCGTCATCGCCGCTCCCACCGAGGATCCGAGGATGCAGTTTTCGGAAATCGGAGCATCGATGATCCGTTCCGGACCGAACTCCTCGAGCAGGCCCCGGTACTGGCCGAAGACGCCACCGCGACCGAGATCCTCGCCCACCGCCCAGACGTCGGGATCGCGACGCATCTCCTCGGCGAGCGCCCGCCGGCCCGCCTCCAGATAGGTGATTCGGGGCATCAGTAGGGCCGCTCCGTCGGTGCACCGACGTCCTGGACGTCGGTGTAGGCGAGATCGCGCCGCGGCCAGGGGGCGTTCCGTGCCCGTTCGTAGATCTCCGCCATTTCCCGGCGGGCCTCCGCCTCGATGGCGGCGAGCTCGGCCTCCTCGAGACCGGCGAGGCGCAGGAGATCGGCACAGCGGCGGATCGGATCCTTCTCGCGGGCCGCCGCCAGCTCCTCCTGCGGACGGTAGCCGGCGGGATCACGGCTGGTGTGGCCGGTCAGCCGGTAGGTGCGGGTCACGAGCAGCACCGGCCGGCCACCACGGACGCGGGCGATCGCTTCGCGGGCGATGGCATCCAGCGTCGGCACCTCGTTGCCGTCCGCCTCCGCCGTCTCGATGCCGAGGGCCCGGCCGCGGGCGGCGGCGCCCTCGCCGGCGGTGAGCTCGGCCGTCCGGGTGGAAGCCGAATAGCGGTTGTCCTCGCAGACGAAGAGTACCGGCAGGGTACGGACGGCGGCCCAGTTGAGGGCCTCGAGGAAGGTGCCGCGGTTGACGGCCCCGTCGCCGAAGATGCAGGCCACGATACGGTCCGAGCCCAGCTTCTTGAGACGCTGGGCGGCGCCGACCGCGATCACCGTGTTGGCCCCCACCACCCCGTTGGCGCCCAGCATGGCGATTCCGAAATCGGCGATGTGCATCGATCCGCCCTTGCCGCCGCAGGTGCCCTCGGCACGCCCCAGCAGCTCGCACATCATGGCATAGGGATCGGCACCCTTGACCAGGGTGTGGCCGTGACCGCGATGGGTGGACAGGAGAATGTCGTCGCGCCGCAGATTGCCGCAGACCGCCACCGCCACCGCTTCCTGGCCGATCGAGGGGTGGACGGTGCCGAACACCTCGCCCGCCTCGGCGCCGCGGATCGCACATTCCTCGAAGGCCCGGATCCGCCACATGTGGCGATAGAAGGCGCACAACCGATCCCGATCGAGATTGGCACCGGAGCCCCCCTTGGTATCTTCCATCCGGTTTTCTTCCTCTCTTTCCTCTCCCGCTCCCCGTTCGCCCCGGGGCGCTTGCCGAGGGCGCGGCACCCGCCTAAGCGGTGTGGCGAGAAAGCCTAGCCGGCCGGGCGAAGTGGTCAAGGCGGGCCGGCGGGGGGAACGGAGATGACGGACGAACCGGGGTGGCTCTGTCTCGCCGGCAGCATCACCAGCCTGCCGGCCGGGACCGAAGGCAGGGTAGTGGTCACCGGGTCCCACGGCGGTCTGTTCGCGGCCGCGCTGGCGATCCGCGCACGGTTCCGTGCCGCCATCTTCCACGATGCCGGGATCGGCCGCGAGGGGGCCGGCATCGCCTGTCTCGAGGTCTGCGCGCGCACCGGGATGCCGGCGGCGACGGTCGGCCACGAGACGGCCTGCATCGGCGACGCCCGTCACATCCTCTCGGCGGGGCGGATCAGCCATGCCAACGCCCCGGCCGTGGCGCTCGGGGTCCGTCCCGGGATGCCCTGTCGCGAGGCCGCGGAACGCCTCGCCGGTGCGCGGATGCCGCAACGGTGGGAGGCCCCGCCGATCGACGAGGAACGCCATGTGCTGGAAGGCCACGGTCGGCGCATCGTCCTCGTCGATTCGGCGAGTTTGATCCGGGCCGAGGACGAAGGTGCGGTGCTGGTGACCGGCTCCCACGGCGGGCTGGTGGACGGCGATCCCGCTCGCGCCCTGAAGGCGGACGGGTTCGCCGCCGTCTTCAACGATGCCGGCATCGGCTTCCGCGACTGTGGGGTCCGTCGTCTCGCGGTCCTGGACGCCCGGGGCACCGCCGGGCTGGCGGTGGACTGCGCGACCGCACGCATCGGTGATGCCCGCTCGAGCTTCGAGGAGGGGCGCATCTCGCGGATCAACGGGACCGCCGCCCGGCTCGGGGTGGTCCCGGGGCAGCCGTGCCGCGAGGCGGTGCTGGCGCTGGCGGCGATGTGAGCCGCCTTCAACCTTCGCCGTCGGCCGCCGCGAGGGCGGCGAGGTCCCGATCCACGAACCGGAGATGCCCTTCCTTCACCCACAGACGGCAGCCGTGCGGCCCGGCGACGGCGTTCAAGGGGTACCCCGCGGGAAGGCGCAGCCAGGACCATCGGGAAAAGCTCTCGCCGCCTTCGGCGAAGCCGCCCTCGAGACAGAGGATCTCGAGACCGCCCTCCGGCCGGTGGGAGATCCGCGCCCCCGGTTCCCAGCTCTCGATCCGGACCGATTCCCGGGCATCCTCGTGGAGGCGGGCGGCGCGCACACCCGGCCGCGTCGCGAGGGGGACGAGCGCGAGATCCCCGGTGTCGCGTACCAGATGCCCGCGGTCGCCGGGCGCGAACTGCCACAGCTTGACGAAGATCACGCAGCCCGGCCCCGAGCCCGGCGTATGGCAGGAGCCCGGAGGGTTGCGGACGTAGCGGCCCTCGGGAAAGGCCCCCTCCTCGTCCTCGAACACGCCTTCGAGGACCAGATATTCCTCGCCGCCGCCGTGGCGGTGCGGCGAAAAGCGACTGTTCGGGGCGAACCGGACGATGGTGGTGGCCCGTGCTCGCTCGCCGCCGACCCGATCGAGCATCAGGCGATCGACACCGGCGACGGGCGAGGGCACCCAGCGCGTCGAGCGGGCGTGCACCGCCGCACGACGTTGGAAATCGGCGTTGACCTTCATCGCTGTCCCCTTCCGGTGTCCGGCGCCGTCAGTCCGTCAGGACGGCGCCGAAGTTGCGGCCCGGGTCGAGTTCCGGGGCCAGCCTGCCGGTGGGTTTCGCCGCTTCGCCTCCGGTCCGCGGCAGGAAGCGGCCGCTGCCCGGCATGGCGCGAAGTTCCCCCTTCTCCACGATCACCTCTCCGCGACGCAGCACCATCACCGGCCAGCCCCGGACCCGGCGCCCCGCGTAGGGCGTGTAGCCGGCATTGTCGTGGCGCGGACCCTGCGCGATGGTGACTTCGAGGGAAGGATCCCAGAGCACCAGATCGGCATCCGCACCGACGGCGATGGTACCCTTCTTCGGGTGCAGATTGTAGATCCGGGCCGGGGCCGTGGCGGTCAGCTCGACGAAGCGGCGGAGATCCATCCGACCGGAACTCACCATGGCATCGAACAGCAGCGGCAGGCGCAGCTCGATTCCGGGCAGACCGTTGGCGATTTCCTTGAAGCTCGGATCCGGTCCCCGGGCCAGCTTGCCGGTTTCGTCCATCCGGTAGGGTGCGTGGTCCGAGGAGACGAGTTGCAGGGTCCCGTTCTCGAGCCCTCGCCAGAGGGCTTCCCGATCCTCCGCGTCGCGCAGCGGCGGGCTGCACATCCACATGGCCCCCTCGATCCCCGGCCGGTCGAGATCGGCGGCGTCGAGCAGCAGATACTGGGTGCAGGTTTCGGCGAAGATCTTGCGACCTTCGCCCCGGGCGCGATGGACGATCTCCACCGCCTCGCGGGTGGAAAGATGGAACAGCATGATCGGCTGGTCGAGGAAGGTGGCGAAGGTGATCGCCCGGTACACCGCCTCGGCCTCGCCGAGGCGCGGATGACTCACCACATGATAGCGGGGCGCCTTGTAGCCGCGTTCCAGCAGGCGGCGGCTCGTCCAGGAGATCATGCCGTGGTTCTCGGCATGAATGCAGACCATGCAGCCGTGACGCCGGGCCGCCCAAATGATGTCGAGGAGCTTCTCGTCCTCCACCCGCAACCGATCGTAGGTCATGAACGCCTTGAGAGAGGCATGTCCGGCGCGCACCAGGGGCGGCAGCTCCCGGTTCAGGATCTCCGGCCGCGGGTCGGTCACGATCATGTGGAAGGCGTAATCGACGATCGCCCCCCGGGCGGCGGCTTCGTGGTAGTCGGCGACCACCTTTTCGAGGCTCGTTCCCGGATGCTGGGCGGCGAAGGGAACGACGGTGGTGGTCCCTCCCTGGGCCGCCGCCCGGGTCGCGGTTTCGAAACTGTCGGCGTTCATCAGCCCGGTCGCGGTGAGCTGCTCGATGTGACAATGGGCATCGACCCCGCCCGGGGTCACGATGTACCCGGTGGCCTCGATCTCCCGGTCTCCGGCCGGAAGATCGCGGCCGATGGCGGCGATCGTCTCTCCGCGCAGACCGAGATCGGCGACGAAAAGATCGCTGGCGGTGACGATCCGCGCACCGCGAATGACGATGTCGAACGGAGGCATGGATGCGGTTCCGCGATTGGCGTGCCGGGCGGGGTGAGCATAGCGGATCACGAGTATCGTTCGCCAGGGTTTCGAACCCGTACGCTGCTCCGCCGGGGGCGCGGGCGTTTTTCGGCCGTGGATTTCTGATACGAGAAGTGTAATATTCATCGAATTACGATACGGTGGGATGGTGGTGGAAACGACGATGCCGGTCTTTTCGGATCCCGAGCGATTCGCGCGCCTTCTTCCCGGGAGCGGGTCGCTTTTGGCGATCGACGTCAGCAAGCGGCGCCTGGGTCTGGCCGGAACGGATGTCGGGCGGCGACTGGTGACCCCGGTCGCCACCTTCTCGCGGAAGCACTGGGAGGCGGACATGGAGCGGATCGGGCTCGTGGTCCGCCGCCGCGAGGTGGTCGGCTTCGTCGTCGGCTGGCCCGTCAACATGAACGGCACCGAAGGGGCGCAGGCGGAGCGCGCGCGGGCCTTCGCGACCGGCCTCCGGCAGGTGTTCGGCCTGCCCGTTCTGCTCCAGGACGAACGGCTGACCACCTTCGCGGTGGAGGAAGCCATCCGGGAAGGGCGCCTGCCGAAACCCAGACGCCGCTCCACACCGCTCGATCATTATGCGGCGGCGGTCATTCTCGAGGATGCCTTGCGCGCCATCGCCGGGCCGCCCGAACCACGCGCCGCGATCTCCGGTTCCGTCTGAGTGGGCGCGCTTTCAGACCCCGAGCCAGCGCCGCTCGATCGTCTCCATCTCGGCGCGGAAGTCCGCGCTCGTGCCCTTCCAGACGCAGCGTCCCTTCTCGACGACGAAATGGCGATCGGCGAGATCGAGCAGCGGCTCCACATGCTTGTCGATCAGCAGGACCGCGAGCCCCTCCCGTTTGAGACGGGCCAGGGCCCGCCAGATCTCGCGGCGGATCATCGGTGCCAGTCCCTCCGTGGCCTCGTCGAGGAGGAGCAGCAGCGGATTGGTCATCAGCGCCCGACCGATGGCCAGCATCTGCTGTTCGCCGCCGGAAAGCTGGTTGCCCATCGCCTCGCGACGTTCGGCGAGACGCGGGAAGAGATCGAACACCGCGGTCAGGGTCCAGGCACGGTCCCCCCCGGGACCCGGCCGGGCCGTGGCGACGAGGTTCTCGCGTACGGTGAGCCGTGGAAAGACGTGGCGTCCTTCGGGGACGAGGCCGATGCCGAGCCGGGCGATGCGGTGTGCCGGCCAGCCCGTGATTTCGCGGTCCAGGAAACGGATCGAGCCGGCGGTGGGCGGCGTCAGCCCGAGGATGGCCCGCACCGTCGTCGTCTTGCCCATGCCGTTGCGGCCCATCAGGGTGACGAGCTCGCCGCGGCCGACGGAGAGCTCCATGCCGAACAGCACCCGGCTGTCACCGTAGGCCGCTTCGAGTCCCTCGATCTCCAGCATCAGCCGCCCTCTTCCTCGCCGAGATAGGCCGATCGCACCTCGGGATCACGGCGGATCCCGTCGGGATCGCCGCTGGCGATGACCCGGCCGTAGACCAGCACCGTCACCCGGTCGGCCAGTCTGAAGACGGCGTCCATGTCGTGCTCCACCAGCAACATGGTGGTCCGCGGACGCAGACCCGCCAGCAGCTCGACCATCCGCCGTCCCTCCTCGGGGCCGAGCCCGGCCAGGGGTTCGTCGAGGAGCAGCACCTCGGGATCGCCGGCGAGAGCCATCGCCAGCTCCAGCACCCGCTTCTGCCCGTGGGCGAGGCGGGCCGCCGGCAGGCCGGCGCATTCCCGGAGGCCCACTCGGGCGAGCAACTCCGAGGCGGGTTCGTTCAGCGCCGGATCCCGCCCGGCATCGGCGAAGAAACGGAAGCTGGATCCGGCGTGGGCCTGGATGGCGAGACTGACGTTTTCCAGCACGCTCATGCCGGGAAGGATGCTGGTGATCTGGAAACTGCGGGCGAGACCGAGGCGGGCGCGCCGATGGGTGGGCAGACGGGTGATGTCCCGTCCGCAGAGCAGGATCCTGCCGGAATCCGCGGCGAGTTCTCCCGAAAGCAGGTTGAGGAAGGTGGTCTTGCCGGCGCCGTTGGGGCCGATCAGAGCATGAATCTCGCCCCGCCGCAGGGCGAGGGAAACCCGATCGCAGGCGATCACCCCGCCGAAGCGCCTGGTCAGATCGACGGCCCGGAGAACCTCTTCGCTCATCGCCCGGTTCCGACGAGCACACCCAGAAGCCCCCGTCGGGCGAACAGGGCGACGATCACCAGCAGCGGCCCCAGCAGCAGCATCCAGTACTCGCCGGCACCCGCCGCGAAGAGATCCAGAACGTCCGGCAGGAACTCCTCGAGGAGGATGAACAGCGCCGCCCCCAGCACCGGTCCGAACAGGGTGCCGATGCCGCCCAGCACGACCATGACGATGAGCTGGCCCGACATGTGCCAGCTCAGATAGGCGGGACCGACGAAATATGTCGCGTTGGCCAGCAGGACCCCGGCGATGCTCGTGACCACCGCCGAGAGCAGATAGGCCGTGAGACGGTAGCGATAGGTCGGAAAGCCCAGCGCCCGCATCCGGCGGTCGTTGTCCTTGCTGCCCCGGACCACCCGGCCGAAACGGCTGTGATAGAGCCGGGCGGCGAAAACCAGGAACAGAACCAGGCAGGCGAGAACGAAGTAGTAGAAGGTCCGCTGATCCTCGAGCTCGAGCCAGCCCCCGCGACTGCGGTTCCACAGCGCGATCCCGTCCTCGCCGTTGTAGCGCCGTAGCGAGACGAAGAAGAAGAAGAGCATCTGCGCGAAGGCGAGAGTGATCATGATGAAGGCCACCCCCCGCGTGCGCAGGCAGACCGCGCCGGTCGCCAGCGCGAAGCCGCCGGCGACCAGGGCCGCGAGCAGGAACTGGACGAAGATGTCCTGGCTGGGCGCGAGACCGAGAAAGCCGGTGCCTTCGAAATCGTGCAGGAACATGATGCCCACGACATAGGCGCCGAGACCCAGGAAGGCGGCGTGCCCGAAGCTCACGAGCCCGCCCAGGCCGAGCACGAGATCGAGGGCGCTCGCCGCGAGGGCGAAGATCAGGATGCGGGTCGCGAGCTTCACCAGATAGTCGTCGCCCGTCCAGGGGATCAGCAGCGCCGAAAGCAGGGCGAGAGCGAGCAGGATGCGCCAGCGCCAGCCCATCTCCGAAAGCCGCGGCATCGGCTCAGGACCGGGCCGGCAGCAGGCCGCGCGGCCGGAAGGCCAGCACCAGCGCCATCAGGATGTAGATGGCCATGGAAGCGATCGAGGCCCCGGCGGCATCGGCGACGGTGCGTTCGAGGAACATCGCGAGGAGGTCGGGCAGCATCGCCCGCCCGTAGGTATCGACCAGCCCGACCAGCAGCGCCCCGAGAAAGGCGCCGCGGATGGATCCGATGCCGCCGATGACGATCACCACGAAGGCGAGGATCAGGATGTCCTCGCCCATCCCGATCCGGACCGCGAGAACCGGCCCGGCCATCGCCCCGGCGAGGGCCGCCAGCGCCGCCCCGAGGGCGAAGATCAGACCGAACAGGCGGGCGATGTCCACTCCGAGCGCCTGCACCATCTCGCGGTCGTCGGCCCCGGCCCGGATCAGCATGCCGAGGCGGGTGTGGCCGATCAGCCACCAGAGGAGCAGGGCGCTGGCGAGACCCACGGCGATGATGGCGAGGCGGATCACCGGATAGGGCGCGCCGAAGAGGGGCACCTGGCCGGACAGCCAGGCCGGCGGCTGGAGGAAGATCGGCTGCGGCCCGAACAGGAGCTTGAGGCCTTCGTTGAAGAACAGGATGAGGCCGAAGGTGGCCAGCACCTGGTAGAGATGATCGCGCCCGTAGAGGCGGCGCAGCGCCGTCACCTCGACCAGGAAGCCGACCGCCGCGGTGATCAGCAGGGCGAGGGCGATCGCCGGCAGAAAGGCGTCCACGAGGCCCATCGTCCAGGCCGTGAGATAGGCGCCCAGCATGTAGAAGGAGCCGTGCGCCAGATTGATCAGATCCATGATGCCGAAGATCAGGGTGAGCCCCGCCGCCATCAGGAAAAGCATCACCCCGAGCTGCAGCCCGTTGAGCGTCTGTTGCAGGAGGAGCAGCAGGTCCATCGCGCGATCCGTGGCGACGCCGCGCCGCGACGGCGCGGCGTCCGACGGCTCATCTCATGCGGCACTCGCCGACGTAGGCGTCCGCGTGATCCTCGAAGATCTTCTCGACCACCCGGTTGGTGATGGTCCCGTCGTCGAGTTTCACCACCCGGCGGACATAGAAGTCCTGGATCGGGAAGTGGTTCACGTTGAACCGGAACGCCCCCCGGGTGGTCTCCAGCACCACCGATTCCAGCGCCTTGCGGAAGGTCGCCTTGTCGGACCAGTCGGCACCCGCGTTGCGCACCGCGGCGTCGATCACGAGGGCGGTGTCGTAGCCCTGCGCGGCGTAGAGCGAAGGCAGACGACCGTAGGTCTCGCGGAAGGCGGCGACGAACTTCTTGTTCAGCTCGTTGTCGAGGTCGGGGCTCCACTGGGCACCGTTGTAGGCCCCCACGGCGGCCTCGCCCACCGCCCGCAGGATGTCCTGGCTGAAGGAGAAGGCTGGCCCGAACAGGGGGATCTCCTCGATCAGCCCGGCCTGGGCGTACTGCTTGATGAAGCTGATGCCCATGCCGCCCGGATAGAAGAAGAACACCGCCTCGGGCGCGGCGGCACGCAGGTTGGCGATCTCCGCCGCATAGTCGAGCTGGCCGAGGGGCGTGTACACCTCGCCCTTGATCTCGCCCTCGTAGTAGCGCTTGAAGCCGGCGATCGCGTCGTGGCCGGCGGGGTAGTTCGGAGCCAGGAGATAGACGCTCTTGTATCCCTGCTTCTGGACGAAGGCGCCGGTCGCCTCGTGATTGTTGTCGTTCTGCCAGGCGGTGTTGAAGAACCAGGGATTGCACTGCTTGCCGGCCAGCGCCGAAGGACCGGCGTTGGGACTGATAAAGAACACCCGGTTGCGGGCGAGAGTGGGCATCATCGCCAGGGTCAGGTTGGACCAGACCTGCCCGGTCATCAGAAAGATGCCGTCGCGCGAGATCATCTCGTCGGTCTTCTGCACGGCGACATCGGGCTTGCGGGCGTCGTCCGCCTCGATCACCACCGTCGGCACCCCGCCGAGCCGCCCGCCGAGATGTTCGAGCCCGAGCCGGAACCCGTCACGGATGTCGGTGCCGAGGCCCGATCCCGGTCCCGAAAGCGTCGTCAGAAGACCGATTCTGAGTTCCTGCTGGGCCGTGGCCGGGGTCGGGGCCGCCGACCCGATTGCCACCGCGGCCGCGGCGACGATGGCCGAAAGCGCGTTGCGCATCGCTCTCCCTCCTTTTCTGCCCGGGTCACTGTCGTGACCCGTCGCCGGCGATTTGTCCAGAGACCGGGGCGGGCCTCCCGCCGGCACGGGGCATTGTAGGAGAAATGTTTTAGGCATAAAATGTTTTCGTGCAAGCGGGGGCAGCGGAGGAAGGCGATGCGTATCGCGGTGATCGGCGGCGGTCCGGCGGGACTCTATTTCGCCAGTCTCGTGAAGCGCGATTTCGACGGCGCCGAGATCGACGTGTTCGAGCGCAACCGGCCGGACGACACCTTCGGTTTCGGGGTGGTGTTCTCCGACCAGACCCTGGACACCTTCGAGGCGGTGGACCGACCGACCTACGAGGCGATCCGGGACAACTTCGCCTACTGGGACGATATCGAGGTCCATTTCCGGGGCACCGTCCAGCGGATCGGTGGCAACGGTTTCTGCGGCTGCTCCCGGGTGAGCCTGCTGCGCATCCTCCAGGATCGCTGCCGCCAGCTCGGTGTGCGGCTGCACTTCGAGCGTGAGATCGAATCCGTCGCCGAGCTCGGCCGTTACGATCTGATCGTCGCCGCCGACGGCATCAACAGCCGGGTGCGCGAGGCGTTCCGGGACCATTTCCGCCCGCGCATCGACCTCCGTCCCAACCGGTTCACCTGGATGGGCTCGACCCGCCCTCTGGACGCCTTCGGCTTCTTCTTCCGCGAGACCGAATGGGGGATCTTCATCGCCCATGCCTACCAGTACGAGCAGGGGCGCAGTACTTGGGTGATCGAGACCGACGCCGAGACCTTCATGAGGGCGGGACTCCAGGACTGCACCGAGGAGGAGAGCCGGGATTTCCTCGAGGAGGTGTTCCGGGAAGAGCTCGCCGGACACCCGCTGCTCGTCAACCGTTCCATCTGGCGCCGCTTTCCGATGATGCGGCTCGAGCGCTGGGTGAAGGACAACATCGTGCTGCTGGGTGACGCCAAGGCCACCGCCCATTTCACCATCGGTTCGGGCACCAAGCTGGCCATGGAGGACGCCATCGCCCTGCACGACGCCTTCCTCGAGAGCGGCGATGTGGCGACCGCACTTTCCCGCTTCGAAGCCGCCCGCCGCGACGAGGTGGAGAAGTTGCAGCACGCGGCCGACGTCTCGCTGGTCTGGTTCGAGCATGTGAAGCGCTACTGGCACATGACCCCGGTCCAGTTCTGCTTCGGGCTGATGAGCCGGGCCAAGGCGATCACCTATGAAAACCTCCGCCTGCGGGCGCCGGAGTTCGTCGATCGGGTCGATCGCGATGCCGCCGACAAGGCGCGGGCGCTGGGCTTCGACATTCCCCGCGACGACCCGCCTCCGCCGATGTTCCTGCCCTTCCGCCTGCGCGGGATGGTGCTCGAGAACCGGGTCGTGGTCTCACCCATGTGCATGTACTCGGCCGAGAACGGCGTGCCCGGCGACTGGCATCTGGTGCACTACGGCGCCCGCGCCATCGGTGGCGCCGGACTCCTCTATACGGAGATGACCGATGTCTCGCCGGAGGCCCGGATCACCCCCGGCTGTACCGGCATCTGGAACGAGGAACAGGAGGCGGCCTGGAAGCGGATCGTCGAGTTCTGCCGGGCCCACGGGCGGGCGAAACTCTGCATGCAGCTCGGCCATGCCGGCCGCAAGGGGGCCACGAAACTGATGTGGGAGGGGATGGACGAGCCGCTGGAGGAAGGGGGCTGGCCGATCCTCTCCGCTTCCCCGATCCCCTATCTCCCGCACAGTCGGGTACCGCGGGAGATGACCCGGGCCGACATGGACGCGGTGATCGCGGATTTCGTCGCCGCCACGGAACGGGCCCTGCGGGCCGGCTTCGACATGATCGAGCTGCATTGCGCCCACGGCTATCTGCTGGCCTCCTTCATCTCGCCGCTCACCAACCGGCGCAGCGACCGCTACGGTGGCGAGCTCGCGAACAGGCTGCGCTTTCCCCTCGAGGTGTTCGAGGCGATGCGGGCGGTCTGGCCCGAAGAGAAACCGATGTCGGTCCGCATCTCGGCGGTGGACTGGGCACCCGGCGGGCTCACGGATGCGGAGGCGGTGGAGGTGGCCCGTGCCTTCGTCGGCGCCGGCTGCGATCTGATCGACGTATCGAGCGGGCAGACGGTGGCCGATCAGCAGCCGGTCTACGGGCGCATGTTCCAGGTGCCCTTCGCCGACCGGATCCGCAACGAGCTGGGCTGCGCCACCATGGCGGTGGGTGCCATCACCGACTGGGATCAGGTCAACACCATCATCGCCGCCGGCCGCGCCGATCTGGTGGCGCTGGCGCGGCGTCATCTGGCGGATCCCCATTTCACCCTGCACGCGGCGGCCTTCTACGGCCATCGCGAGCAATCCTGGCCGCCCCAGTACGGGCCCGGCGCCGAGCAGGCCTACCGGCTGGCGGAACGCGAGCGGGAACAGCTCACCGAGCTGCGCCTCGCCGCCCGGCCCAAGCCGCATTATCGCGAAGCGGCGGAGTGAGGGGCGGAGGGGATCAGAGCCCGTAATGGGCCCGGCATTCGCGTTCCCGGCCGCGCACCACCCGCCGGCCGAGGAGCGGGCCGCGGGTCTCGGTGACCACCGTGCGCTGACCCTCGAAGTCGTCTTCGTCGCGGTGGAAGTAGAGCACCACCCAATCCCGGACCCGGCCGAGCTCGTGGGCCCGGGCGGTGTTGGAATAGACCGCGGTGAAATGCCAGGGGCCGCGCTGGGTGTGGAGGATGGGCAGCCAGGCCTCGCCCGAAGGGTTGAAGCGGCGGGGTGCGATCCTCGGCAGATCATCGGCCTCCGCCCGCCGCCGATATTCGGCATCGACGTCGAGCAGGGTGGCGATGTCGGGCTCCTCGGGCGGGACCATGCGTCGTCGCGGCCGGGTGCGGGCCAGCATCTCGGCGAGCAGGGGGCGCAGCATCGCCGCCCGCTTGGGGCCGATACCCGGCACCTGCTCGAGCCGCCCGTCGTGGGCCGCGAGCTCCAGCTCCTCCAGGGTGTCGATGCCCAGGATCTCGTGGATCCTGCGGGCGAGTTCGGGACCGATGCCGGGGATGCTCGCGAACAGGGCTTCGGGATCGGCCGCGCCCTTGAGACGTTCGAGTTGCGCCCAGCGGCCGGTCCGGACCATTTCGGCGATGGCCGCGGCGATCGAACGGCCGATCGCCGGCAAAGCGGTCAGCCCCTCGAGCCCTTCCTTTGCCAGGACGTCGCGCAGATCGACATCGAGGCTTTCCACCACCCGCGCCGCCTCGCGATAGGCGCGACAGCGGTAGGGATTGGCGCCCTGCCGTTCGAGCAGATCGGCCGCCTGCCGCAGCCGTTCGGCGATCAGCCGGTTGCGCTCGGGAACGATCCGGGCCGGCTTCATGTCTCGGTGCCGGTTCCCGGCAGCAGCTTCGACAGTTCGATGGGGAAGGGAAAGACGATGGTCTGGCTGCGCTCGTTGGCGATCTCCTGGAGCGCCACCAGATAGCGGAGCTGCATCGCCTCGGGGCGCTGGGCCATGATCTTGGCGGCGTCCAGCATCCGTTCGGCGGCCTGGTATTCGCCCTCGGCGCTGATGATCTTGGCCCGGCGGATCCGCTCCGCTTCGGCCTGCTTGGCGATCGCCCGGATCATGCTCTCGTCGAGATCGACATGTTTGAGCTCGACGTTGGAGACCTTGATGCCCCAGGCATCGGTCTGCTCGTCGAGGATGCGCCGGATGTCGGCATTGAGCTTGTCGCGCTCCGAGAGCATCTCGTCGAGCTCGTGCTGCCCGAGGACCGAGCGCAGGGTGGTCTGGGCGAGCTGGCTGGTGGCGGCCTCGAAATTCTCGACCCGGATCACCGCCCGCTCGGGATCGATCACCCGGTAGTAGATGACCGCGTTGACCTTCACCGAGACGTTGTCGCGGGAGATCACGTCCTGGGTCGGCACATCGAGCACCCGGGTGCGGAGATCGACCCGCACCATCTGCTGGATCACCGGGATGACGATGATCAGGCCGGGACCCTTGATCCGGTAGAAGCGACCGAGGACGAAGACCACCGCCCGTTCGTACTCGCGAATGATCTTGAGCGAGGCGAGAACGACCAGGACGGGAACCAGAATGGCGACGAGGGTACCGATCAGCATGGCGGATCACTCCTCCCGGGACAGCGGTTCGACGATCAGCACGAGACCCTCGCGACCGGTCACCCGGACACGCGCTCCGGGTCGCAACGCCCGGGTACTCCGGGCTTCCCAGACCTCGCCCTCGAAGCGCACGACGCCCCGATCTCCGCTCCAGCTCTGGACTTCGGCGAGGGTGCCGCGGATCCGCTCCGGACCGATGACCACGCGACGCAGGCGACTGCGGGCGATCATCGCCATGGCCATCAGCAGCAGGCTGCCGAGGCCGGCGGCGACCCCGCCCACCAGCCACAGCGAGATGGTAAAGCCCGGGGCCTCGGTGTCCATCAGCATCACCGCACCAGCCACCAGTGCGGCGATGCCCGCCACCCCCAGGGCGCCGAAACTGCCGATGAAGGCTTCCGCCACCAGCAGGGCGGCGCCGAGAGCGACGAGCGCGAGGCCGGCGAAGTTCACGGGCAGGACCTGGAAGGCGTAGAGCGCCAGGAGCAGGGAGATGGCCCCGATCAGGCCGGGTCCGGTGAGGCCGGGACTGTAGAACTCGAGGATGATGCCGTAGATGCCGATCAGCATCAGGATGTAGGCGACGTTGGGGTTGGTGACGATCTGCAGCAGCCTGGCCCGCCAGTCGGGTTCGACCCGTTCGAGAGCGAGCCCGTCGGTGTCGAGCACCAGCTCTTCGCGGCCGATCGCCACCACCCGCCCGTCCATCTTCTCCAGCAGCTCCTCGAGATCCCGGGCGAGAAGGTCGATCACCCCGAGCTCCAGGGCTTCCTCCGCCGACAGGCTGGCCGCCTCCCGCACCGCCTTCTCCGCCCAGTCGGCGTTGCGGCCGCGCATCCGTGCGAGCGCCCGGATGAAGGCGGCGGCGTCGTTCATCACCTTGTCCATCATGCCGGGTCGCGGCGGCGGGGATTCCGCTTCCTCTTCCTTCCCGCCCTCCTCGGCGTCGGGTTCGGAGGAGGGTGCCCCCGGAAGGCCCCCGATGGCGACCGGGGTCGCCGCCCCGAGATTGGTTCCCGGGGCCATGGCCGCGACATGGGAGGCGTAGAGGATGTAGGTCCCGGCGCTGGCGGCCCGGGCGCCGCTCGGTCCCACCCAGACCGCCACCGGGATGGGACTTGCGAGGATGTCGCGGATGATCTCGCGCATCGCGGTGTCGAGCCCGCCGGGTGTGTCCATCCGCAGCACGACGAGGGAGGCCCCTTCCCGCATCGCGCGTTCGAAGCCGCGCGCGAGATAGTCGCTGGTGGCCGGGCCGATCGGCCCTTCGATCTCGAAGACCAGCGCGCGGCCCTTCGGTTCCTGCGCCTCGCCGGCCGCTCCCACCAGGCCGAGCGCCAGCGCGACCCCGAGGATCCAGCGTAGGATCACGGCACGTCCCCCGCAGTGGCCCGAAGCCTCCGAGAGGTGCAGGATGGGCCAGCACGGAAATTTCGGCAAGCGTCACCGGCCACGGACGGCGGGAACGGCGGCGCGAGGGAGCGGGATCGATGACCGAAACGAATCTGTGGCAATGGACGGCGGGCGAGGCCCTCGCCCTGCCTCCGCTCGAAGACCGGCGGCAGGCGGAGATCGCCGTCGTCGGCGGTGGCTACGCCGGACTTTCCGCGGCTCTGCATCTGGCCGAACGGGGGCGCGAGGTGGTCCTGCTCGAAGCCGGCGGGATCGGCGCGGGAGCCGCCGGTCGCAACGGCGGCCAGGTGATCCCGGGGCTCAAGCAGGATCCGGAGGCGGTCGAGCGGATCTGGGGACCGGGAAGGGGGATCCGCGCCGCCGCCTTCGCCGGTGCGGCGCCCGATCTGGTGTTCGAGCTGATCGCCCGGCACCGGATCGCCTGCGACGCGGTGCGGGGAGGCTGGCTCCAGCCGGCGGCCGCCCCCGGCCATCTGCCGACCCTCGAGCGTCGGGTGGCGCAATGGGCGCGCCTCGGCGCTTCCCTGCGGCTGCTGTCGCGGGCCGAGGTGGCCGAGCGTCTCGGTACCGATGCCTATCACGGGGCGCTGTTCGATTTCCGCGGCGGCAGCCTGCATCCCCTGAAGTTCGCCCGGGGCCTCGCCCGGGCCGCGATGGCGGCCGGCGCCCGGCTCTTCTGCCGCAGCCCGGTGCGGAAGATCGACCGCAGCGGTGACGGCTGGCGTCTCGTCACGCCGCGCGGCGAGCTGCGATGCGGTGTTCTCGTCTGCTGCACCAACGCCTACAGCGGGCCGCCTGTTCCGGAGGTGTCCCGCTGCATCCTCCCGTTGTGGTCGGTGCAGATCGCGAGCGAGCCGCAACCGGCCGCGGTCCGCGAGCGGATCGTGAGGGACGGCATCTGTGCCTCCGACACCAGGCGGCTGCTCACCTATTTCCGCTTCGACGCCGAGGGACGGTTCGTCATCGGCGGACGGGGGGCGGTCGGCGAGCGCGGCCGCCAGCGCGCCTTCGCGGCGCTGCGTCGGCGGGCGCGGGCGCTGTTTCCCGATCTGGAGCCGAGCTGGCGGTTCGCCTGGGGCGGCCTCGTGGCGCTGACGGAAAACCGTCTGCCGCAGCTCGCCGAGCCCGAACCCGGTCTGCTTCTCGCCTTCGGTTACAACGGCCGGGGGGTGGCCCTGGCCACCGCCACCGGCCGGGTGCTCGCCGACCGTCTGACCGGTACCGAGCCCGCCGACCTGCCGCTTCCGGTTCTGGGCCGCCCGCGATTCTGGCCGCATGCGCCGCTGCTGCGGTGGTCGCTGCCGCTGGCGGGCCCGGTCGCCGGTTGGGTGGAACGCCTGCGACCGGCGGGCGGGCGGTGAACAGGAGGGGGCTCGTCGCCAGCGCGTCGGCGTCAACCTTCCGTTAACCGGACATGGGTACATACCCGGCCATGCGCATGCATGCGCATCGGCTTCAGTCTGCGTCGGGCCGTTCCGACCGGACCGCCGGGAGTTCGGATTGTCGGAAGCACGGCCTGCCAATGTAGCAGCAAGGAGTTGACGACGTGCGTCCGAAAGACCTGCCACTGCTCGAGCTGAGCTTCGTCCTGTCTCTGGCGGCCGGCATCGGCGCCGGTTTCGCGGCCCTCCTCATCGTGGATTCCGCCCCCCTCCTCGCCTCGGCCATCCTCTTCGCCGCAGCGGGCGCATTCCTCGCTGCGACCTGTGTCGGGTTTTCCGTGCGACGCCTGGGCGGGGTGATCGACGAGAGCGGCGGCGGCGACTCCGAGGCCGGCGGAGTCGCCGGCCGGGTTGCCGCGACGCTGCGCCGCCTGCGCGCACGGGAACGGGAGCTGCCCGCACGCTTCCGCGTCATGCTCGAGGCTGCGGTGCGAGGGGAGCCCGTTCCCGCCGAGCTCGCGGCCGGGGAAGAGGCCGCCTGGGGGGCAATTCGCGCCTTCCTCGGCGAACTCGCGGCCCGTGGTGGCACCACGGAGGACTGCGGGGAACGGGTCGCGGCGCTCCGCGACATCTGCGGCGAGCTCGAACGCGGCGCCGACCTGCTCGTCGATCTGCGCGAGCGCCTCGGCGAGGCCACCCGCGAGAGTTCGGAGGACATGCAGAGTATCGCCGCCGCGGTCGAACAGCTTTCGGCGGCGGTCGGGGAGATCGGCCGCAACACCGGTGTTTCCGCGGAAGTCGCCCGGCGGTGTGTGGACGAGACCCGGCAGTCGCGGGAGGAGGCCGACCGGCTCGGCGATGCCGCGGGCCGCATCGCCTCCATCGTCGAAACCATCCGTCAGATCGCCGATCAGACGACCCTGCTCGCGCTCAACGCGACCATCGAGGCGGCACGAGCGGGAGCCGCCGGACGCAGCTTCGCGGTGGTCGCCGGCGAAGTGAAGGCGCTCGCCCAGCAGACGGCGGCGGCCACCGAAGACATCGACCGCCGCATCGAGCAGATGAAGGCGGCGGTGGACAAGGTCGGGGGCAGCATCGAGGTGATCATGGCCACCGCCGGCGAGGCCGATCAGGCGGCGGCCGCCATCGCCACCGCCGTCGAACAGCAGAGTGCGGTGATCGACGAGATCGCCCAGCGGCTGCAGCGGGCATCCGACGCCACGGGTCGCATCGATCGGGCGGTGACGCGTCGGGAAGGAGATGCCGCCGGGGAGGCGCATCTCGAAACCGTCGCCGACCGTATTCGCGAACATGCACGACGGCTGGTGCGGGCGCTCGAGGAGGAGGGGGTGCCGGAGGCGGGGGGACAGCGGGCGGCCTGACGGGCCGCCCGCTCCCTCGCGGTGGCCTCAGAAGAGCCCTTCGACGCGTCCCTGCGCGTCGATGCGGATGCGCTCGGCGGCCGGGCGGCGGGGCAGACCGGGCATGGTCATGATCTCGCCGCAGATCACCACCAGGAACTCGGCCCCGCCCGAAAGCCGCAGCTCGCGGATCGGTACGACATGGCCGGTTGGCGCGCCGCGCAGTTCGGGATCGGTGGAAAAGCTGTACTGGGTCTTGGCCACGCAGATCGGGAAATGGCCGTAGCCGGCCGCCTCGAATTCGCGGAACTGAGCCCGAACCTTCTTGTCGGCGATGATGTCGGAAGCGCCGTAGAGCTCGGTGGCGATGGTCCGCATCTTGTCCCAGAGCGGCATTTCGTCGGGGTAGAGGAAACGGAAGCCGCGCCCGTCCCTGGCCCGCGGCGCTTCGCACAGCTCGACCACGTGCCGGGCGAGTTCTTCGGCGCCCGCCGAGCCCTCGGCCCAGTGCGAACAGACGAAGGACTCGATCCCGAGCTCGTCGTGGCAGAAGCGCCGGATCGTCTCGTGCTCGGCCGCGGTGTCGGTGGTGAAGCGATTGATCGCGACCACGCTCGGGACACCGAACTTGCGGAGGTTGAGGACATGGCGCTCGAGATTGGCGAGCCCCTTTTCCAGCGCCTCCACGTTCTCCGCACCGAGATTCTCGCGCGCGACCCCACCGTGCATCTTGAGCGCCCGCACGGTGGCGACGATCACCGCCACGGCGGGCTCGAGATCGGCCTTGCGGCATTTGATGTCGAAGAACTTCTCGGCCCCCAGATCGGCTCCGAAGCCGGCCTCGGTGACCACGAAATCGGCGAGCTTGAGGGCGGTACGGGTGGCGATCACCGAATTGCAGCCATGGGCGATGTTGGCGAAGGGGCCGCCGTGGACGAAGGCCGGATTGTTCTCGAGCGTCTGCACCAGATTGGGCATCAGCGCGTCGCGAAGCAGCACGGTCATCGCTCCGGCGGCGCCGAGATCGCGGGCCAGCACCGGCTCGCGGTCGCGGGTGCGGGCGACGATCATGCGCCCGAGCCGTGCCTCCAGATCGGCGAGATCACGGGCCAGGCAGAAGACCGCCATCACTTCCGAGGCGACGGTGATGTCGAACCCGTCCTCGCGGGCGAAGCCGTTGCCCACGCCGCCGAGGCCGACGGTGATCCGGCGCAGCGCCCGGTCGTTCATGTCCACCACCCGGCGCCAGGTGATGCGGCGGGTGTCGATGCCGAGGCCGTTGCTCCAGTGGACGTGGTTGTCGATCATCGCCGCCAGGAGATTGTTGGCGGCGCCGATGGCGTGGAAATCGCCGGTGAAATGGAGGTTGATGTTCTCCATCGGCACCACCTGGGCGTGACCGCCGCCGGCGGCACCGCCCTTGAGGCCGAAGCAGGGACCGAGGCTGGGTTCGCGCAGGCAGATCGCGGTCTTCCTGCCGATGCGGTTGAGGGCGTCGCCGAGCCCCACCGTGGTCGTCGTCTTGCCCTCCCCGGCCGGGGTCGGGGAGATGGCGGTGACCAGCACCAGCTTGCCGTCGGGACGATCGGCGAGGCGGTCGATGAAATCGAAGTCGATCTTGGCGATCCAGCGGCCGAAATGGTGCAGCGCCTCCTCGGGAATGCCGAGGCCGGCGGCGACTTCGGCGATCGGCCGCATCGCCGCGCCGCGCGCGATCTCGATATCGCTCTTCACTTCGCCCACGGTTCCCACCTCCCCCTGATGTGTCGGCGTCCGGAAGCGGCGGCACGATCCGCCGCCGGCAGTGCTGGCGACAAGGGGCGGAAACGTCAACGGCTTGCGAAAAAAGGCCGCCCCCGGATGCTCACCGCATCAGCACGTAGCTTCCGGGCGCCGGCATCAGCGGCGGCAATCCCGCTTCCGGTGCGCCCATCGGGGGCGGCGGGCCGGGCGCACCGCTGTGCCCGCCCAGCCAGTCGCACCAGGCCGGCCACCAGGAGCCCTCGCGATATTCCGCCAGCGCCGGCCAGGCGTCGGGCGGAATGTAGGGCTCGTCCTCGGGCATCCTGCGGATGCGGAAATGCCGGCCCGGTCGGCCGGGTTCCGAAACGATGCCGGCATTGTGGCCACCGGAGGCGAGAACGAAGGTGACCTCGGTGTCGGTCAGGAGGCGGATCTTGTAGACCGACTGCCAGGGGGCGATGTGATCCTTCTCGGTCCCGACCACGAAGATCGGCACCCGGATGTCGGTCAGCACGACCGGACGCCCCTCGACGGCGTAGCGACCGCGCGAGAGGCGGTTCTCGAGGAACAGATGGCGCAGATATTCGCTGTGCATGCGCGCCGGCATCCGGGTCGCGTCCTTGCTCCAGGCCATCAGATCGGTGAGCTCCTCGCGCTCGCCGAGCATGTACTCGCGGACCATGCGCGACCAGACGAGGTCGGCGGAACGCAGGAGCTGGAAGGTGCCGGCCATCTGCCGGGAGTCGAGATAGCCCTGGTCCCACATCATGTCTTCGAGCCAGGCGAGCGCGCTCTCGTCGATGAACAGCATGAGCTCGCCGGCCTCGGTGAAGTCGGTCTGGGCGGCCAGCAGGGTCAGACTTGCGAGACGCTCCTCGCCGTCGCGGGCCATCTTGGCGGCGGCGATGGCCAGCAGGGTGCCGCCGAGGCAGTAGCCCAGCGCATGGACCTTGCGCTCGGGGAGGATGCGCCCAACCGTCTCGAGGGCGGCCATCACCCCCAGACGCCGATAGTCGTCGAAGGAAAGATCGCGATCCTCGGCGCCGGGGTTCTTCCAGGAGATCATGAACACGGTGAAGCCCTGTTCGACCAGATGCCGCACCAGCGAATTGTGGGGCGAGAGGTCGAGGATGTAGTATTTCATGATCCAGGCCGGGACGATCAGCACCGGCTCGGGCCGGACCGCGTCGGTGGCCGGCGCATACTGGACGAGCTCGATCAGCTCGTTGCGGTAGACCACCCGACCGGGGGTGACCGCCACTTCGCGTCCCGGTCGGAACTTCTCGGTGCCGGCCTGCGGCTCGCCGGTGAGCTGGCGTTCCAGATCCTCGAGGAAGTAGCCGAAGCCGCGCAGGAAATTCGTACCGCCCTCGGCGAGGGTGCGGCGGATCACCTCGGGATTGGCCCAGGGGAAGTTGCTCGGCGCCAGCCGGTCGAGATCCTGGCGCACCATGAAGTTGATCTGCTGGCGATGACGGGTGCCGACGCCGCGCAGATCACAGGTGGCGGCGTCCCAGAAATCCTGCACCGCCAGATGGGTCTGGGCGAGGATGTTGAAGGGCGGACGCTCCCAGTCGGGATGGCGGAAGCGCCGGTCGTGCTCGGCGGGCTGGAAGGGGCCGGGTTCGTTCCGCCCGAGCATCGCCCGCCCGGCCCAGGTCACGAGTTGGATGCCGTCGAACCAGGCCTTCTGCGCCAGGGCCGCCTGGCGGCCGGGGGCGTTGGCCAGATGCATCCACCAGTCGAGGCGGGCGAGCGCCGTGCCGGGCGGTGAAAAACCGCCGGTGAACCGGGCCTGGAAGGCGTGCAGCAACCGGTCGAGATTCTCCCAGGAGGGGGCGAAGGGGAGAGGCGGCGGAACCGCCTCCTTCCGTCGTCGCCCGGGACCGTGGACCGGACGAACCGCCGCCGGGCGCAGGCCGTGATCCTCGGCCCGCGGCGGCGCGGCGGCGTGACGCTTGCGGCGGGTCCCGGCTTCTCCCATTGCGGCTCTCTCCGTCGCGTGATGTTGCGTTGCAACATATGGGGTCGCTCCGTGCAACCGCCAGACGGACGGACCGTCGCGGCTCTCCGGCGGGAGGGTCCCGATGGGGCTTCGGCCGGTGACCGCGAGAGCGGATCGTCGGGGCGCCCGGCAGGAGGCTCGTCCGGGCCGCACCGGTGGTGACGGCCGGGGCCGCCTCGGCTATAGACCGCCCGGTTCGTGCTCCGGCGGGGGATCGTGGCGATGGCCGACGGCTGGCAGTTCTGGATCGATCGTGGCGGCACCTTCACCGACGTGGTGGCGCGGGCACCCGACGGCTCGATCCGCATTCACAAGCTGCTGTCGGAAAATCCCGAGCAGTATGCGGACGCCTCCCTCCAGGGCATCCGTGACATTCTCGGGATTTCCCGGGACGCTCCCATTCCGGCGACGCGGATCGAGGCCGTGAAGATGGGCACGACGGTGGCCACCAACGCTCTCCTCGAACGCAAGGGGACACCGACGGTGCTGGCGATCACCCGCGGCTTCCGGGATTGCCTGCGGATCGGTTATCAGGATCGGCCGGACATCTTCGCCCGTCACATCACGCTGCCCGAGCAGCTCTATTCCAAGGTGGTGGAGATCGACGAGCGGCTCAGGGCCGATGGCCGCATCGACCGGCCGCTCGACGAGCGGCAGGCGCGGACCGTGCTGCAGGAGGCCTTCGACGAAGGGTTCCGGTCGGTGGCCATCGTCTCCATGCACGGCTACCGCTTCCCGCAGCACGAACAGCGGCTCGCGCGGATCGCCCGCGAGATCGGGTTCACCCAGATTTCGACGAGCCACGAGGTCAGCCCGCTCATCAAGATCGTCGGTCGCGGCGACACCACGGTGGTCGACGCCTATCTCTCGCCCATCCTGCGCGCCTACGTCGATCGGGTGGCGGCCGAACTCGGCGATGTCCGGCTGATGTTCATGCAGTCCAACGGCGGTCTCGTCGACGCCCATCGCTTCCAGGGCAAGGATGCCATTCTCTCCGGGCCCGCCGGCGGCATCGTCGGCGCGGTGAAGACCGCACGGATCGCCGGTTTCGATCACATCATCGGCTTCGACATGGGCGGCACCTCGACCGACGTGTCCCATTACGCCGGCCAGTACGAGCGCGCCTTCGAGACCGAGGTCGCCGGAGTGCGCATGCGGGCGCCGATGATGAAGATCCACACGGTGGCGGCCGGCGGCGGCTCGATCATCACCTTCGACGGTTCGCGCTTCCGGGTGGGGCCGGAGAGTGCCGGCGCCGATCCCGGTCCCGCCTGCTACCGTCGCGGCGGGCCGCTCGCGGTCACCGACGCCAATCTGATGGTGGGCAAACTGCTGCCCGAGTTCTTTCCCCGCGTGTTCGGTCCCGGCGCCGACCAGCCGCTCGACGCCGAGGTGGTGAAGCAGCGTTTCGAGGCGCTCGCCCGCGAGGTCCGGGAACGGACCGGGGTCGCCCGCAGCCCGCTCGAGATCGCCCAGGGCTGCCTCGCCATCGCCAACGACAACATGGCCAACGCCATCAAGAAGATCACCATCCAGCGCGGGATCGACACCTCCCGCTACACCCTCGTCTGCTTCGGCGGCGCGGGGGCGCAACACGCCTGCCAGGTGGCCGATCTGCTGTCGATCGGCCGGATCATGATCCATCCTTTCGCCTCGGTACTGTCGGCCTACGGGATCGGCCTCGCCGATGTGCGCACGATCCGTCAGAAGGCGATCGAGAAGGTGCTCGAGGAGGGGCTGGTCGGCGAGCTCGAGGAGGCCATCGCCGGTCTCGAGCGCGAGGTGCGGGCCGAGCTCCTGGCCCAGGACATCGCCGAAGCGCGGATCCGCACCGAATCTCGGGTTCATGTCCGTTATGCCGGCACCGACACGCCGCTGGAGGTGCCGGCGGGTGACATCGCGGAGATGCGGGCCGCCTTCGAGGCCGAGCACCGCAGCCGCTACGGCTTCATCGTCGAGGGCCGCGATCTGGTGGCGGAAGCGGTGACCGTCGAGGCCATCGGGGCGATGGAGGAGGTCGCCGAACCGGAACATCCGATCGTTCCCCGGGATGCCGACCGGCCCCTGCGGCCGGCACGCACCACCAGCATCTTCACCACCCGCGCCCCCCACCAGCCGCCCGAGAGTTTCGCCTGCGCGGTGTACCGGCGCGAGGACATGCGGCCGGGCGATCGGATCGTCGGCCCCGCCATCGTCGCCGATCCCACCACCACCGTGGTGGTGGAGCCCGGATGGGCGCTCGAGGTCACCCGTCACGATCATCTGGTGATGGAGCGGGTGGAACCGCTGCCCGAGCGGGTCGCGGTCGGCACCGACTGCGATCCGATCCTGCTCGAGATCTTCAACAATCTGTTCATGACCATCGCCGAGCAGATGGGCGTGACGCTCCAGAACACCGCCTATTCGGTGAACGTCAAGGAGCGGCTCGATTTCTCCTGTGCCCTGTTCGACACCGCGGGCGGCCTCATCGCCAACGCGCCGCACATGCCCGTGCATCTGGGTTCGATGGGGGAATCGGTGCGGACCATCATCCGCCAGCGTCGGGGAAGCATGCGCCCGGGCGACGTTTACGCCCTCAACAATCCCTACAACGGCGGCACCCATCTGCCGGACGTGACGGTGATCATGCCGGTCTTCTCGGAGGCCGGCGAGCTCCTGTTTTTCACCGCATCGCGCGCCCATCACGCCGATGTCGGCGGCATCACCCCGGGCTCGATGCCACCCGACTCCAGCCATATCGACCAGGAAGGTGCGCTGATCGACGATTTCCTGCTGGTGGAAAAGGGGGTGTTCCGCGAGCAGGCGCTGATGGAGCTTTTGACCTCGGGCCCTCATCCCTGCCGCAACCCACGTCAGAACGTGGCCGATCTCCAGGCTCAGATCGCCGCCTGCAGCAAGGGGGCGACGGAACTGCTGAAGATGGTCGCCCAGTTCGGCCTCTCGACGGTCCACGCCTACATGCGGCATGTCATGGACAATGCCGAGGAGAGCGTACGGCGGGTGATCGACCGTCTCGAGGACGGGGAATTCACCTATCCCCACGATCTCGGCCCGGTGATCAAGGTGGCGGTGAAGGTCGATCGTCGAAACCGCAGCGTGCGCATCGACTTCACCGGCACCAGCGAGCAGCAGCCGTGGAACTTCAACGCCCCGGCGGCGGTGACGCGGGCGGCGGTGCTCTACGTATTCCGGACCCTCGTGGAGGCGGACATCCCCCTCAACGACGGATGTCTCGTCCCCATCGAGCTGGTGATTCCCGAAGGCTCGATTCTCGCCTGCCGGTATCCGGCGGCGGTATGTGCGGGCAATGTCGAGACCTCCCAATGGGCCACCGACACCCTGTTCGGGGCGCTGAAGGCGATGGCCGCCGCCCAGGGAACGATGAACAACTTCACCTTCGGCAACGAGACCTACCAGTATTACGAAACCATCTGCGGCGGCAGCGGGGCGGGTCCGGATTTCGACGGGACCCCGGCGGTCCACACCCACATGACCAACTCCCGCCTCACCGACCCCGAGGTGCTGGAATGGCGCTACCCGGTGCTGCTCGAGGAACATGTCATCCATCGCGGCTCGGGCGGTCGCGGCCGGCATCGCGGGGGTGACGGGACCATCAGGAGGATGCGTTTCCTGGAGACCATGCACGCCGCCATCCTCGCCAACCACCGCGTCGTCCCACCTTTCGGGCTCGAGGGGGGCGAGCCCGGGATCTGCGGCGATCAGTGGGTGGAACGCGCCGATGGCCGCATCGACCGGCTGAAGGGATGCGACAGGACGGTGCTCGGTCCCGGCGACGTCTTCGTCATCGTGACGCCGAGCGGCGGTGGCTACGGAAGGCCGGAGGGCTGAACGGAAGCGGGCCGTCGCCGCCGGCGCCATGCGGGCTCACATACAGGAGCGTCGGCCCCCGTGCCGTTCCCAGAGAGCGACGGCCACCGGGCTGCCGAACAGGAGTTCGATGATCCGCAGCCGTTCCATGATCGCCGGTTCTTCGAGATTGGTCGACTCGCCGCGTTGCCGCCGCCTCGCCACGAAGGCATCGAAGGCCCCCGTATAGCGCTCGATGGCACAGCGGAGCAGATCGTCGATCTTGCTCGCGAGCATCAGTTTCGGCGCCACGAGACGGATCCTGGTGATGGCGCGGGCGGCCCGTTCGTAGCTGTGGAGCGGGACGGTATCGCTGTCGTCGTCGAAGCTCTGCTTGATCTGCTTGAGAACGCGGCGGGTGGTCTGCTCCGCGAGTTCGGCGGTCCGGCGCGTGATCCGTCGTACGGCGTGCTTGTCGGTATCGAGTTTGGTGGCGACATCGGACAGGGATTCGAGCCCCGACATGACCCGCAGGACGAGCTCCGCCACCCCTTCCGGGGACGCCTCCTCCTCGGCGAGACGTTGCGAGATTTCCTTGCCCAGCTCTTCGAGGCAGGCTTCCACGACCCGGTCCGCGCACTCGCGCTTGTCGCGGGGGCCGAGCGGGAATTCGCCGGCGAGCAGGGGTTCGAGCACCGCGAGCGGCGACTGGCAGCGCGTCCCCAGAAGATCGGCGACCAAGGCGAGCGCCTCGGTCCCTCGCTCGGCCGCCGTTTTCAGCAGCTCGACGACGGCCCGCCGATCGGCGCCCGAGAAGGAAAGAATGGGTTGCGGCGGAAGATGTGCGAACGTGTCGACGAAGGTCTCGCCGATGGCCAGCAGATGGGATGCGAGACGGAGGCTGATGGCGAGCTCGCCGAGACGGCTCCGGTCGTTCGCGAGGGTGGCGTCGAGCGCCGTCGCCGCCGCCGGCCAGAGCCGCCGGCCCGCGACTTGCTCGAGACCCGCATCGGCGGTCGTCCGGCCGGCCAGCGTCTCCTCCAGCCAGGCGTGAAGATCGTCCTCGAGCCGCTCGCGGACCGCGTCGTGCAGCGCCTTCAAGTGCGATCTGGGGATCCGGTAGGAGCCCGGCACCCACTGCTCCGCCGCCACCAGGGCCGGCTCCAGCGGCAGGGTCAGAACTCTCTCGAAGGTCAGCGGCCTGGGTGGCCTGAGGCGGGCGAGGCGGCTGCGATGGGGGGCGATCAGCAGATCGAGGACACGGTGTCTCGGCTGCCGGTCGATCACCGCGACGACGCTGCAGAGTTTGCGATCGTCGGCGGCCGCGAGCGCCCGGGTGAGCTGGGCGAGGATGGAATCCTGCTTCGTCATGCCGGGAGCTCGGCGCGAAGCGCTTCCTGCCGTTCGAAGATCTCCGCTAGACGGACCTCGTCACGCCAGTCGGTGCTCTCGCGCAGGAAGCGCATGAAGGCGTTGACGGCATCCTCGCCACGACGGGCGTTGCGCTCGATCTCCAGGGCCGGCGGCAGAAGCTTCGCGATGTGCATGAGGGCGGCCCGCTGGGACGCTCTGTCGGTGGCCGGCGCCGCCCGCCACAGGGCGCAGCGGTCGGCCCAGCCGTCGAGGAGCCAGTCGCAGCACTGGAGCCCCTCCAGCAGCTCCACCCGGTTTTCCTGCCAGCGCGCGAGCAGCGCCCGGCCGTCGGCGAGCTCCTCGTGGCGCCGCTCCAGCTCCCGGCTCGCCGCCTCGTGGGTCTCCCGGGCCGCGCGCGCGACCTCCGCGGCGATCTCGACGACCCGGCCGGTCCCGTCCCGGCGCCATCTGTCGAGCGTGTCCGCGAGGGTCGGCAGGGCCCGCAGGATCTCGGCGTGATCGCTGGGGATCCCCGCCGCGGGAAGACCGATGGCCGCGCTGTGTTCGGCGATCTCCCGGACCGCTTCCTGCAGCGTCGCGTCGGACGGGCCGTCGGCCATGTCCAGGTGGTTCGCGAGGTGCTTCCGCAGTTCCGCGATCCGCTGCTGCTCCCGCCGGAGGGCGGCGCCTGCCGCGAGATGCGCCCGATGTCCCGCGGCTCCCCAGAGAGCGACACGGCGGGCGCAGAGACGGACGTTTCTCGGGCTCACGCGGACGAGCTTCAGTAGCTCGGCGAGGAGGATGCGATCGTGCAGGCTGATGGAGGAAAAGCGGTGGGCGCTGCGCAGCTCCACCAGATAGACTCCCTTGCCGCCGGAGGGGTTGCGCAGCAGCAGTTCGAACTGTCCGTCGCGCCCGACCCGCAGGCGCGCGCCGATGAACTGTGGGGTCGTGAAGGGAACCACCACACCTCGGGCGGAATCCGGGCGATGATCCGCGCATGGGGTCTCGGTCGAGGACATCGGCTCCTTTTCCGACGGGTCGCGACCGTTCCGACATCGGTCCCGGCCTACCCGTCCCTGATAGTCCCCGCATATGAATTATTCGTTAATCCTGTCCGCCCCGCTTCCCGGTACCGGATTCACGCCGAGCATCTCGAGCAGAAAGGTCCAGATTTCGGCGAGTTCCCGCAGATGCTCGTAACGCCCGGAACGGCCGAAATGCCCGGCGCCCATGTCGATACGCAGCAGCAACGGCCGATCGTCGGTCCTGGTCGCGCGAAGCCGGGCCACGTATTTCGCCGGCTCCCAGTAGGTCACGCGGGGATCGGAAAGACCGGCCGTGACCAGCATCGGCGGATAGGGCTGCGGCCGGATGTTGTCGTAGGGACTGTAGGACAGCAGGCGTCGGAGCGCTTCCGGATCGTGCACCGGATCGCCCCATTCCGGCCATTCGATGGGGGTGAGGGGCAGGGATTCGTCGAGCATCGTGTTGACCACGTCCACGAAGGGGACTTCGAGGACGGCGCAGCCCCAGAGATCGGGCCGCTCGTTGAGGACCACGCCGACCAGCATGCCACCGGCGCTGCCGCCGTGGACGGCGATGCGCCCGGGCGCCGTGTAGCCGGCCTCGATCAGCGCCTCGGCACAGGCGACGAAATCCCGGAAGCTGTTGACCTTCTTTTCTCGCCGACCGTCCTCGTACCAGCGATAACCCATCTCGTCGCCGCCGCGGACGTGCGCCATCGCGTAGACCACACCGCGTTCGACGAGACCGAGGCGGGCGGTGCCGAAGGCCGGCGCCAGCCCGTGTCCGTAGGCGCCGTAGCCGTAGAGATAGAGTGGCGCGCTGCCGTCCAGGGGCAGATCGCGCCGCCGCAGGATGCTGATCGGGACCCGCGTCCCGTCCCGGGAGACCGCCCAGAGGCGCTCACCGACGAGGCGGGAGGGGTCGTAGCCGCTCGGGATCCGCTGGACCTTGCGGGTTTCGAGCCGCCCTTCCGCGAGGTGGTAGTCGAGCACCGACCAGGGGGTGACCAGCGAGGAATAGCGCAGCCGCAGGACATCGGTCGCGAATTCCCGGTTGTCGCCGAGACCGACGGTGTAAACCTCTTCCGGGAACCGGATGCCGTGCTCCGCCCCCCGGTAATCGCGCAGGCAGATGGTATCGAGACCCTCGCGCCGTTCGGTGAGGACCAGGACTTCGGCGAAGCAATCCACCGCCAGGAGGTAGCGTTCCTCGCTGCCGGGGACGATTTCCTACCAGTGCGCCTCCTCCGGGGTCTCCGCCGGTGTCCGGACCAGGCGGAAGTTCCGGTGTCGGTCGTTGGTGAGAATCCACAGATGGCCGTGGGCATGGTCGATCCGGTAGTCGTGGCCTTCGCGTCGCGCCGCCACCGTTCGCTGGGTGAAGGGCGGGCGGGGCTCGACCAGCCGGCATTCGCGTGTGACATGGGTGCCGCTGGTGATCACCAGGTAGCGACGGTCGCGGGTCTTCGCGAGGGAGACGAAGAAAGCGGGATCCGCTTCCTCGTAGACCACCGGATCCGACCCGCTCCCGTCGCCGAGGCGGTGTCGGCGGACGCGGAAAGGGCGAAGCTGCGGGTTGAGCTCGACATAGAACAGCCATTCGCCGTCCTCGCTCCAGGCGATCTCCCCGGAGCAGTTGCGGACCAGATCGGGCAACGGCCCGCCGCCATCGAGGTCCACGACCCGGAGGATGTGGCGCTCGGAACCGTCCTCGTCGGCGGTGAAGGCCAGCCGTGACCCGTCGGGAGAGACGGCGAGTCCCCGGAGACGGAAGTAGGCCTTGCCTTCGGCCAGGGCGTTCTCGTCGAGAACGGGGACGAACGCGCCGCCGGCGAGCGGACGGCGGTACCAGCACCGGTACTGGGCACCACGATCGAAGCGCCACTGGTATTCGAAGGCCCCCTCGCGTACCGGAACCGATCGGTCTTCCTCCTCGATGCGGCCCCTGAGCTCGGCGTAGAGCTGGTCCACGATCGGCTGTCGCGGCTCCATGAATGCGCGGTAGTAGGCGTTCTCCGCCTCGAGATGAGCCAGGATTTCCGGATCCCTCACCTCCGGATAGGCCGGATCGCGGAGCCAGGCATAGGGATCCTCCCAGCGGATGCCGAAACGTTCGTGGCGCAGGGGGACGGTCTTCGCGCGTGGGGGCCTGATGTCGTTCATCGGGCGGGACGCTCCTTCGGCCGGGGTCGCGGACCCCGCCGATACACCCTGCGCGCGTCCCGGGGAAGCTCGACCGTGTGCCACCGGCCGCGATAGGCGGTTCAGCAGTTGGTCGTGGAGTGCTAGACTGGGATATCGGGATTGGGGGTGAACGAATGGCGCGGAAGCCGGAGCCATCTTCCGGCCGCTCTGCCGGAGGCGCCGAGGCAGGTTGGAGGCCGCTGGTCGAAAACACGCCCGAGGCGATCCTCGTTCACCAGGACGATCGCATTCTTTTCGCCAACACCGAGGCGGCGGAACTGTTCGCCGCCGGATCTCCCGAACGGCTCGTGGGCCGCTGCATCTGGGAACTCGTCCATCCCGCCAGTGCCCGCCGCGCCCGGCGGCGGATCGCCCGTGTGCTGAACGGCGGCGGAGGGCTCCAGCGTACCGAACTCCGTTACCGGCGCCTCGACGGCAGCAACTTCCTCGCCGAAGGTCATTCGGCCCGCATCTGGGAGAACGGACGTCCCGCGGTGCTGGCCGTGATCCGCGAGGTCACCGAGCGGCGGCGGGCCGATCATGCGCTCGAGGACAGTCACCGCAGGTTCTGCGATTTCGCCGAACTGGCGTCGGACTGGTTCTGGGAAACCGATGCCGAGATGCGTTACACGTGGCTTTCGGACAACGTCGAGACCCTGACCGGGGTGCCGCCGAGCTGGTTCCACGGCAAGACACGGTTCGACATCGCCGGTCCCGAGGTGCCGCGCGAAGCCCTCGAGGAACATCGACGGCTGCTCGAGCGGCGACTGCCGTTCCGCGATTTCGATATCCAGATCCGCCTGCCGAAAGGGGACCGGTGGGTGCGCAGCAACGGCAAGCCGCTGTTCGATTCCGGCGGCCGTTTCCTCGGCTACCGCGGCACCGGCCGCGACATCACCGCCGCCAAGGAAGCCGAGTTGCTCCGGCAGGAAACGGAGCAGCGCTACCGCCAGCTCGTCGAGATGTCCCCCGACGCCATCGTCGTTCACCAGGACGGACACATCCTGTTCGCCAATCGTCAGATGGCGGAGCTGGTCGGCGCCGCCGGGCCCGAGGAACTGGTCGGCCGGCGGGTGCTCGATCTCGTCGACGAGGCCGACCACGGCCGCGTGCGGCAGCAGTCGCGGGCCCTGTGGAGGGGCGATGGTGCTAGCCTCCCCCTCGAGATTCACGTGCGACGCATCGGCGGCGGCCTGCTGCACGTGGAAACCCGCGCCGCGCTGATCGTGGAAGCCGGCCGGCCGGCGATCCTCGTCGTGGCCCGCGACAGCGGTCAGCACCGGCTCGCGGAAGAGCGGCTGCGCTATCTCGCGATGCGCGATCCGCTCACCGGCCTCGCGAATCGCAATCTCTTCTACGACCGTCTCGAGCAGGCGGTGGCCTTCGCCCGCCGTCACGGCTCGCTGGTCGGGCTGCTGGTCGTCGATCTCGACGGTTTCAAGGGCGTCAACGACATGCTCGGGCATGCCGCGGGCGACCGGCTGCTGACGGTGGTCGGCGAGCGGTTGCGTACCGCGACCCGCGACTGCGACACCGTGAGCCGCCTCGGCGGCGACGAGTTCGCCGTGGTCCTGAGCGGTCTGCAGTCGGCCCACGGTGTCTACATCACCGCCGGCCGGATCCTCGACAGCCTCGCCGAGCCGGTGATCATCGACGGGCATCCCTGCCGGATCGCCGCCTCGGTGGGTGCCGCGCTGGCGCCGGAACACGCCGAGGATCCGGATGCTCTTCTGCGTGCGGCGGACGTCGCCCTCTATGCCGCCAAGGACACCCGCCGTGGCGGTGTCTGCCTGTTCGATCCGATGATGCGGGCACGGGCCGAGCGGCGGCGTGAGATCGAGGCGGCTCTGCGCTCGCATCTCGCCGAACAGGCGCTGGAAGTCTGGTACCAGCCGGTGATCGCGCTCGAAACGGGCGCCGTACGGGGATTCGAAGCGCTCGTCCGCTGGCCGGGGGGGAACGGTGGCCAGCGCATTCCACCCGATCTCTTCGTCGGCGTCGCCGAGGAATGCGGGCTGATCGAACCGCTCGGCGAGCTCGTGCTGCGTCGTGCCTGCACCGATACCCGCGAGCTGATCGGCCGCCTCGGTCGCGATCTGCGGATCGCCGTCAACATTTCCCCGCGGCAGCTCGCCGGTCTCGACAGCGCCGATCGCATCGCCGCCGTTCTCGCCGAAACCGGCCTTCCGCCCGGCAATCTCGAACTGGAGATCACCGAGCGCGAGCTGCTGCGCCATTCGCGCGACGTCGCCCGGACCCTCGATCGGCTGGAGGCGATGGGCGTGGCGCTGGCGATCGACGATTTCGGCACCGGCTATTCCTCGCTCGTCTATCTCAAGCGCTTTCCCGTCCGCAGGCTGAAGCTCGATCGGACCTTCGTCGCCGGCCTGCCGGAGGACTCCGAGGATCGGGCGATCGTACGGGCGGTGATGAGCCTCGCCCACATGCTCCGCATCCCGGTTCTCGCGGAAGGCGTCGAAACCGAGCCCCAGCGGCGATTCCTCCTCGAAGCGGGCTGCCGCGAGGCGCAGGGCTATCTGTGGCATCCGCCGCTGCCCTTCGCCGATCTCCTCCCGGCGGTATTCGAGAAGCATCGTCCCGACAACTGTCTGCCGTTCGTCTTCAAGGCATGAGTTCGTCTTCAAGGCATGAGATGGATGCCTTCGGCGAGCAGGGAGACCCGGACCTCGACCCCGGGAGCGAGGCGGTTGCGGCGGGCGGCGTGGGTGGACACCGTGAAATGGAGGGTGGGCGCCGGCGCCCCGTCCACCAGCATGGTGACGTTCGTGGTCTCGCCGAAGGCGACGAGCTCCTCGATCCGCCCCCGGACCGGGTTCTCGCGCTCGCCTCGCGAAGGCCGATCACGCCGATGCATGACCACGAAACCGGGCGGAATCACCCAGGCCACCCGGCTGCCGACGGCGATTTCCCGGCGCAGGCGGGCCTCCAGCAGATGTCCGTGCCAACGCAGCAGCGTATGCCCCGCCTCGGGTCGGTGGCCCGCCACCTCGCCCTCGAAGATGTTGCCGAGATCGACCAGCCTCGCGACCTGGGCGGAGATCGGCCGGTTGAGGATCTCCGAAGGGGGGCCGGTTTGCAATGTCCGCCCGTGATGGAGCACGCAGATACGATCGGCGAGCCGTGCCGCCTCTTCGAGATCGTGGGTGACGAGGATGGTCGGCACCGGCAGGCGCTGGCGGAGGAGCACGAGCTGGCGCTGAAGACGTCGGCGGGTGACCTGGTCCACCGCCGAAAAGGGCTCGTCGAGGAGCAGCACCCGCGGCTCCCGGGCCAGCGCCCGCGCCAGGGCCACACGCTGCTTCTGCCCTCCCGACAGGGCGTGCGGGCGGCGGGCCTCCAGCCCTTCGAGATGGACCCGGCGCAGGAGTTCCCGGGCCCTGCCCGGGCGTTCCGGGCGGGGCAGATGGCCGAGGGCCGTTTCCACGTTTCCCTGCGCCGAAAGATGCGGGAACAGGGCGTAGTCCTGGAACACCAGCCCGGCGCGGCGGCGCTGCGGCGGCAGATGGACGCCACGGGCGCTGTCGGTCCAGACCTCGCCGTGGCAGCGGACGAGGGCGTGCCGCGGCCGGTAGAGGCCGGCGACGGCCCGGAGGATGGTGGTCTTGCCGCTGCCCGAGGGGCCGACCAGCGCCAGCAGCTCGCCGGTCCGGCAGGCGAACCGCGCGGCCAGCGGGATCGGACCGTCCTGCACGAGTTCGACCTCGAGGGCGGTCACGTCAGCCATCGCGGCGCCGACCCGGCTCGAACAGATAGACGAGGGCGATGGTGGCGAAGGAGATCGCCAGCAGGCTCGCCGACATGATCCCCGCCGCGGCCTCGTCGAGCGCCTGGACACGATCGTAGATGGCGATGGCGATGGTCCGGGTTTCTCCCGGGATGGCTCCGCCCACCATCAACACCACCCCGAACTCGCCGAGGGTGTGGGCGAAGACGAGGGCGAAGGCGGCCAGCACGCCCGGCCAAGCCAGCGGCAGCTCGATCCTGAAGAAGATGGCCACCGGCGACAGGCCGCTGACCGCGGCGGCTTCCCGCAGATTGCGGGGAATGGCGGCGAACGCCCGCTCCAGCGGCTGGACGGCGAACGGAAGGTTGAAGACGAGGGAGGCCGCCACCAGACCCTCGAAGCTGAACACGAGGCTGCCACCGGTCAGCTTCTCGTAGAGCCCACCGAGGGGTGAGGCCCGCCCCATGAGCACCAGCAGATAGTAGCCGAGAACCGTCGGCGGCAGGACCAGCGGCAGCGCCACCAGGGCGCCGATCAGCCGCCGTGGTCCCGGGCGGAGCGAACGCAGTGCCCGGGCCAGCAGCGTACCCGCCGGCAGGAGCAGCAGGCAGGTCCAGAGCGCGAGCTCCAGGGAGAGGCGGAGCGCCTCCCAGTCCATGGCGGTTCAGCCGCTCCGGTCCGGTGGGTCCAAGCCGTGGCGGCGCAGCAGATCGGCCGAGTCGGGGCTGCGCAGATGGGCGAAAAAGCGACGCGCGGTCTCGTCTTCGGGGCGCAGCAGGACCATCCGCTGACGCAGGGGGGCGTGCCATCGGCTCGGGATCGGGGCGTAGCGTCCGCGATCGCGCAATGTCGGTGCCGCGGCCAGGGCGCGGGCGAGGATTCCGCCCTGGGCCGAGCCCGAAACGGCGAACTGGGCGGCCTGGGCCACGTTTTCCCCGAGCACCAGGCGGGGCCGCAGGAGATCCCACAGACGGCGGTGACGCAGCGCTTCCTCGGCCCGTTTTCCGTACGGGGCGTGCTCCGGATTGGCGATCGCGAAACGGCGGATCTCGCCCCGGCGTAGCGCCCGCTCGAGACCGTCGAGCTCGGCATCGACCTCGAGCGGCGAGCCCTTCGGTGCGAACAGCACGATCCGGCCGACGGCATAGATCACCCCGGGATCCGGCGCCCGACGGCGTTCGGCGAGGCGCAGCACGTAGTCCTCGTCGGCGGAAAGAAACAGGGCGTAGGGAGCACCCTGCAGGATCTGGCGATAGAAATTGCCGGAAGAACCGAAGACCAATCGGATCCGTGGTCCGCCCGCGCGCCGGAACCGGTCGGCGATCTCCGGCAAGGCGAACTGCAGAACCGACGCCGCGGCCACGATCGGCGTGGTGGCCGCCCTGGCCGGGGGCGCCAGCAGAACACCCGAAGCCGCCAGCAGCAGACGGCGCCGGGTCGTGGCCGGTGGCATGGGTCCCTCCGGTCTCGTGACACGGTTCCTCATAGCGCAGCCGCCCCTCCGGGCAAGCCTTTCACGGCCGACCGCGGCTTCGCCTCAGGAGGAGCGGCGTCCCATCTCGGGCTCGAAAAGCGCCTCCAGTACCGCACAGTCGGGTGTCTCCTCCCCGCTGCATCGCCCGATCAGATCGCCGAGCGTGTCACGCATGCGCTCGAGATCCCGGATCTTGCGCTGCACCGCCTCCAACTGGACGCTCGTGCGTCTGCGGATCTCGGCACAGGTGCAGTCGCCGCGATCGACGAGTTCGAGGAGGCCGCGGATTTCCTCGAGTGCGAAGCCGAGGGCCCGGCAGCGGACGATGAATCGCAGGCGCCGCAGATGGGCCCGGCCGTAGATCCGGTGCCCGGCCTCGTTTCGGGGCGGTGACGGCAGCAGTCCGTGACGTTCGTAGAAGCGCACCGTTTCCGGATGGCATTCGGCCCGTCGCGCGACCTCCCCTCTTCGCATCCGCCTTCTCCTTTCCGGTTGCGCCGGTTTCGGCCTTGATCCTGTAATCGCTACAGGATGCATCCATGGATCGCAGCCGTCTCGGGACAAGGGGAGAGACCCCGTGCAGAATGATGCGACGAGGCCGACCGATGCCGGAATCCGTGTCCCGGCGGAGGCCGGCAAGGACGGATTGACCGCCGTCGGCGGGGACGCGGCACGGGCCGGGGAACGAACCGTCCGGCTCGCGGTCGACGGCATCGATGGTGCTTCCTGCCCCTGGATCCTGCGCGGTGTGCTCGAACGTCTTCCGGGAGCCGTGGCCGCGGAGATGGTCTGTCTCGGCGACACGACCATCGAGGTCCTGCTCGGGTACGAGGAGGAGGTCGCCGGAGCCGAGAGAACGACCGCCGCCACCGGGGAGGTGGGGTTTCCGGCGCGTCCCCTCCGATGACCGTGTTCGAAGCCGATCTCCTCGTCATCGGCGCCGGCTCGGCCGGCTTCTCGGCGGCCATCACCGCCGCCGAGCAGGGCGCTTCGGTGGTGCTGGTCGGCTGGGGCACCCTCGGCGGCACCTGCGTCAATGTCGGTTGCGTGCCCTCCAAGACGCTGATCCGGGCCGCCGAGGCGGTCCACGCCGGGGTCGCCGCGAAGCGCTTCGCCGGTATCCGGGGGCATCTGGAGCTGGTCGACTGGGCGGCTCTGCGCCAGCAGAAGAATGCGCTGGTGGCCGCTCTCCGCAAGGAAAGGTACGAGGATCTGCTGCGCCGGTATCCACGGATCACCTGTCTGCCCGGCCGCGCCCGTCTCACCGCCGAGGGGGCGAGGGTCGGCGATGCCCTGGTACGGGCCGGGCGGATCGTCATCACCACCGGCAGCCGTCCCGCGGTGCCCGGGATCCCCGGACTGGACGCGGTTCCCTGGATGGACAGCACGGCGGCGCTGGACCAGGAGACGCTGCCCGCATCCATGATCGTCGTCGGTGCCGGCTATATCGGTGTCGAGCTGGCCCAGACCTTCGCCCGCTTCGGGGTGGAGGTCACCCTGGTGTGCCGCCGGCGCCTGTTGCCCGAGGCCGAGCCCGAGATCTCGGAGAGCCTGACCCGCTTTTTCGAGGAGGAGGGCATCCGCGTCCTGTCCGGGCTGCGTTATCGGGAAGTGCGGCGGGTAGCGGGACGGATCGTCCTTTCGGTGGGGCGCGACGGGATCCCGCTCGAGCTTTCCGCAGAACGTCTGCTGCTGGCGACCGGACGCCGTCCCAACACCGAGGATCTCGGTCTCGAGGACATGGGCATCGCCCTCGGCGCGCATGGTGCCATCGCCGTCGATGCCCGTATGCGTACCTCGCGTACGGGCGTCTACGCCGCGGGCGATGTCACCGGCCGCCACATGTTCGTCTACATGGCCGCGCATGGCGGGAAGATCGCCGCCCGCAACGCGCTCGAGGGCGATCTCCACAGCTACGACGACAGCGCGGTGCCGGCGGTGGTGTTCAGCGACCCGCAGCTGGCCAGCGTCGGGCTCACCGAAGCCGTCGCCCGCGACAGGGGCATCGCGGTTACCACTTCGCTGCTGCCGCTCGATCGGGTTCCCCGCGCCCTGGCGGCCCGGGATACCCGCGGCCTGGTCAAGCTGGTGGCAGAGCGCGAAAGCGGACGCCTGCTGGGCGCCCACATCCTCGCTCCGGAGGGTGCCGACGGCATCCAGACGGCGCTACTGGCGCTGCGGCAGGGCCTGACGGTCCGCCAGCTCGGCGAGACGATCTTTCCCTATCTGACCACGGTGGAAGCGCTCAAGCTGGCGGCGCAGAGCTTCGACAGGGATCTCTCCGGGCTTTCCTGCTGCGCCGGCTGAGGGGGCGGGGATGGCACGCGACAGGTGCGGGACGGCGCCTTGACGCACGGGCGCCGGCCTCATAGCCAGAGCCCGCTGCGGGTCGCATCGGACGGCGGGGCATCTGCGTTCCTGCCAGCCCGGTGCGGGAAAGGGGGAGAGATGATCGTCGATCACAGGACCTACACCCTGAGACCGGGAACCATCAAAGACTATGTGGAGCTCTACCGGGAGAAGGGCTTGCCGGTGCAGAGCCGGCACCTCGGGCAGCCCCTCGGCTGGTACGTCTCCATGGACATCGGCCCTCTCAACCAGATCGTCCATCTCTGGGCCTACGAGGATCTCGCCGATCGGGCGCGGCGGCGGGCGGCGCTCCAGGCCGACCCCGACTGGCAGGCCTTCATCGCCGAGGCCTCGAAGATGATCGTCCAGATGGAAAACAAGATCCTGCATCCGGCCCCGTTCATGGGACGGTGAAAGGATGATCGAGGCGCAGCGGCGCGCTCTCGCCGCCTTCCTGGCGGAAGCGACCGGAGCCGAGGCGGCCGAACTCCTGGAGGTCACCCGGCTCGGCGGCGGTGCCATCCAGGAGAACCGGGCCCTGGAAGTCCGTTTTTCCGGCGGTCGGCTGGACGGCACCCGGCGTCTCGTGCTGCGGACCGACGCCCCCTCGCGAATCGCGCCGAGCCATGGTCGCATCGAGGAGTTCCGGATCCTCGAGCTGGCCTGGCGGGCGGGTGTGAAGGTGCCCGAACCGATCGCCCGCTGTCCCGACCCCGGGCCCATCGGCCGGCCCTTCTACGTGATGCGGCACCTCCCCGGCGAAGCCCGGGGGATCCGGATCGTGCGCGATCCGCTGGTGCGCGAGCACGGCGATCTGCTGCTGGCGGAACTCGCCCGGCAGCTCGCCCTGATCCACACCATCCGACCGCCACGCCCGGAGCTCGATTTCCTGTCGGTCCCCGAAGAGGCGGCCCCGCGGCGGATCCGCGAATATCGCGGCTATCTCGATTCGATAGACGCCGCCGAGCCGGTGCTCGAATACGCGCTGCGGCGTCTGGAGCGGACGGCGCCCGAGAGCGCCGAGCTGGTACTCGTCCACGGCGATTTTCGTACCGGCAACTTCCTGGTCGAGGAGGGGCGGCTGGTGGCCCTTCTCGACTGGGAATTCGCCTCCTGGTCCGATCCCCTCGAGGATCTGGGCTGGTTCTGCGCCCGCTGCTGGCGCTTCGGTGCGATCGAACGCGAGGCCGGCGGCATCGGCGACAGAGAGGTCTTCCTGCGGGCCTACGAGGAGGCGAGCGGCCGGCGGGTGGATCGCGAGCGGCTGCTCTACTGGGAGGCCATGGCCACCCTGCGCTGGGCGGTGATCGCCCTGCTCCAGGCGCAGCGCCATCGCTCGGGGGCCGAAAGCTCGCTCGAGCTGGCCCTCACCGCCCATCTCCTGCCCGGTCTCGAGCAGGATCTCCTGGCGTATCTGACGAGGCTCGAAGGGGAATGAGCGAACGGGAGGAGACGGCGGCGCTGTTGGGGACCGCGCGCGACGAGCTGCGGCAGCGGCTGATGCCCGGGCTCGCCGGCGAGGATCGCTATCTGGCGGCGATGATCGCCAACTGCATGGCGATCGCCGCCCGGGTGCTGGAGCGTGGCGAGGAGACGACGGAAGCCGAACGCCGGGCGCTGGCCGGCCTCTACGGATCCGAAATCGGCGAGCTGCCGCTGGAGGCGTTGCGCCGGCGCCTCGCCCGGGACATCCGGCGCGGTCTCTTCGACGGGGAGCCGGAAGTCCGGCTGAAGCAGGCACTCGAAGTCCGCATCCGAGCGCGGCTCGCCATCGCCGATCCCGCGCGGCTCCGGGCTCCGGGCGGCGAGACGTCTGGTCGCGGGGCGATCGCACCCTAGATCATGCCCCGGAAACGGGGGCGCCTGATGGACGGGCGGACGGATTTCGATCGGCTCCGCGTCTGGCGGGACGAAGCGGTGGCGCGGGCCCTCTCCTGGTATCGGGCGGTGGCCACCGACCGGCGGCCCGCGAAATTCCGGATCGCCGCCACGATTCCCGTCGATATCGCGCCGGAAGGAGCGGAGGAGGCCGCCCTGTGGCCCGTTCTCGAACGGGCGACGCCGGCGTTTCTCGAACGCTGGCGGGCGATTCGCGAGGAAGGGGTGGACCTCGGTCCGCGGGTCGCGCCCAGTCTTCTCGACCTCTGCCACGCCCTCGCCACGCGAATGCTCGCCCGCTGCACCTTCTGTCGCTGGGAATGCGGAATCGACCGGACCCGGCCGGGGCGGCCCGGAGCCTGCAGGCTGGCGGCCGAAAGCCGGGTCGCCTGCGCCTTTCCCCATCTCGGCGAGGAACTCGTATTCCGTGGCCTCCGCGGTTCGGGGACCATCTTCTTCACCTCCTGCAACATGCGCTGCGCCTTCTGCCAGAACGGCGACATCAGCACCGACCGCGACAACGGGGAGCCGGTGGACGACGAGGACCTCGCCACCCTCGTTTGGCTTTTGAGAAGGCGCGGCTGCCACAACATCAACTTCGTCGGCGGTGAACCGGCCGTCCATCTCCATCGCATCACCGGGGCCATCGCCCTGCTGGCCGCCGGCTTCGTGCCCGGGGATCGGGGGGAGGCCCTGCGGCGCCGACGGATCTTCGATCCGGTGACACCGCCGCCGGACCGGCCGGTGGGCCTCTACGCGGGCGGTTTCAACGCCCCCGTCCTCTGGAACAGCAACATGTATCTCGGCGAGCCGGTGATGCGTCTGCTGCGCATTCTCGTCGACGTCTGGCTTCCCGATTTCAAGTTCGGTCCGGGGCGCTGCGCCGTCACCCTCGCCCGCACGCCGCGCTATTTCGAGACCGTGACCGGTTGCCTCGAACTCCTCGCGGAATGGGAGGAGGATGTGCTGGTCCGCCATCTGGTGATGCCGAACCATGTCGATTGCTGCACCGGGCCGGTTCTCGAATGGCTGGCCCGGCATCTGCCGGCGGCTCCGGTCAACATCATGGACCAGTACCGTCCCGACATGTTCGCCGACCCGGGCAGCCCGCATTTTCTGGAACGCTACCGCGGGATCGCCCGCCGCCCCGGGGCGCGGGAGCTCGATGCCGCCCGTGCGCGGGCCCGGAAACTCGGCCTGCACTTCGAGGAGGTGACCTTCGAACGCCGGACCCGGCCGGGGTGACGTGCCCCTTCAGTCGAAGGTCCAGAGGGCGGCGATGGCGCCGTCGAGCTGGAGCAGGGCCCGTTCGACACGGTCCAGGGCCCGGTAACGCCGCGGACCCTCCCGGACCTTCTTCGCCTCGGCCAGCGCCGTCACCAGACGGTCGAGCTCCCGGTTCATGATGAAGAGGATCTGTTCGAGCTGCGGATCGCCGAGCTCCTGGACGGCGAGGTCGAGCGCATAGAGGCGTCGGCGGACCGCGGCGACGGCCGCATCGAGGACCGCGAGGCCGCTCGCCGCGCTCCCGTCGGCGATGCCCAGGAGCTTCGCCGGCACCTCCCCGCCGGGAGGTGCGACCGCCGTCTCGCGCGTGGCTTCGAGCTGGGCCAGGGCGCCGCCGAGATCCCGCTCCAGCCCCAGCAGCAGGGCCGCAGGCAGCGGCGGGGCGGCGACGGCCGAGGGGATCGCGAGCAGCCACAGGACGAGTGCGAGGAAGGGCGGAAAGGCGGCCATCTCGGCTTCCGGGATGTCGACTGGCGGCGACAGACTGCCAGCCGTTCCTTAAGCGGAGGTTAACGGTACGGTCGGACAGGCGACCGGCGGAGCCCCGCTTCCGGTTTCTCCCACCTTTCCCCGGAGCATCGCTTGACGCGACCGGGGCTTTGCGCGAGATAAGCCGCAGCTTCGTGGCGGGCGTAGCTCAGTTGGTTAGAGCACCAGGTTGTGGTCCTGGGGGTCGTGGGTTCGAATCCCATCGCTCGCCCCATCGCCCCGGCCGGCGGGCGCGGGACGCGCCCGCTCCGCCGAGTCGCCCGTCCGTTCCGCGCCGATCCCCTACTCGATGACGAAGGTGCCGGTGAGTCCCTGGGCTTCCAGCCCTTCGCAGGCCCATTCGTAGCGGCCCGGCCGGACCGGCACGAAGGTGAGTTCGAACTCTCCCTCGTCGTCGAGCTCGATGACCGAGATGGTCGGCACCTTGAACTCGACGTCGCCGGCTTCGAGCTGCCGCAGCCACACGTTGTCGAAGAATTCGCGCATCTCCAGCTCGCATTCCACGAGCCCGGTGGCGATCACCTTGAGCTTGTAGCCCTTGCCGGTCCGGAGCTCGTAGCTCTTCGGCTCCATGCCGTAGCCGTCCTCGCCGATGCCGATCTGCAGCGGTGGCAGCCGTTCGGCTCGCTTGCCCAGATAGCCCTGAGCCTCGGCGCCGGTGGTGACGGCGGTGAACGCCAGTGCCAGACAGAGTGCTCCCGATCGCATGACGCTTCCTCCCTGTTCGTCGGACCGAATGTCGTTCAGAGTTTGCAGGCGCTCATGGGCTCGTCGACGCCGAGCGTGTCGAGGTTGTTCCGCGCGTGCAGGAACTGCGGCAGCGGCGCATAGGCGATCACCGCGTCGCTGGTGTGCAACAGGATCGGCTGGCGGAGCTGCCGGTTCCAAGGGCGGAAATCGGCCGGCGCGCCCTTGTAGACGTCGAGCCGCACCTCCTCCCCCAGCAGGGCCTCCCGGAGGGTGGCGAAATCGGTGCTGCGCGTGCGGGTGTAGGCTTCGAGCAGGGAGCGAACCGCCGCCCAGGCCGCCCAGTCGAAGTCCGTCATCTTCCGCTTCTTCTTCACCTGGCGCTCGAAGCGCTGATTGAGCTGCGGCGAGCCGAAACGTTCGCTCGCCCAATGCCAGGCGGAGGGCACGAGACCGATCGAACCCACGACCGGCCGCGGCAGATAGGCGTTGTAGGGAACGAACCGGCCGAACTCGGTGCGGCTGTCGGCGACGAAGATGGCGTCGTAGTCGACTCCCGAGGTGAGCAGCCGGACGTTGTTCCGCTCACGGGCGCGCGGATCGTTGGTCGGCAGGAATTCCCGCCGGTCCACGACCTTGCCGCCGAAGCGCCGGAGCGAGGTGACGAAACTGTCGGCGAACAGCCGGTCCTCCTCGCGCGGCCCGACCAGCACCAGCACCTCGTACCACTGTTTCTGGGCGAGGAACTGGGCGAGCCCGTCGGTGATCTGGGTGCGGCTGGGGATCACATGGAGGAGATTGGCCTGGCATTTCTCGCCGCGGAGTTCCGGATCCATGGCCGAGACGTTGAAGAGGAGGACGTCCCGGTCGCGCAATGCCGCGGCGAAGGGCGCGAGCGCCTCTCCCGGGAGATCGACCAGGAAGAAACGGGCGTCGCGTTCCGCGTAGAGCTTTTCGAAGGCCGCGAGCAGCCCCTCCGTGTCCCTTTCCCGGACGACCTCGAGGGCGAATTTCATCTTCAGGGCCCGGCCGACGATACGCGCTTCGCGCATCGCCGTCATCGCCCCGTCGACGGGATCGATCGCCGGCCGCAGCACCAGATTGGTATAGGTCTTGAGTCGGGCGTAACGGGGATCCTTGGCGAGCCCCAGATAGCCGAAGGTCACCTCCTGCTGGGCGCCGGCCGTCGCGGACGCCAGCAGGACGACGAGCAGCACCACCAGGACGCGCATCGGATCAGTCGTCGATCAGGGCGATGTACGGGATCTGCCCGACCGGCACCGATTTGACGTTGGTCAGTGTCTCGGTGTCGATGATCGAGACATCGTCGGAAAGGCCGTTGGTGGCGTACAGCTTCTTGCCGTCCCTGGTCAGGGTGAGGCCCCAGGTGCGGTTCCCGGTGAGAATGTACTTCTCGACCTCGCGGGTCGCGACATCGACCACGGCGACATGGTTGGCGCGTCCGAGGGCCACGTAGGCGGTCTCGCCGTCCGGGGTGATCAGCACGTCCACCGGGGTCACCTGCTCCGGGCGGAAGCCGCGGGGCAGGAAACTGATGGACTCCTTCACCTCGAAGGTCTCCATGTCGATGATGTCGACCCGTCCGGCCAGTTCCGCCGATACCCAGATCTCCCGCTCGTCCGGCGGGGTGGCGAAGCGCCGCGGTCGCGTGCCGACGACGATGTCGGCCAGCACCTCGTAGGTCTCGCCGTCGATCACATGGACCAGATTGGAGGCTTCGGCGGTGACCCAGATCTGCTTGTCGTCCTTGGTGACGTAGACACCCTCCGGCTCCTCGCCGGTATCCACCCAGGCGATCACCTCGCGGGTCTCCATGTCGATCACGCTCAGCGCCGCATCCTCCTCGTTGGAGACGAAGAGCCGCTTGTGCGCCCGGTCGAACTCGAAGGCCTCGGGTTCCTCGATGTAGGGTATTTCGTCGACATAGGCGAGCTTCTCGGGATCGACGATGCCGATCACGCTGTCGTCGGCGCAGGCGACGTAGAACAGGGTCTGATCGGCGTTCCACTCCATGTCCCGGGGACGGCCACAGACCTCGATGGTTGCGACCACCGTGTCCGTTTCGCCGTCGAGAACGGTGACGGTATCGCTCTTCTCGTTGCTGATGAAAACCAGTCCCGTACCCTTGGCGGCACCCGGGCCGCTCCAGGCGCTCAACGCGAGCATTGCCGCGAATAGCCCAGCCGTACGCACTCTTGCTCTCCCAGCCTCGTTCTTCTCTCGACCCTGAAGGGTTTCTTGTAATCCGGGGGTCGATAGTCGATTCCGTAACGCCCGTAAAGAGCCTCGAGCTCGCCGCTGGCGATGAGATCCTCGAGGATGCCGTTGACCGTCCGCCGCAGGAACCGGTCGGAGCGGCGCATGCCCACCGCGAGATTCCAGGCGAGCCCCTCGGTTTCGGCGAAGATGTCGAGGAGACGGAGCCGGATCTCGGGATTGTTCCGCCGGAACCAGCCGCCGCTGATCGGCGTGACCGCGGCCATGTCGATCTCGCCGCTGGCGACGGCGGCCATCATCTCGTCCTCGAAGGCGAAGGGAATCGTGGTCAGGCCGCGCTGTTCGAGGGTCATGTGCGCGATGGAACTCCGCATCACGCCGATCCGGAAGGCCGGTGTCAGATCCTCGACGCTGGCGATACCGTCGATCCCCGGTCGCACCGCCAGTACCACCCCGCTCCGGAAATAGGGCCGCGAAACCTTGAGGCGGCTGTCCTCGAGCGCCTCGCGGTCGGCGATGGTCCCCATCACCATGTCGCAGTCGGCCCGTTTCATCTGATAGCCGAGAATCACCCAGTCGACCGACAGCCGCACGCCCAGGCGCTCGGCGACGAGCTCCGCGAGCTCGAGCTGGATGCCGGGCGGATCCCCCTTGCGGCTGGCGAAGGGCAGGGCGTTGGGATGGGCGCAGACCTGCAGGATGCCGCGGCGCCGGATGTCTTCCAGCGGCCGCGCCGCCACCGTCTCGGTGAGGATTACGAGACCGAGGAGCGAGCCGACGACGGCCGAAAGACGTCGCGCGTTCACCGGACGCTCGCCTCTTCCCGCGGCTCGAGAGCTCGAATATAGGCGACGATCTCGTCGATATCCTCGTCCGAGAACATCTTTCCGAAGGCCGGCATGCGGCCCGGCCGCCCCTTCGCGATCCGGTTGCGCAGAAACTCGTCGCTGCGTTCGGTGTTCATGAGCCGTGGCCCCTTGCCGGCCTTGCGCCCGCCGTCCTCGTGACAGAAGCCGCAGACGCTGGCGAACAGATTGGGCACGTCGAGATGCTCGGCCGTCGCCGGTCCGGCCGACGCGGTCGCCAGCAGCAGCAGCGCCGGAATGCCCCCGAGCCTGATCGTCATCGCGCATCCTCCCTTCCCCCTCGAGGGGCGAAAAGGTGGGGGCCGGCGCCCCCACCCGCGAAGCCGTTTCCGACCGGTCGTTCACTCCGGAAGGGTGAAGGTGACCAGCCAGCCCTGATCGGTGGCCATGCTCTTGTAGGGCTCACCGAACAGATCGGGATAGGCGTCGCCCACCAGCGACCCCCAGCCCACCGCGACGGTGATGTACTGCTTGCCGTCGACGGCATAGGAGATGATGCCCCCGTTGTGGCCGAGACCGTTGTTCTGCGACCAGAGCTCGGTGCCGTTGCGGGCGTCGTAGGCCCGGAGCACACCGCGGGCATCGGGCACGAACAGGAGATCGCCGCCGGTCGACAGCAGGCTGGCCAAGGGCGGCTCGGGAAAATCGATCCGCCAGGCGAGCTCGCCGGTGATCGGATCCCGCGCATCGACATGGCCGTAGGCCTTGCCCCCTTCGGGATCGGTGAAGGTGAAGTTGGCGCCGATGTTGAGCTGGGCCATGGGCTCGAGGATCGGCGTCGTCTTCACGATCTCGAGGTCCATGCACCATTCGTTGCCGACCTTGTAGTAGAGGCCGGTCTTCGGGTTGTAGGTGCCCGAGTTCCACGAGATGCCACCGGCGATGGCGGGGCAGAGATTGGTGTGCTTGCCCTCGCGCATGTCGCGCCGGCCGATCAGGTTGCCCTTCTCGTCGACACCCTCGATGAAGTTGATGTTCTTGACCAGCGGCCAGGCGTTCTTGAAGTTGAGCATCTCGTCGTAGACGTAGACATAGCCGCCTTTGTTGGGATGGACGATGTAGGTCTCGCCGTCCCGCTCGATGCGCAGGAATTCGCCCACCGCGCTGTCGAAATCCCAGGCGTCGTGCGGCAGTTCCTGGAAGTAGCTGACCAGCTCACCGGTGTCCGGATCGAGGGCGATCACCGAGCTCGTGTAGAGATTGGTGCCCGGCCGCGGTCCCTTCGTCTCCCAGTCGGGACCGGCCCAGTCGTAGAGCGGCGCCGGGTTGCCGGTGCCCCAGTAGACGATGTCCTTGGCCTGGTTGTAGGTGCCCGGCATCCAGCCGCCGCCGCCGCCGGTGCGCCAGGACTCGTTGCCCCATGTCTTCTTGGCTTCCTCGGTGCCGGCGACGGTGAAGAATTCCCACACCTTCTTGCCGGTCTTGGCATCGACACCGAAGATCGGCCCGCGCCACGGCCACTCGCCGCCCTGGGCGCCGATCAGGACCTTGTCCTTGACGACGATCGGTGCGCCGGTGAAGCCGACGGTGAGCTTTTCCGAGTCGACGAGCTTGGTGTCCCAGACCGGTGCGCCGGTCTTCATGTCGACGGCGATCAGGCGGCCGTCCACGGTCCCCACGTAGACGTTGCCGTGGCCGAGGGCGATCCCGCGATTGTAGGGCGAGTGGGTCTGCTGGGCGATCAGATCCTCGTTGAGTTCGGGAATGTAGGACCAGATCAGCTCGCCGGTCGCCGCATCGAGGGCGAACAGGCGGCTGTAGGAACCCGAATAGTAGAGAACCCCGTCGGCCACCAGCGGCATCGACTGCAGGCCGCGTGTCGCCCGCCCGGGGGTGTGCGTCCAGGCGACCTTGAGATCCTTGACGTTGGTGGTGTTGATCTGATCCAGCGGGCTGTACTGCCAGTCCTCGTAGCTGCGCCGGTACATCAGCCAGTCGTTGGGGTTCTTGGCGGCGTTCTCGAGCCGCGAAGGATCGACGGCCCAGGCCGGGCCCGTCGGCGGGACCACCGCCGCGAAGCCCACGACCGCCGCCGTCAAAAGCAGATGCTTGCGCATGAAAGCCTCCCCTTTCTTCCGAAAACCTCGATACGCGACGGCCGACCGGATCCGGGGATTTCCCGCAGCCTGCCGCACCGTCTTCACCGCTCGCTACCGCTGCACCTCCCTTCCGCTCCTGTCTTCATTCCACCGCGACGCGGTCGGCACGGCCGGGCACCGGCCCTTCCACACGCACCCGCCGGCCGGGGACGAGATCGGCCAATACCCCGGCCGCGGACCGCGCCACCAGAAAGGACGAGCGCGTGCCGGTCGCCGTTTCGATCACCAGCAGCGCGCGGTCGCGATCGACCACGATCGCGGTGCCTTCGAGGGCGAAAGGCTCTCGCCTGGTGCAACGCCTGTCGGTAGGCGTCAGCCTGCCGTCCCCCATCTCGTGGAGAGTCCCGCCGCAATCGCGGAACCGGATCCGGCCGTCGGAGGTCGCCACCGGCCAGCCCAGGAGGCGCCCCATTCCCTTGACCAGCAGGACTTCGGCGCCGATGGCCGTCGGCGATACGAGAATCGCGATCATCACGGCGTATCGCAGCCCGGACAACCCGCAGCCTCCCCTTTCATTTCATCATGCCCAAGGCGGCGGTGGATGTGAAGAGCAAAACATCCGCCGGGGTCGCATCCCGCAGGTGACATGCCGGCCACGGGTCTCCGGGAAGGCGGCGTACGGCGATCGGCCGCCGGTCGTGAACGGACGGCTCCGCGAGCCGCCGCCCGGGCGATGGTCGGCGGCCGTGAGAGCGGGCCGCGCCTGCTTGCGAGGCCTCGAGATCTGGTTTATGCGCTCGTCCGGCGGCACGGCACCGGAGCCGCCGTTCAGCCGACCGTCGCCGGGCCTCCGTTCAGGATCCGGTCCGTTTTCCCGCCCCGAGGTGGCCAACGGTGAAGATCGAACGCGAGTCGCTTTCGGAACACTACGAGTCCGTCGAGGTGCCAACCTCGGGACCGAGCCTGCGGCGCTGGTGGGCGATCGCCGGACCGGCCCTGCTGGTTTCGGTCGGCTACATGGATCCCGGCAACTGGGCCACCGACCTCGCCGCCGGCAGCCAGTACAATTACGCCCTCCTCTGGGTGCTGCTGATGTCCAACCTGATGGCCATGCTGCTGCAGAGCCTGGCCGCCCGGTTGGGGATCGTGTCCCGCAGGGACCTCGCCCAGGCCTGTCGGGAGACTTTTCCCGGCTGGATCAACATCCCCCTCTACGTGCTGGCCGAGATCGCCATCATCGCCACCGATCTCGCCGAGGTCCTCGGCTCGGCGATCGCCTTCCAGCTCCTGTTCGGCATCCCCCTGCTCTGGGGGGTGGTGATCACCACCCTGGACGTGCTGCTGCTGCTGGCTCTCACCAGCTTCGGCATCCGTAAGCTGGAGGCGGTGATCCTTTCCTTCGTGGCGACCATCGGCGTCGCCTTCCTGATCGAGATCTTCCTCGCCGAGCCCGACTGGGGCGGCGTCCTTCGCGGCTTCGCGCCCTCGCTGCCCGACAGCGGGGCGCTCTACATCGCGATCGGCATTCTCGGCGCCACCGTCATGCCCCACAATCTCTATCTCCATTCCTCGCTGGTGCAGACCCGCCTCGTGGGACGCTCGGAAAAGGACGTTCGTGCCTCGATCCGTCTCAACACCATCGACTCGGTGATCTCCCTGAATCTCGCCTTCCTGATCAACGCCGCCATCCTGATCATGGCCGCCGCCGTGTTCTATCGCAGCGGCCTCCACGACATCGCCGAGATCCAGGATGCCCACCGCATGCTGGAGCCGATCCTCGGCGCGGCGATCGCCCCGATCGCCTTCGCACTGGCGCTGCTGGCATCCGGCCAGAGCTCGACGATCACCGCCACGCTCGCCGGTCAGATCGTCATGGAGGGCCATCTGAACATCCGCATCCGCCCCTGGCTGCGACGGCTCATCACCCGGCTTCTGGCGGCCGGGCCTGCGGTGCTCGCGATCCTCTGGTTCGGCGAGAACGCGACCGGCGATCTCCTGATCCTGAGCCAGGTCGTGCTTTCCCTCCAGCTTCCCTTCGCGGTCGTCCCGCTCATCCACTTCGTCGCCGACCGGCGGCGGATGAAGAATTTCGCCGCCGGTCCGGTGATTCAAGGCCTCGCCTGGCTGATCGCCGGCGTGATCGTGGCCCTCAACCTCAAGCTGGTGAGCGACGAGATCTCGGGCTGGATCGCGGCCGCCGGGGACGAGGCCTGGATCCTGCGGATCACCCTTCTGCCCCTGGTGGCGCTGCTCCTGCTCCTGCTCGCCTACGTCGCCGTCCGACCCTGGATCGACCGCCTGCGGGCCGTGCCGCGGCCGGTGCCGACGACCGGGATCCACGGTCGCATGGAGGCGGGCGAGCTCGCGGTCCGCCCGGCTGCCGCCTACCGGCGGATCGCCGTCGCCCTCGATTTCGGCGATGGCGAGGAACAGCTCGTCAACGAGGCGCTCCGCTTCGCCGAGCGGGAGGGCACCGACATCGTCCTGATGCATGTCGTGGAAAGTCCCGTCGCCAGGGCGATGGGCGATCATGCGGCCGATTTCGAGACCGAGGCCGACCGGCGGCGGCTGGAGACCCTGTGCGAGAAGCTGCGTGCGGCGGGCTATCGCGCATCCTGCCGTCTCGGTCTCGGCGATCCCATCGCCGAGCTGGCGCGCCTCGTCGAGGAGGAGGGGGTGGAGGCGGTCGTCCTGGGCGCCCACGGACATCGCGGCCTGACCGACATCGTCTACGGCAACACGGCGAGCGCCCTGCGCCATCGGATCGGCGCCACGGTCATCATCTGCCCGCTGAAGCCGCCTTCCGCGGGCTGATCCGGGCCGAACGGATGCGGGGGGCCGAAGCCCCCCGCGTGATGGGTGGTCGGAGGTGGTTCAGTCGATGGCCACCGGCGCGCCGATCGACCCCGTGGCCCCGACGATGGGCACCGGGCTGTAGACGTACATGAAGGTCCACACACCATCCGCGACCAGCTCGTCCAGGTACATGTTCTCCTGGTTGACGAGCCCGTGCCGCGGCATGAGGTGCTGATGGACGCAGAAGGCGCAGGCGGGATCGGGATTGGGGACCACCTCGGTGGGCCAGGTGTCGGCCCCGACGACGCCGGCCTTGACCTCGTCGGTGAGCCAGCGGGCCACCTCCATGCCGATGCCGGGGGCGCCGGAATTGAACTTCTCGTTGTCGACGTTCCACAGCTTGCCCCAGCCGGTATGGAAGAAGACGCCGTCACCTTCGGCGAACTGGAAATCGGCCATGCCCTGCCGCTCGAGCGCGGCCCTGACGTCGGCCATGGTGATTTCGTCACCGGCCTCCATCATCTCCACGCCCCGCGCGCCGGCGATGTCGAGAAGGACGCCGCGGGCGACGATGGGGTGGAGCTTTTCCGTCCCGAGCTTCTTCAGCCCGTAGGCATCGCCCACCTCGGTCTCGGTGAAGCCGTTGTAGAAGCGCATCCGGTCCTTGTCGCCGGGACCGCCGATCATGACGCCGATATGGCCGAGCCCGTCGAACTGGGTGCCCACCTGGCCGATCTCGGTGGCCAGGAACTCGTCGTGCCAGATGATCCTGTTGGCACCGAACGGACCGCCGGTGGGGGTGCCCGGAATGCGCAGGCTGAACTTCCGGGCACCGAACAGCGGCATCTTCGCTTCGTAGGGGCGGCCGAGCTTGTAGACCTTGCCCTTGTCGGCCTCGGCGATCGCCCGCATCACCACTTCGGGCTTGGTGTACCAGTTGGTGGAGCCGGCCTCGTCGCCTTCACCCCAGAGCGGATGGGGCCACCATTTCTCGCCGATCGGCGTCTCCGGCTCGCCGATCACCCAGGGCTTGCCGCCGCATTCCTGCCAGTTTTCCGGCGAGCATTGCGCGCGGACCTCGTCCGCCGCGCCGAAGGCCATCATCGCGACCGCCAGCGCGGCCGTACCCGTCGAACGCCACATGGGTCTCCTCCCCGATTGGATCGGTTGTCGGCACAACTCGGCCGAAGCCGAGTCGCGCGGCGACGATACGCAAAAAGCCGCGGGCTGGGGAGGGAAAACCCGGAGGTGATCCTTCCCCGCCGTCAGCCGGTGACGATCCGGAAACGGTAGGGGGAATGCAGCCCGCCGGCGATCACCAGGTTTTCGCCCCGTCGCAGCGCCGCCCGCGAGCGTGGGAAATCCTGCCCGATGTAGGTGTCGCCGACCGCCGTACCGAGCTTGCTCGAGGTGTCCGATACGACGAGGCCGTCTTCGGTACGCAGGATCACGAAGTGATGTCGCGACAGACGGTACGGACGGCTGTCGACGAGGGCGAGATCCACGGGCGCCGTGGGCGCCCGCTCGCCCCGGTCGGGCCGTCGGCCGACGGCGAAGGGAAAATGGCCGACCACGAGCCCTTCCGCCGGCATCTGCCGTTCCAGTTCCGGTGATGCGGGAAGGATCCGCACCGCCGGGAGCTCCTCGGCCGCCGGTACGGGCTGGTCCGCCGAAAGCTCGACCAGCCGGTCGTCGGCACTGCGCAAGCGCTCGCTCAGCCGCCGCAGCAGTTCGCGGGCGAGCTCGGGATGCCGGCTGATCTCGTCGAGGAAACGCCGGCGATCGAGGAACCGGGCCACGACCGGCGTTCGGGCCCGTACGCCGGCGCTGCGCGGACGGCCTTCGATGGCCCCCATCTCGCCCACGTATTCGCCGCTCCGGACGATCCCCACGACCACCTCGCGACGTCCCAGACGGCGGACGATCTCCACCTCGCCTTCCAGCAGCAGGGCGACCTGCTCACTCGCTTCACCCTGGGCGAAAATGACGGAACCGGATTCGAACCGTCTCTCCTCGCCCGGCTCGCCTTCCGGGCCGGTTCCCGTCGTGGCCGGCAGCGACATGCGGCGTTCACCCCCTTCGGTTGTCGGCGCGGCATCCTAGCCCCTTCCCGGCACCTGACAAAATCTCCCGATGTCGTTAAACAGCCCCGGTCGTCCGGAACCGGGCTCCCGTACCTGCGGAACCGCTGCGCCTCATGAACCGCCATCGCGCTTCGACGCCGCGCCGTCTGGAAGAGCTTCCCCATGCCCGGCGCGTGCTCGCCGAGCTGGCGGCCGACTGCCGTCGCGGACGCCTCGCCCTGTTCCTGGATTTCGACGGTACCCTGGCGCCGATCGCCGCCCATCCTCGTCTCGCGAGGCTCGATGCCGGGCTCCGCCGGATCCTCGCCGAGCTGGCGGCCCGCATTCCGGTGGCGATCGTCAGCGGCCGGGCCGCCGCCGATGTGCGGAGACTGGTGGATCTCGCCGAGGTCTACATCGCCGGCAGCCACGGGTTCGAGATCCTCGGTCCCGGCGGGCTGGTCCACGACGAGGGCGCAGCTTTCGCCGCCGAACTGGATGCCGCCGAAGGGGACGTCGTCGAGGCGGTGGCGGACCTTCCCGGTGTCTGGGTGGAGCGCAAGCCCTACGCCATCGCGGTTCATTTCCGTGACGCCCCGGGAGCGGTCGCGGAGGCGGTGGAGGACCGTCTCCGCCAGGTCAACGGGAACCGTCCCGCGCTCCGGATGGGTGCCGGCAAGAAGGTGATCGAGCTGCGGCCGGCCAAGGACTGGGACAAGGGTCGGGCGGTGCTCTGGCTCCTGGCCGAGGTGATGGGATCCGCGGTCCGCCCGGTCTTCCTCGGTGACGATACGACCGACGAGGACGCGTTCCGCCGTCTCGGGGATCGCGGCGTCGGTATCGTCGTCGGCGAGGATCGGCGTCCGACCCACGCCCGCTACCGTCTGCGCGACCCCGGGGAGGTGCGGGCGTTCCTGGGTGCGCTGCTGGAGGGCTGCCGCGGGAAGGCGCGGGAGGGTTCCGGCGGCTAGAGATGGGCGGTGGCGGGCAGGACGGCCAGATGGCTGTCGACCCCCCGCACGCCCTCGACCGATTCCGCGGCCACGCGGAGCGCCTCGGCCTCGGCCTTGGAGGAGACGAGCCCCCAGAGATGGACGATACCGTCGGCGACGACGATGTTCACATAGGGATGGTAGTCGAGACCGGCGGTCTCGAGTTCCTTCAGAAGCCGCTCGCGGAGGGCGCTGTCGTCGGCCGCCGCGGGAGGCGCCTCGTGCCGGCTGGCGATCGCCCGCAGCAGGTCGGCGCGGCTGATGATCCCCACGAGACGGCCGTCTTCGACCACCGGCACCCGCTTGACATGGTGCTCTTCCAGCAGGCGCGCGACCTTGCCGATCGGCATCTCCGGCGTCACCGTCACGAGGTGGCGGGTCATCACGTCCCGCGCCTTCCGGCCGTGGGTGCGCACGTACTCCGCGGCGCGTTCCTCGGGGATGCCGAGCATCGCCAGCCACCAGGAGCCGCGATGCGGGCCGCCTTCCTCGATCCGGCGCATGAGATCGCCTTCGCTGACGATGCCCACCAGACGCCCGTCGGGCTCGACCACCGGGACGCCGCTGATGCGTTTTTCGAGCAGCAGGCGGGCGATGTCGGCGACCGCCGTGTCGGGTTCCACGGTGACGACGTTCCTGGTCATGACGTCGCGTGCCAGCATCGGTTTCCTCCCCGCCTTCCCGTCCGATGGCCATCCTCCGGACGGCCGGACGCCCACCGTCCGGCGAGGATCCTATCGCGACCGGCAGCTTGGCGAAAGATGGAGCGGGTGATGGGAATCGAACCCACGACATGCAGCTTGGGAAGCTGCCGTTCTACCACTGAACTACACCCGCCTCGGCTCTATTGATTAGGGATCGCGGCGCGAAGGTCAACTCCCTCCTCGGGGTGACGGTTGCGCATTTCCGAGCCCGCGCGTCTCTGGTAGACGGGCTCGGCGAGGGCCGGCCGATCGCCCGGTCCGGTCGTCTCGTTCCATCGCGGCGCGGACGGGCTCTGATGCTGACGGGAATCTCGGGACGAAGGCGCGGCTCGCCCGCGTCTTCGGGGAAACAGGAGGCGGCGATCGACCACCCGATCCTCGCCGCGCTGGTGGCCGGCGGCCGTCTGGGCACGGAAGCGGCGGCGCGCGCCGAGCGGCTCGCCGCCGAGAGGGGCTTGCCCCTGCCGGTGGTCCTGCGCGAGCTCGAACTGCTGGACGACGAGGAATGGGTGACGACCACCGTCGCCTATTTCGGGATCGCGCGCGCCGGTCCCGAGGAGATCCCCCCGGCGCCGCTCCTCGAGGATGTGTTCGCCCGCAGCTTCCTGCGTCACAATCGCCTCCTGCCGCTCGCCGCCGACGAGCGGAACCTGCGGCTGGGGATGGCCGATCCGGCGGATGCCACCCTGGTCCATGCGGCGGCGGTGGCCAGCGGCCGCAACATCGTTCCGATCGCGGTGCCGCTCCTGCTCGTCGAGGCCGCCCATGCCCGCTACTGGGATCAGGGCGCGGAGGCGATCGCCCGGATCGTCGCCGACATCGGCGAGGAGGAGGGCGGCGGGGAGGCGGCGGATGCCGTCGGCGAGGCGGAAGAGGCGCCCGTGGTGCGGCTGGTGGAACAGCTCCTCACGGACGCGGTGCGGCTCCGCGCCTCCGATCTCCACGTCGAACCGACAGCCGAAAGGCTGCGCGTCCGGCTGCGGGTTCACGGGACCCTGCGGGAAACCGCGGCTCCGCCGGCCCGGCTCGGACCTGCGGTCGTGTCGCGGATCAAGATCCTGGCCGGACTCGATGTCGCCGAGCGGCGGCTGCCCCAGGACGGGCGCACCCGTCTGCGGATCTGCGGTCGCGAGGTCGATCTGCGGGTGGCGACGATGCCGACGATTCACGGCGAAAGCGCGGTCGTGCGCGTGCTCGATCACGCCCAGCGGCGGGTCGGGCTCGGTGAGCTGGGTCTGCCGCCGGCGGTGGAGGCCCGGTTTTCGCGGCAGCTCGTGGCGCCGCACGGAATGCTGCTGGTGACCGGTCCCACCGGCAGCGGCAAGACGACCACCCTCTACGCGGCGCTGCAGCGGCTCGATGCGACGGCGGCCAAGATCGTGTCGATCGAGGATCCGATCGAATACCAGCTTCCCGGCATCACCCAGATCCAGGTACGGCCGGAAATCGGTCTCGATTTCGCCCGCGTCCTGCGGGCCGTGCTGCGCCACGATCCGGACACGGTGATGGTCGGCGAGACGCGCGATCCGGAGACCGCCGAAGTGGCCGTTCATGCGGCGCTGACCGGTCATCTGCTGCTCACCACCCTGCACACCAACACCGCCGCCGGTGCCATCGCCCGTCTCCTGGACATGGGCGTCGAGCCCTATCTCCTGGCCTCGGTCGTGCGTGGCGTGCTCGGCCAGCGTCTGGTCGGTCTGCTCTGCCCCGAATGCCGTCGTCCGGCGGCCGCCGAGGGCGGCGAGCGGGAGCTGCTGCGGCGCGCCGGAATCGCCGCCGGAGGCGAAATCACCCTGTACCGTCCGGCCGGTTGTCGGGCCTGCGAAGGGATGGGCTATGTCGGCCGCATCGGCATCTTCGAGTTCTTCGAGATCGACGAGGAGATCCGGGAGGCGATCCGTGCCCGCCGTTCGACCCAGGAACTGCTGGCCCTCGCCCGTCGTCGGGGGATGACCACCATGTTCGAGGACGGCGCCGCCAAATGCCTGGCCGGGCAGACGACGCTCCGGGACGTCTGCCGGGTCACCGAGGACTGGTGATGCCCGTCTTCCTGTTCCGCGCCCTGACGGCGGAGGGGGAGTCGGTCAGCGGCAGGATCGAGGCGGTGGACGAGCGCGGCGCCCTCGAACGCCTCAAGGGGCGTGGTCTCATCCCCGTCCGGGCCTGGCCCGCCGGACGCGGCCGGTGGGCGCGCATCGCCACGTTCCCGCATCGCGATCGCAGCCGCCTCGTCACCTCGCTGACCCGCGAGCTGGCCGTGCTGCTGGGCGCCGGGGAGCGGCTCGAACGGGCGCTCGCCGCCATCGCCGAAGGCCTTTCCGACCGCGTCGCGAGCGCGATGCTGGCGACGGTCCGCCAGCAGGTGCGCTCCGGCGTCGCCCTCAGCCGGGCGCTGGCCGCCTTTCCGGATCTGTTCGATGCCGCCTATGTGGCGGTGGTGGCCGCCGGCGAGGCCGCCGGCAGGCTCCCGGAGGCCCTCGGCCATCTCGCGGAACTGCGGGAGCGACGCGAGCGCTTTCGCCGCCAGGTTTCGGCGGCGCTGCTCTATCCCGCGGTGCTGGCGATCGCCGGCCTGCTGGCGATCGCCTTCATTCTCGGGGTGGTGATACCGGAACTCGTGCCCCTGGTCGGCGAGCGGCGCGCCGATCTGCCGGCGGCCGCCCGCTTCGTGTTCGCCGCTTCCGATCTGCTGCGCGGCCGCTTCGAGATGGTGGCCGGCGGCGTCCTGCTGCTCGCCCTGCTGCCGCTCGGTCTGCGGCGTCTGCCGAGGGCGGCCGAGCTCGGAGACCGGCTGGCCCTGATCCTGCCGGGGTTCCGTACGCTTTCCCGGGAGCGCACCAGCGCCGAATTCACCCGCGGTCTGGCCCTGTTGCTGGAAGGTGGACTGGATCTGCCCAACGCGGTCCGGCTGACCCGGGGCATGGTGACCAATCGCCACGCCGCGCGGGCGGTCGCCGAAGTGGCGAGAGGGCTGCGCGAAGGGCGGCGGCTCGCGGACTGTCTGACGGAGGCCGACATCCTCGCCCCGCTCGCCCTCCGCCTGCTGCGTACCGGGGAGGAGAGCGGCCGGCTGCAGGCCACGGCGGCCTTTCTGGCCGGGAATCTCGAGGAGCGGGTGAGCGAGCGCCTGAAGCGGCTGGTGCAGCTCGTCGAGCCGATTCTGATCATCCTCCTCGGTGCGCTGGTGGCCGGAATTCTCGGTGCCGTGCTCTCGGCCCTGCTCTCCGTCAACACCCTGGCCTTCTGACCGTGGTGCGGAATAAGGGCGCCCCGGTCCGCGTCTGTTCTTTGGTTCGCGCGAAAGACGAGGACGGACAGACAAAAGCATGAGCGGTAGACGGCCATCGGCGATCGGACGGCCCTTCGGGCGCACGGGCATCCGGATCGGCCTGCTGTCCGGCATTCTCGCGACGGCGGGCACGGCTCTCGCCGACAGCACACCCGGAGCCGAGCCGGAGACGGAACCCTATCGGGCGATCGTCGAACGGCCGCTGTTCCGTCCCGGGCGACGTCCCGAGCCGCCGGCGCCGGTCCTCCGGGCGGCGGTGGATCCGGCCGCGGTCGAGCCGGAAGCCGGTGATCTCCCGCCCGCGGATCCCGGGATCGCGTTTCTCGGCACCGTCCTGCACGACGGGCGCATCGTCGCGCTGGTCGCCCTTCCGGACCGGTCCGAGCCGCTGCGGCTGACCGTCGGCTCGGAGATCGCCGGCTGGCGCGTGACCGACATCGAGCCCACGCGGCTCGTGATCGAGACCGAGGACGCCTACGAAGAATACACGATTCTCGAGTAGGGGCCGACGGCACCGGGCGACCGGGACGCCGACCTCCGCCGGTGGGAAGGGCGACAGGACGAAGGAGAGGTCATTGAGGAATTGGCGCCGAACCCGGAGCACTGGCGATGGCGAGGCCGGCTTCACCCTGCTCGAGCTGCTGGTCGTGCTGGCGGTGCTGGCACTGCTCGCCGGGCTGGTCGCGCCGCGGGTGATGAGCTATCTGGGCGGGGCGCGTCAGGACACCGCGCGTCTCCAGATCGACCGGCTGGCCACGGTCCTCGATTTCTACCGTCTCGACGTCGGCTCCTATCCGACCACCGAACAGGGGTTGCATGCGCTGATCGAGGCACCGCCCGGAGTGGAAGGCTGGCGCGGACCCTATCTCGACGAGAAGGAGGTCCCCCGGGATCCCTGGGGTAATCCGTTCGTCTACCGGGCACCGGGTGCGGAGAGCGCGTTCGAACTGCTGTCGCTGGGCGCCGACGGGCGACCGGGGGGCGAAGGCGAAGATGCGGACCTCTCCAGCGGCGACCGATGACAGGGGGTTCACCCTGCTGGAACTGCTCGTGGTCGTCACGGTGCTGGCGCTGGTCTCGGGGCTGCTCGTCCACCGTTACCGGACCGGTGACGCCGGGGAGAGCTTCGAGAGGCGGATCGCCGCCGTCCGCGGGCTGCTGGAGGCGGCGGGTGCCGAGGCGGTCCTGCGGGGCCGGATGCGGGTCGTGAGCCGGGAGGAGATCGCCGCCGCGGCCCCGGGCCTCGTGGTCGCCGTGCCGCCGGGCGGCGGCGTCGGCCCGATCACCTTTCTGCCCGACGGAACCGCCTCGGGCGGAACCCTTCTTCTCGCCGGCGAGGGAGGCAGGGTGAAACTCGAGGTCGACTGGCTGACAGGGAGGCCGATGTTCGGTGATCCGTGACCGTGGTGCAGGGCAGTGGGGCTTCACGGTGCTCGAGGCCCTGGTGGCGGTGGCCGTGCTGGGTCTGGTCGCCCTGGGCATTCTCCGGCTGGTCGGCGAGACGGCGCTGGCCGCCCAGCGCGGCGAGGCGGCGCGACTGCGGGCCGCTCTCGCCGATGCGGTGTGGCAGCTCGTCCGGCTGGATGCGGCCGATCCGCGGACCGTCGGGTCCCTGATGCCGGAGGGCTACAGCTGGGAGATCGAACGGACCGCCGAGCCCGGATCGCCGATGGACGGGCTGGTCGCGGTGACCATCACGGTGACCGATCCCTCGGGGCGGAGTTTCGTCCTGCGCAGTCTCGACTACCGATCATGAAAGCGGCGCGGGAGACCGGTTTCACCCTGCTCGAGGTGCTCGTGGCGACGGCGCTCCTGGCCCTCCTGGGGCTCGCCCTCCTGGGCCTCGTGCGGACGACGGCGAGCCTGTCCGCGGACGTCGGGGAGCGTTTCGTCGAGGCGGCCCATCTGCGCACCGCCCGCGGCCTGCTGGCGGACCGGCTCGTGCGGGCGCTGCCCGTCACCTTCCCGTCCGCCGACGGATCGGGGCTCGCCTTCGACGGCGGCCCGAGGGTCCTGCGGTTCCTCGCCGCCGAACCGCCCTACGGCCGGTTTCCGGGCCTCGCGGCGTGGGAGTTCGCGTTGGAGGAAGTGGCGGAGGGAACCCTGGTCAAGGTCCGCGTCGCACCGGCGCCGGCGACCGGCGATCCGCTGCGGGCACTGGCGGAATCGGACTGGCGTCCGGTCGCGAGAATCGCCGCCCGCCTGCGGTTCACCTATCTCACCGCGGCCGAGCCGGGAGCAGGCGGCTGGATGGCCGACTGGCGCGAGCGCACCGATCTGCCGCGGGCGGTCCGGGTGACGGGCGAGAACCACGCCCGTTGGCCTCCCCTGATCGTGCCGCTGCGCATTCCCGAACTCGGCGGCTGTGCCGGAATCGGTACCGGAGCGGCGGCATGCCCCTCCTGAAGGACGCGTTCCGACGCCACCGGCCGGCCGAGGAGGGCATGGCCCTGATCATGACTCTCTGGGTGCTGACCGCCTTGGCGGCGATGGTGGTGCCCCTGGCCGTGGGGGCCCGCCAGGACGGTCTGCGCAGCCTGCGGGCCATCGAGGATGTCACCCTGAGGGCGGCGATCGACGCCGCCTTCGCCCGGGCCCTGGCCGAAATCGCCGCCGGTGAGGCCGGCCTCGGCCGGGAGCGGGAATGGCGCTTCGGGGAGGTCGAGCTCCGCTACCTCGTCGGTGGCGAGAGCGGCCGCGTCGATCTCAACGCCGCTTCACCGGAGACCCTCGAGGCGTTGTTCGCGGCCCATGGTTTCGCCGGGGCCGAGGCGGCGGCATTGCGCGATCGCCTTCTCGATTGGCGCGACCGTGACGATCTCCGACGTCTCCGGGGTGCCGAACGGGCGGACTACGAGGCCGCGGCGGCGACGGAGATGCCCGGTGACGGACCGTTGCGACATCCGGGCGAGCTGCGCCGGGTCCTCGCCGGGGCCGGCATCGCGGAAGCCGGCCCCGGCTCGCGCCTGGAGGAGGATGTCACCGTCTGGACGGGGGCGACGGCACCGGTTCCGCGGCTGGCGTCACCACGATTGCGCGCCCGGCTCGGGGGTCTCGGGGCGACGGTCCCGGAAGGCGAGGAAGATCCTTCGATCACCGGCCGTGACCTCGATCCCGGCGGGGTCTATCGTATCGACATCCGGGCGAGATTGCCGAACGGTGCGGCGCGGCGGACCATGGCGGTGGTCGCGCAGCGGGAAGGCGGCTGGCGGACTCTGGAATGGATGACGCCGCTTGTTCTGGAGGAGCGCGATGAGTGATCGCCGGTTGCCCCGGGCGCGGCGGGGTCTCCCGGACGCCGGTTTCCCGATCGCCGCCGACCCCCGCCTGCGGCCGCGGCGCTCGGTACTGATCCTGCTGGTCGGCGACGGTGGTCTCCGGGCCTGGCTGCGTCGGGGCGAAAAGATCGAGGTTCTCGGCCGGCTGCCCGGACCCTCCTCCGGGACCGGCGGAGGAGCCGATCTCTCCCGTCTCCTGGAGCGGCTCGCGGGCGGCCGGCAACGGCGGTCGGTCACCGTCGTCCTCCGTCTCGAAGCCAATGCCGGGCTCGTGCGCGAGGATCTGCTGCCGAAACGGGCGGCCCGGGATCTCGAACAGATCCTCGTCAACCGCATCGATGTTCTCACTCCCTGGTCGGCGGAGGAGGTTCTGTTCACCTGCTGGAACCTCCGCCGTCGGGACGGCGGGCGGCTGGCGGTCTCCCTGGCGGCGGCCAGGAAAGCGCGGGTCGAGGCGGGCCTCGCCGTCGTCCGCCGTTTCGGCCTCACTCCCGACATCGTCGATTTCGTGGTCGACGCGCCGACCGCCCCGCCGCGTTTCGATCTCATGCTGCCGCCGCCACGAAGCCGGCTGCCGGGCCTGCTTCGCGCCACCGCCGCGACGACCTTGGGCCTGCTGGCGCTCGCCGGTCTTTGGCTGGGTCTCGAACTGGCCGACCTCGACCGCCGCCTCGCCGCCCGGCAGGAACGTCTCGAGATGGTGCGGTGGGAACTCGCGAGCCGGATCGAGGCCTTGCGCGAGGAGGAGGGGGGACCGTCCGCCGCGCGCCTCCTGGCGAGGCTGGGCGGCGAACGTGCCTCGCCGCTCCGCCTGCTGGATGCGCTCAGTCGTCTCCTCCCCGACGGGGTGTGGCTGGAAAGCCTGGTGCTCCGGGGACGGGATCTCGAGATTCGCGGCATCGCCGAGGACCCCGCGGAGCTGGTCCGGCTGTTCGAGAGCTCACCCGATTTCGCCGATCCGCGTTTCGTCGCCCCCGCCGTGCGCGTGGCGGCTGAGGGCAGGGAAGGTCCGGCCGAGATCCGGTTCGCTCTCGCGGTCGAGGTCGGGGGGGGATTGCTGGCGATGCACCGATCCCCGGCATCGACGGCGGAGGAACCCGAGCGATGAGGCGCCGGTCGCCGGGGCGGGTCTGGCCGCTTCCGACGGCGGTGCTCCTCGCCGCCGGCCTCGTGCTCGGCGGCGGAATCCATCTCGAGGAGCGCCGCGCCCGGCTCGCCCTCGTCGAACGGCAGGTGGCCGAGCTCGAGACACGTCTCGCGCGTCTGGACCGGGAACCGTCGTCGGGCGCCGCAGGAGCGACGGAGGAGGTGGCGGATATCCTGCTGCGGGCCGAAAGCGACACCCTGGCCGCCGCCGAGCTGCAGAGCCGGCTCACGACGATGATCGCTGCCGCGGGCGGCGAACTGCAGTCGGTCCGGATCCTGCCGGCCGAGGATCTGGCGCCGTTCCGGCTGATCCGCCTGGAGACCCGCTTCAGCGGCGATCACGCGGCTCTGCGCGAGCTGCTGTTGGCGGTCGAACGGGAGGATCCGCCGCTCCTCGCCGACAGCTTTTCGGTGCGGGCCCGCGACGGCGGCGAGAAACTGGTGATCGAGCTGGCGGTTTCGGCGCCGGCGCGGGTCGGCGAGAGCGTGGCGCGATAGCCTCGACACGGGGGGCGAGGAAGAAGGAGGAGACGCAGGGTGACGGCGGGGAGGACCAAGCCCATCGGAGGGCGGTGCCCGGTGCGCATCGCCTGTCTGATGTTCGCCGTGCTGGTGGTGGCCGGATGCGCCACCACGGGCACCCGCGAAACCACGGCGCTCGATCGGGCCCTCCGGGATCTGAGCTTCGCGGTCCCCGAGGCCGCCGCGGCTCCCGGCGAGGAAGACCTCGGGGTCGGGCGGGTGGCCGACGAAGACGCGCGTCCACGGGTGTATCCGGGCCAGCCGCCGGCACCGCCTCCGAGGCCGGCCGGAACGGTCGTCCGACGGACGCCCGAGGGAATCCAGCTCAATCTGCAGGACGCGGAGATCACCGAAGTTGCGAAGATCGTGCTGGGCGACATTCTCGGCGTGAACTTCACCATCGATCCGGCGGTTCGGGGGACGGTCACCATCGCCAGCGTGCGGCCGCTGGCGGAACGGGACCTGCTCGGGCTGCTGGAGACGGTGCTGCGGATGCAGGGGGCGGCTCTCGTGGATCTCGGCGGCGGCTATGCGGTGGTCCCGGCCGAAGCGGCGATCGGGCGGAGCGAGGTGCTACCGCTGGGCGGGGAGCCGCCGGTGTTGCGGCCCGGCTTCGGCGTGGCGGTGGTCCCGCTCCGGTTCATCAGCGCCGGAACCGCGGCCAATCTCGTCCAGCCGCTGCTCCGACGACCCGAGGACATCCGCCTCGACGAGGGACGGAACATCCTGATCGTGGCCGCCGACAGCGTCGAACGGCAGTATGTGGTGGACACGCTGATGGCGCTCGACGTCGACTGGATGGCGGGGCGGTCGGTCGGCCTGTTCCCGCTCCGGCGCTCGACACCGGAGGCCGTCATTCCCGAGCTCGAAGCGGTGCTGCTGCCGCCGCGGGCCACCGGCGAGGAGCCCCTCGTCCGGTTCCTGCCGGTCGAGCGGCTCAACGCGATCCTGGCCATCGCCAACGATCCGCAGCAGATCGTGCGGGTCGAAACCTGGGTCGGCAGACTGGATCGCGGCAACACCGTCGGCGTCCAGTTCTACGTCTACGAAGTGAAGAACGTGCCGGCCGAGGAGATGGCCAAACTCCTGAATGCGGCCCTCGCCGACATCGAGAAGCTGGAGGCGGCGGACAGCGTGGTGGCCGCGGCGCCGGAGGAGGTGGTGGCCGAGCCCGGCCCGGAGATCCCTCCCGAACTGCTGGCCGCGGAAACCCCGGGGGGGGCTCCCGGCGGGGCCAAGGCGGATCTCCTGCGCACCATCAAGATCGTCCCGGACAAGGCCACCAACAAGCTGCTCATCCGGGCGACCCCGCAGATCTACGACATGATCGAGGCCACCCTGCGCCGTCTCGATCGACCGCCGCTGCAGGTGCTGATCGAGGCGACCATCGTCGAGGTCCTGCTCACCGATCAGCTCCGTTACGGCGTGCAGTACTATCTCGACACCGCCAATCTCCGGCTCGGCTTCAACACCACCGGGGTGGCCGGAACCGCGCCCAAGACCGGCCTCGAGCCGCTCGCCCTGCTGCCCGGGTTCAACTTCATCTACACCGGCGGCAACGCCAACATCACGATCCAGGCCCTGTCCAAGATCACCAAGCTCAGGGTTCTCTCCTCGCCCTCGGTGGTGGTCGAGAACAACCGCGAGGCGCGCCTCAACGTCGGCGACGACGTCCCGATCGTCACCCGCAGCTCGGTCAGCGTCACCGATCCCGACGCGCCGATCGTCAACAATGTCGAATACCGCAGCACGGGCGTCATTCTCTCGGTCAGGCCGCGGATCAATTCCGAGGGCGTGGTGTCGCTGATGATCTCCCAGGAAGTCAGCCGTCTGGCCTCGACAGGGGTGCAGGTACTGAACAACAATCCGCTGATCCAGCAGCGCAAGATCGCGAGCCGGGTCAACGTCCGCAGCGGCCAGACGGTGGTCCTCGGCGGCCTCATCCAGGACAACGATGTCCGCAACGAGGAAAAGGTGCCGCTGCTCGGCGACATTCCGATTCTCGGCGAGCTGTTCAAGAGCACCAACGACACCACGGCGCGCACCGAGCTCCTGATCTTCATCACGCCGCGGGTGATCCGGGACGCCGAGGACGCCAGGGCGGTGAGCGAGGAGCTGCGGTCCCGCATGCGCGCCTTCGCGCCGCCGAAAACCCCGCCCGAACCCGAGGAACCGGAGGAGCCGGCGCCGCCGCCGACGAGCGCCGTACCGCCGCCACCCCCGGCCGCGCCCGAAGCGTTGGCGCCGGTGCGGGCGGCGCCGTTCGCGAGGGTGCCGGCGGTCGGCGACGGGGCGGCGTGAGCGAAGGCCTGCTGCGGGCCCTCGCCGGTCTTCTGATCGGCGCCGTGATCGGCAGTTTTCTCGCCACGGTGCTGGCCCGGCGCGGGCGGGCGGACGGCGTCTGGCCGGTCGGCCGCTCCCGCTGCGATCTCTGCGGCAGCCGGCTCGGGGCGGCGGATCTGGTACCGATCGTGAGCTATCTGCTCCGGCGCGGTCGCTGTCGCCATTGCGGCGGGCCGATCTCCTTCCGTCACCCGGCGGTGGAAACCGCGGCCGCCTCCCTCGGTCTCGCTTCCTTCCTGCTCGGCGGATGGGCCGCCGGGGCCGTGGCGGCGCTGCTCGGCTGGACGCTCCTGCTCCTCTCGTCGATCGATGTGGAGGAGATGCGTCTGCCGGATCCGCTGACCCTGCCGCTGCTCGGGCTCGGCCTCCTGCTTTCGCTGCTGCAGGGGGCTCTCCTGCCGCCCCTGGGCCTGCCCGAACCCGCCTCGGCGTTGATCGCGGCGGCCACCGGCTGGGCGGTGCTCGCCGGCCTCGCCTTCCTCTACCGCCGCCTCCGCGGCCGGCAGGGTCTCGGCGCGGGTGACGCCAAGCTGGCGGCGGCGGCCGGGGCCTGGCTGGGGCTCGCCGATCTGCCCGCCTACTTTCTCCTCGCCGGTCTGCTCGGGATCGCCCACGCCGTGGTCCTCGGTGCCCTGCGCGATCCGAGCCGGCGGATCCCCTTCGGTCCCGCTCTCGGCGCCGCCCTTTGGCTTCTCTTCGTGATCGGCTAGGAAGGAAGGCGACCGGAAGGCCGGAGATTCCCTTCGGAAAGGGCGGCATGCTGGTGATTGAAGGGCTCCGCAGCGACCTCTTCGGCCCGGTGGACCTCACCGTGGCGGCCGGCGAATGCGTCGCCATCGAAGGCCCGTCGGGCAGCGGCAAGACCCTGTTCCTGCGGGCCGTCGTCGATCTCGATCCGAACCGCGGCGGGGTGCGACTCGACGGTTCCCGGCGGGAAGCCATGCCGGCCTGGCGCTGGCGGCGACTGGTCGGCATGGTGCCGGCGGAGAGCGGCTGGTGGGCGGATCGCGTGGGCGCGCATTTCGAGCGTCCCGAGATGCTGCCGCCGTTGCTCGAAACCCTCGGCCTGCCGCCGGAAAGCCCGGAATGGGAGGTGGCGCGTCTGTCGTCGGGCGAACGGCACCGTCTGGCCATCGCCCGTGCCCTCTGCCTGGAGCCGCGCGCACTCCTCCTGGACGAGCCGACGGCGAGCCTCGATCCTGCCGCCACCGAACGCGTCGAGGGGTTGCTGCGGCGCTTCATGGCGGCGGGTGGGCCGGTCCTCCTCGTCACCCACGACATCGGACAGGCGCGACGTCTCTCGGCCCGCCGACTGGTGATGCGCCGGGGGCGTCTCGGTGAGCTCCGGGAGGCTGCGGAATGAGCGGCTATCTCGCCCTTTCCTACCTGGACGTGGCCCTCGCCGCTCTGTTCGTTCTCCTGACGGCGGCGATTTCCCTGGCGGCGCGGCTGGGACTCGAAGGGCGGTTGATCCTGGTCTCCCTGCGCATGGTGATCCAGCTCCTCCTCGTCGGCCTGCTGCTCAAATTCCTGTTCGCCCTTTCCTCGCCCTGGCCGACCCTGCTCGCCGCCCTGTTCATGCTGGCGATGGCCAGTCGCGAGGTGCGGGCGCGCCAGCAGCGGCCACTCGCCGGAATCCGGGGTTACGGGCTCGGCGCCACCACCATGCTGACCGCCGGCATGCTGGTCACCGTCGTCGCACTGACCGTGCAGATCCGCCCCGATCCCTGGTGGGCGCCCCGCTACGCCCTGCCGCTGTTCGGCATGATCCTGGGCAACACCATGACCGGGGTCAGCCTCGCCCTCGACGGACTCCACGGGGCGCTCGTTCGCGACCGGGTCGCGGTCGAGGCCCGGCTGCTGCTCGGCCATACCCGGTTCCGGGCCGTCCAGCCGGTCCTGGCAGGGGCGCTGCGGGCCGGTTTCACCCCCATCCTCAACGCCATGGCGGCGACCGGGGTGATCAGCCTGCCGGGGATGATGACCGGACAGATCCTCGCCGGTGTCGATCCCCAGGAGGCGGTCAAGTACCAGCTCCTGATCATGTTCCTCATTGCCGGGGCCACCGGGCTCGGCGTTCTCGCCGCGGTGTGGGGCAGCCTTCTCTTCCTCACCGACCGGCGCGATCGTCTGTGTCTCGAGCGGCTGGCCCCGGCCCGGGAGGGAATCTGAAAGACGGTTGACGCCGCCCCGGCGGCTGTGCCACGCCCGGCGGCGGGAGAGGTCAGCCGGGGTGGCGGAATGGCGGAAATCACCGGCCTCGCGGAAGCGGTTTCGGCGCTCGTCCGGGACGGGGCGACCCTGGCGCTGGAAGGCTTCACGCATCTCATTCCCCATGCCGCCGGCCACGAGATCATCCGTCAGGGCAGGCGCGATCTGACGCTGGTTCGGATGACGCCGGATCTGGTCTACGACCAGCTCATCGGCATGGGTTGCGTGCGTCGGCTCGTGTTTTCCTGGGGCGGCAACCCCGGGGTCGGCTCGCTGCACCGGTTCCGCGATGCCGTCGAGCGCGACTGGCCGCATCCCCTCGAGCTCGAGGAACGCAGCCACGCCGACCTCGCCAACGCCTACGTCGCCGGCGCCTCCGGCCTGCCTTTCGCGGTGCTCCGGGGTTATCGCGGCTCCGATCTGCCGAAATACGGCGACCACATCCGCTTCCTGACCTGTCCCTTCACCGGCGAGGAGCTGGCGGCGGTACGGTCGATCCGTCCCGATGTCGCGATCGTTCACGCGCAGAAGGCGGACCGGCGCGGCAACGTCCTCCTCTGGGGAATCCTCGGCGCCCAGAAGGAGGCGGTGCTGGCGGCCCGCCACAGCATCGTCACCGTCGAAGAGGTGGTCGAGGATCTCGAGGCCTGGCCCAACGCCTGCCTCCTGCCGCATTGGGCGGTGACCGCCGTCTGCCCGGTGCCGGGGGGCGCCCATCCCTCCTACGCGCAGGGCTACTACCGGCGGGACAACCGATTCTACCGGGCCTGGGACGCCATCTCCCGGGACCGCGAGACCTTCCGTGCCTGGCTGGAGAGGCATGTGCTGGGCACCGGGGATTTCGGCGCCTACATGCGCTCGGCCGGGATCACCCTGCCGCCGGAGAAGGGGCCATGAGCGGTCCCGGTTTCACCGCCGCCGAGATGATGGCCGTCGCCGCCTCGCGGCTGCTGCCCGACGGTGCGGTCTGTTTCGTGGGCATCGGTCTTCCGGGCACCGCCGCCAATCTCGCCCGCCGCACCCATGCCCCCGATCTGGTGTTGATCTACGAATCCGGGCCGATCGGCGCCAAGCCGGAGGTGCTGCCCCTGTCGATCGGCGACGGCGAGCTTTCGCTGACCGCCGACACGGTGGTCCCGACGCCGGAGATCTTCCGATACTGGCTGCAGGGTGGACGGATCGACATCGGCTTCCTGGGCGCCGCTCAGATCGACCGTTTCGCGAACATCAACACCACGGTCATCGGAGACTATCGGAAACCGAAGGTCCGCCTCCCGGGCGCCGGGGGCGCGCCGGAGATCGCGGCCATGGCCGGCCGGACCCTGATCGTCCTGCGTCATTCCCGGCGGTCGTTCGTAGAGAAGCTCGACTTCGTCACCACCGTGGGCTTCCTCGATGGCGGCGACGCCCGCCGGCGCCTCGGATTGCCGGGCGCCGGTCCCACCCATGTGGTGACCGATCTCTGCGTCATGGAGCCCGATCCGGAGACGAAGGAGCTGCGGGTCACCGGCATCCATCCCGGAGTCGAACGCGGGCGGATCGTCGAGGCCACCGGATGGCCGGTTCGCTTCGCCGAGGAAGTGACCACCACGACTCCACCCGACCGCCGCGAGCTCGAAGCGTTGCGCGAGCTGCAGCGGCGGACCGCCCTCGCCCACGGCGAGGACGCCTGAGGAGATCAGCCATGGCCGAAGCCTTCATCTGTGATGCCGTTCGGACGCCCATCGGACGTTTCGGCGGCGCGCTCGCCCGGGTCCGTACCGACGATCTGGCGGCCCTGCCGCTGAAAACCCTGCTGGAGCGCAACCCGGGTCTCGATCCGGCGGCGGTGGACGACGTGATTTTGGGCTGCGCCAACCAGGCCGGCGAGGACAATCGCAACGTCGCCCGCATGGCCCTGCTGCTCGCCGGGCTGCCGCCGAGCGTGCCCGGCCTCACCGTCAACCGCCTCTGCGCCTCGGGGCTCGAGGCGGTGGGGTATGCGGCGCGGGGGATCCGCGCCGGCGAGATGGAGCTGGCCGTGGCCGGCGGGGTCGAGTCCATGACCCGTGCGCCCTTCGTCATGGGCAAGGCGGAAGCGCCCTTCCAGCGCAGCGTCGAGATCTACGACACGACCATCGGCTGGCGGTTCGTCAACCCGGCGATGGAGGCCCGCTACGGCACCGATTCGATGCCCGAGACGGCGGAGAATCTGGCCGAGGAGTTCGCGATCCCGCGCGAGGACCAGGACGCCTTCGCCTGGCGCAGCCAGATGCGGGCGAAGCGGGCCGCGGAGGAGGGCTTCTTCGCCGAGGAGATCGTTCCCGTCGTGATCCCCCGCCGGCGCGGCGAGCCGGTCGAGGTGACGCGGGACGAGCATCCGCGTCCGGACACCACCCTCGGGGCGCTGGCGAAGCTGCCCACACCGTTCCGCGAGCCGGGGACGGTCACCGCCGGCAACGCCTCGGGGGTCAACGACGGCGCCGCGGCCCTGATCGTCGCCTCGGAAAAGGCGGCCGCGAGATCCGGCCTGCGCCCGCGGGCCCGCATCCTCGGTCTGGCCGCCGCCGGGGTGCCGCCGCGGATCATGGGCATCGGGCCGGTGCCGGCCACCCGCCGGCTGCTCGAGCGGCTGGGGATGGCGATCGGCGATTTCGACGCCATCGAAATCAACGAGGCCTTCGCCGTCCAGGTTCTCGCCTGTCTGCGCCAGCTCGGTCTGCCCGACGACGCCGAGCAGGTGAACCCCAACGGCGGTGCCATCGCCCTCGGCCATCCCCTGGGCATGAGCGGGGCGCGGCTGGTCCTGACCCTCGTCCATCAGCTCGAGAGGACCGGCGGACGGTTCGGCCTGGCGACGCTCTGCATCGGTGTCGGCCAGGGGCTGGCGCTGGCGGTGGAGCGGGTCTGACGAGTCGCCGACGGTGGATTCGGCGCTGTTCGATCCGCTCTTCGACGCGGCGGGCGTCGCGCCCCTCTTCGCGGACGCGTCCCGGCTCCAGGCGATGCTCGACTTCGAGGCGGCCCTGGCCCGGGCCGAGGCCGCCTGCGGCATCTTCGCCGGATCCGAAGCAGAGACCATCGCCCGCCACTGCCGGGCCGGGCTGTTCGACACGGCGGCCATCGGCAGGGCCGCCCCGGCCGGCGGCAACCCCGCGATTCCCCTGGTGGAGGCGCTGACGGCGAAGGTCGCCGCGGTGGATCCGGCGGCGGCGCGGTGGGTGCATTTCGGCGCCACCAGCCAGGACGTGATCGACACCGCCACCGTCCTGCTGCTGCGCCGCCTGCACCCGATGTTCGAGGAGAGGACGGCGGCTCTCGCCGCCATCCTCGCCGACCGCGCCGCCGCCCATCGGGACACGCCGATGGTCGCGCGCACCTTCCTCCAGCATGCCGTGCCCACCACCTTCGGCTGCAAGCTGGCGGGCTGGCTCGACGCCCTTCTCCGGCATCGCGACCGGCTGGCGGAGCTCGAAGGGCGGCTGTTCGTGCTCCAGTTCGGCGGTGCCGCCGGCACCCTCGCGGCGCTCGGGGAGAAGGGGCCGGCGGTGGCGGCGCGGCTCGCCGAAGGGCTCGGGCTGGGGCGCCCCGACATCCCCTGGCACGGCCATCGCGACCGTCTGGCCGAGTTCGCGGGCTGGCTCGCTTCCCTCGCCGGATGCCTCGGCAAGATGGCGCAGGATCTGGCGCTGATGATGCAGACCGAGGTGGGGGAACTGGCGGAGCCGGGCGAGGGAGGACGGGGCGGCTCCTCGACCATGCCGCAGAAGCGCAATCCGGTCGCCTGCACCTTGGTTCTCGGCGCCTGCCGGCAGGTCCCGGAACTCGCCGGGAGCCTGTTCGCCACCATGCTCCAGGAGCATGAACGGGGACTCGGCGGCTGGCACGCCGAGTGGCGGATCCTGCCCGAGCTCTGCGTCCTCGTCGGTGGGGCTCTGGCGCGCCTGCAGGAGACCCTGGCGGGGCTCGAGGTGGACGTGGCGCGCATGCGCCGGAATCTCGAGCTCACCGATGGTCTCGTCATGGCCGAGGCGGTGCGGATCGCACTCGTGGAGGCGCTCGGGCGGGAGGCCGCGGGGAGGCGGCTCGCCGCCGCCTGCCGGCGGGCGCGCACCGAAGGCCGCCATCTGCGCGAGGTGCTGGCCGCCGACCCCGAGATCGTCTCCCGGCTCGGGGAAAGGAAGCTCACGGCGCTGTTCGATCCGGCCGGCTATCTCGGCGCCGCGCCCGCCTTTGTCGATGCGGTGCTGGCGCGCTACAGAGAGCGGGGCGAGGGGCGCAGCGGCGCCTGACTCGGGAACAGGGGAGGCGGCGGATGCGAACGGAGGTGGCGATCGTCGGTGCCGGACCGGCCGGGCTGCTGCTGTCCCATCTGCTGCATCTGCGGGGCGTCGGTTCCGTGGTTCTCGAGCGGCACGATCGCACCCATGTCGAGAACCGGATCCGGGCCGGGGTGATGGAGCACGACGTCGCCGCCCTGCTGGATGCCGTCGGCGTCGGCGCGCGGATGCGGCGCGAAGGGCTCGTGCACGAGGGCATCAACATCCGTTTCCGGGAGCGGACCCGTCGCATCGACTTCCGCGACCTCGTCGGCCGGACGGTGATGGTCTACGGCCAGCAGGAAGTGGTCAGGGATCTGATCGCCGCCCGGCTCGAGGCCGGCGGCACGATCCTGTTCGGGGCCGAAGCCACGGCCATCGAGGGCATCGACGGCGAGCGCCCCCGCGTCCGCTTCCGCGAGAACGGCGAGGAACATCTCCTCACCTGTGATTTCGTCGTCGGCTGCGACGGCTTTCACGGCGTCAGCCGGGCCGCCGTGCCGGCCGACCGGATCACCCTGTTCGAGCGCGTCTATCCCTTCGCCTGGCTCGGCATCCTGGCGGAAGCGCCACCCGCCTCCGAGGAGCTGGTCTACGCTCATCACGAGCGCGGCTTCGCGCTTTTGAGCATGCGCTCGCCGCGTCTGTCGCGGCTCTACATCCAGTGCCGTCCCGACGAGACGCTCGAAGCCTGGCCGGACGAGCGGGTCTGGGAGGAACTGGAGATCCGCCTCGGCGGCGCGGAGCTCGGTCTCCGGCGCGGGCCGGTGGTGCAGAAGGGGATCACCGCCATGCGCAGTTTCGTCGCCGAGCCGATGCGTTTCGGACGGCTGTTCCTGGCCGGCGATGCCGCCCATATCGTGCCGCCCACCGGGGCCAAGGGCATGAATCTGGCGGTGGCCGACGTGCGTCTGCTCGATCGGGCCCTCGGCGCCTGGTACGGCGAGGGCGATCCGCGGCTGCTCGAAGCCTATTCGGAGATCCGGCTGCGCCACATCTGGCGGGTGCAGCATTTCTCCTGGTGGATGACGGCGATGCTGCACCGCTTCGAGGACGCTTCACCCTTCGATCGCCGGCGGCAGCTCGCGGAGCTCGACCATGTCACCTCGTCGCGGGCGGCAGGACGGATGCTGGCGGAGAATTACACCGGTCTGCCCTTCCTCGAAGAGGGTGAACCCGCCTGGGAGGATCCTTCGTGAAACCCGACACGACCTATGCGCCGCGGGACTGGAACGCCCACCCGCCACTCGTCCATCCCGACTACCGCTCGACGGTGGCACGGGGGCCGAAGAAGCCGCTCGTCCCTCTGCCCCAGGGTCTCGGCGAGCTCACCGGTCCGGTCTACGGTCACGAGGCGATCGGCGATCTCGACGCGGATCTCACGCGGAACGGGGCCGTCAACGGCGAGCCCTCGGGAGAACGCATCATCGTCGCCGGACGCGTCCTCGACGAGGCCGGGCGGCCGATCCCGGGCACGCTGGTCGAGATCTGGCAGGCCAACGCCGCGGGACGCTACGTTCATCGCCGGGATCAGCATCACGCGCCGCTCGATCCCAATTTCTACGGTGCCGGGCGCTGCGTGACCGACGAGGAGGGCAGCTACCGCTTCCTCTCGGTGCGCCCCGGCGCCTATCCTTGGAAGAATCACGCCAACGCCTGGCGGCCGCCGCACATCCACTTTTCCCTGTTCGGCCCGAGCTTCGTCACCCGTCTCGTGACCCAGATGTACTTCCCGGGTGATCCGCTGCTCGACCACGATCCGATCTTCCGGAGCGTGCCGGCGTTCGCCCGACCGCGTCTGATCGCGACCTTCTCGCTCGAGCTCACGGTGCCCGAACAGGCGCTCGGCTACCGCTTCGACATCGTCCTGCGCGGGCCGCGCGAAACGCCGATGGAGGGCTGAGAAGATGCCGGGACAGACCCCCTCGCAGACCGTCGGCCCGTTCTTCGCCTACGGTCTCACGCCCGAGCTCTACGGCCGCTCGCCCATCGCCGACGGGCGGGTCGCCCCGCGCGAGGCGCCCGGCGAACACATCCTCCTGACGGGCAGGGTGCTGGACGGCGAGGGTGCGGCCGTTCCCGATGCCATGATCGAGCTCTGGCAGGCGGATTCGCGCGGGCGGTTCGCCCATCCGCTCGGCGGTGGCGGGGCGGATTTCCACGGCTTCGGCCGGACCGGCACCGACGAGGAGGGCCGCTTCCGTTTCGCGACCGTCAAGCCCGGACCGGTACCGGCGGCCGACGGGCGCCCGCAGGCGCCGCATCTGAGCCTGATCGTCACGGCCCGCGGGCTGCTGAACCACCTTTTCACCCGCGTCTATTTCGCCGACGAGGCGGAGGCCAACGCCGCCGATCCGGTGCTGGCCGTGGTTCCCGGGGAGCGTCGCGGAACCCTGATCGCGAGCCGTGAAGAGACCCCCGGGGGGCCCGTGTATCGCCTGGACATCCGTTTGCAGGGTGAAAACGAAACGGTGTTCTTCGACCTTTGATCCGAGGGGTGACCGACATCGTACCGGCTTATGTCCGGCCGGTGGCCGACCGCTTTGCGACCGCCCGTGCTTCGGTTAGGGTTGAGGAACCGTTAACCCGGGGTCAGCCGAACGACCGTTTCTTGTCGGGAGGAAGCGACGAATGGCCTGGCTGTTGCCGACCCGTCCGCAGCGCGCGTTGCAGATCCGCCGGGCGACCACCAACGACATCGCCCAGATCGCCCGGGTCTATGTCGACAGCTGGCGCGAAACCTACGCCGATCTGCTGCCGCGCTCCTATCTCGACGGGCTTTCCTACGCCACCTTCGAACAGCATTGGCGGCGGACCTTCATGACCCGGGGCTGGGCCTTCGTCGCCGAAGTCCAGTCCGGCATCGTCGGTCTGGCGAGCGGCGGCCGTTCCCGCCAGCCGGACCTCGCGGCGGGCGAGCTTTACGTCCTCTACGTGCTGCGTGCCCACCAGCGCCAGGGAATCGGTCGCGCCCTGTTCGACGCCTGTCATTACGAGCTCGCGCGGCGCGGCCACGGCAGCATGCTCGTCTGGGTCATGGCCGCCAATCCGGCGCGGGGGTTCTACGAGCATGTGGGCGGCGAGCTGACGAGCGAGAACGAGCTCGAAATCGCCGGCGCGAAAGTCCGCGAAGTGGCCTATGTCTGGCCGGAGTGAGGCCTCTCCGGGACCGGCCGCCGTTCAGGCGGTCGGCAGATAGTCGAGCTCGGCGCTGGGCGTCTTGAGATAGCCCCGGACCCAGACACCGTTCTCGTCGTACCAGACCTTGCCGGAGCGGCCGCGATTGGCGGTGAAGGAAAAGCGCCGTGTCCGGACGCGGCGACCGCGCAGCTCGATCTCCTCCAGGTCCCCGGCGCCCACGATCAGCGGCGCGAGCCGGCCGAGCCAGGTGTCCACGATCTGGTTCTGCCGCGCGATCTCGGGGTTCCAGAAGGCGATGTCGGTCATCGCCCCGAGCGGCGCCTTCTGCAGGCCGGCCGGGCCTTCGATGGTCAGCTCCCGGCCCTGGAGCTCGGCGCGGAAACGGGCCTTCTCGCCGTCGTCGTTCGTCATCCCCTCGGCCTCGACCATCATGTCCTCGCGCCAGACCTCGGTGATCTCCTGCTCGAACCGGAACAGGGTGAGGAAGCCGAGTTTGACCGCCACCTCGACATTGGTCCGGGCTTCGAAATCGCCGTTTCCGAGCGAGGTGAAACGGACCTCGTGGACGCCGATCTTCTCACCCTTGCGGATGATGTCGAAAGCGATGTCGGCGGGCATGGTGAACGCCGCGAGCGGCGGAACCCCGGGCAGCAGCGCGATTCCGGCGGCGATCCCCGCGACGAATGCCCGCCGGCTCACCATCCCCCTCACGCGATCCCGCGGCGACATGATCGACACCCCCTGTTCGCGGCCGAGCGGTCAGACGCTCGGCAATGACCTGAATCCGGGCGGAACCGGATCCGACGTCTCCCCTGTTTCGACCCGCTCCACTCTCGCGAGCGGCGGCCCCCGGCGACACAATTCCACCATCCTCTCGACGCATGCGCGCGGTCCCGCGAAAACCGCCTCGACCGAGCCATCGCGCCGGTTGCGGACCCATCCGTCGAGGCCGAGGCGCTCGGCCTCGGCGACCGTCCACGCCCGGAACCCGACAGCTTGCACCCGACCGTGGATACGAACGGAAACGGCGAGATTCGAGGGCGCTGCGGTCATTGCGCAATATAATGTGTGTCGAACCCGTTGCCTAGCCGATGGACCGCCGAAAACGGCCGGATGGCACGGAAATTGCCACAGTTTGGCGGGAATGCAACCGTTCCGCATCCGCCGCACCGGAGGCGGCCTCTAGCCGAACAGGTCGAGCTGGCCGTCCGGGCGGGGCGGGCGGAACAGATCGCAGCGTGCCGGCAGAGCCCGCGGGCTCAGACCGAGCCGCCGACAGGCCACCGCGAAACGCCGGTCGAGGAGATCGGCGTAGGGTCCCGTACCCCGCATCCGGCGGCCGAAGACCGGATCGTCGAGACGGCCTCCGCGGCACTGGCGCAGGAGCGCCAGCACATGCCGCCGTCGTGCCGGATAATGGGCCGTCAGCCAGGCGTCGAACAGCTCCCCGAGGTCGTGCGGCAGCCTCAGCAGCACGTAGCCCGCGGCGGTGGCCCCCGCCGCCGCGGCGGCTTCGAGGATCGGCTCCAGCTCGTGGTCGGTCAGGGCCGGAACCACCGGCGCCACCATCACCCCGCAGGGTACGCCGGCTTCGGCCAGGATGCGGAGGGTCGCGAAACGCCGATGCGGCGCCGCCGCCCGCGGCTCCATGCGGCGCGCCAGGACGGGATCCCGGGTGGTGATCGAGACCATCACGCTGGCGAGCCCGTCCGCGGCCATGGCCGCGAGAATGTCGAGGTCGCGCAGGACCAGGGCCGATTTGGTGACGATTCCCACCGGATGGCGGCAGGCGGCCAGCAGCTCAAGGAGGCGCCGGGTGATCCCCAGCCGCCGCTCCACCGGCTGGTAGACATCGGTGCTGGTGCCGAGTGCGATGGGACGGCAGCGGTATCCCGGTCGTGCCAGCTCCCGGCGCAGCAGTTCGGCAGCTTCCCGCTTGGCGAAGATCCGGGTTTCGAAATCGAGGCCCGAGGAGAGACCCAGATAGTTGTGTGTCGGGCGGGCGTAGCAGTAGACGCAGCCCTGTTCGCAGCCGCGGTAGGGGTTGATCGACTGCTCGAAGGGCACGTCCGGCGAATCGTTGCGGGTGATCACCGTGCGGGCGGCATCCACCAGGATCTCGGTCGCCGGCGGCGGTTCGCCCGCCGGCTCCTCGAGCGTTCCCCAGCCGTCGTCGAAGGCTTCCCGCCGCCAGGTTTCGAAGCGGCCTTCCGGATTGGCGGTGAGACCCCGTCCCTTGATCGTCCGCTCCCGCCGCCCGGTTCGGTCGATGCCCATGCCGCTTCCTCCGCCGATCGCCAGCATACCCCCGGTCGGCTCGGGCACAAGCCGCGGCGGCGCGCCGGTGGGTCGGGCAACCCGGCATTGACCGCCATGGCGGTTCGCGCGATAGTTGTGTGTATCGGTTTCGAGCGCTGAGTAACTGGCGAAGGGGGCGATCATGCGGCACACGGAGGGGGGTCTCGTTCTCGATCCTCCGGGACCCGATGTCATCCAGGCGTTGAGCTGGACCGGCTGGGGCGGCGGACCGCTGCACTGGGGCCGCACCACCATCACCTACAGCTTCGTCGGCCCCGCCGATCGGGCGCCGACCCAGTTCGCCCCGTCGCCTTCGATCTCCTCTCTCGATGCCGTGCAGCGAAGCGGATTCGAGGCGGCCATCGCACAGTGGGAGGCGGTCGCGGCCGTCGATTTCGTCCCCTACAGCGGGAGCGATCCCGGACAGGCCGATCTGCGCATCGGCTACTCGGACTTTCCCGACGGTTCGGGGCTCAGCGCCGTCACCTGGGTGGTGCCGGATGCCCGGGACCGGATCCTCCGCGCCGAGATCTGGCTCAACTCGGCCGACCGCAACACCACGAACCTGGAACCCGGCACCTTCGGCAATCTGGCCGCCATGCACGAGCTCGGCCACGCCCTCGGCCTCGGCCATCCGTTCGCCGGTGCGGCTACCTTGCCCCCGGATCTCGACCATCGCGGCGTCACCATCATGTCCTACCGCGATCATCCGGGGACCGGCCGCGATGCCGGCAACGCCGGCCTCCAGGCGGAACCCCTGACACCGATGCCCTACGATATCGCGGTGGTCCAGAACCTCTACGGGGCGAACACCACCTATGCGACGGGTGACGACGTCTACCGGTTTCCCGACGGGATGGCCCGGATCCGGACCATCTGGGATGCCGGGGGCAACGATACCATCGACGCCGGCGGACAGCGTCTGGACGTGGTGATCGACCTGCGCGAGGGGGCCTACAGCAGCATCGGAAGGGCCAGCAGCTACGGGGCGGGACGCAACCGGACGGCCGAGGACAATGTGGCGATCGCCTTCGGTACGGAGATCGAGAACGCGATCGGCGGTCGCGGCGACGACCGCATCATCGGCAACGATCTCGCCAACCGTCTGGAAGGGCGTGCCGGCGACGACGTCATCAGCGGCGGTGGCGGTTTCGATACCCTGGTGGGTGGTCCCGGGGCCGATCTGTTCGTGGATACGCCGGAAGGACTGGCCGGGGATCTGCTCCTCGATTTCGCGATCGAGGACCGGATCGAGTTTCTCGGCGTCGCGCTCACCGACGATCAGCTCGCGACCGGGGCCGCGGGAGGTCGCTCGCTCCTTTCGGTGGATCTCGACGCCGACGGGATCTCGGATCTCGCCCTCCGGTTCGGCAGTCTGCTCGCCGGCGAGTTCCGGGTCGCCGGCGGCGCCGGGGCGAGTGCCGTGGTCCGTCTCGACGTCGGACCGGGGACGGGCGACTGGCGCCCCGACGAGCGGGGGATCGACTGGGTCGGGACGGCGCGTTCCGAGAAGAAGCGGGGCACGAAATACGACGATCTCCTCGACGGTGACGGCGGCAACGATCGCCTCTACGGCAAGGGCGGGGACGATCTGCTGGAGGGCGGCAGCGGCCGCGACAAGCTCTACGGCGGTCGTGGCGACGATGTCCTGCGGGGTGGCGAGGGTGCGGATCGGCTCTACGGGCAACGTGGCGACGATCTGCTCGAGGGTGGCGAGGGCAGGGATCGGCTGTACGGCAAGAGCGGCGCCGACCGGCTGTTCGGCGGTCCCGGCGACGATCGGCTCTACGGCGGATCGGGTGACGATTTCTTGGATCCCGGTCCCGGCGACGATCGCGTCCACGGCGGCAAGGGCCGGGATGTCGTGCGGATCGCAGGGGACAGCGCCGACTATTCCCTGGTCCGCCGCGGCAAGATCTGGATTCTCGACGATCTCGATCCCGGGGACGGCGATACCGGCCGGGATCGCATCAAGGCGGTCGAGGTGCTGCAGTTCGACGATCTGCGCCTCGACATATCGGGCGGCACGGCCCGGGTCCTCGACGGTGGCGCCGGGTTCGACGTGGCGGCACCGCCCGCCGCTTCCCTCGCCAGCCTGCTCCAGGAGGGAGAGGCGCCGGTGGTGAGCTGAGGGCGTGCGCTCGCCGATTTGACGCGGCCCGCGCTCTGTCCCACCATCCTCCCCGTTTCACGGGGAGGAGGAGATGGTCGCTCGGGAATTCCTGCCGCAATCGAGCATGGACGTGCCGCGCTTCGCCGGTGTCGCCAGCTTCATGCGGCTGCCGCACCTGCCGCTCGAGGAAGCCGAGGGCGTGGAGATCGGTCTCGTGGGCGTGCCCTGGGACGGGGGCACCACCAACCGCGCCGGCGCCCGCCACGGGCCGCGGCAGCTCCGCGATCTTTCGACCATGATCCGGATGCTCAACCAGGCCACCGGCATCCGCCCCTTCCACATGGCGCGCTGCGCCGATCTCGGCGACGCCCCGGTCAATCCCGCCGATGTCGCCGACACCCTCGCCCGTGTCGCCGGCTTTTACGAAGGGATGCGGGCCCGGGGCATCCTGCCGCTGACCGCCGGCGGCGACCATCTGATTTCCCTGCCCGTGCTGCGCGGCCTGGTCGGGGACTCCGGTCCGGTGGCCATGATCCATTTCGACGCCCACACCGACTTCTACGATTCCTACTTCGGCGGTTTCCGCTTCACGCACGGCACGCCGTTCCGGCGGGCCGCGGAAGAGGGCCTCCTCGACACTTCGCGCGTGGTCCAGATCGGAATCCGCGGCACCGCCTACGACGGCGAGGACGTGGCATGGGCGCGGGCTCACGGGGTGCGCATCGTGATGATCGAGGAGCTGGTCGATCGCGGCCCCGAGGACGTCATGGAGGAGGCCCGGGCGATCGTCGGCGACCGTCCCTGCTACGTGAGTTTCGACATCGACGCCATCGATCCCTCCCAGGCACCGGGCACCGGCACTCCGGAGATCGGCGGCATCGGCACCCACCAGGCCCAGCGGATGATCCGCAGGCTGCAGGGACTGCGGCTGATCGGCGCCGATCTCGTGGAGGTGAGCCCGCCCTTCGATCCTTCCGGAATGACCGCCTGGGTCGGAGTCAACCTGATGTTCGAACTGCTCTGCGTGCTCGCGGATTCGGTGGTCCGTCACCGGCCGGGCTGATTCCCGAGCGCCCGAATGCGACTCGCCCGCCCGGCCGGGATCCCCTATATCCCGGGGCGAGTGAACCGAGACCAACGCTTCGAGGCCCCGTCATGGCGACTGCCCGACTGTCCGACCTCCAGGATCGGATGTCCCGCCTGGGTCTCGCCGCCCGCGCGGCGGCGAGCCGGATGGCCACCGTTCCGCGCTCCGCCAAGGACCGGGCCCTGCGGGCCGGGGCGCAGGCGTTGCGGACGCGCAGGGCGGAGATTCTCGAAGCCAACGCCCGGGACATGGAGGCGGCCCGCGGCAAGGGGCTTTCGGGAGCGATGCTCGACCGCCTCGCGCTCGATCCGGGGCGCATCGAGGCCATGGCCGCCGGTCTCGAGACGATCGCCGGGCTGGAGGATCCGGTCGGCACCGAGCTCGCGCGCTGGCGACGCCCCAACGGGCTCGACATCGCCCGGGTACGGGTGCCACTCGGTGTCGTCGGCATCATTTACGAAAGCCGTCCCAATGTCACCGCCGACGCCGGCGCCCTCTGTCTCAAGGCCGGCAATGCGGCGATCCTGCGTGGTGGCTCGGAAAGCTTCCATTCCAGCCGGGCCATTCTCGAATGTCTGCGTGAAGGCATTCTCGAGGCCGGTCTGCCGGAAGCCGCCCTGCAGTCGCTGCCGACCACCGATCGCGCCGCGGTCGGCATCATGCTCGGCATGCACGAGCACATCGACGTCATCGTCCCGCGCGGCGGCCGTTCGCTGATCGAGCGGGTCTATGCCGAGAGCCGGATTCCGGTCCTCGCCCATCTCGACGGCCTCTGTCACCTCTATCTCCACGAGGCGGCCGATCCGGCGATGGCCGTGGAGATCGCGCTCAACGCCAAGATGCGTCGGACGGGGATCTGCGGCGCCGCCGAAACCCTGCTCTGCGACCGTGCCGTGGCCGACCGCATCCTGCCGCCGGTTCTCGAGGCGCTGATCGCGGCGGGCTGCGAGATCCGCGGTGACGCGGAGGTCTGCCGGCTCGAACCGCGGGCGGTACCGGCCACCGAAGAGGATTGGCGGACCGAATATCTGGATGCCATCCTGTCGGTGAAGCTGGTGGGCGGGCTGGAGGAAGCCATCGCCCATGTCAACGCCTACGGCTCGCATCATACCGACAGCATCGTCACCGGCGACCGGGAGGCGGCGGAGCGTTTCCTGGCCGAGGTCGACAGCGCCATCGTCATGCACAACGCCTCGACCCAGTTCGCCGACGGGGGCGAGTTCGGAATGGGGGCGGAGATCGGCATTTCCACCGGCCGGCTGCACGCCCGCGGTCCGGTCGGCGTCGAGCAGCTCACGACTTTCAAATACGTGGTGCGGGGCAGCGGTCAGACCCGCCCGAAATAGGGGACGCGGTGCGGGTACTCCGTGGTTCCACCGGTGCGTAACCCAGGAGCTCCAGAGTAGCGCGGTAGTCGGGGATGCGTTCGATCCGGGCGAGCTCGGCGGGGTCGAAGGGGCGGCGTTCCAGCCGTCGGACGACGCCGTCGCCGCGGCCGTAGTCCGGCGAATCGCCGGTGATCCGCGTCCAGCTCGCCTGCTTGTCGAGGAAGGTCGGATCGAAGGGGAGATCGAGGGCGTCGCAGATGCGGCGCATGGCGGCGGTCGGATCGGTGCAGAAATCCTCGTAGCGCAGGAACCCGGTCTCCCGGGCGAGCTCGGCGAACCGCCGGCAGCCGCGCATGAAACGGTCGACCGGCAGCTCGGCGATCGAGGGGAGCTCGCGGCAGCTCAGCCACTGGTCGAAGGGGTGGCGGACGGTGGCGAAGCGGAGCAGCTCGAAGCGGGGCTCCAGCGCCGTCGCGAGCAGCGAATGCCCCGGTGGATCGGCGACCACCGGCGCTCCCATGAAATCGAGCTGCGACCAGTCGCGCAGCACGAGCCGCAGCCCCCGCTCCCGCAGCCGGCGGTCGATCAGGGCGATCGCCTCGTCGAACGGGATCGGCCCGGCCTCGCCCAGTTTCAGGATGTCACGCGGCTCCGGCAGACCGAACCAGTCCCTGGCCTGGCCGAGGGGATTGAAGATGTGGGTGCCGCGCGGATGGATTTCGCTGAGCAGCGCCACCCCTTCCATGCAGGCGAGGCAGCGGCCGATCACCGTGCCGCCGCTGCGGGCCAGGTTGTGGAGCATGCGCAGCCGTGGTTTGCTGGTTCGGCCGGCTTCCGGGGGGATGTCCATGCGATGGTCCGCCGAAACTGTCGTCGCTTCAACTATGGCGCGGCATGGTTAACGGACGCTTAACGGGATCGAATGTGTCGATGTCGGAGATCCGGCGGTGAGCGCCCTCAGCCGGCCGCGACGGCCGCCCCGCGGGCGGCTGTGGATCGCGTTGCCGGAACGGGAACCGGAAGCGGCCACCGCACACCGTCGAATCGGTCTTCTCGGCGGCTCCTTCAATCCCGCCCACGAGGGTCACCTCCATGTCAGCATCCAGGCTCTCCGGCGTCTTCGACTGGACGAGATCTGGTGGCTGGTGTCGCCACAGAACCCCCTCAAACCGCCGGCCGAGATGGCTCCCCTGGAACGGCGGATGGAGACCGCGCGTCGGCTCGTTCGTCATCCCCGGATCCGGGTCCTCGATCTCGAAGCGCGTCTCGGCACCCGCTACACGGTGGAGACCCTCGAACGGCTGGTCCGTCTTCCCGGCCACCGTTTCGTCTGGCTGATCGGGGCCGACAATCTGGCCCAGTTTCCGGGCTGGCGGCGCTGGCGGCGGATCTTCCAACTGGTGCCCATTGCCGTGTTCGAGCGGAGATCCTATTCTTATGGTGCGCTGGCGGGACAGGCCGCACACTGTTTCGCCGGGGCGCGGCTGGCGGAGGAACGGGCATGTGAGCTCGTCGATCTGACACCGCCGCGTTGGGTGTTCATGCGCCTGCGCCCACATCCCGCATCGGCCACGGCCATCCGCCGGGCGGGAGCGTGGCCGCAGGACGCGCACGGGGAGTGAAAGCCATAACGGCCGACGGAAGATCGTCCGCCGCTCCGCGGGATCTGCTCCGGATCGTTCTCGACGGTCTCGACGCCGACAAGGCCATCGATGTCGCGGTCATCGAGTTGCAGGGCAAGACCACGCTCGCCGATTTCATGGTGGTCGCCACCGGCACCTCCAGACGGCATCTGCTGACGATGGCCGAAAAGCTCCGCGAGCGGCTGAAGAAGGCCGGTCTCGGCGCCGTCGAGGCGGAGGGACTGGAAGAAGCGAGCTGGGTCCTGCTGGATGCCGGCGATGTGATCGTGCATCTGTTTCGCGCCGAGACGCGTGCTCTCTACGACCTCGAGCGGCTCTGGTCGGTGGCGCCACCGCAGCGGCTCGCCACCCGGGCCGCGCGCTGAGGTGGCTTGCGGATCGAGATCCTGGCCGTGGGTCGCAGCCGCGATCCGGCCGTCGACGCCCTCGTCGCCCGGTATCTCGAACGTCTGCCCTGGCGGGTGAATCTCCGGGAGATCGAGCTCCGGGGTCGGTTCGATCCGAGACGGCGCAGGCGCGCCGAAGGCGATCGCCTGCTCGCCGCCATTCCCTCGCAGGCCGCCGTGATCACCCTCGACAGTCGCGGCGAGGCGGCGTCCAGCGAGGCCTTCGCCGCCCGCCTCGAGGAGCTTTCCCGCCGGAGCCCGGTCCTGTTCGTGATCGGCGGTGCCGAAGGGCTCGACGAGCGCCTCCTGGCGCGGGCCGACTGGGTGCTGTCGCTGGGGCCCATGGTCTGGCCCCATCTCCTCGTCCGGGCGATGCTCGTCGAACAGCTCTTCCGGGCCTGGACCATTTCCCGGCGCCATCCCTATCATCGTGGTGGCTGAGCGGGCCGGCGGCGGTGGTCGCTTCGCCCTGGAGGAGGATTCCCGGGAGGAGGTGCCGATGCGTGATTTCCAGCTTCCCGGCCGCTCCACCGCCTATGCGCGCGGGGGCATGGCCGCCACCTCGCACCCCGCGGCGACCATGGCCGCCCTCGACATGCTGCGGGCCGGTGGCAATGCCGTCGATGCGGCGGTCGCCGCGGCGGCCGTGCAGGCGGTGGTGGAACCGCAATCGACGGGCATCGGCGGCGACTGCTTCGCTCTTTTCGCCCCGGCTTCGGGTGGCGTCGTCGCGATCAACGGCTCCGGCTGGGCGCCGGCGGCGGCCACCGTCGAGCGGCTGCGGGATCTGGGATTCGAACGCCTCCCCGCCGACAGTGTCCACAGCGTCACCGTGCCGGGGGCGGTCGCCGCCTGGGAGCTGCTGCTGCGCGAGCACGGGAGACTCGGGCTCGCCACCGTGCTGGCTCCGGCGGTGGAAGCCGCGGCCGCGGGCTTTCCGGTGACGCCGCGGGTCGCCTTCGACTGGGCCCGGGGACGGAAGCGGCTGCTCGGCAACGAAGCGGCCCGCCGCATCTACTTGCCCGGGGGACGGGCGCCGGAATGCGGGCGGGTGATGCGTTTTCCGGCGCTCGCGCGGACCTTGGAGCGGATCGCCGAGAGGGGCGCCGAGGTCTTCTACCGCGGCGAGCTCGCGACCCGCATGGTCGCCAGTCTGAAGGCTCTGGGGGGGCTGCACGAGCTCGCCGACTTCGCCGGCTTCGCGGCCGAATTCGTGGAGCCGGTGCACGGCACCTACCGCGATCTGCGGATCTATCAATGCCCGCCCAACGGGCAGGGGCTGATCGCTCTGCTGATGCTCAACATTCTCGAGGATTTCGATCTCGCGTCCCTCGATCCGCACGGGGCCGAACGCTTCCATCTCGAGGCCGAGGCGACCCGCCTCGCCTTCCGCGATCGCGACGCCTTCCTCGCCGATCCCCGTCGAGCGCGGGTCCCGGTGCGGGAACTGCTGGACAAGGCCTACGCCGCCCGCCTGCGGCGGCTGATCGATCCCGGCCGGGCCCTCGCCGGGCTGCCGCCGCCGCTGTTCCGGGATGCGGGCGATACCGTCTACATCGCGGTGGTGGACGGCGAACGGAACGCCTGCTCCTTCATCAATTCCCTCTACGACGGTTTCGGCTCCGGCATCGTCTGTCCGGACACCGGGATCCTGTTCCACTGCCGGGGCCGCGCCTTCGTTCTCGATCCCGAGCATCCCAACGCGATCGCCCCGCACAAGCGTCCCATGCACACGATCATCCCCGGTCTCGCCTTCCGGGGCGGCGAGCTCTGGGCCTGTTTCGGGGTGATGGGCGCCGACTACCAGCCGGTGGGGCAGGTGCGGCTGCTGACCAATCTCCTGGACTACGGGATGGATCCGCAGGAAGCGCTCGATTCGCCGCGGGTCATGGCCTATCCGGGGGATCTCCTGGTCGAGCGTGGGGTGGCGCCCGAGGTGCGCGAGGCGCTGGCCGCCAGGGGGCACCATGTCCTCGAGGCCGAGGAGCCGCTCGGCGGCGGGCAGTGCATTCTGGTCGACCATCGCCGCGGGGTGCTGGTGGGTGGCTCGGATCCCAGGAAGGACGGCATCGCCCTCGGTCTCTGAGGCGCTCCTCTGGCGGCTTGACGCTCTTCGCCGCGGCGCCTAGATGGAGGGCGCTTTGCGGGCGCATAGCTCAGTTGGTAGAGCAGCTGACTCTTAATCAGCGGGTCCCAGGTTCGAGTCCTGGTGCGCCCACCAAGGGAATCAAAGACTTAACCGATCGAACCGTCTTTGTGTGGCACCGATTTGGCACCTGCACTTCCTTTCGAGGCCCGGCCCTCGAACTCGTGAGTGCCAAGGGGTGCGACAAAAGGCCGCCTGAGAATGCACAGGCGGCCGAAGGATCAGATGAGCCGGGCGAGAACGAGGACGCTTTGAACGGTCTGAGTGTGGCGCGACAGATAAGGCGAGACGTTACAGGTAGGTGGCACGTCCTAATATGATGGGCCAGCTTGGCAAGCGTGTCGCAGGTCGCGCCACCGAACAACTACCTACAGTTGCACATCTCCCGGACTAGCGGCAAACAGGCGACCCTATGTAGACCCTTTGAAGATCAGTTGTGACCGCATTCCAGGTGGACACCCCCGGAAACTGGCCATTTCAGGCGGAATGCGATTCACTCTGTCGGTAGGGACAGATGAATCGCCGGAGGTGTGGGCATGGCGGGGCAGCGCGGGTTCTGGGATTTCGAGCAGCGGCTTG
>JALSIM010000025.1 GCA_026990035.1 Alphaproteobacteria bacterium | reverse complement strand
TTGGCGGAGCAGCGAAAGCAGCCCGCGCTCGAAGCTCGGGAAGGCTTCGTCGGCGGCGATGAAGGCGCCGACCTCGGGATCGCGGCCGGTCAGCGGACGCAGTCCGGGCTCGTAATGGGGATTGGCTAGGAACCGGACGTCGAAGACGAGATCGGCCTCCCGCGGCAGCCCGTTCCGGTAGGCGAAGGAGAGGAGGGTGATCACGAGGCCCGGCGCGTGGGCGCCGCCGAACCGGCTTTCGAGCAGCCGGCGGAGGGCGGGCAGCGCCAGGCGGCTGGTGTCGACCACCAGATCGGCGGCTTCCCGCAGCGGTGCCAGGAGCCGACGCTCGCGGGCGATGCCGTCGGCGACCGGCCGGTCCTGGGCGAGCGGATGGCGGCGGCGGGTTTCGGTGAAACGGCGCAGCAGCGTCTCCTCGTCGGCATCGAGGAACAGCAGGACCGGTGGTGCCGCCTCTTCCGGGGGGCGGCGGATCTCCTCGAGCAGGGCCTGCGGCGCGAAGCGGCGGCTGCGGGTGTCGATCCCGAGGGCCAGATCCTGGGCCGTCTCCTCCTCGCTGCGCAGCAGCCGGGGCAGGAGTGGCAGGGGCAGATTGTCGACCGCCTCGAACCCCAGATCCTCGAGGATCCTGAGCGCCGAACTGCGGCCGGCGCCGGCCATGCCGGTCACGATCACGGTGCGGGACATCAGGCGATCCGCGTCGCGTGCAGGATCAGTCGCAGCCGGGCCACCGCGGAGGCGCGAAAGGGATCGACCGCCACCTGCGGCAGCTCGACGCCGCATATGGTCGTGCGGGCGAACTCCGGCAAGCGGCTGCCCCCGCCGTCGCGGCGCAGTTCCACCACGAGATCGATGCCGGTGGCGCCGCCGGCGGCGACGTTGAAGATCCCCGCCCCCCGCATCTCCAGGAGGCCGCCGCCGCGCGGCGGCGAGGCGCGGAGCCCGGCCGGACCGGGTTCCAGGAGGACGAGATCGTCGGCCACCAGGCGGGCCCCGGCCTCGAGCAGGCGCACCACCAGTTCGGATTTGCCGGTTCCCGAACGGCCGCGGATCAGGAGGCCGCGCTCCAGCCAGCGGACGGAACTCGCATGGATGACGAGGCCGGCCGACGCCCCGGCGCCTCGCCCGCGGGCCTGCGCCGTCACTTTCCTCAGGCCGCGTGGCTCTGCGCGCCGCTGGCGAGAAGCTCGTAAACGCGGCCGATGTCGCTTTCGCTGCGGAGGCGGGCGCGCAGCTCGGGATCGCGCAGCAGACGCGCCAGCCGCGCCAGGGCCTTCAGATGTTCGGTGCTGGCGGCGGCGGGAGCGAGGATGAAGAAGACGAGGTCCACCGGTTGTTCGTCCAGGGCCTCGAAATCGAGCGGTTCGGCGAGACGCAAGAAACCGCCGAGAATGCGTTCGAGGCCCTCGATCTTGGCGTGGGGGATGGCGATCCCCTCGCCGATCGCGGTGGTCCCCAGTTTCTCCCGTTCGAGCAGGGCGGCCAGCACCCGGCTCGCTTCGATATCCGTGTCCCTGGCGGCGAGCTCGGCCAGCTCCTGCAGAAGCTGACGCTTGCTGCGGGCGCGCAGGTCGAGGACGATCCGTTCCGGGGTGATCAGTTCTGCCATGTCGACCATGCACGAGCTCCTTCGTGCTGCGGGCGGCGGCGCGGGGCGCGCGTCGCACGGAAAAGAGCCGGCCGGCTGCGGACAGGGGGTGGCAGGCGGTCGGAGGCCGGCGGTGCCGGCCCGGAAGAGGCGGAGTTGCGGGCGGACTGTCGACATTTCCGGTCCGCGACATTCTCGAGGCGGCGCGATCTACGCCCAGTCGGGGCGGTTGTCAAGGCCGCGGGCGGCGACCGCCTTCCGCCGTTGTCCGAGCGGAATCTCCGCTCATCGCGCCAACGCCTTGAGGCGTCGGCGTTCCACCGAGGAGGGTATGCCGAGGGCCTCGCGGTATTTGGCCACAGTCCGGCGGGCGACGGTGATGCCCTCCCGGCGCAGCAGGCCGACGATCCGATCGTCGGAAAGAACCTTCCCCGGTTCCTCCTGCTCGATCAGGCGCCGGATCCGCAGGCGGATCGATTCCGCGCTCACATTCTCGCCGTTGTCGCCGGCGAGGCCGGTCGAGAAGAAGTAACGGAAGGGGAAGGTTCCGTGCGGCGTGCCCACGTACTTGCCGGCGACCGCCCGGCTGACCGTACTCTCGTGGAGATCGAGGACGGCGGCGATCTCACGCAGTACCAGGGGTCGCAGCGCCGCCGGACCCCGTTCGAGGAACGGGCGCTGACGCTCGAACACCGCGCGGCCGACGCGGAGGATGGTGCGCGCCCGCTGCTGCAGGGAACGGACCAGCCAGTTGGCCGACTGCATCCGCTCGCCGATGTAGTCGCGCGCCGCGCGGTCGAGCTTGGTGCTCGAGAGTTCGGCGTACCAGGCCTTGTCGACCAGTACCCGGGGCAGGACGGCGGTGTTGAGCTCGACCCGCCACCCCTGCCGTCCGAAGCGGTAGACGAACAGATCGGGAATGGCGGTGGCCGGTTCCTCGGTGGCGAAGCGCGATCCCGGACGGGGGTCGAGGGCGCGGATCTCGGCGATCATCTGCTCGAGATCCTCGCGGTCGGTTCCGAGGAGACGGAGAAGGCGCCCGAAATCGGCCCGCGCCACGAGATCCAGATGCTCGAGGAAGCGGGCCATCAGCGGATCCAGGCGGTCGCGTTCGGCGAGTTGGAGGGCGAGGCACTCGCGCAGATCGCGGGCGCCGACGCCGGTCGGATCGCAGCGCTGCAGGGCGGCCCGGGCCCGGGCCACCAACGTCTCCTCGACTCCGAGCCGCGCCGCGAGCTCTCCGTCCGCCTCGCGCAGATAGCCGTCCTCGTCGAGATGATCGACCAGCGACAGCGCGACCGCCCGCAGTCGCGGCTCGTCGACATCGGCCCCGAGCTGGAAGCGGAGATGCTCCTGGAGCGAGGGCGGGCGGGTGAAACGCTGCTCGAGGGCAAGCCGCGGCTCGTCGGTGGCTCGCGTGACCCGGCCGTGCGCCGTCAGCCGGGCGTCGGCGGCAGCGGGAACGGGCGGCTGCGGCCAGCCGTCGACATCCTCCTCGCCACCCGAGGGCCGCGGGGAGCGGGCGTTCTCCTCCGCCGTCCCGGTGGCCGCCGCTGCTGCGGGCCGTTCGGCGGGTTCGGCGAGGCGCAGGAAGGGATTGTCGGCGAGCTCCCGCTGCACCAGTTCCTGCAGCTCGACATGGGAGTATTGCAGCAGCTTGATGGCCTGCTGGAGCTGGGGAGTGAGCACCAGCCCCTGGGTCTGCCTGACCTGAAGCCCGAGATTGAGCGCCATGGGACCGTTCAGAGCCGGAAGGACTCGCCGAGATAGACCCGGCGCACCAGCGGATCGGCGACGATCTCGGCCGGCGTCCCTTCGCGCAGCAGGCTGCCGTCGTGGAGGATGTAGGCCCGATCGATCAGCTCGAGGGCGTCGCGCACGTTGTGGTCGGTGATCAGCACCCCCAGGCCGCGGTCCTTGAGATGGCCCACGAGGCGGCGGATCTCGGCGATGTTGATGGGGTCGATGCCGGCGAGCGGCTCGTCGAGCAGCAGATAGCGCGGCTGGGAAGCCAAGGCGCGGGCGATCTCGGTGCGCCGCCGTTCGCCGCCGGAAAGCGCCAGCGCCGGGCTCCGGCGCAGATGCACGAGGCCGAATTCCTCCAGCAGCGCCTCCACCCGCGCCTCCGCCTCGCGGCGATCGGGGGCGGCGATCTCGGCGATCGCCCGGATGTTGTCCTCGACGCTGAGACCACGGAAGATGGAGGCCTCCTGCGGCAGATAGCCGACCCCGAGCCGGCCCCGCCGGTGCATGGGCAGGGTGGTGACATCCCGGCCGTCGAGCAGGACCCGCCCGTGGTCGGCGGCGATCAGCCCGGTGATGATGTAGAAGGTGGTGGTCTTGCCGGCGCCGTTGGGACCGAGCAGACCGACCGCTTCTCCCGGCCGGACGGCGATCGACACCCCCGAGAGCACCTTCCTGCCGCCGAAGGACTTGCCGAGATCCCGGCCGGCGAGCCCGCGCTCCCCGGCGAACCGGGCGGGCCTCGCGGCGGCGGCCGTCTGGCCGTGGGGGCGGTCGATCACCTTCATTCCGAGGCGCCCCGCTCTTTCGGGGGAACGAAGACGGCGCGCACCCGCGACCCCGTTCCGGCATCGGCGGTCACCACCGCCCGGCCGGCGGCGAGATCGATGTCGAGCCGGCCGCCCTCGATGACGTTGTCGCCGCGCACGAGCACCACCTCACCCTCGAGCCGCATGGTTCCCTCGACCACGTCGTAGATGCCGCGATCGGCCTCGGCGGTCTCCTCGGGGGTGGTGACGATCACGTTCCCGATCGCCTCGATGCGCTCGACCGGCTGGGCGGCCTCGCTCCGCTCCTGGCCGAAGGCGTAGGCGACGCGGACCTCGTCGGCACGCAGCACGAGCTCGCCCTGGACCGCTTCGACATTGCCCGAGAAGACGGCGATCCGGTTGTTCTGCTCGACCGTCAGGCGATCGGCGACGACCTCGATGGGCAGACTCGAATCATGGGCCGCGAGCCCGGCCTGCTGGGCGGCGGGGAGGTGCGGCGCGAGCAGCAGCAGGTTCAGCCCGACCAGCACCGGCCATGGTGTTCGCTTGGATTTCCCCGCCCTCATGGCGCCCTTCCTTCTCCCCCGTGATGGTTCTGTTTTCGACATGTTCAGGCGATGCCGGCGCGCAGGCAGTCGTGGACGTGGAGCGCTCCCACCGGCCGCCCGTCCTCGACCACGAACAGCACGGTGATGGCGCAGTCGTTCATCAGCGCCAGCGCCTCCACCGCCAGCGCCCGGCGGTCGATGGTCCGCGGGCGCGGGGTCATGAGCTCCCGCGCCGGAAGGTCGAGGAGGCCGGGTCCCATGTGGCGCCGCAGATCGCCGTCGGTGATGATGCCGACGAGATTGCCGGCCTCGTCGAGGATGCCGACGCAGCCGAGGCATTTGCGGGTCATCTCCAGCACCGCCTCGGTCATCGGCGCGTCGCCGGTGACCAGCGGCAGATCCTCGTCGCGGCGCATGAGCTGTTCGACCCGCACGAGGCGGGCGCCGAGCTTGCCGCCCGGATGGAACATGGCGAACTGCCGTGCCGAGAAGCCCTTGCGTTCGAGGAGCGCCACCGCGAGCGCGTCGCCCAGGGCCAGCATGGCGGTGGTGGAGCTGGTCGGCGCCAGCCCCATGGGACAGGCCTCGCCGATCTCCGGCAGCAGCAGGGTGCGGTCGGCGGCTTCCGCGAGGGTGCTGCCGCGACGGCCGACCATCGCCACCAGCGGGATGTGGAAACGCCGCGTGTAGAGGGTGAGGTCCCGCAGCTCCGCCGTCTCGCCGGAGTTCGACAGGGCGAGCACCGCATCCTTGCCGGTGATCATGCCGAGATCGCCGTGGCTCGCCTCGGCCGGGTGGACGTAGAGCGCGGGTGTTCCGGTGGAGGCGAGGGTGGCCGCGATCTTGCGGGCGACATGGCCGCTCTTGCCCATGCCGGTGACCACCACCCGACCCTCGATGCCGGCGAAGAGGGCCACCACCTCGGCGAAGGCCTCGCCGATCGCCGCCGCGACCACCCGCAGGGCCTCGGCCTCGGTTTCGATCACCCGACGACCGCTGGCGATCGCCGCCCGGCTCGCCGCCGACGGCCCGGGTGGTGACGGGAAGTCCGCCGGGCCTTCCCGCAATTGGTTCATGGGCTCGTCCTGCACGCTCGCTCCACCCGACTGCCGCGCCGCGTCCGCTGCCGGAGAGGCCTCCGCCGGCCCGAGTATGGGTTGCCCGGGAGAGAGCGTCAATCTGAGGGGATCGGCCATGTCCGGACCTTTCAATGGGCGAAGACGTCCTGATCCGCCCATCCCTCGAGATCGAGCCGCGCCCGGGTGGCCAGGAAGGCGAAGCAGGCGGCGGCCAGATCGGCGCGCCCCTCGCGGGCGAGCATGGCGTCGAGCCGCTCCCTGAGGGCGTGGAGATGGAGCACGTCGTTGGCGGCGTAGCGGAGCTGGGCCGCGCTCAGATCGGTGGCTCCCCAGTCCGAACTCTGCTGCTCCTTGGGCAGCTCGACACCCAGGAGCTCGCGGCAGAGATCCTTGAGCCCGTGCCGGTCGGTGTAGGTGCGGGCGAGCTTGGAGGCGATCTTGGTGCAGTAGGCGGGCACGCAGTCGATCGCCAGATAGCGGCGCAGGACGGCGAGATCGAAGCGGGCGAAATGGAACAGCTTGAGCCGGTCGCCGTCGGCCAGCAGACGGCGCAGATTCGGGGCCTCGTAGCGGCGTTCGGGGAATTGCACGAGATGGGCCTCGCCGTCGCCGGCGGAAAGCTGCACGAGGCAAAGGCGATCGCGGGCCGGGTTGAGGCCCATGGTTTCGGTATCGACGGCGATCACCCGACCGAGATCGAGGTCCGCCGGCAGATCGCCCAGGTGGAGATGCACCGTCATGCCATCCGTCCGCCATTCGTCCATCGGCGTAACGAATGGACCTGTAGCGTATATATTTCGTTAAAGCGACGGGGATCGTGGTGCCCAGGAGAGGACTCGAACCTCCACGGCCATACGACCACTACGACCTGAACGTAGCGCGTCTACCAATTCCGCCACCTGGGCAGGACATGCCGCATCTAGGGCCTCCCCCGGTCCTCGTCAATAGAGCAGGCGCGGTCCTGCGGCCATGCGGAAGCTTGGCAGGGCGCCGGCGCTGGCGCTAGATGGGCCGGCGCCGGAACCAGTACGGGATCGGCAAGCGGGCGAGGGTACCATGCACGGCAAGGTCGTGACGGTTTTCGGAGGCTCGGGGTTCCTCGGGCGTCATCTCGTCGGACGGCTGGCGGAGAAGGGGGCCACGATCCGGGTGCCGACCCGGGATCCCAACCGGGCCGTCCATCTGAAGCCGCTGGGCGAGGTCGGGCAGATCGTCCTCGAACCCTTCGCGGGAACGGCCGATGAGGAGCGCCTCGCCCCCTATCTCGACGGGGCCGATCTGGCGGTCAATCTGATCGGCATCCTCGCCGAACGGCGGGTGGGAGATTTCGCCCGGGTGCACCGCGATCTGGCCCGCGCCATCGCCGCCGCGAGCCGGGCGCACGGCCTGTCGCGGCTGATCCAGGTCTCGGCGATCGGCGCCGATGCCGCTTCGCCGAGCCTCTACGCCCAGACCAAGGCGGCGGGGGAGAAGGCGGTCCGGGAAACCTTTCCCGGCGCGACCGTCCTGCGGCCGAGCATCGTCTTCGGTCCCGAGGACCGTTTCTTCAACCGCTTCGCACGCATCGCCCAGCTATCGCCGGTGGTTCCCGTGATCTCGCCCAAGACGCGCTTCCAGCCGGTCTATGTGGGCGATGTGGCGGCGGCCATCGTCACCGCGCTGGAGGCCGAGGACGCTCCGGGCGAGACCTTCGAGCTCGGCGGCCCGCGCATCTACACCTTCGAGCAGCTCCTGCGCTACATGCTGAAGGTGCTGCGCCGGCGGCGCCTGCTGATCGAGCTGCCGTTGGGGATCGCCCGGCTGCAGGCGCGCTTCTTCGAACTCCTGCCCGATCCGCCGCTGACCCGTGATCAGATCCTGCTGCTGCAGCGGGACAACGTCGTCGCCGAGGGGGCCAGGGGACTCGCCGATCTGGGAATCGAGCCGACCCCGCTCGAGGTGGTCGTGCCCCGCTATCTCGCCGCCTACGCCCGCGGAGACCTGCGCGTCCCGGCGGCCTGAGGCGGTACGCCGCGGCTCAGCGCAGGCTCAGCAGGAGGAGCATCAGGGAGCCGAGGGCGATCCGGTACCAGGCGAAGGGCACGAAACCGTGCCGGCTGATGAAGGCGATCACCGAGCGGACGACGAGGAGGGCGGCGAGGAAGGCGGTCAGGAAACCGACGGCGATGATGCCGAGACCATCGAGGGTCAGGAGATCGCGGTTCTTGAACAGATCGTAGACGGTGGCCGCGGCCATGGTGGGGATGGCGAGAAAGAAGGAGAATTCGGTCGCCGTCCGCCGATCGACCCCGAGCAGCAGGGCCCCCATGATGGTGGCGCCGGAACGCGACACCCCCGGGATCATGGCCACCGCCTGGCAGAGGCCGACGCCGATCGCGAGCCGCGGCGACATCTCCTCGATCGCCCGCACCCGCGGCAGATGGACCCGCCGTTCGATCACCAGAATGGCGATGCCGCCCAGGATCAGGGTGACCGAGACCACCCAGGGGCTGAACAGCACCCCCTTGATGAAGCCGTAGAAGGTGGCACCGAGGATCATCGCCGGGAGGAAGGCGAGGAGGATGTTGCGCAGGAAGACGCGGCTTCCCGGATCGTCGGCGAGACCGCGGGCGACGCCCGTGAGCCGTTCGCGGTAGGCCCAGCAGACGGCGAGAATGGCGCCGAGCTGGATCGCCACCTCGAAGACCTTCCCCGGCGGGCCGCGAAAGCCCATCAGATCGACGAGGAGGATGAGATGACCGGTGGAGGAGACCGGGATGAATTCAGTCAGCCCCTCCACCAGCCCGAGAAGACCGGCTCCGAGCAGGGTTTCGAGATCCATGTCCGCTTCCGCGCCGCACGCCACCCGCGAGGCCTCGCCGCCATCGCACGGAAACGGCGGTCGGACAGGCCCGATCGACGGCGAGTCGTATCCCAGGGCGGCCTCTTCGTAGAATGGCGCGACTCTGCGGGCAAGCGCGTCGGAGAAAGTCCCGATATTTGACCTCATCCGGTGGCGATCGGCGAGGCCTTCGACGGCGATTCGCGGGTTCGTGGGGGCATGCAGTCCTGAATCGAGACCATAGGTTCCCCGGATACTTTACGCATCGGAACATGGCGGCTAAACAGGCGGTCCCGTCCGCGCAAATCGCGGAGATGGTGCGCGATCGACACCCGGCTCCGAGCCACGGGGGACCGCACCCGGACCGTCAAGGGAAACCGTCGATGTCCTCGCCGATGATGCAGTTCGTGCGCTACCCTCAGCGCATGCCCGACAAGCGCCCGGCCGCGGTTCGCCGCGCCGATTTCGGCGAGATCTACGCCGAATTCGATCCCGCCGGCGCCGCCGAACAGGCCTCCCGTTGCGAGCAGTGCGGGGTGCCCTTCTGCCAGGTGCATTGTCCGCTGCACAACAACATCCCCGACTGGCTGATGATGACCGCCGAAGGCCGGCTCCGGGAGGCCTACGAGCTGGCGGCGGCGACCAACAGCTTCCCCGAGATCTGCGGCCGCATCTGTCCCCAGGACCGGCTCTGCGAGGGCAACTGCGTGATCGAGCAGGCGGGACACGGGGCGGTCACCATCGGGGCGGTGGAACGCTACATCACCGAGACCGCCTTCGCCGAGGGCTGGGTTCGGCCGATCGCCCCGGCGGTCGAGCGGCCGCAGTCGGTCGGCATCATCGGTGCCGGCCCGGCCGGGCTGGCCTGCGCCGAGATGCTGCGACGCCGCGGCTACCGGGTCGAGGTCTACGATCGTCACGACCGCATCGGCGGCCTGCTGATCTACGGTATCCCCGGATTCAAGCTGGACAAGCGGGTGGTGGAGCGGCGCGCCCGGCTGCTGCGGGAGGCGGGGATCGTCTTCCATCTATCCTGCGGCATCGGCGAGAGCGGGCCGAGTTTCGCCGAGCTCAGGCGCCGTCACGATGCGCTGTTCATCGCCACCGGCGTCTACGAGGCCCGGAAGCTGGCCGCCCCCGGGGTGGGTCTGCCGGGGATCGTCGCCGCCCTCGACTATCTGATCGCCGCCAACCGCCGCGATCTCGGTGATCATGTGCCCGCATTCGAGAGCGGGCTGCTCGATGCCCGGGACAAGCACGTGGTGGTGGTCGGCGGCGGCGACACCGCGATGGACTGCGTCCGTACCGCCATCCGCCAGGGAGCGAGATCGGTCAAGTGCCTCTATCGCCGCGATCGCGACAACATGCCCGGCTCGCAGCGCGAGGTGCAGCACGCCGAGGAGGAGGGGGTGGAGTTCGTCTGGCGGGCGGCGCCGGAAGCCTTTCTCGGCGAGGATCGGGTACGGGCGGTACGGGCCATCCGCATGCGCCTCGGCCCGCCCGATGCCACCGGCAGGCGACGGCCCGAGCCGGTCCCGGGCTCGCAGTTCGAGCTCGCGGCGGATCTCGTGGTCGAGGCGCTCGGTTTCGACCCCGAGGATCTCGGCGGCCTGTTCGGCGAACCGGCGCTGGAGCTCACCCGCTGGGGTACCATCCGCATCGACTGGACGACCATGATGACCAGTCTCGAGGGCGTCTTCGCCGGCGGTGACATCGTCCGCGGCGCTTCGCTGGTGGTCTGGGGCATCCGCGACGGGCGCGACGCCGCCGCCGCCATCCACGATCATCTCGCCGCCCGGACCGCCGCCGAAGGGCGCCTCGCCCTCGTCTCCTGAAACCTTTCCGCCGTCGCCGGAGCAGGCCATGCGCCAGTTCGAGGAACATGCCGCCGAGTTCGTCGCCCGCGCCGAAGCGGGCCGCCGCCGTCTGATCGAGGCCGGCCTCTACGATCCCGCCTGGGAGCACGACGCCTGCGGGGTCGGCTGCGTCGTGGCGATCGACGGCACCCCCCGGCGCGAGGTGGTCGTCAAGGGAATCCAGGCCCTCAAGGCGGTCTGGCACCGGGGGGCGGTGGACGCCGACGGCAAGACCGGTGACGGCGCCGGCATCCTCCTGCAGATCCCGCAGGAATTCTTCCGCGAGCAGATCAAGGGCGCGCGGGACACCGAAAAGCGCCTCGGGGTCGGGATGGTGTTCCTGCCCAGGAACAGCCTCGCCCAGCAGGAAACCTGCCGGGCGCTCGTGGAAAGCGAGATCATCCGCTTCGGCTACACGGTACGGGGCTGGCGCCAGGTGCCGGTGGACACCTCGGTGATCGGCGAGAAGGCGGCGGCGACCCGCCCCGAGATCGAGCAGATCGTCATCGGCAATCCGCGCTGTGTCGAGGAGGACCGCTTCGAGCGCGAGCTCTACGTGATCCGCCGGCGGATCGAGAAGGCGGTGCTGGCCGAGAACATCACCGACTTCTACATCTGCTCCCTGTCATGCCGGACGGTGGTCTACAAGGGTCTGTTCCTCGCCGAGCAGCTCGACAACTTCTATCCCGATCTCGCCGACGAGCGTTTCCGTTCCGCCTTCGCCCTCTTCCACCAGCGCTATTCGACCAACACCTGGCCCTCTTGGAAGCTCGCCCAGCCGTTCCGGGTCCTGGCCCACAACGGCGAGATCAACACCCTGCGCGGCAACGTCAACTGGATGCGCAGCCACGAAACCCGCATGGAGGCGCCGCTCCTCGGCGAACACAACGAGGACGTCAAGCCGATCATCCAGGCCGGGAGCTCCGACAGCGCCGCCCTCGACGCGGTGTTCGAGGCTCTGACCCAGGGCGGCCGGCTGCTGCCGCTGGTCAAGACCCTCCTCATTCCGCCGGCCTGGTCGCAGCGCATGGCCATGCCCCAGGCGCATCGCGATCTCTTCAACTACTGCAACTGCGTGATGGAGCCCTGGGACGGGCCGGCGGCGGTGGTCGCCACCGACAGCCGATGGGTGGTCGCCGGCATGGACCGCAACGGGCTTCGACCGATGCGCTATTCGCGCACCCGCGACGGGCTGCTCGTGGTGGGCTCGGAAACCGGCATGGTGCCGCTCGCCGAAACCGAGATCGTCGAGAAGGGGCGGGTCGGCCCGGGCGAGATGATCGGCGTCGATCTCGAAGCCGGTCGCTTCTATCGCGACGGCGAGCTCAAGGATCATCTGGCCGGCCTCAAGCCCTACGGCCGATGGGTCGAGAACATCACCTATCTGGACCGGCTGACCGCCCGGCGCGGTTTCACCACCACCCGCTATCCGCGCAGCGAGCTGCGCCGGCGGCAGGCGCTCTACGGCATCACCCTCGAGGACATGGAGCTCATCCTCTCGCCGATGGTCCTGGAAGCCAAGGAGCCGGTGGGCTCGATGGGGGACGACACCCCCCTGGCGGTGCTTTCCAAGCGCTATCGCGGTCTGCATCATTTCTTCCGTCAGCAGTTCAGCCAGGTGACCAACCCGCCCATCGATCCGTTGCGGGAATACCGGGTGATGAGCCTCAAGACCCGGTTCGGCAACCTGGGCAACGTCTACGACGAGGATCCGAGCCAGACCGCCATTCTCGAGGCCTCGAGCCCGGTCCTCACCAGCACCGATTACGAGGCGGTGCTGGAGTATTTCGGCCCCAAGGTCCGGATGCTCGACTGCACCTTCCCGGTCGGCGGCGGCAACGGCCTGCGGGACGCGCTCGAAAGCCTGCGAGAGCAGGCCGAAGAAGCGGTGCGCGGTGGCTGCGAATCGCTGGTGCTCACCGACGAGGCGGTTTCCCCGGAGCGCGCCCCGGTGCCGATGATCCTCGCCGTCGGCGCGGTCCACAGCCATCTCGTGCGGCAGGGGCTCAGGAGCTTCAGCTACATCACCGTGCGTTCCGGTGAGTGCCTGGACGTCCACTATTTCGCGGTTCTGATCGGCGTCGGCGCCACCGCCGTCCACGCCTATCTGGCCGAGGCGGCGATCGTGGAGCGCCACGAACGTGGCCTGTTTCCCGATCTCACCCTCGAGGAATGTCTCGCCCGCTACAAGGAGGCGGTCGGCCAGGGCCTCCTCAAGATCATGTCCAAGATGGGCATATCCATCATCAGCTCCTATCGCGGCGGCTACAATTTCGAGGCCGTGGGCCTGTCGCGCACCCTCTGCCGGGAATACTTCCCCGGTCTCGCCACCCGCATCTCCGGCATCGGTCTCGTCGGCATCGAGAACCGGGTCCGGGCCCAGCACGGCAAGGCTTTCGGCGAAGCGGAGCCGCCCATCGCGGTGGGCGGTTTCTACCGCTACCGCCGCAGCGGCGAGACCCACGCCCTCGAAGCCCACATGATCCACCAGCTCCAGCACGCGGTGGCCAGCGACTCCTACCAGGCCTACAAGCGCTACGCGGAGATGGTCTACGCCCAGGATCCGGTGTCGATCCGCGATCTCCTCGATTTCGACCGCAAGCTGCCGCCGGTGTCGATCGACGAGGTGGAGAGCATCACCGAGATCCGCAAGCGCTTCGTCACGCCGGGCATGTCCCTGGGCGCGCTGTCGCCGGAAGCCCACGAGACCCTGACCATCGCCATGAACCGGATCGGCGCCAAGGCCGACAGCGGCGAAGGCGGCGAGGGGCGCGAGCGCTATTTGCCGCGGCCCAACGGCGACAATCCCAACTCGCCGATCAAGCAGGTGGCTTCCGGCCGCTTCGGGGTCACCGCCGAATATCTGAACGCCGCCCGCGAGCTGGAGATCAAGATCGCCCAGGGCGCCAAGCCCGGGGAGGGCGGCCAGCTCCCGGGTTTCAAGGTCACCGCCGAGATCGCCCGGCTGCGCCATTCCACCCCGGGGGTGACACTGATCTCACCGCCGCCCCATCACGACATCTACTCGATCGAGGATCTCGCCCAGCTCATCTACGACCTCAAGCAGATCAATCCCGATGCCAAGGTCTGCGTGAAGCTGGTCTCCGAGGCCGGAATCGGCACCATCGCCGCCGGGGTGGCCAAGGCCAAGGCGGATGTGATCCTGGTCTCCGGCCATTCCGGCGGGACCGGGGCCAGCCCCCAGAGCTCCATCAAGTTCGCCGGTGCGCCCTGGGAGCTGGGCCTCGCCGAGACCCACCAGCTCCTCGCCCTCAACCGGCTGCGCCATCGGGTGGTGCTGAGGACCGACGGCGGTCTCAAAACCGGTCGCGACATCGTCATCGCCGCCATGCTGGGGGCCGAGGAGTTCGGCATCGGCACCCTGTCGCTGATCGCCATGGGGTGTATCATGGTACGCCAGTGTCACACCAACACCTGCCCGGTGGGGGTCTGCACCCAGCGCGAGGATCTGCGGCGCAAGTTCACCGGCACCGCCGAGAAGGTGGTCAACCTGATGAGTTTCATCGCCGAGGAGGTGCGCGAGATCCTGGCCTCCCTGGGTCTGCGTTCGCTCGAGGAGGCGATCGGCCGCACCGATCTCCTGCGTCAGGTCGGCCGCGGCGGGCCGGATCTGGACGATCTCGACCTCAACCCCATCCTGGTGCGCACCGAGGACGGCGGCTTTCCCCCGCATTGCGCCATCGAGGGCCGCAACGAGGTGCCCGACACCCTCGACGCCCAGATGGTCGAGGATGCCCGCGCCGCCCTCGAGGAGGGCGAGAAGATGCAGCTCCAGTACAATGTCCGCAATATCCACCGGGCGGTGGGAACCCGTCTCTCGGCGCACATCCCCCGCCGCTACGGCATGGACCGGCTGCCGCCCGGGCACATCACCGTGCGGCTGCGCGGCTCCGCCGGCCAGTCCCTCGGCGCCTTCGCCGTCCGGGGCCTCAAGCTCGAGGTGTTCGGCGACGCCAACGACTATGTCGGCAAGGGCCTGTCCGGCGGCACCATCACCGTCCGGCCGCTGGTCTCCAGCCCGATCGTCGCCCGCGACAATACGATCATCGGCAACACCTGTCTCTACGGCGCCACCGCCGGCCGCCTGTTCGCCGCCGGCCGGGCCGGCGAACGGTTCGCCGTCCGCAATTCGGGCGCGGTCACGGTGGTCGAGGGCTGCGGCGACAACGGTTGCGAATACATGACCGGCGGTGTGGCCGTCATCCTCGGGCCGGTGGGCGACAATTTCGCCGCCGGCATGAGCGGCGGCATGGCCTACGTCTGGGATCCGAAGGAGGAGCTGGCGCTGCGCATCAACACCGACATGGTGATCTACCAGCGGCTCGAGGTGGACCATTACGTGGAGGAGCTGCGCGGATTGCTGGAAGAGCATCGGCGCGAGACCCACAGCGAGCTCGCCGAACGCATCCTCCTCGCCTTCGACCGAGAGCTGCCCCGTTTCTGGCAGATCGTTCCCAAGGAGATGCTCGACAAGCTCGAGGTGCCGGTACGCCGCGAGGATCCGGGCCAGCTCCGGGCCTGATCCGGCACCACACGGAAGGCCGCCGCTCGCGCGCCGCCGCTCCGGGACCGAAGCCGGGGGCGGGCCGCGTCGTGCCCGTCAGGGCGCCGCCGGTTCGGGGGAGCGTTCGGCAGGCGGCGCCGGTTCGACCGGGTCGGCGAAGCCGTTGGCGATCATCCACGGGCCGATGGCCCGGTGCAGGGCGGCGATGACGGGTGGCGGCACGCGGGACCGCCAGTCGCCATCGCGATGGTCCGAGACATGGCCGCTCTGGAAGCCGGTATGGCGATCGACCAGCCGCAGCGAGTGGTCGAAGTTCTTCACCAGCTCTTCCGAGCGGGGAAATCTGCCGGCACGCATGGCCGCCTCCTGTTCCCGTTCCAGCTCGGCGATGCGGCGGGCGACGGCGGCGCGATCGAACCGCGCAGCGATGTCCGCCGCCGTTTCCCGCTCCACCGGCAGACCGAGGAACGCCGCGATCTTCTCCACCACCGCCACGGGATGGTCGCGGATTTCGGGATAGGCGATTTCCAGTACCGGATGTCGCGCGGCGAGCGCGCGGCGGGCCTCCGCCAGTTTCACCGCGTTCAGCGTCGCGACGAGGGCGTGGCGCCAGTCGCAGCGGGTGAAACGGGCGAAGGAGAGCAGGGCGTCACGCGGATCCCGGATCGTGGCGATCATGCGGAAGCCCCGCGGGAGCTCCGCCAAATGGCGATGGGTCTTGAGAACCCAGGCACTCCGCCGCCGCGGATCCCGGACGGCTTTGCGGAAGCTCGCCTCGAAACGGTCGCCGAGGGCGAGGGCGGCATGTTCGGGCTGCGGCCGGTAGCCGTGCATGCGGCAGATCTGCCGGGCCACGTTGAAAACCCATGTCGAGCCGACTCGTGGCATGGTGGCCACCAGGACCCGCAGCGCCATCGATGTCTCCGTGCCGGTGCGTGCTCGCCCACCGATCGTGAGGCCGGCCGGTCAAGAAAGCGTTAACGGCCGGTATCCCGCTCCCGTTCCCGACCTGTGACCGGGTCCGCGATCGCAGCCGCGGCGGACCCCGCCTTCGCGCGGCAATAGAAATAGCTCTTGAGAAAACCATCGCACCAGGAGAAAATCGACAGTCGAGCGGATACGAACGGTGGGGAAGCATGTTCGAGTATGTACTGATGTTCTTCATCTGCACGGCGGAAGGGGATTGCCGGCGGGTCGAAATGGCCGGCTTCGAGACCTACGAGCGCTGCATCGCGGCGAGCGAGAAAAAGAGCGTGTTCCGCCTCCCCTGGAACTATGTGACCCTCCTCGAAGCCTATCGTCTCGATCACCCGGACAGTGAGGTGCGCGGGCAGGGATGCGTGCGGCTGCGGATCGCCGAATGCCATCCGGCCGAGCTCGATTGCCCGGGCCGCTGAAGCCCCTCTTCAATAGAGCCGGCGGCGGAACAGGATCGTGGCCGTGGTCAGGGTGACGAGGGCGATGAGGGCCATCGGCCAGAGCTGGTCGAGCAGCAGTGCCGGCGGCGTGTCGCGGAGGAAGACGCTGCGCAGGATCACCAGGAAGTAGCGGAACGGATTGGCCAGGGTGAGGGTCTGGATGGCTTCGGGCATGTTCGTGATCGGGGTCGCGAAGCCGGACAGGATCACCGCCGGCACGACGAACAGGAAGGCGCCGAGGATGGCCTGCTGCTGGGTCCGCGACAGCGCCGAGACCATCAGCCCGACGCCGCTGTTGGCGAGGATGAACAGGAACAGCCCGAGGTAGAGCAGAGCGAGACTGCCGCGCAGGGGGATCTCGAACCAGAAGACCGCGACGGCGACGATCAGGCTGCCCTCGGCGAGACCGATCAGCAGCGCCGGCAGGGCCTTGCCGAGGAGGATCTCGAGCGGTCGGAAAGGGGTGACCAGAAGCTGCTCGAAGGTGCCGAGCTCGCGCTCGCGGGCCACCGAAAGGGAGGTCACCACCAGCACCACCACCATGCTCAGAAGGCCCACCAGTCCCGGCAGGATGAACCATCGGCTGTCGAGATTGGGGTTGAACCAGGCGCGGATCTCGAGCCGTACCGGCGGTCCTCGGAAACCCGCCCGGCGCTGCAGGTCGAGATTGAAATCCTCGACGATCGCCCGGGCGTAGGCGAGGATGCCCAGGGCGGTGTTCGACTGGCGGCCGTCGAGGAGGAGCTGCAGCGGTGCCGGCCGTCCGGCGCGCAGGGCGGCCTCGAAGCCTGGCTGGATGCGGATCGCCAGCGCCACCTCGCGGTGGTCGATGGCCCGGCGCAGCGCCGCCTCGTCGGCGAGATGCACCAGCGGGCCGAAGGTGGGAGAGCCGGCGAACAGGGCGATCACCGCCCGCGAGCTCGGGCTGTCGTCGGCGTCGAGGATCCCGGTGCGGACGTCGCGGATGTCGAAGGTGGCGGCATAGCCGAA
>JALSIM010000024.1 GCA_026990035.1 Alphaproteobacteria bacterium | reverse complement strand
GATGCAGGGGATGATCGGGGCCGGCGCCGGCGGCCTGGAGCTGGATGGCCCCGCGACCGGCGGCCCGGATGCCGGCGACCACTTCCCGAGCGAACGCTTCCTCGGTGACATTGTGGGAGCAGGAGGAAATGGCGAGGCAGCCGCCCTCGCCGGTGACGCTGGCGCAGAGGCGCGCGAGCTTGCGGTAGGCCCGCAGGCCGACGGCGAGGCTCTTGCGGTTCCTGACGAAGGCCGGAGGATCGGCGAGCACCAGACCGAAGCGCCGTTTCTCGCGGCTCAGACGGTCGAGCATCGCGAACACTTCGCTCCTTTCGGTGGCGAAGCGGTCGGCCACGCCCTGGAGGGCGGCGTTGGCCCGGGCGATCTCGAGGGCGGCCGCGCTGCTGTCGACGGCGAGCACCGAGGCGGCCCCGCCGGCCAGCGCGTTCAGTCCGAACCCGCCGCCGTAGCAGTAGAGGTCGAGCACCTCCTGATCGCGGGCGAGCAGCCGCACGAAGCGACGGTTGAGGCGCTGGTCGAAATACCAGCCGGTCTTCTGGCCACCGGCGAGATCGACCTCGAAGGGGAGGTCGTTCTCCACCAGCCGCACCCGTGCGGGGATCTCGCCCGCGACGACCCGCACCTCGCGTTCGAGCCCTTCGAGGGCACGGATCGCCGAATCGTTCCGCAGGAGCATCGCCCGCGGCTCGAGAAGACGCTCGAGGGTGGCGAGGAGGACATCGGTGAACCGTTCCATCCCGACCGTGTTGATCTGGACCACGAGAATGTCCCCGTAGCGGTCGACCACGACCCCCGGGAGCCCGTCGCTCTCGGCGTGGAGCAGCCGGTAATAGGGCTCGGCGAACATCCGCCGCCGCAACCGCAGCGCACGTTCGATCCGCAGGCGGAAGAAGGCGGCGTCGATCACCGCGTCCTTGTTGCGGGTGAGCATCCGGGCGGCGATCAGGGAATGGGGGTTGAACTGGGCGACGCCGAAGATCCGCCCGCCCGGCACCATCACCCGGACCAGCGTGCCGGGCTCCAGCGCTTTCGTCTTCTCGTCGAACCGGATCTCGTTGGAAAACAGCCAGGGATGCCCGGCCCGCAGGCGGCGGTCGCGTCCTTCGAGGACGCGGATCGTCGGATAGCTCATCGAACGGCCTTTCGTCGAGATGGGGCGGGCGGAACATTCCCGACCGCGCCGGTTCTGGCAAGAGCCGGCCGACCGCGACCGTCCCCGGGGACGGCACGGAGCGTTCCGGACGGTCCGGCCGGCCGCCCGTATTAGCCGGCTACTACCCCGCGCGATTCCGGCCGCGGTAGATTCCGGTCACGGTGACGGATGCGACGGGGAGGCGCGCATGGCCAAGCCCATCCACATGATGATCCGGGTGGTCGATCTCGAGCGGTCGATCGCCTTCTACGACCGGGCGTTCGGGCTGCGGGTCGCGGACCGGTTCGACTTCGACGATTTCACCCTCGTCTATCTGCGCAGCGAGGAGAGCGATTTCGAGCTCGAACTCACCCTCAACAAGGGACGCCGCGAGCCGTACAGCCACGGCGAGGGCTACGGCCACATCGCCTTCTGCGTGGACGATCTGGACGCCGAACACCGGCGCTTCGAGGAGCTGGGTCTGGCGCCGGCGCCGATCAAGGAGTTCTTCCGCGACGGTGCGCTGATGGCCCGGTTCTTCTTCGTCCAGGATCCCGACGGCTACAAGATCGAGGTTCTGCAGCGCCACGGACGCTATCGCTGAGGGCCGGGCACGACGGCCGCGAGTTGCCGGCGTCGCCGATCGAAAGAGGGGAGGTCAAGACGATGCCCAAATACGTTCTCGACAGACGCCGCTTCCTGCGACGGAGCGGACAGGCCGTGCTGGCCGTCTCGGCGGCCGGCCGGGTGATGTTCTTCGATCCCGATCGTTCCTGGGCGATCACCCTGGAGGTCTTCGACGAGAGGATCGCCCGCACCCTCCTGGCGATGACCCGCACGCTCTATCCCCACCCCTCGCTGGGCGACGAGTACTACGCCGTCGTCGTCGAGGCCCTCGACGCCGAGGCGAAGAAGGACGGGGCGACGGCGACCCTCCTCGCCGAGGGCGTGGCGAAGCTCGATCAGGCCCTCGCCGTGCCCTTCACCGAATTGTCCGAAGGAACCCGGACCGAGGTTCTGGAAAGCATGGAAGGCGATCCCTTCTTCCAGAAGGTCCGCGGCGCGGTCGTCTTCCACTTCTACAACAACAAGCTCGTCTGGCGGCACTTCGGCTACGAGGGCAGCAGCTTCGAATACGGCGGATACATCCGGCGCGGCTTCCAGGATCTCGGCTGGCTCCCCGATCCGCCGCCCGAGGTCAGCCCACCCCCGTATCTCGGCTGATCGCGCGGCGTGAAGAAACGAAGGAGGGAGAATCCGAGACATGGCCAAGTTCGATCTGAACGACGACGGCGTGGTGGTGGTCATCGGCAGCGGCGCCGGCGGCGGCACTCTCGCCAACGAGCTCTGCCAGAAGGGGATCCGCGTGGTCCTGCTGGAAGCCGGCAAGCGGCAGTCGATCGAAACCTTCGTCAACGACGAATGGGAGAGCTTCTTCCAACTCGCCTGGCTCGACAAGCGAACCACCTCGGGAAGCTGGCGGGTGGCTCGCGATTTCCCGAATCTCCCGGCCTGGATCTGCAAGACGGTGGGCGGCACGACGACCCATTGGGCCGGGGCGAGCCTCAGGTTCCAGGAACACGAATTCAGGACCGCGACGGTCTACGGCGAGGTCCCCGGCGCCAATCTCCTCGACTGGCCGCTGACCCTCGAAGAGCTCGAGCCCTACTACGCCAAGGCCGAGGACAAGATGGGCGTGACCCGGACCCACGACATTCCGGGGCTGCCGGGCAACAACAATTTCAAGGTCTTCTACAACGGCGCCATCCGCGCCGGCTACCGCGGCTGCCACACCGGGCGGATGGCCATCAACAGCCGTCCGCGGGACGGCCGCACCTCCTGCCAGCAGATCGGTTTCTGCTTCCAGGGCTGCAAGGTGGGCGCCAAATGGTCGACCCTCTACACCGAGATCCCGGCCGCGGAGGCGACCGGCCGCCTCGATCTCCGGACCGAGGCCTTCGCCCTCCAGATCCAGCACGACGACAGCGGCAAGGTGACGGGGGTCCTCTATGCCGACGGCGAGGGCAATCAGCATTTCCAGAGGGCGCGGATCGTCTGCGTCGCCTGCAACGCCATCGAAAGCCCGCGGCTGCTGCTGAACTCCGCCTCGGCCAAGTTCCCCGACGGGCTCGCCAACAGCTCGGGTCAGGTGGGCAGGAACTACATGCGGCACACGACCGGCTCGGTATACGCCGTGTTCCCCGAACCGGTGCACATGTACCGCGGCACCACCATGGCCGGCATCATCACCGACGAATCCGGCCACGACCCCACCCGCGGTTTCGTCGGCGGCTACGAGCTCGAGACCCTGTCCCTGGGATTGCCCTTCATGGCCGCCTTCCTCGATCCGGGGGCCTGGGGACGCGCGTTCACCCGCAAGCTCGACCTCTATCCCTACATGGCGGGGATGTGGATCGTCGGCGAGGACATGCCGCAGGAAAGCAACGCCGTCACCCTGCATCCCAGCGAGAAGGACCGCTTCGGGCTGCCGATCCCGAACGTCCATTTCGACGACCATCCCAACGACATCGCGATGCGGGAACACGCCTACCGGGCGGGTCGCAAGGTCTACGAGGCGGCGGGCGCGATCGAGGTCTGGGAGGTGCCGCCCTATCCCTCGACCCACAATCTCGGCACCAACCGGATGAGCGCGAACCCCCGCGACGGGGTGGTCGACAAATGGGGCCGGACCCACGATATCGCCAATCTGTTCGTCTCCGACGGCAGTCAGTTCACCACCGGTGCCGCCGAGAATCCGACGTTGACCATCGTCGCCCTGGCCATCAGGCAGGCCGACTACATCGCCGATCGGATGGCCAAGGGCGAGATCTGAGGCCGATCTTCGACGGTGGAGGCGGGGCGCCCGTTCCGGGCGCCCCCTTTCTTTCAGCGCCTTGCGGATCCCCGCCGACGACGCCACCATACGGCGCGGAGGTGCCGGATGCGGGTAGTGATCGTCGGCGGCGGCGTGATGGGCAGTGCGCTGGCCTGGTGGTTGGGCCGGGATCCCGCCTTCACCGGCGAAATCCTGGTCGTCGAACGCGATCCCTCCTACCGCCGCGCGTCTTCCGCTCTCTCCGCCAGTTCCATCCGCCAGCAGTTCGGCACCGAGGTGAATATCGCGATCGGCCGCTTCGGCGTCGAGTTCCTGCGCCGTGCCGAAGACCTGCTCGCGGTGGGCGGGGAGGCGCCGGCGCTGGGTTTCGTCGAACGCGGCTATCTCGTTCTCGCCGCCGCCCCGGGGGCTGCGGTTCTGCGCGCCAATCACCGAATTCAGAGAGCCTGCGGCGCCGATGTCCTGCTCCTCGAGCCGGCGGAACTCGTGGCCCGTTTCCCCTGGCTCTCACCGGAGGACGTCGCGCTCGCCTCCCTCGGTCTCGGGGACGAAGGCTGGTTCGACGGCTGGGCCCTGCTCCAGGGCTTCCGGAAAGCGGCCATCGCCCTCGGTGCCCGCTATCTGACCGACGAAGTGGTGGCCGGTGAGCGGCGAGGCGACCGGGCCGTGGCGGTGCGCCTCGCATCGGGCGAACGGCTCGCCGCCGAGGTCTTCGTCGTCGCCGCCGGCCCCTGGGCGGCGGCGGTCGCAGCGATGTTCGATCTCGCCCTGCCGGTCGAGGCCCGCCGCCGCTGCGTCTATGTCTTCGAGACCCCGGAACCGCCGGCTTCCGCTCCGCTCGTCGTCGACCTCTCCGGGATCTGGTTCCGCCCGGAAGGCCGAGGCTTCATCTGCGGCGGCCCACCACCGGAGGAGGAGGACCGGCCGGACCTCCCGCTGGTCGCCGAGGATCCCTTTTTCGAGGAGACCATCTGGCCCGCCCTCGCCCGCCGGGTGCCGGCCTTCGAGCGGCTGCGGCTGCGTTCGAGCTGGGCCGGTTACTACGCCTGGAACACCTTCGATCAGAACGCTCTCCTGGGCCCCCATCCGGAAATCGACAACCTCCACTTCATGGTCGGCTTTTCGGGTCACGGCATCCAGCAGGCGCCGGCCGTCGGCCGCGGCATCGCCGAGCGCATCCTCCACGGCCGCTACCGCAGCCTCGATCTCTCGCCCCTCGACATCGCCCGTCTCCGGGAGGGTCGCCCGCTGCGGGAACCGGCGGTGATCTGAAGGCCATCATTCGACGGAGGCCCGATCATGCTACGAAAGATCTTCCTCGCCCTGGCCCTTCTCCCGGCGATCGCGGCGAGCGCCGCCGAAGATCCCGCGCCCCTCCTCGAACGTTCCGCCCGTCTTCTGCGCGAGGGTGATCCGGTGGCCGCCTTCGAGACGGCGCGACGGGCGGCCGTCGCCATCTCCCAGCGGATGCCCCTCGGGGTCCGCCGGGCGGTTCTGGTGAGCCGTCCGGTGGACGGCTACGGGATGTACGAGGAAAGAGCCGACAACCGCTTTCGTGACGGCGAGCCGGTACTGATCTACGCCGAACCCGCCGGCTACCGGATCACCGGCCGAGGTCCCTTCCGCTGGGGCTTCGCCACCGATGTCGCGGTCGCCACGCCGGACGGGGAGATCCTCACCGGCAAGAACGATTTCGGGAGCTGGACCTTCACCAGCGCCGAACCCAATCTCGAAACCTTCCTCATGCTCACCCTGGAGCTGACCGGCCTGCCGAGAGGAAGCTACCAGGTGATCATCGGGCTGCGCGATCGTTTCGCCGAAGGCGCCGGCACCCGCTTCGTGCTGCCCATCGAGATCGTCGAGTGACCATCCGCATCCTGCGGGGACGGGAGCCGAGGCGATCGGGTGGCGGAAAGGCTCCCGGATGCGCCGCTCGATGTGCGCCGGGCAGAGGGCACCGCCCCCCGGGGCGGTCCCTCAAGCGGCCTCGAGTTCTCTCGCGAAGCTCACCCGCGGGGAACGACCGAGGTGTCGGCACAGACTCGCGCAGGAGCGGACCCGCGCTTCGACCCGGCGCCGACATTCCCCGCCGGCGGGAAAGGAGTTGGTGACCACCAGCTCGCCCAGTACCGTGAGGGCGGTGACCGGCAACCAGTCGCGACCGTCGTCACCGAGAGAGGCGGCCAGTGGCCCCTTCACCTCGCCGTGGAGTGCCGCCGGTGCCCAGGCGTAGAATGCCGCGCCGACGAGAAAGCCGCGAACCCCGTCGAGGGGATCGTTGGCTCGCTCGAGTTCGCGCCACTCGCGGCGGTCGGGATCGCGGAACACCGTCACCCGCCGCCCGGGTGCGAGATCCAGCATGGCGAAGAAGGCCACGGCCGCCCTCCGGTAACTGCGGTTCAGCAACTGGCGGGAAGTATAGGCGTGGTTTGGTTAACGGGCGGTTAACGCTGATTCAGCCGCGACCGCGATAGGGCGGGACGCCGGGATCGGGCAGCCAGAGCTCCTCCGGCGGCTCCCCGGTCTGCCAGAAGACGTCGATGGGAATGCCGCCGCGCGGATACCAGTAGCCGGCGATGCGCAGCCATACCGGTGACGCGACCTCCACCAGCCGCCGCCCGATCCCCACCGTGCAGGCTTCGTGGAAATCGGCGTGGTCGCGGAAACTCGCCAGATAGAGCTTGAGGGACTTGCTCTCGACGAGCTTTCCGTCCGGCACGTAGTCGATCACGAAATGGGCGAAATCGGGCTGGCCGGTGACCGGGCAGAGGCAGGTGAATTCCGGGCAGGTGAAGCGGACGAGATAGAGGGTGTCGCGATGGGGCGCGGGCACGGTTTCGAGCACCGCTTCCTCGGGGCTCGCCGGTCGGCGCGCCGGCCGTCCGAGCTGGGTCAGGCCGGCGTAACGTTCCTCGCTCATGCGCGTCTCCGTCTGGCGATCACGGACCGCGCACGGCCTCCGGCGCGATCCGCAGCCCGGCAGATGGCGTGTCCCGCCCGGCCGCGCAAGGGGCGAGGCGCGGCACCCGACAGGAGCGCAGCAGGCGGGCGCAGGCGAAGGTGGCGATCAGCAGTTCGGCGATCTCCTCCGTCACCACCAGCGAGGGACGCGCTGCGACCAGGAGTCTGCCGGCGAGATCGAGCCCGCCGCCGAGGCCGAGAAACAGCAGCAGCACGAGGCGCACGTCCCGGGCGATCCGGCGCTCGCGACGCCCCCGGGCGGTGGCCTCGGCGAGCAGCACCAGCCCGAGGGCGGTGCCGCCGATGGCGAGGGCCGCCAGCAACTTGGGCGCGCCGGGCAGGCGGATGCCCGCTTCCGCCAGCATACCGCCCAAGAACGCGAGTTCGCCGGCGAGGCGGAGGTGAAGGTCGAAGGTCCCGGTGAGGGCGAAGGTGGCGAGGGCGAGCGCGGCCAGCGTCATCGCCGGCGTCCGCCATCGCCAGGCGGCGCTCAGCACCAGCAGGCCCGCGAGACCGGTCTGGGTGATCTCGAGGGAGGCGGCCATGCCGGCCTGGTCGGTGACCGACCAGAAGGATCCGGGCGGTGTCAATCCGAGGCCGCCGTCGAGCGGCAGACGCCGCAGGAGATGAGCCACCAGGACGGCGATATCCGCGACCACCAGCCAGGCCACCAGTTCGCGCGGATCCGCCGGCCGTGTTCGAAGGGATCCTGTCGTCATCTCGCACCCGGGACCTGTTCCTCCTGTCACACGGCCAGAGTTGCGGCGCCGTCCTTAACGGCCACATAAGAACCGTGGACGACCGCGGCGGATGCACACCCGGGAGCGCAAAAGATCGTTCGTGTCGCAATGCGGAGCCGGCAGGTCGCCGGCGAGGAAGTCGCCGGCCGGGGCGCGGGTTAGTGCGCATGAGGACGGGCGGCCGGCTGTGCGGGGTGAGCCATGAGCGACGGCGGCGAAGAACTCGATCTGCGCGAACTCGACGACGGGGAGCTGGTCCGACAGATCCAGGACGACCTCTACGACGGCCTGCAGGAGGAGGTGGCGGAAGGCGTCAACATCCTCCTGGAGCGCGGCTGGGAGCCCTATCGGGTGCTCACCGAGGCGCTGGTCGAAGGCATGCGCATCGTCGGCGTGGACTTCCGCGACGGCATCCTGTTCGTGCCCGAGGTGCTGCTCGCGGCCAACGCGATGAAAGGCGGCATGGCCATCCTGCGCCCGCTGCTCGCCGAAACCGGCGCCCCGACCGTCGGCAAGATGGTGATCGGCACCGTCAAAGGGGACATCCACGACATCGGCAAGAATCTCGTGTCGATGATGATGGAAGGCGCCGGCTTCGAGGTGATCGACATCGGGATCAACTGCGACGTCGACAAGTACCTGGCCGCACTCGAGGAACATCGCCCCGAAATTCTCGGCATGTCGGCGCTCCTCACCACCACCATGCCCTACATGAAGGTGGTGATCGACACGATGGTCGAGCACGGGATCCGCGACGACTACATCGTCCTGGTGGGCGGGGCACCGCTCAACGAGGCCTTCGCCGAGGCGATCGGCGCCGACGCCTACTGCCGTGACGCCTCGGTGGCGGTGGAGACCGCCAAGACGCTGATCGCCCGGCATCACAACCGGCTGGTCGGCGCCCGCGCCTGACCCGGACCGGGACGTGTCCGTGCCCGAGCCCGTCCTCGTCATCGCCTGCGGCGCGCTGGCCCGCGAGATCCGCGCCCTGCTCTCCATTTCGGGGTTCCGGCACCTCCATCTCGCCTGCCTGCCGGCGAGCCTTCACAACCGACCCGAGCGGATCCCGGGGGCGGTGCGGGAGCGGATCCGTGCGGCGCGCGCACACTATCGGCGGATCTTCGTCGCCTACGGGGACTGCGGCACCGGCGGCGCTCTCGACCGGGTCCTCGAAGTGGAAGAGGTGGAGCGGATCGAAGGTCCGCACTGCTATGCCTTCTACAGCGGCCTCGCCGCCTTCGAAGCCGGTGCCGCGGCGGAGCCCGCCAGCTTCTATCTCACCGATTTCCTGGTCCGCCAGTTCGACACCTTGGTCTGGCGCGGTCTCGGCCTCGACCGACATCCCGAGCTGCGACCGCTCTATTTCGGCAACTACCGGAAACTCGTCCATCTCGCGCAAACCGATGACGCGGTGCTGCGAGCGGAGGGGCGTCGGGCGGCGCAACGTCTCGACCTCGCGTACGAGTACCGGTTCACCGGCTATGGCGGGCTCGCCGACTTCCTCGCGCGGGCCGCCGGGAGTGGCGACGATGGCGCAGCGGATTCTCCTGTTCTGGCGGGACATTCCGGCCCAGGTGATCGTTCGCCGGGGACGTCGGACGGCGAAACGTGAATTGCCGCCGCGCTTCCAGCGGGCCATCGACGCTGCCGCGATGCGCGCCGGGCTGACCGGAACCGACGGCTATCTGGCGGCCTGGCGCCGCTCGGATCCGGAGCCCTGCGGCGAGGATCTCGAAGCCGAGGCCGACCGCGCCCTGGCCGCTCTGGACGCCGCCTATCCTCCCGAGCGGCTGCGGCGGCTCGTGGCCGGCCGCGGCCGCGAACCTTCCCCCTGCGAACCCTCGTCAACGGAGATTCCGCGACCATGACCGAAACCGTGGTGAGTTCGGCGACCCGGGAAGTGGTGATCGGCTTCGACCGCCCCTTCGTCGTCATCGGTGAACGGATCAACCCGACCGGACGCAGGAAGCTCGCCGCGGAGATGGCCGCCGGCGACTTCTCGACCGTCGAGCGCGACGCCCTGGCCCAGGTCGCGGCCGGCGCCCACATGCTCGATGTCAACGCCGGCATTCCGCTGGCCGACGAGCCGGCGATCCTGGCGCGGACCATCGAGCTCGTGCAGTCGCTGGTGGAGGTGCCGCTGTCCATCGACAGTTCGGTGGTGGCGGCCCTCGAGGCGGGCCTCGCGGTCTACCGGGGCAAGGCACTCGTCAATTCGGTCACCGGCGAAGAGGAACGCCTCGAATCGGTGCTCCCGCTGGTCCGGAAATACGGGGCCGCGGTGGTCGCCATCTCCAACGACGAGACCGGCATCAGCGAGGACCCGGACGTCCGTTTCGAGGTCGCGCGGAAGATCGTGGAGCGGGCCGAGGACCACGGCATCCCGCGTTCCGACGTGGTGGTGGACCCGTTGGTGATGCCGATCGGCGCCCTCGGCGCCGCCGGACGTGCCGCCTTCCGCCTGCTGCGGCGGCTGCGCGAGGAACTGCGCGTGAACACCACCTGCGGCGCCTCCAACATTTCCTTCGGCCTGCCCAACCGCCACGTTCTCAACGCCCATTTCCTGTCGATGGCGATCGCTTCCGGCATGACATCGGCGATCATGAACCCGCTCCACGAGGAGGAGATGAACGCGGTGATGGCGGCCGATGTGCTGACCGGCGTCGATCCGAGCTGCCGGCGTTGGCTGGAGCGGTTCCGCGATCCCGCCGCACCGACCGGTGCCGGGGCCCGCGGTGGCCGCGAGCGACGGCGACGGCGGGCCTGAGACCGGAACGGCGATGGCGCCGCCGGCTCCTCTGATCGTCTTCACCCCTTCCGGCCGGCGCGGAAGGTTTTCCGAGGGCACCGATCTTCTGACCGCGGCGCGCCGGCTCGGGGTCGATCTCGACAGCGTCTGCGGCGGCCGGGCGCTCTGCGGACGCTGCCAGGTGACGATCGCCGAAGGACGGTTCGCCAAGCACGGGATCGACAGCGGTCGGGCGCATGTCACCGCGCCGACCGCCGCCGAGGAGCGCTATGCCGCCCGCCGGGGCCTCGCCGAGGGACGCCGGCTCGCCTGCCAGGCCCGCATCACGGGCGATCTGGTGATCGACGTGCCGGCGGAAAGCCAGGTCCATCGCCAACTCGTGCGCAAGCCCGCCGAAGCCCGCGAGATCGCCCTCGATCCGGTGGTCCGACCGCATTTCGTGGAGGTGGATCCGGCCGGCATGGAGGACCGCGGTGATCTCGAACGGCTGACCACGGCGCTCGCGGCGCAATGGGGGCTCCGCGTGTCGCGGCCCGACCTTCCCCTGCTGCGCAGGCTGCAGACCGCCATCCGCGACGGTCGTGGGGCCGTCACCGTGGCGGTTCGGGAGGCGCGGGAGATCGTCGCCCTGTTTCCCGGGTTTCACGAGCGCGTCTTCGGTGCCGCCATCGACATCGGTTCCACCACCATCGCCGCCCATCTCTGCGATCTCGGCAGCGGTAGGCTGCTGGCTTCGGCCGGGGCGATGAACCCGCAGATCCGCTTCGGCGAGGATCTGATGAGCCGGGCCTCCTACGCGATGACCCACCCGGGCGGGGCGGTGGAAATGACGGAGGCGGTCCGCGGCGCGGTCTCGGCCCTGATCGGCGAGCTGGCACGGGAAGCCGGCATCGACCCGGCCGGGATCCTGGAACTCGTGGTGGTCGGCAACCCGATGATGCACCATCTCTTCCTCGGTCTCGACCCGACCCCGCTGGGAACCGCCCCCTTCACCCTGGCCACCGCCGGCCCGCTCGATGTCCGGGCCGCCGAGCTCGGCATCGGCAGCGTCGGCGAGGGGGCACGGCTGCACCTTCTGCCTTGCATCGCCGGGCATGTCGGCGCCGACTGCGCGGCCGCGATCCTGGCCGAGGGGCCGCATCTGCGGGAGGAGATCACCCTTCTCGTCGATGTCGGCACCAACGCCGAACTGGTTCTCGGCAACCGTGAGCGGCTGCTCGCCTGCTCCTCCCCCACCGGTCCCGCCTTCGAGGGGGCGCAGATCTCCTGCGGTCAGCGCGCCGCACCGGGCGCGATCGAGCGGGTGCGCATCGACCGGGAAACGCTGGAACCGCGCTTCCGGGTGATCGGCTGCGAGCTCTGGTCGGACGAACCGGGTTTCGCCGAGGCGGTGCGGAAGACCGGGATCACCGGGATCTGCGGTTCGGGCATCATCGAGGTGCTGGCCGAGATGTATCTCGCCGGGATCCTCGCCGCCGACGGCACGATTCGCGGCGAACTGGCCGCCCGCAGTCCCAGGATCCGGGCCGAGGAACGCACCTTCGCCTATCTCCTGCACGAAGGCGAGCCGGAAATCCGCATCACTCAGACCGATGTGCGGGCGATCCAGCTCGCCAAGGCGGCCCTCTACGCCGGGGCGCGGCTGTTGATGGACCGGGCGGGATCGGAACGGGTGGATCGGGTGGTCCTGGCGGGCGCCTTCGGCAGCCATATCGATCCCCTGCGTGCGATGGTTCTCGGCATGATCCCCGACTGCCCGCTGGAGCGGGTGACTTCGGCCGGCAACGCCGCCGGTACCGGTGCCCGCATCGCCCTCCTGAACCGCGCCGCACGGGCGGAAGTCGCCGCTCTGGTGCACCGCATCGAGAAGGTGGAAACGGCATTGGAACCCCGCTTCCAGGAACATTTCGTGGGGGCGATGGCCTTTCCCCACGCCACCGCTCCCTTCCCCCTTCTCGGGAAGACGGTACGGCTGCCGACGGGCACCGGTGGAACGCGGACTTCGGTACGCCGGAGGCGCCGCCGGAGACCGGCGTGACCATCCGGCGGTTGCACCGCAGCACGGCAGAAGCTAGTCACATCTTGGCTGGCAGCGGATTCTGAAGGACGCCTCATGGGAAACGCCAAGTTTCGCAGACTGACCGAGGATTTCTGGGTCGCATCCCAGCTCGCGGAAGAGGATTTCGATCGTATCGCCGCGCTCGGCATCCGGACCGTCGTCAACAACCGCCCGGACGGGGAAGCCCCCGACCAGCTCCCCTCGGCGGTGGCCGAGGCGGCGGCGCGACGGGCCGGTCTGGTCTACGTCTCCGTGCCGGTACCCTCCGGCAGCCTGTTTCCCGATCAGGTGGCGGCGATGACCGAAGCGCTGGCGCGCACCCGCGGGCCGTGGCTCGCCTACTGCCGTTCCGGTACCCGCTCCTGCCGCCTCTGGGCCTTCGTCGCCGCCCGCAAGCGCGATCCCGTCGAGATCCTCGAAGCGGCGGCGCGCGCCGGCTACGACCTGCGCGACCTCTGGCCGACCCTGGAGACGATCCACGCCCTCGGCCGCGAGCCGGAAGCGGCGGAGGCTTGATCCCCGCTACATCCGCCGCCGCAGAATGGCCTTTTCGATTTCCACCGCGGCCAGCACCAGAAGACCGACGGCGATCACCGCGAGCCAGGTGACGGCGTCGATGGCCGCGGCGTGGAACAGGAACTGCATGGTCGGCCAGTAGGTGAACAGGAGCTGGGCGACCACCACCAGGAAGACGGCGATCAGGGTCGGGCGGATGCCCCGCAGCGCGCCCCTGGCGAAAACCGTGTCGTGGAAGCGCCGCGCCGCGAACAGATAGAAAGCCTCGGCCATCACCAGGACGTTGACCGCCCCGGTGCGCGCTTCGGCGAGGGAGGCGCCGTTGCGCTGCAGCCAGAAGAACACGGCGAAGGTGCCGGCGAGCATGATCGCCGAGACGAAGACCAGGCGCCAGAGCAGGAAACCGGACAGCAGGGCCTCCCCGGGCCGGCGCGGGGGGCGCCGCATCACGTCCTTCTCGGGCCGCTCGAAGGCCAGCGCCAGGGACAGGGTGACGGCGGTGATCATGTTGACCCAGAGGATCTGCACCGGCGCGATGGGAATGACGAGCCCGGCCAGCACGGCGGCGACGATGACGAGGGCCTCGGCGGCGCTGGTGGGGAGGATGAAGACGATCGATTTCTTGATGTTGTCGTAGACCGTGCGGCCTTCCTCGACGGCCCGGGCGATGGTCGCGAAATTGTCGTCTGCGAGGACGATCTCCGCCGCCTCCCGGGCCGCGTCCGCCCCCTTCCGGCCCATGGCGATGCCGACATCGGCGCGGCGCAGGGCGGGCGCGTCGTTGACCCCGTCGCCGGTCATGGCGACGATGTGTCCCCGGCTCTGGAGGGCCGTCACCAGCCGCAGCTTGTGCTCGGGTGCGGTACGGGCGAAAATGTCGATTTCCTCCGCCCGCAGCGGCAGATCCGCGTCGGCGATGGTGTCGAGGTCCCTGCCGGTGAGCACGGCGCCCGGATTTTCGAGGCCGAGGCGTTCGGCGATGGCTCTTGCGGTGGCCGCGTGGTCGCCGGTGATCATCTTCACCCGGATCCCGGCCGAACGGCAGGCGGCGACCGCCTCGATCGCCTCCGGCCGTGGCGGATCGGCGAGCCCGAAGAGCCCCAGGAACACGAGCCCCTCCTCGAGATCCTCGTGCCTGAGGGTGGTCCGCTCGGCCGCCATCCGCTTCATCGCCACCGCCAGCACCCGTTCGCCACGCCCGGCCATCTGCTCCATGCGGGCCACCCAGTAATCGAGGTCGAGCGGCCGCGCGCCCTCCTCCGCCCACTGGCGGCGGCACATTTCGAACAGCTTCTCCGGCGCCCCCTTGACGAAGATGAAGGCGTGCCCGGCATGGTCGTGGTGCAGGGTGGCCATGAAGCGATGTTCGGAATCGAAGGGGATCTCGTCGGTCCGCGGCCAGTCGCGACGCTCCTGGTCGATCTCGAAGCCGGCCTTCATCGCCGCCACGAGAAGCGCCCCTTCCATGGGATCGCCCTCGGCGATCCATTCCTCGCCCACCCGGTGCGCCGCGGCATCGTTGCAGAGAAGTCCGGCCCGCAGCATCAGGCGGAGCTGCGGCCAGGCCTCGGCCTCCACCGGCGTGCCGTCGAGGAGGAACTCCCCCTCGGGCTGGTAGCCGGCGCCGGTCACCTCGAAGAAGCGCATCGGCGCGGCGAGGCTCTCCACCGTCATCTCGTTCTTGGTGAAGGTGCCGGTCTTGTCCGAGCAGACGACGGCCACCGAGCCCAGGGTTTCCACAGCCGGCAGGCGGCGGACGATGGCCCTGCGCCGGGCCATGCGCTCCACCCCGATGGCGAGGGTGATGGTGAGCACCGCCGGCAACCCTTCGGGGATGGCGGCGACGGCGATGCCGACCGCGGCCATGAACATCTCGCCGGCGGCGAAGCCGCGCACCAGGATGCCGAAGATCATGGCGAAGGCGGCGACGATCAGGATCCAGACGGTGATCACCCGGCCGAGCGCACCGAGCTGGCGCAGAAGCGGCGTTTCCACCTGCTCGACGGTCTCCAGCATGACCCCGATGCGGCCGATCTCGGTGGCGGTGCCGGTCGCCACCACCACCCCCGTGCCCTGGCCGCGGCTGACGAGGGTGCCGGAGAAGACCATCGAGCTGCGATCGCCGAGCGGCGTATCCTCGGCCACCGGGCGGACCTCCTTTTCCACCGGCAGGGATTCGCCGGTGAGGACCGCCTCCATCACCTGCATATTGCGGGCCCTGAGGAGCCGCAGATCCGCCGGGACCCGGTCGCCGGCCTGGAGGAAGACGATGTCGCCGGGGACCAGCTCCTCGGCGGCGAGGGTGAGGCGGTGACCGTCGCGCAGCACCGCCGCCTTCGGCGCCAGCATGCCGCGGATCGCGTCCATCGCCCGCTCGGCCCGGCCTTCCTGGAGAAAGCCGATCAGGGCGTTGATCACCACGACGCCGAAGATGACGGCGGAATCGACCAGCTCGCCGAGCATCAGGGTGACGATGCCGGCGACCAGCAGCACGTAGATGAGAACATTGTGGAACTGCAGCAGGAAGCGCAGCCAGGCCGGGCGGCGCCGCGCCCCGGGAAGGCGGTTGGGGCCGAAGCGGCGGCGGCGGGCGGCCGCTTCCTCGCTCGAAAGCCCTTCGGCCCTCGCTCCGAGCCGCCGGAGGACTTCCTCGGCCGGCAGGGCGTGCCATTGCGGTGGGGCGTCGCTGCTCACCCGGACCTCCTCCCGTCGTCCGGCTCCCCTCCTATCGCAGGCCGAGGCGGCTGTCGCCCCCGGCCGACGGCGGCGGCGGCGTCTTGCCGCGCTCGGGAGCCCTCCATATAAGCTCGGCTGCGGGGATGGGTGGCCGAGCGGTTGAAGGCAGCGGTCTTGAAAACCGCCGGGCGGGCGACCGCCCCGTGGGTTCGAATCCCACCCCATCCGCCAAACAACTCTCCCAACACACGGAAACCAACTGGTTTTTCTGCTTCCGTCGTCGGGCGAACCGTCATTCCGCCCGCCATCCGGACAACCTCGGCCCGAAGGTCTGCTGCAGGCCGGAGGGAAGCCTCATACCCGTCGGCCGCGGTTCCGACCGCGGCCCATCTCGAACCCTGCGCGATCCTGAACCAGGAACACTGGGCGCTGCGGGATCACGGTGGGGCGCGAGGTCCGCCGAAAGAGCCGCCGGTCCCGGAGAGCTGTGGGGACGTTCCGCGAAAGCCGCCGGAAGCCGAAGTCCACACCGAATTTCGTATGCGCTCGTCGTATGCGCTGGCATGCGCGACGCGAAGGTGCTATTGTTGGTGATGGAAATTGGCGCCTGCGTGCCGGTTGCGTTCACGGAATGCGCGTCACGGACTTTCGTCGTGGTCGCGCCCTGTGAACCTTTGCGCTGCTCGCATTCTCGGGAGCTCGGGGAGAAGCGCCAATGGTCCAACGTTTCATTCGTTTTCTGCTCATCCCTTTCATCATCATCGCCGCCCCTGCGAACGCACAACGGGTCACCATCGGCAAAATCGATCCGGATTTCAACAAAACCTTCGTCAGCACTGGCTATTTCAATGAAATCAACTGGACAGAACTGTCCGAATGGACGCTGACGGAGCCCACGAAAATGAAATTCCATTGGCGTACGGAATTCCGTGAAGCGGAGGAAGGCGAATGGCGCCTCGTCGACATGAATCAAGTCCGCTCGCGCAACAACACCGGCGTTGTCATCGCTTCCGGCGTGCTGCCGGACGCGACCCGGGGATTCTTCTCCATCGATATGGCGAACTACCTGCCGGCGGAGCCACCCGCCCTGCCCGCCATCTATCATGTCCAGGTGCGCGCCCGGAAGGCGACGAACATCGATTCCTCTGCGGCGGTTTCCGCCAATGATGCCCCGAAAAAAATCGGGCCACAGCCGATGGGTTTCTGGTCGGCGCCGGTGGTGATCACATACGAGCGTGAGGACTCGCCGCCGACGACGTTCGCCACCGATGACTATTATCGCAAGGTGGCAATCGTGCTGGACGAGATCGAACTCGTCGCGCCACAGCTCGAGGTGGGTCGGGAAGAGTATTTCATAAAGGGGTTCGCGATCGAGCTGTTCCTGAAAACCGTGACCAACGGCGCGGAAACCATGACAACGTTTTCCGATCCGGGCCGCGCCTACATCTATGGCCCCTATGCGCGAAAGCTCGATCCGCCCGATCGGGCGGCGTATGGCGATATCGATATCGGCGGGCTGCGGATCGCGCACGAACGGACGCATTTCGAATTCGACCTGCAGACGCCGGCCCAGCTGCATTCCCCGCCACGCCAGTTCCTGTTCGTCATGTCCGTGCTCGAGCGCGACGGCAAGGGACAGTACGATATGTGGTCGCAAGGGATCACGAGAATGCTGGACGCGGTCCGCAGGGATGGTCTGCTCGAACTCTCCCCGGATGCATTCGACGCCTTCCTCGCCGAGGAAATCGAGGACGACGCGGTCGAATACATCAGGGACGGCTACGAGGCGATGAAAGCGATATACGAGACGCCGCCGGTCGATCTCGGCATCACCGCCTTTTTCAAGGCCGTCGGCTATACGTTCAACGCTATCGTGGACGCGCAGAAGGACGACTATTTCGGCACCAAGATCGAGGTGCTGCGCCTCGAGACGCCGGAGAGCAACGCCGTCTCGGAAGTCCACAAGCTACCCGGCCATTTCATCGGAGAAGGTGCCGACAAACGCTATGTGGCGGGTGAAGACAGCATGCTGTTCTACGGGCCGAATCCGAAGACGGCCGCATCCACCTTCAACGGCTCGGTGCGCATTCGTTATCATTGGGAGTTCTACGATCGGGCGAGCTCTCTGCAGCGGTAGACGCGCCCGTCGGGCCCGTCGGCCGCCTCTTCGCCCCGCCGTCGGGCGCGAGCGAACCGCGCCCGCAGCGCGCGCACCGGCAGCCGCTTCGCCTGCAGCCGGTAGGCGACGGCCACCCAGGCGATGGCCTCCGCGACCGCGGCGCGGTCCTCGTCGGCGAGCTCGATCCTTCCCGCCGCTTCGAGCCGCTCGAAGTCCACGTCGCGCGGGACCTCGCTCGCATCGACCAGATGGAGGCCGACCGTGTAGCCCGCTGGAAAGCGCAGCGCCGAGAAGGGCCGCGGCTTCATGTCGGCCGCGCCAGAGGGACGACCGCGCCCTCCGGGCGGTCGAGAAACTGCGCCCAGCGTTCCATGAGCTCGCGCCGGCGATCCAAGGCGTCGCCCCGGCGGTAGGCCCGCTCGACCTTGTCGCGGACCACGTGCCCCAGCGCCGCCTCGGCGATCTCCGAGGGGAACGAGGTCGCCTCCCGCGCCCAGGTCCGAAAGGTCGAGCGGAACCCGTGGGCGGTGAGCCGCCGCCCCTCGGCGTCGGCCCAAGGCGCGCGCCCTCCGCCTCGCACCGCCGGCACATGCGGCGGAGCACGGCGGTGAGGGTCATGTCGCTCATCTCGCGCCTCCGGCCCGGGAAGACGAGCGTGTCGTCGAGCCGCGGCAGCGTGCGCAGCAGCGCGGCCGCGCG
>JALSIM010000023.1 GCA_026990035.1 Alphaproteobacteria bacterium | reverse complement strand
CAGTTCGTGGCGGATTCCCGCCCCGCTCCGGCGCATGTAGACGTCGACCCGGTTGAGGGAGGCCCGCAGCACCCGCAGCCGCACCCAGCCCGGCGGCCGCTCCGGCTCCGCCACCTCGCGCAGCCCGAGCCCGTCGGCCGTTTCGCGATCGCTCAGCACCAGGGCCTTCATGTCGCATCCCCCTCCCGCGTCGGTCGCCGTTTCGGGCATAGCGCGGTGCGGCGCCGATGGCGAGGCGGATCCCGGGATTTCCGGCGCGTCGCTCCGCGACTCGCGACAAGGCGCCACTTCCGCATTAAGCTCGGGGGGCCGATCGCGGAGCGGCGGAGGAGGACGAGGAGCGGGCATTGAACGAAGCGAGCCGGACGAGGAGGCGGGCGGGAGCGCCCGTGGCGAAGGAGACGGGGATCCGCTACGCGGCCCCGACACCGCCCTACGACGAGCCCTTCGAGGTGGCGCCGGGGATCTTCTGGCTGCGCCTGCGGCTGCCGCTCAGGCTCGACCATGTCAACGTCTGGCTGATCGACGAGGGAGCCGACGGCTGGACGGTGATCGACACCGGTTTCGACACCCCGGAGACGCGGACGGTGTGGAACGCGATCCTGGCCGGGCCCCTCGCCGGCCGACCGTTGCGCCGCCTGATCGTGACCCACTACCATCCCGATCATTGCGGTCTCGCCGGCCGTCTCTGCGCGCGGACGGGGGCGGAACTCTGGGCGACCCGCACCGAATGGCTGACCGCACGATGGCTCGCTCTCGATGCCACGGAGGCCTTCGACGACGCCTACGAGGCCTACGATCGTGCCGCCGGCCTGCCCGAAGCCTTCGTCCGCCAGCGGCGGCAGGCGGGCAACATGTACCGCAAGCGTGCCGGCCCGCCGCCGGCCTCCTATCGCCGGGTGGTGGCCGGGGAGGAGATCCGGCTCGGCGACCGCCGGTTCACGGTGATCATCGGCGAGGGCCATGCCCCGGAGATGATCACCATGCTTTCCCGGGAGGGGGATCTGCTGATCGCCGCCGACCAGATCCTGCCGCGGATCAGCCCGGTGGTGGCGGTGGCGCCGAGCGCCCCCGACGCCGACCCCCTGACGGAGTTTCTCGACTCCCTCGGACGTTACGAGGCGATCGCAGGCGACTGCTTGGTGCTGCCCTCGCACGGCCGGCCCTTCTTCGGTCTGCCGGACCGCCTCGCCGAACTCCGTCACCATCACGCGGAACGGCTGGAGCGGGCGCTCGCCGCCTGCCGCGAGCCGGCGACCCTGTTCGAGATCATGCCGGCCCTGTTCGACATCGAGATCGTGCCGGGCCAGCTCGGTTTCGCGCTCGGCGAGACCTACGCCCACATGAACCATCTCCTGCGCCACGGCCGGGTGGAGCGGTGGCGCGGCGAAGACGGCGCCTGGCGCTTCCGCCGCCTCTAGCGGGACGCGGCGCGCGGCATTCGGAGCAAGGGAGGGGAGGCCATGGAACTGGCGGGCAGGAAGGCGGTGGTGACCGGTGCGGCGAGCGGCATCGGCCGGGCGGTGGCGGTACGTTTCGCCGCCGAAGGGGCGGAGCTGGCGCTGCTCGATCGCGAACCCGCCGGTCTCGAGGAGACGGCGACGGCGATCGAAGAAGCCGGCGGGCGGGCTCATCCGGTGATCGCCGACCTCGGCGAGGAGCCGGCGGCGGTGGCGGCGATGGCGCGTGCGATCGCGGCTCTCGGCGGCATCGACATCCTGGTCACCAGCGCCGGCATCGGCCTGCAGAAACGGCTGCTCGATCACGATCTCGGCGATTTCTCCCGCATCTTCTCGGTCAATCTGTTCGGCCTGTTCGTCTGTCTGCGGGAAGCGGGGAAGGCGATGCGCGCGGCCGGCCGCGGCGGGCGGATCGTCAACATCGCCTCGGTGGCCGGGCTGCGGGGAGCCACCGGTCGGGCCGCTTACGGCGCCTCCAAGGCGGCGGTGGTCAACCTCACCCAGACCGCGGCGGTGGAGCTCGCCGACCACGACATCACGGTGAACGCCGTCGCTCCCGGCCCCATCGACACGCCGCTCGTCGAGGCGATGCACACCGAGGCCACCCGCGAAGCCTGGAAGCGGGCGCTGCCGCTGGCCCGCTACGGCGAGCCCGGGGATGTCGCCGCCGCGGCCCTCTATCTGGCCGGCGACGGGGCGCGTTTCGTCACCGGCCACGTGCTGGTGGTGGACGGCGGCTACATCGCCGCCGGGATCCGTTTCGCGCTCGACTGAACGGCCGCCGGAACCGCCGGCGAGGGGAGGAAAGGTCGTGACGACCGCCATCGCACCCGTACCCGTCGACCGGCTGGCCTGGCGATGCGATCCCGCGGCGCTCGGCTTTTCCTCCACCACCGAGCTCGCGCCCCTGGAGATGCCGATCGGCCAGGAGCGGGCGCTGGAGGCGCTGGGCTTCGCGCTGGCGGTGCGGCGCCCGGGCTACAACGTCTTCGCCCTCGGCCCGGAGGGCATCGGCCGTCATTCCATCGTGCGCCGGCGCCTGGAGGCGCGGGCGGCGGAAGAGCCGGTTCCCGACGACTGGGTCTACGTCGGTAATTTCGCCGAACCGCGCAAGCCGCGCGCGCTGCGGTTGCCGGCCGGTCGCGGCGCCGCCCTGCAGAAGGAGGTGGTGCAGCTCCTGGGCGATCTCCTGGACGCCCTCCGGAACGCCTTCGACAACGAGGAATACCGGACTCGGCGCCGGCTGATCGAGGAGGAGCTCAAGGAACGGCAGGAGCGGGCGGTGGCCGAGGTGGAGGCGGAGGCCCGGCGTCTCGGCATCGCCCTCGTCCGCTCGCCGATGGGCTTCGCCTTCGCGCCGATGCGCGAAGGGCGGATCCTGCCGCCGGAGCAGTTCGAACGGCTTCCCGAACCGGTCCGCGAGCGCATCGAGGCGACGATCGGGGAGTTGCAGGACCTGCTGCAACGGGCCCTGCAGCGGATGCCCGAATGGATCAAGGAGACCCGCGAGCGGATTCGCCGCCTCAACGACGAGACGGCGGCCTTCGCCGTCAATTTCCTCGTCGATTCCCTGATCCGCCGCTGGGCCGATCTGCCGCCGGTGACGGAACATCTGGAAGCGCTGCGGCGCGACGTGATCGCCCATGTCGAAATCTTCCTGCAGATCCCGGAGCAGCTCAAGCCGACCAGCACCGGTCTCGACGAGGCCCATCCCCTGTTCCGCCGTTACGCCGTCAATCTTCTCGTCGACAACGGTGCGCTCGCGGCGGCACCGGTGGTCTTCGAGGAGGATCCCACCTACGAGCGGTTGATCGGACGGATCGAGCACCGCGCCGAGATGGGGGCGCTGCTCACCGATTTCCTGATGGTTCGGCCGGGGGCGCTGCATCGCGCCAACGGCGGCCATCTGGTGATCGACGCCCGCAAGCTGCTCGCGCGGCCGATGGCCTGGGAGGCCCTCAAACGGGCGCTCACCGCCGGTCGCATCCACATCGAGCCGCCGCTCCAGAGCATGGGGCTGCTGACGACCGTCACCCTGGAACCGGAACCGGTTCCGCTGGACGTCAAGGTGGTGCTGGTCGGGGAACGGCTGCTCTACTATCTGCTCGCCGAGCTCGATCCCGAGTTCGAGCCGCTGTTCAAGATCGCCGCCGACTTCGACGAGGAGATCCCACGCCGGCCGGAAGCGCCGGGCCTCTACGCGCGGCTGGTGGCCACGGTGATCCAGCGCGAGGGTCTGCGGCCCTGTCGCGCCGACGGTGTCGCCCGTCTCTTGGAGCAGGCGGCGAGGGAGGCCGGCGACAGCGGCAAGCTCTCCGCCAATCTGCGGCGGATGGGCGATCTCCTGCGGGAGGCCGACCATCTCGCCGGCCGGGCGGGGGCCGCGGCGATCGAGGCGACGCACGTCGAAGCCGCCGCCGAGGCGCGCGACCGGCGTCTGTCCCGGCTGCGCGAACGCCTGCAGGAGGAGATCCGCGAAGGGGTGATCCGCGTCGCCACCACGGGAGCGGTCGTCGGCCAGGTCAACGGTCTGTCGGTGATCCGTCTCGGTGGCTACGCCTTCGGCCGACCGAGCCGCATTTCGGCCCGGGTGCGGATGGGGAGCGGTCAGCTCGTCGACATCGAGCGGGAGGTCAAGCTGGGCGGGCCGATCCATTCCAAGGGCGTGCTCATCCTGAGCGGCTATCTCGCCGCCGCCTACGCCCGCGATGTGCCCCTTTCGCTTTCCGCCACCCTCGTCTTCGAACAGTCCTACGGTGGCGTCGACGGCGACAGCGCCTCGGCCGCCGAACTCCTGGCCCTGCTGTCGGCCATCGCCGAGGTTCCGCTGCGCCAGAATCTGGCGATCACCGGCGCGGTCGGCCAGCACGGCGAAATCCTCGCGGTCGGCGGGGTCAACGAGAAGATCGAGGGCTTCTTCGATCTCTGCGCGGCCCGCGGCCTCGACGGCAGCCACGGGGTGGTGATGCCGAAGAGCAATCTGCGCCATCTGATGCTCCACGGCCGCGTGCGGCGGGCGGTCGAGGAAGGAAAGTTCGCGGTTTTCGCCATCGACCGGATCGAGGAGGGGATCGCGCTACTGACCGGGATGCCGGCCGGCGAACGGGCCGCCGACGGCCTGTATCCCGAAGGGAGTTTCAACCGGCTGGTGGAGGATCGGCTGCGCGATCTCGCCGAGCGCCGGCGTCGCTTCGCCGCGGAGGAGCGGGCCGGGCGCCGGCAGCGGGAGGAGGGATGACCGACACCCACCGATCCCGCCGTCTGATCGCCGTTCTCGGGGCCGAGCCCGGGGTGGGGTCCCTGGAACGCATCGTCGGTCTCGCCGAGCGCCTGCGGTGCGAGATCCATGCCGCCTTCCTGGAGGATCTCGCCCTTCTGTGGTCGGCGGCGTTGCCCTTCACCCGCTGGGTCGGAATCTCGGGGGCCAGCGAGCCGGCCTTCGAGCCGGCGGCGGTTCGCCGTGCCCTGCGGCTGATGGCCGAGGACGCGCGGTTGCGCCTCGCCGAACTGGCGCGCGGCCGACGTCTGCATTGCAGCTTCACCTTCCTCGCCGTCGGCGAACTCGTGAGCCTGGTGGGCGAGCGCGACTTCCTCCTGCTGACGGCGGCACGGGCGGCACAGCTCGCCGCCCTGCCGCGACCGCCCGCATTCCCCGCCTCGCTGCCGGTGGTCCTGCTGGGGACCAGCCGGGGGCCGCTGCTCCTCGTCTATGCCGGGGATCCGCGGGTGCTGGAGCTGGCCCGCGACATCGCCCGCGGCAGCGGCGGCGAGATCCTGCTCCTGGCGCTGGCCGCCGACCCGGAAACCGCCCGCGACCGGTTGCGCGAGGCCCGGGCGGCTCTGGACGATCTGCCGATCGGCGGTGATGTCGCTGCGACATTCGATGGCGATCCCTTGAAACGGCTCCCTCCAGACCTCATCCAAAGAGGGGTGGGTCTCGCCATTCTCGATGGCGCCGCCGCGGGGCGACTGCTCGCCGCCGTGGCCGAACTCGCGCACGGGCCGCGGGTCCGGAGCGCGATCGGGGATGGGAACCGCCCGCAGTGAAGCCCGCAACCCCGAGCCCTGCTCGAAGCGATCGGACCGAACGATGAACGAAAAGCGCCGCCGCGCCCCGCACCTGCATCCCACCCTGAGCGAGATCGCCGAGCTCGTGGGTGGCGACGATCCCGTCAAGCATCTGCGGATTCTCCAGACCGGCGCCACCTTCGGCGAGATCGAGCAGGCCCTGGCCTGGGCGGGGGGGGCGGGCGAGCCGCTCGGTCGGGAGGAGCGACCGCTCGAGGGCCGGGTGGCCGCGGTCTACGAGATCCTGATCGAGGATCGGGAAATCGATTGAGCGGATCCGGTCCGGGCGGGCCGGGATCCGCCGTATCCGGAGGGGGAGCCGATGCCGAAGCGCAAGGTCTGGGTGGTCGTCGCCGACGGGGCACACGCCCGGCTGTTCAGGGCCGAGGGAGCCGCGTACACGCTCGAGCCGCTGCGCGAGGAGACCTACGATCCGGCGCGGCGCAAGGGTCTCGATCTGGTGGCCGATCGGCCGGGGCGGACCTTCGACCGCTCACACGATCAGGGGCGGCACGCCATGGAGCCGGACACCGATCCCCGGCGGGTGGAAAAGGAACGCTTCGCCCGCCGTCTGGCGGCGATCCTCGAGGAGGGGCTGAACGCCGGCGCCTACAACGAGCTCGTGCTGGTGGCGGCGCCGCGTACCCTGGGCGATCTCCGCGAGATGCTGAGCGAACGGGTGCGGCAGCATGTGCGCCACGAGGTGGACAAGGATCTCACCGGCCTCCCGCGGCCCGAGCTGGAGGCTCATCTGAAGCCGGTCATCTGGCCTCATCTGGCCTGAGCGGCGGCCCCGGATAGGGAATCCGGTGGAGCCGCCCGGGTGCGGGAGAGAGGAGTTCGAGACGGGCGCTGTCCGGCCAGCGGATCTCGACCCGTTCGACCGCGGCCGAGCGCCCCAGACCGAAATGGGCCACGGGTTCACCCTGAACGATCCCGTTGCCGCAGTCGATCAGCCGCCGACGCCAGCGGCCGCCGGCGAAGAGGCTGACCACGGCACCGCGGGCCGGCGCCCCGCTCGGTCCCAGGGGGAGGAATCGGATCCAGCCGTTTCCGGCCGCGGCGGCGGCCCGGAAGAGGCCGCTTTCCCGCTCGTCTCCGGCGGCGAACAGCAGCAGCTCCAGACAGCCGTCCCCGTCGAGGTCGAGGACCGCGGCGAGTTCGTGGGTGCCGAGGGGCAGGGTCGCGGCGCCGAGATCGAGCGGCCGCCAGCCGCCCTCGCGCCAGCCGAACAGGCGGTTGGGTTCGCCGCTGCAGCAGAGGAAGAGTTCGTCCGCACCGTCGTTGTCGAAATCCGCGCACAGCGCGCCGGTGACCCGGGCCGGAGTCGCCATCAGCGGCGGCGAGACGTCGACCGGCGTCGCCGGGTCGGCAGCGGAGAAAAGGCCCAGCGGCCCGCTGCTGGTGCCGAGGAAGAGATCGAAACCCTCGTGGGCGACCGAGCCGAGCACGGCCCCGCAGCGAGCCGGCGGCAGGAGCGTGTCGGCATCCTGCCGGCGTTCCGCGAACACGCCGCTGCCGTCGGCGAGCAGGAGCTGGGAGCCGCCGATCTCGCCGAGGACCACGAGCGCCGCCCGCGCCCCGAACAGCGGTGCGAAGAGGAGAGAGCCGGCGGCGAACATCTCCGCCAGACCCAGCCCGGGGGCGAGATCGGCGAGACCGTTTCGACCCGCGACCAGGAGACAGGCCGGTCCGCCGCGGGGGGCCACCAGCAGACCCGCCGGACGCGACCGGTCGGCGGGAAGGGTACAGACCCGCGCCTCCCCGAGACGACCGAGGGCCGTCGCCCGATCGCTCTCCAATCGCTCGTGCAGGACACCCTCCGCCAGATCGATCAGATGCGCCCGCCCTTCCCCGAGCTTCCCGGCCGTTCCGGCGAGCATGATTTCCTCGGCTCCGTCGGCGTCGATGTCGCAGGCGGCGAGGCTCGTGGTGGCCTGTTCCGCGGCGGCGAAGGCGTCGGCGCTGCAGGGGACGGGGCCGTTCGCGGTGAGGGCGAACAACCGGTTGGCGCCGCCTTCCACCCCCAGCAGCAGGGCCAGCGATCCGCACCCGTCGATGTCGGCCACGCAGAGGCTGCGAACCGCGTTACCGGCAGCGAGATCGACGGCGAGACGTTCGAACATCCGTATTCCGTTGCAGGCCGCACCATGCCGGAGGGGCGAAGCCGCGGTTCCGTCGCGGGCCGCCGACGGCTCCCTAATCGTAACCCGCCCGGTCGTCGTAGCCGTGCCGGTGGCTGTAATAGACGAGGCACATCAGACCGACCCCGAGGCCGAGGGTCGCGCCCGCTCCGAGCAGCAGGGCGAGGATCCCGTGGAGGCCCAGTTCCACCCCGGCGAGTGCCCGCCACACTCCGACCGCGGCGCCGATGGCGAGGGCCAGCAGGATAGCCGGCAGCGTGACGGTGAGATAGAGGCCACGGCGGGGGTTCGACCGGAACATCGCTCGGTTCCTTGCGCTTTTTCGGCGGGCCAAGCTAAGACGAGGCGGCATTTCGCGGAAAGGGAAAATGACCGGCGATCGGCCGCTGAGACGGAACAGCGAGGTGCTGGCCGAGCTCGTGCCGCTCGAAGGCGCGAGAGTGCTCGATCTCGGCTGCGGCGCCGGCGATCTTCTGCGATGGCTGTTGCGGCGGAAGGCCGATGCCTTCGGTCTCGACCCGCAACTGCCGCTTCTCCTCCGGGCCGCGGGGACGGTGGGACCGGAGCGCTGCATCGCCGGTCGCGCCGAAGCCCTGCCGTTCGCCGACGGCAGCTTCGATGCCGCGATCTTCTTCAACAGCCTGCATCATCTGCCGGAGACGGTCATGCCGGCGGCACTGGCCGAGGCACGGCGGGTGCTGCGCCGCGACGGGCGGCTGCTGGTGGTCGAGCCGATCGCCGCGGGCGGCTATTTCGAGGTGATGCGGCCGGTGGAGGACGAGACCGTGGTGAGGGCGGCGGCCCGGCGGGCGGTGCGGGCCGCCGCCGGCCGCGGCTGGCGGCTCGAAGTCGAACGCGAATACACGACGCTGGTGCCCGTCGCCGGCCCGGCGGAACTGATTTCCCGGCTGGCCGCCGCCGATCCCGGGCGGGAGGCGCGTCTCGGAGAGGTACGGTCGCGCATCGAGCGGCTCTACGCCCGGCATCGCCTCCGGGATGCGCGTGGACGGACGGTCCTCGAGCAGCCGATGCGGGTCGATCTGCTGCGGCCCGACTGAGCGTGACGGGGCTGGCACGCCCGTTCTCCCGATGGTAGAAGGATAGCGGCATCGTTCATCCACGAGGATATGAGGCGGCCGGTCGCCGCCCATTCGGACGGAGCGCCGCTCTTGGATTTCGCCTTTCCTCGGTCGTCACGCCGTCGCGGAAAAACGGACCGACCGCGTCCCGACTGGCTCACGCCGGCGGTGTTGGTCGGTTTGGTCAGGATCGCCGACGCCGCGGTCCTGCTGGCGGCGGCGGCCGCCGCCGGAACCGTGGTCGCGAGGCCGCCCGGCGACGCGCTGCCGGTGGTGGTTCTCCTGCTGGTCGTTCCCCTCGCTATCAACGCCTTCCAGATCGCCGGCCTGTACGTCTTCGACCGTCTCGCCGAGCGCGACTACCAGCTCACCCGCTGCGCCCTCGCCTGGACCCTGGTGGTCATGCTGCTGGTCACTCTCGGCTACGCCACCGCGACCCTGGATCGGGTGCCGCGGCCGGCGGCGGGGGCGTTCTATCTTTTCGGACTGCTCGGGCTGGGTCTCGTCCGGCTCGCGGTCGGTTTCGGGATCGGCCGCCTGCGTCGTGCCGGAAGGCTGGTCTGCAGGCTCGTCGTGGTGGGCGCCGGGGAGCACGGCCAGCGGCTGGTGCGCCATCTGCGGCAGGCCGGGGAGGGCATCCGCCTGATCGGCCTGTTCGACGACCGGCGGGACCGGGTGCCCGATTACGTGGCCGGCTACCCGGTGCTGGGGACCGTCGACGATCTCCGCGAGTTCGTCCGCCGGCACGCCATCGATCAGGTCGTCGTCGCCCTTCCCTGGGGGGCCGAGACGCGCATCCGCGGCTGGCTCGAAAAGCTCGCCGAGCTGCCGGTGGACGTACGGCTGTGTCCCGATCTCCCCGGCCACTTCGCCCAGGAGCGCCGGGTGTCGCATGTGGCGGGTGTGCCGCTGGTCCACGTCTTCGATCGGCCGCTGGCCGGCTGGAACGCCCTCGCCAAGGCGATCGAGGACCGGCTGCTGGCGGCCCTGGTGATCCTTCTCGCCGGGCCGCTGATGCTGGCCGTCGCTCTGGCGGTGAAGCTCACGTCCAGGGGGCCCGTCTTCTACCGGCAGCTCCGCTACGGTTTCAACAACGAGCCGATCGCCGTTCTCAAGTTCCGCACCATGTACGTCGAGCATTGCGACGACGGGGTGCACGGTGGCGTTCCCCAGGCGCGGGTCGACGATCCGCGGGTGACACCTCTCGGCCGGATCCTGCGCCGCCTCTCGCTGGACGAGCTGCCGCAGTTCTTCAACGTGCTCCGGGGCGAGATGTCGATCGTCGGGCCCCGTCCTCATGCCGTCGCCCACAACGAGCTCTACGCCGAGCTGATCGGCGGCTATCTCGCCCGCCACCGGGTCAAGCCGGGGATCACCGGATGGGCGCAGGTCAACGGCCTGCGCGGAGAGATCCGCAGTCTCGAGGCGCTGCGCGAACGCGTCCAGTACGATCTCTACTACATCGAGAACTGGTCGCTGCTGTTCGATCTCCGGATCATCTTCCGCACCATTCTCGTGGGCTTCTATGCACCCGAAGGCTGAGCCCGGGGCGAAGCCCGGCGAGCGGTTTTCCCTTTCCGTGCGGGGTGCCCCGGGGCCGGGAAGCGATCCTTCAGCGCCCGGTCGGGGACGATCGTTCGAGCTTGGCGAGTTCCACTTCGGTGCGCAGCTCGACCTCGCGGACCAGGCTCTCCAGCTTCGGATCTCCGAGCTCGGCGGGGCGTTCGGCCAGCAGCCGGCGAATCCGCGCCAGGGTCTCGGCCGGCAGACCGCCGAGGAGTAGCGCGTTGCGGATCTCCTCGAGCTCGTCGAGCATCGCGTGCGCCCGCCCCACCGCCCGCCGCCGCCGTTCGTCGAGCTCTTCCACTTCCTGGAGGGCGATGAGAGCGGTGGTCGCGGCCACCGTCGCCGCCCGGGTCGGCGGCGGTGCGCCCGTCGGTGCGCTGGTACGAACGAGATCGGCGAAGGCGCTCGCGCTCGCGGCGCGCTGCGTCCCGACCGGCCGTGTCGTCGGCGAGGGGCTGCTGGGGCGCTCGATCTTCATGGCGACGCGATCCCGGGATTGGATGCCGTGAGCAGATTCGACGCGAAGCCTTAATTTTCCGTGAAGAAGGCGATGCGGGCCGGCAAATCCTGCCGGCCGGCGGCGTCATTTGCCGGGACGGACCGGCGGAGACGGGCCGGGGGCGGCCGCCGCTGCCGGCGATTTTCCACCGCGCCACGGAACTGGCACGGATTTCGCGAGGCGGGAGACGCCCGGCTCACGCACCGGGCGAACCGACATGGAGGAACACGGACGTCGATGCCCAGGCCCGCCCCAGTCTTCCGGATCTTCTGTTTCCTCGCCCTCCTGCTGTCGCCCTGGCTCGGGGGTGGCGTCGCCGCGGCGTCGCGGATCAAGGACGTCGCCAGTTTCGAGGGGGTGCGCGACAATATGCTGGTGGGTTACGGGCTGGTGGTCGGGCTCAACGGTACCGGTGACAGTCTGCGCAACGCCGCCTTCACCGAGGCCAGCCTCGTCGCGATGCTGGAGCGGCTCGGGGTCGGCACCCGCGGCAACAAGCTCAACACCAAGAACGTCGCGGCGGTGATGGTGACCGCCACCCTGCCGCCTTTCGCCCGGCAGGGTACCCGGATCGACGCCACGGTGAGCGCTCTGGGGGATGCCAAGTCGCTCCTCGGGGGCACCCTCCTGGTGACGCCTCTCGTGGGCGCCGACGGCGAGGTCTACGCCGTTGCCCAGGGCTCGCTGGTGGTCGGCGGTTTCGAGGTCGGCGGCGCGGCCGAGACGGTGACCAAGGGGGTGCCGACGGTGGGGCGGGTCCCCGCCGGTGCGATCGTCGAGCGGGAGGTGGACTTCGCCCTCGCCGACATGCGCGAACTGCGTCTGGCGCTGCACAATCCGGATTTCACCACCGCCCGGCGTCTCGCCGAGACGATCAACGAGCGGCTCGGGGACGAGGTCGCCGAAGTGGCCGATTCGGCGACCGTCCGGATCGTCGTTCCGGAGGCGTACCGGGCCCGCACCGCGAGCCTGCTCGCCGAGCTCGAGCAGCTCCCGGTGGAGCCCGATCAGCCGGCCCGGATCGTCATCGACGAAGGGGCGGGCATCATCGTCATGGGCGAGAACGTGCGGATCAGCAAGGTGGCGGTGGCCCAGGGCAATCTCACGGTCCGTGTCACCGAGGCGCCGCAGGTGTCCCAGCCCGAGCCGTTCAGCGACGGGACGACGGTGGAGGTGCCCCGCACCAACATCGCCATCGACGAGCAGGACGGTCGCAAACTGGCGATCCTCGAGGGCGGGGTGACCCTCGACCAGCTCGTGGACGGGCTCAATGCCCTCGGCGTGGGGCCCCGCGACATGATCGCCATCATCCAGGCCATCAGGGCGGCCGGGGCGCTGCAGGCCGAAATCGAGGTGATGTGACGATGCCTTCGACCCCGACCCCTCCCATCGCTCCGACGCCGGCCGCCGAGGGACGTCCGGTCCCCGAGGACGTCCGGCGGACGGCGGAGGAGTTCGAGGCGGTGTTCCTCGCCCGGATGCTGCAGACCGTCGGCAAGCCGCTGCGCGGTCCGGGAGCGGCCGCCAGCGGCAGTGACGACCCCTGGGGATCGATGCTGATCGACGCCTATGCGCGGATGATCAGCCGGGCCGGGGGCATCGGCATCGCCGACACGGTGGTCCGGGAAATGCTGCGACTGCAGGAGGGCCGGTGATGGAGCCGCTGGAACGGGTGAGTGCGCTCATCGCCCTGATGCGTGAACTCAAGGCCGTGCTGGAGCGCGAGAACGCCTTGCTGCGGAGCATGGGAATCGAGGAGCTGCGGGCGCTCCAGGAGGAAAAGCTGGCGCTCGCCGACGCCTACGAGATCGAAATTCGGAACCTGCGCCGATCGCCCGAGTTCGTCGGCGGCCTCGAGCCGGAAATCCGCGAGCTCCTGGCCGAGACCACCCGCGAGCTGCAGAGCACGATGCGGACCAACGTCACCGCCCTGGCGGCGGCCCGACTCGTCGTCGAAAGGATCGCCCGGCATCTGGCCGAGGTGCTCGCGGGTCGGCCGCCGTCCGGGGCCGGCGGGACGGCGGAAGTGGTGCCGCTGGCCCTCGATCGGCAGGTCTAGGAACGGATCGCAGGGAGCCTCGCCATGACCCTCACGACGGCTCTTTCCACCGCCCTCACCGGGCTCGACGTGGCCCGGCGCAACCTCCAGGTGACGGCGAACAATGTCGCCAACGTCAACACCGAAGGCTACGTCCGCAAGAGGATGGACCAGTCGCCGCTGGTGCTGGACGGCCGCGGCATGGGCGCGCGGGCGGAGGATGTGGCGCGGATCACCGACGCCTTCCTGACCAACGAGCTCCGCCGCCAGCGCAGCGTCCTCGCCCGCGATTCGGTGCTTTCCGAGGGACTCGTCAGCGCCCAGAACAACCTCTTCGGCCGCCCCGGCGACCCGCGGGGCGGGATCGAGGCTCGGTTGTCGGAGCTGGCGACCGCGCTCGAGAGCTTCGCCCTGCAGCCCGAGAAAACGGCGAGCCGGGTGGCGGTCCTGGGGGCGGTGGCCGATCTGGTGGGGCGGATCGAGGATGCGGGACAACGCATCCAGAAGCAGCGCTACGACACGGACCAGGAGATCGCGCAACTCGTCGGCGAAATCAACAGCGACATTCTCGCCCTCGATCGGATCAACAGGGAGTTCGCGCGCGGGATTCCCACCGCCGAACTCGAGGATCGGCGCGACCGGCTGCTGGAGGGGCTGGCCGGGAAGCTGGACATCAGCGTCGTCAAGCTCGAGCGCAACACGGTCGCCGTCTACGCGCGCGGCGGTACCCCCCTGCTCGAATACACGCCGCGTCAGCTCGTCTATTCTCCCGCCGCCCAGGTTCAGGCGGGCACCTCCTTCGCCGCGATCGAGGTGTACGACATCTCGCAGCTCGACAGGGACAGCGGCGAACCGCTCCCCGGCGAGACCGGGATCACTCTCGTCGGCGGCGGTACGAGCGCCACGACGCCGCTCACCGGTGGCCGGCTCAAGGGTCTTCTCGAGCTGCGGGACGGTCGCCTGCCCCAGTTCGCCGGTCAGTTCGACGAGCTCGCCGAGCTCGTCCGCTTCTCCCTCAACGCGGCTCACAACGCGGCCACCGCCCAGCCGCCGCCCACCGCTCTCACCGGCACCAACGAGACGGCCGCCGCCGTCTACGATGCCGCCACCCGATCGGGGACCGCCTATCTGTCGGTGATCGATCGTACGACCGGCGACACGGTCACCACCGTGGCCATCGACATGAGCGACGACGCCACCACCATGGTGGCCAATCTTTCCGCCGCCCTTTCCGCCTACGGCACGGTGACCCTCACCGGCGACGGGCCGCTCGCCATCGATCTCGGCAGCTACGGGATCGCGATCAACGAAGGCGACAGTTCGATCGCCTTCACCGACGCCGACGGCCGCAGCCGCGACTACGGTTTCTCCCACTATTTCGGCCTCAACGATCTGGTGGTGAAGACCGGGGCCGCCGCCACCTCCCTCGCCGTGAACCCGGCGATCGAGGCCGATCCGACCCGGCTCGCCGCCGCCTATCTCGCGGTCGACACCAGCGGCACGCCGACGGGTACGCTGGGGGGCGCCGGCGACAATCGCGGTGCCCTGGAGCTGGTCGGCGCCCTCGAGCGCAAGTACGAGACCATCACCCGAGGAGCGCTTCCGGGCCGCAGCACCAGCGCCCGCGACTACATCGTCGATATGGTCGCGCTCCAGGCCCAGGCGGTGGATCGCCAGCGCACCGCGGCCGATGTGTCCCGGGAGCTGGTCTCCGATCTCGAGACCCGGCGCGCCGCGGTTTCGGGAGTCAATCTCGACGAGGAGATGTCCCGATTGGTGCTCTACCAGCAGGCCTACACCGCCTCGGCCCGGGTGCTGACGATGACCAGCGAGCTCTTCGACGAGCTCATGAACCTCGCCCGATAGCCACCGCGGAGGATCGCGACGATGACCAGCCGGGTCGGCGACTTCGCCCAGCAGGCCTTCCTCACCCGGGCCCTGCAGACCACCCAGAGCCGGATGCGCGAGACCCAGATGGAGATCGCCTCGGGCAAGCGGGCGCGCAGTTTCGATCGCATCGCGGCCGACGTCCCGCTGCTGTTGAGCACGCGCTACGACCGCACCCTCAACGCCGGCCGCATCCGCCAGAACGAGCATGTGATCGACCGCATGCAGGCGATGGACGGTTCGCTCGAGAGTCTGAGCAGGATCGCCGATCGGGCCCGTACCCTGCTCGTTCAGCGGCTGAGCGACGGGGTGGGGGCCGACGTGCCCCTCGACGCGGAATTCGACGCCATGCTCGAAGAGATCGAATCCCGCCTCAATCTGCGGCTCGACGGCCGCTATCTGTTCGCTGGCAGCCGGACCGACACGCGACCGGTCGCCATTCCCGATCCGCCGCCGGTGACCGCCGACTCCAGCCTCTACTACTCGGGCGACGACGTCGAGCTCGAGGTTCAGGCGGACGACGGGGTGGAAATCGCCTACGGCATCCCCGCCAGCGATCCGGCCTTCGCGCGGCTGATCGGGGCCCTCGGACTCGGCCGCCAGGCGCATCTCGTCAACGACCGTTCCGACCTCGAGACCGCTCTCACCCAACTCACCGGGGCCATCGACGAACTGGCCGATCTGCGCAGCGAGCTGGGCGCCGAACGCAGCCGCCTCGAAGCGATCATCGAGGTGCAGCGGGGCGACGAGGTCTATCTCGCCGAAATCGTCAGCGAGATGGAAGACGTCGATCTGCCCGAAGCCCTGAGCCGGTTGGCACGGGACCGTACCGCGCTCGAGGCGGCCTATCTCGCGGTTTCACGGATCTCGCAGCTCAGCATCGCCGACTATCTGCGATGAGCGGCGATGCTTAGGGAAACGTTAACCTTGGCGTTCTACGCTGCAGCGGCCATCGCGGGCCGCCAACGGAGGTGAAAGGTCATGCACCGAGCGGATACCGACAGACTGCCTTCCGACACCGGGAAGAACGGTGTCGAGGGGACGCGTTCGGCCGAGTCGCGGGAGGCGGTCACCGAGATCGTGGAATTGCCGCGCGGCCTCCCCGGCTTTCCCGGCGCCCGTGGTTTCCGGCTCAGGGAGCTGCCGCGATGTGAAGGCCGCTTCCTGCTGCTCGAGCTCCTGGACGAGGAGCCGGCCTCGCTGATCGTCATGCCCACCGAACCGGGGGCGGTGCCCCTGGCCGAGGCGGATGTCGACGAGGTGCGTGAAGCGCTCGAGATCGCCCCGGCGGATCTCTGTCTGCTGCTGGTGGTGACCCTTTCCCGGGATGGCGACGGGGTCCAGGCCTACGTCAATCTCCGGGCTCCCGTCTTCCTCGACACCCGGCGCCGCCTCGCGGCCCAGGTGGTCCTGCCGGATCCCGGTTACGCGCTGCGTCATCCGTTGGCCAGGCGGGCCGCATGAACGAGGTCGGCCGCGGGCGGAAGGGACCGTCGGTCGCAGCCCGAGGCGGCAGCGCGACATCGACCGCGCCGCCCATCTCCGAGGGGGGCGGTACGGCATCGACGGCCCTTCTCCTGGCCGCCGCGGAACGCCATCGTGCCGGTGACCTGACCCGGGCGGAGACGCTCTATCGAAGGGTCCTGAAGCAGACCCCCGATCAGCCGGACGCTCTCCATCTCCTGGGCGCCCTGATGAGCGCGCGCGGCCGCTTCCGCGAGGCGCGCCGCCTGTTCCGCCGAGCGCTGCGCCTGTGTCCCGACAAGCCGGCGATCCTTTCCAACTACGGCAACATGCTGCTGCGATCGGGACATCCCGAGGAGGCGATCGCCGCCTATCGGGAGGCCTTGACCCGGGAGCCGGAGTTCGCCGACGCGGCGGCCAACATGGCCGGCGCGCTGAACGCTCTGGGGCTGGGGCGGGAAGGCGAGCAGGCGGCGCGCATGGCCCTCGCCCGGGACGAGGGGCATGCCACGGCGCGGGCCAATCTCGCCGGCGCTCTCATTCTCCAGGGGCGCTACGCGGAGGCACGGGAATGTCTCGACGCGCTGGCCGAAGCCGGAATCGAGGCCCCCGAGATCTGGCTCAACCACGGCCATCTGCACCTCGCCGAAGGCCGCCCCGCGGCGGCGGAAACGATGTTCCGGCGGGTGCTCGAAATGCGGCCGGGCGATTTCGAGGCGCGCAAATGGCTGGGTATCGTGCTGGCCCATCTTCGCCGGGTGGCGGAGGCGGAGGAGCTCCTCCGCGACTGCGTCGCCCACGATCCGAGCCCTTCGCCGGCCCTGTCCATGCTCGGCCATCTCGAGGTGATCACCGGCCGCCACGCGTCCGGGATCGCCCGCCTGCGGAAAGGCGTGGAGCGCGATTCGACGGCACCGGCGGAATTCTCCACCTACGTCTTCGATCTCAACTACAGTTCGGAGCTCGGCCGCGACGAGATCTGGTCGGCCCATCGCGAATGGGATCGCCGCTACGCTCCCGTGGTGGAGCCCCGGGATTGGCCCAACCGGCCGGAACCCGAGCGGCGGCTGCGGGTGGGATTCGTCTCCCCCGATCTCCGCGCCCATTCGGTCGCCTTCTTCCTGAAGCCACTGCTGCGCCATCTCGATCGCGAGCAGTTCGAAATCCGGTGTTACAGCAACTGTCCCAACCCGGACAACGTCTCCCTCGAGCTCGCCGAGCTCGCCGACGGCTGGCGGGACATCTGGCTCGTGAACGACCGCGAGGCCGCGGAACGGATCCGGGAGGACGGGATCGACATCCTGATCGATCTCGCAGGCCACAGCGCCAACAACCGTCTGCCGCTGTTCACCCGCCGCCCGGCACCGGTCCAGGTGACCTATCTCGGCTATCCCAACACCACCGGCCTGCGGGCGATGGATGCGCGGATCGTCGATGCCGTCACCGACGGTCCCGAAAGCGATCGTTTCGCCAGCGAGAAGCTCGTTCGTCTGCCCGGTTGCTTTCTCTGCTACGAGCCCGGCTCCTATCCGGCGATCGTTCCGCCGCCGGTGCTGCGCAACGGCTGTGTCACTTTCGGTTCCTTCAACAACTTCGCCAAGATCTCGCCCCCGGTCGTCGCCGCATGGGCGGCGATCCTGCGGCGGGTGCCCGGCGCGCGTCTGCTCTTGAAGCACGATCTGTCGGGCGATCCCGGGACCTGCCGGAGACTGCGGGAAGCATTCGCCGAGGCCGGCGTCGACCCGGACCGGATCGGCTTCCTCGAGCGCGCTCCGGATCTGGAAACGCATCTCGCCTGTTACGGCGAAGTGGACATCGCTCTCGATCCCTGGCCGTACAACGGGACCACGACGACCTGCGAGGCGCTGTGGATGGGCGTGCCGGTGGTCACCCTGATCGGCGACCGGCACGCTTCCCGCGTCGGTGGCACGCTGCTGACCCACGTCGGCTTCGACGCCGGCATCGCCGAGGATCTGGAAGACTATGTGGCGACCGCCGTCTCGCTGGCCGAGAATGCCGACCTGCTCGAGGGGCTGCGTGGTTTCTTCCGGGTCGAGACCGCCGTTTCCCCGCTGTGCGACGGCCCGGCGCACGCCGCCGCCTTCGGCGCCGCGCTCCGCGAGCTGTGGGTCGAGTGGTGTGCCTCCGGTGGCATCGATCGTCCGCTCGCCGCCGCGCCGGATCCGCGGGATCCGTGTCCGGTGTCGGGTCCCTGAAATGCGGGACGGGATCGCATGGGCTCCGCCGCCCCGCGGCCCGGCCGTCGGTCGGAGCCTCCATCCGTCGTCGACGGCCCATGGCGGGTTCGCGATGTCGGTATCGGGGCGGCGACCGGCGGGATCACCGCTCGCCGATCACGACGGGCCTGCGCCGGCCACGGTCGCTGCACGGACGGGTCGGCGTTCCGGCGGGAGAGCGGGACGTCGGAAGGATTTGCCGATCGGCAACTTCGACCGGCCGATCGCGCCCGCCCTGGCGGCTCCTGCCGAGGGAAATCCCGCCTCGAAAGCGGTGGCATCGCATTTGCATCACCGGGAGCAGCGCCCCGGCTCCGGCGAACTGCCGTTCGCGGGCGAGGCTTCCTCCCATCCATCGAGCCTTCTTGGGGAGAACTGAACAATGGTTTTGACCGGCACCACCAACACCGCGGCCAACACCGCGCTGCGCTATCTCGCCCAGAACCAGTCGGCGGCTTCCAGTTCGCTGGCCAAGCTGTCGAGCGGCTCGCGGATCGTCAAGGCCTCCGACGATGCCGCCTCCCTGGCCGTCGGCACCAAGGTGATGGCCGATGTCAGCTCGCTGCGCCAGGCGGCGGTCAACGCCTCCCAGGCCTCCAGCCTGCTGCAGGTGGCGGACGGCGGCATGGCCAAGATCTCCGACATTCTCCAGCGGATGAAGGCGCTGGCGGTGCAGGCCCAGTCCG
>JALSIM010000022.1 GCA_026990035.1 Alphaproteobacteria bacterium | reverse complement strand
CGGCACGCCGCAGCCCGCCGGCGCGGCTGCGCACCGTCGAGCGGATCCTCGACCTTCCGCCCCTGCCCGCGGCGCTGCGGCGCCTGCTCGCCGAAACGGCGCGGGAGACTCTCGCCCCCCTCGGTGCCCTCCTGAAACTGGTTCTCAGCGTGCCGGCGGCCTTCGTTCCCGACCCGCCGCGCCCGGGCTACCGGCTCGCCGCCGGTCGGCGACCGGAACGGACGACCGCGGCACGGCGACGGGTCCTCGAGGCTCTGGAGCCGGGCGAGGTCCTGCCGGCGGCCGAGATCGCCCGCCGGGCCGGGGTCGGCGCCGGGGTGCTGCGGGCGATGGCCGAGGCCGGACTGCTGGAAGCCACCGCGCTCCCCGAAGCCGAAGTCGCGATGCCGGATCCCGAGCGGCCCGGCCACCGGCTGTCACCGGCCCAGGAGGAGGCCGCGGCACGGCTTCGCGACCGGGTCCGGGAAGCGGCGTTCTCGGTCACCCTGCTCGAGGGCGTCCCCGGCTCCGGTAAGACGGAGGTCTATTTCGAGGCGGTGGCGGAGGCGCTGCGGACCGGTCGCCGGGTGCTCGTGCTGCTGCCGGAGATCGCCCTCAGCGCCCAGTGGCTGGCCCGTTTCCGGGCCCGTTTCGGAGCCCCGCCCGCGGTCTGGCATTCCGCCCTCACCCCCGCCCGACGCCGCCGTCTCTGGCGGCGCATCGCCACCGGCCGGGAGCCGGTGGTGGTCGGCGCCCGTTCCGCCCTGTTCCTGCCGCTCGCCGGGATCGGTCTGCTGATCGTCGACGAGGAACAGGATGCGAGTTTCAAGCAGGAGGAGGGCGTGACCTACGACGCCCGGACGGCGGCGCACACCCGGGCTCGCCTCGAAGCCTGTCCGCTCCTCCTGGTGAGCGCCACCCCCTCGGTGGAGACCGCCTACCGGACCGGATCGGTGCCCGGCTTTCCGCCCGAGCCCCCGGTCTGGTCGCGCCTGCTGCTGCCGGACCGTCACGGCGGGGCTTCTCTTCCCGAAGTCCGGCTGGTCGATCTGCGGCGCGACCGCCCGCCCCCGGCGAGCTGGCTGTCCCCGCCCCTGCGCCGGGCGCTCGCCGCCTGTCTGGAGGCCGGGGAACAGGCGCTGCTGTTCCTCAATCGCCGCGGCTACGCCCCCCTCACCCTGTGCCGCGCCTGCGGCCACCGGCTGCGCTGCCCGAACTGCTCCGCCTGGCTGGTGAGCCACCGGTTGAAAGGGCGCCTGCAATGCCACCATTGCGGCTGGAACCGCCCGGAGCCCGGACATTGTCCGCATTGCGGCACCGTCGATGCGCTGGTCGCATCGGGTCCGGGCGTCGAACGCATCGCCGAGGAAGCGCGCCGGCTGTTTCCGACGGCCCGCCTGCGGATCGTCACCAGCGACACCCTCCGCACCGCGACCCAGGCGGCCGAGCTGGTCGAGGCGGTGACCGGCGGCGAGGTGGATCTCCTCGTCGGCACCCAGATTCTGGCCAAGGGCCATCATTTTCCCTCCCTGACCCTGGTCGGGGTGGTGGACGCCGATCTCGGTCTCGCCGGCGGGGATCTGCGCGCCGCCGAACGGACCTTCCAGCTTCTCTATCAGGTGGCGGGCCGCGCCGGGCGGGCGGCGCGGCCGGGACGCGTCCTGATCCAGACCCACATGCCCGAACATCCGGTGATGCAGGCCCTCACCCGCGGCGACCGCGAAGGGTTTCTCGAAAGCGAGCTCGCCGAACGTGCGGCTTCGGGCATGCCGCCCTTCGGCCGCCTCGCCGCCCTCGTGCTTTCGGGACGCGACGCCGGGCGGGTCCGGGCGGAGGCCCGCCGTCTCGCCCGCCGGGCGCCGGAGCAGGAGGGGCTCACCATTCTCGGCCCCGCTCCCGCACCCCTGACCCTCCTGCGCGGACGTTACCGGGAGCGGTTCCTGATCAAGGCCGCTCCCGGAATCGACCTGCCGGGCCGTCTGCGCGACTGGCTGGGCCGGGTACCTCTGTCCGGGGCGGTACGGCTGCGGATCGACGTCGATCCGCAGAGCTTCCTCTAGATCCTTCCCGCCCACGACCCCGGAGACGGACCTTGCGACTGCGCATCACCACCTGGAACGCCAACTCGATCCGCATCCGCGAGGCCGCCCTCAGGCGGATCGCCGGGGAAATCCGTCCCGACGTCCTCTGTCTCCAGGAAACCAAGGTGCCGGACGACCGGTTTCCGCGGAGCCTCGCCGAAGAGCTCGGTTACCGGCACATGTTCCTCCACGGCCAGAAGGCCTACAACGGGGTCGCCGTGCTTTCCCGTCTGCCGCTCGCGGACTGCGAGGGAATCCACTGGTGCGGTCTCGACCAGTGCCGGCACATCCGCTGCCTTCTTCCGGGCGGGATCGAGCTTCACAATCTCTACATTCCGGCCGGTGGCGACATTCCCGATCCGGAAGTCAATCCGAAGTTCCGTCACAAGCTGGAGATGCTGGAGGAGCTCACCGGCTGGTTCGCGAGCCGCAGGGGCGACGGTGCCCGCCTCGTGCTCCTCGGGGACCTCAACATCGCCCCGCTGGAGACCGACGTCTGGAACCACCGCGCGCTGCTGAAGGTGGTGTCCCACACCCCGGTGGAGGTCGAGACCCTGGAACGCCTGCAGCGGGCCTACGCCTTCGTCGATGCGGTGCGCCGCATCATCCCGCCCGAACGGAAGCTGTTCACCTGGTGGTCGTACCGGGCACGGGACTGGTCGAAGTCCGACCGGGGCCGCCGGCTCGATCACATCTGGCTGTCACCAGGCCTCGCACCGGCCCTGGTCGACGCCCATGTGCGACGCGACGCCCGCGGCTGGGAAGCTCCCTCCGACCATGTGCCGGTGACCGTCGATCTCGAACTCTGAGGGGTGCGGGCGGCTTCCCGGAACGGGACCTACCTAGCCCTTGCCCTTCCAGGGAACGGCGATGCTTTCGATCCAGCGCATCAGCAGGTCGAACAGATAGGCGATCAGGCCGATGATGATGATGCCCAGCACCACCACCTCGGTGACCAGGAACTCGGCCGCC
>JALSIM010000021.1 GCA_026990035.1 Alphaproteobacteria bacterium | reverse complement strand
AACTTCCCCGTCGGCGTCCGAGATCGGCTGCCGCGGCCGATCGGATCCGGAGACCGGAGCGGAGCGCACTCAGACGGCACGGACCCGAACGTAGGAACCGGGCGCGTCCTCGATCGCCGGCAGCCCGCCCTTCCCGGGATCGCGGGCAGCCACCATTCGGCCGGCATGGGAGGCGTTCCAAGCCGCCCAATCGGGCCACCAGGAACCCTCGTGATGGATCGCATCGGCCAGCCAGCGGTCGGGATCGGGCGGCAGCTTCTCGTTGACCCAGTAGCCGTATTTGCCGGAAGCCGGCGGATTGACGATCCCCGCGATGTGACCGGAGCCCGCGAGCACGAACTTTTTCCTGCCCTTGTAGATCTGGGTCGCGGCATAGGTGCTGCGCCAGGGGGCGATATGGTCCTCGCGGGTCGATACCCAGTAGACCGGCTGGCGGATCCGGCGGAGATCGATGGGCTCCCCGGCGAGCTCGATCCCGCCCGGCTCGACGAGCCGGTTCTCGTGATAAAACTTGCGCAGGTAGAAGCTGTGCATCGCCGCCGGCATGCGGGTGCTGTCGGAGTTCCAGTAGAGGAGGTCGAAGGGAAAGGGCTCCCGCCCCAGGAGATAGTTGTTGACCACGAAGGACCAGATGAGGTCGTTGGCCCGCAGCAGGTTGAAGGTGGTGGCCATCTCCGCCCCGTCGAGATAGCCGCGCTGGGCCATGGTCTCCTCGAGAGCGGCGAGCTGCTCCTCGTCGATGAACACGCCGAGTTCGCCGGGATCGCTGAAATCGACGAGAGCGGTGAAGAAGGTCGCGGCCTTGATCCGCCGGTCCCCCTTGGCCGCCATCCAGGCGAGGGTCGCCGCCAGCAGGGTCCCGCCGAGGCAGTAGCCGATCGCCGTCACCTCCTTCTCGCCGATCGCCTTCTCGACGGCATCGAGGGCCGCTAGCGGTCCCTCCCACATGTAGTCTTCGAAGGTCTTGTGGGCCAACCGCTCGTCGGGATTGACCCAGGAAAGGACGAAGACCGTGAAACCCTGTTCGACGGCGAAGCGGACGAAGCTGTTCTTGGGCTGCAGATCGAGAATGTAGAACTTGTTGATCCAGGGCGGGACGATCACCAGCGGCCGCTTGTACACCTGCTCGGTCACCGGGTCGTACTGGATGAGCTGCACGAGATCGTTCTGGTAGACCACCTTGCCGGGGGTGGTGGCGATGTTGCGACCGAGCTCGAAGGCGTCGAGATCGGTCATCCGGATGGCGAGACGGCCCCTGCCGCGCTCCAGATCCTCGAGCATGTTCCTGAGACCGCGCAGGAGATTCTCGCCGCGGCTCTCGATCGTCGCCCGCAGCACCTCGGGATTGGTGGCAACGAAATTGGACGGTGCCAGCGCATCGACGAACTGGCGGGCGTAGAACTCGACCTTGCGCCGGGTCTTCTCGTCGAGACCCGTTTCCTGCCGCACCGTCTCCAGGATGTAACGGGAGGCCAGCAGATAGGACTGCTTGATGAAGTCGAACAGCAGGTTGTCGTGCCATGCCGGGTCCCGGAAACGACGGTCGCCGCGCTCCGGCACCACCACCGGCTCCGCCTCCTGCCCGAACATCCGCAGTGTCGTCGACTGCCAGAGCTGCATGTAGTCCTGCCACATGGCGAAATTGCGGTTCATCACCGAGGTCGGATCGCTCATCAGCCTGGCCGTGAGTTCGAGAAAGGCGCTGCCGAGGTTGAGGGGATCGATCGCCGGGCGGGCCGCCTCCGGCGCCTGCTGGCGCCTGAGGAACTCCTCGATGAGGGCATGGCTCTTGGCGGCGATCTCGCCGACGATCTTCAAGAGCTCCTCCTGCTCCTGGCCCCTGCCGCCGGGACCGCCGTGCTTCGCCATCCGCCTTCTTCCCCCGGGAACGATGTCCACACCCACGCCGCCGCGCACCGGTCGGAGCAGCGCCACCGGTGCCGCGACCGCCCTCTTTCGCTCGTGGGGCGAAGCTATTAAACGATCCTCGAGCAGGCGCCAACCGCGTCGGGCGCGACAAAAGGGGATCGTCGATCGGGGCCATGTCGAAAGCGTGCGGGCGAGCGATGAAGGTGACACCTGGCCTCGGTATCCTGCTCCTGGTCGGGATCCTCGGCGGCTGTGCCGACGCCGGCCCCCCGCTTCCCCCGGAGCTCGCCGCCGCGCGAGAGCGGGCGGCACGGGAGCCCTATCCCGATCTCCGGGAGGTCCCTCCGCGCCCGCGCCTCGGCTATTCGATCGAACAGCGGCGGGCCATCGCCCGCAGGCTCGCCGCGGATCGCGACAATGCCGCCTACGAGGGAAAGAAACTCCGTTACGAGACGGGACGGGCGGCCTCCCCGCCGCGACCGCCGGACACCAGCCCGCCAGCGATGGACGGGCGCCCCCGACCGGAGACGGGCGGCGGGGGGGGCGCGCCGCCCGAGGATCCGGGACGGGCCTACGTCGAACAGATGCTGGAGGGCCCCGGGCGCAAGGGCGAGCTGGACGATCTGATCGAATGGATGGAACATGTGGAGGCCCTCGGCGCGGACGACGGGCGGGTCGCCGCGGCGAGCGATCCGACGGGGCTCGCGGCGGTCCCCGCGGCGCCACCGGAAGCGGCGCCGCGGCCGCTGATCTTCGAATTTCCGCCCGGCAGCACGCTTCTCGACAACGCCGCCCGGCAGCGGCTGCGGGCGGCGGCGGGATCGCTGCGACGGGCGACGGGACCGATCGTCGTCGAGGCCGGTGCCGCGTCTCCGGCACTCGGTCTGGAACGGCTGCGGGCGGTGGCGCGGGAGCTGATCGCCCTCGGGGTACCGTCGCAGCGGATCGAAATGCGTCAGCGCGGAAGCGGAGACATCATCCGCATCTTGCCGGCGAGCCGGCCCGCACCGGCGACGGCGGCGGGAGGCGCGGTCCGATGAACCGGTTTCCCGCCCCCCCTTCCCGGTTCCACCGCATCCGGCGCCTGCCGCCCTACGTCTTCGCCGAGGTCAACGAAATGAAGGCGCGGGCACGGGCCGCGGGACGCGACATCATCGACCTCGGGATGGGCAATCCGGATGCGCCGACGCCTTCCCACATCGTCGACAAGCTGATCGAGACGGTGCGGAACCCGCGCACCCATCGTTATTCCACCTCGCGCGGCATTCCCGGTCTGCGGCGGGCGCTGGCCGGCTATTACGAACGGCGTTTCGGGGTCCGTCTCGACCCCGAGCGCGAGGTCTGCGTGACCCTGGGTTCCAAGGAGGGGCTCGCCAATCTCGCCCAGGCCATCACCGCTCCGGGCGACACCATTCTCGTGCCCAATCCGAGTTATCCGATCCATCCCTACGGCTTCATCATCGCCGGCGCCGCCATCCGTCACGTGCCGCTGGCTCCGGGGGTCGATCTGATCCGCGAGCTCGCCCGGGCGGCGGAGCATTCGGTGCCGCCGCCCACCGCCATGATCCTCAATTTTCCCTCCAATCCCACGGCTCTGACGGCGGATCGGTCCTTCTACCGCGAGGCGGTCGCCTTCGCCCGACGCCAGGGCATGTTCATCCTGTCCGACATCGCCTATGCCGAAATCTACTTCGAGGAACCGCCACCCTCGATCCTCGAAGTGCCGGGCGCCTTCGAGGTGGCGGTGGAGTTCTCCTCCCTGTCCAAGACCTATTCGATGCCCGGCTGGCGGATCGGCTTCGCCGCGGGCAACCCGGATCTGATCGCCGCCCTCGCGCGCATCAAATCCTATCTCGACTACGGCGCCTTCACTCCCGTCCAGGTGGCCGCCACCGCCGCCCTCAACGGTCCCCAGGACTGCGTCGAGGAGGCCCGCCGACGCTACCGCGAGCGGCGCGACATCCTGGTCGACGGCCTCGCCCGGGCCGGCTGGCCGATCCCCGTGCCCGCCGCCACCATGTTCTGCTGGGCGCCGCTTCCCGAACGGTTCCGCGGCATGGGTAGCCTTGCCTTCGCCAAGCTTTTGCTCGAAGAAGCCGAGGTCGCCGTCTCCCCCGGCATCGGCTTCGGCGAGTACGGCGAGGGCTTCGTGCGCATGGCCCTGGTGGAGAACCGCCAACGCCTGCGCCAGGCCGTCCGCAACATCCGCCAGTTCCTGGCCCGTCACGGAGCCGTCGAGCGACCGCAGCGGGCCCCTTCCGCGAGAGTGACACAGGGCTGATGGACACACCGCTCAGGATCGCCATCGCCGGGCTCGGCACCGTCGGCACCGGCACCTTCCGCCTCCTCGCCGAGAACCGCGCCCGGATCGCCGCACGGGCCGGGCGGGAGATCCGGGTGACCGCCGTCACCGCCCGCGACCGCGGCCGCGACCGCGGTATCGATCTCACCGACGTACGCTGGGTCGAGGACCTCGAACTGCTGGCCCACGATCCCGAGATCGATGTCGTCTGCGAGCTGATCGGCGGTACCGACGATCCGGCCCTGGCCCTGGTCCGCGCCTGCCTCCGGGCGGGCAAGCCGGTGGTCACCGCCAACAAGGCGATGCTCGCGGTTCACGGAGCCGAGCTCGCCGAACTGGCCGAAGGTACCGGCACCACGCTCGCCTACGAGGCGGCGGTGGCGGGCGGAATCCCGGTCGTCAAGATGCTCCGTGAGGGCCTCGCCGGGAACCGGATCGAACGCGTCTACGGCATCCTGAACGGCACCTGCAACTACATCCTCACCCAGATGCGCCAGAGCGGCCGCCCCTTCGAGGAGGTCCTGGCCGAGGCCCAGGAGCTCGGTTACGCCGAGGCCGATCCGAGCTTCGACATCGATGGCATCGACACCGCCCACAAGCTGGCGATCCTCGCCGCCCTCGCGTTCGGCGGGCGACCCCGCTTCGATGCCGTTCACATCGAGGGCATCCGCCATGTCGCCCCCATCGACATCGCCTTCGCCGAGGAGCTCGGCTACCGGATCAAGCTCCTCGGCGTGGCGCGGACGACCAATGCCGGTCTCGAGCAGCGGGTGCATCCCTGCATGGTCCCCGGCGATGCACCGATCGCCCAGGTCGAAGGGGTCCTGAACGGCGTCGTCGCCGAAGGGGATTTCGTCGGCGCCACCGTCTGCGAAGGGCGGGGCGCCGGAGCCGAGCCCACCGCCTCGGCGGTGGTGGCCGATCTCGTCGATCTCGCCCGCGGCCGCATCTCGCCCGTGTTCGGCGTTCCGGCCCGCCGGCTCGCCGACCATCCGGTCGCCTCGATGGCCGCCCACGAGGGCAGCTACTACATTCGTTTGATGGTGGTCGACCGGCCCGGCGTGCTGGCCGAGATCGCCACCGTGCTGCGGGATCACGAGATCTCCATCGAGGCCCTCATCCAGCGGGCGCGCAATCCCGGTCAGGGGGTGCCGATCGTGCTCACCAGTCACGAGACGCGGGAGGCGGCGATGACCGCGGCCTTGGCCCGGATCGCCACTCTTCCCTCGGTTCTCGAGCCTCCGCGGATGATCCGCATCGAACGTCTTTGACGGCCGACGGGGAACAGACAGGGGAAAGATCATGGACGGCGCCGATCGTTTCGTCATTCAGGACCGCAATCTCGCCCTCGACAGCGTGCGGGTGACCGAAGCCGCGGCACTCGCCAGCGCCCGGCTCATGGGCCGCGGCGACGAACGGGCCGCCGACCAGGCGGCGGTGGACGCGATGCGCAGCGCCCTCAACGTTCTCGACATCGACGGTCTGGTGGTGATCGGCGAAGGCGAGCGCGACGAGGCGCCGATGCTCTACATCGGCGAGCAGGTGGGCAGCGGCAACGGCCCCGCCCTCGACATCGCCCTCGATCCGCTGGAAGGCACGACCATCACCGCCAAGGGCGGGCCCAACGCCATCTCCTGCATCGCCATGGCCGGCCGCGGCTGCTTCCTCAACGCGCCGGACGTCTACATGGAGAAGATCGCGGTCGGCGGAGGGTTGCCGGAAGGCGTGATCCGCCTCGACGACAGCCCGGGCGAGAATCTCGCGCGCCTGGCCGAAGCCCGGGGGCTCGCCATCGACGATCTGGTGGTGCTCGTTCTCGACCGGCCGCGCCACGAACAGCTCATCCGCGACGTCCGGCGCGCCGGCGCCCGCATCCGCCTGATCACCGACGGCGACGTCGCCGGGGTCATCGCCACCGCCCGGTCGGGTACCGGCATCGACATCTACATGGGGATCGGTGGTGCCCCCGAAGGGGTTCTCGCCGCCGCCGCCCTGCGCTGCATCGGCGGGCAGTTCCAAGGCCGTCTCCTGTTCCGCAACGAGGAAGAGCGGGAACGGGCGCGCCGCATGGGAATCGAGGATCTCGACAGGATCTACGGCCTCGAGGAGCTCGCCCGGGGCGATGTGATGTTCGCCGCCACCGGGGTCACCGACGGCACGATGCTCCGCGGGGTGCGGCGGATCGGCGACAAGGTGTTCACCCAGTCCATCGTCATGCGTTCCCGGACCGGTACCGTCCGGCTGATCGAAACCGAGCACAATCTGCCGCGCAAGCAGGCGATCCTGCCGCATTTCGCGGCCTGATGGCGACCGCCGCCGAGCTCGCCCCGATCACCTCCCTGAGCGGCCGCCGGTGGCTGTGGCGGGAACCGGATCCGGCACGGGTGCTGGCGATCGCCCAGCGTCACGGACTCGCCGAGATTCTCGCCCGCGTCCTCGCCGCCCGCGGGGTCGCGACCGAGTCGGTGCCGGCCTTTCTCCGGCCGCGGCTGCGGGACTGGCTGCCGGACCCCTCGCATCTCCTCGATCTCGACCGGGCGGTGGCGCGCCTCGCCGGCGCCGTCCGTGACCGGGAGCCGGTGGGGCTGATCGGCGACTACGACGTCGATGGCGCCACCGCCGCCGCCCTGCTCGGTCGGTACCTGCGACGCCGGGGATGCCCGATCGAGGTGCTGGTCCCCGACCGCCTGCGTCACGGCTACGGTCCCCACCCCGAGCTGCTGGAGCGGCTGGCCGCGAAGGGCATCCGGCTGGTGGTGGTGGTCGATGCCGGAACCGCCGCCTTCGCGCCGCTCGCCGCGGCCCGCGCCCGGGGCCTGGAGGTGATCGTGATCGATCATCACAGCGCCGAAGCCGAACTGCCGCCGGCCCACGCGGTGGTCAATCCCAACCGCCGCGATCAGGAGACCCCGCTCCGCGCGCTGGCGGCGGTCGGCGTCACCTTCGTCCTCCTGGTCGCCCTCAACCGGGCGCTGCGCGAGGCCGGGATGTGGCGCCGGGCCGAGGAGCCCGATCTCCTGGCGAGCCTCGATCTCGTCGCTCTCGGCACGGTCTGCGACGTGGTCCCGCTCGAGGGACTCAACCGCGCCTTCGTCGCCCAGGGGCTCAAGGTGGCCGCCCGGACCCGGCTGCCGGGTCTCCGGGCGCTCGCCGAACGGGCCGGCATCGAGGAGATCTCGGCCGCCTGGCATCTCGGCTTCGCGCTCGGGCCGCGGCTCAACGCCGGCGGGCGCATCGGCCGCAGCGATCTCGCGGTGCGCCTGCTGCTGGCGGAAAGCGAAGAGGAGGCGGCGCCGCTGGCCGCGGAACTCGACCGCCTCAACCGGGAGCGGCAGCGGCTCGAGCGCGCCGTGCTGGAGGCCGCGCTGCGGCAGATCGAGCCGCAACTCGCCGAAGGGCGGCCCCTGCTGTTCGCCCGTGCCCCCGGCTGGCATCCGGGCGTCCTGGGCATCGTCGCCGGGCGGCTGCTCGAACGTTTCGGGCGGCCGGTCTTCGTGCTCGGCGAGGAAGGGGGACGTCTTCGCGGCTCGGCCCGGTCGGTGCCCGGCTTCGACATCGGCGAGGCGGTGATCCTCGCCCGCCGCGAGGGCCTGCTCGAAGCCGGCGGCGGCCATCCGCTGGCCGCCGGTGCGACCCTCGAAACCGGACGGTGGAACGCCTTCGCGCGCTTCCTGCTGGTCCGCGCCGAAGCCGGTTTCGCGGCCGAGATCCCGGGTCCGCCGCCGCTGCGCCTCGACGGGATGCTCGCGGTCACCGCCGTCGAACCGGGACTGGCGAAGAGCCTCCAGCGGATCGCCCCCTACGGTCCCGGCAATGCCGAACCGCGCTTCTGCATCGCCGACGCGGTGCCGGTGAACGCCCGGCCGGTGGGCGAGAACCACGTTTCCTGCTGGCTCGCCGGCGCCGACGGGAGGAGGATCCGGGCCATCGCCTTCCGCGCCCTCGACGGTCCCGTGGGTGAGCGGCTCCTCGCCGGTCGCACCCGCCTCTGGATCGCCGGCAAACTGCGTCACGAGATCTGGCAGGGCCGCGAGCGCGCCAGTTTCGAGATCGAGGATCTCGCCCTGCCGCCCGATCCCGGCCCGCGCCACGCGGCCTCCTGACATAGCCGGATATGCCGCCGCGGCGATACCGCGGCGCCGTCAACCGCCCGTTCACCAGGCTCCCCGCATCGTCCCTCCGCGCCGCGCGCGATCTCCCGCGCCCGGCGGAACGCGGAGGTACGGATCATGCGGTTCTCGGCCGTTCTCGCCGGTCTTTTCCTGTTCTGGTCGCTGCCCGCCGCCGCCGGTGCCGCCATCTTCGGCACGGCGGAGTTCCGGGCCGGATCGCTCGCCGCTCTGCCGCAATGGCGCCGGGTCCTGGCCGCGATCGAAAAGGAACGGCCGCTCTATGAACGCTGCGCCCGGAGCCGCGAGGAATGTCCGAGCCGCGCCATCTACGCCTGGCAGAGCCTGCTCCGGGGGCTGGAAGGCGAGCCCCTCGAGGAACAGATGCGGCAAGTGAACCGCTTCATCAACCAGTGGCGCTACCGCACCGATCGGAACAACTACGGCCGCAGCGACTACTGGGCCTCGCCGGCGGAGTTCTTCGCCCGCTCCGGCGACTGCGAAGACTACGCCATCGCCAAATACGTGTCCTTGCGGGCCCTCGGCGTACCGGCCGAACAGCTCCGCCTCGTCGTCCTGCAGGATACCCTCAGGCGGATTCCGCACGCCGTGCTCGCGGTTTATGTGGACAAGGATATCTACATTCTGGATAATCAGACCAATGCTATTCTAACCGACAGGAGAATTTCCCATTACCGCCCCTATTACAGCGTCAACGAGAACGCCCGCTGGGCCCATGTGCCCGCCGGGACACCACTCGTCTCTCTGAAACTGCCGCAGGTCCAGCCCGCGAAATGAAGCCCGCCGCATCGCCGTCCGCGAGCTCCGCCGCCCCTTCCGCCGCCTCTTCCGAAAGCGAGGTCGCGGCCGTCGCCCGACCGCCTTCCCGGCTCCGCTTCCTGCTGGTGGTGGCCGGGCTGCTGGGAATCGTGCTGGGAGCGGCGTGGGTGGCGAGCGGATCGCTGCTCGAAGCGAAACGCGAGGAGATGCGGCGGGCGCTCGAGGCGCGACTGCACGCGCTGGCGGCCGGACGTGCCCGCGCCGTCGCCACCTGGGCGGACGGCGTCGCCGAGCTCGGGCGCAGCCTCACCCGGGCCGAACTCGTGCGGCTGTTCGTCACCGAAACGCCGCTCGCCGAAGCCGATCCCGAGCTGGCGCGGGCCCTCGCCGAGGAACGCCCCTATCTCCGGCTGCTGCTGGACGAACTCGCGGCCACCCACGACTTCCGCGCGGTTTATCTGTTCGACACCGAGGGCGGTCTCCTGCTTTCCGACAGCGATGCCCCGCGCCCCGGAAGGGATGTCGTCACCGCGATCCGGGATCTGGTGCGGAGCGGCGGCGGGCAGCGTTTCCGTCTGCCCGGGGAAGATCCCGAGACGCTGCGCCTCGAAGTCCTGCTGCCGATCCCGCAGCCCCAGGCGACCGGCGCCGCCGGTGACGATCCGGCCGGGGTCCTGGTGATGCAGCTTCCGGCGATGCCGGTGCTGCTCGATCTCCTGCGGACCCCCGGGCTCGATCTGCCGGGCGAAGCGAGCATGCTGCTGTTCGACGGCGGCGGCGGGCGGCGGCTGCTCGCCGTGGGGGCCGAGACGACGAGCCTCCTGGACGGCCGTGATCTGCTGCCGCCCGGCCCCGAGATGGTGCTGGGGAGGATCGGCGGGAGCGAGCCGGCCTACGGTCTCGCGGCGACGGTACCGGGTACCGACTGGCGCCTGATCCAGTGGATGAACGCCGCCGCGGCCGATGCGCCGCTCGCGGACTACCGTCGCAATCTCCTCACATACGGCGTCCTCGCCGGCCTCGTCCTGGTGCTCGCGGCATCGAGCTGGTGGTGGTCGGTCCAGAGCCGCCACCAGCACGCCCTCGCCCGCCAGTATCGCCGCTACAGCCGGGACATCGGCCGCCAGCGGCGGCTCCTGTCGGCGATCACCGAAAATCTCCCCGAACCCCTCGCCCTTTATGGTCGTGACGGGCTGTGCCTGTACGGCAATCCGGCGTTCCAGCGGCTGGCCGGAGTGCCGGCCGGGGTCTCGGCCGCCACCCTCCAGGAGAATCTCCCGCCCGGCCTGCGCCGGGCGCTGGACCGTCTCGCCAAGGAGGCCGGCCGATCGGGACTGGCGGAAGAGCAGGGGGTGGAAATCGATCTGCGACAGCATCGGCGGATCTTCGACCTGATCGCGGTGGCACCGCAGGAGGAGATCGGTGAGGCCGTGGTCGTCGCCCTGCGCGACGTCACCGAGCGGGTCCTGCGCCAGCAGGAACGCGAGCGGATGATCGGGCGGACGGTGGCGGCACTGGTGCGCGCGGTCGAGAAGACGGATCCCTATCTGCTCGGCCACAGCCAGCGGATGGCCGCCGTCGCCCGGGCCATCGGCACGGCGCTGGGGCTCGAGGAGCGACGGCTCGAGATGCTTCGGGTCGGTGCCCAACTGTCGCAGATCGGCAAGCTGTTCGTACCGCGCAGCCTGCTGCGCAAGGAAGGTCGGCACACGCCCGAAGAGCAGGAGCGGATGCGCAAGCACGCCGAACATCTGCGCGATCTGCTCGAGGAAGCGGAGCTTCCGGCCACGGTCCGTCTCGCCCTCGGCCAGATGTACGAGCGCCTCGACGGCAGCGGCTATCCGGACGGACTTCGGGGCGATGCCATCTGTCTCGAGGCCCGGATCCTCGCGGTCGCCGACGTGTTCTGCGCCCGCACGAGCCCGCGAAGCTACCGCGAGGCCCTGCCCGCCCGCAGCGTCCTAGGCCATCTCTGGGACCATCCCGAACGGTACGATCCCGAAGTGGTGGGCGCGCTCGCCCGGCTCCTGGAGCGGGGCCTGCTGTCACAGGAGACGGGCGGAGCCGGACGCCAGCCGAGGAACGCCGACAGCTCCGACTTGGCCTCCGAGCCGGCATAGGCTAGCACAGCCCGGGCGCCGGCCCGTCGCGGACGCCGGCAATACGGTCACGGGAGGACACAGCCGGCATGTCCGAGCCACCGCCACGCCTCGGCGATCGTCTCGAGCGGTTCTTCTTCGTCGCCGGAATTGCCGTACTCGTGTTCCTCGCGGGCATGGCGGCCGATCGCTACAATCTGTTCCCGGCGCCACAGCTCAACGCCGCCGTCGACGCCGCACGTGACTGGCGCGAGAACTGGCGCCACTATTTCGGCATTCGCTCCAAATGGCTGGAGCCCAACGATCGCGGCACCGGGGTCACGGTCTACGACCCGGCACGCGCCCAGCCCGGCCTCACCTTCATCACCGCCTATCGCGAAGGCCGGTTCGGGGCCTATCTGATCGACATGGCCGGGGCCGTGCGGCATCGCTGGACCCTGGATCTCGACGAGATCTGGCGGGCCGCCGGCTACGACAGCCCGCCCATGCCGGACGTCGATTTCTCGATCCACGGCGCCGATCTCGCCCCCAACGGCGACGTCCTTCTCAACCTCGCCGGCGCCGGGGTGGCCCGTCTCGACCGCTGCTCGCGCATCCGCTGGGCGACGGCCTTCAAGGCCCATCACGACATCTCCTATCTCGCCGACGGACGGATCGTGGTCCCGGGGGACATCTACCTCGATGCCCCCTATCCGGAGGTGCCCTACATCCGGCCCAGCCCCGAAGGGGTTCTCAAGGACGACACCCTCGTGCTGCTGGATGCCGAGGGCAAGCTGCTCGAGGAGATTTCGCTCCTGAAGGTGCTGGCGAGGAGCGGCCGCCACGATCTCCTGACCGCCGCCCCCCGCGCCGGCTGGGTCGCCGAGACGCGCGATCCTCTCCACGTCAACAACATCGAGGTGCTCACCGCCGAGCTGGCCCCGGCCTTTCCCGATTTCGCCGCCGGCGATTTCATGGTGTCGATGCGCAACATCAACACCGTGGTGATCCTCGACGGACGGACCCTGGAAGTGAAATGGAGTCAGACGGGGCCGTTCTTCGGCCAGCACGATCCCGATTTCCTGCCCAACGGCAACATTCTCCTGTTCGACAACCGGCTCAAGGGCAGCAGGCCCGAGTACGGCTATTCGCGCATCCTGGAGATCGACCCCCGGACGCGCGAGATCGTCTGGAGCTACGAGGGGAGTGACAGCGATCCCTTCTACACCAAGATCGGCGGCAAGGTGGAATGGCTCGAGAACGGCAACATCCTCGTCGTCTCCCCGCAGGAAGGGCGGGTGTTCGAGTTGACCCGCGAGCGGCCGCCGAAGATGGTGTGGCAGTTCGTCAACGCCGTGGGCGAAAAGGACGTCGGCTACGTGTTCGACGCCCTGCGTTTCGCCGAGGAGGACCTGACCTTTCTCGATGCGCCCTGTCCCGGAGCCACCCCCGGTTCGTAACCCCGCCGGCGGAAGGAGGCGGAAGTGAGCGAACTGTCGATCGCCACCTGGAACGTCAATTCCATCAAGGCCCGGCTCGCCAATCTGCTCGACTGGCTGCGCGACAACCGCCCCGATGTGCTGCTGCTGCAGGAAGTCAAATGCGTGGCGGAGGCCTTTCCGCACGAGCCGATCGCCGAGCTCGGCTACCACAGCGTCGTGTTCGGACAGAAGAGCTACAACGGGGTGGCGATCCTCAGCCGTCATCCGCTGAAGGAGGTGCGCCGCGGCCTGCCCGGCGAGGCGGAGGACCGGCAGGCCCGCTACATCGAGGCCACCACCGCCGGGCTGCGGGTGGCCTCCATCTACCTGCCCAACGGCAATCCGGTGGACAGCGACAAGTTCGCCTACAAGATCCGCTGGCTCGAGCGCCTGCGGGCCCATGCCGCCCGACTGCTGGAGGACGACGATCCGGTGGTCCTCGGCGGTGACTACAACGTCATTCCCGAAGAGCGCGACTGCTGGGATCCGGCGGCCTGGGCGGAGGATGCGCTGTTCCGGCCGGAAAGCCGGAGAGGCTTTCGCGCGCTTCTCTATCTCGGCTACTATGATGCCTTCCGCGCCCGCCATCCCGAGACCGGGAACGCCTACACCTACTGGGACTATCAGGGCGGCGCCTTCCAGCTCGACCGCGGCATCCGCATCGACCACATCCTGCTCTCACCGCCGGCGGTGGACCGTCTGGTGGATGCGGTGATCGACAGCGAGCCGCGCGGCCGCCCCAAGGCCTCCGACCACACGCCGCTGGTGGTGACCCTCGAACGGCCGCCGGTTACTCCTTGATCGCGCCGGTCAGGCTCGACACGTAGTATTCGACGAAGAAGGAGTAGACGATCGCCACCGGCACCGAACCGAGGAGGGCGCCGGCCATCAGCGAGCCCCAGTGGTAGATGTCGCCCTCGACGAGCTGGGTGAGCACCGCCACCGGCACCGTCTTCTTCTCCGAGGACTGGATGAAGGTCAGGGCGTAGATGAACTCGTTCCAGCTCAGGGTGAAGGCGAAGATCCCGGCCGAAATGAGCCCCGGCACCGCCAGCGGCAGGGTGATCTTCCACAGGATCTGCAGACGGCTGGCGCCGTCGATCAGGGCGCATTCCTCGAGCTCGTAGGGAATCGATTTGAAATAGCCGATCAGCAGCCAGGTGCAGAAGGGGATGAGAAATGTCGGATAGGTCAGGATCAGCGCCATCGGACTGTCGAACAGCCCGAGCTTGAAGACCATCGTGGCGAGGGGAATGAAGAGGATCGAGGGCGGAACCAGATAGGCCAGGTAGATGGCGAGGCCGACCCATTGCGAGCCCTTGAAGCGCAGCCGCTGGATGGCGTAGGCGGCCAGTACGCTGGCGAACAGGGAGATGAAGGTGGAGACCACCGAGACCGTCATGGTGGTGGTCAGCCAGCGGGGATAGTCGGTCTCGAACAGCAGCTTGTAGATGTTGGCCAGGGTCGGCGAATAGACGATCAGAGGATTGTAATCCGTGTAATTGAGCAGTTCCTCGTTCGATTTCAGCATGGTGACGGTCATCCAGTAGAACGGAAACAGCAGGATGACCACGAAACAGAAGAGAGGAACGTAGATCGTCACCACCTGCCTCGGTATGGACTCCCAGGCGATGACGTCGGTGCGCTCGGCGACCGTGGTGACCGGGGGCGACTTCGCTTCACTCATTGCTTTCCCCCTGCTGCCATTTGCGCCGCGCCAGGGCGAAGTAGCTGAACACGGTGGCGAAGACGAGGAAGGGAATCATCGCCACGGCGATCGCCGAGCCCTCGCCGAGCTGGCCGCCCGGGATCGCCCGCTGGAAGGCCAGCGTCGCCATCAGATGGGTGGCGTTGACGGGACCGCCGCGGGTGATGGCGTAGACGAGCTGGAAGTCGGTGAAGGTGAAAAGCACCGAGAAGGTCAGCACCACCGCAAGGATCGGCAGGATCATCGGGAAGGTGATGTAGCGGAAGCGCTGCCAGGGCGTCGCACCGTCGAGGAGCGCCGCCTCGTAGAGCGAGGGCGAGATCGTCTGGAGCCCGGCGAGAAGGCTGATGGCGACGAAGGGGATGCCGCGCCAGATGTTGGCGGCGATCAGCGACCAGCGGGCGTTCCAGGCGTCACCCAGGAAATTGATGTAGGTGTCGCGCCAGCCGAGAACGTCTACCAGCACATAGGAGATGACCGAGAACTGGGCGTCGTACATCCACCAGAAGGCGATCGCCGAAAGGACCGTCGGGACGATCCAGGGCACGAGGATGATCGCCCGCAGGAAGGATTTGAAGGGAAGATGCCGGTTGAGCAGCAGCGCGAGCCACAACCCGAGAATGAACTTCCCCGCCGTCGCCACTACCGTGTAGAGAATGGTGTTCCCGACCGACATCCAGAAGATGCGATCGGTGAACAGGAGCTCGTAGTTGAAGAGACCGACGAACTCGCCGCCGCGGCCGATGCGGGCGTCGGTGAAGGCGAGCCAGATGCCGAGACCGAGGGGATAGGTCAGAAAGACGACGAGGAGGCCGACCGCCGGCAGCAGACACATGAAGATGAGGAAGGGCTTGTAGTCGAACAGCCGCGCGAGCCAGTGGACTCCGCCCCCGCCCCATTCGACTCTCTCGCTCCGTGCCGCCAAGCTCCGCCCTCCCCCGGATGGCGCGGGCCGGCCTCCCGGGGGCCGGCCCGCGCCGCGCGACCTCAGGTCTTGTAATAGCGCCGGGCGCGCCGTTCGGCCTCCGCCGCGGCCTCCTCCGGCGTCGCCTGGCCGATACAGGCGGCGGCCACCATCTGGACCATCACGAAATCGGCGAGCACCGCCTGCGAGGCGGGACCGAGCGAGCCCTTGTAGCTGTCCCAGAGCGAGTCCTTCATGATGTGCTGATAGACGGTCACCTTGGGATCGGTCTTCCAGACCTCGCTTTCGTCGTAGGCCACGAGGGGATGGTTCCAGTAGCCGATGCAGTTGATGAGGAAGGGATCGTACTGCTCCTTCTCCATCATGAAGCGGATGTAGTGCTTGGCCGCGTTCGGGTAGGGCGCGTAGTCGAAGATCATCGCGTTGACGACGAGCGAGCGTTCGGTCGGGAAGCCCACCGGCCCGATCGGCATCCGCGCGTGATAGATGTCCTCGGCCAGCTCGCGGACCTTCGGATCCTCCGAATTCTTGGCCGCGAAATAGATCGAGATGCCGTTCTGGGTGAGACCGATCTGGCCCGACAGGAAGGCCTTGTTGTTGTTGGCGTCGAGCCAGGACTCGGTGCCCGGGATGAAGGTCTCGTAGAGGGCCTTGCCGTATTTCAGGGCCTCGATCGTCTCCTTGCTGTTGATGATGACGTTGTCTTCCTCGTCGACCATGGCGCCGCCGTGGGCCCACACCAGCCAGTGGGTCCAGGCGTTGGCATCGCCCACCGCGTTGCCCAGCGCCAGACCCGCGGGATGGCCGGCCTTCTTGAGCTTGCGGCAGAGATCGAGGAAGCCGTCGAGATCCCCGGGCACCTCCTCGTAGCCGACATCGTTGACCCAGGACTTGCGGTAGACGACGCGCCCCCCGGCGGCGCCGTAGGGGATCGAGATCCACTTCCCGTCCTTGATCCCGTAGCGCTCGGCCAGCGGCCACCAGCCACCGTACTTCTCCCCGAGATAGGTGGCGAGATCGGTCAGGTCCCGCAGACTGTCGACATACTGGAAGGGATCGTCGCTCCAGCCGACGATCACGTCCGGCCCGCTGCCGACGTTGGCGGCGACCGCGGTTCTCGGCCGCAGATCCTCCCAGCTTTCGAACTCGAGCTTGACCGGCACCCCGGTCACCTCGGTGAACTTCTCGGTGTTCTTGCGGAACCAGACCTCGTCGGCGGAGACGAACTTGGACGGGCGCAGGACCCGCAGGGTCGCCCCCTCCTCGATCGGCCAGTCGGGAATCGGCACATCCTTGACGGGAACGGCGGCCCGCAGGGTCCCGCTGGACAGCATGCTGCCCGCGGCGAGAGCGCCGAGTCCGAGTTTCACGGTGTCGCGACGAGTCAAGCCTCGCATGTCTTGCGCCTCCCTTTTCTATCGTCCCGGCCCGTGGCGGGCCGGCCGGCGGGTCTATTTCTTACACCATCCGGCTCCGCCGTCACGAGGATTCCGACGGACCGCGCCCCTCGGCCGCGCCACCGGCTGCGGTCGTCGCCACCGCGCCGGCCCCGCCTTAACCCCGCGTTAACATCTTTCGCCTAGCCTCGGCCCTGCGACGGCAGCAAGCTGGAGGACGGGTCATGGCCAAGGCAGCTCCGGTCGCCGCGCCCGCCGCGGCGACCACCGGCGAAAAGACCTCCCGCGGGAGCGAGCGGCTGCCGATCCCGATCGCGATGGCGGTGATCGTCGGCCTCTCGCTCCTGCTCTGGATGCCCATCCTCTACGGGCTGAGCCTGCTGTTCGGCTGACCGGCGGCCGCCCCCCCCCGAACATCCTTCCCCCGCCGTTGCGGCTCCCGCCCCGCCGGCCACCGTCCGGCCCGACCGCGCTTGACCGCCCGCCGCGGGTTGTTACTGTGCCCGCGAGGGAAGGGAGCCGGCATGCGCGCCGAGCGGCCGCATCCGGCACAGAACGAACATGATCGCGGAGGCACCGCCATGCGTACCTCGCTCCGTTGCGTTTCCGTTCTGGCCGTGATGGCCGGCATGGGAATGGGCCTCGCCCAGGCGCAAACCCTGACCATCGGCATTTCCAGCGAGCCCAGCGCGCTGGACCCGCACTACCACAATCTCGGCCCCAACAACGCCATGCGGCGCCACATCTTCGAGAGCCTCGTGGGGCAGGACGAGAACCAGCGGCTGGTGCCGCAACTGGCCGAAAGCTGGCGCACCCTCGACGACACCACCTGGGAGTTCAAGCTCAGGAAGGGCGTCAAGTTCCACGACGGCAGCGATTTCACCGCCGCCGACGTGGTCTACTCCCTGTGCCGGATCCCGAACGTCAAGGACAGCCCCTCCTCCTTCACCATCTACACCAAGGCGGTGGAGGCGGTGGAGACGCCCGATCCCTACACGGTGATCGTCAGGACCGCGCGGCCCTATCCGCTGCTGCCGGTCGAGTTCTCGAGCTGGGCGGTGATCTCCGCTCCCGCCGACGCCGAGAACCTGGTCTTCGACAAGGACGGCTGCGACTACGGCGACTGGCCGAAGACCGCCGACTTCAACAGCGGTGAGCTGGCCATCGGCACCGGGCCGTTCCGCTTCCTCGAATACGTCAAGGGCGATCGCATCGTGCTCGCGCGCAACGACGACTACTGGGGCGAAAAGTCGCCCTGGGAAAAGGTCGTCTTCCGTCCGATCACCAGCGCCGCGCCACGGGTCGCCGCCCTTCTCGCGGGCGACGTCGATCTGATCGACAATCCGCCCGTCCAGGACATCCCGCGGCTCAAGGAAAATCCCGACATCGACGTCGCCTCGGGTCTCTCGAACCGGGTGATCTACCTCCATTTCGATCACTTCCAGGAACCCACGCCCGGCGTGAAGGGCACGGGCGGCAAGAATCCCTTCAAGGACCGGCGGGTGCGTGAGGCGGTCTCGAAGGCGATCAACCGCGAGGCCATCGTCGAGCGCATCATGGGCGGTCTCGCGGTTCCCGCCTCGCAGCTCATCCCGCCCGGCATGTTCGGCTACAACCCCGAGCTCGGGGTCGAGCCCTACGCGCCCGACCGGGCCAAGGAGCTGCTCACCGAGGCCGGCTATCCGAACGGTTTCGAGCTCGTGCTCGGCACCCCCAACGACCGCTACATCAACGACGAGAAGATCGCCCAGGCGGTGGCCCAGATGCTCACCCGGGTGGGCATCGCGACCACCGTCGACGCCTCGACGAAGAGCGTCTTCTTCAAGCGCCGCAACAAGTACGAGTTCAGCTTCTACATGGCCGGCTGGGGCTCGGGGACCGGCGAGGCGAGCTCGCCGCTGCGGGCGCTCGTCGCCACCCGCGACAAGGAGAAGGGTTACGGCGGTACCAACCGCGGCCGCTATTCGAACCCCGAGCTCGACGCGCTTCTCGACGAGGCGCTCTCCACGGTCGACGACGCCGAGCGGGAAAAGCTGCTGCAGGAGGCGATGGCCGTCGCCATGAAGGACTACGCCATTCTCCCCCTCCACTACGAGGTCACCTCCTGGGCCTTCCGCAAGGGCATCACCTACACGCCGCGTACCGACCAGTACACGCTGGCCACGAGCGTGAAGCCGACCGACTGAGCCGCGGCGGCATCGGCGGCCGGTCGCGGGACCAGGGAGAGGCATGCTCGCCTATCTCATCCGCAGGCTCTTCCAGGCGGCCATCACCATCGTGGTGATGGCCGTCCTCGTGTTCGTCGGCATCTACGCCATCGGCAATCCGATCGACGTGCTGATCAGTCCGGAGGCGGATCCGGCCGAGATCGAGGCGGCGATCCGCCGTCTCGGTCTCGATCAGCCGCTGTGGCGCCAGTTCCTGCTGTTCGTGAGCAACGCGCTCCGGGGTGACCTCGGCACCAGCTTCGTCCACAACGAACCGGCCCTGCGGCTGATCATCGAGCGCATGCCGGCGACCCTGGAGCTGGCGGTGGCGGCGATGCTGCTGTCCATCTTCCTCGGCATCCCGCTCGGGATGATCGCCGGGCTGCGCCACGACCGGGCGACCGGCCGCGGGATCATGGCCGCCTCCATTCTCGGCTTCAGCCTGCCCAATTTCTGGCAGGGCATGATGCTGATCATGCTGTTCGCCGTCTGGGCCGGATGGCTGCCCTCGGGCGGCCGGGGCGACACCGTGCCGCTGTTCGGAGTGCCGGTGAGCTTCCTCACCCTCGACGGCCTGCAGCATCTGATCCTGCCGGCGATCAACCTCGCCCTTTTCAAGACGGCGCTGGTGGTCCGCCTGGCCCGGGCCGGCACCCGCGAGGTGATGCTCCAGGACTACGTCAAGTTCGCCCGCGCCAAGGGGGTGAGCGAACGGCGGGTGGTGCTGGTGCACATGCTCAAGAACATCCTCATCCCGGTGGTCACCGTGCTCGGCCTCGAATTCGGCAGTGTCATCGCCTTCGCGGTGGTCACCGAGACGGTGTTCGCCTGGCCCGGCATGGGCAAGCTGCTCATCGACAGCATCCTCAATCTCGATCGCCCGGTGGTGGTCGCCTATCTGATGCTGATCGTCTTCGTCTTCATTCTGATCAATCTCGTCGTGGACATCGTCTATTCCCTGCTCGATCCGCGGGTGCGTCTCTCGGGAAGAGCGGAATGAGCGGCACGGACCGGACCGCCGCCACGATGGCCGTCGAAACGCCCTTCATGCGCTTCGCCCGGCAGTTCGCCGAAAGCCGGGTGGCGGTGCTGTCGCTGATCGGGCTCCTGGCGGTGATCCTGGCCGCCGTCTTCGCCCCCTGGATCACGCCGCAGAACCCCTACGACCTCGCCCAGCTCGACATCATGGACGGCAATCTGCCACCGATGAGCGAGAGCTTCGGCGGCACCACCTACTGGCTCGGCACCGACGATCAGGGCCGCGACATGCTGAGTGCCATCGTCTACGGCATCCGGATCTCCCTGGTGGTGGGTGCGGGCAGCACCCTGGCGGCGCTCCTGATCGGCTGTACGGTCGGGCTCGTCGCCGCCTTCTACGGCGGCCGCCTCGAAAGCGTGGTGATGCGGATCGTCGATCTCCAGCTCAGCTTTCCGGCGATCCTCGTGGCCCTCATCCTGCTCGCCGTACTCGGCCGCGGCGTCGACAAGGTGCTGGTCGCCCTGATCATCGTCCAGTGGGCCTACTACGCCCGTACCGTCCGCGGGGCGGCATTGGTAGAACGGCGCAAGGAGTACATCGAAGCGGTGCGCTGTCTCGCCCTCTCCCACGGCCGCATCCTCTTCCGCCATCTCCTGCCCAACTGCCTGCCGCCGGTGATCGTGGTGGCCACCGTGCAGGTGGGCAACGCCATCGCCCTCGAAGCCACCCTCTCCTTCCTCGGGGTCGGGGTCCCCATCACCGAACCCTCGCTGGGGCTCCTGATCGCCAACGGCTACGAGTATCTCCTCTCCGGCCAGTACTGGATCAGCTTCTTTCCCGGTGTCGCGCTGCTGCTGATCATCGTCTGCATCAATCTCGTCGGCGATCAGCTCCGCGACGTGCTCAATCCGAGGCTCCAGCGATGACCGCGGCGGTGCTCGAGATCCGCGGTCTGCGAACCTGGTTCTTCACCCGGGCGGGAATCGTGCGGGCGGTCGACGGGGTCGATCTCGAGATCGCGCCCGGCGAGGTGCTGGGCCTCGTCGGCGAGAGCGGCTCCGGCAAATCCATCACCGGTTTTTCCGTCCTCGGCCTGATCGATCCGCCGGGGCGGATCACCGAGGGCTCGATCCGCTTCCGCGGCGAAGAGCTCGTCGGCGCACCGGAGGCACGGCTGCGCCAGCTTCGCGGTGCCCATGTGGCGATGATCTTCCAGGATCCGATGATGACCCTCAATCCGGTCCTGCGGATCGACACCCAGATGATCGAGGCGGTGCTCGCCCATCGCGACATGCGCCGCGCGGAGGCCCGGGCCCTCTGCGCCGACGCCCTGCGCCGGGTCGGCATTCCGGCGCCCGAGGAGCGGCTCAAGGCCTATCCCCACCAGCTTTCGGGCGGGATGCGCCAGCGGGTGGCGATCGCCATCGCCCTGCTCCACGATCCGGCGCTGATCATCGCCGACGAGCCGACCACCGCCCTCGACGTGACGATCCAGGCGCAGATTCTCTACGAAGTCCAGAAGCTCTGCGCCGAGACCGGAACCTCGCTCCTGTGGATCACCCACGATCTGGCGGTGGTGGCGGGCATCGCCGATCGCATCGCCGTCATGTACGCCGGCCAGATCGTCGAGCAGGGGCCCGCCGCCGAGGTCATCGGTCGCCCCCTGCATCCCTATACCCTGGCCCTCCTCGAGAGCGTCCCCAGCCACAACCGTCGCGGCCAACCGTTGCGCCAGATCCCGGGCATGGCGCCCTCGCCGCTGGCCCTTCCCGCGGGCTGCCGGTTCCGGCCGCGCTGTTCGCGGGCCGGGGAGCGGTGCCACGAGCCACCACCGGTGTCGATGCCGGAAGCGGGTCGCGAGGTGCGCTGCTTCCACCCCTGCAACCGGCCGCCGCCGGAGAAGACCGAGGCGGCGCCGGAGCCCGACCGCCGGATCTCCCGCCCGTCTTCCCGACCATCTCCGGGGGCGGGATGACGGCCGAGCCGCGGGGCGCGATCCCCGCCGCCCGTTCGCGGAAGATTCTCGAGCGGCTGGACGCCCTCGCCCGCCTTTCCGACGAGCCGGACCGGCTGACCCGTTTCTTTCTCTCGCCCGCCCATCGTGCCGCTGCCGATCTGGTGGCCCGATGGATGCGGGAAGCGGGCATGGAAACCCGGCTCGACCCGCTGGCCACGGTGGTCGGCCGCTGGCCGGGAGAGACCGCGGATGCGCCGGTGCTGCTGCTCGGCTCGCACATCGACACGGTGCGCGACGCCGGCCGCTTCGACGGCACCCTCGGGGTGGTGCTGGCGATCGCCGTCGTCGAGGAGCTCGCGGGGAGGAGCCGCCACCTGCCCTTCGCGATCGAGGTTCTGGCCTTCGGTGACGAGGAGGGCTGTCGCTTTCCAGTCACCCTCACGGGATCCCGGGCGATCGCGGGAACCCTGGATCCCTCCCTCCTGGACGTCCGCGACGCCGGCGGCACGAGCCTCCGGGAGGCGCTCGAGGTCTTCGGCGGCGATCCGGAGGGGGTGGCCCGCATCCGGCGGGATCCCGCCTCGACCCTGGGATACCTCGAGGTCCACATCGAACAGGGACCGGTGCTGGAGAAGGCGGGAGTTCCGGTCGGCGTGGTCACCGGCATCGCGGGCGCCACCCGGGGCCGCATCACCGTGCTGGGCCGGGCCGGGCATGCGGGGACGGTGCCCATGGAGCTGCGCCGCGACGCGCTGGCCGGCGCCGCGGAAATCGTGCTGGCGACGGAAGCGTTCGCCCGCGCCGAGGCGCCGGCCGTCGCCACCATCGGCGGCTGTACGGTCGAGCCCGGTGTCGGCAACGTCGTGCCGGACCGGGTGGCGCTGGAGTTCGATCTGCGGGCGCCCGAGGACGGGATGCGCCGGCGGCTGCTGGAGGAACTCGAGCGGGAGATGGCCGCAATTGCCGAACGGCGCGGCCTCGCGATCACCTTCGAAAGGCGGCACGAGGCACCGGCGGTCCTCTGCGATCCGGAGCTGTCGCGCCTCCTCGCCGAGGCGGTGGAGGCCTGCGGTCTGCCGCCGCTGGAACTGCCGAGCGGTGCCGGGCACGACGCCATGGCGATCGCCGCCACCCTGCCGGTGGCGATGCTGTTCGTCCGCTGCCGGGAAGGCCTCAGCCACCATCCCGACGAACTGGTGACGGCGGCGGACGTCGCGGTCGCGCTCGAGGTGCTCCTCCGCTTTCTCGAACGGCTCGAAAACGCGGTGACGACGGGAGATCGGGGATGAACGATGCCGCATCCGCGACCATCCACGAAACGGTGGCGGCCGACCGCCAGCGGGCGGTGGCCTTCCTCGCCGAACTCGTCCGTACGCCCACCGACAACCCACCGGGCGATCTGGCGCCCGCCGCCGAACGCATCGGCGGCCTTCTCGAAGAGCTGGGGTTCGAGGTGGAGCGGCACCCGGTGCCGGATGCCGTGGTCCGTGCCGCGGGGATGAAGAGCTGCGTCAATCTCGTCGTCCGGCGCCGGTTCGCCGGCGACGGGCCGGTGATCGCGCTGAACGCCCATGGCGATGTGGTGCCGCCGGGCGAGGGCTGGAGCATCGACCCTTACGCGGGGGAGATCCGCGACGGCTGGATGTACGGCCGCGGCGTGGCGGTGTCGAAATCCGACATCGCCAGCTACGCCTTCGCGGTGCGGGCCCTCGAACCGCTGGCCGCCACGCTCGGCGGCACGGTGGAGCTGCACGTCACCTTCGACGAGGAAACGGGCGGCGAGATCGGCCCCCGTTGGCTTCTCGAGCAGGGGATCGTGCGCCCCGATCTCGCCCTCTGCGCCGGCTTCTCCTGGCAGGTGGTGAACGCCCACAACGGCTGTCTGCATCTCGAGGTGACGGTGCGGGGTCGCTCCGCCCATGCCGCCCTGCCGGCGACCGGGATCGACGCGTTGGAAGCGGCGACGGCGGCCCTCGCCGCGCTCTACGCACATCGCCGCGCGCTCGCGGGGAAGGTCTCGGAGGTGCCGGGCATCGGCAGCCCGCAGCTCACCGTCGGCCTCGTCGAAGGCGGCATCAACACCAATGTCGTGCCGGACCGGGTCACCTTCCGCCTCGACCGCCGGCTGATCCCCGAGGAACGTGGCGAAGAGGTGGAAACCGCACTCGCCGCCCTGATCCGCGAGGCCGTCGCCGAGGTGCCCGGGGCCACGGTCGCGATCCGGCGGGTGCTGCTGGCCGAACCGCTGCGGCCGCTGCCCGGCGCCGAACGGCTGGCGGCGAGCCTCGCAGGCCACGCGCGAGCGGTCCTCGGCGAGCCGGTGGCGATCGGCGGTGTGCCCCTCTACACCGACGCCCGTCATTACGCGGCCGCGGGCGTGCCGGTGGTCCTCTACGGCGCCGGCCCCCGAACCATCGAGGAAGCCAACGCCCATCGGGCCGACGAGCGGCTGCCGCTCGACATCCTGCCGAAGGCCACGGAAGTGGTCGCACGGGTCTTGAACGAGCTGTTGCGGGAAGGCTGAACGGCAGCCGCGACGGCGCTCACACCGCCGGTGGGCTCCGAAAGATGCGGGCTGTCGGTCCGTTTGGTGGAGCCGAGCGGAGTCGAACCGCCGACCTCCTGAATGCCATTCAGGCGCTCTCCCAACTGAGCTACGGCCCCGTGCGGAGGCTCAAATAGGCAATGTCGCCCCGCCGCGCAACCCCCCGCGGGCCGCGCTCAGCGCGTCTCCTCCTCGTCCTCGAGGTCGCTTTCGACGACCTCGGCCACATCCTCGTCCTCGCCGAGTTCCGCGGCATCCTCGATGAGCGCCCCTTCCTCGTCTTCCTCCTCCTCACTGCCGAGCACGACATCCTCGACCAGCGGCAGGGCCTCCTCCTCTTCCTCGTCCTCTTCGGCCGGAACCGCCACCGCCTCTTCCTCGGCGACCACTTCCTCCTCCTCGACCTCGGGCAGATCGACCGCTTCGGCGATCGCCGCGGCGGGTGCCGCAGCCGCGGCCCGTCGCGAACGTTTGGCGTTGTCGGCGTCGAACGGCGTGCCGCAGGCCGGGCAGACGATCTCGGAGCGGTTCATGTCGTAGTAGCGGGCACCGCAGCTCGCGCAAAGGCGCTTGGTGCCCCATTCGGGCTTCGGCAAGGGGAGTCTCCTCAAGGTCGGAACTGCCTTTGGAGCGGGGATCGCAATTGCCATGTCCCAACCGAGCTGTCAAAAGCATTTTCGATCCGCGGCGGGAGGCCGCGAGGAGCGGGGATTCCATCGCCACTTCGGTGCTGTTTCGGAGCGGAGCGACGGCCGATGAAGCTGCGCGCGAACCCGCACGGGGCTCTCTCGGGACGGGCCTCGATGCCGGGAGACAAATCGATTTCCCATCGAGCCCTGCTGCTCGCCGCCCTGGCGGTCGGCGAAAGCCGGATCGCGGGCCTGCTCGAAGGCGAGGACGTGATGGCCACGGCCGCCGCCCTGCGCCGGCTGGGGGTGGAACTCGAACGCGACGGGAAAGGCCGCTGGACGGTGGCGGGTGTCGGCATCGGCGGTCTCGCCGAACCCGACAGCGTGCTCGATCTCGGCAATGCCGGTACCGGTGCCCGCTTGATCATGGGCCTGCTCGCCGGCCATCCCTTCACCGGCATCGTCACCGGCGACACCTCCCTGCGCCGCCGGCCGATGGCACGGGTGGCCGTACCGCTGCGGGAGATGGGGGTGACGATCCTCGCCCGGAGCGGTGATCGGCTGCCGCTCGCGATCCGCGGCCGGGCGGATCCGCTGCCGCTGGATTGGCGCTCGGAAATCCCCTCCGCCCAGGTGAAATCGGCGATCCTGCTGGCCGGGCTCCATGCCGCCGGACGCACCAGCGTGTCGGAACCCGCCGCCTCGCGCGATCACACCGAACGCATGCTGCGGGCGATGGGGGCGGAGGTTCGCGAGGAGGAAACGGAAGGCGGCGGTCGCCGGGTCACCGTCACCGGGCAGCCCGAGCTCCTTCCCCGGCGGTTGACCGTCCCCGGCGATCCCTCTTCCGCCGCCTTTCCGACCGTGGCCGCCCTGCTCGCTCCGGACTCGCGGGTCACCCTCGTCGGTGTCGGGACGAATCCGCTGCGCACCGGTCTCTATCGGACGTTGCGCGAGATGGGCGCGCGGATTCTCGAACAGAACGCCCGCGAGGAGGGAGGCGAGCCGGTGGCCGATCTGTTGGTGGAGAGCTCGGATCTGGAATCGGTCGAGGTGCCGGCGGCGCGCGCGCCGTCGATGATCGACGAATATCCGATCCTCGCCGTGGCCGCGGCCCGGGCGAGAGGGATCACGGCGATGCGCGGTCTCGGCGAGCTCCGGGTCAAGGAGAGCGACCGTTTCGGCGCCATCCTCGAGGGTCTTCGCGCCTGCGGCGTGCGTTGCTGGAGCGAAGGCGACGATCTCTTCGTCGAAGGCGGTGGACCGCCAGCCGGCGGTACCCGTGTGGAAGCCCGGCTGGATCATCGGATCGCCATGAGCTTCCTGGTGCTCGGCGGCATCGCCCGGGATCCGGTGACGGTCGAGGGCGCGGAGACCATCGCCACCAGCTTTCCCGATTTCGTCGCCCTGATGAACCGGCTCGGTGCCCGCATCGAGGAGGTGACGACATGACCGGCGACTGCCGCCTCGTGATCACCGTCGACGGGCCGGCCGCCTCCGGCAAGAGCACCATCGCGCGGGCGCTCGCCGGCCATTTCGGTCTGCCTTTCCTGGATACCGGCCTCCTCTACCGCGCGGTCGCCGCCAGACTGCTCGCGACCGGGATCGATCCGACCGACGAGACGGCGCTGCTGCGCTGCGCCGGGGAGCTGAGCGAAGCCGATCTCGCCACACCCGATCTGGCCGCCGAGGCGATCGGCGCCCTGGCCTCCCGGATCGCCGCCAATCCGCGTCTGCGCGAGGCGCTGCGGCCTTTCCAGGAGCGCTTCGCCGCCCGACCGGAAGGCGCGGTGCTCGCCGGTCGCGACACCGGTACGGTGATCTGTCCCGAGGCCAAGGCCAAGCTGTTCGTCACCGCCACCGTGGAGGAGCGGGCGCGCCGGCGCTGCGAACAGTTGCGGCGACGCGGCGAAAGGCCTATATACGCGCGCGTCCTGGAGGAGATGCGGGAGCGTGACCGCCGTGATGCGGAAAGGGCGGTCGCGCCGTTGCGTGCTGCGCCGGACGCCTTGGTTCTGGACACCACCGAGCTCGACCCTGCACGTACGGTGGCGGCGGCGATCGCGTGGGTTTCGGAACGTCGGCGGGCCTGTGCGGGCGCCGAAGGCACCTCGCCGGCGACACAGGTGTAACCCCCAGCCCGGCCGTCGGGCCGAACCCGCGGCCGTGATGTTCCTGGAGCACGAATGACGGATTCGACCGCGGTAGCGGAACAACGCCCAAGTCTCGATGAATTCGCCGCCCTTCTCGACGAAACACTGGGTCGCAAGAGCAAGATCGAAGGCAGTGTGGTCAAGGGCACGGTGGTCGCCGTCGATGGCGATCATGCGGTGATCGACGTCGGCCTCAAATCCGAGGGCCGTGTCCCCCTCAAGGAATTCGCCGCCCCCGGACAGCCTCCGGAGATCAAGGTTGGCGACACCGTCGAGGTCTATGTCGAGCGCTACGAGAACCGCAGCGGCGAGGTGGTCCTGAGCCGCGAGAAGGCGCGCCGCGAGGAATGCTGGAACCGGCTCGAGGAGGCCTTCAAGAAGGGTGAGAAGGTCGAGGGCGTCATCTTCGGCAAGGTCAAGGGCGGCTTCGCCGTCGATCTCGGCGGCGCGGTCGCTTTCCTGCCGGGCAGCCAGGTCGACATCCGGCCGATCCGGGACATCGGACCGCTCCTCAACCGGCCCGAGCCGTTCCTGATCCTCAAGATGGATCGCCGGCGCGGCAACATCGTCGTCTCCAGACGGGCGGTGCTCGAGGAGAGCCGGGCCGAGCAGCGCAAGGAACTGCTGCAGACACTGCACGAAGGCCAGGTGCTCGAGGGGGTGGTCAAGAACATCACCGACTACGGCGCCTTCGTCGATCTCGGGGGGGTCGACGGGCTCCTGCACGTGACCGACATCGCCTGGCGGCGCGTCGGTCATCCCACCGAGGTGCTGCAGGTGGGCCAGACCGTCAAGGTGCAGGTGATCCGCTTCAACCGCGAAACCCAGCGCATCTCCCTCGGCATGAAGCAGCTCGAGGCGGATCCCTGGGAAGGCGTGACCCTCAAATATCCGGTCGGCGCCAAGTTCAGGGGCCGCGTCACCAACATCACCGATTACGGCGCGTTCGTCGAGCTGGAGCCGGGCGTCGAGGGTCTGGTGCACATTTCCGAGATGAGCTGGACCAAGAAGAACGTCCATCCGGGCAAGATCGTCTCCACCAGCCAGGAGGTGGAGGTGGTGGTGCTCGAGGTGGACGAGGAAAAGCGCCGCATCTCCCTCGGCCTCAAGCAGGCGCTGCCCAACCCGTGGGAGGAATTCCTCGAGAAGCATCCGGTCGGTTCGGTGGTCGAGGGCGAGGTCAAGAACGCCACCGAGTTCGGGCTGTTCATCGGACTCGAGGGTGACATCGACGGCATGGTCCACCTCTCCGACATTTCCTGGACCGAACCCGGCGAGGAAGCGATCAAGAAGTACAAAAAGGGAGATACGGTCAAGGCGGTGGTGCTCGACGTCGATGTCGAGAAGGAGCGCATCTCCCTCGGCATCAAGCAGCTCGAGGAGGATCCCTTCCGCCAGGCGGTGGCCGGGCTCAAGCGCGGCAGCCGGGTGACCTGCGTGGTCAAGGCGGTCACCCCGCAGGGGCTCGAGGTGGAGACCGTATCCGGCGCCCCGGGTTTCATCCGCAAGGCCGATCTCGCGCGCGACCGGGCCGAGCAGCGTCCCGACCGTTTCGCCGTCGACGAGAAGATCGACGCCAAGGTGATGAACATCGATCACGCCAACCGGCGTCTGTCGCTGTCGATCAAGGCGCTCGAGGTGGAGGAGGAAAAGCAGGCCATCGCCGAATACGGCTCGGCGGACAGCGGCGCCAGCCTCGGCGACATTCTGGGCGCAGCGCTGCGCCAGAAGCAGGAAGAGCTAAAGCAGCAGGCCGGTACGGCCGTGGAAGCGACCGCCGAAGGGGTGGCCGCCGAGGCGGAGCCGGAAGGCGCCGGCGAGGAACGGTCGGCGGCGCCCGTCGCGGAACCCGCGAGCGGCGATGCCGAAGCACCGTCCGGGAAGGCCGAGGAAGAGGCGAAGCCGGAGACCAAGTCCGGCGAATGAGCCGGCCCGGTCGGCCGCCCGGGATCGGAGAGGCGGGCCGTGGCCCGCCTCTCCGCATTTCAACCCGAAGGCAACCGCTCACATCGAGCTTCGCCTTGACGCTCCTGTCCCCCTCTGTCAGCCTTCGCCTGCCAGAGGATGATTCAATCCCGACCCGGAATGACGGATCCGATATGACCCGCTCGGAGCTCATCAAGCGTCTCGCCGAGGCCAATCCGCATCTCTACCAGCGTGACGTGGAACGAATCGTATCCACGGTGTTCGATACCATCAGCGCCGCCCTGGAGCGGGGCGATCGTGTGGAACTGCGCGGCTTCGGCGCCTTCTCGGTGCGCCAGCGGGCTGCGCGCACGGGTCGCAATCCCCGCACCGGCCAGGAAGTCCATGTTCCCGACAAGCGCGTACCCTATTTCAAGTCTGGCAAGGAGTTGCGCGAGCGACTGAACCAGGACGCCTGAGGGCGTCGCCGCCTTTCGGATGGGGAATCCATGCTTCGTCTGCTGCGTGTCCTCGCCGGCCTCACCGGCCTCGTGGTCGTCGTCCTGTTCGCCATCGCCAACCGGCAGCCGGTGGAGGTCGGTTTCTGGCCGTTCCCGGTGACCGTCGATCTGCCGCTCTACGGGGTTCTGCTGGTGGGGCTGGTGATCGGCGTCTTCCTCACCGCCCTCGTCGCCAGCGTCGAGATCCTGCGGCTGCGGCTGCGCTGCCACCGTCTCGAGCGGCGGGTGCGCGGCTTCGAGTATCAGGCCCGGATCCGGGCCGAAGCCGAAGAAGAGGCCGAGATCGCCCGCACCCGGACTGCTGGCGGACAGCCGGCCCTCGCCGCACCGGGCGGCTGACACGGGGCGATGCCGGCATTCCTCGATCGCGCCGCGGTCGATCGGGCCCTGCCCTACGCCGCCCTGATCGGGGCCCTGCGCGAGACCTTCGCCGAGGGACTCGAAGCGCCGGTCCGCCACCATCACGAGATCCCGCGGGCCGGGAAGGATCCGGCCACCCTCCTGCTGATGCCGGCCTGGCGACCGGACCGGGAGATCGGGGTCAAGCTCCTGACCATCTTTCCGGGCAACGAGGCGGCCACCGGTCTGCCCTCGGTGCAGGCGGTCTATCTGCTGTTCGACGGCGCCAGCGGGGCGCCGCGCGCCCTCCTCGACGGCACCGCGCTGACCCTCCGGCGGACCGCCGCCGCCTCCGCCCTCGCCACCGATTTCCTCGCCCGTGAAGACAGTTCGCGGCTGCTGATGATCGGCGCCGGCGCCCTGGCCCCGCACCTGGTCCGGGCGCACGCCGTGGTCCGCCCGATCCGCCAGGTGATGGTCTGGAACCGCACGCCGGAACGGGCACGGCGGTTGGCCGGGGAACTCGCCCGGGAGGGCTTCGAGGCCCGTGCGGTCACCGACCGGATCGCCGCCCTCCAAGAAGCCGACATCGTCTCCTGCGCCACCATGAGCACGACCCCTCTGGTTCCCGGAGACCGCGTGCGCCCCGGTACCCATGTCGATCTCGTCGGCGCCTTCCGCCCGGACATGCGGGAGAGCGACGATGCGCTGATGCGCCGCGCCGAGGTCTATGTGGATACCACGACCGGAGCCCTGGCCGAGGCCGGCGACATCATCCAGGCGTTGCGCAGCGGAGCCCTGTCGCGGGAAGCCATCCGCGGCGATCTCTACGCCCTGTGCCGGGGACGGTGCGCAGGGCGGCGTGAGCCGGCGGCGATCACCGTCTTCAAATCGGTCGGCTCGGCCGTCGAGGATCTGGCCGCGGCGGCCCTGGTCGCCGCCTCGGTTCCAGGATAGCCGGGTCGATTTTGCCACCGCCGCCGCTTCTGCTATAAGCCGCTGCCAGCGGCAAACAGCCGGAACGCCCGAGCCCTTGTTCCCCGACAGAGCGCCCAGCAATCCGATCTTCTGCGCCCTCGACCGGGCCGATCCCGAGGCGGTGCTCGGTCTCGCCCGACAGCTCCGCGGCCGGGTCGGGGGGTTCAAGCTCGGGCTCGAATTCTTCCTCGCCAACGGCCCCGACGGAGTGCGCGCCGTGGCCGCCGAGGGGATGCCGCTGTTCCTCGATCTCAAGCTGCACGACATCCCCAACACGGTGGCCGGCGCGGTGCGGGCGATCGCCCGTCTGCCGGTGGCCATGACCACTCTTCACGCCAGTGGCGGTGCGGCCATGCTGCGAGCCGCCCGGCGGGCACGGGACGAGAGTGGGACACCGCTGCGGCTGCTGGCGGTGACGGTACTGACGAGCCTCGAAGAGCCGGATCTCGCGGCGCTGGGAATGACCGGCGAGGTCACGGATCGGGTGCTGCGGCTGGCGGCCGTGGCACTCGAGGCCGGCATCGACGGGCTCGTCTGCTCGCCCCTCGAGGTGGCGGCCGTCCGCGCCCGCTTCGGCGACGCGCCGCTGCTGGTGGTTCCCGGGATCCGGCCCGCCGCCGGGCCGGACGATCAGAAACGCACCGCGAGCGCGTCCGCCGCCCTCGGGGCCGGTGCCGACATTCTGGTGATCGGCCGGCCGATCACCGCTGCCGCCGATCCGAGGGCGGCCGCCGACGGCATCCGCCGCGGTCTCGCGGAGGCCGTCTGAGATGGTGGCGGTCAAGATCTGCGGGCTGACCGATCCCGAAGCGATCGCCGTCGCCGCGGCGGAAGGCGCCGCCTATCTCGGGTTCGTCTTCTATCCGCCCTCGCCGCGGGCCCTCTCTCCGGAACGCTTCGCCGCCCTCCGAACCGCGGTTCCCGCCGGTCCGCGATGCGTCGGCGTGTTCGTCGATCCCGAGGAGGAGCTCCTCGCCCGTGTGCTGGCCGCGGCCCCGCTCGACTGGCTGCAGCTCCACGGTGGCGAGACACCGGAACGGGTGGCCGCCCTCAAGGCGGCCTTCGGCCTGCCGGTGATCAAGGCGCTGCGGGTCGCGGCGACGGAAGATCTCGACGCCTGTGCCGCTTTCGAGACGGTGGCCGACATGTTCCTGTTCGACGCGCCGCCGCCCCGCCGCGCCGGTGCCCTGCCGGGGGGCAACGCCGAGGTGTTCGATTGGGACCTTCTGGCGCGGCTGGCGCCGCGACGACCGTGGATCCTTGCAGGGGGGCTCGAGGTGAACAATCTTGACGAGGCGGTGCGGCGGACGGGGGCGCGGATCGTCGATGTCTCTTCCGGGGTGGAAACCGCCCCCGGGGTCAAGGATCCGGCCAGGATACGCGCCTTTCTCCGCCGCGCGCGGCAGCTCGACCCGAGGGCGGGGGCATCTCTCCCGGAGGGACGGAGGTGACGGCGAGACCGAACAGTTTCCGGGCGGGACCGGACGAGAACGGACATTTCGGCATCTACGGCGGCCGTTTCGTCGCCGAGACCCTGATGCCGCTCATCCTCGAGCTCGAGCAGGCCTACGGCGAGGCCAAGACCGACCCCGCCTTCCGGGCCGAGCTGGAGGGCTGGTTCCGGGACTACGTGGGCCGACCCTCGCCGCTCTATTTCGCCGAACGGCTGACCGACCATCTCGGCGGCGCCCGGATCTATTTCAAGCGCGACGAGCTCAACCACACCGGGGCCCACAAGATCAACAACTGCATCGGCCAGATCCTGCTCGCCCGACGGATGGGCAAGACCCGGATCATCGCCGAGACCGGGGCGGGGCAGCACGGCGTGGCCACCGCCACCGTGGCCGCCCGTTTCGGCATGGAATGCGTCGTCTACATGGGCGAGCGCGACATCGAGCGTCAGCAGCCCAACGTTTTCCGGATGCGGCTGCTGGGTGCCGAGGTGCGGCCGGTGGGCTCCGGCTCGAAGACCCTGAAGGACGCCATGAACGAAGCGCTCCGGGACTGGGTCACCAATGTCGAGACCACCTTCTATCTGATCGGTTCGGTCGCCGGACCCCACCCCTATCCGGCGATGGTGCGCGATTTCCAGTCGGTGATCGGCGAGGAGACGCGCCGGCAGATCCTGGAAAAGGAAGGGCGCCTGCCCGATGTTCTGGTGGCGGCGGTGGGGGGCGGCTCGAACGCCATGGGGCTGTTCCATCCCTTCCTCGACGAGGAGGCGGTGCGGATCATCGCCGTCGAAGCGGCCGGCCTCGGCATCGACACCGGCAAGCACGCGGCGGCGATGACCGCCGGCCGGCCCGGCGTTCTGCACGGCTCGCGTTCCTATCTGATGCAGGACGAAGACGGACAGATCGTGGAGCCGCACTCGATCTCCGCCGGTCTCGACTATCCGGGAATCGGCCCCGAGCATGCCTGGCTCAAGGACATGGGCCGCATCGAGGTGACCGCGGTCACCGACCGGCAGGCGCTCGACGCCTTCGCACTCTGCTCCCGGCTCGAGGGCATCCTCCCGGCGCTGGAGCCGGCCCATGCGCTGGCTCGGGTGATCGAGCTCGCGCCGACCCTTTCCCGTGACACCATCCTCGTCGTCAACCTCTGCGGCCGCGGCGACAAGGACATCTACACGGTGGCCGAAGCCATGGGGGTGCGGCTGTGAGCCGCCGCATCGAGGCCCGCTTCGCCGAACTGCGGAGGGCCGGCCGGGCCGGGCTCGTGACTTTCCTCGTGGCCGGCGATCCCGACATGACGACCTTCGAGGAGATCCTCGCCGGCCTGCCGGCCGCGGGAGCCGACATCATCGAGATCGGCATGCCCTTCTCGGATCCCATGGCCGACGGACCGAGCGTCCAGGCGGGGTATCTCCGGGCCCTCGAAGCCGGCACCAAGCTGCGGCGGATCCTGCCCGCGGTCCGCCGCTTCCGGGCCCGCGACGACGAGACGCCGATCGTGCTCATGGGCTACTACAATCCGATCTGGAATTACGGCCGTCTCCAATTTCTCGAGGATGCGCGGGCCGCCGGTGTCGACGGGCTGATCGTCGTCGATCTGCCGCCCGAGGAGGATGCCGAGCTCTGTCTGCCGGCCCGCGAGCGGGATCTCGCCTTCATCCGCCTCGCCACGCCGACCACCGACGACGCCCGTCTGCCCAAGGTGCTCGCGAACAGTTCCGGCTTTCTCTACTACGTCTCGATCACCGGCATCACCGGTGCCGCGGCACCGGTGCCGACGCTGGTGGCCGAGGCGGTGGCCCGCATCCGCGCCCGCACCGATCTGCCGATCGCCGTCGGTTTCGGCATCCGCGAGCCCGCCCAGGCGGCGGCGATCGCGCGTCACGCCGACGCCGCGGTGGTGGGCTCCGCCCTCGTCGATCTCGTCGCCCGCCATCTCGACCCGGAGGGACGCGCGACACCGCGGCTCGTCCCCGCCGTCCACGACAAGGTGCGCGCGCTGGCCGCCGCCATTGCCGGAGTGAACCGCTCGTGAACTGGCTCACCAACTACGTCCGTCCCCGCATCCGCGCCCTCGTCGAGCGCAACAAGGTCGAGGTCCCGGAGAATCTGTGGAACCAGTGTCCGGCTTGCGAGCGGATGATCTTCCATCGTGATCTCGAGGCCAATCAGCGGGTCTGCCCGCATTGCAACCACCACATGCGGGTCGGCCCCGGATATCGCTTCCGCAGCCTGTTCGGCGAGGACGGCTACGAGCCGCTGGCGATGCCCAAGGCACCGGTGGATCCCCTCAAGTTCCGGGATCTCAAACGCTACACGGACCGGCTCAAGGAAGCCCAGACCCGGACCAAGGCCCAGGACGCGCTCGAGGCCGCCGCCGGGATGCTGGGAGAGATGCCGGTGGTCTGCGCGGTGATGAACTTCGCCTTCATGGGCGGTTCGATGGGCGCGGCGGTCGGCGAGGGGTTCGTGAGCGCCGCGCGCGAGGCCATCCGGCGGCGGGCGGCCTTCGTCGCCTTCACCGCCTCCGGCGGCGCGCGGATGCAGGAAGGGGCGGTGTCGCTGATGCAGATGGCCCGGACCACCGTCGCCGTCCAGGAGCTCCGGGAGGCCGGGCTCCCCTATATCGTCGTCCTGACCGATCCCACCACCGGCGGCGTCACCGCTTCCTTCGCCATGCTCGGCGACATCCACATCGCCGAACCGGGAGCGGTGATCGGCTTCGCCGGTACCCGGGTGATCGAGCAAACGATCCGCGAAAAGCTGCCCGAGGGCTTCCAAAGAGCGGAGTATCTGCTCGAACACGGCATGGTGGACATGGTCGTCCACCGCTTCGAGCTTCGCAATGTGCTGGAACGGGTGATCGGCATTCTCCTGCGATCGCGGGTGGAGTATGCCGAGCCGGAATCCGATCCGGCGCCCGAACTCGCCGAGGAACCCGCCGAACCGGTGACCGAGCTGCGCGAGGCCGCGGATGACTAGCTTCACGAGCGAGCTCGTCCTCGCTCGGCTGCAGGCTCTTCATCCCAAGAGCATCGATCTTTCCCTCGGCCGCATCCGCCGCCTGCTGGCGCGTCTCGGCCACCCCGAGCTGTCCCTGCCGCCGGTGGTCCACATCGCCGGCACCAACGGCAAGGGCAGCACGCTGGCCATGCTCGACGCGATGCTGGCCGCCTCCGGCCGGCGCGTGCACCGCTACATCTCGCCCCATCTGGTGCGCTTCAACGAACGCATCCTGCTCGAGGGCCGGCCCATCGCCGAAGATTTCCTCGCCGACGTCCTCGACGAATGCGAGCGGGCCAACGACGGCGGCCCGATCACCTTCTTCGAGATCACCACCGCCGCCGCCTTTCTCGCCTTTTCCCGGGTGCCGGCGGACGTTCTGCTGCTGGAGACCGGGCTCGGCGGGCGGCTCGATGCGACCAATGTCGTGCCGGCCCCGAGGCTCACCCTGATGAGCCCGATTTCCCATGATCACGAAGCCCATCTCGGCCGCACGCTCGCCGCCATCGCCGGCGAGAAGGCGGGCATCGTCAAGCCGGGGGTGCCGCTGCTCTGCGGACCGCAGCCCGAGGAAGCGCTCGCGGTGCTGCGGGCCCGCTGCCGGGCGCGCGCCGCGCCGCTGGCGATCGCCGGTCGCGACTGGTCGGTGGAAGCGGTACCGGAGGGCATCCTCTGGAAACGCGAGGGAACCGTGCTCCGCCTCCCGCGACCGGCCCTCGTCGGTCCCCATCAGCTCGACAACGCCGGCCTCGCCATCGCCGCCGCGCGGGCGCTGGGCGAGCTGGCCCCGCCGGTGGAGGCGATCGCCGCCGGTCTCCTGGAGGTACGCTGGCCGGCCCGGTTGCAGCGTCTCGCGGCAGGCCCGCTCCCCCGCCTGCTGCCGCCGGACAGCGAGCTCTGGCTGGACGGGGGCCACAATCCCGCGGCCGGAAAGGTGCTCGCACGCAGCCTGCCGGAGATCGCCCGCGGACGGCCGGTCCATCTCGTGCTGGGGATGCTGCGGACCAAGGATCTGTGCGCCTTCGCGAGGCCGTTGGCGCCGCTCGCGGCCGGGGCGGTGACGGTGCCGGTACCCGACGATCCGCTGAGCCTGGAGCCGGACAGGATGGCCCGCGAGCTCACCGCTCTGGGCCTGCCGGCGCGGCCCGCCGGCGACGTCTGCGAGGCGCTGGCCGGGCTGGCTCGGGAACTCGCGACCCCCGCTCTTGTCCTGATCACCGGCTCGCTCTATCTGGCCGCCACGGTTCTCCGTGCCAACGGCTGAGCCGCGTTCCGGCCGCCCGCCAACAGCGTTGGCGCGCCCGGCCGCGATGCGCTATAGCAGGCCCGGTCCGCCGGCCGTGCGGCCTCCGACCGGCGCGGGCGTGGTGGAATCGGTAGACACGCGGGATTTAGGTTCCCGTGGCGAGAGCCGTGCGAGTTCGAGTCTCGCCGCCCGCACCAGCGGGACGCGGACCGGCGAGACGGCGGCGGGATCCCCGAAATCGATCGAGAGCAGGAACATGGAAATCAAGGAAACCGCCCGGGAGGGCCTCAAGCGGGGCTACAAGGTCACCTACGACGCCGCCGACATCGAGGAGCGGGTCCAAAAGCGCCTGGCCGAGCTCGCCAAGACGGTCCGGCTCCCCGGCTTCCGTCCGGGCAAGGTGCCGATCGGGCTCCTGCGCAAGCGCTACGGCCCCTCGGTGCTGGGCGAGATCCTGGAGCAGGTGGTCGAGGAAGGCTCGCGCAAGGTGCTCGCCGAACACGAGCTGAAGCCGGCCCTGCGCCCCAAGGTCGAAGTCACCTCCTTCGACGAGGGCAAGGATCTCGAATTCAGCATCGACCTCGAGGTCCTGCCGGAGGTTCCGGAGGTCGATCTGTCGGCGATCGAGCTCGTGCGCTACACCGCCGAGGTGGACGAGGAACGGGTCCGGAGGTCCCTCGAGAACCTCGCCAAGGCGCAGCGCCAGTACGAGGCCCCCGAAGAACCCCGCCCGGCGCGGGAAGGCGATCAGGTGGTGATCGACTTCACCGGCTACCGCGACGGCGAGAAGTTCGAAGGCGGCTCCGCCAGTGATCTGCCGGTGGTCCTCGGTTCGGGCAGCATGCTCCCCGGCTTCGAGGAGGGGTTGGTCGGCAAGAAGCCGGGCGACACGTTCCGGCTCGAGCTGACCGTGCCCGAAGATCATCCCAACAAGGATCTCGCGGGCCGGCGGCTCGTCTTCGAAGGCACCGTCAAGGAGGTACGGGAGCCGAAGCCGCTGGCCATCGACGACGAGCTCGCCAAGGCCTACGGCTTCGAGAAGCTGGAGGAGCTCGACAAGGCGATCCGCGAACGTCTCGAGCAGGAGTACAGGCAGCGGGCGCGGGACAAGATGAAACGCCAGCTTCTCGACCATCTGGCCGCGACCTACGGCTTCGAGGTGCCCCAGGGCATGGTGGATCTCGAGTTCGAGACCATCTGGAAGCAGCTCACCGAAGAGATGGAGCGTTCGGGTACCGGCTTCGAGAGCACCGGCAAGAGCGAAGAGGAACTCCGGCGGGAATACCGGGACATCGCCGAGCGTCGGGTCCGTCTCGGCCTGATCCTTTCCGAGATCGGCAACAAGAACCAGATCAAGGTCGAGGCCGAGGAGCTGCAGCAGGCCATGATCCGCGAGGCCCGGCGCTATCCCGGTCGCGAGCGGGAGGTGTTCGATTTCTTCCGCAACAATCCGGGAGCCCTGGAACAGCTCCGTGCCCCGCTGTTCGAGGACAAGGTGGTGGATTTCATCTTCGAACTGGCCAAGATCCGCGAGGAAAAGGTGAGCGTGGACGAGCTGTTCGAGGAGCCGGAGGACGAGGAGGACGCCGTCGCGGGTGCCGAGGCCGCAGCCAAAGTGGCGGCCGCAGAGGAAGAAGCGCAGCCGGCGCAGGACCGGGGCTGAGGCTCCGCCTGCGGCAATGGAGGACGGATGACCAACGACGACCCGATCATCAGCCAGCTGGTGCCGATGGTGGTCGAGCAGACCCCGCGGGGCGAGCGCGCCTACGACATCTATTCGCGGATGCTCAAGGAGCGCATCATCTTCCTGATGGGTCCCGTCGACGACCACATGGCGAGCCTGGTGACCGCCCAGCTCCTGTTCCTGGAGGCGGAGAACCCCGACAAGGACATCAGCCTCTACATCAACTCACCGGGCGGCCTCGTCACCTCCGGCCTCGCCATCTACGATACCATGCAGTACATCCGCCCGGACATCGCCACCATCTGCATCGGCCAGGCGGCGAGCATGGGCTCGCTGCTGCTGACCGCGGGCACCAAGGGCAAGCGGTTCGCGTTGCCCCATGCCCGGATCATGACCCACCAGCCCTCGGGCGGCTTCCAGGGCCAGGCCACGGACATCGAGATCCACGCCCGCGAGATCCTCAATCTCAAGCGCAGGTTGAACGAAATCTACGCCCAGCACACGGGACAGCCGCTCGAGGAGGTGGAGGCGAAGATGGAACGCGACACCTTCATGACGGCGACGGAGGCCAAGGAATTCGGCCTCATCGACGAGGTCATCGCCAAGCGTCCCACCAAGCCGCAGGACCAGGCCTGAGCCCGTCCCCCGGCCGGATGGAGCGTTGCAGCCGCGCCACAGGGGCGGTTGCAGCGGGAACGCGACGCCCTACCTTATCATTCGCCGGGAGAGCGCGGCACCGCCTTTGCGCGCCACGGTTCGATAAGTGGTTGTCTCGCAAGGGTCACGCCGTTACCATACCCTAGTTTTCGGCATCGGATCTGAGTGGCGATGAGCAAACCGAGCGGCGACAGCAAGAACACCCTCTACTGCTCCTTCTGCGGCAAGAGCCAGCACGAGGTACGCAAGCTCATCGCCGGGCCGACCGTGTTCATCTGCGACGAGTGCGTCGAGCTCTGCATGGATATCATCCGTGAGGAGAACAAGAGCGCGGTCGCCAAGAACAAGGCCGGGGTGCCGGCGCCCGCCGAAATCAAGAGCATCCTCGACGATTACGTGATCGGTCAGGAGCACGCCAAGAGGGTGCTGTCGGTGGCCGTGCACAACCACTACAAGAGACTGGCCCACGGCTCGAAGAGTTCGGAGGTCGAGCTCGCCAAGTCGAACATTCTGCTCATCGGCCCCACCGGCTCGGGCAAGACCCTGCTCGCGCAGACCCTGGCTCGCATTCTCGATGTGCCCTTCACCATGGCCGACGCCACGGCCCTGACCGAGGCCGGCTATGTCGGCGAGGATGTCGAGAACATCATTCTCAAGCTGCTGCAGGCGGCCGATTACAACGTCGAGCGGGCGCAGCGCGGCATCGTCTACATCGACGAGGTGGACAAGATCAGCCGCAAGGCGGAGAACCCCTCGATCACCCGCGACGTCTCCGGCGAGGGCGTGCAGCAGGCGCTCCTGAAGATCATCGAGGGGACCATCGCCTCGGTGCCGCCCCAGGGCGGTCGCAAGCATCCCCAGCAGGAATTCCTGCAGGTCGATACCACCAACATCCTGTTCATCTGCGGGGGTGCCTTCGCCGGGCTCGAGAAGATCATCGCCCAGCGCTCGCGTCAGCATTCGATGGGTTTCGGCGCCGAGGTGCGCAGTCCCGACGAACGCCCGACGGGCGAGCTGCTGCGCGGCGTCGAGCCGGACGATCTCCTGCGGTTCGGTCTCATCCCCGAGTTCGTCGGGCGTTTGCCGGTGATCGCCACCCTCGAGGATCTCGACATCGACGCTCTCGTCAAGATCCTCAAGGAACCCAAGAACGCGCTGGTGAAACAGTATCAGAAGCTGTTCGACATGGAGAACGTGCGGCTGACCTTCACCGAGGATGCGCTGCGGGCGATCGCCGACAAGGCCTTCCAGCGCCGTACCGGCGCCCGCGGCCTGCGCTCGATCATGGAGGGCGTGCTGCTGGAGACCATGTTCGAGCTGCCGTCGCTGTCCGATGTCGAGGAGGTCGTCGTCAACCGCGAGGTGGTGGAGGGCCGCGTCAAGCCCCTCATGATCTACGCCGAGCGGAAGAGCGACGTCGGCTCGGCTTCCTGATTCCATCGCGCCGGCCGGGCCGCCGGCCGTTGCTTGAAACCCCGCCCGTCCGGCGCCACTTCTAACGCGGAAGCCCGTCCCCGACCGTCCGGTCGCTCGGCTTCTCCGCTCTCAACGCGAGGTCCAATGGTCGAGATTCCCGAAGCCCAACTGTTCGCCGTCCTGCCGCTGCGCGACATCGTGGTCTATCCCCACATGATCGTGCCGCTGTTCGTCGGGCGCGAGAAATCCATCAACGCCCTCGAGGAGGTGATGCGGGAGGACAAGCAGATCCTGCTCGTGGCCCAGAAGAACGCGAGCCAGGACGAGCCCGGCCCGGAAGATCTCTACCGCATGGGGACCGTCTCCAGCGTCCTCCAGCTCCTGAAGCTTCCGGACGGAACCGTCAAGGTGCTGGTGGAGGGGGCGCGGCGGGCGCGGATCCGCACCTTCCGCGACAATCCGACCTTCTTCCAGGCCGAGGCCGAGCCGATCGAGGACGAGATCGGCGATCCGCGGGAAGCCGAGGCCCTGGCCCGGGCGGTGGTCGGCCAGTTCGAGGAATACGTCAAGCTCAACAAGAAGGTGCCACCCGAGGTGCTGGTGTCGCTGTCCCAGATCGAGGATCCGGGAAAGCTCGCCGATACCGTGGCCGCACATCTCAATCTCAAGATCCACGAGAAGCAGGAGCTCCTCGAGACCGTCTCGCTGATCGCACGTCTCGAGCGTCTGTACAGCTACATGCAGGGCGAGATCAGCGTCCTGCAGGTGGAAAAGCGCATCCGCTCGCGGGTCAAGCGCCAGATGGAGAAATCCCAGCGCGAGTATTACCTGAACGAGCAGATGAAGGCGATCCAGAAGGAGCTCGGAGAGCTCGAGGACGGCAAGGACGAGCTTTCCGAACTCGAGGAGCGGATCAAGAAGACCCGGCTTTCCAAGGAGGCGCGCGAGAAGGCCCTGGCCGAGCTCAAGAAGCTCAGGAGCATGAGCCCGATGTCGGCCGAGGCCACGGTGGTGCGCAACTATCTCGACTGGATGCTGTCGCTGCCCTGGAAGAAGCGGTCACGCGTCAAGAAGGACATCAAGAAGGCCCAGGAGATCCTCGACGCCGATCATTACGGGCTCGAGAAGGTCAAGGAACGGATCATCGAGTATCTCGCGGTCCAGCAGCGGGTCGAGAAGATGAAGGGGCCGATTCTCTGCCTCGTCGGTCCGCCCGGGGTCGGCAAGACCAGCCTCGGCAGGTCGCTGGCGCGGGCCACCGGCCGCAACTTCGTGCGCATGTCGCTGGGCGGCATCCGCGACGAGGCCGAGATCCGCGGTCACCGACGGACCTACATCGGCTCGATGCCGGGCAAGATCATCCAGAGCATGAAGAAGGCCAAGAGCAGCAACCCGCTGTTCATGCTCGACGAGGTCGACAAGATGGGGGCGGATTTCCGCGGCGATCCCTCCTCGGCCCTTCTCGAGGTCCTCGATCCCGAACAGAACGCCCATTTCAACGATCACTATCTCGAGGTCGATTACGATCTGTCGGACGTGATGTTCGTCTGCACCGCCAACACGCTGAGGATGCCGCAGCCGCTGATGGATCGGATGGAGATCATCCGCATCCCCGGCTACACCGAGGACGAGAAGCTGGAGATCGCCAAGCGGCATCTCATTCCCAAGCAGCGCGAGGCGCACGGCCTCTCGGCCGAGGAATGGCAGATCACCGACGAGGCGCTCCTGGACCTCGTGCGCTACTACACGCGCGAGGCCGGGGTGCGGAACCTCGAACGGGAAATCGCCAATCTCGCCCGCAAGGCGGTCAAGCTGCTCGTCGCCGGCGAGAGGAAGAAACTCAAGATCACCCGCCGCAATCTCGAGAAGTACGCCGGGGTCCGGAAGTACCGCTTCGGCGAGGCCGAGCGCGACGATCTGGTGGGTCTGACCACCGGCCTCGCCTGGACGGAATTCGGAGGTGAACTTCTCTCGGTGGAGGCGGTGGTGGTGCCCGGCAAGGGCAAGATGACGATCACCGGCAAGCTCGGCGACGTGATGCAGGAATCGGTGCAGGCGGCGCGTTCCTACGTGCGTTCGCGGGCCGTCGAGCTCGGCATCGATCCCGGCCTGTTCGAGAAGGTGGACATCCACATCCACGTTCCCGAGGGGGCCATTCCCAAGGACGGCCCCTCGGCGGGGGTGGCGATGGTCACCTCGATCGTCTCCACTCTCACCCGGATCCCGGTGCGCGCCAGCGTCGCCATGACCGGCGAGATCACGCTGCGCGGCCGCGTCCTGGCGATCGGCGGGCTCAAGGAGAAACTGCTGGCGGCGTTGCGGGGCGGCATCCGGACGGTGCTGATTCCCAAGGAAAACGAGAAGGATCTCGCCGAGATCCCGGACAATGTGAAGAAGGCTCTCGAGATCCTACCGGTGGCGACGGTCGACGAAGTGCTCACGCGGGCTCTCGTCCGGCAGCCGCAACCGTTGCCGGCGGAAGCGATCGGCGAGACGGTGCCGGTGCCGCCGGCCGCGCGCGGCGAGAGCGAAAAACCCCCGGTCCTGCCCAACTGAGCCCGGCCGGACCGTCCCCTTGCGAAAAGGGCCCGCCTGCAGGCGGGCCCTTTTCGCTTTCTCAGTGGATCTCCTCCGCCTCGGCCAGCACCCGGCGCAGCCGTTCGATGGAGAAATCCTCGGCACGGGCGGCGTTCAGGATGTGCCGCTCGCGCCGGACCAGGAGGTCGATGGCTTCTCCCAGGCCGGGCAGGGCGGTCTCCGGAACGACCACCGCGCCGTGGCGATCGGCATGGACCAGATCGCCGGGACGGACCGCCATGCCGTGGACCTCGACCGGCACATCGAAGGCTTCGATATGGACGAAGGCGTGGCTCGGCCCCACCGACCCGGCGAGAAGCTGGAATTCGGGAGCGATGGCGTCGAGATCGCGGATCGAGCCGTTGGTGACGCAGCCGAGGCAGCCGAGCCCCCGGTGGATGGCGCTGTTGACTTCGCCCCAGAAGGCCCCGAAGCCCGGGATCGGATCGAGATCCTGAATCACCACCACCGTCGGCGACGGCTCCTTCGCCACGTATTCGTAGTAGGCGAGACGCCTCGCCTTCGCTTCCGCGGCCGGAAGATGGCTCGGCCGGCAGGCGCGGATGGTGGCCGTACGCGCATGGCCGCAGATGGGCGGCAGCTCCGGGTCGGCGGCGACGAACGGTCGGATGGTGAACCCGTAGCCCCGCCGTTCGGGCATGACGATCTCGAGCGCGTTGCAGATGGTGGGGGTGTCGAAGGCCCGCAGATGCGCGATGAGTTCGGCGTCGACGATCATTTCGCCCCCTCCTCCAGAAGTTCGGCGATCTCCGCGTCGCTCAGGCCCACCTCGCGGGCGGCATCGAGAATCGCTTCCCAGCTCTCGTTGGCCAGCGGGATGCCGCCGGCCCGGCGTTCGGCCTCGGTACGCCGTTCCTTGTCCCCGGGGATCAGCACCCCTTCCACGGGATCGGTGGGACGGGCCGCCTTCACCCATGCGATGAAGGCCCGCACATCGGCCAGGAACCGGTTCTCGGTGTCGAAACGGGCCGGGTCCAGATAGATCGACAGCATGCCGTTGTGGAAGGCGCCCGATTCGCCGACGTTGACACCCGAACCGGTGAGGGCACCGGCCAGCAATTCGCAGGCCAGCGCCAGACCCGAACCCTTGTGCTCGCCGAAGGGCCGAAGCGCCCCCTTGCCCCGGGTCGGATCGGGATAGCTCGCACCCGGCTGGTCCCCGTAAAGGGCGCGCGGATCGCCGGTGAGATTGCCGGCCTCGTCGACGAGGGCGGTGTCGGGTACGGGCTTGCCGCCCTGATGGGCGACCAGCACCTTGCCCTCGGCGACATAGGCGGTGGCGAAATCGAGCACGAAGGGGGCATCGTCGCCGGTGGGCACGCCGATCGCCACGGGATTGGTGGAAAAGCGCCGGCTGGCGGCGCCGAAGGGGGCGACCAGGAGGGAGGCGAAGACGTTGACGAAATGGATCGACACCAGCCCCGCCTCGATCGCCATCTCGGCGAAATCGCCGATGCGGCCGAGATGGCCGGCGTTCCTGAGGGCGATCACCGCGACCCCCTGCTCGCGGGCCTTGGCGATGCCGGCCCGGGTGGCCTCCGGTCCCACCGTCTGGCCCATCCCGAACTGGCCGTCGAGCACGGCCAGTACCGGCGTGTCCACGAGCGCACGCACATGCCGGCCGGGCCGCATCCAGCCCGCGTCGATCCAGGCCAGATACCGTGGCACCCGGATCACCCCGTGGCTGTCGTGACCGGTGAGATTGGCCTTGATCAGATAGTGGGCGATCCGTGCCGCCTCCTCCTCGGGGCAGCCTTTCCTCGTGAACACCGCGCGAACGAGCCGGTCGAGCGGCGCCACCGCGATCAGCATCACGTTCCTCCCCTGCCTCGATCGCTCCGGCCGGATGGCAGCATAGCGGCAAACACGTGCCGCTGCGAAGCCTCTCTCACCGGTCGCGGCGGAGCCCCCTCACCCGCTCGGCATCGGGCGGACCTTCACGCCATCGGCGATGCGATCGCTGGGGAACAGGATGACCTGCTCGCCCGCGGCGAGGCCGCCCAGGACCTGCGCGGCCCCGGGGTTGCGCCGGCCGATGCGCAGGCGGCGCAGGCGGGCCCGGCCATCCTCGATCACGAACACCATCCAGTCGGCGCCCCGGCGGAACAGGGCACCGGCCGGCACCTGCAGCACATCCTCGCCCGACCAGACGGTGATCGCGGCCATCACCCGGAAACCGTGACCGAGCTGCGCGGGCGGCGGCTCGGTGAAGTCGATGAGCACGTCGACCCGCTGCTCCTCGATGCCGAGCGCGGAGACCTTGGTATAGCCTGCCGGCTCGACGCGGCGGACCCTTCCCCGCAGGGCGCCCTCCCCGCCCCATTCGGTCAGACGCACGGGGGCACCGGCCGCGATCCGTGCGCCGTCCCGGGACAGCACGTCGACCACGACTTCCAGATCGTGGGGATCGCCCAGCTCCAGAAGCGGTGCGCCCGCTTCCACGGCGCCGGCATCGCGACGAAGTACCCGGAACACGCTGCCACTCGCCGGCGCCCGCAGCTCGATGCAGCATCCCTTTTTCGCCAGCCCGCCATCGACCTGCGCGGGCGGACCGATCAGCCGTGCACGGGCGGTCTCCAGTTCGAAGCGCCGCTGCTCCACCAGCGCCTCCGCCGCCCGGAGTTCGGCGAGGCGCGTGCGGTATTCCATTTCCGCCCGGTCCAGCACGGAAGCGGCGAGATAGTTCTTGGTCACGAGACGCCGCGACCGCTCCAGCTCCGCCCGGGCATAGTCGAGTGCCGCCCGGACCTTGTCCCGCTCGGCCTCGGCCATGCTGACGGCGGCTTCGGCCCTCTTCACTTCGGCCTCCAGCTCGCGCCGGGTGCGGATGTCCAGAAATGCGGGATGGGTGGGCTCGATGCGGGCCAGCACGGTTTCGCCCGCCCGTACCGGATCGCCCGGATCGAGGGAGATCCGACGCAGCCGACCGGCGACCGGGGCGAGGACGCGATAGACTTCCTTTGCCCGCGTCCGGCCCTCTTCCTCGACCGCCACCACCAATGGCGCCCGGCGCACCGTGGCGGTTTCCACCGGCACCGGCCGGGGCCGCAGCAGAAAGGCGATGCCGCCGGCCAGCACCAGCAGGAGCGGCAACCAGAACAGCACGCGCCTCGTTCGCGGCGACAAGGGCTCTACTCCCGGCTCTTGAGAACGGCCACCAGATCCAGCCGGAACACCCGGCGGGCCAGCGCCAATGCCGTCACCAGCGCCGCCGCCATCACCGCCAGCAGGGCCCAAGCCATGGTGGTGGGGAAGACGACCAGCGGCATGCGGAACAGCTCGTTGTCCACGGTGGCGATGATCCACACCGCCAGCAGCCAGCCCAGTGCCAGCCCCAGTGGCAGCGCCAGGAGGGCCATCAGCACCAGTTCGCCGACCAGCACGTAACTGGCCTCGAGCGCCGAATAGCCCAGCAGACGCAGGCTGGCGAGCTCGCGGCCACGCTCGGAAAGGGCGATGCGCCCGGTGTTGAAGACGGTGCCGAAGGTCAGCAGCAGGGCGAAGGCCACGTAGAAGGCGACGACGATATCGATGGTCTCGGCCATGGTCGTCTCGAAGGCGCGGATACGGGCCTCCCGCGACGCCACAGCGGCCACTTCGGGGCTTTCCCGCAACGCCCGGAAGAAGGCGTTGCGGCGGGCCGGATCGATCGTCAGATCGACGCCGCCCACCCGATCCCCGATGCCGGAAAGACGATCGACGAGGGCGATGGAGGCATAGGCAGGGATGCCCAGATATGTGGAAAACAGGCCGCTCACCGGCAGTTCCACGGAACGCCGGCGGTCCTCGAGGGTTTCGACGATGATCCGGCCGCCGCGTCCGACCCCGAGGATGGCGGCCAGCGTCCGAGACAGGAGAACCCCCTGATCGTCGGGGAGGACGGGGCCCTTCTCGACATCGATCACCCGCCGCAGCCTGCCCTGCGGCGCCAGGCCGGTGATGGAGCCGCGTTTCACCCTGTTGCCGTTGCGGAAACGCACGGCGAGGCTGCGCCGCGGCTCGACCCGGAGTACTCCCGGCAATCGCGCCATCTGCGGGACGACCGCCGGGGCCAGCGGGTCGAAGAAACCGACCGTGAAATCCATGCGACGGGCTTCGAAGAACTCCTTCTGCACCAGATACGCCGTGGCGTCCCGCCACTGCATGGCCGCCAGCAGCAGCGCCAGCGCCGCGGCAATGCCGAGGATGGCGAGGCCGCTCCGCAGCGGCCAGCGCAGCAGATGGCGCAGCAGCATGAGGGTCGGCTGATCGAGGATCCCGCGCACGGCCAGCCCGAGAACGCCCCTGCGCCGGTAGGCCGGCGGGGGAGGCGGCCGCATCGCCTGGGCCGGTGGCAGGCGGCCGGCGGCCCGTACCGCGCGCCAGGCCCCGAGCACGGCGGCGAGCAGACCGAGCGCGGTGGCCACCGCATAGACCCAGGGCTCGAGCCGGTAGCGGAGCAGCGGGAAGCGGAAGAACTGGGTGTAGAGTTCGGTGATGCGGCCGGCGGTCCAGCTTCCCGCCAGCAGCCCGAGCACCACGCCCAGGAGACCGATCAGCAGGGCCAGGGTGAGATAATGGGTGGCGATGGTGCGGTCGGCATAGCCGAAGGCCTTGAGGACGCCGATCTGCTCCCGCTCGGTGTCCACCATCCGGCGGCACATGGCCTGCAGCAGAAAGGCGCCGACGACCAGAAAGACGCTGGGGAGAACCGCAGCCAGGGTGCGGAGCTGGCGGATCTCGTTGTCGACGAAGAAGGCCGAGACCTGGATGCTGCGATCGTAGGCGCCCAGCCCTCCATAGGGCTCCAGCAGCCGGTCGACGGCGGCGCGCACCGCCTCCGGATCGGCCGCCGGGGCGAGGAACAGGACCGCATCGTTGAAGGCGCCTTCGAGATCGAAGGCCGCCTCGAGGGTGCTACGGCTCAGCCACAGCACGCCGAAACGGCGGTCGTCGGGCAGCAGCGCACCGGGCGGGATGGCGTAGACGAATTCGGGCGACAGCGCGATGCCGACCACCGACAGGCGCCGCTGCCGGCCGTTGATGTTGGCGAGGATGCGGTCCCCCGGCCGCAGCGCGTGGGCCTCGGCGAAGGCTTCGTTGACCAGCGCCTCGTCCCGCCCGTCGGGGGCGAGACCGCGCCCCTGACGGATCACCAGACGGTCGAGGACGGGTCCGCCGCGTTCGGGTACCGAGACCAGCCGGGCAGTCACCGGCTCGACGAAATCGGCGAAGGTCAGGGTCGCGAAGCCGGTGATCCGGGTTTCCGCGGCGACCACACCATCGATACGCTCCAGCGCCTCCCCCACCGCCGCGGGCACCCGCTCGGCATGGACGAAGAGCTGCCCGAACCGGCTCTGCGCATAGTAGGCGTCGCGGGTCGCCTCCAGCGAGGCCATCGCTCCCAGCATCATGATGAAGACGGCGATGCCGGAGCCGATGACGAGGCCGATCGCCAGCGCCTGCAGCCGCATCCGCCAGAGATCGCGCAGCAGCTTGCGGTGCAGGGTGCGCATGCGGCTACCAGCTCAGCGCCGCCGGCTCGACCGGCTGCGGGTTGCGGGTGACGGAGACGACGCGGCCGTCGGCGAAGCGTACCACGCGGTCGGCCATGGCGGCGATGGCCGCATTGTGGGTGACGATCAGGGTGGTCGCGCCGATCTCCCGCGAGGTCTGCCGCAAGGCCTCCAGCACGACGATGCCGGTGGCGCTGTCGAGCGCGCCGGTGGGCTCATCGCACAGCAGCAGCTCCGGCCGCTTGGCGATGGCCCGGGCGATCGCCACCCGTTGCTGCTCGCCGCCTGAGAGCTGGGCCGGGAAATGGTCGAGGCGATGCCCGAGGCCGACCATCTGCAGGGCCTCCTCTGGTGCCATCGGCCGGGTCGCGATCTCGGTCACCAGCGCCACGTTCTCGCGGGCGGTGAGGCTCGGCATGAGATTGAAGAACTGGAACACGAAGCCCAGATGGTGCCGACGGAAGTGGGTGCGTGCCCGTTCGTCGAGGTCGGTCAGCTCACGGCCGCGGAACAGTATGCGGCCCGAGCTGGGCAGGTCGAGAGTACCCAGAATGTTGAGAAAGGTGGTCTTGCCACTGCCCGAGGGCCCCAGCAGCACCAGCAGTTCGCCGGCGGCCACCTGGAGATCGACTCCGCGGAGCGCGTGGATCTCGATCTCGCCGACCCGGTAGGTCTTACCCAGCCCCCGCACCGAGAGCAGCGGCGGCTGTCCGATATCTGCCTTCATGCGCCTCGACCGTGCCAGGCTGCCGCAGGCAGCCTAGCACAGGCAGCGATGCGCCGCGGCCTTCAGTCCTTGGTGCCGGAGACCAGCTTGCTGGCGCCGATCCAGGGCATCATCGCCCGCAGTCGCTCGCCCACTTCCTCGATCGGATGTTCGGCCTCCTGGCGGCGACGGGCCTTGAAATGGGCCTGGCTCGCCTTGTTCTCGAGCACCCATTCGCGGGCGAAGCGCCCGTCCTGGATCTCCGCCAGGATGCGCCTCATCTCGGCCCGCACCCGCTCGTCGACGACCCGCGGGCCGCGGGTGTAATCGCCGTATTCCGCGGTGTTGCTGATCGAGTAGCGCATGTTGGCGAGACCGCCCTCGTAAATGAGATCGACGATCAGTTTCACCTCGTGGAGACATTCGAAATAGGCCATCTCCGGCGCGTAACCGGCTTCCACGAGGGTTTCGTAACCCGCCTTGATGAGGGCGCAGAGGCCGCCGCAGAGGACCACCTGTTCGCCGAAGAGATCGGTCTCCACCTCTTCCCGGAAGGTGGTCTCGATGATGCCGGCCCGACCGCCGCCGATGGCCGCCCCGTAGGAAAGACCGAGATCCTGGGCCGAACCGGTGGCGTCCCGATGGATCGCCAGCAGACAGGGAACGCCGGCCCCCCGCTGATATTCCGACCGCACCAGATGACCGGGTCCCTTGGGAGCGATCATCAGCACATCGAGATCCGGACGGGGCTCGATCAGGCGATAATGGATGTTGAAGCCGTGGGCGAACATCAGTGCCGCATTCTCGCGCATGTTCGGCCCGAGCTCCTCGCGGTAGAGATCGGCCTGCAGCTCGTCGGGGACCAGCACCATGACCACATCGGCCCAGGCCGCCGCCTCGCCCGGGGTCATCACGCGGAGACCGGCGCGTTCAGCCTTGGCCCGCGAGGAAGACCCCTCCCGCAGCGCAACCACCACCTCGGCGACGCCGCTGTCCTTCAGATTGTTGGAATGCCCGAAGCCCTGGCTGCCGTAGCCCACGACGGCCACCTTCTTGCTCCGGATGAGATTGAGATCGGCGTCGGCATCGTAGTAGACGCGCATCTGCGGTCTCCCCCCTCGTTTCTATTCGCGATCCTGGGACACGCCGTCGAGGATCATGTCACCGCGACCGATGGCGACGATCCCGGCCCGGCTCACTTCCACCGGTTCGACCAGCGCGATGAAGGCGTCGAGTTCGTCGCTGCTGCCGGTGACCTCGAACACCAGACTGCCCGGCGTACTGTCCACCAGGCGGGCGTGCATGAAATCGGCGATCCGCAGCGCCTGCACCAGCCGCTCGCGATCGCCGTTGACCTTGACGAGTGCCAGCTCGCGCTCGACATGCGGTCCCTCGATGGTCAGGTCCTGAACCCGGTGGACCGGTACGAGCTTGGAGAGCAGCGCCTTGATCTGCTCGATCACCAGCTCCGTGCCGGTGGTGACGATGTTGATCCGCGAAAGCTTGTGGACCGGATCGACCTCGGCCACGGTGAGACTGTCGATGTTGTAGCCGCGGCCGGAAAACAGACCGATCACCCGCGCCAGCACGCCGGCCTCGTTGTCCACCAGGACAACGATGGTGTGGCGCTTTTCCTCTTCCATGTTCATGTCGCTTCGTCGCCTCGTCGGGCCGTGGCGGGCGCAGGCGTGTCGCCGGCGGGCACGGCCATCATCCTACGGATTCCGTCGGATCACGTTCTAGACCAGCACCATCCCGTCTTCGGCGATGGGCTCGTGGCCGCCGTCGTCCTCGGGACTGAGCTTGATTTCGTTGTGCGCGGCCCCACCCGGGATCATGGGATAGACGTTCTCCACCTTCTCGACCCGGATGTCGGCCAGTACCGACCCGTCGGTCGCCAGCATCTCGGCGATCACCCGGTCCAGCTCGGCGACGGTGGTGGCACGCAGTCCCCTGGCCCCGAAGGCTTCCGCGAGCTTCACGAAATCCGGCATGCTGTCCATGTAACTTTCGGCGCGCCGGCTGCCGTGGAAGAAATCCTGCCACTGCCGCACCATGCCCATGTAGCCGTTGTTGATCAGGAAGATCTTGACCGGCAGGCGGTACTGCATGGCGGTGGACATCTCCTGCATGTTCATCACCCAGGAGGCGTCGCCCGAAATGTTGATGACCAGCGCCTCGGGATGGGCCATCTGAACGCCGAGCGCGGCCGGAAACCCGTAGCCCATGGTGCCGAGCCCCCCCGAGGTCAGCCAGCGACGCGGCTTCTCGAAGTGAAAATGCTGCGCCGCCCACATCTGGTGCTGGCCGACGTCGGTGGTGATGTAGGGATCCCGGTCCCGGGTCATCTCGTAGAGCCGCTTGATGGCGTGCTGCGGCTTGATCGCCTCGCCGTGCTGCCGGAACCGGAGGCTGTCGACCGCCCGCCAGCGCTCGATCTGCGCCCACCAGGGGGCCACCCGGGCCCGATCGACGGTGGGCGCCACCCGTTTCCAGGCTTCCAGCATGGCCTCGAGGCTGCGCTCGGCATCGCCGACAATGGCGATGTCGACGGGGACGTTCTTGTTGATCGAGGAGGGATCGATGTCGATGTGGATCTTCCGGCTGCCGGGCGAAAAACCGTCGAGGCGGCCGGTCACCCGATCGTCGAAGCGGGCGCCGATGCAGACCATCACGTCGCAGCCGTGCATCGCCATGTTGGCCTCGTAGGTGCCGTGCATGCCCAGCATGCCGAGATACTGCGGATCGGCCGCCGGATAGGCGCCCAGCCCCATCAGCGTCAGGGTGATCGGATAGCCGGTCGCCCGCACCAGCTCGGTGAGGAGCGCGCAGGCGAGCGGGCCCGAATTGACGACTCCGCCGCCGACGTAGAAGATCGGTCGTTCCGCCCGCGCGAGAAGACGCACGGCTTCCTCGATGCGCCCGGGATCCGGCTCGCGTCTCGGGCTGTAGCTGCGTCGCCGGCCCGCCTCCTTTTCGATGTAGGGCGCTTCGCCCATCAGAATGTTCTTCGGCAGATCGACGACCACCGGACCGGGCCGCCCCGAGCTCGCCACGTGGAAGGCCTCGTGGACGATGCGGGCCAGATCCTCGGCCTTCTTCACGAGATAGTTGTGCTTGGTGCAGGGCCGTGTGATCCCGACCGTATCGGCTTCCTGAAAGGCGTCGTTGCCGATCATGTGGGTGGGAACCTGACCCGTCAGACAAACCACCGGCACGCTGTCCATCAGCGCGTCGGTGAGACCGGTTACGGTGTTGGTGGCCCCCGGGCCGGAGGTCACCAGCACCACCCCGGTCTTGCCGGTCGATCGGGCGTAGCCCTCGGCCGCATGGACGGCCGCCTGCTCGTGGCGAACCAGCACATGCTGGATGGTGTTCTGCTGGAAGAGTGCGTCGTAGAGGGGAAGCACCGCTCCGCCGGGATAGCCGAAGATCACCTCTACGCCCTGATCGAGCAGCGCCCGGAGTACGACCTGCGCACCCGTCATCGACCGGACGTCGACGGGTGGTTGCGCGGTGGTCTGCTGCGCGGTCATGGCGTGAACTCCGTAGATCCTGTCTTCAGGTGCCGTTTTTCTCGACGTTGTCACCGGCCCTCGGACCGGGCCGCGGTACCCCCTCGCGGACGACCGGGCCGCCCGCTTCCGGGACGCCGAGGCTAGCCCTGGCTCGGGCGAGGGTCAACAAGATGCACCGTCCCGCCCGCCGAGCCACCGCCCGAGCGCATCGGCCCGCCTTTCCGCCGTCTCCCCGAGTTCTTCGAGAAGGGTGAAACCGGCGAACTGGTGACGGAAGAAGGTGCGCTGCCGCTTCGCGTAGCGGCGGGTCACCTCGACCGTCCGCCGGCGTGCCTCCTCGAGGGTCACCCGCCCGGCGAGATGGGCCAGGAACTCGCGACATCCGTGCACCCGGGCGATGGGAAGCGTGGCCAGATCGGGCCGTTCCCGGGCGAGGGCCGCGAGTTCCTCGAGAGCCCCGGCGGCGAGCATGGCGTCGAGCCTGCGGAGAATGCGTTCCTGCACATCCTCCCGGGCCGGCAGCAGGGCCACGCCCCGCACCCGCCCGGCGAGATCGATCCGCGGCCGGGTCTCCGACTGCCACGCCGCCAGCGGCCTGCCGGTCGCCTCGACGACTTCGAGAGCCCGCAGGATCCGCTGCCGATCGCGGGGGCGCAGCCGGGCCGCGGTCACCGGATCGCGCGCTTCGAGCCGACGATGGAGCTCCGGCGCGGGGAGATCGAGAGCGCGCAGGCGATGGCGGATTTCCGGCGGGATCGGGGGTACCGGGGCGAGCCCTTCGAGCAGGGCCTTCATGTAGAAACCGGTACCGCCGACGAGAATCACCGGCAGGGACCGGCTCTCCGCCTCCTCGAGAACCGGCAGCACCCGTTCGAGCCACCATCCCGCCGAGCTCGCCGCATCCGGCGGCAGGATCCCGTAGAGCCGGTGTTCGGCCCGGGCCTCCTCGGCGGCGTCGGGGCGGGCGGTCAGAATCGCGAGATCGCGGTAGAGCTGCTGGGCGTCGGCGTTGATCACCATGGCCCCGGTGCGTTCGGCGATCGCGAGCGCCAGCGCCGACTTGCCGCTGGCGGTGGTGCCACCTATGAAGAGTATCCGAGACACCACCCCCTTCGTCCTTTCCCGCGGTCGACGATGTCCGAACTCCTCTATCTGGTCGCGCCGCCCGAGCGCCGGCCGCTGGATCCCGCGCTGATCCGACGGGCGGAGCGTCTCGCCGGAAGCCGGCCACGCTGGCTCGATCCCGGTGGCGCCTGCGCTCTCGCTCTCGCGCGCCCGCTCGAGAGCGCCGGTCGTGCCGAGCTCCTCGGCATCGTCGAGGAGGCCGCCATCGACTACGCGATGCTGCCCCTCTCCCGACACCGGAAGCGGCTTCTGATCTGCGATATGGACAGCACCATCATCGATATCGAGTGCATCGACGAGCTCGCCCGCCACGCCGGTATCGGGGCCGAGGTGGCCGAGCTCACGCGGCGGGCGATGGCCGGCGAGATCCCGTTCCGGGAGGCGCTGGAAACCCGGGTGCGGATGCTGGAGGGGGTGCCGATAAGGGTGATCGACGAAATCTGCCGCGAGCGCCTGCGGCTCCATCCCGGGGCCCGGACCCTGGTCCGGACCATGCAGGCGCACGGGGCCTTCTGCGCGCTCGTGTCGAGCGGCTTCACCGAGTTCACCCGCTACGTGCGCACCCTCGTCGGCTTCGACATGGACCAGGCCAACACCCTCGAGATTCGTGACGGCGTCCTCACCGGTCGTCTGGTGCCGCCGCTCCTCGGTCCGGAAAGCAAGTACGAGACCCTCCGGCGCCTCGGCCTCACCCGCGGGATCGCTGCCGAGGACACGGTGGCGGTGGGTGACGGGGCCAACGACATCCCCATGCTCCGGGCGGCCGGCCTCGGCGTGGCCTATCACGGACATCCCGAGGTCAGGCGCCACGCCGATGCCTGCATCACCCACACCGACCTGCGAAGCGTCCTCTATTTCCAGGGCTACGCCCGGGACGCATTCCACGAGGCGGGCTGAAACCCGGGTGCATGAGCGGCTGCGTGCCGCCCGCCGCCTCACTCGGCGAAACGCAGCGCGACGAAGCGCAGATCCCCCTTGCGGTCGACCAGGAACAGCACGGATTTCTTGCCTTCCTGCTTGGCCTGGTTGACGCGCGCCAGCACCTCGGGCGGCGAGTTCACCTCTTCCTGGTTGACCTCGACGATCAGATCACCGGGCTGCAGCCCCTCCTCGGCGGCCGAGCTGCCGAGATCGACATCGACGATCACCACCCCCTTGGCATCCTCGGGCAGATCGAAGCGAACCCGCAATTCGTCGTAGAGGCTCGCGATCTTGATGCCGAGTTCCGGGATCTCGGCGACCGCGGTCGGCCCCTCGTCGCCGCCCCGATCGACCCGGGCGAGCTCCTCGTCCGAGGGCAGCTCGCCGAGGACGGCGGTGAGCTCCACCCTCTCGCCGCGCCGCCAGACCACCACCGCGACTTCCTTGCCGATTTCGGTGCTGGCCACGATCCGAGGCAGCTCGCGCATCTTTTCGATCGGCTTGCCGTCGAACTCCAGGATCACGTCCCCCGCCTCGACACCCGCCTGCTCGGCCGGACCGCCGGGGGTGACGCTGGCGACCAGCGCCCCTCGCGCCTCCTCGAGACCGAGGCTTTCCGCGATCTCGTCGGTGACCGTCTGGATCCGGACACCGAGCCAGGCCCGGGCCACCCGGCCTTTCTGGCGGAGACTTTCGATCACCGGGCGGGCGAGGTTGGAGGGAATGGCGAAGCCGATTCCGACGTTACCGCCGGAAGGCGAGAAGATGGCCGTGTTGATGGCGAACACCTTGCCTTCGAGGGTGAAGCTGGGACCGCCGGAATTGCCGCGGTTGATCGCCGCATCGACCTGGAAGAAATCGTCGTAGGGGCCGGCCCGGATGTCACGACCGCGGGCGGAAACGATGCCGGCCGTCACCGAGGAGCCGAGACCGAAGGGGTTGCCGATGGCGATCATCCAATCGCCGACCCGCACCTCGTCGCTGTCCGCCCATTCGACATAGGGGAAGGGCTCGTCCCGCTGGATCCGCAGCAGCGCGAGATCGGTCTTGGTGTCGCGCCCGATCACCTCGGCCTTGTACTCGCTCTCGTCGTACATGATGATGGTGATTTCGTCGGCATCGGCGATAACGTGGTTGTTGGTCACCACGTAGCCTTCGGGATCGATGATGAAGCCGGAGCCGAGGGAAAAGCTGCGGCGCGGCCGCTGTGGCCGGTCCCGATCGAAGAACTCCTTGAAGAATTCCTCGAAAGGCGATCCCGGCGGGAACTGCGGCATCGGAAACGCCTCGCCGCCGCGGATTTCCTTGGTGGTGGAAATGTTCACCACCGCCGGTGCCACCCGATCGACGAGATCGGCGAAGCTCGCCGGCAGACGTTGGGCCTCGACCGGAGGCCCGGAAAGCAGCACCAGGAGCGCCGCCACTCCGAGGAGCCGGGCGGACACGCCCCGCCCTTCACCGATCCTTCGCAAACTCAGCCGCATTCTCTCCACTCCGCCAGCCAGCTTCCGGCACCTGCGCCGCATCTATAGCGCGCGAGCGGGTCTCGCCAAAGAGCCAACCACGAGTCGGCCGGCCCTCCGGCCGCCCCTTCAACCACGAATGAGCCATACGAGCACGACCCCCGTCGCCGCGGCGACGAGACCGGCGTAGCGGAGCTGACCGCTGTCCATGACCAGGGCCCGCTCCGCGGCCCGCTTCATGGCCTCGGGAAACAAGGCCCAGAGCATGCCCTCGATCACCAAGACGAGCGCCAGGGCGGTCAGCAGATCGCGCACGATCCCCGACCGCCCCGCTGCGGTGTCGAAGGGCGCCCCACACCGCCCCCGTTCAGTCGGCCGGCGCCGGTGCCGGCGAGACCGCGAGGGCCGGGCCGCCGCCGAGGGGCGAAGTGGGTTCGCCGGTGCCGGAGGAGACCGGTGCCGGCGCGCTACCGACCTTGCCGGTCGCCCCGGTGTCCAGCCCCAGCCGGTCGAAGAAGCGGAAGAACTCGCTCTGCGGCGACAGCACGAAGTTGGTCTGCTTGTCGCCGAGGGCTTCCCGATAGGCCTGCATCGACCGGTAGAAGGCGAAGAATTCGCGATCCTGGCCGAAGGCCTCGGCGAAGATGCGGATCGCCTCCGAATCGCCTTCGCCGCGGAGCACCTCGGAATCCCGCTTCGCCTGGGCGACCAGGACGGTCCGCTCGCGATCGGCACGGGCCCGGATGCGCTGCGCCACTTCGGCACCCTGGGCGCGCAGTTCGTTGGCCTCCCGGAGCCGCTCCGCCCGCATCCGGCGGAAGATCGCCTCGCTGTTCTCCTGGGGGAGATCGGCGCGCTTGATGCGGATGTCGACGACTTCCACGCCGAAACGCTGCAGCTCGACGTTCGTCCCGTCACGGATCCGGGCCATCAGCTCGGCCCGATCCTCGGAGAGGAGCTCGAACAGGGAAACCTCGCCCAGAACCGAGCGCAGGGAGGAGTAGAGGATCGGCTCGAGGCGGGCGATGAAGGCGGATTCGGTGCCGACGCTCTGCCGGAAGCGGAGCGGATCGGCGATCCTGTACCGGGCGAAGGAATCGACCACCAGGCGCCGCTGGTCGCCGAGGATGACCTCCACCGCCGGGGCGTCGAGACCGAGCACGCGCCGCTCGAAATACTCCACCTGCTGGATGAGCGGCAGCTTGAACTTCAGTCCGGGCTCCTGGATCACCCGCACCGGATTGCCGAACTGGAGCACCAGCGCCTGCTTGGTCTGATGGACCGTGAACACGGCGCTGCCGGCGAGGAACAGCAGCAGGAGTCCGAAAATACCGAGGCCGATCGTGATCTGACGGCTCATTGGACGCCTCCCGTCTGCTCGGCGCCACGCCGCGCCCGGTCCTCGAGCGCCGGCAGCGGCAGATAGGGGATCACATCCTGGGCGCCGTCGGCGCTGTCGATGATCACCTTGTTCGTGCCCTTGAGAATCTCCTGCATGGTCTCGAGGTAGATGCGCTGCAGCGTGACATCCTTCGATTCCTGGTAGGCGGCCAGCACGGCCTTGAAGCGCGAGGCTTCACCGGTGGCGCGGGCCACCACCTCCTGCTTGTAGGCTTCCGCTTCCTGGATGATGCGCTCGGCCTCGCCGCGGGCCCGGGGGATGACGTCGTTGGCATAGGCCTCGGCCTCGTTCTGCAGGCGCTCGCGGTCCGCCTGCGCCGCCTGGACGTCCTTGAAGGCGTCGATCACCGAGGCCGGCGGATCGGCCTTCTGGAGCTGGACCGCGCTCAGGAGGATGCCGGCGCCGTACTCGTTCATGAGGTTCTGAAGCTGTTCCTGGGCCTTCTGCTCGATGGCCCGGCGCCCTTCCGTGGTCGCCTCGAGGATCGGCGTGCGGCCGATGATCTCGCGCATCACGCTTTCCGCCGCGGCCTTGAGGGTCTGGGCCGGGTCGCGGATATTGAACAGGAAGTCGGCGGCGTTGGAAATCCGCCAGAGAACGACGAAATTGATGTCGATGATGTTCTCGTCGCCGGTCAGCATCAGCGCTTCTTCGTCCAGCTCGCGCTTGCCGGTGGGGGTGCTGCGATAGCCGATCTCGATCCGGTTGACGCGGGCCACCTGCGGCTTGATGACCTCCTCGATCGGCGACGGCAGGCGGTAATGCAATCCGGGTCCGGTGACGCGGTCCAGCCGGCCGAACCGCAACACCACACCCTGTTCTTCGGGCAGGACACGATAGAAGCCGCTCGCCAGCCACAGGGCGACGACCGCCAGACCGACCAGCAGCGCGATCCGGCGGTTGGTCCGCCCGCCCTTGCCGCCACCGCCACCGAAGATTCCCTTGAGCTTCTCCTGCGTCCGCCGCAGGACCTCCTCGAGGTCCGGTTGCGGAGCCCCCCCGGGCGGACCGCCGCCCCAAGGGCCCCTGCCGCCGCCCCCGCTCTGCCACGGGCCCCCTTGCGTGTTCCAGGGCATGACACTCTCACCTGCTGTGGATGGAAGTCGCGAATCCCGCTCCGTTCCCTTTCGGAGCTCTCGCCGAAAAGCTGTTGGGCGACTATATCGGTCACTGTCAACAGGGGTTCAACCATGACCGCTCCCAGCCAGAAGGAAATCCTCCGCCGTCTCGAGACGATCCGCCATCCGCAGAGCGGCCGATCGGTGGTCGAGCTCGGGATGGTTTCGGGCATCGTCGTCCGCGGCAGCAACGTCGGCTTCGCGCTCGAAGTGGAGCCCGACCGGGCGGCCGAGCTCGAGCCCCTGCGCAAGGCCTGCGAGGAGGCGGTGCGGGCGATGCCCGGCGTGACCTCCTGTACGGTGGTGATGACGGCCGAGCGCGCGCCCGGCGGCCGGCCGGCGCAAGCGCCGCCACCGGCGTTCGGGGGCGGGCAGCCGACGGCCCCCACCAAGCCCCTGGTACCCGGCGTGCGCGCCATCGTCGCCGTGGCTTCGGGCAAGGGCGGTGTCGGCAAATCGACGACGGCCACCAATCTCGCCTTCGGCCTCGCCAGTCTCGGCCAGCGGGTCGGCATTCTCGATGCCGACATCTACGGCCCGTCGATCCCCCGCATGGCCGGCGCCAGCGGCCGGCCGAGCGCACCCCGGGGCGGCAAGCTCGAGCCGATGGAGAGCTTCGGCGTCAAATGCATGTCGATGGGCTTTCTCGTCGACGAGGATGCGCCGATGATCTGGCGCGGACCGATGGTCCAGAGCGCGCTCCAGCAGATGCTCGGCGATGTCGACTGGGGGGAGCTCGACGTCCTGATCGTCGATCTGCCTCCCGGCACCGGCGATGCGCAGCTCACCATGGCCCAGCGGGTGCCGCTGACCGGGGCGGTGATCGTCTCCACCCCGCAGGACATCGCCCTGCTCGATGCGCGGAAGGCGATCAACATGTTCCGCAAGGTCGATGTGCCGATCCTCGGGGTGGTCGAGAACATGAGCTATTTCTGCTGTCCCGCCTGCGGCCATCGGAGCGAGATCTTCGCCCACGGCGGGGCGCGGGAATGCGCCGAGAAATACGGGGTGGACTTTCTCGCCGAGATCCCGCTCGATCCGGTGATCCGGGAGACCTCGGATTCGGGGCGGCCGATCGTCGTCTCCGATCCCGACAGCCCGCAGGCCCGGGCCTATCTGCAGTTCGCGATGACCGTGCGTGACAAGGTCTCGACCCTGCTCGGCGGCGAGGCCCGGACCTTCCCGCGTATCGTCTATCTGTGACCCGCGGTCGGGCCGACGGTCCGATCGCTTCCCGTTCCTTCTGACGATCGCCCGCGATCCCGGTCGGCCCGGCCGGCGCCGCGACCAGGATCCGAGACCCCGGTTCGGCCGGCCGGCGGGGTGGCTCGGTGCGCCTCGGCCATTCCGGTGGAATAACCGGGAGGGTTCTGCGTCTGGGAACCGTGCGTGCGAAAAAGGGCATCCATAAACAACAGACGGTGAACGGTGTCGCTGCCCGATCGAAAAACGACCGCGCCGAAGGTTCCGCCTCCGCCATCCGACGACTCCCCCTTCGCTTCAGCCCCAACGAGGAGCCTTCGAAGAAACCACCTGTCGGCAGGGTAACCTGGCTCGCGGCATTGCTCGGCCTGTCCTTCGCCTTCGTGACGGTGCCGAGCACCGAGTCGTTCGCCTGCCACAAATACGTCAGCAAGAAGACCGGCGCCAAAGGTTGCTCGGCCTGGCGTGCCGACAGGCGCAAGAACAAGAGCAGCGCCAAGAGCTCCAAAACCACGAAGAGCTCCAGGAACAAATCGGAAGCCTCCGGATCCGGCGGCACCACCGCGGCGGGCTCCAGCCCGCCACCGAGCGGTGGCAGTAGCAGGGCTCGGCTCCAGTGGAACGGTGAATGGATCGGCGGCAGCCCCTCGGCCGCCACCCAGCTCATCACGGTCCCCATCGGCGTGCCCTACGGCAAGGCGAAGACCGGCAAGGCGGCGGCCGCCTTGCGGGTCAAGGTGCGCAAGAGCGGGACGCTGGTCGGAGTCTCGGTGCTCGTGCGCATGAACCGGCCCTGGACCTCGGACGGCAAGAGCCGATACGGCGGCTACAGTCTCGGCGACGGAGGCAGGGCGATCATCGAGATCCGCAAGCTCAGGAACCGCAGCAGCTCCGATCCCGCGGACTGGGTTCCCGACATGTCGAGTTCGGGTCTTCTCGCGGTGACCGAGGTGAACGGCCAGCGCTCCATCAAGGCGATGGAGGACAAGTTCCTGGAGCCGCGGATCAAACAGGGCAGATCGCGCACCATCCCGATGTGGGAATGGAAACTGACCAAGCCGCTGCGGGTGACCGCCGGACAGGACATCGCCCTGGTCGTGCGCCATCTCGGGAATGGAAACGTCAACACCCGCTTCACGATCAACTCCAACGGTCTGTACGGCTCGGTGCCCTGGAAAACGAGGCCGTACGGCAAGAACGGTCCCGTCCACGGTGACGTGGAAGCGGTTCTCTATTCGGAAGATCGCGTCAAATGGGCCCCGCGCATCGGTTCGCGCGGATGGCATCCCGTCTACGCCCTCATCTATTCGGACGGCGAGGTTCGCGGCTGGCCCTTCGCGGTCGGCAACAGCGGCTGTCGCGACCGGATCGGCGGCAGCCGCTGGGCGCGGATGAAGTTGGAGATTCCGAACCGCTATCCCGCCCTCACCCTGAACGAGGTCTGGGTGGCGGCCTTCCGCAACAAGGCCGGTGTCGGCGATCTGATCGTGGAGCTCCGCGACGCCGGCATGCGCGTGCTTAACAGCGTCTCGATCCCGGCGTCCTCCTTCTCCGTCGGCGTACCCAAGAAAAGCGATCGCCCCGGGACGCGCAACTGGACCTCGCGGGCCTTTCCCAATACCCGCATCGGTCCGGGCACCTATTACGTGGTGTTGCGCTCCAACAGCAGCAGCGCCTACTGGCTGCAGGGCTTTTCCGACAATGCCGTCACGCTGGCCAGGAACATGGTGTCCAAGGTGCGGCCGCGCTTCGTCGATGCGCTCGACGTGAACGGCAAGAGCCTCCAAATCGAGAGGAGCACCAACGGCGGCAGGAGCTGGAGCCGCTGGAAGGGCTACTGCGAGGTCTTCCCGGTACTCTTCCGCACCCGCTGAAGCCCCCGCTCCGGGATTCTCCGGGGCCGAAGCGAGAGCCGCCCTCCGAGGAGGGCGGCTCGATTTCTTTCCGGCAGACCGCCGGCCGGGGGCCGGTTCAGACCGGCTGCTCGACCGCCTCCAGACGGGCGCGGGCGACGGCGACGGCGCGCTCCAGACGAATGCGCTCCGCCTCCTCCGGCTCCTTGGCGTCGGCCAGATCCTCTTCGGCGTTCCGAAGCCGGGTGCGGGCCTCCTCGGGATCGATCTCCTCGACCGGCTCCGCCTCCTCGGCGAGGATGCTGAGCCCCCGGCCGTTGACTTCGGCGAAGCCCCCGGCGACGAACACCCTTTTCGTCACCTCGTCGCCTTCGTAGACCCGGATCACCCCCGGCCGCAGCAGCGAAACGAGGGGGGCGTGCAGCGGCAGCACGCCGAAATCGCCTTCGACGCCCGGGGCCACCACCATGTCCACCTCGAGGCTCGCGAGCAGGCGCTCGGGAGCCACCAGATCGAACGCCAGCTTCTCGGCCACTCCGCCGTCCCCCGTCTCAGGCCATCTCGGCGGCGAGCCGCTTGGCCTTCTCCACCGCCTCGTCGATGGTTCCCACCATGTAGAAGGCGCTTTCCGGGAGATCGTCGTAATCGCCGTTGCAGATGCCCTTGAAGCCGCGGATCGTCTCCTCGACGGGGACCAGCTTGCCGGGCGAACCGGTGAACACCTCGGCGACGTGGAAGGGCTGCGAGAGGAAGCGCTGGATCTTGCGCGCCCGGGCGACGATCAGCTTGTCCTCCTCCGACAGCTCCTCCATGCCGAGAATCGCGATGATGTCCTGGAGCGCCTTGTAGCGCTGCAGGGTCTCCTGCACCCGGCGGGCGACCTCGTAATGCTCCTCGCCGACCACATCGGCCTTGAGGATCCGGGAGGTGGAATCGAGGGGATCCACCGCCGGATAGATGCCCAGTTCGGCGATCTGCCGCGACAGCACGGTGGTGGCGTCGAGATGGGCGAAAGTCGTCGCCGGGGCCGGGTCTGTGAGGTCGTCGGCGGGCACGTAGACCGCCTGCACCGAGGTGATCGAGCCCTTCCGGGTGGAGGTGATCCGCTCCTGCAGGGCCCCCATGTCGGTACCGAGCGTGGGCTGGTAGCCCACCGCCGAGGGAATGCGGCCGAGGAGCGCCGAAACCTCGGCACCGGCCTGGGTGAAGCGGAAGATATTGTCGATGAAGAGCAGCACGTCCTGCCCTTCCTGATCCCGGAAATATTCGGCCACGGTCAGCCCGGTGAGGCCGACCCGGGCCCGGGCCCCGGGCGGCTCGTTCATCTGGCCGTAGATCAGCGCCACCTTGGAGTTCTCGGGATTCTCGAGATCGATCACCCCGGATTCGATCATCTCGTGATAGAGATCGTTGCCCTCGCGGGTGCGCTCGCCGACTCCGGAGAAGACCGAGACGCCGCCATGGGCCTTGGCGATGTTGTTGATCAGCTCCATGATCAGCACGGTCTTGCCGACGCCGGCGCCGCCGAAGAGGCCGATCTTGCCGCCCTTGGGATAGGGGGTGAGCAGATCGACGACCTTGATGCCGGTGACCAGCACCTCCTCCTCCGTCGACTGGTCGACGAAAGGCGGTGCCGGCTGATGGATCGGGGCACTGGCCTTGGCGGTCACCGGTCCGCGTTCGTCCACCGGCTCGCCGATGACGTTGAGGATCCGGCCGAGGGTCTCGCGACCCACCGGCACGGTGATGGGCGCTCCGGTATCCATCACCTCGTGCCCCCGCACCAGCCCGTCGGTGGTGTCCATGGCGATGGTCCGCACCGTCGACTCGCCGAGATGCTGCGCCACCTCGAGCACCAGCCGCCGGCCGTCGATGTCGGTGACGAGGGCGTTGAGGATGGCCGGCAGCGGACCGTCGAACTGCACGTCGACGACGGCACCCATGACCTGGGCCACGCGCCCGACCGCTACGTTTTCCTTGCTCACGGCGTCCGTCATGTCGTCACTCCGAGAAAGACCGTCGGCGTCAGAGCGCTTCCGCGCCGGAGATGATTTCGATGAGTTCCTTGGTGATCTGGGCCTGGCGGGTCCGGTTGTAGGTGAGCGTCAGGCGATGGATCATCTCCCCCGAATTGCGGGTCGCATTGTCCATCGCCGCCATCCGCGCCCCCTGCTCGCCGGCGGCGTTCTCCACCAGGGCCCCGTAGACCTGCACCGCGAGGTTGCGGGGCAGAAGCTCGCCCAGGATGACGCTTTCCTCGGGTTCGAACTCGTAGACGGCCCCGAGTTCCTCCTCCGGCTTCTCCGCCTCCGGCGGCTGCACCGGGATGACCTGGTTGAAGGTCACCACCTGGGTGATGACCGAACGGAAACGGTTGAAGATCAGGGTGCAGACGTCGAACTCGCCGGCGTCGAACAGGGCCGACACCTTCTCCGCGATCATCCGGGCATCGGCGAACTCCATCCGGCGCTTGCCGGCCACCCCGGCGATGTAATCGACGATCAGATCGCCGTATTCGCGGCGCAGCATGTCGCGACCCTTGCGGCCGACACAGAGGAGTTTGACCTCCTTGCCCTCCGCCCGCAGGCGGGCGATCCGCTGGCGTGCCGCACGCACGATGGAGCTGTTGAAACCGCCGCAGAGGCCGCGATCGGCGGTCATCACCACCAGCAGATGCACATCCTCCTTGCCGGTCCCGGAAAGGAGTTTCGGCGCTTCCGGCAGCTCCGCCACCCCGGCCGCGAGATTGCCCAGCATCTCCGCCATGCGGGTGGCGTAGGGGCGGGAAGCCTCGGCCTGGGCCTGGGCCCGGCGCAGCTTGGAGGCGGCCACCAGCTTCATGGCGCTGGTGATCTTGCGCGTCTGCTTGACGCTGGCGATGCGGTTCCTGAGATCCTTGAGGCTGGGCATCCGCCGACCTCAGGCGAAGGTCTTGGCGAACCGGTCGAGAAGATCCTTGAGCTTCTTCTCGGTCGCCTCGTCCAGGTCGCCGCTCGTGCGGATGGCTTCGAGGATGTCGGCGCCCCGATCGCGCAGCTCGTCGAGGAACTCGCGCTCGAAGCGGACCACTTCGGTCACCGGGATGGGATCGAGATAGCCGTGGACGCCGGCGTAGATGACGCAGACCTGCTCCTCGAGCGGCATGGGGTGGAACTGCGGCTGCTTGAGGAGCTCGGTGAGACGCGCGCCGCGGTTCAGCAGGCGCTGGGTGGCGGCGTCGAGATCGGAGGCGAACTGGGCGAAGGCCGCCATCTCGCGGTACTGGGCGAGCTCCAGCTTGATCCGGCCGGCGACCTTTTTCATGGCCTTGATCTGGGCCGAGGAGCCCACCCGCGAGACCGAGAGGCCGACGTTCAGGGCCGGCCGGATTCCCTGATAGAAGAGATCGGTCTCGAGGAAGATCTGGCCGTCGGTGATGGAAATGACGTTGGTCGGAATGTAGGCGGAAACGTCGTTGGCCTGGGTCTCGACGATCGGCAGCGCGGTGAGGGAACCCGACCCGTGCTCCTCGTTGAGCTTGGCGGCACGCTCGAGGAGCCGCGAATGGAGATAGAAGACGTCACCGGGATAGGCCTCGCGGCCGGGCGGCCGGCGCAGCAGCAGCGATACCTGCCGGTAGGCCACCGCCTGCTTGGACAGATCGTCGTAGACGATCACCGCATGCATCCCGTTGTCGCGGAAATACTCGCCCATGGCGCAACCGGAATAAGGGGCGAGATACTGGAGCGGCGCGGGATCGCTGGCGGTGGCCGCGACCACGATGGAATAGTCCATCGCCCCCGCGTCCTGCAGGGTCTTGACGAGCTTGGCCACCGAGGAGCGCTTCTGGCCGATGGCGACATAGACGCAGTAGAGCTTGCGGCTCTCGTCCTCGCCGGCGGCCTCGTTGAGGCGCTTCTGGTTGATGAAGGTGTCGACGGCGATCGCCGTCTTGCCGGTCTGGCGGTCGCCGATGATGAGCTCGCGCTGACCGCGGCCGATGGGAATGAGAGCGTCGATCGCCTTCAGCCCGGTGGCCATCGGCTCGTGCACCGAACGCCGCGGAACGATGCCCGGCGCCTTGACATCGACGACCCGCCGCTCCTCGGCTTCAATCGGCCCCTTGCCGTCGATCGGATTGCCCAGCGCGTCCACCACCCGACCGAGCAGCCCCTTGCCCACCGGCACGTCGACGATGGCCTTGGTGCGCTTGACCAGCGACCCCTCGTGAATGTTGCGGTCGTCACCGAAGATGACGACACCGACATTGTCGTTCTCGAGATTCAGCGCCATGCCGCGGGTGCCGTCCTCGAACTCGACCATCTCGGCGGCCTGGACCTCGTCGAGCCCGTAGACGCGGGCGATACCGTCGCCGACCGACAGCACCCGGCCGACCTCGGCCATCTCGGCCTCGGTGCCGAAACGCGCAATCTGGTCCTTGAGGATCGCGGAAATCTCGGCGGCGCGGATATCCATCACCGAACCCCTTTCATGGACAACTCGAGATGTTGCAGTTTGGTTCTCAGCGAAGCGTCGATCATGCGCGAGCCGATCCGCACCACCAGTCCGCCGATGAGCTCGGGATCGACCCTGGCCACGAGCTTGACGGTGCGCCCCGCCTGGCGCTCGAGCGCCTTCCGGAGACGACCGAGCTGCTTCTCGTCCAGCGGCATGGCGGCGGTCACCTCGGCGGTCACCTCGCCCCGATGGGCGGCCAGCATCTCGCCGTAGGCGTCGATGACGTGCCGGAGCGCGAAGAGCCGCCGCCGTTGCGCGAGCAGCCCGAGGAGATTGCGCACGATCCGGTGGACGCCGAGGCGCTCGGCGAGGGCCAGCATGGCGCCCTGGAGCTCCTCCCGCGGCACCACCGGGCTGCGGATCAGTCGCTGCAGTTCACGGCTCTCGGTCAGCGCCTCGCGGACGGTGGCGAGATCCTCGGCCACCCGATCGAGCGCCTCGCTTTCCCGGGCGAGTTCGAAGAGCGCCGTCGCATAGCGTTTGGCCAAGCCCGACGCTGTGCCCTTGATCGCAGCCAAACCTCGCTTCCCCAGAAGAGCCTGTCGACGATGCGCGCACGCAACGGCCGGCGCGCGGTCCGCGTGCCTTCCCTCAAAGGCAGGCGGGCTCTTAACACAGCTCGAATCCCCCCGCAACCGGCCGGCGGCACGCCCCTCGCGACCCTTTTGCCGCACGTCCGCCGAGACCGTCTGGTCGGCGCCGGAACGCGGACCATCTTGTGTTCTCGTTGCCGCAGGGAGAAAGCGAAGATGCCGCTCTTGATGTGTCCCAACTGCCAGGAAGGCATGCGCGAGATCTCGCGCCGGGGGGTGATGATCGACATCTGTCCGAAATGCCGCGGCGTATGGCTCGACCGCGGCGAACTCGAAAAGCTGATGGCGGCGGTGCGCGAGGTGGAGGCCTCCCACGAGGAGGAGCCGCAGCGGCGTCCGCCCGATCGCGGCGCGATGCCGCCCCCGCCTCCCGATCCCCGCGGCCCGTACTACCGGAAACGCAAGAAGCGCAAATCGGTGTTCGACCTCTTCGAGGACCTGTTCGACTGAGGAAGGCGCCCGGCCGTCGATCCCGGCGGCACGCGGTTGTCCTCGGCCCGGGGGGCGGCTAACCTCGCCGCCGGTTCCGATCGGACCTCCGTTCCTTCGCTCGAAAGGCGGTGACTGATGGCGCTCGACAAGACGACCGTCGCGCGGATCGCCCATCTCGCGCGGATCGAGCTGCCCGAGACGCAGCTCGACGCCCTGACCGGCGAACTCGCCCGGATTCTAGAGTGGATCGACCAGCTTTCGGAGGTGGACACCGAAGACGTCGAGCCGATGCGCAAGGTGATGGAGATCGCGGCGCACTGGCGGACGGACGAGGTGACCGACGGCGGACGGCGCGAGGACATCCTGAAAAACGCCCCCGAAACCCACGACGGCTATTTCGTCGTCCCCAAGGTGGTGGAGTAGGGCCGTGTCGGATCTCGTCCGCCTGACCCTGACCGAGGCCCGCGCGGCCCTCGCGCGGCGCGCGATCTCCGCCCGCGAGCTCGCCGAGGCTCATCTCGCGGCGATGGAATCCGCACGCGATCTCAACGCCTACATCACCGAAACGCCGGAGCGGGCGCTGGCCATGGCGGCGGCCGCCGACGCCCGGCTCCGGCGCGGCGAGGCCGGTCTCCTCGAAGGGATCCCGCTGGCGATCAAGGATCTCTTCTGCACCGAGGGGATCCTCACCACCGCCGGCTCGCGCATCCTCGACGGTTTCGTGCCGCCCTACGAATCGACGGTCACCCGCAAGCTCTGGGAAGCGGGCGCGGTCTGCCTCGGCAAGGCCAATCTCGACGAATTCGCCATGGGCTCGGCCAACGTCACCTCCTGGTACGGGCCGGTGCGCAATCCCTGGACCCGCCCCGCCGAGGAGACTCCCCTGGTGCCGGGAGGCAGTTCCGGCGGCTCGGCGGCGGCGGTCGCCGCCCGCATCGCCCTCGGCGCCACCGGCACCGACACCGGCGGCTCGATCCGCCAGCCGGCGAGCTTCTGCGGCATCGTCGGGATGAAGCCCACCTACGGCCGCTGTTCGCGCTTCGGCATCGTCGCCTTCGCGAGTTCCCTCGACCAGGCCGGCCCCCTGACCCGGACGGTCGCCGATTGCGCCCTGCTGCTGCAGGCGATGGCCGGGTACGATCCGCGGGACAGCACCAGCGCCGATCTCGAGGTGCCCGACTGGATCGGCGGCCTCTCCGGCCGGATCCGCGGCCTCAGGATCGGCATTCCCGCGGAATACCGGGTGGAGGGCATGCCGGTGGAGATCGAGCGGCTCTGGGAGCGGGGGGCGGAATGGCTGCGGGCGGCGGGCGCGGAGATCCGCGAGATCTCCCTGCCCCACACCCGATATGCGCTTCCCGCCTACTACATCATCGCCCCGGCCGAAGCCTCCTCCAATCTCGCCCGCTACGACGGCATGCGCTACGGGCTCAGGATCGAGGGAGACGATCTGACCGAGACCTACATGAAGACCCGGGGCGAGGGCTTCGGCACCGAAGTCAAGCGGCGGGTGCTGATCGGCACCTACGCTCTCTCCGCCGGCTACTACGACGCCTACTATCTGAAGGCCCAGAAGGTCCGGCGGCGGATCGCCGAGGATTTCGCGGAGGCCTTCCGCGAGGTGGACGCCATCCTCACCCCGACCGCCCCTTCCGCCGCCTTCCGCCTGGGCGAGAAGAGCGACGATCCGGTGGCCATGTATCTCAACGACGTGTTCACGGTGCCGGCGAGCCTCGCCGGGCTCCCCGGGATCTCGGTGCCGGCCGGGCTGTCCACCGAAGGGCTGCCGCTCGGACTGCAGGTGATCGGCCGGGCCTGGGACGAGGCCACGGTCCTCGATGTCGGCAGGGCGCTCGAGGAGGCGGCGGCATTCACCACCCTGCCCTACGGGCTCGCGGAGGCGGCTTGAGATGAGCTTCGTCATCAGGGGAGAGACGGGCGACTGGGAGATCGTCTGCGGCCTCGAGGTACACGCCCAGGTGATCTCCAGGGCCAAGCTGTTTTCCGGCGCCTCGACCGAATTCGGCGCCGAACCCAACAGCCAGGTGAGCCCGGTCGATGCCGGCATGCCCGGCATGCTGCCGGTGATCAACGGGTTCTGCATCGAGCAGGCGGTCCGCACCGGCCTCGGCCTTCGCGCCGAGATCAACCGCTTCTCGGTGTTCGAGCGCAAGAACTATTTCTATCCCGATCTCCCGAACGGCTACCAGATCAGCCAGTATCAGCACCCCATCGTCGGCAGGGGGGAGCTGCTGATCGACCTTCCCGACGGCCGCAGCAAGGCGATCGGCATCACCCGCCTCCATCTCGAGATGGACGCCGGCAAGTCGCTCCACGACCAGCTCCCGGACAGGACCCTGATCGATCTCAACCGCTCCGGCGTGGCGCTGATGGAGATCGTCTCCGAGCCCGACATCCGCTCCCCCGAGGAGGCGGTCGCCTACATGCGCAAGCTGCGCTCCATCCTCCGCTATCTCGGCACCTGCGACGGCAACATGGAGGAAGGCTCGCTCCGCTGCGACGCCAACGTCTCGGTGCGGCCGGTGGGCAGCGGCGAATTCGGCACCCGCTGCGAGATCAAGAACGTCAATTCCATGCGCTTCGTGGCCCGGGCGATCGAATACGAGGCCCGGCGCCAGGTGGAGATCCTGGAGGCCGGCGGGGTGATCGAGCAGGAAACCCGCCTGTTCGATTCGGCCCGCGGCGTCACCCGCTCCATGCGCAGCAAGGAGGAAGCGCACGACTATCGCTACTTCCCCGATCCCGATCTGCTGCCGCTGGAGCTCGAGGAGGATTTCATCGCCCGCATCCGGGCGAGCCTGCCCGAGCTTCCCGACGAGAAGAAGGAACGGTTCATCCGCGAATTCGGCCTCTCCCCCTACGATGCCGGGGTGCTGGTGGCGGAACGGGCCACCGCCGACTATTTCGAGA
>JALSIM010000020.1 GCA_026990035.1 Alphaproteobacteria bacterium | reverse complement strand
TGCCAGTCCGCGCCGCGCAATGCGTTCCTCCCTACGTCGGCTGCCTCGTCCCTCGGCATTTTACCGGTCAACTTGTCGGTTCCCGGGGTTTTTCAACAGCCTGCTAGAAACAGACCTCGACCCCGAGATCCCCCTCGCGCTCCAGCAGGTTGACGGCCACGTCCTGGCCGTGACGGCGCAGCAGCAGATCCACCCGCGCATCGCCGAGACGGAGATTGCGCAGCCGCACTTCGTCGAGGAACGCCGGCAAACGCGGATGGACGAGCTGGACGATCCGGGCCGCGGCGTCGATCTGCAGGCCGAGGCAGGATTGCAGGAGGGAGAGAATGGCGCCGCTCGCCCAGGCCTGCGGAGCGCAGGCCACCGGATAATGGGTGGGGCCGGTGGTCGGCTGGCGGGGGAAGCCGCAGAAGAGCTCCGGCAGGCGCCGCAGATCCATGTAGCCGGCGGCCTCGACGAGACCGTTCAGCACCTTGAGGGCCTCGGTCCGAAATCCGTAGGCGGCGAGTCCCCGGGCGACGAGGGCGTTGTCGTGGGGCCAGATGGAGCCGTTGTGATAGGACATCGGATTGTAGCGGGCCTCGCCGACGGCGACGGTGCGGATGCCCCAGCCCGAGAAGAAGCTGGAGCCGAGCAGCAGACGGGCGAGTCGCGCGGCCCGCTCCCGGGGGACGATGCCGGTGAACAGGAGCTGGCCGGCATTGGAACTGCGCACCAGGCAGGGGCGCTTGGCGCCGTCGAGGGCCAGCGCGTAGCAGCCGATCTCCTCGGACCAGAAGGCCTCGTCGAAACGCCGGGCGAGCCGGGTCGCGGCCTCCTCTTCGCGGCGGGCGCGGTCCCACTGACCGAGGACCCTGGCCATCTCGGCGGCGTGGCGGCGGGCCGCGTAGACGTATCCCTGGACCTCGACGAGCGCGATCGGGCCTTCCGCCAGGCGGCCGTCGGCGTGGAAGATGGAATCGGCCGAATCCTTCCATCCCTGGTTGGCGAGACCGGTCCGGCTCGCGCGCGCATATTCGACGAAACCGTCGCCGTCGCGGTCGCCGTACCGGTCGATCCAGTCCAATGCGGCGAGGATGTGCGGCCAGAGCTCCCGCAGGGTGGCGATGTCGCGGGTGCGCTCGAAATACATTCCGGCCAGAAGGACGAAGAGGGGCGTGGCATCGACGCTGCCGTAATAGCGGCCGAAGGGAACCTCGCCGAGCCGGGCGAGCTCGCCCTGCCGGGTTTCGTGCATGATCTTGCCGGGCTCGGCATCCGCCTCGGGGTCCTCCTCGGTCGCCTGGGTGGCGGCGAGAAAACGCAGCACGCCCCGGGCCACCTCGGGGTCGATCCACAGCATCTGCATGGCGGTGATGATGCCGTCGCGGCCGAAGGCGGTGCTGAACCAGGGAATGCCGGCGTAGGGATAAGGCCCCCAGGGGGTGTCGGTGATCAGCATGTAGAGATCGGCGATCGCCCGCCGGATCACCTCGTTGAACAGCTCGTTGGAGGTGGCGATGGCGGCGGCCCGCCCGCTCGCCCGCCGCAGGTTCCGGCGCGCGACTCGCAGGCAGCCGGCGAAGCTCCGTCGTGCCGCCGGGCGGCGGGCCTCGCCCTCTTCCACGTCGATGTGGACGTGGAGCAGGCGCCGGTCGCCTTCGAGGCGGAGCCGCCATTCGGCGGTGTCGGCTCGGAGCCGGTCGGGTGGCGGATCGAAGGTGAGGACGGTGCGTTGCCACCGTCCGTCCCCGGCCCGGTAGCTCAGGACCACGCGATCCTCGCCGACGCGCTCGACATGGGCGCGGCCGCGGCTCTTCGGCCGGTGACCGCGGACCTCGAACAGATCGGCGAAATCGCTGGCGAAGGCGAGTTCGAGGGTGATGTCCAGCGGTTCGGACCGGAAACTCTGCAATCGCAGCCGTTCGAGACAGCTTTCGCCGTGCAGGATGCGGGTGCGCATGATGTGCAGCGTGTCCCGCGGCAGCAGCAACCCTCCCTCCTCGTCGAAGAGGTCCGGGTTGGTGAGATCGGCCTTGAGCAGCAGATTGTCGTCGGTGACCAGGGATCCGAGCAGCAGCGGCCGGCAGCCGGCGACCGACAGGCGGAACTGGGAAAGAATGCGCGTATCACGATAGTAGAGCCCTTCCGGACTGCCGGGGCCGGCGACGATGTCGCCGTAATGGTCGAACAGGCCGAACATGTCCCCGGCCTTGAGGGTCCGGGGACGGCGTTCGAGCAGCGAGGAGGTCGCCGGAATGTAGAAATGGACCAGCGGCGAGCCGCCGGCCCGGGCGGTGATCGGGCTGCTCGGGGCGTGTTCGTCGGAGGGGCGGGGTGAGGCTTCTTCGGGCATCCCTTCAGGCGACCGAAAGCTGCGGCCGGGCGGTTGCCGCGAGCCGCTCGTAGATGGCGAGATAGTCCCGGGCCATGCGGTGGGCGCCGAAGCGCGCCTCGAACCGGGCCCGGATCCGGCGGCGGTCGATGGTCGCGAGCTCGAGCAGGGCCCGGACCGCCTCCGCTTCCGAGGCGACGATGGCGCCGGTGATTCCGGGTTCGACGATCTCCGGCACCGAGCCGCAGTTCCAGGCGACCACCGGCGTGCCGCAGGCCATCGCCTCGATCATCACCAGACCGAAGGGCTCGGGCCAGTCGATGGGAAACAGGAGGGCGACGGCACCGGCCAGCAGCGCCTCCTTGCGCCGATCGTCCACTTCGCCGAGGAAGACGACCTCCGGCTCCCGCAGCAGCGGTTCCACCACTTCCCGGAAGTACCGGCGATCGGCGCGATCCACCTTGGCCGCGATGCGGAGCGGGACGCCGGCGCGACGGGCGATGCGGATCGCCCGGTCGGGCCGCTTCTCGGGGGCGATGCGACCGAGGAAGAGGGCGTATCCGTCGTGCTGTTCCCGCGGCCGATAGAGGTCGAGGGGAAGCCCGTGATGGACGGTACCGGCCCAGCGCAGCGGCAGGTGGCGCAGGGGTTCCCGTTGGGCCTGGGAAATCGACACCAGCGGCATCTGCGGAAACTTGCGGTAGAGGGGCTGCGGGTCCCACAGATCCTGCCGGCCGTGCAGGGTGGTGACGGTCTTCCAGGGGCGGCCCGCGAACAGCGGATAATGCAGATAGTCGATGTGGAAATGGATGATGTCGAACTCTTCGGCGCGCTCGTACACCTGCTGGAGCAGCAGCAGGTGATGCGGCGTGTAGTCGGTGACTCGCCCATCGAGACGGAGGGCGCGTTCGCAGCAGGGAACGAGACGGGCGCTGGTGCGCGAATCGGCGCTGGCGAACAGGGTCACCTCATGGCCGAGGGCCACGAGTTCCTCGGTGAGATAGGACACCACCCGCTCGGTTCCGCCGTAGAGCCTCGGCGGCACGCTTTCGATGAGAGGGCTGACGACGGCGATCCGCATGCGGTTCGACCCTCGCGAACGACCTTCTCCGTTGCCGACGACATTCGCTGTGTGGCGATCGTGGAGCGATCCTGTCGGGATCCCGGGCTCGCGGACCGAAGCCCGGCTTTCGATCGCTCATATAAGCACCGCCTCGCAGGGCCGCAACGGGATGGCGATCGGCCGCGAAGCGGCCGGGGCGGCGCGCTTCAGGCCTCTTCCAGGAGGGCGAAGGCGAAGGCGTTGGCGCTGCCGCCGAAGGGTTCGAGGGCCCGGTTCAGCCGCGCACGGCTGGTGCGCAATCCCTCCTTGCGATCGGCTGCGCGTTTCTCGACCGCCAGAAGTTCGCGATAGAGTGCTTCGACCTTGGGCAGAACCTGCCGGGCCGGAGCCCGGCGGTTGGAATGATGGCCGACGATCCGCCCGGTTTCGTCGAAGGTCGGCGAGACATGGGCGAAGACCCAGTAGTGGTCGCCGTTCTTGCAAAGGTTGATCACATAGGCGAAGACTTCGCGACCGGCCGAGATCTCTTCCCAGAGGAGCTGGAAGATGCAGCGCGGCATCGCCGGATGGCGGACGATGCTGTGGGGCGCTCCCACCAGTTCCCGTTCGCTGTAGCCGCTGACGTCGATGAAAACCCTGTTGGCGTAGGTGATCTTGCCGGTGGTGTCGGTCTTGCTGACGATGGTGTCCTGTTCACGAAAGAATCGTTCTCTGCCGGTCGGCTGCACGAGACGGTGGGCGGGCCGCGTCTTTCCGGCCGGTCGTAGCAGTGCGAGCACCATCGGGCCTCTGGCCTCCGTGAACGGGGGAACGGGAGATCTGCGCCCGAAGGTGGCGCGCAATGGTTGACAGATCCTTAAGACTACCGCGACCCGTAGTCGCAGAACACCGGCTCAGGGGCCGGTGCGCAGGGTCTCGGTGTAGCCGTCGACGGCGATCGCCTGGCCGCTGATCCGCCGGCCCTGATCCGAGCACAGGAAGAGGATCGTGGCGGCGATGTCGGCGGGATCGATGAAGGTCCGCAGCGCGTTGGTGCGCAGATAGCGTTCGCGCACCTCCTCCACCGGCAGGCCGCGGACCCGCGCATCGGCCTCGATCACCCGGTCGATCCGCGCGCCCGCCACCGGCCCCGGGCAGATGGCGTTGACCCGGATGCCGCGGGGCCCGAGCTCCATGGCCAGGGTCTTGGTGAGACCGATCACCCCCCATTTGGCGGTCGAATAGGGGCTGCGGTTGGGAAAGCCGTGGAGGCCGGCGGCCGAGGAGAGATTGACGATGGCGCCGCCGCCGGCGGCCTCGAGCAGGGGCACGGCGCGGCGGGTGCACAGGAACATCCCGTCGAGATTGACCGCCAGACAGCGCTTCCAGTCCGCGAGGGCGAGGCTCTCGATGCCGCCGGTGGGGCCGGCGGTGCCGGCGTTGTTGACCAGGACGTCGAGCCCGCCCAGATGCGCCATCGCCTCGGCGAACAGCCGATCGACATCCGCCTCGTTCGCCACATCCGCCCGGCTGCGGCCGATTTCCGGCCGCTTCGCCGCGACATCCGCGAGCGCCGCCTCGTCGATGTCGCAGAGGTGCACCCGCGCCCCGGCATCGACGAAGGCCTCCGCCGTCCGGCGACCGATCCCGGCGCCCCCGGCGGTGATCAGGACCCGCTTCCCCGACAGTCCCCGCATTCCTCTCACTCCCCCGTTCGGTCGTCATCGTTCATGTTCTGTACAGGGTTCACCCCCGTGAACATCGGCCGTCGCCGCCGCAGGAAGGCGGCCCCCTCCACGATCGCCTCCATCGCCTTCGGCACCATCCGCGAGAGATGGAGAAAACCGTGCAGCACCCCGTCCACCCGCCGGAAGACCACTTCCCGCCCGAGCTCCTCGAGCAGGGTCGCGAGCACCAGGCTGTCGTCGTGGAGGGGATCCATGGTCACCGCCAGGACGAAGGCGGGCGGGGTGGCGGAAAGATCGGAGGAGAGGAGATCGAAGCGGGGATCGCGCGCCGCCTCCGGCGCCGGCAGGTAGCTCGCCTCGTAGAAGCGCATCCGCTCCGCGGTGAGCCCGTCGGTGGCGTTGCCCCACAGGCGCCGGGCGGCGGAATCGGAAAGCCCGTAGACCCCGTAGTAGAGGAGCAGGGCGAAGGGGACCGGACCGCCGCTCCTCGCCAGTTCCGCGGTCACCGCGAGGGCGAGATGGGCACCGGCGGAATCGCCGCCGAGGGCGAAGGGCAGCCCGGCCAGTGGCCCGGCGCCGACCACCGCCCGCACCACCGCCGCGATCTGCGCGATCTGGGTCGGGAACCTGGTTTCCGGGGCGAGCGCGTAATCGACACCCACCACCGGAAGCCCGCTTTCCCTGGCCAGCAGGCGCATGATCCGGTCGTGGGTGTCGAGGGAACCCACCACCCAGCCGCCGCCGTGCAGGTAGAACAGGAAGGCTCCGGGAGGCTCGGTGCCGGGCCGGTGGATGCGGAGCGGCGTGGCGATGCCGGCGGCATCCACCGCGCGTTCCTCGACCCCGGCCATCGCCACCGGCGGCGCGTTCCAGAAACGGCGCTCGAAGGCATAGGCCGCGCGCATGGCGGCGACGTCGCCGAGGGGCACCGACCCGAATTCGGCCTGCAGCCGGTCGGTCTCCGCGAGGGCGGCCAGCGCCTCGGGATCGAGCCGGCGGCGGACGTCCAGTTTCATCCTCCCTCCCCGGATCGGATCAACGCCCCTTCCATACGGGCTCGCGCTTCTCGGCGAAAGCCCGCGCCCTCCTTCCGGTCGTCGCTCTCCTAGAGCGGCTTCACCGCGGGCAGGTCCTCGGCGGCGATCCGGGCGATCTCCCGCGCCCGTTCGAGGAGCCGCGGCGTCTGCGCCGCGCCGGCGAGGGGGCGCGCGCCTCGCCGCTTGACAGCAGCGGGTGTTTGGGCGACAGGTCGGTGTGCTATCCAAAGCGCTTTGGATGGGCGACGACGCGGCGACGCCGGGCGAGCGTCCCGCAGCAGAAGGGAGGGACTTCCATGATCAGCGCGCATGTCCTGCGACGGACGGGAACCGTCTGCCTGGCCGCCGCCACCTTCCTCGGCGCGGCGGTGGTCGCGGCCTCCGCCGGCGCGGAGATCCTGTTCATGTCGACCCAGCTCCGCCCCATCGAGGAGGCGCAGAAGATGCGGGAGGAGATCCTCCGGAACTTCCCGGAGGCGGTCGAATTCGTGCCCGAGGACACCGGGCCCTTCCTCAACCGCATCGAGGCCGAGGGGGAGACCGGCAAGGTCACCGTCGGGGTGATCGGCGCGCTGCACGGCGATCTGCCGCCGGTGGCCCGGTATCTGGACGGGCTCGATGATCTGATGGCCAAGCTGTCGGCCGACCGCAGGTTCGTCCCCACCTTCGTCGAGCTCGGCAAGCTCGGCACCGAGCGTCAGGTCTACGTGCCCTGGATGCAGGCCACCTACATCATGGCCGCGAGCAAAGAGGCCCTCGACTATCTGCCGGCCGGCGCCGAGCTCGACCGCCTCACCTACGGCCAGCTCAAGGAATGGGCGAAGGCGATCGCCGAGGCCACCGGCGAGCGCAAGCTGGGCTTTCCGGCCGGTCCCAAGGGGCTGATGCACCGCTTCCTCCAGGGTTATCTCTACCCCTCCTACACCGGCGGCGTGGTGCGGACCTTCAAGAGCGCCGAGGCCGAGGCGATGTGGGCCGAGTTCCGGGATCTCTGGCGCTACGTGAACCCGCGCTCGACCTCCTACGACTTCATGCAGGAGCCGCTGCTGGCCGGCGAGGTGTGGATCGCCTTCGACCATACCGCGCGGCTGATGAACGCGCTGCGCGAGTCCGACCGCTTCGTCGCCTTCGCCGCGCCGGCGGGTCCCGAGGGGCGCGGCTTCATGCCGGTGGTGGCCGGTCTCGCGATCCCCGAGGGCACCCCCGATCGCGAGGCCTCGGCCCGGCTGATCGACTATCTGACACGGCCCGAGACCCAGCTCGTGACCCTGCGCGAGGTGGGCTTCTATCCGATCGTCGAGGCCGAGCTGCCGGAGGATCTTCCGGCCGGGGTGCGGCTCGCGGCGGCGGCGATCGGTGCCCAGGCGGGGGCGCCGGACGCGCTGCCCTCGCTGCTGCCGGTGGGGCTCGGCGGCAAGGGCGGCGAATTCAACAAGGTCTATCGCGACACCTTCCAGCGGATCGTCATCCGCGGCGAGGGGATCGAGGAGGCCCTCGCCGTCCAGGCCGGGAAGCTGGCCCGGATCATGACCGAAACCGGGGCCCCCTGCTGGGCGCCGGACGCGCCCTCCGAGGGCGCCTGCCCGGTCGAGTGAAGGCCGCCTTGGGCGGGTCTCGAGGGGGCGGCGGGAGGCCCGGGGGTCTCCCGCCGTTTTCCCGGGGCGGAGGCCGTGGTGACCGGTGAGCGGGCGCTTCCCTACCTTCTGCTGGCGCCGAGTCTGCTGTTTCTGGCGCTGCTGTTCCTGTGGCCGCTGGCGGAAGCCTTCCTGGTCGCCTTCAGCGGTCCCGGCGGCCAGTGGTCGCTGGTCAATTTCCGGGAGATGGCGGAGGATCTCAACTTCGCCGACGCGGTCCGGAACACCCTCCTGCTGGTGGCGGTGGTGGTGCCGATCCAGCTCGCCCTCGCCCTCGGCCTCGGGGTGCTGCTGGGATCCCTGGACCGCGGCCGCGACGGCTTCCTCTACATCTGGACGATCCCCCTCGGCATTTCCGATCTCGCGGCCGGCATCCTCTGGCTGGCGATGCTGAGCGAGCGGGGCTATCTCAACTCCCTGCTGGCGGCCCTGGGGCTGGTGGAGGGGCCGGTGCTCTGGCTCTCCTACGAAACCCCGCTGGCCCTGTTCCTCGCGGTGGTGGTGGCCGAGGTCTGGCGGGCGACGGCGATCGTGCTGGTGATCCTGGTCGCCGGGATGCAGCTCATTCCAAAGGAGTACTACGAGGCGGCCGAGGTGTTCGGTGCCGGGGCCTTCCAGCGCTTCCGGCGGATCACCCTGCCGCTCCTGAAGCCGAGCATCCAGACGGCGCTCATCCTGCGCACCATCCTCGCCTTCGAGGTGTTCGCGGTGGTGGTGGTGCTGGGCGGGCGCGACCTGCCGGTGCTCGCCGGCGAGGCCTTCGCCTGGCAGTACGACTATCGGAACGCCGGCGTCGCCTCGGCCTATGCGGTGCTGATCCTGACCGTCTCGCTGGCCGCCACCTGGCTCTATCTGCGGCTCTTGCGGGTGCGCGAGGAGAGCCTCGCATGAAGCCGCGGCGGTTCCTCTATCTGTCTCTCGCCCTGCTGGCCAGCGTCTGGGTGCTGGTGCCCATCTACCTGCTCGCGATCAGCGCCTTCGGCGGTCCGGAGACCATCAACGCCTGGCCCAAGGGGCTGCTGCCGGCGCGGATCTCCACCGCGACCCTGGCCTTCTTCTTCGCCGTCCGCGGGGTGTGGGACGCGATCCTCAACAGCATCCTCGTCGCGGCGCTGACGATGGCGATGTCGATCCTCCTCGGCGCCCCGGCGGGCTACGCGCTGGCCCGGTTCGTGTTCCCCGGCAAGGACGGCTACCGCCTCCTCGTTCTCCTCACCCGCGCCTTCCCGATCGCCATCCTCGCCCTGCCGCTGACCGTGCGGTTCATCGAGATCGGCATCTACGATACGGTCTTCGCGGTGGCCCTGGTCCACACCGCCCTCGCCCTGCCCTTCGCTATCCTGGTGTCCTCCAGCCTCTTCATGGGGGTCCCGAAGGAGCTCGAGGAGGCCGCCTGGACCCTCGGCTGTAGCCGGTTCCAGGCCTTCCGCGAGGTGGTCTGGCCGCTCGCCCGCCCGGGCATCGCGGCGACCATGATCTTCGCCTTCGTGGTCTCCTGGAACGAGGTTTTCGCCGCCTCGGTGCTGACCCTCCGGGAGCGCACCCTGACCGCCTTCCTGCTCACCAGCCTCAACGAATCGCCGCTCCATTTCCGCTTCGCGGGCGGCCTGTTCCTGATCGTGCCGGCGCTGGTCTTCATCTTCGCCGTGCGCCGCTACCTGTTCTCCATGTGGGGGATCGCCAACCGTTAGGACCAACCGCAAGCGGACGACCGCGGATCGATGGCGCGCATTCTCGTCGAGGACATCAAGAAGACCTTCGGCAAGTTCGTGGCCCTGAAATCGGTGACGATGGAGGTGGCCGACGGGGAGTTCACGGTTCTCCTCGGACCCTCGGGCTGCGGCAAGACCACCCTGTTGCGGATCATCGCCGGTCTGGAGACCGCCGACCGGGGCGAGGTCCGGATCGGCGAGCGGCGCGTCGACCATCTGCCGCCGCGGTCCCGCAACATCGCCATGGTATTCCAGAACTACGCCGTGTTCCCGCACATGACGGTGTTCGAGAACATCACCTTCGGCCTGCGGATGCAGAAACGCGGCAGCGAGGAAGAGATCCGCCGCACCGCCCGCTGGGCGGCCGAGCTGGTCCACATCGAGAGCCAGCTCGACAAATACACCGGCCAGCTCTCCGGCGGCCAGCGGCAGCGGGTGGCGGTCGCCCGGGCGCTGGCGGTGCGCCCGCAGGTGCTGCTGATGGACGAGCCGCTGTCCAACCTCGACGCCCTCCTGCGCCTCGAGATGCGGGCAGAGCTGAAGACCATCCTGCGGGAATGCGCCACCACCACCATCTACGTCACCCACGACCAGGTGGAGGCGATGAGCCTCGCCGACCGCATCGCCATCATGCACGGCGGCGAGATCGAACAGTACGACACCCCGCTCGAGATCTACCGCAACCCGGCCACCCTCTTCTGCGGCGGCTTCATCGGCAGCCCGCCGATGAACTTCCTGGAGGCCGAGGCGGTGGCGCCGGGGCGCTGGCGGATCGGCGATTTCGAGCTCGCGGGACCGGCCGAAGGCGCCCGGCTCCTCCTCGGCATCCGCCCCGAGGATCTGGAGCCGGCGGGGGAGGGGGAGCCGGCGCTGGTCGGCACCGTCCAGGTGGTCGAGCCCCTGGGCTCGCATCTGCTCGCCACCCTGCGCCTCGACGGCCGGCTGCTGCGCTTCGCCGGCGACGCCGATCTGCCGCTGCGCCCGGGCGACACCCTGCGGCTCAGGCCCCGCGCCGACCGGCTGCGCTGGTTCGACCCCGAAAGCGAACGCGCGGTCCGTTCATGAGCGGAAACCCGACCGCCGGTCTGCGCGAGCGGGCCATCGCCGTGCTGCGCGCCAACGATCGCGGCGGTTACACGGTCCCCGCCGCCGGCCTCTATCCCTTCCAGTGGAACTGGGACAGTTGCCTCGTCGCTCTCGGCTGGGCGTGCTTCGACGAGGCCCGGGCCTGGCGGGAGATCGAGACCCTCTTCGCCGCCCAGTGGCCGGACGGGATGGTGCCGCACATCGTCTTTCATCGCGACGATCCGGGCTACTTCCCCGGCCCCGGTGTCTGGGCCACCGGACGGGAGCCGGCGAGCTCCGGTATCACCCAGCCGCCGGTGGCGGCGAGTTGCGTGCGCTGGATGCTGGAACGGGCCCGCGACCGCACGACGGCGCTGGCGGCGGCGAGACGGCTGTTCCCGAAGCTCCTCGCCTGGCACGCCTGGTTCCACTCGGCCCGGGATCCCGAGGGCCGGGGCTTCGTCGTCACCGTCCATCCCTGGGAAACCGGAATGGACAACAGCCCGGCCTGGGACGCGCCCCTGGCCGCGGTCGCACCGCCCCCCGATCTCGCCCCCTACGAGCGCCGCGATCTCGCCCATGTCGATGCCGCCCAGCGCCCGACCCGGGCCGAGTACGACCGCTACATGACCCTCGTGCAGCTCTTCCGGGAGCTCGCCTACGATTCCGCCGAGATGGTCGCCCGCTCCCCCTTCCTGGTGGTCGATCCGGCGACCAATGCGATCCTCCTGCGGGCCGACCGCGATCTCGCGGCGCTCGCCGAGATCCTCGGCGAGCGGGCGGCGCTGCCCCGGATCCGAGCGTGGATAGCCCGCGCCGAGACGGCGCTGCCCCCGCTCCTCGCGGATCCCGGAAGCGGTCTCTGGCAGGCCTTCGACCTGCGCGCCGGCCGGCGCCTCGGGGTCCGCACCCACGCCGGCTTTCTCGCCTTTCTCGCGGGGCTCGGCGAGACCCGGCTGGCCGCCACCCTCGACCGATGGGCCGATGCCACGCGCTACGCGCTTTCCAGCGTGCCGGCCGGGGATCCGGCCTTCGACCGCCGGCGCTACTGGCGGGGCCCGGTCTGGCCGGTGGCCAACTTCCTGATCGGGCGCGGAACCGGGGAAAGCGGCCATGTCCGCCTGGCCGCGCGACTGCGGCGCGACACCGCGGCGCTGGTGGCGAGGGGGGGCTTCCGCGAGTATTTCGATCCCCTCGACGGGACGGGGCTGGGCGGCTCCGGCTTCGGCTGGACGGCGGCGGTGTGGCTCGCCTGGGTCGATCAACCGGAACGCGACCGAGGGTCGGACGAAGCGCCCGACCCTCTCAAATAATACCGCGTAATTTTACTGGAAGTTTACTTGTTGACGGCTTCGCGGAGCCCCTTGCCGGGTTTGAAGCGCACCGCGTTGGCGGCGGGAATCGTAATGGTTTCGCCGGTTCTCGGATTGCGACCTTTGCGCGACGGACGATGCGTCACCTCGAACACGCCGAAGCCGGCGATGGAGACTTTCCGGCCCTCGGAGAGGGCCTTCTGAATGCTGGCGAGAACTGCGTGAACGGCCTTGGAAGCGCTGGCCTTGGTCATTCCGGTCGCGTCCGCGACCTCCTTATTCAGCTCGTCCAACGTCATCGAGTCACTCCCGTTGCATCTGCGACTGCACTTTCGCATTATCATAAATAAGATCGGATGCAAACTGTTCAGGACAAATGATTTCGCAGAAGAACATGCCAGAGTGATCGCCGTGACCACAAAACCGTAGCGCGACAAAATGTCTGCGCGACAGAAAAACGCGTAATTCCCGTAGCTTGCGGGAAGGAGTTGAGGTTCAGGATTCGGCGGGGACTCGGGGCACCGCCGTGCCGATCAGACAGTCACGGGTCACGAGCGCCGCCAGCGCCTCCTCGGCGAGCCCTTCGCTGCCCGGTGGTCGCAACGGCAGCACCATGTAACGGAGCTCGGCGGTGCTGTCGTGGACCTCGATCCGGACATGATCGGGCAGCTCGAGACCGAACTCGGCCAGGACCGCCCGCGGCTCCCGCACCACCCGCGAACGGTAGGCCCGCGACTTGTACCAGTCGGGCGCCGCCCCGAGGAGATAGCGAGGATAGCAGGAGCAGAGGGTACAGACGATCACATTGTGGAGCTCGGGCGTGTTCTCCACCGCCAGGATGGGAATGGCACCGGCGTCGATGCCGAGTTCGGCGGCCGCGGCGTTGACATCTTCGAGCAGCCGCGTCCGGAAGGCCGGGTCGCACCAGGCCCGCGCCACCAGCCGCGCGCCCCGGGCGGGGGTGGCGGCGTCGATGGTCTCCAGGGTCCGCCGCAGCTCTTCGCCGGTGATCACCCCCTTGGCGAGCAGGAGATCGGCGACCGCGTCGGTCAGCGCCATGTGCCAGCTGTAGGGACCGTCCTCGATGTCCGGCTGCTTCGGTGGATGCGCATGGTGACCGCCGCTGCTCACGATCCGCTCCCCACCGGCTCCAGCCAGTGTTCGCAGAGATCGGCCACCACCGTGTCCTCCTGCGCCCGAGGGTCCTCGGGCCACAGCTCGCGGCGGCGGAACCGGACCCGATAGACGGGTACCGGCGGCCGGTCGGTACGGCCGTAGGCGAGATCCTCGGGATTGGGCATGGGGCCGATCACCCGGACGATCTCGCCGCGGTGGCCGCGGACGTAGAACGGCGTGCGGACGTGTCCGGGCGGATCCCATCTCCGCACCCGCACCCGCTGTCCCGGACGGTAGCGCGGCCGGACGGTCACGGCGTCGCCTCGCGCCGTGCCCGGGCGGCCTCGATCGCCGCGCCCAGCTCGGCCACCTCGATCACGCCCTTCTCCAAGAGGATGTTGGAGATGGAGGAGATCCAGCGCTCGAAATAGGCGAGCTCGTCGTAGGCGCCGGGACCGAGCTCCTCGATGCCCCGGCGAAGCTCGTCGAGGGTCATCACCCCCTTGCCGACCAGCAGGCGGAGGATGGCATCGACCTTCTTCTCCCAGGGGGCGTGGGCGTGCTCGACGGGTTCGACCGGCCCCGCGGGCAGTCCCCCCATGTCGTGATGCCGACGCACGACCCTCTCCGCCTCCGCCATCCGAGCTTTCGCGCCGGCATTCTGGCGAAGCCCCGGCGGCCGCGCAAGCCTGGCCTGCGAGCCTCTTTTGAGTTTCTTCATTTTAGACGCTTTCTGCTTGAGCCCGCCGCCCGCGCCTTGGCAGATAGGCGGTGGCAGGCGCCCGCCACCGTCCCCGGCAGCCGGCCCGCGCCCGTCGGCCGGGGAGGAACCGTCTTCGAGGTGTTGGAGAAGGAAGGAGACCCCCCATGTTCGCATCCCGCCGGCGCACCCTCGCGATGGTCTGCGCGGGGCTGGCCCTCACCGCCGTTCCGGCGGCCGCCGCCCAGGAAGTCAACGTCTACAACGCCCGCCACTACGGAACCGACGAGATCCTCTGGAACATGTTCACCGAGAGGACCGGGATCCGGGTCAACGTCATCGAGGGCAAGCACGACGAGCTCATCCAGCGGCTGCTGGCCGAAGGTCCCAACAGCCCGGCCGATGTGTTCATCACCACCGATGCCGGCCGGCTCGCCTTCGCCGCCGCCGAAGGGCTCTTTCAGCCGGTCCGCTCGCCGGCCCTGGAGGCGGCGATCCCGGCCCATCTCCGTCACCCGGACGGGCTCTGGTGGGGGCTCGCCATGCGGGCCCGGATCTTCGCCTATGCGAAGGACCGGGTCGCGCCCGACGAGCTCTCGACCTACGAGGATCTGGCCGATCCGAAATGGCGCGGCCGGATTCTCGTGCGCAGCAGCAGCAACATCTACAACATCAGCCTGGTGGCCTCGATCCTGGTCGCCAACGGCCCCGAGAAGACCCTCGCCTGGTGCCGCGGGCTGGTGGCCAACATGGCCCGCCCGCCGCAGGGCGGCGATACCGATCAGATCAAGGCGGTGGCCGCCGGGGTCGGGGATCTGGCGATCGTCAACGACTATTATTTCGCCCGGCTGGCCGCCTCGGAGCGGGAGGCGGACCGGGCCATCGTCGCCGGTCTCGGCGTCTTCTTCCCCAACCAGGAGGACCGGGGCACCCATGTCAACATCAGCGGCGCCGCGGTGCTCGGAAACGCGCCCAATCCCGAGCATGCGGTGGCTCTGCTCGAGTTCCTGGCGACCCCGGAGGCGCAGCGCTACTTCGCCGACATCGCGCTCGAGCATCCGGTCAACCCGAAGGTGAAGCCCCATCCGGTGCTGGAGGCCTGGGGACCGTTCAAGCAGGACACCCTCAACGCCGCGGCCTATGCCGAGCGGGCGGAAGAGGCGATGCGGATCATGGACCGCTGCGGCTGGCGCTGAGCCGCCTCGGCGGTGATCGGAGGCGGGGCCGCCCGGCGGGGCGGCCCTTTCCGTGTCAGGACAGACTCGGCCCGCGCCGGCGCTCCGTCATCCGGCAGAGCATGATCACCGGGACGAGACCGGCGGCGGCGATCAGCAGCGAGGGCAGGGCGGCGCCGTCGAGCCGCTCGGTGGTGGCGAGACGGTAGGCCTCCACCGCCAGGGTGTCGAAGTTGAAGGGCCGCAGGATGAGGGTCGCCGGCAGCTCCTTCATCACATCGACGAAGGCCAGCAGCAGCGCGCTCACCAGCGCCGGCCGCAGGAGCGGGAAGTCGATCCGCCGGAACACCTCGAGGGGCCGATAGCCGAGGGTGCGGGCGGCGTCCTCGAGGTTCTCGCCGATCTTGGCGAAACCGGCCTCGAGGGGGCTGTAGGCGACGGCGAAGAAGCGCACCAGATAGCCGTAGAGGAGGGCCACCAGCGTGCCGCCGATCAGGAGACCGCGGTAGGCCAGGAGATCGGCCAGGAAACCGTCGAGCGCTCCGAGCACGATCAGGATGCCGACGCCGATCACCGCCCCGGGGATGGCGTAGCCGAGGGTCGCGAAGCGGACCAGCGCCGCCGCCAGCGGACCGCGCTCGCGGCGCGCCGTGTAGAGGGCGACGAGAGCGGTGAAGGTCAGCAGCAGGGCGGCCAGGGCGCCGAGGAGAAGGGTGTTGCCGACGAGCTCGGTCAGGCGGGCGAAGGAGGGGGTGGCGCCGCTGGTCAGGGCCATCGCCAGCAATCCTCCCGCCGGCACCAGGAATCCGAAGGCCAGCGGCAGGGCGCAGGCGAGGGTGGCGAGCCAGGCCCGGGGCCCGGAGAGGCGCGGCAGCCGCTTGCGGTAGATGTGGGCGGTGCGGGCGGCGAAACGCGCCCGGCCCCGGAGCAGCCGCTCGCCGATCAGGACCGCGAAGACGAACAGCAGCAGCACCGAGGAAAGCTGGGCCGCCGCCACCGGGCTGCCGAGACCGTACCAGGCGCGGTAGATGCCGGTGGTGAAGGTGCGGACCTCGAAGAAGGATACGGCACCGAAATCGGCGAGGGTCTCCATCAGCACGAAGGCGATGCCGGCGGCCACCGCCGGCCGCGCGAGCGGCAGCCCGACCCGCCGGAAGGCTCCCCAGCCGGTGCAGCCCAGGGTCCGGCTCACCTCGAGGGCGCATTGCGACTGTTCGACGAAGGCCGAACGGGCGAGGGCGTAGACGTAGGGGTAGAGGGCCGCCGTGAGGACGAAGACGGCACCGCCCAGGGAGCGGATCTCGGGAAACCAGTAGTCGCGGACGGTCCAGCCGGTGAGGGCGCGGAGCCAGCTTTGCACCGGCCCCGTGACCTGGAGGAAGTCGGTGTAGGCATAGGCCAGGACGTAGGCCGGCATGGCCAGCGGCAGGAACAGCGCCCAGGCGAAGAGGCGGCGGCCCGGAAAACGGTACATGGTGACGAGCCAGGCGGTACCCGCGCCCACCACCCCGGTGCCCAGGCCCACCCCGATCACCAGCCAGAGGCTGTTCCAGACGTATTCGAACAGGACGGTATCGACGAGATGCGCCCACAGCCCGTCGCTCGGCATGAGGACGAAGCCGAACACCGCCGCCACCGGCGCCGCCACCACCAGCGACAGCAGCAGGCTCGGCAGCAGCCGCAGCCCCCGCGAGGCCGATCGAGGATGGCGATCGCTGCGGGCGAGGAGCCCCTTGCTGTCCCGTGCGAGTTCCGCTGTCGCCATCTGTTCTGTCGCTTGTCCAGCACCCGACGAGGACGGTATCCGGTCCCCGGCGGCCGCGTGGTGCCGACCGGGGGCTTCCGCCTGCGAGATATAAGGGGCGGCGGGCGCCGAGTCGCCCGGTCGCGGCGTGGAATCGTTTTAAAGAAAGACTGGACAAACAGGCGACGAGAAGGGATGGCGGATCGCGGAAGGAAGAGCGGATCGGGCGAGGACCGCCGTGCCGACGCTCCGGACGGGGCGCTCTGCCCGCTCTGCGGACGGTCGCTGGGCGATCCCGCCCGGGCGGAACGGCATCATCTGGTACCGCGATCCCGGGGCGGCCGGGAGACCGTCCTGCTGCATCCCGTCTGCCACCGCAAGATCCACAGCCTCTTCACCGAGACCGAGATCGCCCGCTTCTATCCTTCCATCGCCGCCCTGCGGCGGCATCCGGAGATCCGCGAGTTCGTTCGCTGGCTGGCCGGCAAGCCGCCGCAGTTCCGGGTTCCCACCCGGGCCGCCCGCGGCAAGCGGCGCCGCCGGCGCCGGTTCTAGCCGCCGGGGCGCGGGCGCCGGCCGGTGGCCTCGAGCCAGGCGAGAACGGTGGGCAGGATGCGTCCCACCATCACCTCGACGCCGGCGGCGTTGGGATGGAGCCCGTCGGCCTGGAGATAGCGCGGATCGCCGGCGACGCCCTCGAGGAAGAAGGGATCGAGGGGAATCCCGTAGCGCCGGGCGAGTTCGCGGTAGACGGCGGCGAAGGCGCGCCCGTATGCCTCGCCGAGATTGGGGGGCGCGAGCATGCCGGCGAGGAGCACCGCGGTGCCCGCGCTCCGTGCCCGCTCGATGATGGCGGCGAGATTGGCGCGCATCTGCGGCACCGGCAGCGCCCGCAGCGCATCGTTGGCCCCGAGTTCGAGGAGGAGGTGGGTGGGGCGATCGGCCAGCACCCAGTCGATGCGGGCCCTGCCGCCGGCCGTGGTATCGCCGGAGACCCCGGCGTTCACCACCTCACAGTAGGCGTAGCCGGCGGCGTCGAGGGCTTCGTCGAGGCGTGCGGGGAAGGCCTCCTCCGGGGCCAGCCCGTAGCCCGCCACCAGGGAATCGCCGAACACCACGATGCGACAGTCGGCCGTCGCCCCGGCGGTGCCCGGGAGCAGCCACAGCAGCAGGAGGGTCGCCGCGAGCTTGCCGAAAGGGTGTCGGGAGCGCATTTGGTGCCGGGGACGGCGACGGTGGCGGAGAGCGTACATGCGCGGGCTCGAGATCCGATGATCCGGTTGCAGGGCGTGGAGCTGACCCTATCGGGTGCCGCCGGTCCGGTACAGATCCTGCGCGGCATCGATTTCGAGGTCGAGGCCGGCGAGGCGGTCGCCGTGACGGGTCGCTCGGGCGCCGGCAAATCCAGTCTGCTGGCGGTGATCGCCGGCATCGAGCGGGCCAGCGGCGGCAGCGTCCGGGTGGCCGGGGCCGAGCTCGCGGCGATGAGCGAGGACGAGCTGGCGCGGTTCCGCCGCGATCACCTGGGCATCATCTTCCAGTTCTTCCATCTCCTGCCGACCATGACGGCGCGGGAGAACGTGGCCCTGCCCCTGGAGCTCGCCCGGAGGCCAGAGCCCCTGGCGCAGGCCGCCGAACGGCTCGCCGAGGTGGGGCTCGGCCATCGTCTCGACCACTATCCGGCCCAGCTTTCGGGCGGCGAACAGCAGCGGGTGGCGATGGCCCGGGCGCTGGCCTGCGAACCGGCCCTGATTCTCGCCGACGAGCCCACCGGCAACCTCGATCGGGAGACCGGCGAACAGGTGATCGACCTCCTGTTCGCGCTGCGCCGGCGGCGCGGCACGACCCTCCTGCTGGTGACCCACGAGGCGGAGCTGGCGGCCCGCTGCGACCGTCGGGTGGAACTCCGAGACGGCCGGATCGGTCCATGAGCGGGCCGGGAAGGAGCGGCGGGAGGTGGCTCTCCCTGCGCCTCGCGGCCCGCGATCTGCGGGGCGACCGCCGCGGTTTCCTGGTCTTCCTCGCCTGTCTGGTTCTCGGGGTGGCGACCATCGCCGCCATCGGCATCGCCACTTCGAGCCTGCTCGGCTCGGTGGCCCGGGATTCCCGCGCCCTGCTCGGCGGCGATCTCCTGATCACCAGTGCCGGCCGGCCCCTCGCCGAGGGCGAGCTCGAAAGCCTGCTGCCGGCCGGAGCCCGGCTGTCGCGGGGGGTGCGCACCCACAGTTTCGTCATCGCCGGCGACCGCAGCCTGGCGGTGGCGCTGCGGGCCGTCGATTCCGCCTGGCCCCTCTACGGCCGGGTGGAGCTGGAGCCACCGCTGGCGCCGGCCCGGGCCCTCGCCGGCCGGGGGGCGATTGCCGATCCGCTGCTCCTGAGCCGGCTCGGGATCGCCGTCGGCGATCGCCTCCGGCTCGGCGATCTCGAGCTCGAGGTGCGGGCCGAACTCCGACGCGAACCCGACCGTCTCGCCGGTTTCCCGGACATCGGCCCGCGGTTGATCGTCGGCCTCGAAACCCTGGAGGCGAGCGGTCTCCTGGGGCCGGGGGCGGTGGCGAGCTGGACCTATCTCCTGGCCTTGCCGGAGGCGATGGACGCGGCGGCGGTGGCGGCCGATCTCGACTCCCGGGCGCGGGAGGCGCCCTGGCGGCTGCGGCGGGCGAGCGAGGTCCTGCCGCGGGTGGCCCATTTCGCCGACCCCCTGACGAGCTATCTGACCATCGCCGGGCTCGCGGTGCTGCTGACCGCGGCCCTCGGCATCGCCCTCGCCGCCGAGGCCTATCTCGACAGCCGCCGGCGGACCATCGCGATTCTCAAGGCGGTCGGGGCGACCCGCGGCGAGGTGCTGCGGATCCACGGCCTCCAGCTCGGCCTCCTGGCCGTTCTCGGGATCGTCGGCGGGCTCGCGATCGGCCTCGCCGTACCCTGGTTCGGGCTGCGCTTCCTGGGTGATCTCCTGCCGTTCCGGGTCGATCCCCGGATCGCCCCCGGGCCGCTGCTGCTGGCCGCCGCGGTGGGGGCGGTGACGGTGCTGCTCTGTGTCTGGCGGCCGCTGCTGCGGGCCGGGGCGGTGAGCCCGGCGGGGCTCCTGCGGGCGGTTGTCGCGATGCCGGCGATCGGCCGCCGCGGCTGGCTGCCGCCATTCCTCCTGGCGCTTCTCCTCGCCGTCCTCGCGGTACTGTCGGTACCGCGGCCGGCGATCGGCCTGGGCTTCGCCGTGGCGGTGCCGGCGGCCCTCGGACTCCTGCGGCTGCTGGCCGCCGGGCTGCAGCGCCTCGCCCGCGCCTTCGGACGGCGGGGGCGCGGCCACTGGCGTCTGGCCCTCGCCGCCGTCAGCCGACCCGGCGGCGCCGCCCGGGGGGTGATCGTGGCCCTCGGCGCCGGGCTCGCGCTCCTCACCACGGTGGTCCTGGTGGAAGCGCGGCTGCGGGCCGAGCTCACCGATCGCCTGCCGCAGCGGACCGCCGATCTGTTCCTGATCGACATCCGGCCCGACCAGCGGGGAACCCTGGCCCGGCTGGTGGCGACGACCGAGGGGGCGAAGCTCCTCCAGACCGCGCCGGTGGTCCGGGCGCGGGTGGTCGGGATCGAGGGACGGCCGGTGGAGGTGGAGGCGATCGACGAGGATGTCCGCTGGACGGTCCAGGCCGACCGGGCGCTCACCTGGTGGGCCGTGCCGCCGCCGGGGCAGCGGCTGGTCGCCGGCGAATGGTGGCCGGCCGACTACGACGGCCCGCCGCTGGTCTCGATCGAGGCGCGGGTCGCCGAGGGCTACGGGGTGACGGTCGGCGACCGCCTC
>JALSIM010000019.1 GCA_026990035.1 Alphaproteobacteria bacterium | reverse complement strand
CGCCACCCTGATGCGGGAGCGGAAGTGACCGGGCTCTTTCACATGGTGGAGTTGGGTTTTCAGGTGCCGTGGATTTTTGCGAAGGTGCCTTGCAGGTACCTGAAAAGCCGCGCGTTTTCGAGGGGGGTGGGGTTCAGCGACTTGACCTGTTCGAGAAGGGATTAAGACGCCGCGCAAGACCGTCTGGACCGCCTCTGTCGTTCAGCGACTTGACCTGTTCGAGAAGGGATTAAGACATATTCGAGGGTCGCAATGCGCGATCGCTCTGTGTTCAGCGACTTGACCTGTTCGAGAAGGGATTAAGACGGAGTGTTTCGAAGGTAAGGAGCCCTCGAAGGTTGGTTCAGCGACTTGACCTGTTCGAGAAGGGATTAAGACTGATTGTGGTATAGCGTGGGTAGGGTGGGTGGGGTTCAGCGACTTGACCTGTTCGAGAAGGGATTAAGACAAAGCTCCCAAAATAAAATTCCCCACTTTTGGGGTTCAGCGACTTGACCTGTTCGAGAAGGGATTAAGACAGGTTGTGCGCCGCCAAAGCGACGGCGCACGGGCGGTTCAGCGACTTGACCTGTTCGAGAAGGGATTAAGACGGTGGCCTCCTTTTTGAGTGGAAAAAGCCCGGTCGGGTTCAGCGACTTGACCTGTTCGAGAAGGGATTAAGACCGCAGTCGTCCGCATATTCGAGGGTCGCAATGCGGTTCAGCGACTTGACCTGTTCGAGAAGGGATTAAGACGGAGAAGGATTTGAATTTTGCGGAGCTTCGGCAGGTTCAGCGACTTGACCTGTTCGAGAAGGGATTAAGACGCCCCGCTCGCCGGGCTCGAAGGTGCAGCCCGTGTTCAGCGACTTGACCTGTTCGAGAAGGGATTAAGACGCCGTCCCGGCGCCACACATACCAACCGCTGGGGTTCAGCGACTTGACCTGTTCGAGAAGGGATTAAGACGCGGTCAGGACGGCGGACAGTACGGCCGCGTAGGGGTTCAGCGACTTGACCTGTTCGAGAAGGGATTAAGACCCCGAGGTGGCGGAATACCGCCACCTTTCGGTGTTCAGCGACTTGACCTGTTCGAGAAGGGATTAAGACACCCCCTGAAGCTTAGTCATCCGGACCGTCCAGAGGTTCAGCGACTTGACCTGTTCGAGAAGGGATTAAGACCCCCGAGACGGCGGACCTGGTCGGCGTCGCCGGGTTCAGCGACTTGACCTGTTCGAGAAGGGATTAAGACGGCAGGCCGGGCAGTTGGGTGACGCGAAGCTCGGTGTTCAGCGACTTGACCTGTTCGAGAAGGGATTAAGACTTCCCGGCGCCCGAGTGTGAGACCAACTATAGGGGTTCAGCGACTTGACCTGTTCGAGAAGGGATTAAGACCCCGAGGTGGCGGAATACCGCCACCTTTCGGTGTTCAGCGACTTGACCTGTTCGAGAAGGGATTAAGACGCCGCACGGTTGTCTCGTGGACGCCGAGGAGCGGGTTCAGCGACTTGACCTGTTCGAGAAGGGATTAAGACCGCCGAAGCGATCGATGATGCTCTGTGCAGGTGGTTCAGCGACTTGACCTGTTCGAGAAGGGATTAAGACCTGAAGGATTTTTCGAAAATATGATTTTTTCATTGTTCAGCGACTTGACCTGTTCGAGAAGGGATTAAGACCGTAGGTCCATGGCCAGCGCCGGTTGCCGCGGGGTTCAGCGACTTGACCTGTTCGAGAAGGGATCGAGGCAGCAGCTCCGCAAATGGGGCCCGAGGGAAGGTACGCGATGCCTCGAGGACGCGGGGCGGGTTCAGGCCAGCCAGCGGGCGCGGTTGGCGGCGACGAAACCGTCGTCGAGGAGCTCCGGCCAGAGGCGGCGGACGCGGTCGATGGCTTCGACCTGGCCGGGCGACAGGCGTTCGTTCGGGTCGAGGCAGAGGGGGCTCGCCAGCAGCCCCTGGCGCCAGAGCACCTGCTGGATGCCGGCGATGCAGCCGGCGAACCCGTTGGCGACATCGAACAATGCCGCGTTCATCCCCGTCACCGCGGCGTCGAGCCCGAGGAGATCGGCGGGCACCGCGCCCCGCGCCGCCGCTTCCCGACAGCGCCGGTGGAGATCCACCGCCCGTTCGGTCCATACCGCCCAGTGCCCCAGGAGCCCGCCGATGAAACGGAGCTCCACCTCCTCCCCGTCCCCGCGCCGGAGACGGAAGGGCAGCAGGAGATCCGGAAGGATGTGATCGTCGTTGCCGGTATAGAGAGCGATCCGCCGCTCCGCCCCGGCCTCGACCAGCCCCTCAAGCACCTCGAGGGTGGCGTAGCGATCGAAGGGCGCCACCTTGACCGCCAGCACCCGTTCGAGGGTGAAGAAGCGGCGCCAGAAGGAGACGGGAAGGCGGATGCCGCCCACCGCCGGCTGCAGATAGAAGCCCACGAGCGGCAGCACCTCCGCCACTTCCCGGCAATGCGCGAGGAGCGCCTCCTCGCCGGCATCGCGGAGTGCCGCCAGGGACAGGAGCCCCGCGTGATAGCCGAGATCGCGGGCGATGCGCGCTTCGTGCACCGCCTGGCGGGTCGGTCCGCAGATGCCGGCGATCATCACCCGCGGCTCGGTGCTCCAGTCCCGCACGGTGGCCATCACCTGCTCCAGCACCGGGCGGTAGAGGCCGGCCTCGCGGATGGCGAACTGGGTGGTGTGCACGCCGACCGCGAGACCGCCCGCCCCGGCATCCAGATAGTAGCGGGTGAGCGCCCGCATGTGCCGTTCGTCGAAGCGGCGCTCGGCGTCGAGGGCCAGCGGATGGGCCGGAATTACCGTGCCCGCGGAGAGGATCCGGGCGACCGGTGCGGGCAGCTCAGACGGAAGGAACGGCACGACGGTGTCCCTCGAGATAGGAGAGAACCACTTCGGTGACATGCTCGAGACGGGCCGCGAGCGCCTCCTCGGCCATGAAGTCGCGGCGGAAGATGACCGCGAGGGTCCGGTGGTTGGAAAAATAGAAGAAGCAGAGACCGGCGATCGAGAGGTAGAGCTGGAGCGGGTCGGCGTCCCGCCGGAACAGGCCGGCCGCGGCGCCGCGCGCCAGCAGGCGCTCGAGGAGGGCGATCAGCGGCGGCTGCAGCCGGGGGATCACCGCCGAGCGGACGATGTAGCGGGCCCGATTGAGATTCTCGTTGGCGAGCATGGAGACGAACTCGGGATGGGCGAGGAAATGCGTCCAGATGGTCCGCACCAGCGCGCGCACCGCCTCGCGCGGCTCCAGCCGCTCGACGTCGAGGGCGAGCTCCCGGGCGCGGATGGTCTCGTAGGTGCGCTCGAGGGCCGCGAGATAGAGCGCCTCCTTGTTGCCGAAATAGTGATAGAGCATCCGCTTGTTGACCCCGGCCGCTTCCGCGATGCGGGAAACGCGGGCGCCGCCGAACCCGTAGCGTGCGAATTCGGCCAGCGCCGCCTCGAGGATCGCCCGGCGGCTGCGCTCGCCCGCCGGCGCCACCACCGGAGCTTCAGAAGTGGCCATCGCGGACCTCGAACCGGGTCGGCTTGCCGAGGCTCGGCAGGCCACGGGCGAGCCAGTCCGCCTGCCAGCGCAGGAGATGCTGCAGGGGCACCCGCGGATAGCCGAACATCGCGAAGGCCCGGGAGGCGTCGCACAGCCAGGCCGACCCCGCCTCCTCGCTCCGGAAGCGCGCCTCGCAACCGAACAGGGTGGCGAATTCCAGGGCCAGACGGCGGACCGCCAGGGTCTCGGGACCGGTGACGTTGAGAGGCGAAGTGGGGGTGGTGACGTGGCGCAGGCTGCGGAGCGCCATGGCGTTGGCATCGCCCTGCCAGATCACGTTGACATGGCCCATGGCGAGGTCCACGGGCTCCCCCGCCCGCACCTTGCTGGCGATGTCGTGCAAGACCCCGTAGCGCATGTCGATGGCGTAGCAGAGCCGGATCAGCCGGCCGGGAGTACCCCAGCGCTCGGAGCCGTAACGGAAGGCCCGCTCGCGCCCCACGCAGGACCAGGCATAATCGCCGACCGGCGGCTCGGCGGGGGTCTCCTCGACCGCGCCACCGGCGGTGACCGGCATGTAGGGATAGACGCAGGCGGTGGAGAAGGCGACGATGCGGCTTTCCCGGAACACCGAGGCCACCCGGCCCGGCACCAGCACGTTCATTGCCCAGGTCAGGGCCTCGGCGCCCACCGAACCGAACTTGCGGCCGGCCATGTAGACGACGTTCTCGAGCCGCGGCAGACGGGCCACCGCCTCCTCGTCGAGCAGATCGCAGGTGATGGTCTCGACGCCCCGGCCCTCGAGCCGGTCCCGCAGCCCCGGCTCGGAGAAGCGGGCCACCGCGACGATCCGCTTTGCGGGGGCGGCCCGTTTCGCCATGCGGCAGAGGGTGGGCCCCATCTTGCCACCGGCACCCAGCACCAGAATGTCACCGGGGACGGCGGCGAGATCGGCGACCAGTTCGGGCGTGGGGCGGGTCATGAATTCCTCCAGCGCCTCCACGTCGGCGAATCTTTCGGGCAATTCGGCGGCGAGCGGGTGGTCTTCGGCGGCGGTCACGGGACGTCCTCTCTCAACAATGGCGCGCGTGTCGTTCGATGCAGATGCGAAGCACTTCCTCGGGCGGGCGGCGCCACCAGTCGCGGGCGGAGAAGATCTCGACTTCCTGCCAGCCCCGATAGTCCTGCGCTTCGACGAGGCCGCGGATCCGCGGAATATCGATCACCCCGTCGCCCATCATGCCGCGATCGAGCAGGAGATCGCGGGTCGGCACCAGCCAGTCGCAGAGGTGGAAGCCGAGGATGCGGCTGCCCGCCCGTTCGATCTGGCGGGGGAGATCGGGATCCCACCAGAGGTGATAGACGTCGAGGACCACGCCGACCGGCGCCCTGCTGCCGAGCCCGTCGCAGATGTCGAGGGCCTGGGCGAGGGTGACGATCACCGAGCGGTCGGCGGTGTACATGGGATGAAGCGGCTCGATGCCGAGCCGGACGCCGGCCGAGGCGGCGTCCTCCAGGATTTCGGCGATGCCGTCCTCGACCATGTGGCGGGCGCCCTCGAGATCCTTCGATCCCGGTGGCAGGCCGCCGCAGACCAGCACCAGACAGGGCGCCCCGAGGGTCGCCGCCTCCTCGATCGCCCGCCGGTTGTCGTCGATGCGCTGCCGCCTCTCGGTTCGCTCCGCTGCCGGGAACATGCCGCCGCGGCACACACTGCTGACCTCCAGCCCCCAGTCGCGCAGCAGCCGCCGGGTCTCGCGCAGACCGGTAGCGGCGATCTGGTCGCGCCAAGGAGCCACGGCGCGGATCCCCATCCGGGCACAGAGGGGAATCGCCTCGGCCAGCCCGCATTGCTCGCGGATGGTGGCGAGATTGATGGCGAGGCGGGCGGTGTCAGCCATGTGCTCCCCCTCCCCTCGCCAAGGGTTGCATGGCGCCGAAATCGGGCAGGAGGGCGGCCCCGTAGCCCGGGCAGGCCAGCGAGCCGATCCGCAGACGACCGGTCTCGACGACCAGGCGCAGCGCATCCCCCTCGAGCCGGTAGAGATCGCCATGGGCCTCGGCGAAGGCGCGTTTTTCGGCAGCCGTTGCGCCCTGCATGTCGCCGGCGAAGTGATGGCCGTTCTTTTCGCTGTGCACGCAGCCACAGAGCGCGGCCAAGGCCAGATCCTGCTGCAGCGCCACCCCGGGCTGGGTGGTGAGATCTTCCGAGCTCGGGAAGGCCACGGTGCGCCCCGCCTCCGCGTTGGCGAGCTCGCAGCGCAGCCGGTTCGCGAGAGCCGTGAAGAACCCCTTGCAGGCCTTGACCGAGACGCCCCGGTACCCGTGTTCACGGGCGCGGGGAAAGGAGTCCGGCCGGTCGTCGGCCTCGTCGATCAGGAACGGCACCCGTTCCGCCAGCGGCCCGAGATCCACCTCGAAGGTCCGTGCCCGCGGCAGCGGCTGTTCGATGTAGAGGATCGAGCTTCGCATCCGCTCGAGGCGGCGATCGGCCTCGACACGGTCGAGCAGCCGTTCGAGGCTCGCCGGATCGGCGTACTGTTCGTTGCCGTCGAGGGTCGCATGGTAGGGTTCAGCGAGGCGGTCGAGGAGGCGGGCGATCTCCCGCAGGCGGGCATGATCGGCCTCGACGTCGCCAGCGAGCTTGAGCTTGAAGAAGCGGACCGCGTGACGGCGGATCACCGCCTCGAGGCTGACGGGCAGACCGTCGCCCGGATCCTCCTCGACCTCTTCCTCGCGCAACGGATCCAGCATCCCCACCGTGTGCCGTAGCCAGAGGAAACGGGGCGGCGCCACGGTCGCGAGAAGAGGGCCGAACCGGGCCTCCGGCCGTTCCGGCAGGAGCCCGCCGTCGATGCCGAGAAGGCCCGAGGACACCGCCTCGAACACGCTCCTCCCCGTATGGCGGCACAGCGCATCGACCATCGCCCGTTCGAGCTGGGCGATGGCGAAGGCGGCGACCAGCCCGGGCATGCCGGCACCTTCCACCCGTGCGCGGACCGCCGGGCCGAGAGCCCGGGCATGATCGAAGACGGTGGCGAACCCCCGATCCGCGAGCGCTTCTTCGCGCGCCGAAAGCAGGGCTTCCGCCAGTTCCTCCACGGTCTCCCCGGGGGAAAGCCCGGGCCGCTTGTCGAACCATTTGGGGGCCAGGAGATCGGCGGAGACGCCCACCGCCGTCGCACCCTCGCGGGTCTCGATCTCGAGGCGCAGGAAGGCCTGGCGGGCTTCCGTCAGGGTCACCGCGCCGAAGCGGAAAGGCAGGCGGAAACGCACCGGCCGCTCGAACAGGCCGATCCCACGGATGCGGATTTCCGGCGCGGTCATCGAATCGCCTCCAGAATGCCCTGCAGATAGCCGATCGCCCGGGCGGCACAGGTGGGACCGTCGGGCCGGTAGAGGAAGGGCTCGATGCCGAGCGTCCCGGCATAGGCATGGCGCGAGAGCGTCGCCAGCACCGGCGCGAAACGGTCTTCGCCCTGGCCCGGTGCGCCCTTGTTGCGGTCGTTGAGATGGACGTGGGCGATCATCCCGCCGGGCAGCCAGCGCTCGAGCAGCTCGGCCGGCGTCTCCCGCTCGGCCAGGCAGGCGGCCCGATGGTCGAGCATCGTCCGGAGCGCGGGCGAGCCGATCTCGCGGACGATCGCCACCGCTTCCTCGACGCTGTTGACGAAATTCGTCTCCTCCGGCGACAGCGGCTCCAGGCAGTAGGTCACTCCGGCCTGCTCGGCGGCACGGGCGGCACGCGCCAGGCATTCGCGGGCGTGCGCCCGCCCCTCCGCTTCCCGGCCCGGCTCCAGCATCCGCTGGGCGGGCGAGCCGTGGACCAGATAGCCGCCGCCGAGCTCGGCACAGAGCGTGATCAACCGCTCCATCACCGCCACGGTCCGCGCCCGGACTTCGGCATCCGCCGAGGTGATGGAAAGGCCGGACGGCGTCACCAGCAGCCAGTGCAGCCCGGAGACGGCGATGCCCGCGGATTCGGCGGTGCGGCGCAAGCGGGCCACGGTCGCCGCATCGAGACGGTGCGGTTCCCCGCTCAGGGTGAAGGGGGCGATTTCCAGCGCCGCGTAGCCGAGCCCGGCGGCGAGCGCGCATTGCCGCTCGAAGGGAAACTCGCGAATCACCTCGTTGCACAGCGCCATGCGCATGTCGTCAGCTCCCCGGCCCGGACCCGCCGCCGGCCACCGCCCTGCCGCCCCCGAAACGCGCGGCGAGGCGGAGGGTGGCGGTCCGGAGCCGGGGAATGGCGGCGAGGATGGAAATCAGGGTCAGAAGGGCGAGGACGGCGCTGATGGGGCGGGTGAAGAAGGGTTCGAGGGAGCCGTCGGAAAGCACCATCGCACGGCGGAAATTCTTGTCGAGGATCGGGCCCAGTACGACGCCCAGCACGAGCGGAGCCATCGGATACTTCATCTCCCGCAGCAGGAAGCCCAGAACACCGAAACCGACCATCACCCAGACGTCGAACAGACGGCTGGCGATGGCGAAGGCCCCCACCGTGCAGAGCACGAAGATGACCGGCATCAGCCGCTCCCGGGGGATGGCGAGGACGTACAGGAGCGGCCGGGTGAGGGCGAGGCCGAGGACCAGGATGGCGAGGCTCGCGAGCAGCACCATGGCCACCACCTCGTAGACGAAGGAGGGGAACTCGATCATGATCAGAGGGCCGGGACGGATGCCGTGGATGAACATGGCCGCCAGCAGCACCGCCGCCGGTGCCGAGCCCGGAATGGCGAGGGTGAGCACCGGAATGATCGCACCCGGCACCGCTGCGTTGTTGCCGGTCTCGGCCGCCAGCAATCCCTCCACCGAGCCCTTGCCGAATTTCTCGCGCTCGCGGCTCGCCCGCCGCGCCGCGGCGTAACTGCCCCAGGCGCCGATGTCTTCACCGACCCCGGGGAGGAGGCCCATGAGGGTGCCGATGAAACCCGAGCGGACGATGGTCCGCCGGTAACGGAAGATCTCGGCAAGGCGGGGCAGGATCCGCCCGCCGGCATTGCGCACCACCTCGTAGGCCGGCTGCTTCATGACCTGGAGGATCTCGGCGAAACCGAAGGCGCCCACCAGCACCGGCAGCAGACCGAAGCCACCCGAAAGCTCGGTGATGCCGTAGGAAAAACGCTGGTAGGCGTGGATCCCCTCCTGGCCGACCATCGCCACCAGCAGCCCCAGAAAGCCGGCGATCCAGCCCTTGAGCGGATCGTCGATGGCCGTGAGCTGGCCGGAGATGACGATCCCGAACATGGCCAGCCAGAAGAATTCGTAGGAGCCGAAGGCGAGCGCGAAATCGGCCAGCACCGGGGCGACCAGGACCAGCATCAGCATCCCGATCAGGGATCCGCAGAAGGAGCCGGCGGTGGCGATGCCCATCGCCCGTCCGGCCTGTCCGGCCCGGGCCAGGGGAAAGCCGTCCAGCGTCGTCGCGGCGTTGGCCGGCGTGCCCGGAATGTTGAGGAGGATGGCGCTGCGGCTGCCGCCGTAGATGGCCCCGACATACATGCAGATCAGGATCAGGATGGCATCGCCGGCCGGCATCTTGAAGGTGAGGGTGGTCAGAAGGGCCACACCGAGAGTGGCGGTGAGCCCCGGCATCATGCCGACGAGGATGCCGAGGAGCGTGGCCCAGAGCACGCTCGCGAGGGTCGCCGGCTCGGCGAAACCCGACAGCGCCTCGAGAAAGAGCTGGAGACCGCCCGGCATGACGATTCAGGGCAGGCGGACGTAGAACAGCCGCTCGAACACGAAGCCGACGGCGAGGGCCACCAGCAGTGCCTCGAGGGCGGCGAAGGCGAGTTCGCGCAGCAGCAGCCCGCGAGCCATGTCCCGTTCGATCCGGAACAGCGCGACGAAGGCGAAAACGAAGAGAAAGGTGGCGGTCCGGAAGGGCAGACGACCGACGAGACCGACCGCGTAGCCGAGGGTGAGCAGCAGGGCGAGCAGCGTGCGTCGGCGCCGTTCGGCATCGAAACCGAGTTCGCCGGCCAGACCGGCACCGGGCCGCAGCGCGCCCTCGCGCACCGCCCGCAGCATCAGCACCGCCCCGAGAAGCAGCAGGACGACGCCGATCAGCCCGGGCACCAGTCCCGGCACGCTCCAGGGATTGACCTCGAGCTGCGCGAAACGGGGCATCCGCCAGGATTCCGCGGCGGTCGCTGCGCCGAGGGCGAGAAAGCCCGTTCCGGCCCACAGATCGGCGCGCGGCATGGGCGATCTCGCCACCGGGCGGCTCCTTCTCCTCGCCGATCCTCGATGCCCGCTTCCCCGGCCCGCTCAGGGACGGGGAATGCCCACCTTCTCTGGATCGACCTTGGCCTTGCCGGCCTCCCACAGCAGCCAGGCATTGAGCCGGATCGCCGGCTGCACCGCCTCCTGGGCCGCCTCGCCCCAGAGATGGGCGGCGAACTGGGCGCCCCGCCGGGCCGCGTATTTCTTCAGTGCCTCGGATTTGGACATGGTCTTCTCCCAGACCGCATCCAGCGTCCGGACCACTTCCTCGGGAACCCCCTCGGGCACGAAGATGCCGAAATAGTTGGGCGCCACCGGCACCCCCTGCACGAAATCGGTGATCGGCGGAATGCTGCCGTAGCCCTCGAGCTCGAGCGGCTTGTCGGACACCACGGCGAGCGGCCGCAGCTTGCCGGCGCGGATCATCTCCGCCTGCTCGGTGGCGAGCTGGGTGGTCACCTGGGTCTCGCCGGCCACCGTGGCGATCACCGCCGGATTGCCACCGTCGTAGGTCACATGCTTGTACTCGACCCCGGTGGCCTTGCGGATCGCCTCCATGGTGTTGTGGCCGCCGGAATTGAGGCCCGCGGTGGCCACCGCGATCCCTCCCGGATCGGCCTTCATCGCCTCCAGCAGTTCGGGCAGGGTCCGGTAGGGCGTGTCCGGGTTGACGCTGACCACCGAGACATTGGCCACGGTCAGATACAGATGCCAGTCCTCGATGCTGGTATCGAGCATGCCCAGCACCGCATAGGTGCCGAGATCCTGGGCCGCGCCGGCGGTCCAGGTGTAGCCGTCGCGCGGCGCGTCCAGCGCTCCCTTGGTGCCGATCGAGCCGGAAGCCCCCGGCTGGTTGACCACCACCACCTTCTGCCCGAGCAGCGGCTCCAGCTCGCCCGCGACCACCCGGGTCACCTGGTCGGTGGACCCGCCCGCCGCCCAGGGCACGATCACGGTGATCGGCTTTTCCGGCTTCCAGGGATGCTCGGCCGCGGCGAGGGTTCCGCCGACGAGACCGAACGCCGCGAACGCGGCGAGCACGACTGAACGCATGATCGACCTCCCTGTTCCCCGATTTCCCGTGGAGCTTTTCGCCTTTTCCGGTCACGGTACCGCGTACCGTTCCTCCGCGGGTATCATCACATAGGGTAACCAGACGGTTACCCCTTGTCCATACGGGAAACGCGACGGCGGGCGGAAAACGACGCCACTTCCGCTTGCCACCCCCTGCGGTTCCGGGTTATCGGAGTGCGAGTAACCGGACGGTTACCGCAAAGGCGCCGCGGTCCGGGGAGGCACGACGGATGAGCATGCGACGGCTCGGCATCGTCATGTACGGGGTGACCGGGCGCATGGGCACGAACCAGCATCTCGTCCGTTCGATCCTCGCCATCCGCGAACAGGGTGGGGTCCGGCTCGCGGACGGACGGCGGGTGATCCCCGATCCGCTGCTGGTCGGCCGCGATCCCCGCAAGCTCAAGGAGCTGTGCGAACGCCACGGGCTCGAACGCTGGACCACCGATCTCGAGGCGGCGCTGGCCAGCCCGGAAGAGGAGATCTTCTTCGACGCCGCCGTCACCCTCGGCCGGGCCGAGCGCCTGGCCACGGCGATCCGTGCCGGCAAGCACGTCTACTGCGAGAAACCGGTCGCCACCCGGCTCGAGGAGGCGCTGCGGCTGGCACGGCTCGCCGAAGAGAAAGGAATCGCCGCCGGGGTCGTCCAGGACAAGCTCCATCTTCCCGGTCTGCGCAAGCTCGCCAAGCTCGTACGCGCCGGCTTCTTCGGCCGGATCCTGGCGATCCAGGGCAGCTTCGGCTACTGGATCTTCGACGGCCGCATCGATCCCCCTCAGCGCCCGTCCTGGAACTACCGCAAGGCCGAGGGCGGCGGCATCCTGCTCGACATGCTGCCCCACTGGCGTTACCTGCTCGACCATCTGTTCGCCCCGGTGCGGGCGGTCTTCTGTCTCACCGCCAACCACATCCCCGAACGGTTCGACGAGGCCGGCAACCCCTACCGGGCCGACGCCGAGGACACGGTGTTCGCGCTGTTCGAGCTCGAAGGGGGAATCCTCGCCCGCATCGACAGTTCCTGGTGCGTGCGGGTGCGACGTGACGATCTCGCCGTCTTCGAGGTCCACGGCACCGGAGGATCGGCGGTGGCCGGACTCACGCGCTGCTGGATCCAGCCCGAAGTCGCCACCCCGCGGCCGGTCTGGAATCCGGATTCGCCACAGCGGCACGACTTCCACGCCGACTGGCAGGAGGTTCCGGATACCCTTCCTCACGACAACGCCTTCAAGATCGAATGGGAGATGTTCATCCGCCATGTCTGCGAAGGTGCCGCGTTCCCTCACGACCTCCTCGACGGGGCGCGCGGGGTGCAGCTCGCCGAGCTCGGCTACCGGAGCGCGGAAGAGCGGCGGATGATCGAGGTGCCGCCCCTGGAGCTCGCGTGACATGGCGACGATCCGCCTGCCGCGACCGGACCGCAGCCTCGAGGAATGGCGGCTCGGAGAGCCCGCGGATCTGCCGCTGCGGGCCGCGGGCCCTTTCGATCGGATCGCCTTCGCCGCCGCCCATGTGGTCCACGATCCTTTGGCCGATCACGATCCCTGGGAGGAGGCGGCGATCGATTTCGAGGCCACCTCGGCCTGGCGTCACCGGCTGTGGGATCTCGGATTGGCGGTGGCCGAGGCGATGGACACCGCCCAGCGCGGTGCCGGCCTCGACTGGCCGGCGGCCCGGGCCCTGATCGCCCGCAGCATCGCCGAGGCGAAAACGCGAAAGGATGCGGTGCTGTTCAGCGGCGTCGGCACCGACCATCTGCTGCCGCGGCCCGATCTTTCCCTGGCGGAGGTGTTGCGTGCCTACGAGGAGCAGATCGCCTTCGTCGAGGGTCTCGGCGGCCGGGTGATCCTGATGGCCAGCCGGGCACTGGCGGCGGTGGCCCGCGGCCCCGAGGACTATCTCTCGGTCTATACGCGCCTGCTCGAACAGCTGCGCGAGCCGGTGATCCTCCATTGGCTCGGGGAGATGTTCGATCCGGCGCTGGCCGGCTACTGGGGCGATCGCGATCACTGGCGGGCGATGGAGACGGTGCTGATGCTGATCGAGGCGCAGGCTCCCAGGATCGACGGCATCAAGATCTCCCTGCTTTCGAAGGAAAAGGAGATCGCCATGCGGCGCCGGCTCCCGGCCGGGGTGCGCATGTACACCGGCGACGATTTCCACTACGCGGAACTGATCCTCGGCGACGAGCAGGGCCATTCGGACGCGCTTCTCGGCATCTTCGACGCCATCGCCCCGGTGGCCTCGGCGGCGCTGTCGGCCCTGGCCCGCGGCGATCGCGAGCGCTGTCTCACCCTCTTCGCGCCGACCGTGCCGCTGTCGCGCCACATCTTCAGGAACCCCACCCGCTACTACAAGACGGGCATCGTCTTTCTCGCCTGGCTCAACGGCCATCAATCCCATTTCACGATGCTGGGCGGCCAGGAGAGCGCCCGCTCGCTGCTGCACCTGGCCGAGCTGTTCCGTCTCGCCGACCGTGCCGGGCTGCTGCGCGATCCCGAACTCGCCGCTTCCCGCATGCGCCACTTCCTGGCCGTCCAGGGGATCGTCTAGGGGCGGGCGACCGGGATCCTCCTGCCCTCGCGCGCGGATGCCAGCAGGGCATCGATCAGGGCGTGGACGGACAGGGCCTCCCGTCCCGGGATCGCGGGCTCGCGCCCGGCTTCGAGAGCGTCCAGGAAATCCGCCAGAAGGGCGCGGTGCCAGCGATGGGGAAAATCCATCGCCCGCTCGCCGCTGCCGGTGGGCACCGGCTCGCCGAAGCGCTGCTCGCGCCCGTCCCGCCAGAGGAGCCGGAGGATCGCCCCTTCGAGGATCGCCGTCACCCGCTCGAACACGAAGTGGATCTGCTCGGAAAAGCCGGGATATTCGGCCACGGTGGCCAGAACCCCGCCCAGCGCCCCATTCTCGAAATGCAGGCCGGCGGCGACGAAATCTTCGGTCTCCATGCGATGGAGGCGGGTGGTGCCGGCCATGGCCGTGACCTCGGCCACGGGGCCGGCGATCCAGCCCAGGAGATCGAGGGCGTGGATCGCCTGGCTGGCCAGCACGCCGCTGCCGTCGCGGGCGACCGTGCCCCGTCCACCCTCGTCGAAATACGATTGTGGCCGCCACCAGGGAAGCCAGAGCCAGGCGGCGGCGAGGGCTCCCGTCTCGCCGCCGGCGAGCAGCGCCCTCAGGTGGCGAACCGATTCGCGGAAGCGCTGCTGGAGGACGATCCCGAGGGTCACGCCCGCCTTCTCGCTGATCGCGACCAGCGCCCGGGCCTCGGCGAGATCGCGGGCGACCGGCTTTTCCACGAGCAGATGCTTGCCGGCGGCGGCCGCCGCCTCGACATAGTCCCGCCGCGCCCCGGGCGGGGTCAGCAGGAGAAGGAAGTCGATCGAGGGATCCTCGAAGATCGCCGCGACCTCGGCGACGGCAGGAAAGCCCCATTCACGGGCCGCCCGTTCCCGCTCACGGGCAACCGGGCTCCAGACCGCCCGCACCCGCACCCGTTCGCGGAGCTCGGAAAGCGCCCGCGCATGCGGCGCCAGCGCCATCCCGAGACCGATGATCCCCGCCTCGAACCTCCGACCCGCCATCTCGCCTCCCCCGCTCGGTCACGCCGGAGGATACCATCGAAGCCCGGAAGCGACATGCCCGAACAAGGGGGCGGACGCCCGGACCGCACGGCCCGCGGCGCCGGATCCTCGGCCTCGGCCGGATGCCGCGAAAGACGGGAGATCCTCGATGGCTCCGGCGGCAGGACTCGAACCTGCGACCCGGCGGTTAACAGCCGCCTGCTCTACCAACTGAGCTACGCCGGACCAGGAACGCGCAGCGCTCTATAGCAGCGCCGGCCCCGACGCGCCAAGTCCCATTTTTGGAGGCCCGGGCCGGAATCGAACCGACGTCCGGGGATTTGCAGTCCCCTGCATGACCACTCTGCCACCGGGCCGGTGCCGCCCGGATATAGGAGTGGCGAAGATGCCGGTCAACCGGCGACGAGATGGCCGATTGTCCGCCCCGGAGCGCCCCTGTATAAGCGCGGACGCCGGCCGCTCCGGCCCTGTCCAGCGCTGCGGAGATCGCTCCCATGGATTTCGCCCGTGCCCGCGCCAACATGGTCGCCAACCAGCTCCGCCCGAACCGGATCCAGGATCCGCGGCTGCTGGAGGCGATGGGCGAGGTGCCGCGGGAGCTCTTCCTGCCCAAGCATCTCCGCGGGGTGGCCTACCACGACGAGGACATCGATCTCGGCAACGGCCGCCGCCTGATCGAACCCCTGGCCCTGGCCAAGATGCTGGAGGCGGCCCGGGTCCGGTCCGAGGACGCCGTGCTCGTGATCGGCTGCGACACCGGCTACAGCGCCGCGGTACTGTCGCGTCTCGCCGGCACCGTCTTCCTCCTGATCGAGGAGGAGGGGGCCGCCGAATCGATCGAGAAGCTGATGCTCGAGCTGGGCTGCGAGAACGTCCTCCTGCAGCCGGGCGATCCGCGCCGGGGTCTGCCCCAGCTCGCCCCCTTCGATCTCGTCCTGATCGCCGGCGGCGTACGGGAAGTGCCCCGCGCCCTGATCGATCAGCTCGCCGACGGCGGCCGTCTGGTGACCGTGCTGATCGACGGGGCCGCCGGCAAGGTCGCGGTGTTCGAGCGCTTCGGTGATGCCGTCGGCAAGCTCACCCCGTTCGATGCCTGGGTGCCGCCGCTGCCCGCCCTCCTGCCGGAGCCGGGCTTCACCTTCTGATCCACTCGCCTATCCCATCGGTAGATCGGCTCCGGATCTGCTAGCGCCTGACGCGAGAACCTGCTAGCTTCGCGGCATGCGTCGCTGGCTGTACCGGTTCTTCCTCCTCGCCGCCCTTGCCCCCGTCCCGCTGCGGGCCGAAGTGACGCTCGAACAGGCCCTGGCCAAGACCTATCTCGAGAACCCGCGGCTGCTCGCGGCCCGGGCGCGACTGCGCGGTGTCGACGAGGGGGTGCCGATCGCCCGCGCCGGCGGCCGCCCCCGCCTCGAGGCCCGGAGTACGGCCGCCCTCCGCCGGCTCGACCGCAGCGAAGGCGGTGTGACCCTGCAGACCCTCCGCCAGTCCCTCACCTTGGAGCAGCGGCTCTACGACGGCGGCGAGACGGCGGCCCGGATCGCCGGTGCCGAATACGAGATGCGGGCCGAACGCGCCCGGCTCGAAGCGCTGGAGCAGGAGATTCTGCTGGCGGCGATCGCCGCCTACACCGCCGTGGTCCGCGACCAGGCGGTGCTGGATCTGGCCCTCGCCAACGAGCGCCGTCTCCATCGCTACCTGCTGGCGGTGAAGGACCGCTACCGCTTCGGCCAGGTGACCCGGACCGACGTCGCCCAGGCGGAAACCCGCTACGCCGCGGCGATCGCCGAACGCCAGCGCGCCGCCGGCCGTCTCCGGGCTTCGGGAGCGAGCTACCGCCGGGTCATCGGCGATCCGCCCGGCACCCTGGTGATGCCTCCTCTGCCGGCGGATCTGCCCGCCGATCTCGACACCGCGTTCGAGAGCCTCGACCGCCATCCGGCGGTGTTCGCGGCGCGGATGGCGCTCGAAAAGGCCGAACGCGGCATCGCCGAGGCGCGCGCCCGGCTGCGCCCGAGGCTCGCCGTCAGCGCCGAACTCGCCTTCGCCGACGATCCCGATCCCGACAGCGGTCGTCAGAGCGAGGCGGCGATCGCTGCCCGCCTCACCATCCCCCTCTACGAAGGCGGGGGGGTGCGCGCCCGCATCCGTCAGAGCCGGCAACGGGCCACCGCCGCCCGCTTCGCCCTCGACGATGCCCGCCGGCGGATTCGCGAGGAGATCACCGCCGCCTTCGAGGCCCTGGAAACGGTGCGCGCCCGGATCGATTCCCTGGCCACCCGCCTCACCGCGGCGAGGCTCGCCCTCGAAGGGGTCCGCGAAGAGGCCCGCACCGGGGCGCGGACCGTGCTCGACGTGCTGGATGCCGAGCAGGAACTGTTCGAGGCGCAGACCGCCCGCACCGACGCCGAGCGCGAACTGGTCCTCGCCGGCTTCCGCCTGCTGGCGGCGACCGGCCGGCTCACCGCCCGCGATCTCGGGCTCGATGTCACGATCTACGACGAGGAAGCCTACTACCGCGAGGTCCGCGGCGCCTGGTTCGGGACCGAGCCGCCCGTGCCCGGCGGCGCCGCGATCGTGGACGATCGTGCCGAGGAGTGACGCATTGTCGTCGTGGTTGACTGCAATGCGGTTTTGCCGCAGCCATGCGCCGAACCGGCGGGGCGGCGAGAACGACCCGGATACGGAGCGAGACGGATGAGCGACAGCAAGCCGGCGGCCAAGGAGCAGCAGGAACCCTCGATGGAGGAAATCCTCTCTTCGATCCGCCAGATCATCGCCAGCGACGAGGAAGAAAGCGGCAAGGACAAGGCTGCCGAGGAAAAAGGCGAGGGCGAGGGCGAGACCGAGACCGAGGAAGTCCTGGAGCTGACCGAAGTGGTGCCCAGCGAGGAAGCCGGAGGGGAAAAGGAGCAGCCGGCGGCGAAGCCCGAACCCGCGGCGAAGGAGGTGCCGGCGGAAGCGGTGGAGAAGCCCGAGGAGAAGCCTCCGGCGAAGCCGGAACCGGATCTCGCCACCCTCGAGAAGCAGGTGGAGGCGGAACTCGCCGAGAAGGAGGCGGATCTCGAACTGATCGACGAACCTTCCCCGGAGACCATGGAAGACAGCGGAGGTGCGGTGACCGAGACCGAGGAGGAAGAGCTCGTTTCCGGCGCGGCGGCGCAGGCGGCGACCGGGGCCTTCGCCAGGCTGGCGAAGACCGTGGCCCGGCCCGAGCCCGAGCCGCCGCTCGCGGGCGACGGCAAAACGGTCGAGCAGCTCGTCGCCGAGCTGATGCGACCGATGCTCAAGGAGTGGCTCGACCAGCATCTGCCGGAGATCGTCGAACGGGTGGTGGAGCGCGAGGTCCGCAAACTCGCGAAACGTGCCGAGCTGATGTGAACCCGGGCGCCGCGTCTTAACCCTTCGTCAATCCCGGATGACTATCCTGTCGCGGACGCGTGTCCGAGGCAGGAAGAGCATGCACGTCTTTCCCGACATCCGCCCCGATTCCGGACCCGCGACGGAGCCGGTATCGGATTTCGTGGGTTCCGTTCTCGCGATCGACGGCGCGCGGCTGGTCTGCAGCCTCACGGGCTCCGCCGAGAGCCGCCGGGGGATCGCCATCGGCGGCCTCGTCGCGGTGCCCACCGATGCTGGCGCCGCCGTCGCGGTCGTCCATGCGATGCGGCACGGGCGCCGGAGCGAGGACCTCGGGATCCTCGAACTGCAGCTCCTCGGAGAGCTCTCCGGTGAGCCGGCGGCACCGGTGTTCCGCCGCGGGATCTCCCGCTATCCCGGCCTCGGCGCCCCGATCCGGCAGGCGGCCGAGATCGAGGAACGCGCGGTCTACGCCGTCGGCGAGCGGGCCGCCGTCGAGATCGGCCGGCTGCGGCACGATCCGCGGGTGCCCGTCTCGGTGCTGGTGGACGAGCTGCTGGGCAAGCATTTCGCGGTCCTCGGCAGCACCGGCTGCGGCAAATCCTCGGCCGTGGCCCTGCTGATCGGCCGCTTCGTCGAACGCTATCCCGACGCCCATGTCCTGGTGATCGACCCGCACGACGAATACGCCGCGGCCTTCGGCGAACAGGCGCTGGTGCTCGATCCGCATTCCCTCGAACTCCCCTACTGGCTTCTGACCTTCGAGGAGCTCGCGGCGCTGCTGGCGCCGGGCGACGACGAGCGCACCTATGCCGAACGGGCGATCCTCAAGGATACCGTCCTCAAGGCCCGCCAGCGCGCCTGCAAGGATCCGGACAAGGCGGAACTGGTCTCGGTCGATGTCCCGATCCCCTATCGCCTGTCCGATCTCGAGGATCTCATCAACGAGCGGCTGGGGACGCTGGACAAGCCCGAAGGGGCCGCACCCTACCGCCATCTGCTGGCCCGGCTGGCCAGTGCGCGCACCGATCCCCGCTACGAGTTCCTGTTCCCCAAACTGGCGGTGCGCGACAATCTGGCCGCCATCCTCGGCCGTCTGTTCCGCATCCCCGCCGACGGCCGGCCGGTGACGGTCCTGAACACCGCGGGCATGGCCTCGGAGATCGTCGATGTGGTGGTCTCCGTGCTCTGCCGGCTCGCGTTCGAATACGGCCTGTGGTCGGATCGCGCACGGGTGCGGCCGCTGCTGCTGGTCTGCGAGGAGGCCCATCGCTACGTGCCCGACGATCCGTCCCTGGGCTTCGCGCCCAGCCGCCGGGCCATCGACCGCCTCGCCAAGGAGGGCCGGAAATACGGCGTCTCCCTCTGCCTGGTGAGCCAGCGCCCGGCCGAACTTTCGGCCTCCGCCCTCTCCCAGTGCGGTACGGTGTTCGCGCTCCGGATGAGCAACGAACGGGATCAGGCCTTCGTCGAACGGGTGCTGCCCGACGGCTCCGCCTGGATGCTGCGGATGCTGCCGGCGCTGGCCGCCGGCGAGGCGCTGATCGTCGGCGAGGGTGTCCCGGTGCCGGTCACCGTCCGTCTCGATCGCCTGCCGCCGGAGCGCCGTCCGGCCAGCGCCACGCCCTCCTTCTCCGACATCTGGAGCCATCCGCCCGCCGACCACACGGCGTTCCTCGAGACCGCGATCCGCCGTTGGCGTCGCTTCCAGAGCTGAGGCCGCCGGCCCGGGGAGCCGGGTCCGCGCTGCGGCCGACCCGAACGACCGCGGCCGTCAGACGCCGGTGCCCTCGTAGGCTTCCTGCAGGATGCCCTCGGCACTCTCGGCGGTGAGCGGGACCGGGTTGGTGATCGCGGTCGGATCGCGGACCGCCATTTCGGCGAGGGTCGGGAAACGTTCCGGCGCCACACCGAGCTCCTTCAGGGTGTGGGGAACGCCGAGTTCCCGCCGGAGCGCCAGCACCCAGTCGAGAAACGCACCGAAATCCGCGCGCGGCAGCCCCAGCCAGCCCGACAAGCGGGCGATCCGATCCTCCACGGCCCGGTAGTTGAAGGCCAGCACGTACGGCATCAGCACGGCGTTGGTGAGGCCGTGATGGGTATCGCACAGAGCACCGATGGGATGGCTCAGGGCGTGAATCGCGCCGAGTCCCTTCTGGAAGGCGACCGCCCCCATCATCGAGGCGGTCAGCATCATCCCCCGGGCGGCGAGATCGGAACCGTCGGCGAAGGCCCGCGGCAGCGCCTCCCCGACGAGACGCATTCCCTCGACGGCGATCCCCTCGCTCATCGGGTGGAAGGTCGGCGCACAGTAGGCCTCGAGACAGTGAGCCAACGCATCCATTCCGGTGGCGGCGGTGAGATGCGGCGGCAGACCGGTGGTCACCCGCGGATCGAGGATCGCCGTCTTCGGCAGCATCCGGGGATGGAAGATGATCTTCTTGGCATGGCTCGCGGGATCGGTGATCACCGCCGCGCGCCCCACCTCGGAGCCGGTTCCGGCGGTGGTCGGCACCGCCACCACCGGCAGGATTCCGTCTTCCCGTGCCCGCTTCCAATGGTCGCCGACATCCTCGAAATCCCAGATCGGCCGCGTCTGACCGGCCATGAAGGCGATCGCCTTGCCGCAGTCGAGAGCGCTGCCGCCGCCCATCGCCACCACCCCGTCGAAACCGCCTTCCCGCAGCACGGCGAGACCGGCATCGACGTTGTCGCCCGTGGGATTGGGACGGAGATCGGTGAACAGACCCGGTTCCGATCCCGCTTCCCGCAGCAGGGCCAGAGCCTCGACCACCGGCGGCAACTCGGCGAGGGTCGGATCGGTGACCAGCAGCGGCCGCGAAATCCCGGCACCGGTGCAGGCGCGGGGCAGCTTCTCGAGGCTGCCGGCCCCGAACAGGATGGTGGTCGGATAGGACCAGGTGGCCTTCAGCGTCGCCGGATCGGGCTGTTCCATGAGCTTTTCTCCCGCCCTCTGTCGCCGCTCCGCATAGCCCAGCCGCCCCGGCGGCGGAAGTCGCAAACCGCAGCGCTCCGCCCGCCCCACCGCTCAGCCGGCGGTTCGGCCGCCCGCATAGCCGAGACTCCGGAGGACCTCGGCGATCTCGTCGAGAATGACGGGATCGTCGATGGTCGCCGGCATCTTCCATTCGCTGCCGTCGGCGATCCGCTTCATCGTGCCGCGCAGGATCTTGCCGGAGCGGGTCTTGGGCAGGCGCTTGACCACGGCGACCAGCTTGAAGGCCGCCACCGGACCGATCTCCTCGCGCACCTTCTGCACCAGCTCGCGGCAGATCTCGGCATGGGCACGATCGACCCCGGCCTTGAGCACCACGAGCCCCAGCGGCAGCTCCCCCTTGAGGCTGTCGGCGACGCCGATCACCGCACATTCGGCGACGTCCGGATGGGCCGCCAGCACTTCCTCGATCGCCCCCGTCGACAAGCGGTGGCCGGCGACGTTGATGACATCGTCGATCCGGCTCATGATGAACAGATAGCCCTCGGCATCGCGATGGCCGGCGTCGCCCGTCAGATAGTAGCCGGGAAACCGCGCCATGTAGGCGTCGAGGAACCGCGCGTCGGCATTCCACAGGGTCGGCAGGCAGCCCGGCGGCAGCGGGGTGCGGATGACGATCGCCCCCATCCGGTCGGGACCGAGCTCCCGCCCCTCCTCGTCCAGGATGTGGAGGTCGTAGCCCGGCATCGGCACCGAGGGGGAACCCGGCTTGACCGGCAGCATCTCGATGCCGAGGGGATTGGCGCAGATCGCCCAGCCGGTCTCGGTCTGCCACCAGTGATCGATCACCGGCACGCCGAGCCGGTCCCGCGCCCAGACCAGGGTGTCGGGGTCGCAGCGTTCACCGGCGAGAAAGAGCGCACGGAAGCCCGACAGGTCGTAACGGGCGAGAAGCCTGCCTTCGGGATCCTCTTTCTTGATCGCCCGGAAGGCGGTGGGGGCGGTGAACAGCACCTTGACGTCGTGCCGGGCGATCACCCGCCAGAAGGCACCGGCGTCCGGCGTGCCCACCGGCTTGCCCTCGTAGACCACGGTGGTGTTGCCGTGCAGCAGCGGCCCGTAGCAGATGTAACTGTGGCCGACCACCCAGCCGACATCGGAGGCGGCCCAGTACACCTCGCCGGGTTCGACATTGTAGATGTTCTTCATCGTCCAGTGGAGCGCCACCGCATGGCCGCCGTTGTCACGGACGATGCCTTTGGGCTGGCCGGTGGTACCGCTGGTGTAGAGGATGTAGAGGGGATCGGTGGCCGCCACCGGCACCCAGTCGGCGGGCTCGGCCGCCGCCATCGCCTCGTGCCAGTCGAGATCGCGGCCGGCGGTCAGCTCGGCCCGGGCCTGGGGACGCTGCAGGATGATGCAATGCTCGGGCTCGTGGCGGGCGAGGGCGAGGGCGCCGTCGAGGAGCGGCTTGTAGGGCACGATCCGGCCGGGTTCGATGCCGCAGCTCGCGCTCACCACCAGCTTCGGCCCGGCGTCGTCGATGCGGGCCGCGAGCTCGTTCGAGGCGAAGCCGCCGAAGACCACCGAATGGATGGCACCGATGCGGGCACAGCCGAGCATCGCCACCAGCGCCTCGGGCACCATCGGCATGTAGACGATCACCCGATCGCCCCTGCCGACGCCGCAGCGCCGCAGCACGCCCGCGAAGCGGGCCACCTCGTCCAGGAGCTCGGCGTAGCTCGTGACCCGCAGCGAACCGGTGATCGGACTGTCGTGGATGATCGCCGGCTGGTCGCCCCGGCCCCGTTCCACATGACGGTCGACGGCGTTGTAGCAGGTGTTGAGCTCGGCACCCGCGAACCATCGGTAGAAGGGCGCGCCCTCGGCGTCGAGCACCCGGTCCCAGCGGCGGACCCAGTCGATCCCTTCCGCGGCCTCCGCCCAGAAGCCTTCCGGATCGCGCAGGGAACGCTCGTAGATCTCGCGGTAGCGCTGCATGGCTCCTCCCTCCCGCACTGCCCGCCCCACGATAAGCCGAAGCGGCGATCGGGCAAGGTGGCGCGACCCGCACGGACAGTCGGCGGACGGTGCCCGGTCGCCGGCTTTGCCCCCGACGGTTGGGTGGCGTAAGCTTCCGGGCAACGGACGAGCGGCCGGCACGGCGGGGCATGGAACCGACCATATTTCGTTTCATCTGGAAGTACAGTCTGCGTCAGCAGCTCGTCATCCTGGCGCTCACCGTGGGCAGCTTTCCGGTTCTCTACGCCACCCTCGAACTACCCAAGATCATCATCAACCAGGCCCTGGCGGTCGATGAAGCGACCTTCGAGCTGTTCGGTCGCGAGCTCGGCCAGCTCCAGTATCTGCTCGTCCTGTGCGGCGCCTTTCTCGGCCTCGTGCTGATCGCCGGGCTCCTCAAATACCTCCTCAACGTCTACGCCGGCATCGTCGCCGAACGCATGCTGCGGCGCCTGCGCTACCAGCTCTACGATCATCTGCTGCGCTTTCCCCTGCCCTATTTCCGGCGCACGAGCCAGGGCGAGCTCGTCCAGATGATCAACGCCGAAGTCGAGCCCCTCGGCGGCTATGTGGGCTCCGCCCTGTCGGTGCCGGCGTTCCAGGGCGGCACGCTGATCACCATCCTGATCTTCATGTTCATGCAGGACTGGATCCTCGGTCTCGCCGCCGTCGCCCTCTATCCGGTCCAGGCCTACGTCATTCCGAGACTGCAGCGGCAGGTCAACGAGCTCGGCAAGCGACGGGTGCGCCAGGTCCGCCGGAACGCCGAGAAAATCAGCGAGACGGCGAGCGGTGTGGTCGATATCCACGCCAACGACACGAGCCTCTACGAGCGGGCCCGGTTCAGCGAGCATCTGAGCCGGATCTTCTTCATCCGCTTCGACATCTACAAGAAGAAGTTCCTGATCAAGTTCCTGAACAACTTCCTGGCCCAGCTCGGTCCGTTCTTCTTCTTTTCCATCGGCGGCTATCTGGTCCTCGAGGGCCAGATCACGCTCGGCGCCCTCGTCGCCGTGCTCAACGCCCACAAGGACCTGTCGGCCCCCTGGAAGGAGCTCCTCACCTACTACCAGATGATGTACGACGTGAAGATCAAGTACGAGCAGATCGTCACCCAGTTCATGCCGGCGGGGCTGAAGCCGGCCGAACGCCAGCTCGCCGATCCGCCGGCCGACGCTCCCGAGTTCGGGCAGGAGATCGTCGCCCAGCAGGTGGTCCTCGAGGAGGACGGCGAACTGGTCCTCGACGGGGTGTCCTTCGTTCTCCGATTGCCGTGCCATGTGGCGATGCTCGGCAACGCCGGCAGCGGGCGCGGGGCGCTCGCCCAGCTCCTCGCCGGGCTGCTCGATCCGACGGGCGGCCGCGTCCTCGTGGATGGCAAGGACCTGCACACCCTGCCGGAAAGCGTCCTCGGCCGCAGGATCGGCTATGTCGCGCCGGTCGCCCATGTGTTCAAGGGCAGCATCGCCGACAACCTCCTCTACGGCCTCAAGCACCGCCCGATCCGCCCGCGCCCCGCCGACCCCGAGCTCGAACGCTATCTCCACGAGGCGCTGGCCTCGGGCAACATCGCCCTCGATCCCTTCGCCGACTGGATCGACGACGCCGCGATCGGCGTCACCGGCCCCGACGAGCGGCTGCCGGCGATGATGCGGGTGCTGCGTCTCGTCCAGCTCGACCACGACGTCTATCTGCTGGGCCTGCGCGGCACCATCCGGGCGGCGGAGAAGCCCGATCTGGCGAACGGGCTCCTGCGCGCCCGCCAGCTCATGCTGCAACGCCTCTCGGCCGATCCCGACCTCGCCCGGCTGGTGGAACCCTTCGATCCCGACCGCTACAACACCAATGCCTCCCTCGCCGAGAACCTGCTGTTCGGCACCCCGGTGGGGGACACCTTCGGCCCCGACCGGGTGGCCGAACATCCCTATGTGCTGAAGACCATCCGCGCCACCGGCCTGTTCGAGGATCTCGTGCGGATCGGCTATCGGGTCGCCGCCACCATGCTCGAGCTGTTCGCCGATCTGCCGCCGGAACACGAATATTTCCGCCAGTTCGCCTTCATCGATCCGGAGGAGCTGCCGCGGTACCGGGCGCTCATCCAGCGGGTCGATCCCGAGCATCCGGAGACGATCGAGGAAGAGGACCAGCGGCGGCTGCTCGCCCTCGCCTTCCGGCTGATCCCGGCCCGCCACCGCCTCGGCCTGCTGACGCCGGAAATCCAGGAACGGGTGCTGGCGGCGCGCCGGCGCTTCCGGGCCGACCTGCCCGCCGAACTGCGCGGGACCATCACCTTCTTCGACCGGGATTCCTACAACGACGCGCTGAGCATCCAGGAGAACGTGATCTTCGGCAAGGTCGCCTACGGGCAGGCCAACGCCGCGGTCCGGGTGGCGGAGCTGATCGGCGAGATCCTCGACGAACTCGATCTCACGCTGCGGGTCAGCGCCGTCGGCCTCGATTTCGAATGCGGGGTGGGCGGCAGCCGGCTCAACCTGTCGCAGCGGCAGAAGCTGGCGATCGCCCGGGAGTTGCTCAAGCATCCGCGCCTGCTGATCCTGCACAACGCCACCGACGCCCTCGACGCCGCCGAGCAGGCGGCGCTGCGCGACGCGATCCTGGAAGAGTTCCGGGGACGCACTGTCTTCTGGGTGCTCAACCAGCACGAATGGGCGAGCCGGTTCGACAAGGTCCTGGTGATGGACGGCGGGCATGTCGCCGCCTTCGGACGGTTCGATCAGCTTCGGAACGGCGGCACGCCGTTCGGCAAGCTCCTGGCAGCAACCTGACCGGAGGGGCGGACCATGACCCTGCAACGCGACGTCGACACGCTCCGCAACATCCCCCTCTTTTCCAAGATCGACCCCTCCAAGCTCAAGCTCCTGGCCTTCACCAGCGAGCGGCTCGAATTCCAGCCGGGCGAGCAGGTCTGCCGGCAGGGGGAGCGCGGGGATGCCGCCTTCATCATCCTCGACGGCGAGGCCGAGGTGTTCGTGGAAGCCGCGCAGGGTCCGGTGCGGGTGGCGCGTCTCGGCAGGAACGACATCATCGGCGAGATCGCCATTCTCTGCGACGTGCCGCGGACCGCGACGGTGATCGCCGCCACCCCTCTCGTCACCTTGCGCATTTCCAAGGACGCCTTCTTCAATCTCGTGACCCAGTTCCCGGAGGTCGCCATCGGCGTGATGCACGAGCTCGCGAGCCGCCTCCATCAGACGACGCAGCGACTCACCGAAGCCTCGGCCGGCCCGCACCGGCCCGAGGGTGATCCGGCGTGAGCGCCGTCCCGGAGACCGGCCGATGGCCGGGCCGCCGTACCCGCACCCTCGACTGGCTGGCCCGCGACAGCGTGCTCGAGCCCTACATCGACAATCTGTTCGGAGGCGTCTGCAACCGTCTGCGCGAGGACGGGCTACCGCTGGAGCGCGCGACCCTGCATCTGCGGACCCTCCATCCCCAGCTTCTGGGGGCCACCATCACCTGGCGTCCGGGCATGCGCGATGCCGAGATCGTCTTCCACGAACGCCGCGTGCTGCAGCAGCCGCGCTATCTCAACAGCCCGGTGCGGGCGCTGTTCGAAGGCGCCGAGGGAATCCGCCAAAGGCTCGACCTCGATCACACCGTGCAGGGACCGGCCTTCGAGATCTTCGCCGACCTCCGGGACCAGGGCTTCACCGATTATCTGGCCCTGCCGATGCGCTTCACCGACGGCCGGCGACATGCCTCGAGCTGGGCCACGCGGCGGCCGGGAGGGTTCCGTCCCACCGATCTCCTGACCATCGAGGAGATGCTGCCGGTCCTCGCCATGGCGATCGAGATCCGCCTCAACCGGCGGATCGCGAGGAACCTTCTCAACACCTACGTCGGCCCGCGGGCCGGCGAGCGCATTCTGCGGGGGGAAATCACCCGCGGCAGCGGCGAAACCCTGCACGCCGCCATATGGAACTCGGATCTGCGCGGCTTCACGCGGCTGTCGCAGAGCTGGCCGCGGGACGCCCTCCTCGATCTCCTCAACGGCTATTTCGACGTCATGGCCGACGCCGTGCTCGGCGAGGGGGGGGAAATCCTCAAGTTCATGGGCGACGGGCTGCTGGCGATCTTCCCGCTGGACACTCCCCGGGCCTGCGCGCGCGCCTTCCGCGCCGCCCGTGCCGCCGTGCACGGCATGCACCACTTCAACGAAACGCGCCGGAGCCGGGGCGAGGAAAGCGTCGGTTTCGGCATCGCCCTCCATCGCGGCGACGTCATGTGGGGCAACATCGGGGCCGCCTCGCGTCTCGACTTCACGGTCATCGGCCCGGCGGTCAACGTCACCGAACGTCTGCAGGAATTGACCAAGGAGCTGCGGGTGGAGGTCCTGCTCTCCGGTGAGTTCGTGCACAGCTGCGAACATCACGAGGCGGCGCTCCATCCCCTCGGGCGCCGGCGTCTGCGCGACATCGACGAGGCGATCGAGATCTACACCATCCTCGAGGAGGAGGCCGCCGCTTCCGGATGATCCCCGGCCACCACCAGGGCGATGCCCGCCTCCGCGAGTCTGCCGGCGAAGGGCTCCGGCGGCGCCGCGTCGGTCACCAGGGTGTCGATCTCCTCGAGCTGCGCCACGTGCACCGCCGCCCGCTGGCCGAACTTGACGCGATCGGCGACCAGCATCACCCGCTCGGCTCCGGCCATCATCGCCCGGGCGAGGCGGGCCTCGTCGAGGGCGTAGTTCATGAGCCCCTCCTCGGTGTCGATGGCGGCGATGGAGAGAATCGCCAGATCGGCGCGGAACTGGCCGATGAAGGCCAGCGCCTCGGGCCCCACCGCCGCCGCCAGCTCGGCCTTGAGCTCGCCACCCGCGAGATAGACCCTGTGCCCGTTGCGGCCGACCAGGGAACGGGCGATCTCGATGCCGTTGGTGACGAGGGTGAGCCGCTCGCGCACCACCAGCGCCTCGGCGACGAAGGCGGTGGTCGAGCCGGTGTCGATCATCACCGTCTGACCATCGGCCACGAGATCCGCCGCGGCCCGGGCGATCGCCCGCTTGGCGGCGGCCCGGATCCGCAGGCGGCGATCGAAGGGCGCTTCGCCGCTCGGCCCGTTCCAGCGCACCGCCCCGTGCTCGCGGCCGACCAGCCCCTGCGCCACCAGCGGTCGCACGTGGCGGCGGATCGTCTCTTCGGACACCGCGAGGCTGCGGGCGAGCTCGGAAATCCGCGCCCGCCCCTGCCGCTGCAGAAGCTCCATGATCGCCGCCTGCCAGCGCGTCGGAATCATCGGTCGCCGTTCCTTGTTGAGGTCTTGTTGGATTTAGCACGGAACCGGGCAATCTTGCGAGTTTCGTGTTGACTTGGCCGCCCGGCACGGTCGAATATGCCGCCGCAAGCGGACCAGAACCGTCATGGGAAGTCAGGGAGGACGGTCACCATGGAAACCGGAAGGCGAGTCGGGCGAAGCCTGTGCGGCACCGCCCTGGCACTGGGGCTGCTCTACGGCGGCGCCGCCACGGCGCAGGTCGAATCGCAGGATCCGATCAGGCTCACGCTGCACGACTGGACCGGCCAGCTCATCACCACCAGGATCATGGGCGAGGTGCTCGAGAAGGCGGGTTACAACGTCGAATACGTCCAGGCCGACTATCTCGCCCAGTTCGCCGGCCTCAAGACCGGCGATCTCCATGTGGCGATGGAGATCTGGGAGACCACCGGCCGCCAGGCGATGGACGAGGCCACCGCCACCGGGATGGTCGAGAATCTCGGCGAGACGGGGATGCTGGCCATCGAGGAATGGTGGTATCCCCTGTACATGAAGGAGAAATGCCCCGGTCTGCCGGACTGGAAAGCGCTCAACGACTGCGCCGAAGCCTTTTCCACTCCCGAGACCTACCCGCGGGGCCGCTACCTCGGTGGGCCGGTGACCTGGGGCGGCTTCGACGACGAGCGCGCCGAGGCCCTCGGCCTCGACTACGAAGTGGTGCACGCCGGCACCGATGCGGCGCTGTTCGCCGAACTCGAAAGCGCCTATCAGCGCGAGGCGCCGATCCTGCTCTGGGTCTACGCCCCGCACTGGGCACCGATCAAATACGAGGGCGAATGGGTCGAATTCCCGCCCTACGAGCCGGCCTGCTACGAGGATCCCGCCTGGGGCGTCAATCCCGACATGAAGTACGACTGCGGCAAGCCGCGGGGACCGATCTGGAAGGTGGCATGGGCCGGCCTCAAGGACAAATGGCCGGGTGCCTACGCGGCGATCAAGGCGTTCCGCGTGAGCAACGAGGAAATGGGTGACATGATCGCCAAGGTCGATCTCGAGGGAGGCACGGTGGAAGCGGTGGTCGCCGACTGGATGGCCAAGAACGAGGATCGCTGGAAGGCGTGGATCGGCCGGTAAGCCCTTCACCCACCGAAGCGAAGCCTGCAGGCGAGATCAAGCTCGCCTGCAGGCACGTCTGGAAGCTCTTCGGTCCGCGTGCCGAACGGTTCCTCCGCGAGAATCCGCGGCCGAGTGCCGAGGAGCTTCGGGCCGCGGGTCTGATCCCCGCGGTGGTGGACGCCGATCTCGAGGTCCGGACCGGCGAGATCTTCATCATCATGGGACTTTCCGGTTCCGGCAAGTCGACCCTGGTGCGCTGCCTTTCGCGGCTGATCGAGCCCACCGCCGGACAGATCTTCTTCGAGGGGCGCGATCTCCTGCGCATGCGCGAACGGGAGATGATCGAGATCCGCCGCCACAAGATGGGCATGGTTTTCCAGCATTTCGCGCTGCTCCCTCATCTCACCGTGCTCGGCAACGTCGCCTTCCCCCTCGAGGTCCAGGGGGTCGATCGGGCCACCCGCGAGCGCCGGGCGATGGAAATGATCGAGCTCGTCGGGTTGCAGGGCCGGGAGAACTACTTTCCCCGCGAGCTTTCGGGCGGCCAGCAGCAGCGGGTGGGCATCGCCCGCTCGCTCGCCGTCGGCCCGGAACTCTGGTTCCTCGACGAGCCCTTCTCCGCCCTCGACCCCTTGATCCGCCGCGAGATGCAGAACGAGTTTCTCCGCCTCCAGGGGATGCTCGAGAAGACCATCGTCTTCATCACCCACGATTTCGACGAGGCGGTACGCCTCGCCGATCGCATCGCCATCATGCAGGACGGGCGGATCGTGCAGATCGGCACGCCCGAGGAGCTGATCCTCGCCCCGGCGACGCCCTATGTCGCCGAATTCACCGCCGACGCGCCGCGGGTGAAGATCCTCACCGCCCGCGCGATCATGATTCCGGCCGACGGCATCGGCGAATTCGCCGGCGAGGTGCTGCCGCAGGCCAGGATCGCCGAAATCGCCCCCGCCGTCCTCGCCGATGCGCGTCCCTTCGCCGTCGTCGAGGGTGACCGGCTGCTGGGAGCCGTCGATCGCGAGGCGGTGCTGCGGGTACTGGTGGGAGGGCGCCGGCAATGAACACCGCCGCCCCGGCGGTGCCGACCGGGCTGCGGCTCCGCGCCGGGCTGCCCTTCTGGCTGGCGGCGATCGGTCTCTCCCTCTTCTTCGCCCTGGCACCCCGCGGCCTCGTGCCGCGCTGGGCGCTCCGGCTGCCCCGCGATCTCGAGATCCCGCTCGATCGCTATCTGTCGCAGTGGATGGACTGGCTGGTCACCCGGGCCAGTTTCGGCCCCTTCACCTTCAAGGAGGTCACCCGCGGCTTCGCCTGGCTGATGGACTGGCCGTTGTCGCTGGCCAAGAGCCTGCTCGTGAGCGGTTTCGTCCTGGGTCAGGGTTCGGCCGCCGAGCCGCTGAGCGCTCCCGTTTCCTGGGCGGCGGTGATTCTCTTCGCCGGGCTTCTCGCCGCCCGCCTCGGCGGCGCCCGTCTCGCGCTGCTGGTGGTCGGATGCTTCGCCTATCTGGCGCTGTTCGGCCAGTGGTCCAGCGCCATGGTCACCCTGTCCTCGATCCTGATCGCCGTGCCCTTCGGGGTGGTCGGCGGCCTGCTGCTGGGCATCGGCGGCTTCCGCTCGCCGCGCTTCGAGCGGCTGCTGATCCCGATCCTCGATGTCATGCAGACGGTGCCGGTCTTCGCCTATCTGGTGCCGATCCTGTTCCTGTTCGGCTTCGGCCCGGTGGCGGCGATGATCGCCACCATCATCTACGCCATGCCGCCGATGGTGCGGGTGACGCTGCTGGCCCTCCGGCGGGTACCCGCCGAGATCGCCGAGTTCGGACGGATGGCCGGCTGCACGCGGCGTCAACTGCTGTGGAAGGTGCTGGTTCCCGCCTCCCGGCCGGCCCTGATGGTCGGCGTCAACCAGGTCATCATGCTGTCCCTCAACATGGTGATCATCGCCTCGATGATCGGCGCCGGCGGTCTCGGCTACGACGTGCTCGCCTCCCTCCGCCGGCTCGACATCGGCGAGGGGCTGGAAGCCGGGGTCGCGATCACGGTGCTGGCGATCGCCCTCGACCGGCTGAGCCAGGCCGCGGCCACCCGCGGCGAACGGTTGCGCCACGACATGGGGCGAGGGATCGTGGACCGTGGCCGGCTGCTGACCGGGGCCGGGCTCCTGGCCCTCGCCAGCATGGCCATCGGCCGGGAAATCCCGGCGCTCGCCGCCTATCCCGAGGCCTTCGAGGTCTCCACCGCCCCCTACTGGGCGGCCCTCGTCAAATGGATCAACGTCAACTTCTTCGATCAGCTCGAGGCCTTCAAGACCTTCCTCGTGCTCAATCTGCTGGTCCCGGTGAAACGTTTCCTCCTCGCCCAGCCCTGGCCCTGGGTGGTGGCGCTGCTGGCCGCCCTCGGCCTCCGTCTGGGCGGCGTCCGGCTCGCCCTGACGGTGACCGGCTTCGCCATGTTCGTCGTCCTGACCGGTTTCTGGACCAAGGCGATGATCACCGTCTATCTCTGCGGTCTCGCGGTGGTCATCGCGGCGCTGATCGGGATTCCGCTGGGCATCGCCTGCGGTCTTTCGGAACGCCTCTGGCGGTTCGTGCAGGGCGTGATCGACACCCTCCAGACCCTGCCCTCCTTCGTCTATCTGATTCCGGTGGTGATGCTGTTCCGGGTCGGCGATTTCGCGGCCATGATCGCGGTCGTCCTCTACGCCGTGGCACCGGTCATCCGCTACACCGCCCACGGTGTCCGCAGCATTCCCCCGCAGCTCGTCGAGGCCGGCACCACCAGCGGCTGCACCTCCCGCCAGCTCCTGTTCAAGGTCCGCCTGCCGCTGGCCCTCCCCGAGATCCTGCTGGGCATCAACCAGACCATCATGCTGGCGCTCTCCATGCTGGTGATCACCGCCCTCGTCGGAACCCGCGATCTCGGCCAGGAGGTCTACATCGCCCTGACCAAGGCCGATGTCGGCCAGGGGCTGGTGGCCGGCCTTTCCGTCGCCGCCATCGCGATGATCGCCGACCGGCTGATCGGCGCCGGCACCACCCACATGAAGCAGCGATTGGGTCTCGCCACATGACTGCGCCGCAGGATCCCCGCAGCCGTGCCGCCGCCCTGTCCATCTGGCAGGGACCGGTGGAGCCCGAGCCCCTGGGCGGTGGCATCACCAACACGAACTTCCTCGTGCGCGACGGCGATCGCCGCCGCGTCGTCCGGGTGGGCGCGGACATCCCGGTACACGGGGTGATGCGTTTCAACGAGCTGGCCGCGAGCCGCGCCGCCCATGCCGCCGGCATTTCCCCGGCCGTGATCCATGCCGAACCCGGTATCCTGGTGCTGGAGCACATCGAAGGGCGCACCCTGGAGCCCGCCGACGTCAGCGCCCGGCTGGAGGAGGTGGTGGCGCTCCTGCATCGTGCCCATCACGAGATCCCGAAGCATCTGCGTGGCCCGGCCCTGGTCTTCTGGGTGTTCCACGTGGTGCGCGACTACGCCCACACCCTCGAGGAGGGCGGCTCGCGGCTGCGCCACCGGCTGTCCGAATTCCTGGCCATGGCCGAGCGCCTCGAAAAGGCGGTGGGCGCCATCGAACTCGTCTACGGCCACAACGATCTCCTGGCCGCCAACCTGATCGACGACGGCGACCGGCTGTGGCTGATCGACTGGGATTATGCCGGCTTCAACTCGCCGCTGTTCGACCTCGGGGGGCTGGTGTCCAACAACGAGCTCTCCGCCGCCGAACGGGATCGGGTGCTGGAGCTCTACTTCGACCGGCCGCCCACCGACGAGCTTCGCTACCGCGCCCAGGCGATGCTGACCGCCTCCCTGCTGCGGGAATCCATGTGGAGCATGGTCTCCGAGATCCATTCGACGATCGATTTCGATTTCCGCGCCTACACCGAAGAGAACCTGGCGCGTCTCGCGCGCGCCTACCGGGAATTCCAGGAGATGGAGCGCCGATGAGCGATCTCCCCTCTTCCGCCAAGGTAGTCGTGGTCGGCGGCGGCATCGTCGGCTGCTCGGTGGCCTACCATCTCGGCAAGGCGGGCTGGAGCGACGTGCTCCTGCTCGAGCGCCACGAGCTGAGCGCCGGTTCCACCTGGCACGCCGCCGGTCTGGTCGGCCAGCTCCGGAGCAACGCCAACATCACCCGGCTCCTGGGATATTCGGTGGCCCTCTACGAGCGGCTCGAAAGGGAAACCGGCCAAGCCACCGGCTGGAAGAGGAACGGCGGCCTCCGGCTGGCCTGCAACGCCGATCGCTGGATCGAGGTCCGCCGCCAGGCCACCACCGCCCGCTCCTTCGGCCTCGAGATGCATCTGCTCACCCCCAGGGAGGCGCAGGAGCTGTGGCCGCTGATGACCGTCGAAGACGTGATCGGGGCGGCCTTCCTGCCGACCGACGGCCAGGCCAATCCTTCCGACATCACCCGCGCCCTCGCCAAGGGCGCGCGGAGGAGCGGGGTGACCGTTCTCGAAGGTGTCGGCGTCGAGGGCTTCGAGATCGAGGGCGGCCGGGTGCGGGCGGTGCTCTCCGATCGGGGACGGGTCGCGTGCGCCATGGTCTGCCTCTGTGCCGGGCAGTGGACCCGCCAGCTCGCGGCCCGGGCCGGGGTCACCGTGCCCCTGGTTTCGGTCCAGCATCAGTACATGATCACCGAGCCGATCGCGGGGGTGCATCCGGGTCTTCCCACCCTGCGGGATCCCGATCGTCTCACCTACTACAAGGAGGAGGTGGGCGGCCTCGTGATGGGCGGCTACGAGCCGAATCCCCTGCCCTGGGCCGAGGAGGAGGTGCCCGAGGATTTCGCCTATCGCCTGCTGCCCGAGGATTTCGACCATTTCGAGCCGCTCGTCGAGCGGGCGCTCGGGCGGGTGCCCGCCCTGCAGAACGCGGGCATCAAGCGGCTCGTCAACGGACCCGAGAGCTTCACCCCGGACGGCAATTTCATCATCGGCGAGGCCCCGGAAGTCCGCGGCCTGTTCGTCGGCGCCGGGTTCAACGCCTTCGGCATCGCCGCCGGTGGCGGGGCCGGTATGGCGTTGGCGGAGTGGATCCGCACCGGCGCACCTCCCTACGACCTCTGGCCGGTGGACATCCGTCGCTTCGGTCCCGGCCACCGGGACGTCGATTGGGTCCGGACCCGGACCCTCGAGGCCTACGCCAAGCATTACACCATCGCCTGGCCGGCGGAGGAAATGGAAAGCGGCCGGCCCCTGCGCCGCTCGCCCCTCTACGACCTGCTCGCGGCGGCCGGCGCCGTGTTCGGCGAAAAGCTCGGCTTCGAGCGCCCCAACTGGTTCGCCGCCCCGGAGGAGGAGCCGGTGGATCGCTACGGCTTCGGGCGCCCCAACTGGTTCGCGGCGGTGGGCCGCGAGCATCGCGCCTGCCGCGAACGGGTGGCGCTGTTCGACCAGAGTTCCTTCGCCAAGTTCCTGCTCGTCGGCCGTGACGCCGAGGAGGTGCTGTCCCGGATCTGCGCCAACGACGTCCGCAAGCCGCCGGGCCGCCTCACCTATACCCAGATGCTCAACCCGCAGGGCGGGATCGAATGTGATCTGACGGTGGCCAGGCTGGCCGCGGATCGTTTCTACATCGTCACCGGCACGGGTTTCGCCACCCACGACGGCGACTGGATTCGCCGTCACATCCCGGAGGAGGCCGACGCGCATCTGGTGGAAGTCACGGGTGGCTTCGCCGTCCTCTCGCTCATGGGGCCGAAGAGCCGCGAGCTCCTGGGCGGTCTCGTCCGCGAGAATCTTTCCAACGCCGCCTTTCCCTTCGGCCACTGGCGACCGCTCCACATCGCCGGCGCTCCGGTGATGGCGCTGCGCGTCACCTACGTCGGCGAACTCGGCTACGAACTCCACCTGCCGAGCGAGTTCGCGCTTTCCGTCTACGACCGGCTGGTCGATGCCGGCGAGCCGTTCGGCCTGACCTTGGCCGGCTATCGGGCGATCGAATCGCTGCGCCTCGAGAAGGGCTATCGCGCCTGGGGCACCGACATCGGCCCCGACCACAGCCCGCTGATGGCCGGCCTGGGCTGGGCGGTGAAGCTGCGCAGCGACGAACCCTTCATCGGCCGCGAGGCCCTCGAAGCCCAGCGCGCCGCCCCCCTGCCCCGTCTGCTGGCGGGATTCCTGGTCGCCGATCCGGAGGTGGTGCTGCTCGGCCGGGAGACGATCTATCGCAACGGCGAACGGATCGGCTGGCTGACCTCCGCCGGCTGGGGCTACACCATCGGCAAGTCGATCGGCTACGGCTACGTCCGGAACGAGGCCGGAGTCGACGCCGACTACGTGCTGAGCGGGCGCTACGAGCTGGAGGTGGCCGGCGAGCGGGTACCCGCCGAACCCTTCCTGCGACCGCCCTACGACCCGGAGAACCGGAGGGTCCGGGGATGAGTGACCGGGCCCGCTTCGTCGTCATCGGCGGCGGGGCGATCGGCTGCGGGGTGGCCTTCCAGCTCGCCGAGGCGGGGATCACCGATGTGCTCATGCTGGAGAAGGAGTCGACCCTCTGTGCCGTCACCAGCGCCCAGGCGGCCGGGCTCGTGGGACAGGTACGAAGCTCGGTCGAGCGGACCCGCCTCGCCATGTGGTCGGTGGCGACCTTTTCCCGGCTGGAGCGCGAATCGGAGGTCAAGCCGGGCTGGCGCCAGACCGGCAGCCTGCGGATCGCCCAGACGCCCGAGCGGGTGCGCGAATTCCACCATCTCGCGGACATCGCCCGCCGTTCCGGACTGGAGGTGACGCTGCTCGATCGCGAAGCCGCCGCGGGCATGTGGCCGGAACTCGATTTCCGCCCCGCCCGGGCGATCCTCTGGTGCCCGAGCGACGGCTATCTGCAGCCGGCCGATCTGGTGGCCGCCTACCGTCACGAGGCGTCCCGGCGCGGGGTGCGCTTCCGCACCGGGGTAGGGGTCACCGGCTTTCGCGAGGAAAAGGGGCGGATCACGGGGGTGGAGACCGAAGGCGGGACGATCGCCTGCGAATATGCGGTGAATGCCGCGGGCGCCCACGGTTACCACATTGCCCGGCTGGCCGGCCTCGAGCTGCCCGTGGTTCCCGTCCGCCACCATTATCTGGTGACCACGCCGACCGACTGGCTGCGCCCGGACATGCCGGTGCTGCGGCTGCCCGATGCCACCCTCTACGCCCGCGCGGAGATGCGGGCCCTGCTGCTCGGCGGCTGGGAGCCACGGGCGCTGTCCCTCGATCCCCGCGGTTTCGGGCTCGCGGATCCGCTGCCGCCGATCGAGGAGGACTGGCCGGTACTGGCGAATTTCATGGAGCAGTTCCGACCCTTCGCCGGTTCCCTCGCCGACCGGCCGGTTCGCCGCGTGTTCACCGGCTGGCCGACCTTCACCCCGGACGGCCGCTTCGTCATCGGCGAAAGCAGCCGGGTCCCGGGCTTCGTCTGCGCCGTGGGATGCAACGCCCACGGGGTCTCCGGCTCGGCGGGAATCGGCCGCCATCTCGTCGAAAGCCTGTTCGAGAAGGAACCCTCGCCCTACGTGAAGAGCCTGTCTCCGGACCGTTTCGCCCGCGGCTTCGACTGGCCCGAGGCCGAGCGCGCCGCGCGCCGAGTGCTCGAAACCTATTACGCCATCGGCCATTGAGGAGGAGAGGATGGAGGAGGTCCGTGCCGCTCTCGCCCGCATCCCGCGGTTCGCCGGTCGCGATCTCGCGGGCGCGCGGATCGAACGGCTGGGCGGGCTCACCAATCGCGTCTACCGGGTGACCCTGGACGGCGAAAGCTTCTGCCTGCGCATTCCCGGCAAGGGGACCGAGGACTACATCGACCGCCGGGTCGAAGCGACCAACGCCCGGGCCGCGGCGGCGGCCGGGATCTCGCCCGAGGTACTGTTCTTCGACCCCGAGGACGGGCTCATGCTCACCCGCTTCCTCGAGGGTGTGGTGACCATGACACCGGAGCTGTTCGCCCGCCGCGAAGGGGCGGTGGAACGGGCCGCGGCGACCCTGCGGCGGCTGCACCGGAAGGGTGGGAACTTCGCCTTCCATTTCGACCTGTTCTCGATGATCGACGACTATCTCGGCGTGATCGCGAAGCGGAAGGCGACGCTACCCGAAGGCTACCATGAGCTGGTGAACGAGGCGGAGGCGGTACGCGAAGCGCTGGCCGCCCATCCCGTGGCCCTCGCCCCCTGCCACTGTGATCCGCTGTGCGAGAACTTCCTCGATACCGGGGCACGGATGTGGATCGTCGACTGGGAATACTCCGGCATGAACGATCCCATGTGGGATCTCGGCGATCTCTCCGTGGAAGCGAACTTCACGCCCGAACAGGACGAGGCGCTGCTCGCGGCCTATTTCGGCGGCCCGCCGGATCCCTTCGACCGCGGCCGGATGGTCGTCTACAAGGCGATGTGCGATCTGCTCTGGACCCTCTGGGGCCTCATCCAGCACGCCGACGGCAATCCGGCGGAGGATTTCTGGGCCTATGCGCTGGGCCGTTTCGAACGCTGCAAGGCCCTGATGGCCTCGTCCGAGTTCCCACGCCATCTCGAGGCCGTGCGGCATGGCCCCGGGGGCTGAAACCTCGGGCGGAAACCTCAGGCGAGGGCCGCCACCGCCCTTTCCACCGCCTCCTCCAGGGCATCGCCGGTGGCCGCGTCCAGGGCACCGGTGACCGGCAGCCCCCACCGCTCCTGGAAGGCCCGCAGGGCGGCGGCGGTGCGCGGTCCGAGAAAGCCGTCGATCCCACGGGGATCGTGATCGAGATAGAAAAGCCGGAGCTGGGCGGCGCGGACTTCGAGGCTGGGCAACGGCCCTTCGGCATAGCGGGCGAAGGCCGCCCGCAGCTTCTCATCGTAACGGTTGTGGAGAAAGCCGGGACCGTTGTAGCGACGGGCGAAGCCGGCCCAGTCCCGACGGGCGAGGAAGGAAGCCAGCCCCTGCCCGGCGATGAAGCCGGCCATGCCCTCGAGATGGGCGTCCTCGCCCTCCACCATCGCCGCCACCATGCGCTCGACATCGGCGAAACCCGCGGGGACGGCGTTGAAGCCCATCACCTGGCCGAGCCCCCAGGAGGTGCTTTCGAGCGCCGCGCCCCGGTCGAGCGCCAGCGCCCGCTGCAGCCGTTCGTACTGGTGCGCGCCCCGGGCCCCGTATCCGCCCGGCCGCCGGTCGCTGATCTCGGGCGCCACCTCGTCGAACCGACGATCGGTCAGACGACTGAACCAGTGGCGCTCGAACAGGATCACCGGACGGCGATCGGCGAGAAAACCGGCTCCCGAGGTCTCGACCCGGATCACCGCCCAGAGCTCGGGGGCGCCGATGCCGAGCCGCCGCAACGCGTCGCCGAAGGCACCGGCGCCGAGCGGCCGTCCCCTGCCGACGAATTCGGACATCCTCCCGCTCTCCGGGGCTGCGTCTTCGGCGAAGGAGCATAGGAGAACAACCGGAAGATGAACAGCCGAGTAGAAACTAATCGCTTCGCTCGATGTGTTCCTCGTCTTCGGCTTCCACCGTCGGCAGCCGGTAGCGGCCCTCCAGCCAGTGCAGCAGATCGCGGTCGCGGCAGCGGGCGGAGCAGAAGGGGCGGAACCGGTGGACCCGCGGCCGACCGCAGATGGGGCAGCGGGCGGCCCGTCGCCTCCCGGCGGGGCGTCGTGCCTCATCCATCGCCGTCCTCGCTCCGGAATCCGCCCGGCGGCAGCGAACGGTCGCAGTCGAGATCGATCCCCGAAAGCCAGGCGGGCGGCCCCTGCCGGGCGAGAAAAGCATGCAGATCCGGCGCCAGCCGCAGCCGCCGCGGCGGCGAAGGCCGCCCCCGGAGATCGCGGTGAAGGGCTTCGGCCCGGGCGTGGAGGCTTTCTTCGCGGCCGCTGCCGCCGCAGCGACGGCAGGCCCGCCACCAGCGCGCCGCGAGCCCACGCCCGCGACGGGCGCGGGAGATCTGGACGAGGCCGAGCGGCGACATCGGCTGGATCTGGACGGTCAGGGGATCGTCGCGGAACGCCCGTCGAAGTGCCTCTTCGAGGCGTTTCCGCTCCTGCGGTCGGGCGAGGTCGACGAAATCGACGACGATCGTACCGCCGATGTTGCGGAGCCGGATCTGGCGCGCGATCTCGGCCGCCGCCTCGAGGTCGAGGGCCAGCGCCTCGCGCCCTTCGCCGTCGACGTCGATCGCCGTGCAGGCGAGGGTCGGCTCGATGACGATGCGCCCGCCACCGGCGAGCGGCACGACGGCTGCCAGCGCCCGCGTGATTTCGGCGGCGACGCCGGTTTCCTCGAAGGCGCTGACGGCTTCGATCCGCTGAAGACGCGGGCGCACCGCTTCGGGAAGAGCCGCCAGCAACGCGCGCAGCCGCGCATGCAATGCGGCATCGGCGACCCGAACCCGGGCCGGCTCGTATTCGAGGAGATGCCGCCACAGGGTTTCCAGCGGATCCTCGTCGGCCGCCAGCCGCCCGGGACGTCGCCGCGTCTTCGCTTCCCCGGCGATCCGCTGCCAGCGTTCCTCGAGCCGGCGCAGTTCCTCGCGGACCACCTCGTCCCCCACCTTGGCGGCGAAGCGGCGGAGGGTGACACCGCCCTTCGGGAACAGCGTCCGGGCCCGCTCCACCAGCAGCCGACGATCGCGTCCCCGGCTGCGAGCCGAGGCCGCCGCCTCGCCACCATGGGGCCGATAGATGACGAACAGGCCGAACAGGCGGAGATCGGTGGTGAAGCGTGGTCCCTTGTCCGCGTCCCCCTCGCGAATGCCCTGCACGATCAGAAACCGGCCTTCGCGTACCAGCCGGGAAATCGGCAGCCTTTCGCTGGTGCCGGCGGCGAAGCGGGCGTCCTTGGCGGTCAGATAGCCGTCCCGGCCTTCGCCGAAATCGAGGAAGGCGGCGTTGAGCCTGGGCTCGACCCGGGTGACCCGGGCGAGGAACAGCCGGTCGGTCAGCGGGCGGTCCGCCCCGGCTTCGTGCAACTCGATCAGCCGGCCGTTTTCCAGCAGCGCCGCCCGGACCCCGAACGCGCCGGGCTCGAACACGAGCTCCCGCGTCATCGGCGCCGGTATCCGAGACCCCTGAGCATGGCCACCGTCTCCGCCAGAGGCAGGCCGACGATGTTGGTGTAGGAGCCGTGGATCTCGGGGACGAAGGCCGCCGCCAATCCCTGGATGGCGTAGCCTCCCGCCTTGCCGCGCCATTCGCCGCTTTCGATGTATTCCTCGAACTCCTCCCGCGAGAGGCGCTTGAACTTGACCCGGGTCACCACCACCCGCGCGGCCCGGCGTCCGTCCCAGCGGTACAGATGCACACCGCCGTAGACCCGGTGCCGACGTCCCGAAAGGAGGGTGAGGCAGCGCCGCGCCTCCTCCTCGGTTTCGGCCTTCGGCAGGATCCGCCGGCCGCAGGCGACCACGGTGTCGGCCGCGAGGAGATACCAGCCCTCACCTTCGAGCCCGGCCGCCACGGTGTCGGCCTTGAGCCGGGCGAGGCGGGCCGCGTACTGGCGCGGCAGCTCCCGGGGCAGCGGCGTTTCGTCGACGGCGGGGGCCACGACCCGATCGGGCGGATGGGCGATCTGCCGGAGAAGGGCGAGACGGCGCGGCGAGGAGGAGGCGAGAACGAAGCGGGCGCTTCCGGTCGTCACTTGAACCGGTAGGTGATGCGGCCGCGTTTGAGATCGTAAGGGGTCATTTCCACCAGAACCCGATCCCCGGTGAGCACGCGGATCCGGTTCTTGCGCATCCGTCCCGAGGTGTGCGCCAGAATTTCGTGGTCGTTGTCGAGTTTGACGCGGAACATCGCGTTGGGCAGCACTTCCGTGACGGTCCCCTGAAACTCGATGAGATCCTCTTTCGCCATTCCTCCATCCTTGCTGTCGCTCCGAGGCGTTTCCGCCCCTTCAATGGTCTTCCCCCGCCCTCCGGTCAAGGTGCCAGGGCACGCGACCGGCGGCGGGGAACCGCTCGTGACCGGGCCGCCACTTATCCACCGCCCGGAAGAGAACATCCACAGAACATGCAGGCACTTATGCGGAACGTTTTACGTCTTCGTGACGAAAAGCTGGGTCGTGGGACGGCCGAGCAGCCGTCTTTCCCCCTGCAGGCGCAGCGCCGCGGCGCCGATCAGCCCGGCTTCCAGCATCGCCCCGGCGCAGGCGGCCCCGGCCTCCAGCGCCGCCTCCACCGCTTCCGGTTCGAGCGGTCCCACCTCGACGGTGACCGGCCGATCGCCGAGATCGCTGTCGGGATCGAGCGCGCGGGCCGGCCGGCGGCGGATCGCCGGATGCGCGACATCGACCGCACCGGCGATCAGGGTCGCCGCCGCATCCGCCGCCGCCGCATCCGCCGCCAGAACCGTCACCGCGTCGGCGATGCCGAGCGTGAAGGAACGGCCGCCGCGGCCGGAGGTGGCCACGCCGCGGACCGGATCCCCGGCTCGGATCTCGACCAGAAGATCGGCCTCGGCGGTCTCGAAACGGCCGACGGCGAGACAGCGGAGGATGGTGCCGGGGGTCAGCATCAGAGCGATGTCACCACCGTTGTTCACATAGGCCCGGTCGAGGCCGGTCCCCTCGCTCATCGCCGCCAGCAGGTGATCGGCGACGGCACCGGCGACCGCCGCCATCGGGGTGACGAACAGCCCGCGGTGCGGCCAGACCGCCTCCACCATCCGCCGGGCGACCGGCGAGCGGGCCACGGGCTTGGCGGAGAGGCCGGTCACCGGGCGACGGAGCAGCGGCAGCTCCGCCACCAGCCCCTCGAGGAGCCCGCGGAACGCCGCCGCGAGGGCCCGATAGGCCGCCTCGCACCGCTCCCGGTCCCCGAACGCCTCGGCCACGATGTCGATCGGCCCGTGCCTCAGGTGCAGGCGGCGACCGTCCGGCAGGCGGCGGATCGACGGGCCGCTCATCGCCCCCCCGTCGTGGACAGCGGGGGTTGCGGAGGACCGCCCGCGCGTCTAGCAGCAGCGGCAGAGCTTCGGGAGACCGCCGTGATCCGCCGCATCCTCCTTCCGTCTCTCCTCGTGATCCTCCTCGTCCCGCCGCTTCGTGCCGAGGATCCGGCCGGGATCCGGCTGCTGGAGCGCTTCGGCCTGCGCGGCGAGGCGGCGAGCTGGCTGCTCGTCGATCTCGAAACCGGTACCCCCGACGCCGCCCACCGCGCCGACCGGCCACGCATCCCGGCCTCCACCGCCAAGCTGGTGACCGCGGTGGTGGCGCTCGATCTTCTCGGCGGAGAGCGACGGCTCGTCACCGAGCTGCGCGCCGACGGGCGGATCGAAGGGGGCGTGCTGCGCGGCGATCTGGTCCTGCGCGGCGGCGGCGACCCGCTGCTCGACACCGCCGATCTGCTGGATCTCGCCCTGGCCCTGCGCGATCTCGGAGTGACCCGCCTCGCCGGGCGTCTGCTGCTCGACGACGGGCTGCTGCCGCGCTTTCCCCGGGTCGTCGCGAGCGAGCCCGCGAGCGCCCCCTACAACGCCGGGATCGGTGCCCTCACCGTCGATTTCGCGCGCATCCGGGTGATCGCCACCGATCCGCCGACCAGCGTGCCGCCGCTGTTCGAAGCCGGGCTGGCCTGGACCGACGAGCCGCTGGCGCCGCCGGAAACCGCGCGCCGCGCACGCGACGCGGAGGGCGGCGACCGCTGGGAGATCCCGCGCGACGGCCGGGCCCGCACCCTGCCGGTGGCGGACGCCGGGATGCACACGGCCGAACTCTTCCGCCGGCTCGCCCGCAGCGTCGGCACCGTCCTGCCCGCCCCCGAACGCGGCACCGTGCCCGCCGCGGAGCCGCTGGCCCGCGTCGAAAGCGCACCGCTGCGCCGGATCGTGCGGGGCATGCTGCTCTACTCCAACAATCAGGTGGCGGAGACGATCGGCCTCCTCGCCGGCCGCACCCTCGGCGAGCGGCCGCCGGCCAGCCTCGAGGCTTCGGCGGCGCGCCTCCTCGACCGAGTCCGGAGCGAGCTGCCGTCGGTGGACTGGGCGAGCGCCCGCCTCGTCAACCATTCGGGTCTCGGCGCCGGTTCGCGGCTCACCGCGGTCCAGCTCGTGGCCCTCCTGCGCCGGGGGGAAGCGCGCCACCGTCTCGCGGCCCTGCTGCCGGCCTCCGGCTGGGCCGGGACCCTGCGGCGACGGCTGCAGGAGCCGGCCACCGCCCTCCGCGTCTGGGCGAAGACCGGTACCATCGACTATGCCAGCGCCATCGCCGGCTACCTGCTGCCCGAAAGCGGTCGGATGCGGGCCTTCGCCATCCTTCTCGACGATCCCGGGGCCCGCGCCATCTACGACCGGCGTCCCGAAAAGACGGTCGCCGAACTGGCCGATGCCGACGCCTGGAACGCACGCGCCCGCGCCTTCCAGGACGCTCTGCTCGCCCGCTGGCTGGAACGGTGAGGAACGATCAATCCTCGAGCGGAGCATAGGGCCAGGGATTGGCCGGCAGCCAGTCGACCAGCCGCAGCTCGTCCGGCGCCGGGTGGATGTCGGTGAGCCGCCGCACATCGCCCATGTGGCCGCCGATCGCGCGGTAGTCCTCGAGCCGCATGGTGAACTCGATGGGGGCGACGATCGCCGGCGTCGGCACGTGGCCGAAGGCATTGTCGGGCATCCGGGTGACATCGACCATGTAGGTGATGCCGCCTCCCGGCCAGATGTACACCGGCGCCCCGCCCGAGGTGACCCGTACCAGCATCTCCTTGACCGAGCGGGTGAGCCGGACCGGATTCTCGGTCACCCCGGCCCGCAGGCTGCCGCCGGCCCCGGCCATGAACAGGACCGTGCAGAGTGCCGGCTCGCAGTTCTCGGCGATGCGTTCGGTGATCCTGCGGATTTCCGGCGGCTCCTCGGCCGGTACCGGGACGAGGTTCTCGTCGAGTACGAACCAGGCACTGTCCTCGCCGGTGGTGCTGACGAACAGCAGGCGCAGCCCCGGCCAGGCCAGCTTCGGGTCGATCCGCTCGACGATCGCGAGCGGATCGGTGATGTCGGTGCCGCCCCAGCCCGAGCCCGGTTCGGCGACCTGGAAATAGCGCCCCGGGGTCGAGCGGCGACCGCGGACGCGGATCCCCGATGGCCTCATGCCCAGGAAACGGCCGGCCTGATGTTCGGTGAGGACACCGGTGATGTGATCGTCGACCACGATCACCTCGTCCACATGGCCGAACCATTGACGGGCGAAGATGCCGATGGTGGCCGAGCCGCAGCCGACCCGCATCCGTTCCTCGCGCCGCCCGTCCACGACCGGCGGCTCCCCGGCCTGCACGGTGAGCGTGGCCCCACCCTCGACGGTGAGCTCCACCGGCTGGCGGTTGAGCATCCGGACCATCATGTCGCAGGTGACCCGGCCTTCCCGCTTGCTGCCGCCGGTGAGATGGCGGACCCCGCCCAGGGACAGCATCTGCGAGCCGTATTCGGCGGTCGTCACATGGCCCACCGGCTCGCCCTCGCAACGCACGGTGGCGGTCTCGGGACCGACGTAGCGATCGGTGTCGATCTTGAGCTTGATGCCGCAGTAGCTGAAGATGCCTTCGGTGACCACGGTCACCGTATCGACCCCCTCGATCTCGGCGGCGATGATGAAGGGGGCGGGCTTGTAGTCGGGATAGGTCGTGCCGGCGCCGATGCCGGTGACGAAGGAGGAGCCCTCACGAAGGATGGCACCGTCCCACTCCGGCCCTTCGAGAAAGGGCACCACCGGACGCTCGTCCGCGATCGCCCGCTGCGTCACCACCAGCGGATCGAGCCGCACGAGTCGCCCGTCGCGGTTGGCGTAGCGGTCGCAGGCGCCGCTGCGACCGGGTCGGATGCGGCAGAGCACCGGGCAGGCGTCGCAGGTGACGATCGCCGCCTCGCCCGCTGTTTTCGGTTCCGACTGGTCTTTCTCGCGCATTCCCCCCCGTGCCTCCCGACAGGTTCGCGGGCCATTCCTAGCACCGCCACCCGCACGGGAGGAAGGGGTGGAAAGCCGTCAGGCGACGGCGACGAGCTCGATCTCGAAGGTCAGATCCTTGCCGGCGAGGGGATGGTTGGCGTCAAGCACCGCCTCCTCATCGGTGACTTCGAGAACGGTGAGAACGACCCGGCGCCCACCCTGATCGCGCGCCTCGAGCCGCGCTCCCGGGGCCAGCGTCACTTCGGCCGGGACCTGGGAACGGGGAATCCGATGGACGAGCTCCGGTCGATGCGGACCGTAGGCCTCGTCCGCGGGAATGGTGAAGGTCTTGCTTTCGCCGGGCTCCATCCCGGTGACCGCGTTCTCGAAACCGGGAATCACCTGCCCGGCGCCGAGGACGAACTCGATCGGCTCGCGGTCCCGCGAACTGTCGAATTCGGTGCCGTCTTCGAGGGTGCCCCGGTAGTGCACCCGTACCGTGTTACCAGCGACTGCTGCCATGTCTTGCTCCTTTGGCGAACCGTGTCCGGGGTTGATCCGATCCGGAGGAGAGCGCAGCGATCGCCTCTGACCGGCACATCCGCGTCTGCGGTCCCTCCGCTCCGCATCGTCTCGGTGACGCGTAGCTGCGGAAGGCGACTTCGAACGGACCGGGAACAATGCGAAGAAACGAGCCGACCATACCGACCGGCGGCGCGCGGGGTCAACCGCTTTCTCGGTATCACGGCAGAAGCCGGATCGCCGCCGAACGGCCGTGATGTTCTTCACGCCCAGCTCAGGAAGAAGCCGACATCGCCGGGCAGGCCGTCGCGATAGTCGAGAAGCCTCGCGGAGAGATCGTATCCCCGAGGCGCCAGCTCCTTCCGCCAGAACTCGTAGACCTTGCGCGGCTGGCCGCGCAGCGTCTCCGGCCATTCGGGGTCCTGGTCGATGATCGCCCGGCCCCGATCCTCCAGCATTTCGCTCGGAAAGCGATAGACGAGGGCGCGCGCCTCACCGCGCCGGGCGGCCTCGAGGCAGGTATGGCGGATATGCTCGATCAGTCCCGGGGTGAGATCGGCGTGCAGGAGCTCGTGGATCCAGCGACGGCGGCGCTCCTGTTCCTCGTCGCGTCTGCTGCGACGCGCTCCGGATTCGCGCAACGCCGCCTCGGCGGCGAGCGCCCGCAGTTCCTTCGCCCCGGGAATCTCGCCTTCCGCCAGTACCAGCTCGAGCTTCCGCACCACCTCGTCCGGAAGATCCGTTTCGAGGACATGCCCCCCCTCGCCCTCGAAGGCTTCGATCAGCGGATCGAGTCGGGCCGGTTCGACGACGACGAAGATCGCCGAACTGCCGGGCCCGAGCTTCTCGCCCACCTCCCGGACGAACCCGCGGGACAGCGCGATCTCCGCCGGACGGGGCTCCCGGAAACCGTTCCCGGGGAAGATGTGGGCCATCAGCCGCCGCCAGAACCCCTTGGAGAGAAAGCCGTCCGGCGGCCGTCCCACCACCTGCTTGAGATGGAGAACCCCCTGCTCGTCCCGCTGGACCACGCAGGCGTCATCGAGATCGACGAGATGCTCCTTCTGAAGACTGCGGAGACGACACAGCACCTCGTCGGCGGCACCGAGACTGTCGAAGGCGACGACCAGCAGATGGGCCATGGTTCGCTCCGGAAACGCCGACTCCGGCACCGAGGTCGGCGCCGACGACCGTCTCGGAGATCGCGACGGTCGTCCGCTCTTTCAACCCTGCACTTTCGCCGCAGCCAGGGCCGCGAGCAGCCGGTCGGGCGTCACCGGCACCCTCCCCGGCCGCACCCCGGTGGCATCGGCGATGGCGTTGAGAATGGCGGGGGCGGTGGGGATCAGGGCCGGTTCGCCGACTCCCTTGGCGCCGAACGGTCCGAGAGGATCCCCTTCCTCGATCAGATGGATCTCGATCTCGGGCACGTCGCCCACGGTCGGGATCAGATAGTCGTGCAGGTTCTCGTTCCGGCCCGGAACGAATTCCTCCATGAGGGCGAGACCGATGCCCTGGGCGATCCCCCCCTCGATCTGCCCCTCGACGAGGGTCGGATTGACCGCCCGGCCGACGTCGTGCGCCGCCCAGATGCGGAGCGGCCGGGTGGTGCCGAGTTCGAGATCCACCTCCACGAGCGCCATCTGGGCGGCGAAACCGTAGGAGGCGTAGGGCACCCCCTGACCGTCGGCATCCAGAGGTTCGGTCGGCGGGTCCCAGCTTCCGATGCCCCGCAGCACCTCGCCCCCCTCACCGGGCACCAGACGTCGGAGGTCGATCTCGCGAAGGCGACCGCCTTCCCGCACCTCCAGGAGACTTCCTTCGAGCCGCAGCTCGGCGTCCGGCCCGGCATTGGCGAGCCGCAGGATCTGGCGTCTGAGATCGAGGCCGGCGAGGCGGGCGGCGTTGCCGGAGACCAGGGTCTGGCGCGAGGCGGAGGTCTTGCCGGCATCCCGGGTGCGGGCGGTGTCGCCCAGCACCTGGTCGAACAGCTCCATCGGCAGACCCAACGCCTCGGCGCAGAGCTGGACCATGATGGTGGCGCTGCCCTGGCCGATATCGACCGCCCCGTTGTAGAGGGTCAGCCGCCCTTCCTGCGACAGCCCGACCTCCATGGTGGAAGGGTTGGACATCGAGGTGTTGCCCAGCCCGTACCACATGCAGGCGATGCCGAGGCCGCGGCGCAGCGGCCCCTCCCGGCCTCGGCCGGCGGCGAGACGATCGCGCTCCTCCCGCCAGATCGGCCGCAGCCGTTCGAGACAGGCCGCCAGCGCCACGCCGTCGCCGAGCCGCTGGCCGCAGTGGGTGACATCGCCGGGCCGCAGGGCGTTGGCCAGCCGGAATTCGAGCCGGTCCATCCCGAGCCGGTCGGCGAGCATGTCCATCAGCGCCTCGTGGGCGATCGCCGCCTGGGGCACGCCGAAGCCGCGGAAGGCGCCGGCGGGCGGCCCGTTGGTGTAGATGCCGCGGGTGGTGCAGAGGGCCGCCCGCAGCCGGTAGGGACCGGTGGCGTGGACCGGCACCCGCTGCGCCACGGTCGGCCCCCAGCTCGCATAGGCCCCGGTGTCGAAATCGCCGTGGAAGCGGAAGCCGGTCAACCGCCCCTCGGTATCCGCGCCCGCCTCGGCCCGGATCCGAGCCGGATGGCGCTTGGTGGAGGCGGCCATGCTTTCGGGCCGGCTCCAGACGGTACGCACCGGCCGGTCGAGGAGCCAGGCGGCGACGGCGAGGATCGGCTGGACGGAGACGTCGAGCTTGCCGCCGAATCCGCCGCCGCAGGCCGAGGGAACGATACGCACCCGCTCGGCCGGAATGCCCAGCACCGCCGCCACCTCCTCGCGGTCCATGTAGGGAGCCTGGGTGGTCGCGAAGATCTCGATCGAATCGCCCCGCCGCACCGCGAAGCCCGCTTCCGGCTCGATGTAGGCGTGCTCGACGAAACTCGTCTCGACCGCGATCTCGGCCCGCACCGCCGAACCCCGCAGCGCCGTCTCGACCTCGCCCCGGCGGACCCGGCCCTCGATCAGGACGTTGTCCGGCCGTCCGGCATGGACCACCGGCGCATCCGGGGCCAGTGCGGCCTCGATGCCGAACACCGGCGGCAGCGGCTCCCAAGCGATCGGCAGCTCTTCGGGATCCACCTTCCGCACCGCTTCCGGGGTTCCGACGAGCGCCAGCACGGGCTCGCCGCGATGGCGCACCTCACCCGCCGCCAGGACCGGCTGGTCCTTGAGGTCCGGATAGATGCCGAAGCCGTTGCGGCCGGGAATGTCGGCGGCGGTCAGGATGCGGAGAATCCCCGGATGCCGGGCGCGGAACCCTTCCAGATCGCCGATCCCGAAGCGGGCCCGGTGATGGGGCGAACGGACGAGACGCAGCTCGAGCGCCTCTCGGGGCCGGCGGTCGGCGCCGAAGGCGGCCCGCCCCGCCACCTTGTCGGGACCGTCGAGCCGGATCCGCCGGGCGCCCATCCGACCGTCCGGCTCGGTCGGAAGCGGCCGGTCGGAAGCGGCGAGAAGGACCGCCTCGACGATCTTGCGATAGCCGGTGCAGCGGCAGAGCACGCCACCGATCGCGTCCCGGACCTCGGTTTCGTCCGGGCTCGGGCGGCGGGCGAGGAGATCGGCCGCCGCCATCAGCATGCCGGGGGTACAGATCCCGCACTGGGCGGCACCGGTGATCAGAAACGCGCGTTGGAGCCGGTCGAGACCGTTCTTCTCGGCGAGTCCCTCCACCGTGACCACCCGCCCTCCCTCGATCTGGCCGACCGGCACCAGGCAGGCGCAGACCTGGGCACCATCGAGGAGTACCGTGCAAGCGCCGCAATCGCCCGCGTCACAGCCGATCTTGGTCCCGGTGAGGCCGAATTCCTCACGCAACACCTGGGCGAGCCGCGCCCCGGCCGGCGCGCGGCTCCGCACCGGCCGACCGTTGAGGACGAAACGCAGCCCCCCGGGACCGGCGACCATCACGCCGCCCCCCGGAGCGGTGTCGCGAGCTCCGCGAGACCGCGGCGCAGCAGCACCAGGGTGGCCCGGCGCCGATAGGCGGCGGTTCCCCGGATGTCGTCGATCGGCGCCAGCGGCGCGAGGACCGCCGTATCCACCGCCGTCGCCAGGGGCTCCGCCAGATCGCGCCCGAGCAGGCGGGATTCGAGAAGGGGCAGACGGCGGGCGGTGGGCGCACAGGCCCCGACCGCCACCCCGGCGCGGAGAATCCGTCCCGCAGGGTCGCAGTCGAGGGCGAGGGCGATCATGGTGATGGAGATGACGAGATGAGCCCGCGAGCCGAGCTTGAGGAAGGTCGTCCGGCTGCGCCCCCTCGGTCTCGGCAGAAGAACTGCGGTCAGCAGCTCGTCCGGAGCCAGCGCGGTGCACCGGTTGCCGCGCACGAAATCGACGAGGGGAATCCGCCGCACGCCCCGGAGACTCCGCAGTTCGACGACCGCCTCGAGAGCCATCAGGACGGGAATCCCGTCGGCGGCGGGCGAGGCGTTGCAGAGATTACCGCCCAGGGTCGCCCGGTTCTGGATCTGGCGGCCGCCGATCGTCGCCGCCGCCTTTCTCAGCCCGTCGAATATCGGCGGCAGCGGGCGATCCCGCAGCTCGCTCCAGCGCAGGCAAGCTCCGAGACGATAGCCTTCACCGGTCTCCTCGATCCCGTGCAGCGCCTCGATGGCGGTGATGTCGAGCAGCGGCCGCTCGAGGGGGCGGTCGACCCGGGCCGGATAGATGTCGGTGCCGCCGGCCATCACCTGCCAATCCCCTTCGGCGAGGAGCGCCAGCGCCGTTTCCAGATCCCGTGGTCTTTCGTAGATGTGCATTTCCTTCCCCGTCCCGGCGGGATTTGGCGGAGCGGAACGCGCCGAGTCAAGCGGCGGGAGCTCGACCGGTCGGGCACCCGGCGCTAGGTTCCCGACACGCGCCCCGGGGCGCGCCACAGCGGAATGCAGAGCGAACGCGGGAGGCACGAACATGACGGTGAAACGCCACGGTTGGATGGCGGCGACGGCGGCCCTGCTGCTGGGAGCCGCGGCGGCCCAAGCCGAACCCCTGAAGCTCGCCCATTCCACCTGGGTCGGCTACGGCCCGCTCTTCATCGCCCAGGAGAAGGGCTATTTCGCCGAGGAAGGGGTCGAGGTCGAACTGATCAACATGGAGGACGTCAAGATCCGCTTTCCGGCGCTGGCCGCCGGCAAGATCGACGCGCTGGTGACCACCGTCGATACCATGCTCAACTTCCTCTCCGAAGAGCAGAGCTACCGCTATCTGTTCGCCCTCGACGACAGCCGCGGCGGTGACGGCATCGTCGCCCGTAAGGAAATCGCGACCATCGCCGATCTCGAGGGGAAGACCGTCGGCTACACCGAGGGCTCGGTCTCGCAGTTCTTCCTCGGCGTGCTCCTCGGGCAGGCCGGTCTCAAGCTCTCCGACGTCAAATCGCAGAACATGACCGCGGGGGATGCCGGTGCCGCCTTCGTCGCCGGCCGGCTCGATGCGGCAGTCACCTGGGAGCCCTGGCTGACCCGCGGCAAGCAAGCCCCGCACGGCCGTCTGCTGGTCGATTCCTCGAAGACGCCCGGGCTGATCGTCGATGTCGCGGTGACCACGCCGGAGAAGCTCGAAGCCCGCAAGGCCGATCTCCAGGCGCTCTACCGGGCCTGGGTCCGGGCGGTGGAGTTCCAGAAGGCCAACGAGGCGGAGGCCGACGAGATCATGGCCCGCGGGGTCGGCGGCTGGCTCGAGGATCCGGCGGTGTTCGCGGAAACCCGCGCCGGCATCGGCTATTACGATCGGGCCATGAACGAGGCCTACATCGGCAAGCCCGACGCCCCCGGCCGGATCCTCGGGACGATCGGCAACGCCATCGAGCTGGGACGCGAGATCGGCCAGTTCAAGGTGGAGGTCGATCCCGTGTCGCTGATCGCCTTCGACATCGTCAACCAGTAGCCCGGCGCTCCGTCGTGGAGCTGCGTCGGATCCTGGCACCCAAGGAGGAGATCCCGGCGGGGCTGCGGCTGGCGCTGGGGCTGCTGACCGGGATCTCCTTCCTCGCCCTCTGGTCCTGGCTGACCTACGGCGGCCTCGTGCGGGCGGACTTCCTGGCCCCGCCCCACGAGGTGCTGATGGCCGGCATCCGGGGGCTCGAACGGGGGACCCTGTTGCGCCACGTCCAGGCCAGCCTGATCGTCATTCTCTCGGGCTTCGCGCTGGCCTCGATCCTGGCCGTGCCGCTGGGGATCCTGATGGGCAGTTTCCAGGTGGTGGCGGCGGTGCTGGAGCCGATCACCGGCTTCATGCGCTACCTGCCGGTGAGTGCCCTCATCCCCCTGCTCATCCTGTGGGTCGGGATCGGCATCGAGGAAAAGATCGCGGTCATCTTCCTCGGCACCTTCTTCCAGCAGCTCATCCTCGTCTCCGACGTCTCGGCGCGGGTTTCCAAGGATCTCATCGACTGCTCCTACACCCTCGGGGCGAACCGACGGCAGGTGGTGACGAGGGTGCTGTTCCCGGCCTGCCTGCCGGGGGTGATGGACAATCTGCGGGTGACGATGGGCTGGGCCTGGACCTATCTCGTGGTGGCCGAGCTGGTGGCCGCCAACTCGGGCCTCGGCTACATGATCCTCAACGCCATGCGCGGGCTGTTCACCGACGTCATTCTCCTCGGGATCTTCGTCATCGGCTTCCTCGGCCTGCTGACCGACCAGATCTTCAAATGGATCCGGCGGTGGCTGATTCCCTGGTCGCCGGCCTTCTGACATGACCACCGCCAAGCTCGTCGTCGATCGTGTGCGAATGGCCTTTCCCCGACGCGGGAAAGAGCCGGTGGTGGCGCTGGAGGAGATCTCGCTGACCGTCGCCGAGGAGGAGTTCGTGGTGATCGTCGGCCCCTCGGGCTGCGGAAAATCGACCCTGCTGCGTCTCGTGGCCGGCCTCGTGGAGCCCAGCGCCGGGCGGATCCTGCTCGACGGGCGGGAGATCGACGGCCCCTCCGCCGACCGCGGCATGGTCTTCCAGAGCTACACCCTGTTTCCCTGGCTGACCGTCCGCCGCAACGTCGAGTTCGGCCTCTCCCTGCGCGGCGTGGCGGCGGCCGAGCGGCAGCGCGTCGCCCGCCGCTTCATCACCGAAGTGGGGCTCGAAGGATTCGAGGACGCCTATCCCGAACAGCTCTCCGGCGGGATGCGCCAGCGCACGGCGCTGGCCCGGGCGCTGGCCAACGATCCCGAGATCCTGCTCATGGACGAACCCTTCGGCGCCCTGGACAGCCAGACCCGTCAGCTCATGCAGGAGCTGCTGCTCCGGATCTGGGAACACGCCCACAAGACGGTGCTGTTCATCACCCACGACATCGACGAGGCGATCCTGCTGGCCGACCGGGTGCTGGTGATGACCGCCCGGCCCGGCCGCATCAAGAAGGAACTGGCGATCGGCCTGCCGCGCCCGCGCGACATTTCCCTGCTCACCGTGCCGGCCTTCATGGCCTACAAGCGCGAGGTGTTGGGGCTCCTGCACGAGGAGGCGGTCCGGGCCGAACGATCGCGAAACGAGGTCGGAGGAGCATGACGGAAAGCCCGCTCGTCGTTTTCGAGACCAGGGTGAAGCCCGATTGGATCGACTACAACGGGCACATGAACGTCGCCTACTACGTGCTGGCCTTCGATCACGCCATCGACGATTTCTACGGCCGGCTCGGGGTCGGCGAGGCCTACGCCCGGGAAGGCCGGGGGTCGATGTTCGCCCTCACCCTCAAGGTCGACTATCTGCGCGAGGTGCGCGTCGGCGACCGTCTGCGCATCACCACCCGGATGCTCGACTGCGACGCGAAGCGCATCCACTACTGCCAGGAGATGGACCAGCTCGAGGCGGGCTATACCGCCGCCCGCAAGGAGGGGCTCAGCATCCACGTCGATCTCGGGACGCGGCGCAGCGCCCCCTTCCCGGAGGACAGGATGGCCGCCATCCGCGCCTGCCTCGAAGCCCATGCGCCCCTCCCCCGCCCCGACTGGGTGGGTCAGCGGATCGGGATCCGCCGCCGCTGATCAGGCGGCCAGGCGCCGGAGATCACGCCGGATGCGGCGGCTTTCCGGCTTGCGCTGGAGGCGTCTTTCGAGAAGATCGCGGGCCAGAGAGCGGTCGCCGGCCCGGATCGCCGCCTCGATCAACGTCAGCTCCAGGATGTCGCGCTGGGCGCGGCTGCCGGTCATCAGCAGCCCGTCCGCGCCGAGGCCGGAAAGCAGATCGACGGCGGAACGCCAGTCGCTCCGGCCGAAGGCGGCGATCGCCCGGCAGACCGGCAATCCCGCCCGGCGCACCTGCAACGCACGGTCGTCCACACCCTCGGCGATGGCGGCGAGATCGGCCATCAGCCGGGTCGCCTTCGCGGTCTCGCCGGCGCCGACGAAAGCGAACATGGCGTGGACGTCGTCGAAGACGTGACAGCCGGGTCGGTATTTCGCGGCGAAGGCCTCGGCCAGCGATTCCCAGCGATCGCCGACGGCGAGGCCGGCGAGGTGCAGGCGCCAGAGGAGGGCGGCGCCGTCGCAGAGATTGAGGAGGATCGAACGCCGCCCCGGGGTCAGGAAACGATCATAGACGGCGAGTACCGCGCCGGTTTCCTCCCGGTCGAGATGGTAGAGCGCCAGATGCCAGGCATTGTGGACGGCGAAATAGCTGTTCTCCGCCCAGTCCCGTTCCCGCTCGCCGTACCAACGAATGCCCTCCGCGCTGCGGCCCGTTTCCTCCAGCACATGGCCGACCGCGTGGATCGCCCAGACGTCGTGGGGGGCCGCTGCCACCGCCTCGCGACCCGCTTCTTCGGCCTCGGCGAAACGGCCGTTCTCCTCGAGGCCGAAGGCCCACATGCCGAGGACGAAGCTGCGCCCCGGCCGGTCGGCGGTCAGCGCTTCGAGGGTCCGCCGCGGCCGCGCCTCCAGAGCCCCGGTACGGCCGGCGAAGAAATCCGCCTGATGGGCGAAGAACAGGGCCGTCAGATGACGCGGCTGTGCCGCCAGCAGGGCGTCGAACTCGCGGCCGGCATCGGCGTAGCGGCCGTCGAGCCAGGCCTCGACGGCGGCTGCCTGGCGGCGTTCGTGGTCGAGGAGCGGACCGGCCTTCCGGGCCAGGTCGAGCGCCTCGCGGGCCCGGCCGACGAAACTCGGATGCAGCGCCCAGGCATGGATCGCGGCCTTGGCGAGATGCGCCTGGACGCAGGCGGGATCGCGTTCGGTCAGCCGGTCCAGGGCCCCCACCGGATCGCCGGCGAAGGCGAGGATCCGGTCCAGCGCTTCCTCGTAGGCGCGCACGCTTTCGGCGCTCGCCGCCGTCAGCGGCACCCCGCGCGGATCCTCGAAGGCCATCGCCTCCTCTCCCTTCCGTGATTTCCGATCCAGTCTGTGGAAGCCGGCGGGACCGCGCAAGGCGGAAAGCGGATCGCTCGCCGGGGTTTGATCGTCCCCGCGCCCCTTGCGGGCGGTCTCGCGGCTGCTAGAACCGGACCCATGAACAGCCGCTCGCGCGCCGCCGCCAACATCGCCGAATACTCGGTCTCCGAGCTGGCCTTCGCCCTCAAGCGGACGGTCGAGGATTCCTTCGGCTGGGTACGCGTGCGGGGTGAGCTTTCCGGCCTCAAGCGCGCCGCCTCGGGCCACATGTACTTCTCCCTCAAGGACGAGAAGGCGGTGCTCGACGCCGTCTGCTGGCGCGGGACCCTGCCGAAACTCGCCTTCGAGCTCGAGGACGGGCTCGAGGTGATCTGTCTCGGGCGCCTGACCACCTATCCGCAACGCTCGCGCTACCAGCTCGTGGTCGAGGCGATCGAGCCGGCCGGCGTGGGGGCCCTGATGGCCCTTCTGGAAGAGCGCAGGAAGCGGCTCGAAGCGGAAGGGCTGTTCGCGCCCGAGCGCAAGAAGCCCCTGCCTTTCCTGCCGGAGGTCGTCGGCGTCGTCACCTCGGCCAGCGGGGCGGTGATCCGGGACATTCTCCACCGCCTCGAGGAGCGGTTCCCGCGGCGGGTGATCCTCTGGCCGGTGCTGGTCCAGGGCGAGGGAGCGGCCGAACAGATCGCCGCCGCGATCCGCGGCTTCGCCTGCCTGCCGCCCGGCGGTCCCGTGCCGCGGCCGGATCTCCTGATCGTCGCCCGGGGCGGCGGCTCGCTCGAGGATCTCTGGGCCTTCAACGAGGAGGCGGTGGCCCGGGCGGTGGCGGAATGCCCGATCCCGGTGATTTCGGCGGTCGGCCACGAGACCGACACCACGCTGATCGACTTCGTCGCCGATCGCCGGGCACCGACCCCGACCGCCGCCGCCGAAATGGCGGTACCGGTGCGCAGCGAGCTCAAACTGCGGCTCGATGGCCTGGCCGAGCGGCTGCAGCATGCGATCCTGCAGATGATCACGCGTCATCTGCGCCATCTCGAGGCGCTCGCGCGGGGGTTGCGCGATCCGCGGCTGATCCTGGCGATGGCCGCCCAGCGCCTCGACGATCTCGGCGAGCGGCTGCGCCTGCGCAGCCCGCTGTTGCTGCTGGAAGCCCGTGCCGAGCTGGTGCGAACCCGGCACCGACGGCTCGCCGAACTGGCCCGGGACCGGCTGCGGGAGGCGGAGACGGCCTGGCGGCACGCGGCCGGACGCCTGCAACCGGGACCGATCACCCGCCGGCTGGTCGAAGGCGAGAACCGTCTCGAAGCGGCTGCCATGCGCCTCGACCAGGGGGCACAGAGGCTGCTGCGCGAGGCCCGACGGAGCCTCGTAACATTGGGCCAGCGGCTCGAAAGCCTGAGCCACAGGCGGGTGCTGAAGCGAGGCTATGCGCTGGTGCGGCGCCGCAGCGACGGCCGCATCGTGTCCTCGCTGGCGGCCGCCGGCAGCGAGCGGGCATTCGAGATCGAATTCGTCGACGGGCGCATGGCGGTCCTGCGGGCGGGCGTCGGCGGCGGTCGGCGCGGCAGCGGAAGGCGGGGCGAGGATGACGGACAGCCGCAGCTCCTCTGAAAACGGACAGAGCACGGACGGAACGAGCGAGCGCCCGATCGACCGGCTGATCGCCGTCATGCGCCGGCTGCGCGATCCCGAACGGGGCTGCCCCTGGGATGTCGAGCAGGATTTCACGACCATCGCCCCCTACACCATAGAGGAGGCCTACGAGGTGGCCGATGCCATCGCCCGGGGCGATTTCGAGGAGCTCAGGAACGAGCTCGGCGATCTCCTGTTCCAGGTGGTCTACCATGCCCGGATGGCCGCCGAGCGCGGCCTGTTCGACTTCGAGGAGGTGGCCGAAGCGGCGGTCGAGAAGATGATCCGCCGTCATCCCCATGTCTTCGGCGAGGCGCGGATCGACAGTGCCGAGGCACAGCGTCGTTCCTGGGAAGAGCTCAAGGCGGCGGAGCGGGCGCGCCGGGCTGCTCGGACAGGAGCGGAAGCGGGCGCGCTCGACGGTCTGCCGCGCAACCTGCCGGCCCTGCTGCGCGCCCTCAAGCTCCAGGAACGGGCGGCACGGGTCGGCTTCGACTGGCCGGAGCCGTCGCAGATCCTGGACAAGATCGAGGAGGAGATCGCCGAGCTGCGCCGGGAACTGGCCCGCGACGGCACCCGCGAGGCGCGGCGGATGGAAGTGGGCGATCTGCTGTTCACCCTCGTCAACCTGGCCCGGCGTCTGGAGATCGACCCCGAGACCGCGCTGCGCCTCGCCAACGCCAGGTTCGAGCGACGTTTCCGGGCGATGGAAACCGCCGCCGCGGGCCGCGGCCGGCGGCTCGACGACCTGTCTCTCGAGGAACTGGAAACCCTGTGGCAGGAGGCCAAGGCGGCCGAAGCGGAAATTCAGTGACGCGCTTCCAGCCGCCGCGCGAGGCGCGCCCGGTTCTTGGGATCGATCGCCACCCTGAGGCGGATGCTCCCCTCGTCCTCCTCGCGGGCGAGAACATGGGCGTGAGCGTGCAACCAGGCGAGCAGCGCTCCCTCGTCCGGTTGCAGATCGAGGTCGAGAATTTCCTGCCGGGCGGCGATCGTCGCGTCCACGCGGGCCAGGAGCGCGGCCAGCCCTTCTCCTTCGAGAGCCGAAACGGGCACCGGACAGGGCATCCGCCGGGCGGCATTGAAACAGATCTCGCGCTCTTCCGGCGACAGCCGGTCGATCTTGTTCCAGACTTCGAGCAGGCGCCGCTCGCGGGCGGCCTCGTCGATCCCGAGTTCCTCCAGAACCTGCAGCACCTGAGCGGCCTGAGCTTCGGCGTCGGGATCCGAGATGTCGCGCACGTGGAGCAGGAGATCCGCCTCCATCACCTCCTCGAGGGTGGCGCGAAAGGCGGCGATCAGGGTGGTCGGCAGATCGGTGATGAAGCCCACCGTGTCGGAAAGGATGACCCGCCGGCCCGAGGGCAGACGGATCGCCCGCATGGTCGGATCGAGGGTCGCGAAGAGCTTGTCGGCGACCTCCACCGTGGCGCCGGTGAGGCGGTTGAAGAGAGTCGATTTGCCGGCGTTGGTGTAGCCCACGAGAGCGACCACCGGATAGGGAACCCGCCGGCGCGCCCGGCGATGCAGACCGCGGGTCCGCTTGACCTGTTCGAGCTCGCGGCGGATGCGGACGATGCGCTCGTCGATGCGCCGGCGGTCGAGCTCGATCTGACTCTCGCCGGGACCGCCGACGAAGCCGAGGCCACCGCGCTGCCGCTCGAGATGGGTCCAGGAACGTACCAGCCGGCTCCGCTGATAGGTGAGCGCGGCGAGTTCGACCTGCAGTTCGCCCTCCCGGGTACGGGCCCGTCGGCCGAAGATTTCGAGGATCAGCCCGGTGCGGTCGATGACCTTGCTGCGCCAGGCCCGTTCCAGATTGCGCTGCTGGACCGGCGACAGGGGATGATCGACGATCACGAGATCGACCGGCTCCGCCGCCAGCTCGTCGGCGATCTCCGCCACCTTGCCACGCCCCAGGAGCGTCGCCGGAGTCTTCGCCCGCAAGGCGACCGCTTCGGCCCCGACCACCTCGAGATCGATCGCTTCGGCGAGGCGTACGGCTTCTTCCAGCCGCGCCCGGACCTGGCGGGGATCCCCGCCGCCTGCCGAGCCGGCGTAGGGATGGACGATACGGGCGCGGCCGGTGGAGGCGGCCGAATTCGCTGCCCGGATCACATCCACCGATCAGCCATTGCCCGTCCCCTGCTGGGCCGCCTGCTGCTCGGCGGGAGGCTCGTAGAGCCGCACCGCGGCCGATGGCATGACCGTCGAAACCGCGTGCTTGTACACGAGCTGCACGTGACCGTCACGGCGCAGCAGGAGGCAGAAATTGTCGAAGGAACTGATGACCCCCTGGAGCTTGACGCCGTTGATCAGGAAGACGGTGACGGGCACCTTCCCCTTGCGGATATGGTTGAGAAACACGTCCTGCAGGTTCTGTTGTTTTTCGCTCGCCATGGGAGTGTGTCCTTGTTATCGCGGCTTGAAGCGGGCTCCGGCCGACCGGCATTCACGAAGAATGTTGACGCCTGCAACCGCAGGTCAAGGGTTTTCGGACCTTGTGCACGCGGTTACTGTGGATAGCGGCGTCGATCATCCTCGACAAGACGCAATCGAACGTCTCTCCCGGAGACCGGTCGCCGCTTCCGGGATTCCGCTCCGTTCGGCGTAGAGACGGGCGAGGCGGCGGGTCGTACCACCCGGCATCCCGTTCGCCACCACCCGATCGTCGATCCGGGTGACCGGCAGCACGAGGGAGGTGGTACTGGTCAGGAAGGCCTCCCGCGCCTCTTTCGCTTCCGTCAGGGTGAAGGGGCGCTCGACCACCTCGATTCCCGCTTCCCGCGCCAGCTCCAGGATCACCGAACGGGTGACGCCCCCGAGGATCCGGGGACCGAGCGGATGGGTGACCAGCCGGCCCTCGGAATCGACGATGTAGGCGTTGGAGGCGCTCCCTTCGGTGACCCGTCCCGCCTCGTCCACCAGCCAGGCCTCGCGACAGCCCGCTTCGGCGGCCTCCTGCTTGGCCAGCAGGTTGGCGAGGAGGCTGATCGACTTGATGTCGCAGCGTCCCCAGCGGCGGTCCGGCAGGGACAGCACCGCCACCCCCTCGGCCCGCTCGCGATCGGAAGGGAACGGCGCACGCCGGACGGTGATCACCAGGCTCGGTCGTGCATCACGCGGGAACAGGTGATTGCGGGGCGCCACCCCGCGGGTGACCTGCAGATAGACGATGGCCTTGCGGATCGGATTGCGCGCCAGCGCCTCGCGGACGACCAGCGCCAGCGCCGGCATCGACATCGGGACGGGTATCCGCAGGGCGGCGAGGGAACGCTCGAGACGCGCCAGATGGCGGTCGAGATCGCACGGTTCGCCGGCCACCGCCTTGATCACCTCGTAGACGCCGTCGGCGAACTGATAGCCGCGATCCTCGACCGCCACCCGGGCCTTAGCGATCGGCAGGAAGCGGCCGTCCACATAGGCCTGCCGTGTCATCCTCCGTGCCCTCCCCGACCTGGAACGCTCCTCAGAAGTAGTCCACCCGCACCGCGAACAGATGTTCCACCTTCTTCACCGCCTCGCTGCGCGCCACCAGGACGACCCTATCCCTGGCCCGGATCTCGGTGTCGGCACGGGGGGTGATCACCTTGCCGTCGCGGACGATGGCCCCGATCAGGATGGCGCGGCCGAGGCGCAGATCCTGCAGCGGACGGCCGACCAGCGGCGAGGTCTCGAGCGCCTCGGCCTCGTAGATCTCGGCCTCGCCGTCGCGGATCGTTTGCACCGCCTTGATGCGGCCGCGCCGGACGTGGCGGAGGATGCTGGATACCGTGGTCTCCCGCGGATTGACGGCGATGTCGATGCCGACCCGATAGAGGATGCGGTTGTAACCGGCGTTGTTGAGTAGCGCCATCGCCCGTCCGCAGCCCAGATATTTGGCCAGCAGCCCGGACATGATGTTCACCTCGTCGCTGTTGGTCACCGCGACGAAGGCCTCGGCGGCGGCGACGTTGGCCTCCTCCAGCAGATCGAGATCGCGGGCGTCGCCGTTGAGCACCACCGCCTTCTTGAGACGATCGGCCACCACCGCCGCCCGTTCCTCCTCGGCCTCGATGATCTTGAGATTGATCCCCGGCCGCCCGGCCTCGAGTTCCCGGGCCAGGAACAGGCCGATGTTGCCGCCGCCGGCGATCACCACCCGATCGCTGGCCGTCGCCTCGTAGCCGAAAGCGGCGAGCGCCCGCTGCAGATGGGCGGTTTCGACGACGAAATGGACCTCGTCCCCGATCAGGAGCTGATCGTCGGCGGCGGGAATGAAGAAGCGATCACCCCGGACCACCCCGACGCAGACCAGATGGAGATTGGGAAAGAGATAGGTGAGCTGGCGGAGCGGTGTCTCGATCACCGGGGTTTCGGCGGTGATGCGGATCGCCACGAGACGCACCAGATCCTCGGCGAAGGAGACGACGTTGAGCGCGCCCGGCACCTCCAGCCGGAGGGCGATGGCGTGCGCCACCTCGACCTCCGGCGAGATCACCACGTCGATCGGCAGATGGTCGCGGCGGAAGAGATCCTGCCAGCGGCTCTGCAGATAGTCCTGCTGCCGCACCCGGGCGATCCGCATCGGCACGTTGAACAGGGAATGGGCCACCTGGCAGGCGATCATGTTGACTTCGTCGGCGTAGGTCACGGCGACGATCATGTCGGCGTCGGCGGCGCCCGCCCGCTCCAGCACGCTGGGCAGGGACGCGTGCCCGACCACCCCCTGGAGGTCGAGATTCTCCTCGATCTTGTGAACCAGCTCGGCGCGGCGGTCGATCACCGTCACATCGTTGTTGGCGGCGGCCAGATACTGGGCGATCGCGTAGCCGACCTGACCGGCCCCACAGACGATGACCTTCATTCCTCAGGTCCGTTCCCGATGTCCGCCGGCCAGGGGTCACTCCTCCCCGTAGAGACCGAGGGTCTTGAGCTTGCGGTGCAGAGCCGAGCGCTCCATGCCGATGAAGTTGGCGGTGCGCGAGACATTGCCGCCGAAGCGCTGGAGCTGGGCCTGCAGATAGGCCCGCTCGAAATGTTCCCGCGCCTCGCGCAGCGGCAGACTGATGAGCTGGCCGTTGGCCCGCGGATCCATGGCCGAAGCGGAGCTGTTGGCGAGATCCGGCGGCAGACCGTCGATGCCGATGGGCGATCCCGGGTCTCCCGGCGCCATGATCAGCATCCATTCGACGGCGTTCTTGAGCTGGCGCACATCCCCCGGCCAGTCGGCGGCCTGCAGCACCGCCATCGCTTCGGGGGTCAGCGATCGCGGCGGCACGCCGGAGGCTTCGGCCGCCATCTTCATGAAATGTTCGACCAGCTCGGCGATGTCGGTGCGCCGTTCGCTCAGCGGCGGCAGCGTCAGCGGGACGACGTTGATGCGGTAGTAGAGCTCCTCGCGGAAGCGGCCGGCCGCCATCTCCGCCTTGAGATCGCGGCTGGTGGTGGCGAGGACCCGGACGTCCACCTCCACCCGATGGCTGCCCCCGGGCCGGACGAAGCTCTGCTCCTGGAGGACCCGGAGGATCTTGCCCTGGGTCTCCAGAGGCATGTCGGCGATCTCGTCGATCAGGAGTGTGCCGCCGTCGGCCTTCTCGAAGGTGCCGATCACCCGCGGGCGATCGGGGCCGAGGTATCCGGCCTCGGCCCCGAACAGCTCGATATCGACCCGGCTGGGTTCCAGAAGCGCGGCGTTGACGACGACGAACGGTCCGGCGGCGCGGCGCGAGCGGGCGTGGATCATGCGCGCCGCCACCTCCTTGCCGGAGCCGGGCGGACCGCTGATCAGCACCCGGCTGTTGGCCGGGGCCACCCGATCGACGATCTGACGGACCCGCGTCATCGCCGGCGAACTGCCGATCAGCTCGATCTCGAGGTTGCGGCGGCGCAGTTCGGCGAGCTCGCGGCGCAGGCGGCTCGCCTCGAGGGCGTGCTCGACGGCCAGCAGGAGGCGATCGGACTTGAAGGGCTTCTCGATGAAATCGTAGGCGCCCATCTTGATCGCCGCCACCGCGGTCTCGATGGTGCCGTGGCCGCTGAACATGATGACCGGCAGTTCGGGACGGTTGGCCCGAACCCATTCGAGGATCTGGATGCCGTCCAGCTCGCTGCCCTCGAGCCAGATGTCGAGGAGCACGAGAGCCGGCGCCCGGCGCTCGATCTCCCGCAGGGCCTCGGTCGAGTTGGCGGCCTCGCGCGCGGCGTAGCCCTCGTCCTCGAGGATCGCGGCGACGATCTCCCGGATCGCCACTTCGTCGTCGACGATCAGGATATCCTTGGTCGTCGTTCTCATCGCCCTCTCGCCGCCGCCCGACTCTCTTCCCCTAATCCTTCGCCGGAGGACCCACGTCAAGCCGCCGTCCGGCGGGGAAAGACGAGCCGTGCCGTGACCCCGCCGCCGGGGCGGTCCGTCAGCTCCACGAGGCCTCCGTGTTCCTCCATGATCTTCCGGACGATGGCAAGCCCCAAACCCGAGCCCCGCGGTTTGCTGGTCACATAGGGCTCGAACAGGCGATGGGCGGTTCCGGCGGGCAGACCGGGGCCGTTGTCGGTCACCTCCACCACCACCCTCTCCGCGTCCGCTGCCACCGCGATGTGGATCCGCGGCGGCTCCCCGCCGTCCTCCGTCGGTGCCTTCTCCGCCAGGGCCTCGGCCGCGTTCTTGAGAAGATTGGTGAGGGCCTGGGTCACCTTCTCGCCGTCGCACATGAGGCGCACCGGCCGCGACGGCACCTCGACCGCGAAGGCGATACCCGGCCAGGCGCTCTGCTGCAGGAGCACCGCATGTCGCACGAGCTCGTCGAGGGCCTCCTCGCGCATCACCGCCGCCGGCATCCGGGCGAAGGCGGAGAATTCCGAGATCAGCCGGCCGATGGTGTCCACCTGGCGGGTGATGGTGGCGATCGAGTTCTCGAACACCTCGGCGTCCTCGCGGATCTGTCCCAGATACTTGCGCCGCAGCCGCTCGGCGGAGAGCCGGATGGGGGTGAGAGGGTTCTTGATCTCGTGGGCGATGCGCCGCGCGACCTCCGCCCAGGCCGCCTGGCGCTGGGCGCTCAGCAGCTCGGTGATATCGTCGAAGGTCATGACATAGCCGATGGTCTCGCCACCCTCGCGCTGGGCGGCCAGCCGAACGAGCAGGGTGCGCTGCTGGCCCGCCCGTTCGAGGGCGATCTCCGCCGTCACCGAGGTCTCCCGACCGTCGAGACGGGCGAACAGGGGCAAAGCCTCGGGCATCACCTCCTCGATCCGCCGGCCGGTGAGATCGCCGTTCTCCACGACCAGGAAGTCGAGAGCCTGCCGGTTGGGCAGGAGGATGGTGCGATCGGAATCGAGACCGAGCACGCCGGCAGAGACCCCGGTCAGAACCGCTTCGGTGAAGCGGCGGCGGCGATCGAGCTGCTGGTTGGCCTCGATCAGCGCCCGCTGCTGGCTCGAAAGCTGGCTGGTCATCCGGTTGAAGGCGCGGCTGAGAACCGCGATCTCGTCGTCGGCGTCGGTTTCCGGTACCCGCGCCATGAGATCGCCGGCCCGCACCCGTTCGGCGGCGGCGATCAGCCGGGCGAGCGGGGTCGCCAGCCGGTCGGCGAAATTGAGCCCGGTCCAGACCGCCGCCAGGAGCAGCAGCAGGGCGATGATCCCGAAGATCAGGGCGGAGGCGATCTGCACGTCGGAACGCTCGCGCTGCATCGCCTCGTATTCGCTCACCACCTCCTGGGTGCGCTGGACGAAGCCCAGCACCTCGGGATCGACGAAGCGGCCGACCACCAGATAGATCTGGCCGAGCCCTTCGAGCCGCAGGACCGCGCGGACCCGGTCCTCGGTGTCGCTGGTGAGCACCACGACCTCGCCCAGATCGGCCTGGTCCAGGACCCCGATGGGCAGCCGGTCGGGCTCGAAGGTGAAACTCAGACCGCTGCGCGCCAGCACGTTGCCGCCGGCATCGAACAATACCGCTTCGCTCAGGGCTCTGAGGGCCGCCTGCGCCTCGACCAGTTTCTCGAGCCGCGTGGGGCTGTCGAAATAGAAGGGGACCTCGCGGCTGAGATCGGCGGCCATGGCCAGGGCGTCGGCGCGGATATTGGCCTTGTGTTCCTCGAGATAGGCCCGGGCGACGCGCAGGGAATTGGTGAGCGCGGTGTGGATGCGTTCGCTGAACCAGGCCTCGAGCCCGGAGCTCAGGAAGGTGATGGAAAAGATGGAGACGATGATGCTGGGGGCGATGGCGACGAGCCCGAACAGCGCCACCAACCGCCCGTGCAGACGCGAACCGTGGAGTCCCCGCCGGCGCTGGAGGACGAGATGGACGAGGCGGCGGGCGATCAGCACGCTCAAGAGGAGGAGGAGAATGAGATCCAGATTGAGGAGCAGCACCACCCAGCGGATGCCGCCGCCGAACGGAGGCGCCGCCGAGATCTGCAGATAGGTGGCGAAGCCGGCGAGGACGGCGATCACCGCCAGCGCCAGCGCCACCCGTCGCTCGACATCGAACTCGCGCAGTCGGGAACGCAGGCCCGGAGGCCGGATGCGGAGACCGCGCAACGTCCCCTTCCTGCCGACTTCGCTCACCGAGCCCCGGTCGATGGTCAAGACGTTCGCCCCGGTTTGATCTCCAGATCGCGCAGCTTCTTGCGCAGGGTGTTACGGTTGACGCCGAGTATATCGGCGGCCCGGAGCTGATTGCCACCGGTCGCCCGCAGAACTCGGGCGAGCAGCGGCCGTTCCACTTCGCGGAGGACGCGATGATAGAGCCCCGGAGGCGGCAGGGCCTCGCCGAAACTCCGGAAATGGCGCTCGAGCCAGCGTTCCACCGCCTCCTCGAGAGTCGCATCGGCGTTCTCCTCGCGGAGAAGAGTGGGGACCGACTGTCGCAGCTCGGCCTCGATCACATCCGCGCCGACGACATCCTCGCGACAGAGCACCGCCAGCCGGCGCACCAGATTTTCGAGCTCCCGCACGTTGCCGGGCCAGGAATGCGCCTTGAGCCGGGCCATCGCCTCCGGGGTCAGGGTCTTGAGAGGCAGCCCCTCGTTCACCCCCTTGGAGAAGAAGTGATGGACGAGCGCCGGAATGTCCTCGATCCGCTCGCGCAAGGGCGGCAGGCGCAGCGGAACGACGTTGAGGCGGTAGAACAGATCCTCGCGGAACAGCCCCTGGCTCGCCATCGCCCGCAGATCGCGGTGGCTGGCGGCGACGATGCGCACGTTGGTGCGGATCGGTCGCTGCCCGCCCACCGGCAGGAACTCGCCCTGCTGGAGCACGCGCAGCAGGCGGGTCTGGGCTTCCAGCGGCATGTCCCCGATCTCGTCGAGGAAGAGTGTGCCCCCGTCGGCCTGCTCGAAGCGACCGGTGCGGCGGGCGGTGGCCCCGGTGAAGGCCCCCTTTTCGTGGCCGAACAGCTCGCTCTCGATCAGCTCGCGCGGGATCGCCGCCATGTTGACGGCGACGAAGGGACCTTTGCGGCGGCGGCCGAAATCGTGCAGGGCGCGTGCCACCAGCTCCTTTCCGGTCCCCGATTCGCCGGAGATGAGAACGGTGAGGTCGGTGCTCACGAGCCGGGCGATGGTCCGGTAGATCTCCTGCATCGCCGCCGAGCGGCCGATGATCGGAAGCTGCTGCTCCTCGAGCTCCGCTACCTCCGGCCGTGGCATCGTGCGTTCCCGGCGGGTCAGCGACCGCTCCACCACCGCGACCAGGGTGCCGATGTCGAAGGGCTTCGGCAGATATTCGAACGCTCCCTGTTCCGCCGCCCGAACCGCGGTGAGCAGGGTCGACTGGGCGCTCATCACGATCACCGGAAGTTCCGGTCTGAGTTTGCGGATCCGCGGCAGCAGATCGAGCGCATCCTCGTCCGGCAGGCGCACATCGGTGATCACCACCTCGCCCAGCCCGTCCTCGATCCATCGCCAGAGGCCGCTCGCCGTGCCGGTGGTCCGGACCTCGAAACCCTGACGCGCCAGCGCCCGGGCCAGTACCGTGCGCACGCCGCTGTCGTCCTCGGCGATGAGAACCAGCCCCTTGCTCACGTTCCGCGCTCCCCCCGGGCCTCCCGCACGGCCGGCAACCGAACCCGGAAGACGGCACCGGGCTCGCCCGGCAGATAGGAGACGATGCCACCGTGATCGGTGGCGATCTTGGCCACCAGCGCGAGCCCCAGCCCCTTGCCCCGGGGCCGTCCGGAGACGAAGGGGTCGAACAGGCAATCGACGAGTTCGGGAGGCACCCCCGGGCCGTTGTCGCGGATCTCCACGGTGATCGGCAGTTCGCGACGCGGCCTTCCGGTGGCCTCGGCGATCCTCAGCCCGTGCTGATAATGGGTCGAGATGCGGATCCGCCCGCCACGGGCGGGGGCTGCCTCGGCCGCGTTCTTGACGAGATTCAAAAAGAGCTGGACCAGCCGATCGCGGTCGCCGTCGACCGCCGGCAGGGAAGGATCGTAGGCCTCCTCGATCGCGAGATGGCGGGCGAAGCCCGATTCCGCCACCCGCCGGACGTGTTCGAGCACCAGATGGATGTTGACGGGATCGCGCCGCAGCGGCCCCATGTCGACGAAGTCCTCCATCCGGTCGAGGAGCCGGCAGATGCGATCGGTCTCCTCGACGATGAGACCGAGCAGGGGGCGGTCCTCTTCCCCCACCGAGCCTTCGAGGAGCTGGGCGGCACCGCGAATGCCGGAAAGCGGGTTGCGCACCTCGTGGGCCAGGGTCGAGGCGAGTGCCGCCGCCGAGCGGCCGGCGGTGCGCTGCGTCAGCTCGAGATCGATGCGCTCGGCGTGAGTGCGCCGGTTGAGAAGCGCCACCACCGCCCCGGGCGTCTCGATCACCGGGGCCAGATGGGCGTCCACCGCCACCGTCGCGCCGCGGCGGAGGGCGAGCCGCATGCCGTGGTCGGAAACCGAGATCCCACGTCGGCGGACCTGAGCCACGAGATCGAGGAATACGCCATCGGCGCCGAACTCCTCGGCCAGCGGCCGGCCGGCGAGCTGATTGCGGCTGGAGCCCAGAAGCTGCTCGGCGGCGACGTTCAGATAGGCGAAGCGGTCGGCCTCGTCGACGAGCAGCAGGGCGCTCGGCAGATTGTCGAGGAGGAGACCGAGATCGCCGGGTGGCGCTCGCATCGCTGGTACGGTCCTTCCGGCCATGGATGGTTGCCCAAGGCACGGGCATCCGTCGTCGTCTGCCTAGAAGATGTGCAAACGCCGGAAAATGGCAATCCGAAAACGGCGCGCCCGGGCTTGGCACCGCCGGTGCCGGTTCCTATACCCGCAGACATTCGCAGCCTCGCCGAAGCGGCCCGACGATGTCCACCCTCGCCCTCGTGGTCGCCGCCGGTGCCGGCAGGAGAGCACCGGGCGCGCGTCCCAAGCAGTACCGCCTGCTGGCCGGCGAGCCGGTGCTGCGGCGCACCGTACGCCGGCTCCGGCTGTGCACCGCGATCGCCGCCGTCCGCGTGGTGATCGATCCCCGGCACCGCGATCTCTACGAGGAGGCGGTGGGCGATCTGGGCCTCGGACCGCCGATCGCCGGCGGTGCCAGCCGCCGGGAGAGCGTGCGCCGCGGGCTCGAAGCGCTGGCAGGGGAACCGCCCGCGCGGGTCCTCGTCCACGATGCCGCCCGCCCGTTCGTCTCGCCGTCCCTCTGCGAGCGGGTGCTCCGTCGCCTCGAGGCGGGCGCCGAGGCCGTCGTCCCGGTACTGCCGGTGACCGACAGCCTGCGGCGGCTGGTCGAGGATCGCATCCGCGAAGAAGTGCCCCGTGAGGGCGTGTATCGCGTACAGACGCCACAGGGCTTCGCCTTCGCCACCATCCTCGAGGCCCATCGGCGGACGGCAGCGGCCTCGGCCACCGACGATTCGGCGATCGCCCTGGCGGCCGACGTCGAGGTGCATACGGTGCCGGGAGAGGAGGACAACATCAAGCTGACCCTGCCCGAGGATTTCGCCCGCGCGGAGCGCATTCTTGCCGGCGAACGGCCGCGCTTCCGTACCGGCTTCGGCTACGACGTCCACGCCCTCGATCCCGGTCGGCCGCTGGTGCTGTGCGGGGTGACGATCCCCGGAGCACCGGGCCTCGCGGGACACAGCGACGCCGACGTCGGCCTGCACGCCCTCACCGATGCGTTGCTGGCGACCATCGGTGCCGGCGATATCGGCAGCCATTTTCCGCCCGGGGAGGCCCGCTGGCGGAACGCGCCTTCGCACATCTTCCTCGAACATGCGCGCGATCTGGTAACCACGGCCGGCGGCCGCATCGAACATGTGGACGTCACCATCCTCTGCGAGCAGCCCCGCCTCGCTCCCCATCGCGAGGCCATGCGCGGACGGATCGGCGCGCTGCTCGGCCTGCCGCCGGAGGCGGTGAGCGTCAAGGCCACCACCAGCGAGGGGCTCGGCTTCGTCGGTCGCCGCGAGGGCATCGCCGCCTGTGCGGTGGCCACCGTCGGCCTGCCCCCGGGAGGGACCGATGTTCGATGACGAGCTGCTGGTGCTGGCCCGACGGGTTCTCGAAGGCTGCCGCGGCTCGGGGCTGCGTCTGACCACCGCCGAATCCTGCACGGGCGGGCTGGTGATCGGCTGCCTGACCGAGATCCCCGGCTCTTCCGATGTGGTGGACCGCGGTTATGTGACCTATTCCGATACCGCCAAGCAGGAGCTGCTGGGGGTGCGGGGCGAAAGCCTCGCCCGTTTCGGGGCGGTGAGCGAGCTCGTCGCCCGCGAGATGGCGCAAGGAGCGCTGGCCCGAAGCGGTGCCGATCTGGCGGTGGCGGTGACCGGCATCGCCGGCCCCGGCGGCGGCACGCCGGACAAGCCCGTGGGGCTCGTCCATTTCGCGGCCTCGCGCCGGGACGGGCCGGTCTGTCATCGGCGACATCTGTTCCCCGGTGACCGGCGGGCGGTGCGGCTCGCCGCGGTGCGCACCGCACTCTCCATGCTCCTGGAGGCGGTCGAGAACTCGCCGGTGATCGTCTGACGGGCCGCGCCGGTAAGGTCGCGGCTTCAGCCGCCGGTCACACTCATGTGACGGCCGAGGGCCGGGCGATTGTGGCGGCGGTCGATGACGAAATCATGGCCCTTGGGCTTGCGGGCGACGCCCTCGCGGATCGCCCGGATCAGCGGCGTATCGCTTTCGGAGGCCCGCAGCACCTCGCGCAGCTCGATCCGGTCCTCCTGCCCGAGACACATGAACATGGTGCCCGTACAGGTGATCCGCACCCGATTGCAGGATTCGCAGAAATTGTGGGTGAGCGGCGTGATGAAGCCGAGCCGCCCCCCGGTCTCCTCGATCCGCACGTAGCGCGCTGGACCGCCAGTGCGGTAGGGAATCTCGGTCAGGGTCCAGCGCTGCTCGAGGCGGGCGCGGACCTCGGAAAGCGGCAGATACTGGTCGACCCGATCGCCTTCCACCTCCCCCAGCGGCATCGTCTCGATCAGCGTCAGATCGAACCCTTCGGCGCCGCACCAGGCGATCATCCGGTCGAACTCGTCCTCGTTGACCCCCTTGAGGGCCACCATGTTGATCTTGATGGCGAGACCGGCCGCCTTGGCCGCCTCGATGCCCGCCATCACCTTGTCGAATTTGCCCCAGCGGGTGATGGCCTCGAACCGCTCGCGCACCAGCGTATCCAGCGAGACGTTGATGCGCCGCACGCCGGCGGCGGCCAGATCGACGGCGAACCGGGTGAGCTGGCTGCCGTTGGTGGTGATCGTCAGCTCCTCGAGCTTCCCCTGCCCGAGCCGCCGGCCGAGCTCGCCGACGAGCCACATGACGTTGCGGCGTACCAGCGGCTCGCCGCCGGTGAGGCGGATCTTGCGGACGCCGAGGGTGATGAAGGCATCGGCGAGACGCAGGAGCTCCTCGAGGGTGAGAAGATCGCGCTTGGGCAGGAAGGTCATGTTTTCCGCCATGCAGTACACACAGCGGAAATCGCAGCGATCCGTCACCGAGATGCGGATGTAGCTGACCTCACGTCCGAACGGATCGACCAGCATGGCGCCGAACTCCCTCCGGCGGGCGGGAACTTCCGCCCCGCCTTCTCGCCCGGGCTCCATCCTAGAAAGATCTGGCGGGTTTGTGAATGGCGTGTATGGCTTGGCCCGGATCGCGGGAAAGCCTTTCGAGCGGAGACATCGTCGTGCGGATGAGTTTTCGTGCCGCGCGTTCCGAGGAGGCGCAACGGGCGTTCAAGGAGCTGACGGCGCGCTACGGGGACGTGCCGGTCGAGGAGGCCGATCTGATCGTCGCCCTCGGCGGCGACGGTTTCATGCTGGAGACCCTGCACGGGTTCATCGACCGGCGACTGCCGATCTACGGCATGAACCTCGGCACCGTCGGCTTCCTCCTCAACAGCTACCGGGTCGAGGGCCTGCTGGAGCGGATCGCCGTCGCCACCCCGGTCGATCTCCACCCCCTGCGCATGCGGGCCGAACTGGCCGACGGGCGGGAAATGACCAGTCTCGGGATCAACGAGGTATCGGTGTTCCGCGAGACCCGGCAGGCGGCGCGTCTGGCGATCGACATCGACGGTGTCTGCCGGATGCCGGAGCTGGTCTGCGACGGCATCCTGATCGCCACCCCGGCCGGCAGCACCGCCTACAATCTCTCGGCCCACGGGCCGATCATCCCCCTCGGCGCCGATCTCCTCGCCCTGACGCCGATCAGCGCCTTCCGGCCGCGGCGCTGGCGCGGGGCCCTGCTGCCGAGCCGCACCCGCTTCTGCGTGCGGGTGCTCGATCCCGAGAAGCGGCCGGTGAGCGCGGTGGCCGACTACACCGAGGTGCGCGACGTCCACGCCGTCCACGTCTGGGAGGACCGCTCCATCTCCTTCCGGCTGCTGTTCGATCCCGAGCACAATCTTGAGGAACGAATCCTCAAGGAGCAGTTCATCCCCTGACCGCGGGAAGCCGCGGTTCAGGCGGGAAACCGCAACAGGGCGCGGCTCGGGACCCCCAGCCGGTCGCGGCCGCCGAGGCCCTCGAGCTCGATCAGGAACAGCGCTCCCGCCACCTCGGCCCCCACCTTGCCGAGCAGCTCGACGGTGGCCCGCGCGGTCCCCCCGGTGGCGATCAGATCGTCGACCACCAGCACGCGACGGCCCGGCTCCAGCAGCCCGTCGGCGAGCTGCAGGGTGTCGCTGCCGTATTCCAGATCGTAGGAATGGCTCACCACGGTTCCCGGCAGCTTGCCGAGCTTGCGGACCATGACGAAGCCGATCCCGAGGCGCAGCGCCAGGGGCGCCGCCAGCAGGAAGCCGCGGGATTCGATGGCCGCGAGATACTCCGGGCGCCAGCCCGCCGCCGCCTCGGCCAGACGGTCGATGGTCTCCCGCCACAGGGCGGGGTCGATCAAGAGGGTCGAGATGTCGTAGAAGAGGATCCCCGGCTTCGGAAAATCAGGGATTCTACGAATGCGCTCAGCCAAATCCATCGTCCCGTCCTCTCGGCGGATCACCCCGTCGCGCCTGATGCCACGCCTCGCGGCCGTCGCCAAGTCCGCGCCCGTCCTGCTGCTCCTGCTGGCGGCGATGCTGCCGCCCTGGTCCGGCCGCTTCGGCGCCTCCCCGGCCCTGGCCCGGGCCGAAAACGACGTCACCTTTCCGCTGACCCGCGGCACCCTGGTGACATCCAAGGGCCGCTTTCGCCTCTTCCTCGAATTCGCCGGCACGCCGGCGCAGCGGGCCCACGGTCTGATGTTCCGCCGCTCGCTGCCAGAGAACTTCGGCATGCTGTTCGATTTCGGCGGCACCGGCGAGGTCGCGATGTGGATGAAGAACACCCTCATTCCGCTGGACATGCTGTTTTTCGACGCGCGCGGCCGGGTGGTGGGGCTGATCGCCGATGCCGAGCCCCTGTCGGAAAAGGTGTTGTCGCCCGGCGTGCCGGCCCGCGCCGTGCTCGAGCTGCCGGCGGGCTCGATCGAACGCTACAGCGTGCAGATCGGCGATGTGCTCGAACACCGGATGTTCGGCAGCGGTTGAGGGAGCTTCCTCTCCCTCAGCCCTCCAGCCGTTCGCAGGCACGGAGGATCCGCCGGCAGGCCTCCTCAAGGAGCTCCGTCGAGGTGGCGTAGGAGATGCGGAAATGGGGGTCGAGGCCGAAGGCGGCACCATGGACCACCGCCACCCCGGCGTCCTCCAGGAGATAGCGGGCGAACTGTTCGCTCGAGGCGATCGGCTGGCCGCCCGGCGGTCGCCTGCCGATCACCCCGGCACAGCTCGGATAGACGTAGAAGGCCCCTTCCGGTTTCGGACAGGAAAGGCCGGGCGCTTCGTTCAGCAGCCGCACCACCAGATCGCGCCGTTCGCGGAACACCCGGTTGCGCTCGGCGAGAAAGCCCTGATCGCCGTCGAGGGCGGCGAGGGCCGCGGCCTGACTGATGGAACAGGGATTGGAGGTGCTCTGGCTCTGGATGGTGGCCATCGCCTTGATCAGCTCGCGCGGGCCGCCGGCGTAGCCGATCCGCCAGCCGGTCATGGCGTAGGCCTTGGAGACGCCGTTGACGGTGAGGGTGCGATCCTTCAGATCCGGCGCCACCTGGGCGATGGTGGTGAAGACGAACCCGTCGTAGACGAGATGCTCGTACATGTCGTCGGTCATCACCCGGACCTGCGGATGACGCCGCAGCACCTCGGCGAGAGCCTCGAGCTCCTCGCGGCGATAGGCCGCTCCGGTGGGATTGCTCGGGGAATTGAGGACCAGCCATTTGGTCCGCGGGGTGATCGCCCGTTCGAGATCCTCGGGACGCAGGCGGAAGCCGGTTTCGGCCGAGCAGGCGACGAACACCGGCTCGCCGCCGGCGAGCCGCACCATGTCCGGATAGGAGACCCAGTAGGGGGCGGGAACCACCACCTCGTCACCGGGATCGAGGGTGGCCATGAAGGCGTTGTAGAGCACCTGCTTGCCGCCGGTGCCGACGGTGATCTCCGCGGGTTCGTAGTCGAGCTCGTTCTCGCGCCGGAACTTGCGGACGATCGCCGCCTTGAGCTCCGGGGTGCCGTCGACATTGGTGTATTTGGTCTCGCCGCGGCGGATGGCGGCGATCGCCGCCTCCTTGATGTGATCGGGGGTGTCGAAATCGGGCTCCCCGGCGCCGAGGCCGATGATGTCCCGTCCCGCCGCCCTGAGCTCGCGGGCGAGATTGGTGACGGCCATGGTCGGGGACGGCTTGATCCGCGACAGGCTGGCAGCGAGAAAGCCCATGACGACCCCTCCGAGGATGGTTGTCGGCGGGCACTCTATGCGCCTTGCCCGGGCTCCACAATGCCGGGCTGCGACGGCCCGTCGAGGCTCCGGTCGAGACGCCGGATGCGCGCATAGAGCCGCTCCGCCTGCGCCGCCAGCCGTCCCAGCCGGTCCTCCTCTCCCGCCTCCGGGGCCTCCCAGAAATCCCCTTCGAGACGCAGCAGCCGCCACGCCTCGTCGCGCGCCCGATCGGCGGAAAGCTCGCCCGCGCCGACGGCGCGGCGGGCCAGCAGCCAGGCCATGCAGGCACTCAGGCGGGTGGCGATGCGCCCGGTCCGTACGGCCCGTTCGAGCTCGGCCAGGACCGGCTGCGGCCCGGTGCGGTGCGGTTGACGCGCCGCCTGCTGCTCCATGAGATCCCGCGTCCGACGGGCGATCTCGAGGGTCTCCTCGAACAGGGCGTCGAGCAGATCGCGCTCGCCCCGCCGTTCCCCGAGCGCCATGGCGGTTTCCTTCCCTCGCAGGTTTCCTCTCCCGACGAAGGTCGGGGAGGTGGTTCCGACGGTCAAGGTCGGGCGGCGCCATCCGGGTATGGCGCGGTCGTCTTCGAACCGTGGAAGGGCGATGTCAGGCGACCGGACCGAGGAGACGGCCGGGGACGGCGGTTTCCCGCGCGAGCTCGGCGAGGGTGACGACCAGGCGGGTGAAGACCGGGGCCAACGCCGCCGTCCCCTCGTGCGGATCGTGGCACGCCTCGTCCATGAAGAGATCACGTCGCACTTCGAGCTGCAGGGCGTGGATATCCTCCTGCGGCCGCCCGTAATGTTCGGTGATGTAGCCGCCCGCGAAGGGGCGGTTGCGGACCGCGACGAGACCGGCGCCGCGCAGGACCTCCATCGCCGTCGCCGCCAGCTCGCCGCCGGCGGCCCGGCCGTGGCAGTCGCCGATGGCCACGTCCACCAGCCGCCGTTCGACCCGCGCCGCACTCGCCGGCATCGAATGGACGTCGAGCAGCACCGCCACGCCGAAGGCCCGTCGCAGCTCCTCGAGGCGCCGCTCGAGCTCGCGGTGGTAGGGCCGGTGGACGCGTTCCAGGCGGTCGGCGATCTCCGCCATGCCGAGGGGCCGGCGATGGAGGTGGCGGCTGCCGAGCCGCGAGGGCACGACGCCGAGCCCGGCCCGGACCCGCAGGCTGAGCCGCAACCCGCTGCGATCGGACCGTTCGAGAAGGAGGGCCGGATCGATTTCCCGCGGATCCCGATTGAGATCGACATAGGCGCGGCGGTGGGTGGCGGCGAGCATGGCGGCGCCGCGCTCCGGCGCTCCGGCGAACAGGAGATGTACGGGACCGTCGTCGAGCTGCCTCAGAGCCTCCTCGTCGCAGGCCAGGCGCGCCCGGGCTTCGGCCGGCAGGAACGTCCCGCTGTGGGGTGAGGAGATCAGCACCGGCAGCCGTGGCGGCCGCGCCGGATAGAGCCGGAAGGGATGCTGACGATGGGCGGTCAAGCGGCCACCTCGCTGCTGCGACGAGGGCAGATCACCACAGCTCGCGGTGCCGTGCAACCGCGCGCTCCGCGACCCGCGCCGCGCCCTCTTGTCAGCGCCGCCCATGCGCCCTATGAACCGCCTTCGAGGGCGCGTAGCTCAGCGGGAGAGCACTACGTTGACATCGTAGGGGTCGCTGGTTCGATCCCAGCCGCGCCCACCACGCAACG
>JALSIM010000018.1 GCA_026990035.1 Alphaproteobacteria bacterium | reverse complement strand
GCCGTGGATCTGAACCTGGCGGGAGGCCTCGAACTGGAGCAGCGTGTAGCCCAGCGACAGGCAGACGTTGACCGGGTCGCGGGGCGGTCTGCGGTTGCGCCCGGTGAACTGGAGCGCCGGAGCGAAGAAGCCGGTGAAGGCCCGGAAATAGGCGGCGGCGGCCGCCCCTTCGATGCCGGTCAGGCCGGCGAGATCGGCCACTTGGGGAATCGCCTCGAGCCCGTCCTCGATGCGGGCGAGGGCATCCCGCAGGCGGGGGCCGTCCTGTCCCGTATGGACGGCGAGGCGGGCCAGGAGCCGCCGTTCGCTCACCAGTTTGGCGTGCACCACACGGCGAGCCCAGGACAGGCGGCGGGCGGGATCGCGTACCAGCTCGTACTGGGCGAGGCGGGTGGCGATGTCCTGCCTGGGGCGGCCCAGAAAGCGGGCGGTGGGGTCGAGGCGGCGCCCGGACAGGACGAGGAGGCCGCAGTCGCGTTTCCACAGCTCGCCGAGGAGGCGGCCCGAGAGGGTGGCGTTGCCGTGCACCACCACCCGTTCGACGAGGGAGAGCGGAAAGCTCGCCGGGCGGTCGTTGGCGGTGCGGACGGTGAGGGCGCCCGATTCGCAATCGAGAAGGGCGTCGCGGCGGTCGATGTAGAGGGTGCGCATCGGCCTTCAGCCGAAGAAGTACCAGGCCTCGTCCCGGGGCGGCCGGGCGATGCCCAGGGTGCGGGTGGGCTTGGGACCGGTCGGACGGAAGATGGCGACACTGTCGATCTCGGCATCGATCACCGAGAGGAGCTCGCGTTCGAGTTCGGCCAGCTCGCGATCGTCGAGCCAGCATTCGTGGACGCTTTTCTGGCCGCCGGTCGACCAGCCCTTGATCACCTCGAGGGTGGCGGCGAGGCGGGCGGGATCGCGGATATCGTAGGCGACGATGTAGAAGCGGCGCAGGGACACGGCGGTCAGGCCGGAAACGCGGTGGGGAACTGGGGGAGGTCCTGGCCTTTCTTTTGCAGCTCCTCCTGCAGCCAGGACAGCCAGTGACTTTGCATCCATCCCTCGGCCTGGTTCCACAGATCGCGGTCGACGGGCACGAAGCCGTGCGCAAGGATCGAATGGTTACGACGTTCGATCCATTGCTGTAGGCGGTGCAGCGGGGTCTCGCCGGCAAAGGGTACCGCGAGAGCGGCCGCCAACGGGTGGTCAGGGAGCAGTTGGCGGAGAACAGCGAAGGCGTCGAACAGGCCGATGGGTACCCTCCCGCGCCGGTTCATCCGGCTGGCGAGCCGGGATCGCAGTTCACCCTCGGGCAGCATCGCCGGATCGAAAGCGGCGGTTTCGATACCACGTTCGGTCCGCAGTAGGTATTGCGCGGACCATTCGACGAGGCGGTAGAGGCGTGCCAGCGCATCGTCGAAGCGCCCGCGGCTCGCTCGGCGCAGGGCGTTGTGCCAGAGATCGAGAAGAATCAGGGGTTCGCGGTTCTCCGCGCTCAGCATTTCGAGGGCCTTGCCGTAAGGCGGCATCCCCGGGAGTTGGTCGAGACGCTCCTCCAGCCACAGCGAGCGAGCCTCCCCATGGGCGAATCTGTCCCAGGCAGCGAACATGCGAGCGGCCCAGAGCGTACGTTTCACGCGGTCCCTGCGTCCTCGGAGCCGCGTGTCTTCCGCCGCGGCATGGAGAAATGCATGGTAGGCTGGTTGCAACAGCCGCGCGGCATCTTCGTATGCATAGCGCGACCAGGCGCTCGCGGCTTCGTCCACCGCGAACTCGGCATAGACCAAGCCGACCGGCACTTGCACCGCGTGTTCGGTGCCACCGGTGACCTTTACCAGATCGGCACGTGCCCCGGTCGTTACCTGAAGGGCGGTTTCCCGGGTCAGAGCCGCCAGTGCGAGCCCGAGGCTCATGCTTTTGGTTCCACCTGTGTAGTCGACGATCACCTCGGGTTGCGGATTGGTTCTCCGGAGCTCACCCAGCAGATGGCGGCAGCTCACGAAGATCTCTGTGGGCTCGTCGGGTGGAACTTCGAAAACTTTCCAGGCCCCGGGCTTCAGGCCGCTTCTCGCGGCGATGCCGTTTTCGCCCTCGACCATCGAGCGTGACGACCGCTCGCCGCTGCTGCACACGAAAATCACGCAGGAAGGCCGCGTTTCCCGTATCGCCGTCACTATTGGATCGGCGGACCCGCCGACGGTACAGACGAGGATTTTCTCAGCCATTTCGGGCCTCCCTCACGAACAGTAGCATCCAGCCCATCGGGACCGGGATCGTCGCTGTTTCCCGTTTGCCGCGTGGTGGCAGGAACACGACGTTGCGGGTCGAGCCCTCGGCGGCGTGCTTCGTTTCGCCCTTCGGCAGGCGGATCACGCCCCGGCGGATCCCGTCCACCGACTTGCTCTCGAACTGGGTGAAGCGCCCGACGCGCAGGAGCATGATGCGCGGGTGGCGGACGAGATCTTTGGACTCCAGGATCTTGTCACCCGCCCTGACTCTGACGAGCTGCTCGAGCGCCTGCCGCCAGGGATCGAAGAACTTGTCGATCTCCCATTTCCATCGCCCCCAGGAAAAGCTGTTGACGGCGGCGACCAGCCGGTCGGGCGCGAGCCCGTCGAAGTGTGGCGCCTTGCGGGCATCATGTTTACTCACCGCGGCGAGACGACCGGAATCGATACGGATCGTCACCTCGAACCGCTTTGCGGGCGCGTCGGCACAGGCCAGAAGGCGCTCGACATGGATCTGGATCTTGGTCGCCGTGTCCTTTCCGTCCGGTCGCCAGTTGATCACCCTGTCGATGCGGGTGGCACCCTCGGGCAGCGGTGCATCGGACACCTCGAGAAAGCGGAACGGATCCTGCTCGGTATGACCGCGCTCGTACGCGAACGCCCATTGCTGCAGTTCGTCCGTACGGCCGGGCGCATGGCGCGGGCCTTTCTCCTGCACCGCCGCGTTCAGGAGCGCAGTGCGGATCGCGCCCTTGATCGAGGAGCCGGGGATGAACGGCCGCCCGCCCGAGCGCATCATCGGCATCACTTCGCCGAGGCGCTTCGCATCGCGCTGGGCGTCTCGGAGATCCCTGCCGGACCCCGGGCCGAGCGGGATCCGCTCGAGCAGCAGTTCCTCGGGCACCGCCTCTTGGAGCAGTCGGGTCGCTGCGGCAAGATCCCCCCGGTCCACCGCCGCGGCGAAATCGCGCCGCTTCGCTGGATGCATGCGGGTGACCGCCGCCGAGGGCTCGAAGCGGCAGAGACGGCCATCACGAACGACATAATTCTGCTTGGTCCAGGGCTCGCCGCTGCCGACATGCACGGGTGTCACCGCCCAGGCGAGGCAGTTCCAAATCACATCGCCCCTCATGAGACCGTCTCCCGGTAGGGAATCGCGAGATGCCAGGCGTTGAAGCGGATCTCCGGCAGATCCTGATGGACCTCCGACAGGAGGCGGCCGAAGGGGCCGTTGCCTTCGGCTGCGAAGGTGGCACCGGGCTGCATCAGCAGGATCGGACGCTTCCAGGGACGCGCCGTCCGCGCCGTCATGCGGATGCCGAGCTTGCCGAAATGGGTGGTCCGCCGGTAGCGCGGCCGTTCCATGTTCGATGTGAGGACACCGTGCGACAGGCTGACGAGGCGCTCGCCGGTGAAGTTGTCGAGTTCCCGCTCCTCCTCGATGCCGATGACCGCGAACAGGCCGCGCCCGTATGTGGTATCGCGGCCGTAGCCGCTTTCTCCGACATGGACGAACAGCTCCTGGAGAAACGCCTTGTCCAGGTCGCTCTCGACATAGATGTCCCGGCGGGGAGCGGCGGCATGGCTCCAGTCGTCGGTGACGAACCAGAGACCGGCGGTTTCGGGCGTGCTGCCGGTGAGCCGGTCGATGCGGTTGTGGGCATGCTGGACCGCCTTCTCTTCGAGCAGCTCCGTTCCCGCCGCGGCCTCGGCCCAGGCCTCTTGCGGCGCGCCTCTCCGGAGGCGCAGGAAATCCTCGCGCCCGACGAAAGCCGCCTTGCGGCGTTGCTTGAGCCGGTCCGCAACCTCCGGGGAAAGCTCCTCGGCCGGCGGCTGCGGACGCAACAGGGGGCGCGGCAGCAGCCCGGCGGGGAAACCGTCGGAGATCAGGAAAGGAGCCCGTTCGCCGCTTTCCATCTTCTCCAGCCAGTCGGCGAGAGCCTCCTCGCCGTCCCGATCGAGCAACGCCCAGCAGAGATGGCCGAACAGCGTGCCCGAACGGAGCGGCGTACCCAGCGGTGCCCGCAAGTCGATGGAAATGCGGTACAGCATGATCAGAGCTTCACGATGTCGGGTGCGGTGTCGGGATCGAAACGGTTGACCCGGAACCTGGCACCGATCTCTTCCTCGCTGCCGTCCGGCTTGCGGATCCTGAGATCCTCGAACGCCACCCGCCCGTAACCGCGCGAGCCGGAGCCGCCGAGGGCGTCCTGTTCGAGCAGCGAAAGCCCGGCCAGCAGCCAGTTGAGGCATTCTTTGTCACGTTTTGCGTCATCGCCCGTATCGTAGAGGCGGAACACCATCTCCATGGCGAACACCGCCCCGGCCGGAACGCGCTCGGTCTGGCGCGATCCCACGCGGTCGTGTGCCTTCCCCGCGATCCGGTCGATCACGACTTCCGTCTTGTCTTCGGTGAGCGCCAGTCCACGGTCGAGCACCTCCTTCAGCCAGGTTTCATCCAGAAAGGCGTCGCGCACCACGAGGCGGGTCGGGCCGAATCCCCATTTCTCGCGCTTGGCGGGACTGCCGAAGATGCGGAGAACGGGATCGGCCCCTTCGAATTTCTGATTCGCGCCCTCGTTGAATCCCCAGGGGTGGCCGTCGCTTCGGATCTTCCCGAACGCCCATTCGAGAAGGAAGCGGAGGCGGCCCTTGAGGCTGGATCCCGGAATGTAGGGATGGTTGGTGTGGGGATGCTTGACGACCGGATTGTCGATGCCGCCGATTTCGATGGTGTCCTTGCCGGCACCGATATGAAGGCCGGAGAGAAGACGGATACGTCCGGTGATGACGGCACGGCCGAATTGCTTGATCAATGGCTGGGACATGGCGAAATCCCTCATCTTTCCCTGGCGAAGCATTTGTGGAAGGCGATCACCGCCTCGAAGTGGCGGGTGAAGGCGAAGAAATCGCGGGCGTCATTCACCGAGTTGCGATGACGGCTGCAGAAGCTCACCAGCTCCAGAGGATCGCCCTGCCAATTCTTCTTCGGATTGTCGTAGCCGAGCCGCCGGCAGGTATAGGCGGCGGAGGCCTTCAGAAACGCCATTTCCGCCTCGATGGCAGGAGCGTTGCCCCGAAGCGTCTCGTCGGCTTCGAGGCGTCTCCTGAGCTCCATCACCGAACCGAAGAAGCGGCGCAGCTGCGAAGCCGGAATGTCCTGCATCTTCCTGGCCACTTTCTGGGCCTCCCGGTCCAGCAGCTCCGGCCGGATCGCCTTGCGCTCGGGATCCGCGAAGTAGGCGATTTTCTCGTCCGATCGCAGCCGATCGTCGATGCCGGGGCGTGCATTGCGGTTGCCCGGGCCGGGCCGGCTTCCTTGTCTGAAGGTCTGGGCCATCCTGCTTGCTCCTCAGCGGTTGCGGTAAAGGGCGAGGGTCAGGGGAATGCGGGCGGGAACCGCGGGCTCGGCGCCGGGGAGGCCGATGAGCTCGCGGAACTGCTCGCGCAAGGTTTCCTCCTTCGGAAACTGCCGGGCGAGGTGGTAGGAGAAACGCGCGTTCCACATCGCCGCCTCGAGGTCGACCGGGCCGTCCCGGCGCTCCGCCTCGGCTTTCATGTCCGCGAACTGCAGCAGCTTGTACAGGAAGCTGTCCGGGACACGGCCCTGGGCAATCAGCCCGTCCAGCCATTCGGCCGTCTCGATCGCCGCTTGGAGCGCGTCCCAGCCGATCGGCTCCTCGATGACCAGGCAGACCCGATTCCGGCCGCGGTTCTTGGCCGCTTCCAGTCGCGCTTCGGCATCCCGCGCGGCGCGGTTGAGCGGTTGCCTGGGGCTCACGAACGCGATGCCGGCCGAGAGGGTGAGATCCGGATTGCCGCCGGCGAAGCATCGGAACGCCTCGCGCAGCCGCATGGCGAAACGAACGGTGGTCCACCAGGGGCCGATGAGGAGCAGATCGTCGCCGCCGGCATAGACGGTGTAGATGTTGCGGAACGTTTCGTCGGTTTCCAGAAGATGGGTGAGATGCCCGGTGAAGAAGGCATCCATCAGCCGCGACAGCGCCACAGTCCTGCCGATGGTGCGGTCCTCGGAAGGAAAGCCACGGGTGAAGATCTGTCCCAGCCGATCGACATCGGCCTTGAGGACAGCGAGCATCGGTCGACCGATGAAGCCACCGTTCCGTTGCCTGCAATCTTCCCGGGCGAGATGGGCCATGGTTTTGATCGCGTCTTCCCGCAGGCGGTCGATGTCCTCCGGGTCCTCGATCACGTCCCGGTAGCGCGGCTCGTCCCATTCGCCTTCCACGAAGGTCGGGACGTGATTGGCGAGGAAACGCCGCGGCAGGGCCGTCGGCTCGGCCTCCCCGGCCGACCAGGGAACGAAGCCCGCGGCTTCATCCCTGCGCAGGCGGGCCGGAACCTCCCGCAACAAACGGACGGAAAACTCGGCGAGCAGGGGCATGGAATCCTCGCCCTCGGCCCACAGCACGGCCTTTGCCTTGGGCAGGTCGCGGCCCAGTTCGTGTTCGCGGTGGCAGGCGAGACAGCGCGAGATCCCGTCCACCCGGCTCGTGTATTCCGGCTTTCGCGGACGCACGCCGCAGGCCGGGCAGTCGCCGTCGGCGCCTTCGGCATAGTCCTGGGCCAGCACCGGCTCGGTCATGACCGTGGCCAGCGGGTGCAGCTTGCGTTCCTCGACCCGTTCCCGGAAATGTCGCCATGTGGCGGGCCAGGCACCGCGCATCAGGGCGCTTCCCGGGAAGGGATCGCCGAGGGCGAGGTTGAGGGCGAGGTCGCCCGCATAGGCGGTGCACAATTCGCGGTCGACAGGGGCCTGCAGCGCTTCGATCCGCGCTTCGAGATCGGGCTCGGCGGGAAGCAGCATGGTGAACTTGCCTCCCGCACGCAGCAGCAGGCAGTAGGAGGGAAGTTCCATACGGCGGCGAAGAAGGATGGCCGCGGTTTCTGCGATCGCCGCCATCAGAAAAGAGCGTGCCCTGAGGATGCGGTTGACGCCTCTGACCTGTTCACTGGCGAGGCGGAAAAGGGTGCTCTGGATGCCGGAGAGGTCACCTTCGAGAAGACGGAACTTGGGGATGTCCCGGTCCTTGATCCGGGCGAGGTCTTCGAGACTGCCGTCCCGCTCGTGCCAGCGGTGGAGGCAGGCGGCGATGGCGGCTACGGCCAGACTGTGGTCGTGGAGCGAAATGTCCGGTTCGTCCACGGTCGAGGAAGGGATCGACCAGAGAGTCCGTTCGGACAGCGAGATCAGGGCGTCGTGGAAGTGCTCGGCCTGCCGTGTCCGTTTCGTGAGGATCCGGAAGCCGTCGAGGAAATCCCGACTGCAGGCGGCGTAACCTTCGGCCATATCTTCCGCGGAGGGCTGTGGGCCGGGGAGAATCGCTTCAGGCGAAAGGGGCCGCGCTCGATACCAGCCGGGCGCTGTCCGCTTCCGACCGCCTCCGAGCGCGGCGCGGGTCTGGAGGGCGAGCAGCGGCGTTGTTCGAAATGCGCCACGCCCGGCGGTATCGAGCTCCTGGGCGAGATCCCGGGCCTTGCGCTCCATACCGGAGGCCATGCGGTCGGCCTCGGTGACGATCCATGTGAAGGGCAGGGCGTCGTCCGGTTTGTGATGGTAGACCGCCGCCCGTCTCACCCGCTCGCGGTCCACGCCGTCCGGCACGGGCAGTCGCTCGCTTTCCCACCAGTCGAAGAACCCGGCCGTGAGCAGGGTGTGGCGGTGGGTGTAACGCCCGCTCCTGCCGTCCGTCGGCAGGATCTCGCCTTCCAGACTGCGGACCCGCTCCGGCAGATCCCGTTCACCGCCGGCGCGTTGCAGGAGCTTGCCAATGTCATGGAGGAAGGCGCCCAGGGCCAGTTCGTCGAGGGTGATGGGGATAGGGTTACGATTCACGAGGCTTCTCCGGAACGGAACGAGCAGGGTCGAAAAGGTTCGTCGATGCTGAGAGCATCCGCCGGGATCCCGTCAGCGGACAAAGACTCCAGCCGATACCGCCCGAGGCCCATGGTGGTGGCCTTGCCGGCATGCAGGAACCGGCCGCGCCAGAGAAACGGCCAGAGCGCTCCGGCGCCCCGGAGGTCGAGATCGAAGCGGCCCAGCAGCCCGCCCATCCGCATCAGCGTCTCCTGGCGTGCCGAGCGGCGGGTCTGCTCCTTCCATTCGAGCTCCGGCCGCGCCACCCGCAGGCCGTCTGCGAGTTCGCGGAGTGTACGGAAATCGAGATCGAGCGGCGCCTCACCATGGTACCGCGCCAGCAACGACTGGCGCCGCACGAGACTCGTGACGAAGGCGCCGGCGCTGAATCTTTCGGGGCCGACGAGGGCGCCGGCGCGGCGTAGCCGAAGCGGTGTCTCGAGCACCACCCGCACGCCGGCGGGCGCCGGCGGTACGGTCACCGGAAAGGGCTCGGGCAGGCGGAATTGCCCGTTCGCATCGAGGCAGGAAAGGCCACCCTCGCCGATCGGATCGCGCAGCTCCACCTCGGCGAGGCGCATCCGGCCGCGACCGGGGCCGATACCCCGGGCCGCAGCTTCCTCCACCGCCCGCAGGAGATAGACCGCGGCCTCCCGGGTTCTGCGGCCGATCAGCACGAGACGCAGCATGAAGGGATCGCCCGGTGCCAGTCTGCAGGGGGTCGGCGTACGGCAGTCGAGGACGAAGGGCTGGGGCGCCCGGCCGACCTTTCCGAGCAGCGGATCGGCTTCCGCCGCCCGCATCTCGAACAGGCGCGTGTAAAGGCAGCTCGCCTCGATGACGCAGCCCTCGCAGGGCCGAAGGCGCATGATGCAGACGAGGCGTTTCAGCGCCCGGCCCACAGCCCCGCGCCAGGCGGAGCCCGCGAAATCCCGCAGGGCCACCTCGGTCTCCGCGACGAATCGCAGTTCGAGAATATCGAACGGAATCACGAAATGCTCTGACGATCGGACGTTTCGCTCCCGGAAGCAGGATAGGTATGCGAACCCGGCAATGTCGAGTCCGCAACCTTGCCGAACGGGGAACGGTATTACGGGAAGCAATTGCCGGGGTGGGCAAAATCGGCCCCGGAACGAAGGCGGACCGGAGAAGGAATACCCCGCGTTCACGAGGGTTCCCGCGTCTGGCACGGGAATTGTTGGGGGGCTGATGCAACCACCGGGTCGAAGCCTCGTCGGCTCACCCGCCGGTGCGGTGGAAACCGGACCGGAAGCTCGCGGAAGGGATCGTGGATGTCGTCGATCGTCGGGGAAAGCAACAGCCGCCGCCGTGCCCATCGCGTCGATCTGCCCATGGCGGTGGAGATCGCGGGCCGGACCTACCTCGCACGCGACTGGTCGGTCGGCGGGCTCTCCGTCACGGCGCCCTCCGGACCGCCGGCGAAGAAGGGAGAGGTGCTGTCGGCCCGGCTGGTGATTCCGATGCGGGAGGCGTTTCTCACCCTGCCGGTCGAGCTCCGTCTCGTGGCCTGCGACCAGGAGGTGGCGCGGTTCACCTTCGTCGAACTTTCGCCGCGCAACCGGCGGATCCTCCGGCAGTACATCGAGCTCGGCATCGACGGTCGGCTCGACAATGTCGAGGACATGGTGTCGCTTCTCGCCCAGCCGGAGCTGCCCTCACCGATCCGGGATGCGCTGGTACTGAGCGACGCCGAACAGGAGGAGCTGGGCTGCGTCTTCCGCCGCCGCGCAACCCTGTCCCTGATTTTCGGGGTACTGTTCATCCTGGGACTGGCCGCGACCCTGTTCTACAACACCAGCTACCGGGTGGAGGCCCTGGGCGTCGCTCTCGGCACCGTGCGCACGGTGAGCGCCGGCGTCGCAGGTGTGATCACCGAGATGCGGTTGCGGGAAGGCGAGCCCGTAGAGAAGGGGGATGCTCTGTTCCGCCTCGACGATCGTGAGCTCGCGATCGAACTGGCCCGGCTCGACCGCGAGATCGCCCTGCTCGACGAACGGCTCCGCTCCGTCTCCGGGAAGCCGGCGTGGATCGCTGGCAGGGCGACCGGCGGGCCGGGAGAGCCGGCGGCGTTCGACGGGCGCCGGTTCAAGGCCGGGCTGTTGCCGGTTCCGCTCGAGCTTCTGCGTCGCCTGGCCGAGGCGCCCTCGATCGGTATCGATGTCGCCTCCGAGAACGAGGCCGGGGCGGCCGATCCCGGGGAATCCGCGCTGCTCGCGCTCGCGCGCGAAAGAATCCGGTTGGGCGCGGCGCGCGAGCGCACCGCCTTGCGTCTCGCCGCGCGCCGGGTGAAGGCCCCCGTTTCGGGTCGGGTCTTCCGTATCGCCCGGCGACCGGGAGACTATGTGGGACCCGACGAGCCGGTGCTGCTGCTGGCCACCGACGGGGCGCCCCTGATCGTCGCCCGTCTGCGCCAGGAGGATACCCTGGACCTGAACCCGGGCATGGAGGCGGTCGTCGCCGTACCGGCCTCCGGCGAGAGTTTCCGGGCGCGGATCCGGAGTATCGGTGCGACGCCGGTGAAAGCCGACTTCACTCCGACCATGGAAGTGAGTCTCGGCGAAACGTTGATCACCCTGGAACCCCTGGATCCGGACATCCGCCTCGAACCCTTCACCCGCGTTTCGGTCTGGATCCGCACCTTCGATTTCGATTTCCCGTCATGACGAGATGTTTCGGGCGATGCGAAGCGCTGCACTCGCTGGTGCCGCCGCTGGTGACCTACGGCTCCATGTCGTTGCTCGTCTTCTATTCGATGTGGCCCTACTTCTACTACGTAAAGGGCGAGCATCTCGTTCTTCTGGGCGTATTCAGCCTGTGGCGATACGGCTGGCTCGCCGTCAACTACATCCGTGCCCTGATCTACGCCGGCTGCCGCTATCCGCGTCTGAAGCGGATGGTCCGGGAGCTGCCCGAAGAGCGGAAGTACCCCTCCCACGTCTTCTTCGTGATCCTCGTCTATCGTGAGGAACCCTGGATCACGATCGAAACCATGCAGTCGGTCCTCTCCAATCTCGTCGATATCCCCTGCCGGGCGACTCTGGTCGTTTCCACCGGCTGCGACGAGGACGACCGGATGGTGACCGCAGTGCACGAGGCCCATCCGGTGCGCGAGAAGGTGGAGCTGGTGCTGCAGCGGCAGCGGCACGGCAAGCGCATCGCCATGGGGCACGCGCTGCGGGCGATCGCCCGCCGTTACGAAGACGAGCCCGACAGCGTCACCGTGTTCATGGACGGCGACAGCTGGCTCGAACCCTTCGTGCTGCGCCGCTGCATCCCCTTCTTCGCCCGTTTCCCGCGGCTGGGGGCGCTGACCACCAACGAGATCGCCCATCTGCGCACCGGTTCACCCTGGTACAAACACTGGTTCAATCTCAAGTTCGGTCAGCGGCACGTCCAGTTCCAGTCCCATGCCCTTTCCTGGAAGGTGCTCACTCTGACCGGCCGCTTTTCCGTGTTCCGCACCTCGATCGTCGTCGAGGAGCCCTTCATCCGGCGCATCGAGGCCGATCACATCCTCCACTGGCGGCACGGCAAGTTCCGTTTTCTCATGGGCGACGACAAGAGTAGCTGGTTCCATCTCCTGGAGCAGGGCTGGGACATGCTCTACCTGCCCGATGTCATCGTCCATTCACTGGAAAGTCGGGATGCCGATTTCCTGTCGGTGAGCATTTCCCTGATGCGGCGCTGGTACGGCAACACGCTGCGCAACAACCCACGGGCGCTGGCGCTCGGACCGCACCGGACCGGCTATTTCATCTGGTACGCCCTCTTGGAACAGCGGATTTCCATGTGGACACCGCTGGTCGGTCTGGTGGCCACGACGCTCCTCAGCCTCACCCGGTCCTTCGTCTATCTGCCCTTCTACATCGGCTGGGTGCTGGCGGTGCGCAGCCTGCAGACGAGTGCCATCGCCGTTTGGGGACATCCGGTGAGCCAGCTCACCGTGCCGCTGATGCTTTACAGCCAGTGGGTGGGGGCGCTGGTCAAGATCCATGCCTGGTACCACCTTTCCGACCAGTGCTGGTCGAAGGGAAGCTGCAGCCAGGAGGTGCAGGCGGTGGGTCTCGAGTGCAGGCTCGCGAAATGGTTGCCTTCCTGGTGCATGACCGTCGCCTGTCTCGCCTTCCTGTTCGCGATCGCCGTCGCCCAGGGCGTCCTGACGCTGCCTTCGCCCCTGTTCCTGCATGCCCTCGTCGGTGCCTGAGGCCGATCAGGGCGGATGCGAGGCCATCGCCGGGCCCGCGCCGGTTCCGGGTACCCGCCTCCATCGGATCCGACGGGGCCCGGGCTTTCCGGAGGAGGCGATGAAAAAACCGTGATCCGGGATCTCTTCGTGGACTTCCCGGTGCGGGAGGTGAACCGAGGGAAACGGAATGGGCGGTCCGGCCGCCCCTCCCTTTTCGGCTCGCCATCGCGTCTCTATGCTGCCGGTCGCCGTATCCTCCCGCGAGCTCCACATGCCCCTGTCCGAGACCGTCTCGATCGTCGTGCTCACCGGTGCCGGCATTTCCGCAGAATCGGGCCTGTCCACCTTCCGCGGCGCCGGCGGGCTGTGGGAAGGCCACCGCATCGAGGAGGTCGCCACGCCCGAGGCCTTCGCCAGGAACCCCGGGCTGGTTCACCAGTTCTACAACCTGCGCCGCCGCCAGCTCCTCGACCCGGCGATCCGGCCCAACGCCGCGCATCGGGCACTCGCCCGCCTCGAGTGGCGATGGGGCGGCGAATTCCTGCTGGTCACCCAGAATGTCGACGATCTCCACGAGCGGGCGGGAAGCCGCAGGCTGGTGCACATGCACGGCGAGCTGGCGAAGATCCGCTGCACCTTCTGCGGGGATGTGCGGGCGTGGGCGGAGGAACTTTCGGTCGCCACGAGCTGTCCCGCCTGCGGGCGCAGCGGTGGCCTGCGGCCGCACATCGTCTGGTTCGGCGAGATGCCGATGGAGATGGAGCGGATCGAGGAGGCCCTCGCCGGCTGCGACCTGTTCGTCGCCATCGGGACTTCGGCGCAGGTCTATCCGGCCGCCGGCTTCGTCGAGATGGTGCGGGGACGGGCGCGGACGGTGGAACTCAATCTCGAGCCCTCGGCGGCCAGCCATCTTTTCGACGAGCGGTGGCACGGGCCGGCGACCGAGGTGGTGCCGGCCTTCGTCGCTGGACTTCTGGGGGAGGACGTAGAGCGATGACGAGGATCGATCCGGTGGAGCTGACCCGGGAGCTGGTACGGCTGGACACCGTCAACCCACCCGGCAACGAGGCGCGCTGTCTCGATCTCCTGGGGAGGCTTCTGGAGGAGGCCGGCTTCCGGGTCACCGACGTCCCGCTGGCCCCGGGACGCCCCAATCTGATCGCCCGCCCGCCGGGGACCGAGGACCGGGAGGCGCTCGCTTTCACCGGCCATGTCGACGTCGTGCCGCTGGGGACCGAACCCTGGAGTCACCAGCCCTTCGGCGCCGAAATCGAAGGCGGTCGTCTCTACGGCCGGGGCGCCTCGGACATGAAGAGCGGCACCGCCACCATCGTCGCCGCGGCGATCGAGGCCGCACGGAGGAGCGGCGGGACCGCACCGGTGGAACTGGTGCTCACCTCCTGCGAGGAGATCGGCCTCGAAGGGGCGGCGACGGTCGCCCGAAGCGGCCGGCTGGGCCGCGCCGGAGCGCTGGTGGTCGCCGAGCCCACCGGGCTGCGGGCGGCGATCGGCTATCGCGGTCTCGTCTGGTGCGATCTCCATTTCACCGGCCGGACCGCCCATGCCTCGCAGCCGGAGCAGGGCGACAACGCGCTCCTCAAGGCGGCGCGGGCGGCGGTCGCTCTCGCCGGCTGGGATTTCGACGGAGCCGAACATCCGGCCCTCGGGCGACCCGGCCTCAACATCGCCCGCATCGAAGGCGGGCAGAACTACAATTCGGTCCCCGACCGCGCCAAGCTCGGGATCGACATGCGGCTGCTGCCCGAACAGCGGCTCGAGGAGGTTGAACGCCGGCTCGTCGAGATCAGCGGCTGCACCCGGCTCGAACGGTTGATGGCCACGCCGCCGGTGTGGACGGATCCCTCCGATCCCTGGCTGCGGTCGGTGAAGGCGGTGCTGGAGGAACTCGCCGGCGGGCCGGTGGAGCTCGGGACCGTTCCCTATTCCACCGATGCCTCCTATCTGACGACGGGCTACGGGGGCGTGCCGGTGCTGGTGCTCGGTCCGGGTGAAGCCGAACAGGCGCATCAGACCGACGAATGGTGCGAAGTGGCCAAGATCGAGAAGGCCTTCGAGATCTACCTGCGGCTGATCGAAGCCTGGACGGCCGGCGGGCGGGGCGGCTGATCCGGATCTCGGGAGCGTCCGGTGCGCGCGGCGGGGGTCGAACCCGCGGCCGGCCGATGGATTTCCTGCCGACCCCGGCCTACTCGGCATGCGCGCGACCGGGAAAACTACCGATTCCGGGTCGCGGCGCCAGCGGCTTTCGCGGGAAGGTGTCCCATCGTGCGCTCACTTCCTGCGGAAGGGTTCGCCGTGGGTCCGTTCGTAGGCCCGCTCGAAGGCGGCGATCTTCTCCGCCGGCGCCTCCTTCTGGTGGCGCCGTTTCCACTCCTCGTAGGGCATGCCGTAGACGATCTCGCGGGCTTCCTCGTAGCCCAGGGTGAGGCCGCGCTCTTCGGCCGCCGCCTTGTACCATTTGGCGAGACAGTTGCGGCAGAAGCCGGCGAGGTTCATGAGATCGATGTTCTGCACCTCGGGCCGCTCGCGGAGATGGGCGAGCAGGCGGCGGAAGGCCGCGGCCTCGAGCTCGGTGCGGGTGGCGGGGTCGATATCGGTCATGGGATCGCGTTCCCTCCTACGGCATTCACCTTCGGCTTCCCGTCATTCCGGCACCCCTTCGAGGGTGGCCTCGATCAGCCATCGGGCCACCGTCCGGCGCGCCTCGAGATCCTCGGCGCCCTGCGCTCGCGCCTCGCGGTAGATGCGGAGCTGGTGATCGGCACTGGTGCCGCGGACGACGATCTCCGACGCCCGGCGCAGCTCGGAAAGGCAGCCCAGTTCCCCGGCGACGTCCGACAGCAGAGCGACGAGTTCCTCCACGAGATCGGCGAAGGGCACCATCTTGACCTGCCCGAAATCGGCGAGTTCGCCTTCCACGCCCCAGCGCTGCGCCCGCCATTTGTTCTCCTCGAGGAGGATCGGGCGATACTGGCGCCAGCGCTGGTTGCCCGCCCGCAGTCGGAAGAGCATGGCGAGGATCGCCTGATAGAGGGCGGCGATGGTGATCGCGTCCTCGAATCGGGTGCAGATGTCGCAGATCCGCATCTCGAGGGTCGGCTGCTTGGCCGACGGCCGGGCGTCCCACCAGATCTTGCTGGGATCGTCGCAGACCCCGCATTCGGCCATGAATTCCAGGAGTCGCTGCCATTCCCGGTAGCTCTCGAAGGTCTCCGGCATGCCCGAGCGGGGCAGATCGCCGAAGATGGTGGGGCGGAAGGCCTTGAGGCCGGTGTCCTGCCCCTCCCAGAAGGGGGAGCTCGCCGACAGCGCCAGCAGATGCGGCAGGAAGTACGCGACCTGGTTCAGGAGGTCGATCCGCAGATCGTCGTCCTCGATGCCGGCATGGACGTGCATGCCGCAGACGACGAGGCGCCGCGCCAGGGCCTGGAGATCGCGGGTGAGGATGCGATAGCGTTCCAGATCGACGCTTTTCTGGGTCCGCCAGCTCGCCAGCGGATGGGTGGAGGTGGCGACGATGGCGAGACCGAAATCGGCCGCCAGTTCGGCCACCGTGCGCCGCAGTCGGGCGAGATCGGCCCGGGCCTCGGCGATATCGGCGCAGATCCCGGTGCCCACCTCGATCTGGGCCGCCAGCAGCTCGTGGGTGACCTGGTCGCCGAGTTTTTCCTTGCAGGCCGGCATCAGCCCCGGCGGCTGGTCGATCACCAGCTCCCCGGTGCGCGGATCGACCAGCAGATATTCCTCTTCTATCCCAAGGGTGAGAGACGGCTTGCGTGGCGCCATCCCGGCCTCCCGGCGAAATCCGCGAGATCGTTACCTTCGAATAGCCGGTAAACTGCGGGATTGGCCAGAGGCTCCGCGAGGGCGGCGGCGAGGAGATCGGCGAAGCGCGCGGCCCCGTCCTCCCCGGCCACCTCGTCCTGGCGGAGCTCGAACATGATGTGCGGCAGTCGCGGCCGCTGGGCGTGGAACTCGATCGTGTAGCCGAAGTCCCGCAGCCCCGAATAGGGCTGATTGTCGCCGACCACGAGACCCGGACGGCGGCGGAGGAAGGCGAGGACCGGATCGCTCAGGCGTCGGTCGCCCCGCCACAGCACCCCGACCTGCCAAGGGCGGTCCTCGCCGGCGAAATAGGGGGTGAAGCTGTGCACGGAGACGATCACCGGCAGGATGCCGCGGCGGCGGAAGCCGCCGATCGTCCGGGCGACGGCCCGGTGATAGGGCAGGAAATGGGTGCGGATGCGGCGGACCACCTCGCGCCGCGGCAGATGCCGGTTGCCGGGGATGACGCAGCCGTCGCTCACCTCGGGGATCGAGGTCGGGGTCCAGGGGCGGCGGTTGGGATCGATCACCAGCCGCGAGACATGATCGAGGAGTGCCGGTGCATCCAGCAGCCGGGCGAGCCGGTAGGTCACCGCCGCGGCCCCGATGTCCCAGCCGATGTGGCGGCCGAGCGCCTCCTCGCTGATTCCGAGGAGATCGAGACCCTCCGGCACCTCCTTGCCGGCGTGATCGCAGAGCAGGAGAACCGCCGCCCGACCGGTCGGGTTGTAGAGCTCGACATGAGGCGAAAGGCGATGGCTTTCCGGCATGCTGTCGTCGGTCGCGGGATTCGGGGTCGGGGTCACGATCCGGTCTCGGGCGCCCCCTTGTGGCGGGCGCGCGACCTGTATATGGCCTCGTGGCGCCATGACGCCAGCGGACAAAGCATCGCGAAACACGCGCCTCGGATGGCTGCTGTGGGCGCTGGCGGCGCTGTTCTACGCCTACGGCTTTCTCCAGCGCGTCGCGCCGGCGGTGATCGCCAGCGAGCTGATGCGCGACTTCGCCCTCGGCGGGGCGCTGCTGGGAACGCTGTCGGCCGCCTATTTCTACGCCTATGCGGCGGTGCAGATCCCGGCGGGGCTGTTCATGGACCGGGTGGATCCCGCCCGTCTCCTCGCCGCCGCCGCCCTCTTCGCGGCCGTCGGCGCGGTGATCTTCGGCCTCGCACCGGTCTATGCGGTGGCGGTGCTCGGACGCGCCATGATCGGCGCCGGTGTGGGCGTCGCCTACATCGGCTCCCTCAAGATCGCCGCCCATTACCTGCCGCCCCGGCGCTTCGGCCTGGTGGCCGGGTTCACCCTCACGGCCGGCACCCTCGGCGCGGTTCTCGGCCAGGCCCCGCTGGCCCTGCTGGTGGCGGCCGCGGGCTGGCGCGGGACGCTGTTGATCACCGCTGCGGCGGCACTCGTCATCGCCCTGCTGATCGGCCTCGCGCGCCCGCGCCGGGCTGTCGGCGGCAGCACTCGGACACCCGCGGCGACGGTGCTGCTCGTCATTCTCCGGCGCCGGGAAACCTGGCTGCTGGTCGGTATCACGGGAGCGCTCGGACCGCCGATCCTCGCCTTCGCCGGCCTCTGGGGGGTGCCCTTCCTGGAGCAGGTCTACGGCTTCCCGGCGGCCTCGGCCGGCCTCTTCACCTCCCTTCTCCTGCTCGCCTGGGCCGCCGGTGGCCCGCTGAGCGGCGCCCTTTCGGATACCATCGGCAGACGACCGGTTCTCCTCGGCGGGGCCGTGCTGCAACTCGCGGGATGGACCGTCATCGCCATGCTTCCCCCGCCCCTGCTGCTCGCCGCAGCGCTGATCGTTCTCGGCCTCGGTGGCGGGACCATGGTCGTGGCGTTCGCCCTCGCCCGCGACCGCTTCGGGGGGACCGCGGCGGCGACCGCCCTCGGCATCGTCAACAGCGCGGTGCTGCTGGTCGGTGCCGGGATCCAGACCCTGCTCGGCCTGCTGCTGGATCTGGGATGGCAGGGCGAACTGAAGGCGGGGGCGCGCATCTACCCGGAGCCCGCCTGGCGTTTCGTCTGGTGGGTGACCCTGGCGGCGCCGCTGCTGGGCGTGTTGTTGGCGTGGCTGTTGCCGCGCCACGGCGATGCCGGGCCGCGTCGTGCCGGGGGATGATCCGCGGGCGCCCGGCGGGGCTTAGTGAAATGTTAGGGGATTCCTGATAAACGACCGATGGCGGGCGATCGACGGGTCGTCGGCAGCGCGGGACGTTGCGACCGGAGGGGCGGATGCGGTACCGGAAGGGAGCTTCGCACATCGGCCGTTGCGGCCGGCTGGTTCTGGTTTTCCTGGGATTCCTCCTCGCCCAGACGGCCGCCGGGACGGCGGCGGCGCACACCGGCGGGGCGGTGATCGACCGGATCGACAAGATCCTGATCGTCAAGCAGGAACGCCGGCTCTATCTGCTGCGCGGCGAGGAGGTGGTGGGCAGCTTCCGCATCGCCCTCGGCTGGCAGCCGCGCGGTCCCAAACGCTACGAAGGGGACGGGCGGACCCCCGAGGGGCGCTATTTCGTCGACGAGTTCCTGCCGGACAGCGCCTTCTACCGCGCCATCAAGATCTCCTATCCCGGCCCCGAGGACATCGCGTGGGCCCGGGCGATGGGGGTCGATCCGGGTGGCCGCATCATGATCCACGGTCTCGATCCGGCGCTGGCCGGCTGGGAAGAGGATCATTGGCTGTTCAACTGGACCAACGGTTGCGTGGCCGTCACCAATCGCGAGATGGACATTCTCTGGCGCACCGTCCGGTTGGGGACGCCGGTGGAAATTCGTCCCTAGGTCTCGTTTGCACCCTTTCGGGCGAGCGTCTATGTGTAAAGCGGCCGACGGAAGGGACTGCCCGGCTTCCCGCAGTGGACGCGGAAACCGTCGGTATCTCGGGCACTGGCCATCAGAACGACGGAGGAGATCATGAAGCGTTCCAAACTCTACAGCCTGGCCCTGGCGGGCGGCGCGCTGCTCGCTCTCGGCGGCTGTGTCTCCCAGACCGACGTCGAGGCGTTGCGGGCCGAGATCGCCGGCGTGCGGGCCACTGCCGAGGCCGCCGACGACAAGGCCACCCGGGCCTTGGCCACCGCCGAACAGGCGGCCGCGGACGCCGCCGCGGCGAAACAGGAAGCGGCCATGGCCAGCGAGAAGGCGGATCGCATCTTCCGCGCGGGACTGCGCAAGTAATCCATCGGAACCCGGCGAGACGGATCATGCAGCGACAGGACGGAAATCGGAACCCGACGCCCCCCGCTCCGCGGGAGGAAGGCCCGGCCGCCTTCCGTTCGGATCGCCGCGGTCTTCTCGCCGGGTTGGCCGCGCTCGGGGCGACCGCGGTGCTGCCCCGGATCCTCCGTGCCGAGGCGGCGGCCGCCGACGGCGATCTGATCGGGCGCATGCGGGCGCTGGTGACCGATGCCGAGACGGTGCTGCTGGACGTGGCCCGCGGCCACGATCTCGGGATCATCGAACTCTCCGCCGCCAATCCCGGGGTCGATCCCTGGGTACCGGGGGAGGAGCGGCTGATCGTCCTGCCGACGCAGCACATCTTCCCCGATGCGCGGCGACGCGGCATCGTCGTCAATCTGGCGGAGCTGCGGCTCTATTATTTTCCCCGTGAGGGGCCGCCCGAAACCCACGCCGTCGGCATCGGTCGGGAAGGTGTGGAGACACCGCGCGGCACCACCGAGATCGTCCGCAAGCGGAAGAACCCGACCTGGTACCCCACGGCGGCCACCCGGCGCGAGAACCCGGGGCTGCCCGAGGTCGTGCCGCCGGGTCCGGACAACCCGCTCGGCACCCGCGCTCTCTATCTCGGCTGGCCCACCTATCTCATTCACGGGACGAGCAAGCCTTACGGGGTCGGCCGGCGGGTGAGCCGCGGCTGCATCCGTCTCTACCCCGAGCAGATCGAGGCCCTCTACGACAAGGTCCCCATCGGAACCCCGGTCACCGTCCTCGACCAGACCATCAAGGCGGGCTGGCACGAGGGCGAGCTCTATCTCGAGGCCCATCCCGACGTCGATCAGCTCGAGGAGCTGGAAGCGACCTATCGCCTGACCGTGAAGCCGCCGCCACCGGTGCACGACTACATCCGCGAGAAGGCCGGCGAGGCCGCGGACCGTGTCGACTGGGATTTCGTCGATGCCGAGCTCGTCGCGAGACGCGGTTATCCGGTGCGCATCACCCGGCCGGCCGGCGCCCGTCGCCTCGCCCTGCGCGAGCCCGATCCGCCCGTGGTGGTGACGAGGCGGGGACGATCGAGCTTCGATCTCTACTGAAAGGAACGGACGGCGCGGCCGGGTGCCCTCGATCTCCGGTACGGACAGCGGGACGGTCGCGCACGGGGAGGATCCAGCCAGGGGGAGGAAGGCGCCGGTGAGCGGCCTCGTTCGTTACGAATGTCGGGAGCATGTGGTCTCCATCGTTCTCGACCGGCCGGAGACCCGCAACGCCATCTCCGAGCCCGAGATGGTAGAGGCGCTGGTGGGCGCGTTGGAGCGGGCGGGCGCGGATCCCGAAGCTCGCGTCGTCGTCCTCACCGGCAACGGTCCCGCCTTCTGTTCGGGCGGCAACATCAAGAAGCTCCGCGAGGACATCACCGACGGCGACATGTCGCCGGCGGAGATCGAGGCGTTCTACCGCACCGGCATCCAGCGCATCCCCCTGGCCTTCGAGAGGCTGGATCTGCCGGTCATCGCGGCGGTCAACGGACCGGCGATCGGGGCCGGCTGCGATCTCGCCTGCATGTGCGACATCCGCATCGCCGCCGAAAGCGCCCGCTTCGCCGAGAGTTTCGTCCGCCTCGGCCTCGTTCCCGGCGACGGCGGTGCCTGGTTCCTGCCCAGGGTGGTGGGCATGTCCAGGGCCTGCGAGATGACCTTCACCGGCGAGGCGGTGGACGCGGCCGAGGCACTGGCGATCGGCCTCGTCTCCCGAGTGGTGCCGGATACCCGGCTGATGGCGGAAGCGTTCGATCTCGCCCGCCGGATCGCCGCCAACCCGCCGCAGGCGGTGCGCCTCGCCAAGCGGCTGCTGCGCGAGGGACAGCGGTTGCCGCTGTCGTCGCTGCTGGAGATCTCGGCGGCCTATCAGGCCATCGTTCAGCGCACCGAGGATCACCGGGAGGCGATGGCCGCCCTGTTCGAGAAGCGCCGGCCACGGTTCACCGGCCGCTGAGGCGAAAGGCGATGGCGGGACCGCTCGCGGGCTGGCGGGTCGTCGATCTGACGAGCGTGCTGTTCGGTCCCTACGCCACCCGCATTCTCGCCGACTACGGCGCCGAGGTGATCAAGATCGAGCCGCCCGGCGGGGACATCACCCGCTGGCTGGAACCCTTCCGCGCCCCGGGCATGGGGGCGATGTTCGTCACCGCCAATCGCGGCAAGCGGAGCCTCGTCCTCGATCTCAAGGTGGAGAGGGCGCGCGCCATCCTCCGCGATCTCGTGCGCGGTGCCGACATTCTGATCCATTCGATCCGTCCGGAAGCGGCGGCCCGTCTCGGGGTCACCTGGGAGGCGATGCGCGCACTGCGGCCCGGTCTCCTCTATGTCGAGCTCACCGGTTACGGGCAGGACGGTCCCTGGGCGGGATTTCCCGCCTACGACGACACGGTGCAGGTGGCGAGCGGCATCGTCGCCCTCGAGGCGGAAGTCTCGGAGGCGCCCCACTACGTGCCCACCACCCTCGCCGACAAGGTGGGCGGCCTCTATGTGGTGCACGCCGTGCTCGCCGCCTGTCTCGCCCACGGTCGCGACGGCGAGGGACGCCACATCCGGGTCCCGATGCTCGAATGTCTGGTGGATTTCCTGATGGTCGAACATCTGGCGGGCCGGGCCTTCGAACCACCCGAGGGCGAGGCCGGCTATACGCGCATCCTGGCCGGCGGCCGCCGTCCCTATCGGGCGCGCGACGGTTGGGTCGCGCTCCTTCCCTACTCGACCGCCCAATGGCA
>JALSIM010000017.1 GCA_026990035.1 Alphaproteobacteria bacterium | reverse complement strand
GCTCGCGGCCGTCGTGCCCGGCGCCTTCGACGCCTGGATGGTGATGCTGCGAGACCATGGCACGATGGAGCTCGCCGAGGTCCTGGCGCCGGCGATCGCCTATGCCGAGCGGGGCTATCCGCTGGTGCCGAGGATCAGCCGGACCATCGCCCGGGTGCGCGAGCTGTTCGAGACGGCATGGCCGAGCTCGGCCGCGATCTATTTGGCAGAGGGTGTGCCGGAGCCCGGCGGTCTGTTCCGCAATCCGGTGCTGGCCGGCACCTATCGGCGCATCGTCGAGGAAGCCGCCGCGCGGGGCGGGGATCGCGAGAGCCGGATCGAGGCGGCGCGCGACGTCTGGTACCGGGGCTTCGTCGCCGAGGCCATCGATCGTTTCTGCCGCACGGAGAAGGTTCTGGACGTCACCGGCAGGCGCCATGGCGGTTTGCTGACGGCCGAGGACATGGCCGCCTGGTCGGCCACCGTCGAGCCGCCCCTCACTTACGACTATCGGGGCTACACCCTTTGCAAGACCGGTCCCTGGGGGCAGGGGCCGGTGGCCCTCCAGCAGCTCGCCCTGCTGGCCGGCTTCGATCTCAGCGGCATGTCGGCGACCGATCCCGAATTCGTGCATATCGTCACCGAATGCGCCAAGCTGGCCTTCGCCGATCGCGAGGCCTTCTATGGTGATCCCGCGTTCGTCGCGGTGCCGATGGAGACGCTGCTGTCGGAGGAATACAACGCCGCCCGGCGCAGGCTCGTGGGTGAGAACGCCTCGCTGGAGCTGCGACCCGGAAACATTCCCGGATATGGCAGCGCCCCGGTGGTGCGGATCGCCACCGCCTCGGAGGACATCGCCCATGCCGGCCTGTTCGGCGGCGGCGAGCCCACGGTGGCCCGGCTCGAGGAGGGATCCGCCGACGAGGACCGCGGCATGGGCGGGGATACCTGCCATGTCGATGTGATCGACCGTTTCGGCAACATGGTCTCGGCGACCCCGAGCGGCGGCTGGCTACAGAGCTCGCCGGTCATCCCGGAACTGGGCTTCTGCCTGTCCACCCGCGCCCAGATGTTCTGGCTGGAAGAGGGCAAGCCCGCCTCCTTGGCCCCCGGCAAGCGGCCGCGCACCACCCTGACCCCGTCGTTGGCCCTGCGCGGCGGCCGCCCGTACATGGTGTTCGGCACCCCCGGCGGCGACTATCAGGATCAGTGGTCGCTGCACGTCTTCCTGCGTCACGTCCATTTCGGCATGAACCTGCAGGAGGCGATCGATGCCCCCGAGTTTCAGAGCGAGCATTTCCCGAGCTCCTTCTATCCCCGGGAATGCCATCCCGGACGTCTGGTGATGGAAGGGCGTTTCCCGGAAGGCACGGTCGCGACGCTGCGGCGGCGCGGTCACGACATTCTCCTCGAAGACGACTGGTCGCTCGGGCGGGTGACGGCGGTGGCCCTTCGGGAAGGGATCCTCCGCGCCGGCGCCAACCCCCGCTTCATGCAGGGTTACGCCGTCGGCCGCTGACGTCCTCCGGGAGGTCCCCGCCTCAGCTACAGAACGTCGCGCTGTCGGCGGTCACGGCCATCGCCGTCGCTGCCGGAAGCGGCTCGAAGAGGAAGGTCGTCCGCTCGGGATGGTCGAGGCCGAGGATCCGCGGTGGATTCTCGAGCAGCAGGAACAGGCGGTCGCCGGCGGGCGAGGCCAGGAGGCCACCGATGGGAGCCGGCAGATGGAGTTCGTCGGTCACCCGCAGCATTTCGAGATCGAAGAACAGGAGGCGGCGGCCGCCGATGCCGGCGAGGGCCAGGATCCGGTCGAACCAGAGCCGGGCGAGGAGGACGGGGCCGCCGTCGAGGGACAGACGGGCGAGAAGGCGCGGCTCGGCGGCGGCGAGGAACAGCAGTTCACCGGTCTCCGGAAGTTCCACCAGGAAGAACCGGCCGCGGCGGTCGACCCGCGGCCGGTCGGGCTGGCCGCCGAGCGGCGGACCGGGAAACGGCTCGCCGGTGTCGAGGGAGAGCCAGATTGCATGCTCGGCACCGTCGAAGAGGAGCAGGGCGATACGCGAATCGGGGGTCAGCGCCAGGCCGTCCGGTACCGCTCCCGCCGGCACGAACGCCGCCGCCTCGGTGCCGATCTCGGCGATCCGCTCGGCCCGCGCGACGTCGACGAGGGCGAGCCCGCGACCGCCCCGATCGGCGACGAAGAGCCGGCGGGCGGAACGATCGAAGCGGAAGTTGTGGGGCTCCTCGAGGCCGCGAATGCGCACCGCCTCCTCCGGCCGGTCGGGATCGAGAAACCACATGCCTTCCTCGACGAGACCGTTGACGGCGACGAAGGCCCGTCCCGGCGCCGCCTGGAGGTGGACCGGCATGAAAGGCAGGGGGCGGTAGTGCGGACCGGGATCTCCGATCAGGGACAGGATGCTGATCCCGTTGTCGTAATCGCTCGCCAGCAGGCGGCTTCGGCGACCGTCGATCAGGATCTGGGCGGGTTCGTGGGCGAGAGGCAGGGTGGCCTGCACCTCGCCCCGCGCCGCGTCCAGAAGCGTCACCCCGGGCGGCTCGAGATGGCCGAGCGCCGCCATCTCGGCTCGCCCGGCCCGGCTCGTCCGGCCCGGCGAGACGATCGCGAGGGCGCAAAGCCCGGCGAGAACATCGCGTCTGGCGAGCGCAGATCTCATTTCCGCTCCGTCTGCGGACCACCCGCGCCACGGACGCGACGGGGCGCCGGCTATTCCCGGTTTCAGCCCGGCGGAGGCAGCGGCGGCGCCTGCCGGGCGGCTTCCAGCGCCCGCTGCTTCTCCAGCCGCTTCATTTCCTTCTGCAGTTTCTCGAAGGCCCGGACCTCGATCTGGCGCACCCGCTCCCGGGAGATGCCGTACTGGCCGGAAAGTTCCTCGAGAGTGGTGGCGGGTTCCTTCAATCGCCGCTCGGTGAGGATGTGCTTTTCGCGCTCGTTGAGTACCGTCATGGCATCGGCCAGGAGCGCGCGCCGGTAGTCGAGTTCCTCCTGCTCGGCCACCGTATCCTCCTGCGACTCGCTGTCGTCCACCAGCCAGTCCTGCCATTCGGAATCCCCGTCGGCCCGCAGCATGGCGTTGAGGGAATGGTCGGGACCGCCGAGGCGCCGGTTCATCTCGATCACGTCCTGCTCGGCGACATCGAGGGTGCGGGCGATCTCGCGGACCGATTCGGGATTGAGATCCCCCTCCTCGAACTCGTCGAGGCGACTCTTGAGCCGGCGGAGATTGAAGAACAGCTTCTTCTGCGCGGCGGTGGTACCCATCTTCACCAGCGACCAGGAGCGCAGGATGTATTCCTGAATGGCGGCCCGGATCCACCACATGGCGTAGGTCGCGAGACGGTAGCCGCGATCGGGGTCGAAGCGCTTGACGGCCTGCATCAGCCCGACGTTGCCCTCGGAGATGATCTCGTTCATGGGCAGGCCGTAGCCGCGATACCCCATGGCGATCTTGGCCACCAACCGCAGATGGCTGGTCACCAGCCGGTGGGCGGCGGCGACGTCCCCGTGCTCCTTCCAGCGCTTGGCGAGGATGTATTCCTCCTCCGGATCGAGCATGGGAAAGCGACGGATTTCCTCGAGATAGCGGGCGAGACCGCTGCTTTCGGCCGGAACGGTCGGCAGACGCGCCATGAGCTGGATCCCCCCAATCGAACCGCCGGTGCCGGGCGTCCGGCCCGGCGAGGTCCCGGAGCGGGACCGAATGCGATGCACAATAAATTAGTCGCGCAGCCGTTCAAGCGCCTCGGTCAAGAGGGGCGGCGCCGGGCTCTCGAACCGCAGCCGCGCCCCGGTCACGGGATGCACGAATCCAAGCAGCCGGGCGTGCAGCAGGATACGGTCGAGAGCCTCGACCCAGGCGCGCGGGCCGGGGGCCAGCGGCGGCGGCCGCCGCCGCGGCCGGTAGAGACGGTCGCCGAGAAGCGGATGGCCGAGATGCGACAGATGGACCCGGATCTGATGGGTGCGCCCCGTCTCCAGGGTCACCTCCAGCCGCGCCGCCAGCGTCCCCGCCGCCTCCGTCACCCGGTAGCGGGTCACCGCCCGCTTGCCGCCCTCGACCACCGCCATGCGCCTGCGGTCGTGAGGATGACGGCCGATCGGCCGGTCGATCACCCCCGCGATCCGGCTCGGCAGGCCCCAGACCACCGCCTCGTAGAGCCGTTCGACGGTGTGCAGGGTGAACTGGCCGGCGAGACCGATGTGGGCGCGGTCGGTCTTGGCCACTACGAGGACACCGCTCACCTCGCGATCCAGACGATGGACGATCCCCGGACGGGCGATGCCGCCGATCCCGGACAGGCTGTCGCCGCAATGCGCCAGCAGCGCATTGACCAGGGTGCCGCCGGCGTGGCCGGGAGCGGGATGGACCACCATGCCGGCGGGCTTGACCAGCACCAGCAGATGCTCGTCCTCGAACAGGATGTCGAGGGCGTGGCTTTCGGGGCGCGGCGACGCCGGCCGGGGTGACGGAATCTCCAGATCGAAACGCTCGCCCTGTTTGACCCGCCGCGCCGGGTCGGCTATCGGCCGCCTCTGGCAGGACAGGTGCCCGGCGCGGATGAGACCCTGCAGACGGGCGCGGGAGAATTCCGGGAGCCGACCCGCGAGAAACTGGTCGAGCCGTCGGCCGTCCTCGCTGCGGCCCACCTCGAGGGACAGGGTTCGCTGGATGTCGGACATGGGGGTGACGTGGAGAGCTGGCTGAGACTCGTCAAGATTTTTGTCGTCGTCGCCGGAGTCGTCCTGGTCCTCGGGACCGGTCTCCTGATCGCCCTCCTGGTCGCCCGCAGTACGCCCGAGCGCGGCGGCGAGGCGGTGCTGCGGGATGTCGTCCTGCCCGACGGGCTGCGCCTGCGCGGCACCGATCTCGGCCGCGAGGCCATCCTGCTCGAGCTCGAGGACGATGCAGGGCTCGTTCATCTGCTGGTGATCGACGCCGCGAGCGGCAGGCGTCTCGCCTTCTTCCGTCTCGTACCGGCACCCTGAGCGGGAAATTCCGGCCGGTGTTCGAGGCGGAGGTCACGATCGACGGCCTGGGCGCCGCCGGTGACGGTATCGCCGAGCTGGAAGGTATCCGCCTGTTCGTTCCCGGCACCCTGCCGGGGGAACGCTGGCGGGTGCGGCTCGGGCCGAAGACGCACGGGGGAAGGCGGGCCGAGCCCCTGGTGCGTCTCGGCGGTCCGCCGCGTGCGGCGCCGATCTGTCCCCTGTTCGGCCGCTGCGGCGGCTGCCGTCTGCAACATCTGCCTCGCGAACTCTATCACCGCTTCAAGGTGGAACGGATCACCGGGGCGCTGGCCCACCGCCGGCTGATGGCGGAGCGGCTCGATCCCCCGGCGCCGAGCCCGCCCGCCTCGCGGCGGCGGCTGCGGCTCGCCTGGGAGCGTCGCGACGGGCGGGTGAGGCTGGGGTTCCGGGAAGCGCGCAGTCGGGCGGTGGTCGCCGCCGTCGCCTGTCCCGTCGCCCGGCCGGAGCTCTCCCGCCTGTTCGCGCCGCTGGCCGAGCTCCTGGCCGGGCTCGCCTGCGCCGGGACCCGGGGCGAGGCCCTTCTCACCCTGGTCGAGGGCGGCGTCGATCTCCTTCTCGACTGTCGGAGCGAGCCCGACCTCGCCGAACGCGAGGCGCTGGCCGCCTTCGCCGAAGCCCGGGATCTCGCCCGTCTGTCGCTGCGTCGCCCCGGAGCGCCGGCGGTCGAGCCGCTGATCGTTCGCCGGCCGCCGGAACTCCTCTACGGCCCGTTCCGGATCCCCTTTCCGGCCGGGGCGTTCCTCCAGGCGACGAAGGAAGGGGAAACGGCGCTGCAGGCCTTCGTCGCCGAGGCGCTCTCCCCCGGCATGCGGCTTCTCGACCTCTATGCCGGGCTCGGTGCTCTCTCGCTGCCGTTCGTCGAGCGGCTGGCCGGCCTGGCGCTGTTCGAGGCCTCCGGAGAGGCGGTGACGGCGGTGAAGACCGCCGTCCGCGCCCGACCGGGCAGTCCGGTTCTGGTCGCGAGGCGGGACCTCGCCAAAAGGCCCCTCGCCGTCGAGGAGCTCGCCGCCTTCGACCTCGTCCTCCTCGATCCGCCGCGGATGGGCGCCCGTGCCCAGGTCGAACGGCTCGCCGAAGCGCCGCCGACACGTCTCGTCCATGTTTCCTGCAACCCGGCGAGCTTCGCCCGTGACGCCGCGATCCTGGCCGCCGGCGGCTGGCGGCTCGCCCGGCTGCTCCCGATCGACCAGTTCCTCCACGCATCGGAGATCGAGCTCGCCGCCCTGTTCCTGCGCGACGGCGGCGATCGGGCTTGATCTCGCGCGGGGGCGCCGCTAGATACCGCCCGAGGCCGTCTCCGCGGCCGGTTTTTTCGTGCCGCGCCCCCATCGTCTAGCGGTTAGGACGCAGCCCTCTCAAGGCTGAAACACGGGTTCGAGTCCCGTTGGGGGCGCCAGTCCGCAGCCGGGCCCTCACGCGCGAAGGCGCCGGTTCGCCGGATCCCAGACGGGCTCGGCGAGCACCCGGGCCGGCCGTGTCTCGCCGAGGATTTCCACCGCCAGCGCCGTACCGGGGGTGGCCAGCCCGGGGTCCACATAGGCGAAGGCCAGCGATTTTCCGGTGACATGACCGAACGCACCGGAGGTCGTGACACCAACGATCCGCTCGCCGGCGAAAACCGGCTCGTCGCCCAGCACATCGGCGTCCCCCGGGGCGATCTCCAGATGGACGAGCCGGATCCGCGGGCCCTTTTCGCGCGCCCGGAGGCTCGCCTCGCGGCCGATGAATTCGCCCTTTTCCAGCGCCAGGAACCGCTCCATGGCGGCCTCGATCATATCGACCTCGTGGGTGAGCTCGCTGCCGAAGCCGCGATAGGCCTTCTCCATCCTCAGACTGTTCACCGCGTAGGCGCCGAAATCGCGGGCCCCGTGGTCGCTGCCCGCTTCCATCACGGCGTCGTAGAGCTCATGGAGCCGCTCCATCGGACAATGCAGCTCCCAGCCCAGTTCGCCCACGTAATTGACACGAAGGGCGGTGAGCGGAATGCCGGCCAGGACGATTTCCCTGCCGGTCAGCCAGGGAAAACGGTCGCTGGTGAGAGAGGTGGCGGTCAGCGGCCGCAGCAGCTCGCGGGACTTGGGGCCAGCCACCACGAGAAGCCCGACCGTCTCGGTGCGATTGGCGATCTCCACCCGTTCTCCGGGGCGCCGCGAACATCGCAGATGGTCGAGATCGCGCAGTTCGGCAGCGGCGGCGGCGCACAGATAGAACCGATCGGCGGCGAGGCGGGTGACCGTGACCTCTCCCTGGATGCGTCCGTTTCGGTCGAGGAAATGGGCGAGCACGATGCCGCCTTCCCGCTTCGGAAGCCGGTTGGCCACCAGCCGATCGAGGAAGGCGGCGGCATCGGGACCGGTGACCTCGAACTTGGCGAAGCTGGTGAAATCCATCACCCCCACCGCCTCCCGCACCGCCCGGCATTCTTCGGCGACATGGGGAAAGGCGTTGGTGTGGCGAAAGCCGTGCCGTTCCGTGACACCGGCCGGGGCGAACCATTGCGGCCGCTCCCAGCCCGCCGCCTCCATGTGCACCCCACCTCGGGCGACGAGCGCGGCATGGAGCGGCGATCGGCGCACCGGCCGCCCCGCCTCCCGCTGCTCCCCGGGCAGGGGGCAGACGTACATGTGCTGGTATTCGTCGATGGCCTTGGCCCGCACGTAGTCGGCATCGGCCCAGCGGCCGAAGCGCCGGGGATCGAATTCGAGGGTGCTGATCTCGGCCCGACCGTGGACCATCATCTGCGCCAGATGGCGGCCCACTCCGGGGCCCTGGACGATGCCGATGCTGCTGCCGGTGGCCAGCCAGTAGTTGCGGAGCCCGGGCGCCGGCCCCATCAGGAAATTGCCGTCCGGGGTGTGGCCGATGGCGCCGCTGACCACCCGCCGGATGCCGGCCTCGCCGAACGGCGGGAGCCGTTTCGCCGCCCGTTCCAGCCAGGGCATCAGCCGGTCGAGCTCGGGCGGAAAGAGCTCCATCTCGAAGCTCCAGGGCGCTCCTTCCTCGAACACCGGACGCGCCCCTTCGCGTTCGTAGGGGCCGACCAGCAGGCCCTGCCGCTCCTGCCGCAGATAGGCGTGACACCAGGGATCGCGCACCACCGGCAGCTCACGCTCGAGACCGGCCAGGGCCGGCACCGCCTCGGTCACCACATATTGATGCAGCATGTCGACGATCGGCAGATCGAGCCCGTTCCAGGCGGCCAGCTGGCGGGCGTAGGAACCGGCGGCATTGACCAGATGCTCGCAGACGATGGTGCCCTTTTCGGTGGTCACCTCCCATTCCCCGGAGGACCGCTGGGCGATGCCCGTGACCCGGGTGCGGCGCAGGATCCGCGCCCCCTTCTCCCGCGCCGCCTCGGCCAGGGCGTTGGCGGCGCTCGACGGATCGACATGGCCGTCGGTCGGAGTCCAGAAGCCGAGTTTCACCTCGAAGATCTCGAGCAGGGGGTGGAGCTCGCGGATCTCCTGCGGTCCCACGAGATGGGCCTCGAAGCCGAGGTGGCGGGCCTGGCCGGCGAAACGGCGGAACCAGTCCACCTCCTCCTCGGTCAGTGCCAGCCGCAGGCTGCCGCATTCGTGCCAGCCGATGCCGCCGGGCCGTCGCCGCTGGAGCTCGCGGTAGAGGCCGATGCCGTAGGCGTGGATGCGGGCGACCGCCGGCGAGCCGACGAAATGGGCGCAGAGCCCCGCGGCGTGCCAGGTGGAGCCGGAAGTGAGCTCTCCCTTCTCGATCAGGACGGTGTCGGTCCATCCCTCTTCGGCGAGATGGTAGAGCGTGCTGATCCCCAGCATGCCACCGCCGATGATCGCGGTGCGGACGTGGACGGTCATCGACGGGCCTCCTCCCTGCTTTCTAGGCTCGGTCTTTCTCCGCCGGCGGCAGCCGGATCGGCAGGCGGCGGCGGATCTCCGCGTCGATCTCGGGTTCGATGTAGCGCGGCCGATGGCGCCGCAGAATGTCCTCGGTCAAAGCGATCGCCCGGTCCAGCACGGTGGTGGAACCGCGTTCGATCCATTCCCCGGGGCTCGAACGGTCGCCCACCACCGGATAGAGATAGCCGCGGCGCATCAGATCCAGGGTCTGGGGATGGCCGAGGTAGTGGCCCGGCCCGGCGGTGCAGACCTCGCGCACCACCTCGACCGACAGGCTGTCGGCATCGGTTTCGAGGCCGCGGAGGGTGCGCAGCACGGCACCGATGGCGTCGTTGTCGATGACCAGTCCCTCGAAGGAGAAGCCCAGGAGGCTCGCCCGCATGCCCGCCGCCTCGTAGAGGATGTTGGCACCGGTGTTGGCCACCAGCGCATGGTTGATGCCGATCTCGTAGCCGGCCTGCTGGTCGCAGATCTTGCTGTCGGTCATGCCCGAAGCGACGCCGGTGGGGATGTCGTAGAACCGGCCCATCCGGGCGCAGGCCGCCATCAGCAGCGCCTGCTCGCCGCTGCCCCCGGACATGGCGCCGGTACGCAGATCGGAGACGAAGGGCCAGGGCCCGAGCAGGGCGGGAGCGCCGGGTACCACGCAGTGGAGATAGACGAGACCGGCCAGCACCTCGGCCATCGTCTGGGCCACCGCGCCGGCGAGCGCCGCGGGACTGGTGGCACCGGCCTGACCGGCGGCGAGCAGGAGAACGGGCAGGCCCGCCCGTGCCGCCGCCTCCAGGCAACGGCAGGCGTCCTCGGCGAACCTCAGCGGCGGCACCACGAAACAGCAGGAGAGACTGACGAAGGGCCGGGCCCGGAACGCCGCCTCGGAGCCCGCCAGCAGATGCAGCATCGGCAGTGCCGCTGCGAGCTGGCGGGGATGGCCGAAGCTCACGCCCACGTGCTTGCGGGTGCCGGCGAGGCAGGCGTAGAGGGTGTTGATCTCCATCTCGAAGGGATCCTCGATGTCGCGGCAGACCAGCGGCCGCTGGAAGAGATGGAGATGTTCGAGCACGTCCACGATGCGGGCCGCATCGTGGAGATCGGCGAGGGTCGAATCCCGGTAGCGGCCGCTGCGGGCGTCGACGATGTGGACGGCGGCGCCGGCGGTACCGAAATGGACGCGTCGGCCCCGCGGGAGGACGTCCAGACCCGGATCCCGGGCGCAGAGGGTGAACGCGCGGGCGGCGGCGGCGATCACATCCTCGACGAGTGCCCGCGGAAAGCACAGCCGGCCGTCGGCGTTCAGCCGGGCGCCGCGGGCCGTGCACAGCTCGATGCAGGAGGGGATCGGATCGGCGAGCCCCACCGTCTCCAGGATCTCCAGTGCGGCGCCGTGGATGGCGTGGAGGTCGCCTTCGGTGAGGGGCGTGTACCGGCCGCCCTCGAGACCGGCGTGCACCGGCCGCTCCGTCGCCGGCGGGATCGCCGCGTGCGCCGCCCGACGGGCCGTCCTGCCGCCGCGGCGTCGGGTCACCGTCGCCTGGGTCATCGCCGCCTCCCTGCTCGCGCGACGGTCGAAAGGTGGCAGTAGCGGAACCCCGTTTCAAACGAGAGTTTTTCATCGTGAGATGAATCGAATTCATGTACGATCGCGGGAATGCTAAAGCGTTCTCGGCATCGACTCCTGAATGGAGCTCGGGACCGGATGCGGCGGCGCGATCTTCCCTCGTTTTCGGCGCTGCGGGCCTTCGAGGCGGCGGCGCGACGTCTGAGCTTCCGCCTCGCGGCGCGCGAGCTGGCGGTGACCGATTCCGCGGTCAGCCACCAGATCCGGGAACTCGAGCGCAGTCTCGGCACGGCGCTCTTCCGGCGGCTGGGACGGAGGGTCGAGCTCACCCCGGCCGGCGCTCTCTACTATCCCATCCTGCGCGAGGCCTTCGAACGCATGGCCCGGGGGACCGCCCTCGTGCGGCGCGCGGGATCCACCGGCGAACTCGTTCTCCAGGTCTATGTCACGGTAGCGGTGCGCTGGCTGCTGCCCCGGCTCTACCGGTTCCACGAACGGTATCCGGACATTCTGCTGCGCATCTCGACCAGCTACCGGGGCTGGGAATTCGACGCCGATTACGCCGACGTGGGTTTCGTCTACTGCCGTTCGCCGCTGGATGCGGGTCAGCATCACACGCCCCTCTTCCGGGTCCCGATCTTTCCGGTGGCGAGCCCCGGACTGGTCGCCGCGGGCCTCCGCGAACCCGCCGATCTCGCCGGCTTCCATCTGATCCGCGTGCCGCCGGCCCGCGACGAATGGAAGGCCTGGCTCGAGGCGGCGGGTCATCCGGAGCTCGAAGGGCTGCCGGGCCCCGCGTTCGACACCTATCTCCTGGCCTTCGAGGCGGCCTTGGCCGGACGCGGGGTGGCGATGGCGGCCGAGTTCATGATCCGCAGCGAACTCGAGAGCGGGCGGCTGGTCCGCCCCTTCGCCCTCGCCGTCGAGCAGCCCGGGAGCTGGTATCTGGTCTGCCGCAACGGCGACCGTCACGATCCCCGCATCGCCCGATTGCGTGAATGGCTGCTGCGCGAGGTGGCGGCCGATCCCTGTCTCGTCTCCCCCGCGGGCGGCGGTCGCTCGCCGCATCGTTAATCCTCGGTTAACCGCCGGCGCCTAGGCTCGGACCGGGCAGCAGGGAGTTCCCGCGATGAGCTTTTCGCCCCATCCGCCGGCGGTCGGCCCGGTGCCGCGGGCGCTCGCCGAACTCGGGCCGGAGGAGGTTCTCCTCGTCACCCTCGAGGAGGGCACCGAGGTGGCGGTGCGCAACGATCTCCGGCGGGTGACGACCTACGTGCTGATCGAACAGGGACGGTGGTTCGAACACGAATGGCCCCTGCTGCCGCGGATCGTGCAACCCGGCGACACGCTGTTCGACATCGGCGCCAATCACGGGGTCTACGCCCTCGCCCTGGCGCGCCGGGTCGGGCCGACCGGTCGCGTGGTGGCCTTCGAGCCCGGTGACGATCCGGCGTCGCTGCTGGCCCGTGCGGCCGAACTCGCGGGGCTTTCCTGGCTCGATTTGCGGCGGGTCGCGGTCGCCGAACGGGACGGCGCGCTGTCCCTCGCCGGCAGCGGCGAGGAAGCCCGGCTGGCGGGAGACGGCCGCGGCCGGCCGGTAGCCGCACGACGGCTCGACACGGTATGGCGGGAGCTGGGGAAACCCGATGTCGCCCTCCTCAAGATCGACGTCGAAGGGGCCGAGGAGCGGGTGTTCGCCGGCGCCCGGAACCTGCTGGCCGAGACTTCCCCGGTGGTGATGTTCGAAATCTCCGGCGATCCCGAACGGGCGGTCCTCCTGAGCCGGCTGCTGGCCGGTTTCGGGTTCGCCCCCTACCGGTATCTGCCGGCCTTCGATCTGCTGCTGCCCGCAGTTCCGGAACGCTGCCGCGAGTTCCAGCTCAATCTCCTCGCCCTCAAGCCCGATCGGGCGGCGACCCTGGCCGCCCGGGGGCTGCTGTGCCCGACGGCGGAACCGGAAGCCGGAGAGCCGGCCACCGATCCCGCCGAGACGGCCACATTGCTGCGGGACCGGGAAACACAGCCGGCCCGCGAGCGGCTCGCCCGGGCGAGGGCGACGCTGCGGTGGCTGGAGTCCGCACTCGCCGAGGAGGATACGCCGGCCCTCTATCCCGAGAGGGCCGTGGCCTACCGGCTCTGCGTGGCCCTCGGGGAGATGCGGCGGGCGGTGCACCACCTCGGTCTCGCCCGGCGCCGGCTGCGGCGCGAGGCCCCCCGCGGGGCGCCGCCGCTCGCCATGTCGCCCTGGCTCGACGGCATCGCACCCGGCGCCGAGGGCACGGCCTGGATGGAGATGGACGTCTTCGACCGCCTGCTCTGCGGTCACAACTGGTCGAGCCGCTTTCTGCCGGGCGAGATCCTGGGCCTGCTCGAGGAGCTCCGTTGCAACCCCTTCTTTCCCGAGCATCTGGAACGCCGGCGCCAGCTCCGCCGTACGATCCGCGGTCTCCAGCCCGCTCCGACGCCCGGCCCGGCCACCGTCCGTCTGCGTGTTCCGATGTCGGCGGCGTGAAGCGGAACGGGTTTCCGGTCGCCACCCCATCGTCGGGATCCCTCCTCGCTTGTACCCCCGGGCCGCCAGATCTAAGTTCCCCATCGACCGGAAGGGCAGACGGGATCGACGGAAGGACCGCCAGTTGGACAGCGACACACGCGCGCTCAAGGTCGTCGGGCTCTTCGCCGGCGTCGGCGGCTTCGAGGTCGGTTTCGCATCGGCGGGACACCGCACAATCCTCCTGTCGGAGATCTGGGAACCCGCCGTCGCGGTGCTGCGCGAGCGCTTCCCGGGAGTGCCGGTCCACGAGGATGTGCGGACCTTGCACGATCTGCCGGCCGACACCGAAGTGTTGGCCGCCGGCTTTCCCTGTCAGGATCTGAGCCAGGCGGGAAAAACCGCCGGCATTTCCGGTTCCCGGTCGAGCCTGGTGGACGAAGTCTTTCGCCTGCTGCATCGCCGACGCGTTCCCTGGGTCGTCCTCGAGAATGTCTCCTTCATGTTGCAGCTCGGCCGTGGTCGGGCGATGAGCTACGTGCTCGATCGGCTGGAGGAGCTGGGTTATCGCTGGGCGTATCGGGTGGTCAGCTCGCTGGCGTTTCTTCCGCAGCGGCGGGAACGCGTGTTCATCTTGGCCAGCACGGAAGAAGACCCGGCCTCGGTGCTGCTCGGCGAAGACGTGACACCGCACATTCCCGACACGGATCTGGATCGCCGTGCGCACGGCTTCTACTGGACGGAAGGGATACGCGGGCTCGGCTGGGCCGTGGACGCGATCCCGACACTGAAGAACGGCTCTACCATCGGGATTCCTTCGCCTCCCGCGATTCTCCTGCCGGACGGAAAGGTCGTGAAGCCGGACATTCGTGATGCCGAGCGACTGCAGGGCTTTCGCGAGGATTGGACGGCGCCCGCCGTATCCGTCGCCCGTCCATCGCTCCGCTGGTCGTTGATGGGCAATGCCGTGACCGTTCCGGTGGCGGCATGGCTGGGTAGGCGGCTCGCATGTCCCGCCGGTTACGACCGAGGCAGGGATCGCCTGCCCATTTTCGGGCCGCCGTGGCCACCGGCCGCCCGCTTCGACGGCGTAAGAAGGATCGAAGTGGGTGTCGGCGCGTTTCCGGTATGGCACGGGAGGCCGCCGTTGCACGAGTACCTTCGCTATCCGGGAATCCCGCTTTCGAGACGCGCCACGGCGGGATTCCTGTCACGCACGGCCCGCAGCTCTCTGCGTTTCCCTCCCGGCTTCCTGGAGCGTGTCCGGGCGCATCTCGAGCGCATGTCGGACGGCGAACCGGCGGCGCGCGAACTCGTATCGGCGAAGTGACGAGCAAACGACCCGCGGCCGGCTCGCCGCAGCGCAGTGCGCTGATGAAGCGTGTCCGGCAGCGCAAGACCGATCTGGAAGAACGGGTTGCGCGCGCCTTGCGACAGCTCGGGCGCGGCTACAGGAGAAACGTGTCCTCTCTGCCCGGGAGCCCCGATTTCGCCAATCGCTCTCGGGGATGGGCGCTTTTCGTGAACGGCTGTTTCTGGCACCATCACAGGAACTGTCCACTGGCGACGGTTCCCGCGGCCAACCGTGAGTTCTGGATGCGGAAGTTCCGGGACAACAGGAACCGGGACGCGCGAAAGCTCCGCGAGCTCAGGCGCCTCGGGCTGCGGGTCGGTATCCTCTGGCAATGTCAGGTGGAGAACCCGGCGCTTCTCGAAGCGAAGTTGCGGCGCTTTTTCGGCGGGCGCACGCGAACATCCTTTCCTCGGCGGCGATAGACGACCCCAGACGGACATCGCACCAGCGGTGACGCCGGCAGCGATCTCACTCGTCCCACTCGATCCTCGGCTTGTTCCGACGATCGTAGGTTGCAACGATGTCCTGCAGGACCTGCGCCAGGGTCCGAATGTTCCGCTGGGGCCGGCCGTGCTTCGGCACCTTGTCGCGGACGTCCAGACATGTGAGCTCGCCGAGCCGTTCGGGCGCCGTTTCGTACAGCATGAGAAAGATTCGCTCGAACAGCTCGGGCAAGTCGTTGGGGTGCTCGCGGCCCGCGCGAAACCGGAAGATTTCGATGGCTTTGGCGAGGCTCGACTTGCGCTCGGGGGTACCGTCGTCGCAGGCGTCGCTCGGAAGGAACACGAGGGCGACCAGCACCGCGTAGGGCTGTCGGCGATGATAGTCCATGGCCTCTGCGCGGAGCTCGTTGTCGATGCGCGTGTAATTCTTCGTGTATCGCTCGGTTCGCGGATCGACGAAGTTCAGGGTCTTGATGGAAACGCCGAGCCCGAGGCCGAGCTCTGGAGTGCTGTAATTCACGTCGAGTTTCTTGAAGCCGCGAGCGGTCCTTGCTCTCGATTCCTGCCCACGACCTTCGGGAGAAGGCAAGATTCCCGGGAACTCCGCGCGCAAGCCGTCGGCGACGAGCTGCGCCAATTCGCGGGAAAGACGCTCGGCGTAATTCTTCTTCGCTGCGCGGTCCGCGCGCGCCACACGATCACGGTCGCCGGCGTTTTCCAGTTGCCGGCGTATGGAATTGGCCGGCTCTCGGCCCATGGACCTCGCTCCGAGCGGCTCCGATGCGGTCTATCAGCATACCCGCGTAGCTCCCCTTTCGAGGGCGGTAAAGGGAAACCGGACGGGGACGTGCCACCTGCCGTTGGCGCCGGCGCGAGCTGTCGCATCATGCCGGCCACCGGTCCCCGCCGGCAGGCAGACGGTTGATCCGCGGCCGCGCCTCCGCCAAACTCCGGCCAAGATGGCATCGGGCCCGTCGCACGGGCGGGAAAACGAAGAGGGAGTGGGGCGATGACCGAAAACGCGGAACATCGGGATCGGCGGGGCGGGCTTCTGCTGCCGCGGCGCCGTTTCCTCGGCAGCACGGCGCTCCTGGGCGCATCGGCGGCGCTGGCTCCCGGACTGCTGCGGCCGGTGCGGGCGCAGGGACCGCAGCGCGGCGGGCAGCTCAAGCTGGGCATGGACGGAGCGGCCGCCACCGACAGCCTCGATCCGGCGACCTACACCGCCACCTACATGCAGGTGGTCGGCTATCAGTGGGGCAACTGTCTGGTCGAGCTGGACGAGAAGGTGCGGCCGGTTCCCGAGCTCGCGGAAAGCTGGGAAGCGAGCGCCGACGCCTCGGTCTGGGTGTTCAAGCTGCGCAAGGGCGTCACCTTCCACAACGGCAAGGAGATGACCGCGGCCGACGTGGTCTATTCCGTCAACCATCACCGCGGGCCGGAATCGAAATCGGGCGCCAAAGGCTATCTGGAGGTCATCAAGGACGTCCGGGCGACCGGCGAGTACGAGGTCACCTTCGACCTCGAGACGCCGAGCGCCGATCTGCCCTACGTGCTGTCGGACTACCATGTGCTGATCGTCCCCGAGGGCAGCGACTTCACCAAGCCGATCGGCACCGGTCCCTACGTCATCGAGAGCTTCGAGCCGGGCGTGCGGACGCTGGCCAGGCGCAACCCGGACTACTGGAAGGAAGGACGTGGCTGGGTCGATTCGGTCGAAACCCTGGCCCTCAACGATCTCACCGCCCGGACCAGCGCCCTGCAGACGGGGGCGGTGCATTTCATCAACCGGCTCGATCCCAAGACCGTGAACCTGCTCGAGCGGGCGCCGGGTGTGCTGGTCATCGACGTGCCCAGCGCCGGGCACTACACTTTCGTGATGCGTGCCGACACGCCGCCCTTCGACAACAATCACCTGCGGCTCGCCCTCAAATGGGGGATCGACCGCGAGGAGCTGGTCGACAAGATCCTGCGCGGCTACGGGCGGGTGGGCAACGACCATCCGATCCCCGACTTCGATCCCTTCTTCAACCGCGAACTGCCGCAGCGCGGCTACGATCCCGACAAGGCCAAGTTCCATTTCGGGAAGTCGGGCCACGACGGGCCGATCCGGCTCCACATCGCCGATGCCGCTTTCACCGGCGCGGTCGACGCGGCTCAGCTCTACGCCCAGCATCTGGCCAAGGCCGGCATCGAGCTCGAGGTGGTGCGCGAGCCCAACGACGGCTATTGGTCGAACGTCTGGATGAAGAAGCCCTTCGTCGGCTCCTACTGGGGCGGCCGGCCGACCGCCGATCTCATGTTCTCGGTGGCCTACAAGTCGGACGCACCCTGGAACGAGAGCTTCTGGAAGCGTCCCGAGTTCGACAAGCTGCTGATCGAGGCCCGGGCCGAGCTCGACGTGGAGAAACGCCGTCAGCTCTACTGGGAAATGCAGAAGATGGTCTGGGAGGACGGCGGCGAAATCATCCCCATGTTCAACAACTATCTGTTCGGCAGCCGCGACAACATCGACGGCTTCGTACCGGTACCGGTGCTGACTGGGCTCAGAGTTTCGGAGCAGCTCTACTTCACCGACCTCTGAGCCGATGCATCCACTTCTCAGGCTCGTCGCCCAGCGCCTCGTGCTGGGCGCGGGCACCCTCTTGGTCGTCTCGGCCCTGATCTTCGCCGGCACCGAGATCCTCCCCGGCGACGTGGCCCAGGCGATCCTCGGTCAGACGGCGACTCCCGAGGCGGTGGCCGCCATCCGCGAGGACCTGGGACTCGATCGGCCGGCCTGGGTCCGCTATCTCGACTGGCTCGCGGGCTTCCTGCGCGGCGATCTCGGCACTTCGCTGGCCAACCGGGTGCCGATCAGCGAAATGATCGCCGGCCGGCTCGAAAACACCCTGTTCCTGGCCGGCGTGGCGGCAGCCATCGCCGTCCCGGTGGCCATCACCCTCGGGGTGATCGCTGCCCGCTTCCGCGAGACCTGGCTCGACAAGACGATCTCGATCGTCACCCTGTCGGCGATCTCCATGCCCGAATTCTTCATCGGCTACATCCTGATCTTCGTCTTCGCGGTGAAACTGTTCTGGGTACCCTCCATCGCCAGCGTTTTCCCGGGCATGGACTTCCTCGATCGTCTCTACGCCGTCTCCCTGCCGGTGGCGACCCTGTCGCTGGTGGTGATCGCCCACATGATGCGGATGACCCGGGCCGCCATCGTCAACGTCATGGCCAGCCCCTACATCGAGACCGCCGAACTCAAGGGGCTGACCCGCTCGCGCATCACCCTGCATCATGCGCTGCCCAACGCGCTGTCGCCGATCATCAACGTGGTGGTGATCAATCTCGCCTATCTCGTGGTCGGCGTCGTCGTGGTCGAGGTGGTGTTCGTCTATCCGGGGATGGGCCAGCTCATGGTCGATGCGGTGGCCAAGCGGGACGTGCCGGTGGTCCAGGCGACCGGCATCATCTTCGCCGCCACCTACGTGCTGCTCAATCTGACCGCCGACGTGCTGGCGATCCTCGCCAATCCGCGCATCCGGCACGCGAGATAGGCGATGCGACCGCGCGCCAGCGTCCTCGTCGGTTTCGCCATCATCGCCGTCTACGCGGCGGCGGCGCTCCTGGGCCCGCTGCTCTCCCCTTACGGCGAGGCGGAGGTCGTGGGCGACGTCTGGGAGCCCTTCTCCGCCGCCCATCCGCTGGGAACCGACAATCTCGGCCGCGACATGCTGAGCCGCCTGCTGTGGGGAGCCTCGCGGACCATCGGCGTCGCCCTCGCGGCCACCCTGCTGGCCTTCGGGATCGGAATGACGCTGGGCTATCTGGCGGCGGTGGTCGGGGGCTGGGTGGACATGATCCTGAGCCGCGGCATCGACACGCTGATGGCCATTCCGACCCTGATCTTCGCCCTCGTCGTGCTGGCGGTGCTGCCGCCTTCGGTGGTGATTCTGATCCTGGTCATCGCCGTCCTCGATTCCACCCGCGTGTTCCGGCTCGCCCGGGCGGTGGCGATGGACGTGGTGGTGATGGATTTCGTCGAGGTGGCGCGGCTGCGGGGCGAGAGGCTCGGCTGGATCGTCTTCCGGGAGGTGCTGCCCAACACCCTGCCGCCGCTGATCGCCGAATTCGGGCTGCGGTTCTGCTTCGCCTTCCTGTTCCTGAGCTCGCTGTCCTTCCTCGGTCTCGGCATCCAGCCGCCCGCCGCCGACTGGGGCGGGATGGTGCGCGACAACGCCAACGCCATCAGCTTCGGCCTGCCGATCCCGCTCATTCCGGCGGCGGCGATCGCCATCCTGACGATCGGCGTCAACCTGGTGGTGGACTGGCAACTCGAACGCTCCTCGGGGGCGCGACGCGGAGTCCGACCGTGACCCTGCTGCTCGAAATCCGTGATCTGCACATCGAGGCCCTCGGCGAGGAGGGGAACTGGCAGGAAATCGTCAAGGGTGTCTCCCTCGAACTCGAGCCCGCCCGGGTGCTGGGCCTGATCGGCGAATCCGGGGCCGGCAAATCGACCATCGGCCTCGCGGCCCTGGGCTACGCCCGGCACGGCTGCCGCCTGGCCCGCGGTTCGATCCGCCTCCAGGGCGAGGAGCTGTTCGGCGCCACCCCCGAGAAGCTCCGCCACATCCGCGGGGTGCGCGTCTGCTACGTGGCGCAGTCGGCGGCCGCCGCCTTCAATCCCGCCCATCGTCTCGAGGATCAGGTGATCGAGGCGGCGGTGCAGCACGGTATCATGACGCCGGACGAGGCCCGGGCCGAGGCCCGCCGTCTCTACACCAAGCTCAGGCTGCCGAAGCCCGAACTGTTCGGCCGCCGCTATCCCCATCAGGTTTCCGGGGGCCAGCTCCAGCGGGCGATGACGGTGATGGCGATGGTGCCGCGTCCCGATCTCATCGTTTTCGACGAGCCCACCACCGCCCTCGACGTGACCACCCAGATCGAGGTCCTGGCGGCGATCAAGGAGGCCATCGCCGACGAGGGCATGGCCGCCGTCTACATCACCCACGATCTGGCGCTGGTTGCGCAGATGGCACATCGGATCATGGTCCTGCGCGACGGGCTCACGGTGGAGGTGGGGCCGACCGAGCAGATTCTGGAGGCGCCGCGCGAAGCGTACACCCGCGCCCTGGTCAACGTCCGCCGGGTGCAGAAGCCCGAAAAACCGCGCAGCGGTGCCGCGCCGCTTTTGGAGGTCCGTGCGGTGGATGCCGCCTACGGGACGGTGCCGGTGCTGTTCGACGTCTCGGTCGCTCTCGAAGCCGGTCGGACGGTGGCGGTGGTGGGCGAATCCGGCTCGGGCAAATCGACCCTCGCGCGGGTGATCACGGGGCTGCTGCCACCCCGCTCGGGAGAGGTGCGCCTCGACGGACGGCCGCTGCCCTCCTCTCTCGGGGACCGGAGCAAGGACCAGCTCCGCCGCATCCAGCTCGTCTATCAGATGCCCGACGTGGCTCTGAACCCGCGGCAGAAGGTGGAGGAGATCGTCGGCCGGGTCCTGTCCTTCTACTTCGGCATCGAGGGGGCCGAGCGAAGGCGGGAGGTGGCCCGTCTATTGGAGGAGGTGGAGCTGCCGGCGGTTTTCGTCGACCGCTATCCGGGCGAGCTCTCTGGGGGGCAGAAGCAACGCATCTGCATCGCCCGGGCCCTGGCCGCGCGGCCCGAGGTGATCATCTGCGACGAGGTCACGAGCGCCCTCGACGTGCAGGTGGCGGACGCGGTGCTGCGGCTGCTGCTGCGCCTCCAGGAGGAAACCGGCATCGCCTATCTGTTCATCACCCACGATCTCGCCACCGTGAAGGCGATCGCCGACGACATCGTCGTCATGCTGGAAGGTCGGGTGGTGGAGCAGGGGCCGAAGTCGGAAATCCTGACTCCGCCCCACCATCCCTACACCGATCTCCTGCTCTCCTCGGTTCCGGAGATGGAGGTGGGCTGGCTGGATCGGGTGCTACGCGAGCGGGCCGAAAGGAAGGCACGCGGCGAAACGGTGATGGAAGCCGCCGACCGCTAGGCGGCGGGGCCACGGACGGGGCCGAGCATCCGGCGCAGGGTACCGTCGCGGTCGAGGAGATGGTGTTTGAGAACGCCACCCACATGGAGCGCCAGCAGCAACAGGAAGAGCGGCTGCGCGAGGAATTCGTGGAGTTCGCCCCAGAACTCGCCGCTTTCCGTTTCACCGTATGCGTCCTCGTATTCTTCCTCTTCTTCGTACCAGCCGTAACGGGTCGGGGCTTCGCCGAAGATGTCGGGCTGGACCCGCGGGTCTCCGGTGACCAGTTCGAGCCCGAAGAAGCCGAGCGGCCGCCCTTCGCCGAGCACGCTTCCGACGCCGCTCGCGACCACCAGCAGAACGAGCAGCATCAGCGCCAGATGGACGCCTCGTGCGAGGCCGCGTTCCAGCGGTGAATTCGACAGCGATCGCGGCTTGGGATTGGCGAGCCTCCAGAAGATCCAGAACAGGATCAGCGCGCCGGTGAGCAGCCCCAGGGAGACGTGGAGCGTGTAGATCTCCGGGTTTTCTTCCTCGCCGAGCAGGCCGAGGGCGAAATTGCCGATCATGAGGACGGCCACCGACCAGTGCAGGATCCTGGTGACCAGGCCATAGGTCTCCGATGTGTCCCGAAGTGCGCTCATCGTCGGGTTCTCTCTCGCAGCTCGGCTTCGCAGCTTCGAAAAGGGAAGGGGAGGAAAGACGGGGTGGGGACGGAGCCGGAGCTCCGTCCCGGATGCCCCGCCGCAGGGATCAGTCGTCGTCCCAGTAGCGTCCCGACTTCGGACGCATCTTCGTCATCCGGCGGACTTCCGCGGGATCGATGACGCCGTCACCGTTGCGGTCCAGGCGCCAGAACGTCCGATCCACCTTCGCGCCGTACTCTTCCTTGGTGATCCGGCCATCGGCATCGGTGTCGTGCATCTGGAAGCGTCGCACCATCATCGGCCGTGCGTAATCCAGCCAGAGCCGTTCGTACTCCTGGACGGTGAGCTGGCCGTCGCCATCGGTGTCGTACTTCTCCAGCTCCTGGCTGCGGGCCCGAAGAGCCTCCTCGCGGGTGACCCTGCCGTCGCCGTCGAGATCGAGCTTCTGCAGCATGACGGCGGGTCCCCGCCCCATCGGGGCGCCCATCATCATACCCGGGCCGTAGTACTCGTAATGGTCGTCTTCATCGGGGCTCGCATAGGCGGCACCGAGGATGGCCCCCCCGAGAATCAGGGCGGCGGTGGTGCCGGCGAGGGTCCGTTTGTGCCAGGTCTTCATCTTCCGATCTCCTTTCGTCGGGTTCCGCACACCCTCGATATGGGGAGGATCGGTCGCACAACTATCGCGCCCGGCGGGTCGAATGGTAACCGATCGTCGGCACGCTGGCCTTTGCGACAATCCGTGACAATTTCCCTGTCCGCGCACGCCCTCCCGGACGTGGTATGGGCGCTCTCGACGATGGATGGACCCGGGCGATGGAGCAGACACCCCACCTTCTCGTGGTCGACGATCACCGCGAGATCCGCGACGCGCTCAGCAAATACCTCGCGCGCCACGGCTACCGCGTGTCGGTGGCCGCCGATGCGCGGGAGGCACGACGGGTTCTCGCCGGACATGCCATCGATCTGCTGATCCTCGACATCATGATGCCCGGTGAGGACGGTCTTTCCCTCTGTCGCGACCTGCGTGCGCGGAGCGCGATCCCGATCATCCTCCTCACCGCCATGGCCGAGGAGACCGACCGGATCGTCGGGCTCGAGATCGGTGCCGACGACTACGTGACCAAGCCCTTCAATCCGCGCGAACTCCTGGCCCGGATCAAGGCGGTGCTGCGGCGCGCAAACAGCCTGCCGCCGGCACAGGAACGCATCGCGCGCGACCGCCTGCGGTTCGGCGAATGGATCTTCGATCCCGCCCGTCGCGAACTGCTCCGCGACGACGGGGTCGCGGTGCCGCTGAGCACCGCCGAGTACCAGCTCCTTCTCGCCTTCGTCCGGCATCCGGGCATGGTGCTGACCCGCGACCAGCTCCTCGATCTCGCCCGCGGTCGCGAAGCGCAGCTTTTCGACCGTTCGATCGACAACCTCGTGAGTCGTCTTCGGAAGAAGATCGAGAAGGACCCGAAGCGGCCGCGATACATCAAGACCCACTGGGGCGGGGGTTACAGTTTCGCGGCCGAGGTGGAACGCGCATGAGCCGTCTCTGGCCCCGGACCCTCGCCGGGCAGCTCGTGCTGCTGCTGCTGCTCGCTCTGTTCGGTGCCCAGCTCCTGAGCTTCGTCATCTTCGCCGACGAGCGCAGGCTGGCCCTGCTGGCCGCCGGTCGCGAACAGGTGATCGCCCGCACCGCGGCACTCGTTCGGTTGCTCCGGGAGACACCTCCCGAACTGCACGATCGGATCGTGCGTGCCGCCAGCAGCGACCGGCTGCGGTTCACCATCGGCGAGGACAGCCTGATCGAGGTGAGCGATCCGCGCCATCGCGACAATCCCGTCACCCGCCGGCTGGCCAGGCTTCTGGAGCACCGTCTCGGGCCGGAGGAACCGGCTCCGCGCATCCTCGCCGACACCGAGGAGGGCACGCGGCTCGCCCTGTGGCGCGAGCGCTGGCGGGACATGTTCCGCCGGGACGAAGAGAACGACGACGATGACGAGGAGGACGACGACCACGAGGATGACGAGGACGACCACGATCATCGTGGCGAGATGAAGGAGCTGATGCGGCTGATGGGACCACATCCGGCGGCCCGGGGTCCCGGTGGGCGGAGTCTGGTTCTCTCGGTGCGGCTCGGACCGGAACGCTGGCTCAACGCGGAGACCGTGATCCCCGCGCCGGCCCTGGCCTGGGCGGCTCCCTCGCTGCTCGCTTCGCTGTTCGCCGCCCTGGCGATCTCCCTGATCACCGTGCTGGTGCTGCGGCGCATGACGCGGCCGCTCCAGGGGCTCGCCCGGGCCGCCGACGCCTTCGGTCGCGGTCTCGAGGTGGCGCCGCTCGCGGAGAGGGGGCCCGAGGAAATCCGGCACACGGTCCGTGCCTTCAACCTGATGCAGGCCCGGCTCAAACGTTTCGTCGAGGATCGGACCCGGATGCTGGCGGCGATCGGGCACGATCTCCGGACCCCGATCACTTCCCTGCGCATCCGGGCCGAGTTCGTCGAGGACGAGGAGACCCGGGCCAAGATCGTCGAGACTCTCGACGAGATGCAGCGGATGATCGAGGCGGCACTGTCCTTTCTCAGGGAGGAGGCGGCGACCGAACCGGCGCGGACCGTCGATCTCGCGGCTCTCGTCGAAAGCCTCGTCGCCGACTGCACCGATCTCGGCTGGAAGGTGCAGTTCGCGGCCACCGCCCGCCCGGTACTGCGCTGTCGTCCCGATTCCCTGCGGCGGGCGCTGAGGAACCTGATCGAGAACGCGGTGCGCTACGGCGAGCGGGCGAAGGTGACCCTGGAACACGACCATAGGACGGTACGGATCGTGGTGGAGGACGAGGGGCCGGGGATTCCGCCGGAGATGATGGAACGCGCCTTCGAGCCCTTCTTCCGTCTCGAGGGCAGCCGTTCGCGGGAGACCGGCGGGATCGGACTCGGGCTCGCCATCGCCCGGACCATCGCCCGCAGCCACGGCGGGGACCTGCGTCTCGCCAACCGGGCCGAGGGCGGTCTCCGCGCCGAACTCCTCCTGCCGGCCTGAAAGCGAAGGCCCGTCAGTACCAGATTCCGGGCCAGCGATAGCGTGGCGGACCGAAGGCGGCGGCGAAACGATCCGGCAGCCGCACCCGCGGCGGCAGGCTGATCCGCTGCGCGATTTCGGGACGGGCCTCGTAGAGGGAGAGGAGGCGTCGGATGCGTTCCTCGGTGGGCGGATGGGTGCGCAGCAGGGAGGGTTCGGGGATGCGCCGGCCGGGAAACAGGATTTCCTCCCAGAACCGGCCCTGGTAACGTTCCAGCTTGCCGAGGGCGCTGGCGAGGCCCGCCGGATCGCCGGTGATCCCGGCGGCGTCGAGATCGGCATCGAACTCCCGGGCACGCGACAGGGCAAGCTGCAGCAGGGCCATGATGGTCGGAGCGAAGATCAACAGGATCACCGCCAACCAGGGCACCCCCACCCGCCCGACGAGGAGCAGCGGCAGATTGAGGATCATCAGGAGCTGGCCGAAGTAGGAGAGGAGGCTCGTGAAGCGGCTCATGGTGTCGGCGAGCTGCATGATCCAGAGATCGTTGTTGCGGATATGGCTGATCTCGTGCGCCAGGACACCGGCGAGCTCCCGCATGTTCAGGCTGCGCAGGAGGCCGTCGGTGACCGCGATCGCCGCGTCGTCCCGCCTGCCGACGGCGAAGGCGTTGAGAACCGGGCTGGCGATCCAGTAGAGACGCGGTACCTCCGGCAACTCGGCGCGTCTGGCGAGGGTCACCAGCAGCTCGTGGAGTTCCGGAGCATCGCGAGGATGCAGGAGCACCGCCCGATACATCCGCATCACCCATTCGGGCGCGATGTTGGGCGAAAAGGCGAAGGCGAGGCCACCGCCCAAAAGCGCCCAGACCACGCCCTCGCCGCCCCACAAGCTGTAGGCGCAGATGCCGAGGATGGCGACCATACCGAAAATCAGCAGCACCGAATGCAGAATGTTGCGCAGCTTGTGGCGCCGGCGCTGCTCTTCGCTCACATAGAGGGCAATGGGAGGCAGTCGCATCTCTCCGGGGGCTTGCGAGCGGCGGGTCTCGAAACCCATCATGTAACCCGAGGGAGCCGCCCTGCAAGCGTTGCGAGGAGCAGACCGATGAGCCCGCTTCGATCCGAGACACCGGCGCGGATGAAGGTCGTCGAGGACGACATCACGCAGCTCGATGTCGATGCCATCGTCAACGCCGCCAACACCCGTCTGACGCCGGGCGGCGGCGTCTCCGGTGCCATCCATCGCGCCGCCGGCCCCGAACTGTGGGAGGAATGCCGGAAGGTCGGGCCCTGTCCCACCGGCGACGCCCGGATCACCGGCGGCCACCGGCTGCGCGCCCGCCATGTGATCCACACGGTGGGCCCGCGATGGCACGGCGGCGCCTCGGGCGAGGACGCGCTTCTCGCCTCGGCCTACCGTCGGTCCCTGGAGCTCGCCCGCGACCATGGCCTGAAGTCGGTCGCCTTCCCCGCCATTTCCACCGGCATCTACGGGTTCCCGCCGGAGCGGGCGGCGGCGATCGCGGTCCGGACGGTGGCCGCCTTCCTGGAGAAGAACCCGCTTCCCGGAACCGTGATATTCTGCTGTTTCGGCCGGGATTCCGCCGAACTTCACCGCCGGGCGATGGCGGCGCTGGAGGCGGACAGCCGGAAGGCGGAGTGACCTCCTAGCCGCCGGGGACCGGGAGCGGGCGGCCGCGGGCCGCCCGCCCGGCCCGTCGGGCCCGCCGGGTCAGCGCCTCGAGATAGAGGGTCTCCAGCCGCTCGACCTGGCGATCCCAGGTGAACCGTTCCCGGACCCGAGCATGCCCCGCCTCCCCGAGGCGCTGCCGCAGTCCGCCGTCCGCCAGCAGCCGGGCGAGGGCGGCGGCCAGAGCCTCGCCGTCCCCGCGCGGAACGAGCATTCCGGTTTCGCCCGGGACGACGGTTTCGGGAAACGCACCCGCCTCGCTCGCCACCACCGGCAGGCCGGCGGCCATCGCCTCGATCACCGGGATACCGAAGGGCTCGTGCCACAGCGAGGGCATGGCGAGCACGCCGGCATCGGCGAGCAGGGCCGGCAGCCGCAGGTTGTCGACCGGTCCGAGAAAGCGGATCCGCCCGCCCAGGGGCGCCGCCAGCCGCCGCAGCTCGGCGGCGTAGCCCGCCGGTCGGGCGAGATGGGACGCGAGCGGCACGAGCAGGGGATCGCTGCGCCAGGGATCGACGAACTCCGGCGGCGACGGATCCGTCGGTCCCACCAGATCGAGCGTGGCATCCGGGAACTCGCCGGCGATTCTGGCGAAGGCCGCGAGCAGGAGATGCACGCCCTTTTCGGGAGCGAGCCGGCCGACGAAGAGGATCCGCCGGCTCGCCGCGGGGCGCGCGCGGTTGCCGAGGAAGCGGGCATCGACACCATTGTGCAGGACGTGAACGGGCGGCAGACCCCCCCCGAGACGGCGCCGTGTCCGCTGCGCGACATAGTCGCTGCAGGCCAGCGCGAAATCCGTCGCCCGGAGGCATCGGCGTCCCCAGCCGGGCGCGAAGTCGGCGAGGGCGTGGTCGTGGATGTGGAGGCCGAGGACCACCTCGGGCAGGAGACGGCGGAGCAGCGGCGCCAGCCCGGCGAGGCTGTGCAGATGCACGATATCGACCTTCTCGCGCCGCAGCCGGCGGGCGAGCCCGACCGCGAAGGGCAGATAGTAGGTCGGCCAGGTGCGGGCCGGTCGGCCGCGCGGCGTCAGCGAGAGCCGGTCGAGGAGCATCAACCCGTTGAGAAGCCGGTCGAGACGGACCGGAAGATGGTGCAGGGTGAACCCGTCGAGCCGGCGGGTCCCCGACCATTTCCCGATCTCGCGCACCCAGCCCGAAACCTCGTGGCGTGCGGCGAGACGTCGGCTGCATTCGTAGAGGACGATGGAAATGGCGTCGGAAATCCGGTCCGCCTGCTCGATCCGTGCATGCGGGTAGATCTGGGCGATGCGCATTCTGTCGGGCATGGTCTCCGACCGCCGATCTCGAGGACTGGGGCGCAGGGGTTCGGGACGGGCGAAGTGAGAACGAGGAGGCGTTCCTACTCTCTTGCCGGTTCCCGTTGCGCGGGTTTCTCTCCCATCACCGATCTGCACCCGGCGGGAAGGCGCCGCCACTGCAACGGCCCTGCCCGGGTGAAAATGCCGCAGCCCGAGCCCGGCGCGACGCCGCGCCGTGGCGGACACGCGATCCCTGGCGGGCACGAACGGTGGTGGGCGCTGCTGGGTTCGAACCAGCGACCCCCGCCGTGTGAAGACGGTGCTCTACCGCTGAGCTAAGCGCCCTTTCCCTCGGGCTCGTACGGTTCCCCGCGGGTCCTGTCAAGCGGACGCTCCCGATCCCCGACCGCATCCTCCGCCGCCAGCAGCGACGGCAGAGCGGCGAGATCGTCGATCACCCGATCGGCGCCGAGCCGGTCCGCCGGATCGGGGCCGTAGCCGTGGCGCACGAGAATGCAGGGAAGCCCCAGGGCGCGCGCCGCGAGCAGGTCGTTGCGGGAATCGCCGACCATGATCGCCCGATCCGGCGCCGCATCGAGTTCGGCCAGAACCGCCGCCGGATGGGCGGGATCGGGCTTGCGCCGGATCGCACGGTCGCCGCCGACGACACTGGCGAAATAGGGCGCGAGGCCGAGCGCTTCCAGGAGCTGCTCGCTGGCCGTCTGCGGCTTGTTGGTGCAGACCCCGAGTTTCACGCCCTCTCCGCGCAGCCACTCGAGACAGTCGAAGACACCGGGGAAGACCGTACTGTAGCGGCAGGGGTGACGCTCGTAGAGGGCCAGGAAGCGGCGGTACAGAGCTTCGATCTCCGCATCCTCCGCGGTCGGGCGGCCGGCGTCGGCGAGCGCCCGCACGAGCAGCATGCGTGCCCCGTCGCCGATCATCCGGCGGACCCGTTCGCGTGCCGGTACCGGAACGCCGATCTCGGTCAGAAGCTCGGCCAGCACCGCATGAATGTCCGGCAGGGTCTCCACCAGGGTGCCGTCGAGATCGAAAAGGGCGGCACGGGGGCGGAGGTTCATGGAGGGTTTCCCGATGTTGTGAGCTCGCCGAACTTTGCTACAGTTCGCCCGCAAGTCCAGTGCCGACCGTGCCCGGCCCCCGTACGGAGTCCGCGATCCGCATGTCCGCTCTCGCCATCGCCGTTCTCGCCGCCGGCCGCGGCACCCGCATGCGCAACGGTCTCGCCAAGGTTCTCCACCCCTTGGGCGGCCGTCCTCTGCTGGCGCATGTGCTGGCCACGGCGCGGCGGCTGGAGCCGGAGGCCTTGGCGGTGGTCCTCGATCCCCGCGCCCAGGAGGTCGCCGCACGGGTGGGCGAAATGGACCCCGATGCCCGGATCGTCTGGCAGGATCCGCCGCGCGGTACGGGTGATGCCGTCCGGCTGGCCCTGACGGCGCTCCCCGGGGCGGAGCGTCTGCTCGTTCTCTACGGCGACACGCCGCTGCTGCGGCCGGAGACCCTCCGGGAGCTGACCGCCCGTCATGCCGGGAGCGGGGCCGCGGCCAGCGTGCTGGCCTTCCGCCCGGAGCGCCGCGCCGGTTACGGACGGCTGCGGCTCGACGGCGACGGCCGGCTGCTGGAGATCGTCGAGGAGCGCCACGCCGATCCCGCACTGCTGGCCGGAGCACCGTGCAATTCCGGTGTCATGCTGCTGGAGGCGGGAGTGGTGCGCGATCTCCTGCCGCGCCTGCCCCTGCGACCGGAAAAGGAGGAATACTATCTGACCGACCTGATCGGCGGGCTCACCGCCGGAGGGCATTTCTGTGCGGTGGTGGAGGCGGATCCCGAGGAGGCGCTCGGAATCAACAGCCAGCGGGAGCTGGCCTTCCTCGAGGCGGTCTTCCAGCGCCGGCGGCGCGAGGCGATGCTCGATTCCGGGGTCGTCATGCCGGCGCCGGAAACCGTGTTTCTCGCCTTCGACACCGAGATCGCGCCGGGGGCCGTGATCGAGCCCCATGTCGTGTTCGGCCCCGGCGTGCGGGTGGCCGAGGGGGCGGTGGTGCGCAGCTTCAGCCATCTCGAGGGCGCGACGGTGGAGGCCGGGGCGGTGGTCGGGCCGTTCGCCCGGCTGCGTCCGGGCAGCCGGATCGGTGCCGGCGCCCGCGTCGGCAATTTCGTCGAGACCAAGAACCTGGCTCTCGGGGCTGGCGCGAAGGCCAATCATCTGGCCTACTTGGGCGACGCCGAGGTGGGGGAGCGGGCGAACATCGGCGCCGGCACCATCACCTGCAACTACGACGGCGTCGCCAAGCACCGGACGGAGATCGGGACGGCCGCCTTCATCGGCTCCAACAGTGCGCTGGTGGCGCCGGTGCGGATCGGTGCCGAAGCGATCGTCGGAGCCGGCAGCACCATCACCCGCGACGTGCCGCCCCGGGCGGTGGCGGTGGCGCGGGGCAGCCAGCGGGTGAAGCCCGAACGGGCGCCCGGGCTGCGGCAACGTTTCGCGAGACGCCGCGCGGAGAAGGGGGCGAAAGAATAGGTCGGCGGCCGGGGATGGCCGCGTGCAGGGAGGAAGAGGATGCGAGCGATCGTTCTGGCGATGCTGCTCCTGGCTTGGACGGCCGGGACGGCCCCGGCCGGCGGGCTCGACGACATCCGGAACGGCAACGCGGCGTTCCGTGAAGGGCGTTACGAGCAGGCCGTGGAGTTCTTCACCGCCGCCATCGTCTCCGGCGAGCTCGACGTCGAGGCGCTGGCCATCGCCTACAACAACCGGGGCGTGGCTCACGACCAGCTCGGCGACTACGATCGGGCGGTGGCGGATTATCGGGAGGCCCTTTCCCTCAAGCCCGAGGATGCGATGAGCCGGCGCAATCTGCGGGTGGTGCTGGTCCGCCGCGGCGTGGCCCTGGCGAACACCGGCGAGTACCAGCGGGCGCTCGCCGATCTCACCAGAGCCATCGAACTGGGACCGGACAAGGCGATCGCCTGGCTGCGGCGGGCCCAGGTCCGCATGGAGAGCGGCGATCTCGAGGGTGCGGCGGCCGATCTCGCCCGGGCCCGGGAGCTGGCACCCGGAGACGAGGAAATCGCCCGGGCCGAGCAGCGTCTCGCCCGGCTCGGCGAGGCGGCGCGCCGGGCGGCCCTCCAGCTCACCGGCGAAACCGCCCCGGAACCGGCGGCCGCTCCGGCGGAGGATGTCGCGACGCCGACACCACCACCGTCCACCGGGACATCCGAGCCGGTGGCGGCGAGCGCGCCCGCGACGGCCGAGCCGGCGGCGGCCGAGCCGGCGGCGGAGACGGTGCCCGCCGGAACCGCGGCGGTGGCGGCGGTCGCCGAAGAAGGCCGACCCTACCGGGCGCTGGCCGACGTCAACGTCCGCTCCGGACCGGGCAACAGGTATCCGGCCCGCCGCATCGCGCCCAAGGGCACGGTGGTACGGGTGATCGGCGAGCAGCTCGGCTGGAAGGAGGTCGTCTTCGAGGACGGCGGTCGCGGCTTCATCTACCGCAAGTGGCTGGAGCCGGTGGAGGGCGCGGGCTAGACGGGAGGGATGACCATCGCGCACAACTCAGGGTTTCATCGGTCTCGGCACCGCTTGGCAGGAAAGTAGCAGTGCTGTAAGGTTCTTCTTAACCTTTATGCGGTAATACTTGCTTCAGCGAACTTTTCCGCCCGGATGGATCCCGGAGCGATGGGTCGATTGAGCGACGGAGGCGGTGTGCAGATCCCGAAGCCGCGCGTGCTGGTCGGCTGGTTGACGGCCCTGCTGTTGTTGGCGAGCAGTCCCGGCTGGGCGCGGCCGCCGAGCGCCGCGATCGTCATGGATGCCGATACCGGCGCCGTGCTCTACGCCGAGGGCGCCGACCGGCGCATCTACCCGGCCTCCCTCACCAAGATGATGACCCTCTACATGGTGTTCGAGGCCCTCGAAGAGGGACGCCTCCGGCTCCGCGAGCGGATCCGGATCTCGCGACGGGCCGCCGGCATGCCGCCGTCGCGGCTGGGGCTCCGTCCCGGCCAGTCGCTGACCGTCGAGCAGGCGATCCTGGCCCTGGTCACCAAATCGGCGAACGATGTGGCGGTGGCCCTCGCCGAGCGGCTGGCCGGTACCGAATGGCGTTTCGCCAAGCGCATGACCAGCAAGGCGCGGGCCCTCGGCATGCGCCGGACCACGTTCCGCAACGCCTCCGGCCTGCCGAACAGCCGCCAGCGAACGACCGTGCGCGACATGGCCATCCTGGCGCGTGCGCTGGTGCGCGACCACCCCCGCTATTATCGCTATTTCTCTCGCCGGAGCTTCAGCTTCAAGGGACGGCGCTATCCCAATCACAACCGCCTCCTCGGCCGCTACACCGGTCTCGACGGGGTGAAGACCGGCTATATCCGGGCCTCCGGTTTCAATCTCGCGGCTTCGGCGGTCCGTGGCGGGCGGCGGGTGATCGCAGTGGTCGCCGGTGGGCGTTCCGCCCGCGCCCGGGATCGCCGGGTCGCCCGGCTCCTCGACCTCGGCTTCGAGCGGCTCGGCAGCCGTCTGGTGGCCGAGGCGCCGATCCCCCGTCCGCGGCCGGGCGGCATCGCTCTCGCCAGCTTCGCGAAGGCGGCACCGCTGAGCAACGATCTCGCCTATCCGGTACCGCAAATGAAACGTCGCGGCCCGCTCCTGCGCTCTTCCGCGACCGCGGTCGCGGCCCGCGGCCCACGTATGGTGGAGCGGCTCTACGGCGTGCAGGTGGGGGCCTATCTGCGGGCGAGCCAGGCGCGGAAGATCGCTTACCGGGCCCGCAAGCTGGCACCCGACATCCTGCTCGATGCCAACGTCGCGGTCAGCAAGCGGCGCGGGCGCGACCGCACCTTCTACCGGGCCCGCATCGTCGGCCTCACCTTGGCCGATGCCCGCCAGGCCTGCCGGATCCTGAAGAGCCGCCGGCAGGATTGTCTGGTCGTCACGCTCGAACGTCCGGTCCGGGTCGCGGTCCGCTGAACGGCCCCGGAACGGGTTTCCGGCGCCGCTCGGGCCGTATCGGAGGGCCCCCTTCCCTCGACGTTCCCCCGTCGCGCGCTTCGGCCTAGACTGGGCGGCGCGACAGCCGGACGGAAAACGGAACGGATCGGGGGAGACCAGATGCTGCCGGAGACCTCTTCCTTCCGCGGTCGGGTGGCCGTGATCACCGGCGCCGCCCAGGGGGTGGGCGAAGCGACGGCCAGGCTCTTCGCTGCCCGGGGTGCGGCCGGCCTCGCCCTGGTCGACCGTCAGGGCGAGAGGCTGGACGCGCTCGCCCACGAGCTCGCCGCGGAGGGCTGTCCGGCGGAACCTCTCTGCGTCGATCTCGCCGAGGTGCCGGCCTGCTTTCGCGCCATCGACCGGGCGGCGGCCCGTTTCGGGGAGCTGCATTGCCTGGTCAATGCCGCCGGGCTCACCGACCGGGGAACCATCGACGATACCACGCCCGAGCTGTTCGATCGGCTGATGGCGGTGGATGCCCGCGCCCCCTTCTTCCTCGTTCAGCGGATCCTGCCCCACCTGCGACGGGCGGGCGGCGGCACCATCGTCAACATCGTCTCCATCACCGTCCACGGCGGCCTGCCGCATCTCGCCCCCTATGTCGCCGCCAAGGGGGCGCTGGCGGCGATGACCAGGAACATCGCCGCGGCCGTGGCCCGCGACCGGATCCGGGTCAACGGCGTCAATCTCGGCTGGACCCTGACCCCGGCCGAGCACCGCGTGCAGACCGAACATCACGGTCTGCCCGAGAACTGGGCCGAGGAGGCGGCCCGCGGGCTGCCCTTCGGGCGGCTTCTGACCGCCGCCGACGCCGCCCGGGCGATCGCCTTCCTGGCGAGCGAGGAGAGCGGCCTGATGACCGGCGCCCTGATCGATTTCGACCAGCAGGTGGTGGGCGCCTATCCGCTGCCGAGGGAGGTGTAGCGCTCAGGCGCGCAGTTCCAGGAGCAGCGGCTGGTGGTCGGAAGCGTCGGTCTCCCCATCGACCGTGAAGCCCGCCACCGCCCCGGCGAGATCGGCGGTGATCAGGAAGAAGTCGCGGCAATGGGGACCTTCCGGCCACTGTTCGCGGTCGAAGATGCCGCAGGTCGGCGCATGCGGACGGCCGCCGTGAGCGACCCGCCAGGCGTCGAGGAATTTCGGTATCGCCGCCGGGAACGGCGCCAGCAGCCGGCGCATGACGCGATCTCCCGGCAGGCTGTTGAGATCGCCGCAGAGCACGCAGCGGGCCGGCCTCGGCCGGTCGGCGTAGGGCCCGCTCGCCGGCCGCGACGGCGGATGGAGGGCGTTCTCCGCCGCCTCCCGCTGCAGCGCGCGCAGCCGCCCCGCCTGGGCGAGGCGCTGGAGCTCGCTGTGGTATTCGAGATGGGTGGTGATCACCCGCAGCGGTCCGAGGGAGGTCTCGACGACCACTTCGGTGGCCTGACGCGGCATGTGCAGGGCCCCGGGATCGGCCGGCTGGGGAAGCTGGTGACGGAACACCTGCAGCACCGGCCGGCGCGACAGAACGAGATTGCCGAAGCGCCGACGGCCGCCCCGGCCGTCGGCGAGGTCCAGCGCCGGGCCGAACACCGGTTCGTAGGCGGGCAGCAGGGCGGCGAGCTCGGCCGCCTGATCGGCACCGGCGCCGCCGTCGAGTTCCGGCATCCGCCGGGCGACCTCCTGGAGACAGACGAGATCCGTCTCCCCGGCGGCACGGATGGTCCCGGCGATGCGGTGGAGATCGACGCTACCGTCGACGCCGCGGCCGCACTGGATGTTCCAGGACAGGAGCCGGATCATTTGATGCCCGCGTACATGAAGGATTGCACGAACTGCCGCTGGAAGAGGAGGAAGGCGAGCAGCAGGGGGGCGACGGCGAGCAGGGTGCCGGCGGTGATCACCGACCAGTCGACGCCGGATTCGGGGGCCCCGAAGATGGCGAGGCCGACGGTCAGCGGACGGGTTTCGACGGAGTTGGTGATCACCAGCGGCCAGAGGAAGTTGTTCCAGTGATAGCTCACCGAGACGAGGCCGTAGGCGACATAGGTGGGGCGGGCCAGCGGCACGTAGACCTTCCACAGGATCTGCAGCATCGAGCAGCCCTCGACCCGGGCCGCTTCCTCGAGCTCCTCGGGGATGGTCTTGAAGGTCTGGCGCAGCAGGAAGATGCCGAAGGCGCTCGCCATGTAGGGCAGGCCGATGCCGGCGATGGTGTCCACCAGCCCGAGCCGGCTCATGGTACGGTAGTTCTCGACGATCAGCACCTCGGGCATGATCATGAGCTGGACCAGGACCAGGGCGAAGGCGAGGTCGCGGCCGGGGAAGGCGAAGCGGGCGAAGGCGTAGCCGGCCAGCGTGCAGAGCACGAACTGGGCGGCGAGGATCGAGGTCACCAGCAGGAAGGTGTTGAGGAAGTACCGGGCGAAGGGCGCCTGCGACCAGGCCTCGAAGAAGTTGGCGAGGGTGAGGGGGGCGCCGAGGACGAAGCGGGTGGCGTATTCGGGCGGGTGGAAGGCGGCCCAGAAGGCGTAGAGAAGCGGCGCCAGCCAGAGCAGCGCGAGCAGCCAGGCGGCCGCCGCCTCCAGGGCCCACCAGAAATCGAGGCGCCGCCCTGCCGCCGTCATCGGTAGTGGATCCGTCGGTCGAGGAACAGGAACTGGCCGAGGGAGATGAGGGCCAGCGCCGCCAGCAGCACCACCGTCAGGGTGGCGGCGTAGGAATCGTCGAAGAAGCTGAAGGCCACCTCGTAGATGTAGTAGAGCAGCAGGGCGCTGGCGTTGTCGGGTCCGCCCTTGGTGAGGATGAAGAGCTGGTCGACCAGCTTGAACGAGTTGATCACCGCGTTGACGAGGACGAACAGGGTGGTGGGCATCAGCAGCGGAAACACCACCCGGCGGAAATAGTAGGCGCGGCTCGCCCCTTCGAGCCGTGCCGCCTCCTCGAGCTCGGGGGGCAGCGCCTGGAGGGCGGCGAGATAGAAGATCATGAAGAAACCCGCCTCCTTCCACACCGCGAGGACGATGATGCACCACAGCACGATGTCGGGATCGCCGAGCCAGTTGCGGGTGGGCAGGTCGAAGCTCCGCAGGATCTGGTCGAGGAGACCGATCTCCGGGGTGTAGAAGAAGAGCCAGATGTTGGCGACCGCGATCATCGGCAGGATGGTCGGGGTGAAGTAGGCCATCCGCACGAGAGCCCGGCCGGGCAGCCGGCCGTTGACCCAGACCGCCATCAGCAGGGCGAGAGCGATGCTGACCGGAATCGTGCCGGCGGCGAACAGCAGATTGTTGCCGACCACCTTCCAGAAGATCTCGTCCTCGAGCATGAAACGGTAGTTGTCGAGGCCGACGAAGCGTGACGGCCGCAGGGCCGTACCGGTGGAGAAGAAGCTCTGCCAGAGGGTGGCGACGGTGGGGTAATGGGTGAAGGACAGGAGAAGGATGGCTGCCGGGGTGAGCAGCAGCCATCCGTAGACCTGGTTCAGGCGCCGCGAGGCGCGCATCGCGGTGGGGGCCCTCAGCGGTAGCGGCGCAACACCCGTTCGGCGAGCTTCTGGGCATCCGCCAGCGCCGCCTCCGGGCTCTTGGCACCGGTCAGCGCCGCCTGGATGGCGTCGTCGAGCGCCTTGCGCACCCGCCCGGTCTGGTAGGTCGAGAGTTCGGCCACCGCGAATTCGAGCTGATCGCGGGCCACCGCCGCATAGGGGAACTCGGCGACGTACTTCTTCAACGCCGGGGTCTCGTAGGCGTCCGGCCGGGTGGCGATATAGCCGGTCTCGATGCTCCATTCCGCGGTCTTCTCGGGGGAGGTGAGGTAGCGGATGAGCTCGAGGGCGGCCTGCTTCTCCTCCGGCGTGGTTTGCTTGAAGATGTAGAAGTTCCCGCCGCCGGTGGGTGAGCCGCGGCGCTTGTTGGCCGGCAGCATCGCCACGCCGAAGTCGAACTTCGCATTGTTCTTCACGGCGGTGAGGTTGCCGGTCGAATGCCACATGATGGCGGTCTTGCCCTCGAGGAAGTTCTGCCGCAGGGTGCCCCATTCGATGGTTCCCTCCGGCATGATCCCGTAGTCGCGACCCATGGCCACCCAGAACTCGAGAGCCTCGACCGTGGCCGAGGCATCGAAATAGGTCCGGTTGCCTTCGGCGTTCATCAGCTCCTGGCCGTTCTGGATCGCGAGGGCCTGGAACATCCAGTAGGGATAGCCGGTGGAGGGAATCATCACCCCCCAGCGTTCCACCTGATCCCCGTTGCGCTCGGTGAGCTGTTTCCCCATCGCCACCAGCTCGTCCCAGGTCCGGGGCGGCTTTTCGGGATCGAGCCCGGCCTCGCGGAAGGCGTCCTTGTTGTAGTACATGACGATGGTCGAGCGCTGGAAGGGGATGCCCCAGGTCTTGCCGAGCGCCCGGCTGTTGGCCATCAGGGCGGGATAGAAGGAATCGAGCCATTCCCGGCCGCTTTCGCCGACGAGATCGTCGAAGGCGACGATGGCGTCCTGCTCGATGAGCTCGAAGACGTCGATGGCGAACATCACCGAAAGCTGGGCGGGCTCGCCGGCCTTGAGGGCGGCCAGGGCCTTGATCCGGGCATCGTTGTAGTTGCCGGCGTAGATGGCCTTGACCGAGATGTCCGGGTGTTCCTCCATGAAATCGGCCACCAGCCCGTCGACGATCTTGGTCAGGGGGCCGCCGACGGCGACCGGGTAGTACATGGTGAGTTCGATCTGGGCCGTGACCGGAGGGCTCGCGAAGCTGCCGGCCGCGGCCAGGGCACCGGCCGCCAGCAGGGTCCGAAAGCCTCCGCCTTTCCGTCTGCGCCATCCGACTGTCATGATCCGCCTCCCTTGCTCGCGGTGGCCGCGATCCGGACCGGTGCCGGATCGGTGCCGGAAAGCCCGCTCGCGTCGCACGTACGGCGGCCGCTGCGGGCGTCGAAAAGATGCAGATGTTCGGGTGACCAGGCGACCCGGATCGGCGCCCCGGGCTCGGCGCGATAGCGTCCGGCGACCCGAATGCCGAGGCGCTGGCTGCCGATCCGGGCCGAGATCACGGTGTCGGCCCCGAGATAGTCGGTGGCCAGCAGTTCCGCGGGCACCCCGCCCGTCTCGGTGATCCGCAGATGCTCGGGGCGCAGGCCGAGGATCCGCGCCTCGGCGGGACCGTCCAGCACCTTCACCTCCGAACCGGCGATCACCGCCCCCTCCGGCCCGTCCTCGAGGGTCAGGAGGTTCATCGGCGGCGTGCCGATGAAGCTCGCCGCGAACAGGGTCGCCGGCCGCCCGTAGAGGGCGTCGGGATCGCCTTCCTGCTCGATGCGGCCGGCGCGCATGAGAATGATGCGATCGGCCATGCTCATGGCCTCGGCCTGGTCGTGGGTGACGTAGACCACGGTCATGCCGAGGCGACGCTGCAGGGCCCGCAGTTCGAGGCGCATCTCCTGGCGCAGCTTGGCGTCGAGGTTGGAGAGCGGCTCGTCCATCAGGCAGATCGGATGCTCGCTGACGATCGCCCGGGCCAGCGCCACCCGCTGCCGCTGGCCGCCGGAAAGCTGGGCCGGCTTGCGGTCGAGCAGATCCGCGAGACCGACGAGCTCGGCCACCCGCGCGAGGCGCCGTTCGCGCTCCTCCCGGGCGACCCGGCGCACCTTGAGCCCGAACAGGATGTTCTCCCGCACGTCGAGATGGGGGAACAGGGCGTAGGACTGGAACACCATCGAGATGCGCCGCTGCGCGGGCGCCGCCCGGGTCATGTCGCGGCCGTCGATGAGAACCCGGCCGGAGCTGGGCTCTTCGAGACCGGCGAGGATGCGCAGGGTGGTGGACTTGCCGCAGCCGGAGGGGCCGAGGAGGACGACGAACCGGCCCTCGGGGACGGCGAAGGAGACCCCGTCGACGGCCCGGGTCGCACCCCACAGCTTGGTGATCTCCTCCACCTGGATCGCCGCCATCAGCCGGCCCCCGCCCCGGCGGCCACGCGCGGCGGCCGCCGCTTCGTCTGTAAGAATTCGTACGGAATCGGTAACGATCCGATCATTCCTCTGTCAATCACCAAACGCCGCACGATCGGCCGGCGCTGACGCCCGGGGGCTCTCCTCCCTGCCCGTCACCACCAGACGGGTGCCCGCGGCCTCCAGCCGGTCGATGATCTCCGGCGGCGGTCGGGCATCCGTATAGAGCGCGTCGATGTCAACCAGATGACAGAGGCGGATCATCGCGTCGCCGTCGAACTTGGTGGCGTCGGCGACGACGAAGCGGCGGCGGGCGATGTCCATCGCCGCCCTCGAGGTGCGCATGTCGCGGTAGTCGTAGTCGAGGAGGTTGCCCTCGGGATCGATGGCGCCGACGCCGAAGATGCCGTAGCTCACCCGGAAACCCTCCAGGAAATCGGCGGTGGTGCTGCCGATGATGGCGAGGTCGCGGTTGCGGACCATCCCCCCGGCGAGGACGATCTCGAAGTCGGTGTGCTGGCAGAACAGCCACACCACCCCCACGTGGTTGGTGACGATCCGGAGGTCCCGGTGTTCGAGGAGCGCTTCCGCCACCGCCTCGGTGGTGGTGCCGATGTCGATGAACAGGGAGGCGCCGTTGGGGATCTCCGCCGCCACCGCGCGGGCGATCCGGCGCTTGGCCTCGGCGTTGCGCACCCGGCGGTTGGCGTAGGCCAGCCGGTCGCGACCGGTGGGCAGGCCGGCGCCGCCGTGGTAGCGCTGCACGAGGTTGCGGCGGGAAAGCTCGATGATGTCGCGGCGGATGGTCTGCTGGCTGACCGCGAATTCCTCGGCCAGGCTGCCGATGGAGGCGAAACCGCGGTCGCGGACGATGCGGACGATGGCGCTCTGACGGTCGTTGAGGCCGAGCCAGCGGTCGTCGGGCGTATCGGGCATGCATCCTCGATCGGGTGGTGGCACGCTGCTGCGGCGGAATCCGGTCGGCCGTCATCGTTACCACGAACCGCCGCCGAATGTAAGATTTCTTACGCAGGGAGGAGGGTCCGATGCGCCTCTATCGGGATTTCACCAGCCAGGAGGAACTCGATCGCGAATACGACGTGGTCGCGGCGAGCGCCGATGCCGGAGCCCGCATCGAAGGCTGGCAGCGCCGCAGCGCGCGGGTGCTGGAGCAGATCGAGGTGCGCCGTGGCCTCCGCTACGGTCCCACCCGGGCCGAACATCTCGACTTCTTCCCGGCCGGGCCGGGGGCGCCCCTGCACATCTTCGTTCACGGCGGTTACTGGCGCCGTTTCACCGCCGCCGATTTCGCCTTCCTGGCACCGGCCGTCACCGAGGCCGGCATCGCCCTCGCCAACCTCAACTACGCCCTCTGCCCCGAGGTGAGCATTTCCGAGATCGTGCGACAGGTCCGGGCGGCGGTGGCCTGGTGTCACCAGCGGGCCGGGGACCTCGGCATCGACCGCGAGCGGATCACCATTTCGGGCCATTCCGCCGGCGGTCATCTGGTGGCCATGGCCCTCGCCACCGACTGGCCGGGCACCTACGATCTGCCGGCCGGGATTCTCAAGGGCGGAATCGCCATCAGCGGCCTCTTCGATCTCGCCCCGCTCCGCTACACCTGGCTGCAGCCGGCCCTGCAGCTCGACGGCGACGAGATCGACCGCGCGAGCCCGATCCGGCGGATCCCCGGCGCGGCCCCGCCGCTGACGGTGGTCGTCGGTGGGGCCGAAACGGCGGAGTTCCGCCGACAGAGCCGCGCCTTCCTCGCCGCCTGGCGGGCCGCCGGGCTCGAGGGCCATTGGCTCGAACCCCCCGGTCTCGATCATTTCACCGTCCTCGAGGAGCTCGAGCGGCCCGACAGCGAGCTGTTCGGGGCGTTGACGGAATGCGCCCGGGGCGGATGAGGCGGGGAACGGTCAGCGCCACTCGAGACGGAAGGAATTGACGACCACGGTGATCGAGCTCGCGCTCATGCAGATCGCGGCGACCAGAGGCGTGACGTAGCCGGCCACCGCCAGCGGCACCGCCACCAGATTGTAGGCGAGGGACAGGGCGAGGTTCTGGCGCACCAGCCGCCGCGCGCGCTCGGCGACTTCGAGGAGCTCGGTCACCGGTGCGAGATCGCGCCCCTGGAAAACCGCGTCCGCCGCCGTCTGGCTGACGTCCATGGCCGTCGAGGGGGACATCGAGACATGGGCCGCGGCCAGCGCCGGCGCGTCGTTGAGCCCGTCGCCGACCATCATCACCCGCCGCCCGGCGGCGGCCAGCTCCTGCAGCCGTGCCACCTTGGCGGCGGGCTGAAGTTCGCCCCGCCAGGCGGCGATGCCGAGCCGTTCCGCCACCCGCCGTACCACCGGCAGGCGATCGCCGGACAGCAGTTCGACGGCGACGCCGCGCCGCTGCAGCGCCGCCACCACCGCCGCCGCATCGCGCCGCAGCCGGTCGTGGAAGGGAATGCGCAGCGCCTCGCGGCCGGGCCTCGCGAACCACAGTTCCGGCCCCTCGGGTTCACCGCCGTCGCCGTCCGCGGCCCAGCCGCAGCGGCCCAGCCGCCATTCGCCGTCCTCGCCCCGGAGCCGCAGACCACAGCCGGGTACCTCCTCGACACCCTGCGCCGCCCGGGCCTCGGGCACCGCCGCCGCCAGCGCCCGGGCGAGGGGATGGCGCGAGACCTTGGCGAGGGAGGCCGCCGCCGCCAGATCCTCCCGATCGAGGCCCTCGAGCACCGGCACCGGCAGCCCTTCGGTGAGAGTGCCGGTCTTGTCGAACACCACGGTGTCCACCTCCGCCACCCGCTCGAGGGCGGTGGCGCTCTTGAGCAGGGTGCCGCGCTTCATCAGCCGGCCCGAGGCGATCACCTGCACCGCCGGAACGGCGAGACCGAGGGCGCAGGGACAGGTGATGATGAGGACCGCGGTGGCGATCATCAGGGCCGCCTGCCAGTCCACACCACCCAGGAGCCACCAGCCGAGGAAGGACAGGGCGGCGAGACTGTGGACGAAGGGGGCGTAGAGCCGGGCGACACGATCGGCGAGGGCGACGTAGCGGCCTCGCTTCTGCTCGGCGAGCTCCATCAGGCGGACGATCTCGGCGAGCAGGGTCCCTTCGCCCACCGCCCGCACGCGTATCCGGAGGGGTGCCGCGAGATTGAGGGTGCCGGCGAACACGCGATCCCCCTCGCCGACCGGCTGGGGCACGGTTTCGCCGGTGATCGGGCTCGTGTCCACCTCGCTCCTGCCGTGGCTCACCACCCCGTCGACGGCGATCCGTTCGCCGCTCGCGACCAGGATCTCCTGGCCCGCTTCCAGCTCCTCGGGGCGGGCGCTCCGGGTGGTGCCGTCGGGACGGATCAGGGTCACCGCGCCGGCGGCGAGAGCCAGCAGCCGTTCGGCGGCGGAGCGGGCGGAACCCCGCGCCCGGCTGTCCAGGTAGCGGCCGATCAGGAGGAAGAAGAGGAGGGTGATGGCGCTGTCGAAATAGACGTGCGGCCCGCCCCGTATCGTCTCGAACAGGCTCACCGCCGGGGCGATCAGCACCGCCAGCGAGATGGGCACGTCCATGTTGGTGTGACCGGCCCGGAGCGCCGCCAGCGCCGAGCGGAAGAAGGGGCGGCCGGCGTAGGCGATCGCCGGCATGGCGACCAGCGCCTCGAACCAGTGGAAGAAGGCGCGGGTGGCCTCGCCCATGCCCTTGAAATGGCCGGCCCAGACCGAAACCGCCAGCAGCATCACGTTGCCGGCGGCGAAGCCGGCGACCGCCATCGCCCGCAGCAGCTCCTTCTCCTGCCGGTCGTCCTGGCTCTTCAGCCGCTCGGGATCGTAGGGCACGACCCGGTAACCCAGCTCGCGGACGGCGGCCGCCAGGGCGTTGCCGCGTTCGGCGGGGCCGCGCCAGCGCAGCACCAGCCGTCGGGTCGTCAGATTGACCCGTGCCGTCTCGACCTCGGGCTCGCGGGCGAGGCGCCGTTCGATGCGGGCCACGCAGCCGCCGCAATGCACCCCCTCGACCATCAGATGGAGAAGGCGACCGCCGCTCTCCCCGTCCTCGCGGACGAAGGGCAGCACGTCCGGGGCGGGCGGTTCCGCCTCCGGGCTGCCGTCGCGGGCGGCTTCGGTCGAGGTCATCAGCGCAGGGTCACCCGCCGCGTCTGCACGAAGCGGTCGGCGCCGCGGATGACGTCGATGTGGATGTCCCAGAGCCCGGTCAGGGGCAGGGTGAAGGTCGCCCGGTAGGTCCCGTCGCCCAGGGCGGCGAGCGGGATCGAGAAATCGTTGCCCTCGGAGGTGGGCCGCACGAAATCGGCGGTGACGGTGGCATCGGTGATCGGGGTCCCGGCGCGATCGCGGAGCGCGACGGTGAGTTCACCCTCGAAGCCCTCGACGAGCCGCGCTTCGATGTCGAGCCGCCAGCCGAGTGCCGCCTGGGCTTCGGCGGCGGCGATGTTGCGGTTGTAGTTGCGCCCCTCCTCGTAATAGTTCTTCGACACGAGCCCCGTCCAGGTGGTCATGCCGATGTAGATCATGGTCGCGTTGGCGATCAGCACCACCAGGAAGAAGCCGCCGAAGGCCCAGGGGATCCAGTGTCCGGGCAGCCGGCTTTTCGTACCTCGCCGCTTCATCTCTCCGGTCCTCGGAACACGCTCTCCGCGCGGCGCGTTTCCCCGCTCTCGAGATCGGTGATGACGAAGACGATGTCCATCCCCGGCTCGGTCGCCGCGTCGCGCGGCACGGTGACGAAAATCCGATGCTCGCCGACCCCGTCGGGTGGCGCCTCGACGGTGATGCTGCGACCCGACAGTTTGCGGGTCCCGATCATCGTCAGGACGGCCTCCTCGAGTCCCTGCACGGTCACTTCGAACCGCCGCGGCTCGCGTTCCTTGTTGATGATCTTGACCGTATAGCCGTTGCGCACACTGCCGTCCGAGAGGGTCACGAACAGCGGGTTGCGATCGTGGAGGACGCTGATCTCGGCGTCCGAACGCAGCAGCAGCGCGGCCAGGATCACCGCCCCCACCAGCAAGAGCACGGAGCCGTAGAGGATCGTCCGGGGACGGACGAGATGGAACCGGGGCGGCAGGCCCTGTTCGCGGAGCTCGAGGTTGCGTTCGCTGTCGTAAGTGATGAGATGGGGCGGCCGGCCGATCTTCTCCATCACATTGTTGCAGGCGTCGATGCACAGGGCGCAGCCGATGCATTCGAGCTGGAAGCCGTCGCGGATGTCGATGCCCATCGGACAGACGACGACGCATTGCCGGCAGTCGATGCAGTCGCCCCGCCGGCTCCAGTCCTGCCCCTTGCGGAAGGGCATGCGGGGCTCACCCCGCCAGCGCTCGTAGGTGACCGCCAGCGTGTCCTGATCGATCAGGGCGCCCTGGATCCGCGGCCAGGGACACATGTAGATGCAGACCTGCTCGCGGGCGATCCCGCCGAGGAGGTAGGTCGTACTCGTGAAGAGACCGAAGAAGAAGTACTGGGTGACGCTGGCCTCACCGGTGAGGAGCGCCAGCGTCACCGTCGGCGCGTCGTTGAAATACATGATCCAGGCGCCGCCGGTGGCGGCGGCGATCGCCAGCCACAGGAGGTGCTTGACCGCCTTCTTGCCGATCTTGCTGCCCGTCCAGGGGGCCTTGTCGAGACGGATGCGCTGGCCCCGATCCCCTTCCACCAGCCGCTCGACCCACATGAAGAGGTCGGTCCATACCGTCTGCGGACAGGTGAAGCCGCACCAGACGCGGCCGAAGAGGGCGGTGGCGAGGAACAGGGCGAAGGCCGCGAGCACCAGGAGACCGGTGAGGAAGTAGATCTCCTGCGGCCAGATCTCGATCCCGAAGAAGTAGATGCGACGGGTGACGAAATCGGCCAGCACCGCCTGGCCGGGCGCATCCGGGCCACGATCCCAGCGGATCCAGGGCAGGATGTAATAGATCCCGAGAAGGACGATCAGCGTCGCCCATTTGATGGTCCGAAAGCGGCCCCGCACCGCCTTCGGATAGACCTTGACGCGGCCCTCGTAGAGCGGGGATTCCTTCTGCTCCTTGCGCGAGAGCACCTCTTCCGTGGCAACCGCCTCGCCCATCTCGCTCCTGCCTGCAAGACATCCCGGCCGTCGATCGGGAGGCACCGAGCGACGGTGTCATCGATGGCATATATCGAATTGGACCAACTCCAAGAACTGTGGCGGATCGGCGCAGCGGCGAGGGACCTTGAACGGAGCCCGGCGATCCCGACGTGAAGTGGGGAGCGACAGCGACGGAGGGAAAGGCATGAGCGTGCAACGCGAGATCCTCGAGAAGAGCCGTGTCCGGCTGCAGGAGCTCAAGGAGCGGATCGAAAAGCTGGCCGATCGGCTCGACGATACCACGCTGAAGGATCTGCGGGCCGAGGCCGAGGTGGTGCGCGAGAAGCTGCAGAGCGGCATGCGCGCCGGGGTGGAAGTCGGCGAGGAAGCGCTGCGCAGTCTCGGTCGGGCGCTCGAGCGGCTGGGAGCGGCGATCAGGCGGGCGGCCGAGAAGAGCGAGGAGAAGGAGCGGGAAGGCGCGTCCGGCGACAATAGCTGAGTATGTGCGAACGGAGATGGATCTCCACCTCCCCCGGGGGAGGCGGTAAGGGAGGCGCGAGGAGGTTCATCCCGTGCCCTACCCCCGTATTCTCCCCCTTTTCACCCTTCTCGCCGTCGCCGGTTCCTGGCTGCCGGCGACCGCCGGGCCGCCGGTCTGCGATGCCGCCCATGCGGGACGGGTCGCGGCGATGGCCGGCAAGCGCTGTGCGTGTCGTTTCCAGCGGGGCGGCAGCATGACCGGCATCGCGCCGGGCTATCGCTGGGATTGCGGCATTCTCCGCCCGGCCGACCGCTTCGCACCGCTGGCGCCGAACCCGCCCGCCCCGGACTGGCCGGGACCGGTCATCGTCGATCGGCGGACGGTGCGCCCCCGATCTGCCGCTGGTAGGCCCGCACCGCTTCGCAGAGCCGGTCGAGATGGCGGTCGGGAATGCCGAGCTCGGCGAGATGGCGGGCGGTGTCGAACAGATAGTCGGCGGCCCGGCCGAGCGGGCCGCGCGCGGTCGCCAGCATGGCGATCCGCTCCTCCTCGGTGAGCCGCGGACAGTAGCGCTCGTGGCGGCGCTCGATGGTGAAAGCGAGGACCGTCAGCGGCCCTTCCCCGCTTCGCGCCCGCAGCCAGCGCGGCCGGTAGGCGCCGGCCACCATCTCCCGCCTCCAGACCAGCAGCAGCTCCTCGCGGGCCAGCGCCGCCGGCAGGCGGTAGGCGATCCCGCGACAGCTTCCGCCCTGGTCGAGAGCGAGCATCAGCCCGGGACGTTCCGGGCAGCCGCGCCCCAGCACCGTCCGCAGACAGAAGCGGCGGTGATAGCCCCGGACGAGGGCCAGGCGTCGCTCGGTGAAGCGGACGATCGGGTTCCAGATCAGCGAGCCGTAGGCGAACAGCCAGAGATCGCCGCCGGGCTCGGGGCGGGCCGCCAGGGTCTCGTCGAGCGAACGGCGGATCCGCTCCTCGCTCCACAGCGCCATTCCCGCCGCCACCGCCCGCAGACGCCGTTGCAGCCCGCCGGCTTCCAGGGTCTCGCGATCGAGCACCAGAGATCCGCCCTCGTCGTCGGTGGCCGCGGGGAGATCGTGACGCGTGCTCATCGGCGGCTGGCGCTCATCCGCGGGCGGCCTCGCCGATCCGGGCGCGGACTGCGGGGAGCACCTCTTCCGCGAGCCGCCGCAGCGAATCCCGACCCCGTTCGGGCGGCAGATCGCCGAAGGTGTAGAGGGCCATCACGTGATCGACGCCCATCGCGTGCAGGGCCACGAGCTTGTCGATCACCGTCTCGGCCGAGCCGAAGAGCGACAGGCCGCTCGCGAGAATGTCCCCGTAGGTCTGGCTTTTCGCGTATTTGCGGGTGGCGACGTAGAGATCGAACGCGGCTTCGGCCTCGGCCCGGGCCCGGGCGTCGCTCTCGGCGACGTAGGTGTGGAGGGCGACGAGACTGCGCGGCCGGTGTCCGGCCTCGGCGGCACCCCGCCGGTAGGCGTCGATCACCCGGCCGATCTCCTCGAACCGGTCGACGGTGGCATAGGGCACGGTCATCAGATTTTCGCCGGCACGGCCGATGTACCGGGCGGCTTCCTCCCGCAGGGCGGCGATGTAGATTTCCGGTTCGCGGCCGCCGTAGGGTCGGACGTTGATGGCCACCCCGTCGAGGGCGTAATGCAGCCCCGCGTGCCGCACCCGTTCGCCGCGCCACAGCCGGCGCAGGATTTCGAGACTCTCGTCGAACCGGGCACGCTTGCTGCGGCCGTCGATGTTGAAACCCTCGAACTCGTGGCGGAGGTAGCCGGAACCGACGCCCAACACCAGCCGGCCGGCGGAGAGCTGGTCGAGGATGGCGTAGTCCTCGGCGAGAATCCGGGGATCGCGGAAGGGCAGGACGGCGATCGCCGGTGCGAGGCGGATGCGGCTCGTGCGGGCGGCGGCGGCGGCCAGCCATACGGCGGGATTGGGAATCACCCCGTAATCGTCGAAGTGATGTTCGGCAACGAAGAAGATCTCGTAGCCGAGACGTTCGGCGAGGACGCAGTCCTCGAGCAGCTCGCGGTACTGATCGGCGATGCTCCGATCGTGACCCGGATGGCGGTCGCCGGAATAGTGATCGACGACCGAAAAGCAGGAAAGTTTCACACCGCCTCCCCCGAGAAGCCACCGTTCACGCGCCTCTTCTAGTCGGATTCGGGGGGCGACGGGAAGGGGACGGCGAGCGGCCGTCCCCTCGAATCGCGAAACTCCGGTGCCTTCAGCCGCTGGTCCGCTCGAGAAGCATCCCGGCCGCCCGCGCGTAAGCTTGGGCGCTGTTCGCCTTGGCGATCGCCCGGGCGTGATCGTACTTGCCCTGCGGCTTGGCGTGATTGTGCTCGCCGCCGGACAGCAGCATCTTGGCGTCGTCGAGCAGTGCGTGGACGAGGGCGCGATCGGCGGCCGGCATCTCGTCGCCGGCGGCCTCGAGCGCTTGGCTGACCCGTGCGATTTCCTGCCTCGCCTTCTCGAAATGGCCGGGACATTCGAAGGCCAACGCCAGATCGGGCGAGGCGAAGGAAAGCACGGCGGCGACGGCACCGGTCACGAGGATCTTGCGCATGGGCGGATCTCCCTGGCTGTTGTTCGGTTCTCCGGGCGACGGTCAGGGTCGGGTGTGCGACCGTCCCCGTCGAAGAGCTGAAATCCGTGATCCGCCCGTCCAGTCGTGCCGCCTCACGATGCCGTGAACAGACGACCGGCCCAGAGCGCGACCAGGACCGCGAGGCCGATCTCGCGATGGAAGCGGAAATGGCGCAGACAGGAGATCCGGTCGTCGAGATCGACCCGCGCCACCTGCCAGGCCAGCATCAGCCCGGGGAGAGCCAGCAACGGGTAGAAGGGCCAGCCGAGGCCCGCGGCCCGGCCGGACGCCGCCAACAGCAGCAGCATGACCCCGTAGAAGCCGCCGATCCAGATGCGGCTCGCCGCTCCCAGTCTGAGCGCCGTCGAGCGCACCCCGACGCGGATGTCGTCCGCCTTGTCCTGATGGGCGTAGACGGTGTCGTAGCCGAGGGTCCAGAAGACCCCGGCGGCGTAGAGGAGGAGCGCGGCGGCGTCGATCCCGCCGGTCGCCGCCGCGTAAGCCACGAGCGCCCCCCAGTTGAAGGTGATGCCGAGTACGGCCTGGGGCCACCAGGTGACTCTCTTGGCGAACGGATAGAGGAGGACGAGAGGCACGCTCGCCAGGGCCACCAGGGCCGCGACGCGGGGCAGCGCGGCGAGGACGGCGAGCCCCACCGCCGACTGGACGGCGAAGAACGCCACCGCGCCCGCGGTGCCGATCCGTCCCGCGGCCAGCGGCCGGTTGCGGGTCCGCTCCACCCGGCGATCGAATTCGCGATCGGCGAGGTCGTTGACGGTGCAGCCGGCCCCGCGCATGGCCACGGCGCCGACCGCGAACAGCAGGTACAGCCAGGGGGAAGGGGCGGCGGGCGCCAGGGCCAGCCCCCACCAGCAGGGCAGCAGCAGCAGCCAGCTCCCGATCGGCCGGTCCCAGCGGGCGAGAACGGCGAGATCACGCAACCGCGGTGGCAGCCGATCGACCCAGCCGCGCTGCCGATCGAGGACCGCTCCGTCGCCGACTTGTCGACTCATGGCCGGTCTTCTACCGTCGGCCCGAATCGGGGTAAAGGCGAGGAATGGCCGTCGTTCCGAGGCTGCATCTGGAGGATCCGCCCTTGCGGGCGGCAGTCACGGTATCGCTCGATGCCGCCCGCTCCCATTACCTCTCCCGCGTGCTGCGGCTCGCGGCCGGCGATGCGGTGGCGCTGTTCAACGCCGAGGACGGGGAATGGCGGGCGCGGGTGGTCGCGCTCGACCGGCGCGGCGTGCGCCTCGCCGTGGAAGACCGGTTGCGCCCCCCCTGCGCCGAGCCGGGTCCTTCCCTCTGGTTCGCACCGCCCCGACGGACCCGCCTCGAATGGCTGGTGGAAAAGGCGGTGGAACTCGGCGTCGGCGGGTTCCGTCCGGTGATCACCGAACGCACCGTGGCCCGGTTGCAGCGGCCGGAGCGGCTGCGGGCCATCGCCGTCGAGGCGGCGGAGCAATGCGGTCGCCTGACGGTCCCCGAATTCGCCCCGACCCGCCCGCTCGCCCGGGCCCTGGTCGAGGAGGCGCCGGCGGCGCTCCTGTTCGCCGACGAGGCCGGCGACGGTCGTCCCCTGCTGAAGGCGCTCGACGGGGAGGGGCCGGAGCCGGTGTTCCTGGTCGGGCCGGAGGGCGGCTTCACGCCCGCCGAAAGGGCGATGCTGCGGGCCCGTACGACGGTGCGGCCGGTGAGCCTCGGCCCCCGCATCCTCCGCAGCGAGACGGCGGCGCTCTACATGCTCGCCTGCTGGGGCGCGGTCCGGGGAGCGGGCGGATGAGCGGAACGGCGGCGCCGCGGCAGGCCTACGGGCTCGCCTTCCATCCCGATTTCGAGCGGCTGGTGGAAGAGCTGCACAGCCGCCCGGCGGCCGCCGTTTCGGCCCCGGTCGCCATCTCCCACACCGCGGTCCTGACCGGCCAGGAGGAGGCCGCCCGGGTCCTCGACCAGGTGGCGGCGCTGTGCCGTCGCTACGGGGCTTCGCCGCCCTATCGGGAGCATTTCCACGCCGTCGATCTCGGCCGTTTCGAGCTCCGCTTCGAACGCCATCTGGAGTTCGTCACCCTGACCTTCCTGCGTCCGGGCGGGGGGCTTCGACCGTTCCGCGACACGGCGATCGCGCTGGTGCCGGAGGATTGGCTCGCGGCCCTGCCGGGCACCGTGGTGGCGGCCTCGCATCTGGTGCTGGAGCGCGGCGAAGCACCCGATCCGACCCGCGTCGACTCCCTCTTCGAGGGACATCGGGTCCGGGCCAGCCGGGTGATGGGCAACGCCGCCGTGGTCTGCACCGACTGGCGACCGCACGGCGACGGTTTCGGCCGTTTCCACATCACCGATCTCGGGGGTCTCGATCCGGCCCGTGCGGGGCGGTTGGTGCAACGTCTCGTCGAGATCGACACCTACCGCATGATGGCGCTCCTCGGCCTGCCTCTCGCGCGGCGGGTGGCGCCGCGTCTGACCGGTGCCGAAAGCCGCCTCGCGGCGCTGACGGGGCGGATCGGCGAGGCCCGGGAACTGGCCGACGAACGGGCGCTCCTCGACGAACTGTTCGAACTCGCCGCCGACGTCGAACGGCAGGTCGCCGAAACCGCCTTCCGCTTCGGCGGCACCCGGGCCTACCATCAGCTCGTGCGCGACCGTCTGCGGGAGCTCCGGGAGGAACGGTTCGAGCCGTTCCAGCCGCTCGGCCAGTTCCTCGCCCGCCGCTTCGAGCCGGCCATGCGCACCTGCAACTCCGCCGCCGAACGGCTCGAAGGGCTCAGTCGGCGGATTTCACGGGCGGCCGATCTGGTGCGCACCCGGGTCGATCTCGAATTGCAGGAACAGAACCGGGCATTGCTGGAATCGATGGAGCGCCGGGCCGCCCTCCAGCTCCGCCTCCAGCAGACGGTCGAGGGTCTCTCGGTGGTGGTGCTGAGCTACTATCTGGTGGGGCTCGCGGCCTATGTGATCAAGGGGGTGGCGCCCTGGTTCGGGTTCGCCGCCAAGGCCCAGGCGCCGCTGGTGGCGGCGCTCGTCCCGCTGGCGGTGGGGGCGGTGTGGCTGGGTCTGCGGACCCTGCGGCGGCGGATCGGCGCCTAGGAGCATCGATGCCGCGATAGGCGCACAGGCCTATTCTGCGACAATCTGTCACCAAGTGCGGCGTCCGAGAGGCCGGTATCACTTGATTCAAATCAAGGCGGGATCGAACGGGCCGCTCGCGCCGACGGGTGGCATCCGCGCGCGGATCTGGTGAGCACGCTGGAGGGGATCGGTCGATGAAGCGATGGAAATGGGCGACCCTCGCGGGATTCCCGGTGAGCTTCGCCGGTGCGGCACGGGCGGAGGAGCACGGTGGTCAGCCGCTGCCCTGGCAGATGAACCTGCAGGATGCGGTGACCCCGATCATGGAGATGGTGGTCGACTTCCACAACCTGCTGCTGATCATCATCACCCTCATCTCGCTCTTCGTCTTCGCTCTCATCGGCTACGCCCTCTACCGCTTCCGCGAAGAGCGCAATCCGGTCGCCTCGCGCCGCTCGCACCACACCCTGCTGGAGGTGATTTGGACCGCAGTGCCGGTGCTCATCCTGGTCATCATCGCGGTCCCTTCCTTCAAGCTCCTCTACTACATGGACGTGGTTCCGGAGACCGAGTTCCGGATCAAGGCGATCGGCAACCAGTGGTACTGGACCTACGAATATCCCGATCAGGGCAACTTCACCTTCGACGCCTTCATGAAGGCGGACGAGGAGCTCGCCGAAGGCGAGCCGCGGCTGCTCGCCACCGACAACGAAGTGGTGGTGCCGGTCGACACCAAGATCCGCCTCCAGGTGACCGCCTCCGACGTCATCCATTCCTGGGCGGTGCCGGCCTTCGGCATCAAGATCGACGCCGTTCCCGGGCGCCTCAACGAGGCCTGGTTCGAGGCCACCGAAACCGGCGTGTTCTACGGCCAGTGTTCCGAACTCTGCGGCCGTCTGCACGGCTTCATGCCGATCGCGGTCCGGGTGGTGACCAAGGAGGAGTTCGCCGCGTGGATCGAGAAGGCGCGCGAGGAATTCGCGAGGGCCGACGGCCCCGTGGATCTCGCCGAACTCGACGAGATCGCGCAGTAGAGACATCCGGGCAGGGAAAGAAGAGCGATGGCACAGGAAGCGGCACACGGCCACGAACACGATGTCCCGCGCGGCTGGAAGCGCTGGGCGTTCTCGACCAATCACAAGGACATCGGCACCATGTATCTGGTGCTGGCCTTCGTCGGCGCCATGGTCGGGCTGGCGATGTCGGTCCTGTTCCGGGCCGAACTCGCGGCGCCGGGGATGCAGATCTTCGGCGATCCCCAGATGTTCAACGTGCTGGTGACCGCCCACGGCCTGATCATGGTCTTCTTCTTCGTCATGCCGGCGCTGATCGGCGGCTTCGGCAACTGGATGGTGCCGCTGATGATCGGGGCGCCGGACATGGCCTTCCCGCGCCTGAACAACATCAGCTTCTGGCTGCTGGTGCCGTCCCTCTTCCTGCTCGTGGCCGCGGCCTTCGTCGGCGAGGGCCCGGGCACCGGCTGGACCATCTATCCGCCGCTGTCGGCCGCCATCGGCCATCCGGGTCCCGCCGTGGACCTCGCCATCTTCAGCCTGCATCTGGCGGGGGCGAGCTCGCTGCTCGGCGCCATCAATTTCATCACCACCATCTTCAACATGCGCGCGCCGGGCATGACGCTGCACAAGATGCCGCTGTTCGTCTGGTCGATGCTGGTGACCGCCTTCCTCCTGCTGCTCGCGGTGCCGGTGCTGGCGGGCGCGATCACCATGCTGCTGACCGACCGCAACTTCGGGACCTCCTTCTTCGATCCGGCGGGTGGCGGTGATCCGGTGCTGTTCCAGCATCTCTTCTGGTTCTTCGGCCATCCCGAAGTCTACATCATGATCCTGCCCGCCTTCGGGATCATCAGCCACGTCATCTCCACCTTCTCCAAGAAGCCGGTCTTCGGCTATCTCGGCATGGCTTACGCGATGGTGGCGATCGGCTTCATCGGCTTCATCGTCTGGGCCCACCACATGTACACGGTGGGCATGAACGTCGATGTGAAGGCCTATTTCACCGCCGCCACCATGGTCATCGCCGTCCCCACCGGGATCAAGATCTTCAGCTGGATCGCCACCATGTGGGGCGGCTCCATCCGCCTGACGACGCCGATGCTGTTCGCCATCGGCATGATCATCCTGTTCACCATCGGTGGTGTGACCGGTGTGGTGCTGGCCAACGCCGGGATGGATTCGGTGGTCCACGACACCTACTACGTGGTGGCGCACTTCCACTACACCCTGTCGATGGGGGCGCTGTTCGGCATCTTCGCCGGCTATTACTACTGGATCGGCAAGATGAGCGGGCGGCAGTACGACGAAAGGCTGGGCAAGATCCACTTCTGGCTCACCTTCATCGCCGTCAATCTCACCTTCTTCCCCATGCATTTCGCCGGTCTCGCCGGCATGCCGCGGCGCATCCCGGACTATCCGGACGCCTTCTGGGGATGGAACATGATCTCCTCGATCGGGGCCTTCCTCGGCGCGATCAGTGCCCTGTTCTTCATCTACATCGCCTGGAAGACGTTCCGCTCCGGCGAAAAATGTCCCGACAACCCCTGGGGCGAAGGGGCCACGACCCTTGAGTGGACGGTGAGCTCGCCGCCGCCCTTCCACACCTTCGAGAAACTGCCGGAGGTGCGCTGAGATCATGGCGACGGGGGGGAGTCGGGCCGTCCGCGAGAATGCTGGCGCGATCGAGCAGGTGGCCACCGCACCGGTGGCCACGCCGCTCGACTACTGGCGTCTCCTCAAGCCGAACGTCATGCAGCTCGTGGTCTTCACGGGGGCGGTCGGCCTCTATCTGGCACCGGGCGGCGTCCACCCGTTGCTGGCCTTCGTCGCGGTATTGGCGATCGCGCTCGGCGCCGGCGCCTGTGCCGCCATCAACAACGCCTACGACGCCGATATCGACCGGCGGATGCACCGCACCCGCGGCCGTCCCACGGCGACCGGCAGGATCGCCCCGGCGGAGGCCCTCGGTACCGGCATCGCCCTCGGTCTGATCGCGGTGATGCTGATGGGGCTGGCGCTCAACTGGCTGGCCGCCGGCCTCCTCGCCTTCACCATGCTCTTCTACGTCGGCGTCTACACGCTGCTGCTCAAGCGCCGCACGCCGCAGAACATCGTCGTCGGCGGTGTCGCCGGGGCGCTGCCGCCGGTGATCGGCTGGGCCGCGGTCACCGGCGAGCTCGCACTCCTGCCGCTGTTGCTGTTCCTGATCGTCTTTCTGTGGACGCCGCCGCATTTCTGGTCGCTGGCCCTCTATCGCAACGACGACTACCGGCGGGTCGGGGTGCCGATGCTGCCGGTGGTGGCGGGGCGGCCCACCACCCTCCGCCACATCTTCGTCTATGCTGTGGCGGTCTCGCTGGTCGCGCTGCTGCCGGCGGCGATCGGGGGTGCCGGCTGGCTTTACGCCTCCATCGCCCTGGCGGCGGGGGGAATGTTCACCTTCACGGCCTGGCGGCTGCTGCGCACCGACAGCGACCGTCTCGCGGTGCGCTGTTTCCGCGTCTCGATCCTCTATCTGTTCCTGATCTTTCTCGGGCTGGTGGTCGATTATGCTGTCCTCCGCGCCTTCGGGATCTGACCGCGTGCCGCTCGACGATCGCGAGTTCCGGCGTCGGCAGCGGACCAAGAATCTGCTGCTGGGCGGTCTGCTGCTGGCGCTCGCCGTGCTGTTCTACTTCGTGACCCTGGTCCGGCTCGGAGGCGGCTGATGGCGGGAAAAGGGGTTCGGCGGACGGCCTTCGCGCTGGTGGCGGTGATCATCGGGATGATCGGACTGACCGCGGCATCGGTGCCGCTCTATCGTCTGTTCTGTCAGATCACCGGTTACGGCGGCACCCCCGACATCGCCGAGGCCCCGCCCGAAGACACGCGCGAGGTGCTGGTCGAGGTGACCTTCAACGCCGATGTGGACAGGCGCCTGCCCTGGCGCTTCCGGCCGCTGCAGGAGCGCATCACGGTGCGGGTCGGCGAACCCGCCCTGGCCGTCTTCGAAGCGGTCAATGTCGGCGATCGGACGGTCGTCGGTCAGGCGACCTACAATGTGACGCCGTTCAAGATCGGCGGGTATTTCTACAAGGTGCAGTGCTTCTGCTTCAACGAGCAGAAGCTGGCGCCCGGGGAGCGGGTGGAGATGCCCGTCTCGTTCTTCGTCGATCCCGAGATGCTCGAGGATCCGACCACCGACGAGGTGCGCCAGATCACCCTCTCCTACACCTTTTTCCTGAACGAGGAAGCCACCGCCGCCCTGGCCGCCGAAGCGGCCGGAGCGAGGGTGGGCGATTCCTGAGCGAAGCGAGGCGGGGAAGGAGCGAAGGACATGGCGTCAGGAGCGGATACGGCGGTCGCCGGGCATCACCACGACCATCCCTACCATCTCGTCGAGCCCAGCCCCTGGCCGATCGTCGGGAGCTTCGCCGCCCTTCTGCTGACCGGCGGGGCGGTAATGTGGATGCACGAGATCGCCGGTGGCAAGTGGATCACGCTGCTCGGTTTCCTCGGCATCTTGATCACCATGTGGGGCTGGTGGCGCGATGTCATCCAGGAGGCCCGCGAAGGTCACCACACCGAGGTGGTAGCGCGCGGGCTCCGTCTCGGGATGGCCCTCTTCATCACCTCCGAGGTGCTGTTCTTCGCCGCCTTCTTCTGGGCCTTCTTCTGGGGCGCGCTGGTGCCGCCGGAGACCGTCGCCGTCTCCTGGCCGCCGGAGGGTGTGGAGCCCATCCCCACCTGGGAGATCCCCTTCCTCAACACCCTCATCCTCTTGACCTCCGGGGCGACCGTCACCTGGGCGCATCACGCCATCAAGCAGAACGACAACCAGACCGCGTTCAAAGCGCTGCTGCTGACGGTGGTGCTGGGTATCACCTTCACCTTCTTCCAAGTTTACGAATACTACATCGCCATCGTCCACGAGGGCTTCACCCTCCAGGACGGGATCTTCGGCTCGGCCTTCTATCTGGCCACCGGTTTCCACGGGCTGCACGTGCTGATCGGCACGATGTTCCTGATCGTCTGCACGGTCCGCGCCTGGAAGAACGATTTCACCCCCCAGCGGCACGTGGGTTTCGAGGCGGCGGCCTGGTACTGGCATTTCGTCGACGCCGTCTGGCTGTTCCTCTTCACCTTCGTCTACTGGTGGGGCGGCAGTCTGGAGTTCACCGTCACCCCGGTTCAATAGGGGTGACGAGGACCGTCTCGCCGGTCGCCGCGGCTCTGGCCGGCCGCTGTCCGCGCTGCGGAGAGGGTCGGCTGTTCCGCGGCTTCCTCGCCGTGGCGCCCCGGTGCGCCGCCTGCGGTCTCGCGCTTTCCGGCGAGGACAGCGGCGACGGGCCGGTGGCCTTCATCATCCTCCTGGTCGGGTTTCTCGTCGTCGGCGCGGCCCTGATCGTCGAGGTCCGGGTCGGCTGGCCGGTCCGGCTGCATCTCCTCGTCTGGCTGCCGCTCGCCTTCCTCGGCTGTCTCGCCCTGATGCGGCCCTTCAAGGCGGCGATGATCGGCCTCCAGTTCAAGCACCGGGCGCGCGATTTCGACCATGCCGGCTGAACGGCGGCGGTTCCGCCCGGGCATCGCCGCCAGCCTGGCCACGGCCTTCGCCTTGGCGGTGCTGATCGCGCTCGGTCTCTGGCAGCTCCAGCGTCTCGCCTGGAAGGAAGATCTCATCGCCCGCATCGAAGCCGGTCTCGCGGCCCCGGCGGTGGAACTCGAAAAGCTGCCGGCGGACGGGCGGGCGTTCGCCTATCGCCGGGTGCGCCTCGCCGGCGAGCTCCTCGCCGCCGGCAATTTCGCCTACGGGGCGCTCAACCTGGGCGGACGTCTGGGCGCCTCCCTGATCACGCCCATGCGGCTCGCCGACGGGAGCGTGCTCCTGGTGGAGCGGGGATGGCTGCCGGAAAAGGAGCTTCCACCGGACGAGCCGGCGGCCCTCGCCCGGCCCGCGAGGGCGGTGGTGGAAGGCGTGCTGGTCTACATCGGCGAGGAACGTCAGCGGCTCTTCGTACCCGACAACGATCCCGCCGACCGGCGCTTCTACTGGTTCGACCGCCGGGCCATCACCGGTCTCGCGGGGGCGCCGGTCGCCCCCTTCCTCCTGCACGCGGAAACGGCGGAACCGCCCGAGGTCCTGGCCACACCCCTGCCGGTGCGGGCCGACCTGCCCAACCGGCATCTCGGCTACGCCGTCACCTGGTTCGGGCTGGCGGCTTCGCTGCTGGTGATCTATGTGGTCTTCGGCTTCCGGCGCGGCGCCGAGCGCCGCGATCGGTCCGCGAGCGAAGGATAGCGAGGTGCGTGCTCTCAAATCGACCGCCGGTCTGGCGGCTCTGCTGACATTCGTCCTGATCGTTCTGGGTGCCGCCGTGCGGGTGACCAATTCCGGGCTCTCCTGTCCGGACTGGCCGACCTGCTACGGCTACTGGCTGCCCCTTCCCGACAACATCCCGGAGGATGCCGGCTATTTCTACTACCAGGTCATGCTCGAATGGGTCCACCGGCTGATCGCCGGCGTCTTCCTCGGGCCCCTGGTGCTGGTCCTCGCCTGGCTCGCCTTCCGCCATCGCCGGGAGCGGCCCGGCCTCGCCGGCGGAGCCCTGCTGCTGGTCCTGCTGCTGCTGGTCCAGGCCGGCCTCGGCGGGGTCACCGTACTCGACCAGAACAGCCCCTGGTCGGTGGCTCTCCATCTCGGCACCGCGCTCCTGGTGCTGAGCATGACCCTGTTCCTCGCCGCCCGTGCCGGCGATCCGGCGCCTCCGGTCGATTCCGGCTTCCGCGGGATCGTCCTGATCACCTGGCTCGTGACCTTCGCGGCCATCGTTTCGGCAGCGATGATGGCCAAGATGGGAGCGGCGCTCGCCTGTGCCACCTGGCCGCTGTGCGACGGGGCGGTGGTGCCGGACCTCTCCGACCCTCTGGTTCTCGTGAACTGGATCCACCGGGTTCTGGCGGCGCTCGCGGTCCTCGCCATCGTCCTCGTCTGGCTGCGCGGCCGCCGGCTCGGCGGGGTGTATCGCGGCCTCGGCACGGGGGCGCTGCTGCTGGTGCTGCTGGCGGCGTTGCTGGGCGCCCACGGCATCGCCACCCTGTGGCCACTCTGGGCGGCGGTCACCCATCAGGCGATCGCCATTCTGGTCTTCATGCACGTCACCATGATCCTCTGGAAGGCCTGGCCGGTCTCCGGGGAGACGGTGGACGCGAGGCCGGCATGAACGATCCGCTGGGCGTCCTCGAAGCCCGGTTCCGCCGCCTGCACGCGATCGAGGGCGCGCTCGCCGTTCTCACCTGGGATCAGGCGGTGTGGATGCCGCCGGGCGGCGGCGCCGCGCGAGGCCAGCAGATCGCCACCCTGCGGCGACTCGCCCACGACATCCTGACGGCGCCCGAGCTCGAAGAACTGCTGGAGGCGGCGGCCGCCATCGTCGAGGATCCCCTGGGGCGGGCCAACCTGCGGGAGATGCGCCGGCTGCGGGTGCTCGCGATGGCGGTCGATCCGGCCCTGGTCGAAGCCGCGGCCGAAGCCACCACCCGGGCCGAGCTGGTCTGGCGCGAGGCCCGCGAGCGCAGCGATTTCGCCATGCTGCGGCCGCATCTCGAACAGGTGGTGGCGCTCGAACGGGAACGCGCCCGCCAGCTCGGTGCCGCCCTCGGCCTCGCCCCTTACGACGCGCTGCTCGGCACCTACCAGCCGGGTCTCGCGGATGCCGATCTCACCCGTCTGTTCGCGCCCCTGGCCCGGCATCTGCCGGATCTCGTCGATACGGTTCTGGCCCGCCAGAAGGCGCCCTTGCGACCCCAGGGGCCGTTCCCGAAGGCGGCGCAGAGGGCGCTCGCGGAGCGGCTGATGCGCCGGCTGGGCTTCGATTTCGCCCACGGTCGGCTGGACGAGAGCACCCATCCCTTCTGCGGCGGCACGCCCACCGACATCCGGATCACCACCCGTTACGACGAGACCGACGCCATGACCGGTCTGATGGCGGTCCTGCACGAGACCGGCCATGCGCTTTACGAGGCCGGGTTGCCGCGGGATCGGCTCGACCAGCCGGTGGGGGCGGCGCGCGGCATGGCGGTCCACGAGAGCCAGTCCCTGCTGATCGAAATGCAGCTCTGCCGCTCCCGGCCCTTCCTGGGCTTTCTCGCCGGCGAGCTGGAGCGGGCCTTCGGCGGCGATCCGGCCTTCGATCCGGACAATCTCGTGCGGCTCTACAATCGTGTCGAGCGCGGTTTCATCCGGGTCGATGCCGACGAACTCACCTATCCGCTCCACGTGATCCTGCGCTGGCGGCTCGAACGGGCGCTGATCGAGGCGGAGCTGGAACCGGCGGAGCTGCCGGAAGCCTGGAACGCGGGGATGCGCGAGCTCCTCGGCGTGATGCCGCCGGACGATCGTCGGGGCGTGCTCCAGGACATTCACTGGCCGGTGGGTCTCTTCGGCTACTTTCCGTGCTACACGGTGGGCGCGCTGCTCGCCGCCCAGCTTTTCCGCGCCCTCCGGAGCGCCCTTCCCGAGCTCCCGGAATCCATCGCCGCCGGCCGCTTCGGCGAGCTCCTCGCCTGGTTGCGGCAGCGGGTCCACGGTCGCGGATCGCAGCCCGAATTCGCCGAGCTCGTCGTCGAGGCGACCGGAGCGCCTCTTTCCTGCGCCGCCTTCTTCGCCCATCTGGCCGAACGCTACGGAGTGTCGGTGGAGACGGCGGAGGCATGATCGCGCATGTGAGCACCCGCGGTGGTGCCGGTCGGCGCAGTTTCGAGGAGGTGCTGCTAGCCGGCCTCGCCGAAGACGGCGGATTGTTCCTCCCGGAAAGCTGGCCCCGGTTTTCCCGTGAAGCGCTGGCGGCGATGCAGGGGCTCTCCTATGCGGAAACGGCGTGCCGCATTCTCCTGCCCTTCGTCGAGGACTGTTTCGAGGCCGCGGAACTGGGCGAGCTGTGCGAGACCGCCTACGCCGGTTTCGATCATGCGGCGACCGCCCCGCTGGTCCAGATCGCCGCCGACGACTGGCTGCTGGAACTGTTCCACGGCCCCACCCTGGCCTTCAAGGATTTCGCGCTCCAGCTCCTGGGGCTCATGTTCGAGCGGGTGCTGGCCCGTCGCGGCCGTCGCATCACCATCGTCGGCGCCACCTCCGGCGACACCGGTTCGGCCGCCATCCACGCCGTCGCCGGACGCGCCAACATGGCGATCGTCGTCCTCCACCCCCACGAGCGGGTGTCGGCCGTGCAGCGCCGCCAGATGACCACGGTCGAGGCCGGCAACGTCTTCAACATCGCCGTCCGCGGCACCTTCGACGACTGTCAGGCGCTGGTGAAGGCGATGTTCGCCGACACCGCGTTCCGCCGCGAATTCGATCTGGCGGCCATCAACTCCATCAACTGGGCGCGCATTCTCGCCCAGACCGTCTACTACGTCTTCGCCGCCCTGCGGCTCGGCGGTCTCGAGCGGCCACCCGTCTTCGCCGTACCCACCGGCAATTTCGGCGACGTCTACGCCGGCTACGTGGCCCATCGGATCGGCCTGCCGATCCGGCGTCTGGTGGTCGCCACCAACCGCAACGACATCCTCGCCCGCTTCTTCGCGACCGGCGTGTACCGGGCCGGCGAGGTGGTGCCGACGGTGACGCCGAGCATGGACATCCAGGTCGCGAGCAATTTCGAGCGTCTCCTGTTCGCGCTCGAGGGGGGCGACGGCGCGCGGGTGCGCACCAAGCTCGAGGAATTCGCCCGGAGCGGCATGCTCACCGTCGATTCGGCGGAGCTCGCCGCGCTGGCGGAGCTGTTCCTCGCCGGTCGGGCCACCGAAGAGGAAACCCGCGCCGCCATCCGTGCGGTCTGGGTCGAGAGCGGCCGGGTCGTGGATCCGCATACGGCGGTCGGGGTCCATGTCGGCCGCCGGCTGCGCCGCCCGGGCGAGGGACCGCTCGTCTGTCTCGCCACCGCCCATCCCGCGAAATTCCCGGAGACGGTCGCCGAGGCCACGGGGCGACAGGAGGCCCTGCCGCCGCGGCTCGGCGATCTGATGCGGCGGCAGGAGCGGTTCGCCGTCCTCGACGCCGATCCGGCGGCGATACAGGGGTTCATCCGCGAACGTCTCGGCCGTCGATGAGGGGGCTGCTCCATCGTCTCACCACGCTTCCCGGCGGCCTGCGGGTGGCGACCGCGACCCTGCCGCACGTCGAGACGGTGGCGGTCGGGGTGTGGATCGGTGCCGGTACCCGGCACGAGTCGGAGGACGCCGCCGGCGCTGCCCACCTGCTCGAGCACATGGCCTTCAAGGGCACCGAAAGGCGGGACGCGCGGCGCATCGCCGAGGAGATCGAAAGCGTCGGCGGTAGCCTCGACGCCCACACCTCGCGCGAATACACGGCCTACTACGCACGGCTGCTGGCCGAGGATCTGCCGCTGGCCCTCGACCTCCTCGCCGACATCCTCCAGCATTCGCGGCTCGACGAGGAGGAGCTCGCCCGCGAGCGGCAGGTGGTGCTGCAGGAGATCGCCGAGGTCAACGACGCGCCCGACGATCTGGTCTTCGATCTCTTCCAGGAGCAGGCCTTTCCCGATCAGCCGCTGGGCCGCCCCGTGCTCGGCAACCGCGACAGCGTAGCCGCCATGTCGCGCGAGGCGCTGTGCCGCTTTCTGCGCGAGCGGTACGTCATGCCCCGGACCATCGTCGCCGCCGCCGGCAAGGTCGAGCACGAGGAGGTCGAGGCGCTGGCGGAAAGCCTCTTCGGCGGGCTGGCGCCGGACGGTCGGCCGAGCTCGCCGCCGGCCCGCTATCGGGGAGGTGCCCGGCTGGTGGAGCGGGAGTTCGACCAGGTCCATCTGGTTCTGGGATTTCCGGCGCCGGCCTACGGCGATCCCGACTATTTCGCGCTCCATCTGCTGTCCAACATCCTCGGTGGCGGCATGGCCTCGCGTCTCTTCCAGGAGGTGCGGGAAAGGCGGGGTCTCGCCTATTCGGTGTTCGGCTTCGCTTCCTGCTTTTCCGACGCCGGGCTGTTCGGGGTCTATTCGAGCACCGAGCCGGAACAATCGGCGGAACTCCTGTTCACCCTCTGCGACGAGCTCCGCCGTTTCGCGGAAGGGCCGACCGCGGAGGAGCTCGCCCGGGCGAAGAAGCAGCTCGAAGCGAGCCTGCTGATGAGTCTCGAGAGTTGCGGTGCGGTGGCCGAGGATCTGGCACGCCAGCTCCTGTTCTTCGGCCGTCGGCTGCCGGTGCCCGAGATCGTCGCGCGCATCGAGGCGGTGACCCGGGACGACCTCCGCCGGCTCGCGCACGGGCTGCTCGGCGCCACCCCGACCCTCGCCGCCATCGGCCCGCTCTCGGGCTTCCCCGATTTCGCGACGGTTCGTGCCCGCCTCGCCTGAACACCCGGGTTCCCGGCCCGCCGTGTTGCAATGCAGCAAGGCTGCCTCTAATTTGCGGCACGAAGTTTCCGCTCCGCGTCAGGACCCGCGATGATCGAACCCCGGACCCGGCCCGCCAACCCCTGTTTCAGCTCCGGCCCGACGGCCAAGCGGCCGGGCTGGTCGCCCGCGGTGCTCGAGGGCGCGCTCGTCGGCCGCTCGCATCGCGCCGCGCCCGCCAAAGCCCGGCTCGCCGAGGTGATCGACCGGAGCCGCCGGCTCCTGGGCATTCCCGAGGAATTCCGGCTGGGCATCATGCCCGGGTCCGATACCGGGGCCTTCGAGGCGGCGATGTGGTCGCTCCTGGGGCCGCGGGGGGTCGACGTGCTGGTCTTCGACGCCTTCGGCAAGGGCTGGCTGACCGATATCGAAGGGCAGCTCCGCCTGCCCGATGTCCGGGCTCTGGAGGCGCCCTACGGCGAGCTGCCCGATCTCGACGCCGTCGATCCCGGTCGCGATCTGGTCTTCACCTGGAACGGCACGACTTCGGGCGTGCGGGTTCCGGACGGCGACTGGATCGCCGCCGACCGTGAAGGGCTGGTCCTCTGCGATGCGACCTCGGCGGTGTTCGCCGTGGAGCTGCCCTGGGAGCGGCTCGATGTGGTCACCTGGTCCTGGCAGAAGGTGCTCGGCGGCGAGGCCCAGCACGGGATGCTGGCCCTCGGACCGCGGGCGGTGGAGAGGCTTGAGAACCACACCCCGCCCTGGCCGCTGCCCAAGATCTTCCGTCTGACGAAGAACGGCCGTCTGGCGGAAGGGATTTTCCGCGGCGAGACCATCAATACGCCGTCCATGCTGGCCGTCGAGGACGCGCTGGACGCGCTGGGCTGGGCCGAGACGGTGGGCGGTCGGAGCGGACTGGAGGCACGGGTGCGCGCCAATCTGGCGGTCGTGGAGGCGTGGGTGGCGGAGACCGGCTGGGTGGATTTCCTCGCGCGTCGGCCGGAGATCCGTTCGCCTACCGCGATCTGCCTGCGGATCACCGATCCGGCGGTGGCGGCACTGCCGGAAGAGGAGCGGAAGGGCTTCGTGAAGGCCATGCTGGCGAGGCTGGAGGCCGAACAGGTGGCTCACGACATCGGCGCCTATCGCGATGCACCGCCGGGATTGCGGATCTGGGGTGGTGCCACCGTGGAAAGGGCCGACATCGAGGCCCTGCTTCCCTGGCTGGACTGGGCCTTCGCCGAGGTCCGGGCGGCGCTCTGAGCGCCCGTCCCTTTCTCTTTCCACCGACGGGATCGTCTTCATGCCAAAGGTTCTGATCGCCGACAAGCTGAGCCCGGTAGCGGTCCGCATCTTCGAGGAACGGGGCATCCTCCCCGAACTGCGCACCGGTCTCGCGGAGCCGGAGCTGGCGGCCGTGATCGGTGAATACGACGGCATCGCCGTCCGTTCCGCGACCCGGGTCACGGCTGCCGTGCTGGAAGCCGGGGCGCCGCGTCTCAAGGTGGTGGGGCGGGCCGGCATCGGCGTCGACAACATCGACGTCGAGGCGGCCACCCGTTGTGGGGTGGTGGTCATGAACACCCCGTTCGGCAACGCGGTGACCACCGCCGAGCACGCCATCGCCATGATGTTCGCGCTCGCCCGTCAGATCCCGGCGGCCGACCGTTCCACCCGGGCCGGCAGATGGGAGAAATCGCGCTTCATGGGGGTCGAGCTCACCGGCAAGACCCTCGGCGTGATCGGCTGCGGCAACATCGGTTCGATCGTCGCCGAGCGGGCGCAAGCCCTGAAGATGCGGGTGCTGGTGTACGATCCCTTCCTGTCCGAGGAGCGGGCGCGCGCGCTCGGGGTGGAGCGGGTGTCGTTCGAGACGCTCCTCGAACGGGCCGATTTCATTTCCCTGCACACGCCGCTCACCGACCAGACCCGCAACATCCTCTCCCGCGAAGCGTTGCTCGGGACCCGGCCCGGGGTGCGCATCGTCAACTGCGCCCGCGGCGGGTTGATCGACGAGGCGGCGCTCGCCGATCTCATCCGTGCCGGGCATGTCGCCGGTGCCGCCCTCGACGTGTTCGCCACCGAGCCGGCCCGGGAATCGCCGCTGTTCGAGATGGAGGAGGTGGTGGTGACCCCGCATCTCGGGGCCTCGACCACGGAGGCGCAGGAGAAGGTGGCGATCCAGATCGCCGAACAGATGAGCGACTATCTGCTCTACGGCGCGATCGTCAATGCCCTCAACATGCCGGCGGTGAGCCCCGAGGAAGCGCCCCGCCTGACCCCCTACATGAAGCTCGCCGAACAGCTCGGCTCCTTCGCCGGCCAGCTCACCGAGACGGGATTGCAATCGGTGACGATCACCTTCGGCGGAGAGGTGGCGGCCCTCAACACCCGTCCGCTGGTGCAGATCGCCCTCCAGGGCCTGCTGCGGCCGGTACTGGAGACGGTCAACATGGTCAGCGCGCCGGCGGTGGCCCGGGCCCGCAACATCGAGGTGACCACCGTCGAAAAGGAGAGCATCGAAGGCTACCGGACGCTGATGACGGTGGAGGTCTGCACCGAACGGGGGCTGCGCGAGGTGAGCGGTACCCTCTTCCAGGGATCGGAGCCGCGGGTGGTGTCGATCCGGGGCGTGCCGATGGAGGCCCGGCTCGGTCCCCACATGCTCTACGTCCGCAACCGTGACCGGCCCGGCCTGATCGGCGCCCTGGGCACCCTGCTCGGCGATGCCGGCCTCAACATCGCCACCTTCCATCTCGGTCGCGAAAAGCCCGGCGGTGACGCGGTGGCCCTGGTCGAGGTCGACCAGCCGATTCCCGAGGCGCTGCTCGAGGCGGTCCGCGCCCTGCCGCAGGTCCTCCAGGCCAAGGCGTTGCATTTCCGTTAGGCCGCACCAATTTCCAGCCCCGCCCCGGGAGATCGCGGAGGGGAGGTGTCGGTGGCGGGAAGCAGAAGGGATATGCTGGTCGGAGCCGGCTGGCTGGCGGGGTTCTCGCTGCTGCCGGCGCTCGCCCGTTTCGCCGCGGCCGCCGAACCGCCGGTGACCGGACCGGCGGAGCCCTTCGACTTCGCCGCCCTGCGCAGGCTCGCCCGTGGGATCGCCGCGGCGCCGCCGCGCCCGTTCCGTGACGAGCTGCCGCCGCAGCTCCGCGATCTCGACTACGATCGCTACCGGCGGATCGCCTTCCGCCCCGACCGTGCCCTCTGGCACGATCGGCCGCTGGCCTTCCGGGCCCAGTTCTTCCATCTCGGCCTCTTCTTCCGTCGGAAGGTGCGGATCTTCGAGGTGGCGGACGGGCGTGCCCGGGAGCTCGCCTACGATCCGGCGATGTTCGACTACGGGGGCAACCGCTTCGATCCGCCCCTGCCGGACGATCTCGGCTTCGCCGGTTTCCGGCTCCATTTCCACACCGACTTCCGCTTCGACGTGGCGGTCTTCCAGGGGGCCTCCTACTTCCGCGCCGTCGACGGCCGCAACCAGTACGGGCTTTCCGCCCGCGGCCTCGCCATCGACACCGGGCTGCCGCGGCCCGAGGAATTCCCCGATTTCACCCGTTTCTGGCTGCTGCGGCCGCGGCCCGACGCGACCACCGTCACCGTCTGGGCTCTTCTGGAAAGCCCCAGCATCACCGGTGCCTACCGCTTCCTGATCGCTCCCGGCGGCCGCACCGTGATGGAGGTGGAGGCGTGGCTCTACCCGCGACGGCCCGTCGAGCGGCTCGGCATCGCCCCGCTCACCAGCATGTACCAATGCGGGGAGAACGATCGCCGGGTGTGCGACGATTGGCGGCCGGAGATCCACGATTCGGACGGTCTCGCGATCTGGACCGGCAACGGCGAGCGCATCTGGCGACCGCTCGTGAACCCCGCGCGTCTCCGGGTCAGCAGCTTCCTCGACGAAAACCCGCGCGGTTTCGGCCTGCTGCAGCGCGACCAGCGTTTCGCGAGCTACCAGGATACCGGTGCCCGCTACCATCTGCGTCCCGGGGCCTGGGTGGAGCCCCGGGAGGGCTGGGGACCCGGGGCCGTGATGCTGGTGGAGATCCCGACGCCCGACGAGACCTTCGACAACATCGTCGCCTTCTGGAATCCCGAGCGACCGCTGTCGCCGGGCGAGGAGGCGCGTCTGCGCTACCGGCTCGTCTGGGGTGCCGATCCGGCGCCCCGGGCCGATCTCGCCACCGTGCGGGCGACCCGGATCGGCAAGGGCGGGGTGGTCGGTCGGCCCCGGCCGCCGCGAACCGCCAAGTTCGTGGTCGATTTCGCCGGCGGACCGCTGTCGCTCCTCGCCGAGGACGCCCCGGTGGTGCCGGTGGTCGGTGCCTCCCACGGGGAGATCGTCGACAGGGAGGCGGCGGGGACCCGGCGTCCCGGGGCACCCGCGGCTTTCGTCGTGCCCGAGGCGGGGATCTGGCGGGTGGTGTTCGACTATCGCTGGCGCGAGGTACGGCCCGTCGATCTCCGCCTCTATCTGCGTCTCGGCCCGCAGGCGCTGAGCGAGACCTGGCTCTATCAGTGGGATCCGCCCGCCGGCTGAGAGTTTCGTCGGCGGTGGAGAGCCCCGCCGGCCGGCCGCGTGAGGGGCGTGCGGTTCAGTCGCCGCCGGCGTGACGGGCCCGCGGTTCGGCCAGCGGCGGCGCGATCAGCGGGCCGCCGCCGTAGTCGATACCCGCCGCCGCCACCGCCTGCAGGCTGCCCGCCTCCTCGATCTCCAGCATCGCCGTGCGCATGCGGGCTTCGCGTCCGAGAACCACGAAGCGGGCGATGTCGGCCCGGTCCCAGAGCTCGACACGCTCGCGTTCGCCGAAATCCTCGGCCAGTCGCTCGCCGTACCAGCTCGCCGTGAGAAAGCGGATGTCGCAGCCTTCGAGATGTTCGGTGGTGAGCAGTTCGGGCTCGATCCTGGCGGCGAGGGTGAAGGCGAAAGGACGGAGATAGGAGACCAGTTCCTGGAGACTGGCCTGGGGCATGCCCGGCGGCAGATCCAGGAGTTCGAACACCAGATGCCGGGCGGCGTGGGAGGGCAGTGCCCGGCAGTGCTGCAGATAGGAGTCGCGCAGACGTCGCGCGGCCAGGGTCTCGTAATGAACGGGGAGGACCAGAAAGGCGCGCAGGCGACCGCGGAGCGCGCGCAGCGCCTCACCGGCCCGGCGCAGCATCCAGCCGTCGAGCTCGGCGTCGAACACGCCGTTGATCCGCTCCTCGCAGACCGTTTCCGCGGGGGCATCCGGCTCCTCCGGGCGGCGCAGCAGGGCTTCCACCCGGTAAGCGGAGACCAGCGATTTGCGGAGATGGACGAGGGGGCGGTAGCGGGCCCGGAAATGCATGACATTGTCACGGAAGGCGCGGCGCTCGCGGTCTTCGAGCTGGCGATTGAAGGCGGCGATGCGCTCGTGGAGCTGACGCGGGCTCACCACCTCCCTGAGCCCGGTGTCGTAATCGAACGGCAGGGTCTGGACCCGCATGGCCACCCCGCCGGGCACCAGACCGCAGAGGCGCTGGGTGATCTCCGCCGCCACCAGCCGCGCCCGCGCTTCCGCCTCCGCCCGGCGCCGGCCGGTGAGCAGCAGGTAGGCGTGTTCCTCGTCGACGACGAGATAGAGATCGTCGGGACCGATCGCCCGGTCGAGGGCATGCTCGATGATCAGGAAGATCTTTTCCCGCAGATCTTCCCAGCGACGGCCGAAACGGAGATGGATCTGGCCGAAATCGAGGATCTGAAGGGCGCTGTAGAGGCGCGGCTGGGGCTGCGAGAGCACCGCCTTGCGGAAGGCCGCGAGGCGGCTCGCGAAACTCGCCAGTACCGTGGGATCGAGTCCCTTGCGCCCGCGCGGCGGATACAGGCTGAAGGGAGGGCGCGTGGCGGCACGGCTCCCGGTCTCCTGTCCGATCCCTGCCTCCTGCACCGCCCGGTCCACCTCCGTCGCTTTCGCCCCTCGCGGGACGGGGATTCCGGGTGCGGCACGCGCCCGCGCCCGACGGGCCGGAAGATAGGCCCGGAGAGTTAACGGCGGATTAACGCAACTTCCGCGATCCTCCGTCCGACCGTTGCGGGAGGAGGGTCGCTGGCCTACAACCGGCGCGCCATCGATCATCGGATGCCCCGCTCATGTCCGTTCTCGCCGATCATCCGCCGGCTCCGCTGCTGGCCGCCCTGCTGGCGATCGCCGAAAGGGCCGCGGCCGCCACCCTCCGCTTCTACGGGGGAGAAACCGAAACCCGTTACAAGGCCGACAGTTCGCCGGTCACCGCCGCCGACGAGGCGGCCGAGGCGATCATTCTCGAGGAGCTCCGGCGTCTCACTCCGGAGGTGCCGGTGATCGCCGAGGAAGCGGTGGCCGCCGGGCGCATTCCGGAAATCGGCGGCGGCCCCTTCTGGCTGGTGGATCCCCTCGACGGGACCAAGGAATTCTTGTCCGGGAACGGCGAGTTCACGGTCAACATCGGGCTCGTGGAAGAAGGACGGCCGATCCTCGGCATCGTCCGGGCGCCGGCTCTGGAGACGAGCTGGTACGCCGCCGCGGGGCGGGGCGCCTTCCGCCGGGACCGCGGGGGCGAGCGGCCGATCGAGGTGCGCCCGGCGGATCCCGCCCGTCTGGTGGCGGTGGCCAGCCGCTCCCATCGCGACGCCGAGACCGACGCCTGGCTGCGGCGGCACCGCATCGCCGAAACGGTCGCCGCCGGCAGCTCCCTCAAGTTCTGCGTGATCGCCGAGGGACGGGCCGACGTCTATCCCCGCTTCGGCCCGACCATGGAATGGGATACCGCCGCCGGTCATGCGGTGCTGGCGATCGCCGGCGGCCGGGTGGTCACCGTCGAGGGCGGACCGCTGGTCTACGGCAAGCCCTCCTTCCGCAATCCCGGCTTCGTCGCCTATGGCGGTCTCGATCCCTTCTGACCCCGTCTTCCCGGGGTCGGCGACCGGCCGGGCCCGCCGCCGCCGGCCCCGGCGGTGACGGGCTGGCTCGGTCTTCTCCGTCGGCTGCCGCCGGAGACGGCGCACCGCCTCGCCGTCCGGGGGGTGAGACTGGCCCCCGCCCTGCATCTGCCGCGCTCCGAGCGTCTGCGGGCCCGCCTCGGTCCCCTCGATCTGCCCCATCCGCTGGGCCTGGCCGCCGGCTTCGACAAGAACGGCGAGGCGGTGGACGGGCTGCTGCGGCTCGGTTTTTCCTTCGTCGAAATCGGCACCGTCACGCCGCGCCCGCAGCGGGGCAACCGCCCTCCGCGGCTGTTCCGCCTGCCGGAGGACGAGGCGATCGTGAACCGGATGGGCTTCAACAATGCCGGCATGGAGAGGGTGGCGGCGGGGCTCGCGCGGCGCCGTCGCCGCGGGGTGGTGGGTGTCAATATCGGCATCAACCGCGACAGCCGCGATCCGGCGGCCGACTATCGCCGGGTCTACGAGCGCCTGGCGCCGCTCGCCGACTATGTGGCCCTCAATGTCTCCTCGCCCAACACCCCGGGATTGCGCGATCTCCAGACCGCCTCCCGGCTGCGCCCGATTCTCGGGGCGCTGGCGGAAGCGCAGGCGGGGCTCGGCGCGAGCCGGCCGCTGTTCGTCAAGATCGCTCCCGATCTCGGGCAGACGGAGCTGGAAGCCCTGGTCGAGACCGCCGTCGCCTGCGGCGTCACCGGGCTGATCGTCGGCAACACCACCATCTCGCGGCCGGAGGGGTTGCGCTCGCCGCTTTCCCGCGAGCCGGGCGGGCTGAGCGGCCGCCCGCTCTTCGCTCTTTCCACGGAGCTGCTGCGGCGGACCGCGCGACTGGCCCGGGGCCGGCTCTGTCTGGTGGGCTGCGGCGGCATCTTCGACGGGCGGGATGCCTACGCCAAGATCCGCGCCGGCGCCTCGGTCCTGCAGCTCTTCACCGCCCTCGTCTACCGTGGACCGCGGGTGATCAGGACCATTCTGGAGGAGCTGGAGGCGTTGCTGGCGGGCGACGGGTTCGCCCGGCTGGAGGAGGCGGTGGGGGCCGATCTCGGATGACGGGCCACCCTCCGCCGGACCTTGCCGGCGGCGACGACGACGCGCATCTTGAAGACCGGACGGCAGGTTTCCCGTCCGGCCGAGAGGCCGGGTTCCAGGCATCGAACAGGTCGCGTATGGATTCCTTCATCCGCGTGCGCGGAGCGCGCGAACACAATCTCAAGTCCGTCGATGTGGACATTCCGCGCCACCGGCTGGTGGTGATCACCGGACTCTCGGGCTCGGGCAAGAGCTCGCTGGCCTTCGACACCGTCTACGCCGAGGGCCAGCGGCGCTACGTGGAGAGTCTCTCCGCCTACGCCCGCCAGTTCCTCGAGCTCATGCAGAAGCCCGATGTGGACGAGATCGCGGGGCTCTCGCCGGCCATTTCCATCGAGCAGAAGACCACCTCGAAAAACCCCCGCTCCACGGTCGGCACGGTGACCGAGGTCTACGACTACATGCGGCTTCTCTGGGCGCGTATCGGCGTCCCCCATTCGCCGGCCACCGGATTGCCGATCGAGGCCCAGACCGTGTCGCAGATGGTCGACCGCATCCTCTCCCTGCCCGAAGGGCGGCGGCTCTATCTCCTCGCTCCCGTCGTCCGTGGCCGCAAGGGCGAATACCGCAAGGAATTCCGGGATCTCCAGCGGCGCGGCTTCCAGCGGGTGAAGGTCGATGGTGTCCTCCACGAGATCGACGAAGTGCCGGCTCTCGACAAGAAACGGAAGCACGAGATCGAGGTGGTGGTGGATCGGCTGATCACCGGCCCCGATATCGCCCGGCGCCTCGCCGATTCGATCGAGATCGCCCTCGATCTGGCCGACGGGCTGGTGGTGGCGGAGGATGCCGACAGCGGCGAGCGGCTGGTGATGTCGGCGAAATTCGCCTGCCCGCTCTCCGGCTTCACCCTGCCGGAGATCGAACCGCGCCTGTTCTCCTTCAATTCGCCCTACGGTGCCTGCCCGGAATGCGACGGGCTGGGCCGGAAGATGGTGATGGACCCCGAGCTGATCGTCCCCGATCCCGACAGATCCATCGCCGATGGGGCGGTCGAGCCCTGGGCCAGCGCCACCATGCAGTACTATCCCCAGGCGCTGCTCTCCATCTGCCGCCATTTCGAGGTCGATCCGCACACACCCTGGCGCGAGCTGCCGGAGAAGGTGCGCGCGGTCGTTCTCTACGGCTCGGGCGAGGAGCCGGTGCGCATGGAATTCCGCGACGGATCCCGCAGGTTCGAGACCTTCAAGCCCTTCGAGGGGGTGGCGGTGAACATGCAGCGGCGCTGGCGGGAGACCGAAAGCGCTTGGATGCGCGAGGAACTGGCCCGCTACATGTCGCAGACCGTCTGCGCCGCCTGCGGCGGCTACCGCCTCAAGCCCGAGGCGCTGTGTGTGAAGATCGACGGGCTGCACATCGGCGAGGTCACGGAGATGGCCATCGACGCCGCCCGCGACTGGTTCGAGGGGCTGCCCGCGAGGCTTTCCGCCAAGCAGAACGAGATCGCCGCCCGGGTGCTGAAGGAGATCCGCGAACGGCTCGGCTTTCTGGTCGATGTCGGGCTCTCCTATCTGACGCTTTCGCGCGATTCGGCCTCGCTTTCGGGCGGCGAAAGCCAGCGCATCCGCCTCGCATCCCAGATCGGCTCCGGCCTCACCGGGGTCCTTTACGTGCTCGACGAACCCTCGATCGGCCTGCATCAGCGGGACAACGACCGGCTTCTCGCGACCCTCGGCCATCTCCGCGATCTGGGCAACACGGTGATCGTCGTCGAGCATGACGAGGATGCCATCCGCGCCGCCGATCACGTGATCGACATGGGGCCCGGCGCCGGCGTCCATGGCGGCCGTGTGGTGGCCGAGGGCCGGCCCGAAGAGATCGCCCGCCACCCGGCCAGCCTCACCGGCCGCTATCTTTCGGGCCGCCGGCAGATCCCGGTGCCGGAGACGCGGCGGCGCCCGAAACGCGGGCGCTGGCTGAAACTCCGCGGCTGTCGGGCCAACAATCTGGCCGGCATCGACGCCGCCTTTCCTCTCGGCTGCTTCGTCTGCGTCACCGGCGTTTCCGGCTCCGGCAAGAGCTCGCTCGTCGTCGATACCCTCTATCCCGCCCTCGCCCGCCATCTCCACGGTTCGCGCCTGCCGGTGGGCCCTCACGAGGCCGTCGAGGGCATGGAACGGATCGACAAGGTGGTGGATATCGACCAGTCGCCGATCGGCCGCACGCCGCGCTCCAACCCGGCCACCTATACCGGCGCTTTCGGCCCCATCCGCGAATGGTTCGCAGGCCTGCCCGAGGCCCGCGCCCGCGGCTACCGGCCCGGCCGTTTCTCCTTCAACGTCAAGGGCGGGCGCTGCGAGGCCTGCCAGGGCGACGGGGTGATCAAGATCGAGATGCACTTCCTGCCCGATGTCTACGTCACCTGCGACGTCTGCCACGGCGCCCGCTTCAACCGCGAGACCCTGGAAGTCACATATCGCGGCAAGTCGATCGCCGATGTGCTGAAGATGACGGTGGAGGAGGGGGTGGAATTCTTCTCCGGCGTGCCGGCCGTCCGCCACAAGCTCGAAACCCTGGAGAAGGTGGGGCTCGGCTATATCGAGCTGGGCCAGCCGGCGACCACCCTTTCGGGCGGCGAGGCGCAGCGGGTCAAGCTCGCCAAGGAACTCTCGCGCCGGGCCACCGGCCGCACCCTCTACATTCTCGACGAGCCGACCACCGGCCTCCATTTCGAGGATGTGCGCAAGCTCCTCGAGGTGCTGCACGCGCTCGTGGATCAGGGGAACACGGTGGTGGTGATCGAGCACAATCTGGAGGTGGTGAAGACGGCGGACTGGATCCTCGATCTCGGTCCCGAGGGCGGCTCCGGCGGCGGCCGCATCATCGCCGAGGGTCCGCCCGAGACGATCGCCGCCCATCCCCGAAGCCACACCGGCCGCTATCTTTCCCGCATCTTCCCGCCCGCCGCCGGCGAGGCCGCCGAGGCGAAGCGGGAAATTGCGTGAGCGGGGCAATCGCCGCTCGGCGATGTCCTACAGCGGAGCGGATCGCGTAAGGGACGGCTCCATGTCCTCCGGGTTCGCTCGGGGCACGGAGTGCCCGAGCTTTCGAGCCTCCGCCCGCCTCCGTCGGCCACCGGTCGCACCGGATCCCCCGGAATCTCGTGTCCGATCTCTGCACCCGATCCGCGATGCTGCGAAATCGCGGATGACCAGGCGCCCGCCCCCGGCTTCCGCACCCCCGGATCGCCGTCGCTGTTTTCATGCTTTCTTCACTGGTGGCCGTCATACTGGTCTTTGTAGGAATCCGGGCCGCGCCCCAAGTTCGGCCGACGCCTGTTCCACCGTCCGCAGGATGGATCGGGCGGGTCGAGAAAGGGTTGAGAGGATACGCGGCCACGATCCGTGCTGCGAACCACGGTTGTCGTCGCTTCATGTGGTTCGCTCATAGTTTCTGCTTTAGTAGGAAGGCCAAGTCTGTAGCAGCTTCCTCAGTGGCAAGCCAATTGGCGCCCCGCGCGACGAGCAGCATCGGTTTGAGCCGATCAAACAACGCTGTGTACTGCAAGTGCGCCCGCACCATTTCGGGGGACAGGCGGCCTATTGTGGCGAGCACCCAGTCCACACACTGTCCGCCCGCGTTTGCCGCGGCGACCAGAGACTCAAGCACGGCGGGACTGCCGATCACCCGTAAGGCTTCGGACGCGGCTGGCGCCGCGCGCGGATCGCCGGTCGCAAGGACGCCGACAAGTTGTTCGATAACAGATCTCGGCGTATCTGGCCCGAACCCGGCGATGGCATGGAAGGCTGCATCCTCGTCTTCATCGCCAATGAAGCGCACGAGATCTCCGTACGACTTCAGGCCGGCCTTGCCGAGCCCCCAGATGGCGGCCTGCCGTCGTTCATCATGGAGGAACCGGGCATCGCCCGCAGCACGCTGAAGCTGTTCTCGCGCGAAGACGGTTCTTAACTCCGTCAGGATCAGAATCGCTTCCATGCTCATCTCGACAACGTTGCCATTGTCCCACAACACTGCAGCGATTCGGTCTTCGCCCTTATTTGAGCCCAGTGCTGCAGCGCTGCCGGCAGCTTCGAGCGCTACGCGGATTTCCCGTTCGGTGTCTAAAACGTTTTCGAGGATCCGGATGCCCTCCTCGCGCAGGTTGGCGCGGAAGCGCAGCGCCTTGACGGCGGCATACCGATCAATGGCGCTTTCAGAGGAGATATCGGCGAGCGGGTTGTACCGATTATTCAAATGCCGGTTCACATCAGCCAGCGATTCGGGCACGCCGGCGAGTATGGTCACGTTCGCTGCAAACCGGTCACCCTGCGCCACGTACGCGTGTTTATCCCCCAGCTTGTATGTCTGTTTGCGGGGTGGCTTGCTGCCTCTCTCCATCATCACGACGAGCCTGTCCTGATCGACAAAGAGCACTCTGCCGGGCCGGCCCGGCACTATTGCAGGCCATGTGCGGTCGCGTTCGGCACCCTCCGAAGCCGACTTCGGCGGTCCCAATCTGGACAGCCTCGCCGACTCGCGCAGCGCCCGCACCGAAAAGTACACTGCGCGGTTCGCCGGCTCGGGGCCGTCGGAACCGTCCGTACAGGCAATCAGCGCCACCAGATCTTCGTTACGCAGGCCCGCATCCCACGCCCGATCCGGATTGTTCGGCGCATCGCTCATCCTGATCTTGAGATCGCTCTTGGCGCGCACTTCGATCCGAAGGCCCGTTCGTATACAAAGCAGGTCCGGCAGGCGCAGCCTCTTGACCTTTGTCGTCCATATCTTGTTCGAGGTGCAGTACCGTTCGAGCTCTATCGGCTCGAATCCGCGGTCTTTCAACTCCACGGCGACACGGCGTACGCCGAGTGCGCCCATAGTCAAGAACCGCAGGAAACTGGCGTCGACCTTGAACCCCATCAACCGGCGCCCTTGTTTTCAGGCGGCCTCAGCAGGTCACCCGGATCTACGCCCAAGGCTTCGGCAAGAAGGAATATGTTCTCAAGAGAGACGTTGCGTTGCCCACGTTCGATAGAACTTATATAAGTTCTGTGAAGGGAGGCCCTGTCCGCTAGAGCTTCCTGGGAAAGTCCCGTCGCAACTCTGATGCGACGGAGATTTGCGGCGAGTATCGCTTTCGGCCTGATTTTCTTCACGTTCGGGGCCTCCACAGGGTTGCAGGTAGGCTAGGAATATGCTAACAATAAGTCTACAGACTTGGGGTCTCACATCTGGGGCCGAAAATTGCAGGAGGCCGGGTTCATTGCCGGATCTTAATTCGTTGCCCGAAACCATCACGGCGCCGCGCACGGACGCCATCTACAACTGTCACGCTTACCTCACGAAGGTTCCGGTGGCCGCCATACGGCCCTTCATCGAGACATTCTCCGCCCCCGGAGAAACTGTCCTCGATTTCTTCGCCGGCTCGGGCATGACCGGGCTCGCGGCCCTAATGGCCGGGCGTAAAGCCGTCTTGAGCGATATATCAGTGCTGGGGCAGCATATCGCGCTGGGATACTTGGCGGAAGTCTCGCCATCCGCATTCCGCCAAGCGGCCGATTCGGTGATGGAGGCGGCGCGCATCGCTCTCGGCGACCTGTACAACACGCGCCGCGCCTCCGACGGCGCCATTGTGGAGCTGACCCGGACGGTCTGGTCCTTCACCTATATCTGCCCGGCCTGCACGAACAAAATCGTCTATTACGAGCATCTCTCAGCACGCGGCGCGCCGCCGAGGCAGTGCCCGTCGTGCGGGGAGCCGTTTGCGCGCCGGACTTGGCCCCGCGGCGAAGACGTGCCGGTTGAGGTCGTTGTGACTGGGGAGAACGGCAGGCTCGCCTCACAAGCTGTCTCGGACTTCGACCGGAAGATGATCGCGGCAGCTGCGGCTGATCCCCGTCAGAAGGAGGTGCCCACACTCCCCATCGAAGAGCACCGCGAGATGTATAGCCGCTCCGGTCTCGGCAAGGCGGGCCTCACGGAAACCGCCAGATTTTTTTCGCCGCGGAACGCGATTGCGCTGCTTGAGCTATGGCGTGCGATCAATGCTTGGAAGGATGCGGAAATACGTCGAAAACTGCGCTTTGTGTTCACCGCAATCCTGCCACGGGCTTCGCGGCGCTACCAGTGGAGTGCCAAGCGTCCTCTCAATGCCCAGAACCAGACCTACTACATCGCCCCCGTTTATTACGAATGGAATGTGTTCGACTTGTTTTGCCGCAAAGTCGAAGCGGCCCTTCGTGCTGATAAAGAACTGTTTGGGGGGCGCGGAGATTCGCTCCTGTACCAAGTAAAGACCCGGGACGTCTTATACAAGCTGGCATCGGCAGACCGGCTTTCCCACATCAAAGCTGCATCCATTGATTATGTATTCACAGACCCGCCGTTCGGCAGCAATATTTTCTACAGCGACATGAGTCTCTTTCATGAAGCATGGCTCGGCCATACAACCGACAACGAAAGCGAAGCTGTCGTGCATACGACAGGTAAGCGCAAGAACGGTGCGGCCGAACGCTATGAAGAACTCCTGCGCGGCGCGTTTGCCGAAGCGTTCCGGGTTCTCAAGCCGGGTCGTTATATGTCGGTTGTGTTCGGTAACAGTAGCGGGCGCATCTGGGGCCTCGTGCAGCGCGCCCTGCGCGATGCCGGATTCAAGGCGGCACCCGTTCACGTGGCCATCCTAGACAAGGGGCAACGTTCGGTAAAGGGCCTGAACTCCGGCTCGGAAGGCGTCGTCACTGTCGATTTGATCCTTACGGTTCAGAAGCCCGGGTGTACCAAATCCGCTGACAACCCTAGCCGGCTATCAAACGGCGACACGGCGGCGCTCATCCGTGAAGTCATCGCCGACCTGTCAATCGACGATGCCCGTAACCCGAGCTACGTTTATGCGCACATCCTGACAAAGGCGATCCAGAAGCACCTGCTTCTTGACGACCTACATCTCGGTGACGTACTGGTCGCGTTGCGCCAGGCAGGATACACTATTGACCGCAAAACCGGCCTGCTAGCTCACGTCCTTGGGGGGGCGGTGTAGTGTCCTGTTAAGCTTCTTCCCGTGCCGGCGTCCGAAGACTGGGAGGCGATGGCCAGGGACTGGCGGCCCAAGGCCGAGCCCGACACGCCGTCCCGGCCGCCGCAGCCGGCGGAGGATCGGGCGATGGTGGTCGAGGCGCAGCGGCTGCTGACCGCGCTGGGCTATGCGCCGGGGCCGATCGACGGCATCGCTGGCAGACGCACCCGGGCGGCCGTGCGGGCCTTCCAGGCCGCGAACGGTCTTCCCGCCGACGGTCGCATCACCGACCCTTTGCTCCAGCGCATGCGCCAACGTCTCGTCTTGCGCTGAGGACCGCGCCGTTCCTGACAGGCGGGGTGTTGCAGGCTCTTCTTCCTGCAGCATGCGGGACCGCATGAAGCCGGGAGATCATGGAAGGCCGAGTGAAGCACGCATCTTCTTCACGGTTTCTTCACCCTTCGCCGCGATCCTGCCATCGGTGGGACTCCGGCGGCCGCTGCCATGCCCACCGCGGCGCCTGTTCCACCGTCCGGGAGGATAAACGAAAGAAGTTGAAGAAAGGTGAACCGGGGAAGGGGGAGGGACGGACGGCGGCCGGGTCGCGGGGGTCGTGCCGTCGCCGCGTGCATGATGCGCGGAACCCGGCTGCGTAGGCTTTCCGCCGTTCGGCGCGACGGCATCATCCGGACAGGATCCTCGCGTTCTGCAACATCCTCCATTGTCCTTGGTCGCCCTTCCGCGAGCTGACGCGAAGACTGCCGGGTACCGGAGAGGCCGCAGACAGGTAAGCGCACAGCGGACGACAGTCGGACCCCTCTGCAGCCGAAGCCTCCAAGCGGCTCTCCCCACGTACCAGCGTTGCGCCAGCCCTGCTGGAGATCTGCCGAATGCCGGGCTATATCTCACCGCGGGATTGCATGTAGGCTCTCGCAATGCATGGTTGATATCCTGCTGCACCATTCTCAGCTTTTCATCGCAAGCACGTTCGGGAGGTAACCACATGTGGGTTGGCATCTGGCAAGGCCTGCTCATCTTGGCGATTTTCGTTCTTCCGGAACTCGTACTGATATGGATAGGAGTGCGAAAGACGCGTCCGGAAAACGCGCTGAGCAGAGGCAGCTACGCCAAACGCGTATCCTTGTTCACGGCAGCTCTGGTCATCCTTGTCATCGTAGAGAGGATCCTGCGCGAGGCGCGCGCTCCAGCTCCGAT
>JALSIM010000016.1 GCA_026990035.1 Alphaproteobacteria bacterium | reverse complement strand
CGATCCCGGCCGCGGATCAAGCCTTGCCCTTCCAGGGAACGGCGATGCTTTCGATCCAGCGCATCAGCAGGTCGAACAGATAGGCGATCAGGCCGATGATGATGATGCCCAGCACCACCACCTCGGTGACCAGGAACTCGGCCGCCGAAAGGACCATGAAGCCGAGACCGGCGGAGGCGGCCACCATCTCCGCCGCCACCAGGGTGGTCCAGCCGAAGCCGATGCCGATGCGCATGCCGGTCAGGATCTCCGGCAGGGCCGCCGGGACGATGACATGCCAGATGACCTGCCGCCGCGAGGCGCCCATCGAATAGGCGGCGTGGATCTGTTCGATCGCCACCGAGCGCACCCCGGCCCGCGCCGCCAAGGCCATCGGCGCGAAACAGGCGAGGTAGATCAGGACGATCTTCTGCATCTCGTCGATGCCGAACCAGATGATCGTCAGCGGCAGGTAGGCGAGCGGCGGGATCGGCCGGTAGAATTCGATCGGCGGATCGAAAATGCCGCGGATCACCCGGTTGATGCCCATCCCGATGCCGATCGGAATGGCGGTGGCGCCGGCGAGGAAGAAGGCGCCGAAGACGCGGGTCAGGCTGGCCCAGGTGTGCTCCCAGAGACTGGCCCCGCCGAAGCCCTCGCCCCAGATCTTGACGAAGCGGGTGACGATGGCCCCGGGCGGCGGCAGGAACAGGGGCTTGATCAGCCCCGCCGCGGTCACCCACCACCACAGCAGGAACAGGCCGACCACGGTGACGATGCTGATGTGGACGCTGCGTCCCGTGCCCGGTGCCCCGTAGGCTTCGCCGGGCGAAGCCGGCGGTTCGCGGAAGAAGCGCTCAAGGAGACCCGGCCGGTCAAACGGCAGCGCCATCGCCTTCCTCCACCATCCGCTCGTCGCTGTAGATGATGTCGAGCACCTTTTCGCGCATGGCGATGAAGTCGGGATCGGACTTGACCTTGCGGGCGTTCCCGGTCGCGAAATAGCGCTCGTAGAAATCGAGCTCGTAGGTCTCGCGGATACGGCCCGGGCGCGGCGACATGACGACGAGGCGGGTGGCCATGAACAGCGCCTCCTCGACGCTGTGGGTGATGAAGAAGACCATCTTCCGGGTCTCCCGCCAGACCTTCAGGATGAGCTCCTGCATGGTCTCCCGGGTCAGGGCATCGAGCGCCCCCAGAGGCTCGTCCATCAGCAGCATCGCCGGATCGCTGGTCAGCGCCCGGGCGAGACCGACCCGCTGCTGCATGCCGCCCGAAAGCTGATAGATCTTGTGGGTCTCGAAGCCGCCGAGGCCGACGAGCTGGAGATTGGCTTCGGCGATCTCCATCCGCTTCGCCCGCGGCACGCCCTGCAGCTTGAGCCCGAAGGCGACGTTGTCGACGACGTTCAGCCAGGGCAGCAGGGCGTGCTTCTGGAACACCACGCCGCGATCCCTGCCCGGGCCGCGGATCGGGCGGCCGTCGAGGGTGACACTGCCGGCGGTGGGCTGGATGAAACCGGCCATGACGTTGAGAAAGGTGGTCTTGCCACAACCGGAGGCGCCGAGAGCGACGACGAAATCGCCGGTCTCGATCGTCAGGGAAACCCTTTCGAGGGCGTGGACTTCCCGTCCCGCCGGTCCCGGATAGACGACGGTCACCTCGGTCGCCTCGAGCCGCGACATGACCCGCTCCCCCCGGTCGGAAGGGTCGGGACGATCCGGACACCGGAGCGCCCCGGCCTTCCGTCGCCGTGCCTACTTGCGGAGTTCCATCGCCATCTCGACGTAGCGCGGGGTGACGAACTCGCTGTAGTCCGGCTGCACCTCGTCGAGTTTGCCCTGGGCCTCGAGGAACGCGGCGGTGGCGGCGATCGCCTTGGCGGCATTGCCGTCCTTGCCGCCGCCCAGCCACTTCGGCGAGGCCTGCTCCTCGAGGGTGGGGAACTTGTAGAGCGCGAGCACGCCCGGAACATCCTCGGGATTGCCGCCGACCAGGCTGACGATCGCCTTCACCTGCTCGGAATCCGGCGTCCAGGCGTCGGGATCGCTGCGATACTCCTCGTTGGCACGATCCATGATCTCGACGAAGCGGGCCATGAATTCGGGGTTGGCCTCGGCGAATTCGCGCATCACCACCATGCCGTCGAAGGTCGCCTTGCCGGTCTTCTCGGTGATCTCGCCGGAAGTGATCATCACCTCGCCGGTCTTCTTGATCCGGCCCAGCGCCGGATCCCAGACGAAGGCGGCGTCGATGTCGCCCCGCTCCCAGGCGGCGGCGATCTGGTTGGGCTGCATGTTGAGGATGGTGAGATCGTCGGGGTCGATGCCCCACATCTCGAGGGCGACGAGGGTGTGGAAATGGGTGGTGGAGACGAACGGCACGCCCAGCTTCTTGCCCTTCAGCGTCTCGGGATCGGCGGGATCGATCCCCGAACCGTCGCGCACCACCAGCGCTTCGGCGGAGGCGATGTCCTCCTGGATGAAGAAGAGCTGCATGTCGACGCCGCGGCTGACACCGGCGGCGATGGGACTGGAGCCGGCCAGGGCGATGTCCACCTGGCCCGAGGCCATGGCGTTGATGACCTTGGCGCCGCTGTCGAACTTGACCCAGCGGATCGTCGCCCCGGTCTCCTCCTCGAAGGTGCCGCGGGCGATCGCCACCTTCCACGGATTGTAGATGAGCTGGTAGCCGACGGTCACCTCCTGGGCGCCGGCGGTACCGGCCGTGCTGCCGGCGGCGAACATCGCCGCCGCGACGATCAGGCTCTTGCGGAGCATCTTTCTCGGCCTCCCTCCGATTTCTGGCGCACTTTGCGAGAGCGGGTTCATCATGGCAGGGTGCCGCGATCTGTAAAGGCCGCTCCGGGGGGAATGCCTCTTGCCAGATATTCGACGACGATTCGGGAAACATTCGAGCCCAGCCGGTAGGTCACGGGGTCGCCCGCCTGCGCCGCGACGCGTTCGAGCGTGTCGCGGAGCAGCGCCGGATCGCGGCAGACCGTGATCGGCTGGAGCCGCGCCAGTGACGCCAGGAAGGCGCGCTGGTCGTTGCTCGGATGGGCGGCCGTGGTCGGCTCCCGGCGCGGCACCGCGACGATCCGGCAGCCGGCCCGCATCGCCTCGCCCAGAAGTCCCATGCCGCCGTGGGTGACGACCAGCGGCCGCCGGGCCAGGAGCCGCCACAGCTCGGCACGCGGCAGGAATCGGCGCCAGGCGAGCCGGCGCGGCCGCAGGCGGCCGTCACCGATCTGTGCCAACCCCTCGAGACCCAGTTCGGCGGCCGCCCGGTCCGCGGCCTCGACGAGGGCGTCGAAGCCGCCGCGGGCGGTGCCGACGGTGACCAGCATCAAAGCAGCAGGCCCTCGGCGAGCACGGCGCGCGGAAAGCGGTCGAGCTTCTGCGGCCACTGGACGACGAAGAGGTCGGCGAACGGGTAGACGAGCCGGCCGGTGAGGGAAGGCTCCAGGCTGCCGCCGGTCTCGATGAAGACGACCCGGGCTCCGAACAGCTTGCCCCAGACCAGCACCGCCAGGGTCACATCGGCACCGGTCGAGATCACCAGCCGCGGCCGTTCGCGGACGACCACCACGAGCGCCTGGATCGCGTTCACCAGGAATCGGAACGGAGAACGCCGCGGGTGGCAGAGATGAAGAACCCGCACGCCGGGGGCCGGGGAGGCGTGTTCGCTCCGGTAGGTGACGTGGAAGCAATCGGTGAACCGGATCCCCTCCAGGGCCCGCCGGAGCTCGGCGTAATGGCCGCCCGGTGAATAGGCGAGGCAGGTCCGGCGCCGCTCGATCCAGAGGATCTCGCCGCTCACCGCCGGATCACCGGCCGATCGGCGAAGGCACGGGCGAGCCTTGCCCGGCGATCGCACAGCAGCGTCACCCCTTCCCCGGGGCGCAAGCGGGCGAGCGGCGCGAGATCGTCGTAGGCGTAGAGATCGAGGGGAATACCCCGGAACAGCGCCCGCGACCGCAGCTCGAGGAGCAGCAGATTGGTCCGGATCCAGCCCCCGGGTCCCGGAGGAAAAACGAGCCGCAGGTCGATGTCCGAGCGCGGGCCGGCGTGGCCGCCGGCTCCCAGAGACCCGATGCAGAAGGCCTCGGCCAGCCAGCCGAGCCCCCGCAGACGCGCCGCCGTCTGCCCGAGAAAGGCGTCGAGGGCGGCCGGATCGCGGCGCCAGAAGGTGGCGTATCGCATGCAGACCCAGAGCTGGCCGTTGAACAGGAAGCCGGCGGTATGGGCGAGCACCGGCGCGACGATCAGTGCCAGCGGCGGATCGAGGCCCGCCGCCGTCAGCGGGGCGAAGAAAAGGGCCGCCACCCCTCCTTCGAGGAGGAGGCGAAAGCCGAGCTCCTTGCGTTGCATGCCGCGCATGCCCTGCATCAGCCAGTTGACGGCCAGCACGACGGCGAGGTTCTGCACCAGCCGGCTGCGCCCGAGCACCGCCGGCAGCAGCGGGAAGGGCTTGGGCTTGGCGATCGCCATCCCGCGATCTCCGTGGTTGCGCAGCGGATATTCAACTGTTAATTGAATACGCTGTCAATCGCACCGCCCGGAGGACCGTCATCCATTCCGGTCGCACCCCGACGGTGGCACCGATGCCCCGAGCCCTGTTCGTCGCCGCCTTCGCCTTCGCCTTTCTCTCCTCGAGCATGGCCCAGGCCTATGGCCTGGCGGCCTTCCGGGTGGTGGCCTTCTCCGCCGTCGTGGCCCTGCTGGCGCTCGCCGGCGTGCTCGCCCACCCCCGGTTTTCGGCCCGCGGGCGCGATGTGCCGATGCTGCTCCTGCTGCTGTTGCTGCTCCTTCTGCTGACCAACCTCGCGCGGCCCTTCGATCCGCTCGACTACAAGATCCTGCTGGTACTGATCGCGATGCTGGCCGCCCCCAACATCGCCGCCGCGCTGAGGGAGACGGACCTGCCGCGCCTCGTGCTGCTGCTGCTCGCCTTCTATCTGCTGGCGAGTCTGCTGCTCCTCGATCTCCGTGACCCGGGGGCGGTGGTGCGTGGGATCGGCGGTGTGCTGCGGGTGGATGTGAGCGGATCGCTGGTCACCCACAGCAGCCTGAGCCTGCTGGCGCTCCTGCTGTTCGTCACCCGGATGCGGACCAGCGGGCGGGTGCTCGAACGTGGCCTGCTGGCGGCGATGGCGGTGCTGGCGGCGGCCTATCTGTTCCTCGCCGCGACCCGCACCACGCTGGTCGCCTTCCTCCTGTGGCTCGTTCTCGATCTCGCCACGCGACCACGCGGCACGCGCTGGCGAGGTTTCCTCCGGCTCGCCCTGCCGGCCGTACTGCTGTTCGTCCTCTTCACCCGGCTGGTGAGCGACGCCCTCTGGCTGCGGCTCACTTCGGCGGTGGGTGGCGATTACAGTTCGGGGCGCCTGCACAGTCTCGCCTACTGGCTCGGCGCCGCCCTCGATCGGCCGTTCGGGCTCGGCATGGGAGCGGTGCGCCAGATCATGGCCGAGGGACGTCCCTGGCTCGACGGCCAGCGCCTCCTCGAATGGCCGCACAACGAGTTCCTCCGCTTCTTCGTCGAAGGCGGCTGGATCGGCCTCGCCATGGTCCTGATCATGGTGGTCTGGCTCACCCGTGAGGCCATGTTCGTGGCGCGGACCACCGCCGACCCGCTCGCCCGCACCCTGGCCCTGGCCCTGGCCGCCGATCTGATCGCCCAGAGCCTGCTGCAGAACTATTTCAACACCGTCTACCAGGCCACGGTGGCGGTACTGCTGCTGTGCATGCTCGCCGAACGGGAGCGCGGGCGGCACGTTCCGTTCTCCCCCGCCTCGGCGCTGGCGAGCGCCGCGGCGGCGCGATAAGAGGAGGCCGAGGCGAGCGGCAACCAGAGGAGGCGTCCGGATGAACCCGGCCGACGGCGACATTTTCGAGATCGCCCTCGACAAGAACATCGCCAACTACCGTGCCCTGTCGCCGATCGATTTCCTGCGCTGGGCGAGCCATGTGTTCGGCGACCGCGTCGGAGTGGTCTACGACGGGCGACGCCTGAGCTATCGTGCCTTCGCCGAACGTTGCCGGCGTCTCGCGAGCGCCCTCGTCCGGCTCGGCATCGGCGAAGGCGACACGGTGGCGGTGATGTGTCCCAACATTCCGCCGATGCTCGAGGCCCATTACGGTGTTCCCTTGGCCGGCGCGGTCCTCAACGCCCTCAACATCCGCCTCGACGCCGCCGCCATCGCCTTCATCCTCGACCACGGCGAGGCCGACGTGCTGCTCACCGACAGCGCCTTCTCGCCGGTGATCCGCCAGGCTCTCGCCCGGGTGCAGCGGCCGATCCGGGTGATCGACATCCTCGATCCGGCGGAGCCCGGTGAACCGCTCGGCGAGATGGACTACGAAGCGTTCCTCGAGACCGGGGATCCCGACTTCCCCTGGCGGCTGCCGGAGGACGAATGGCGGGCGCTCTCGCTCTGCTACACCTCGGGCACCACCGGCAATCCGAAGGGGGTCGTCTATCATCACCGCGGGGCCTATCTGAACGCCCTCGGCAACGCCCTGGTGCTGGGCCTGCGGCCGGATTCGGTCTATCTCTGGACGCTGCCCATGTTCCACTGCAACGGCTGGACCTACACCTGGGGGGTGACCGCCGTCGGCGCCACCCACCTCTGTCTGCGGAAGGTGGATCCGGCAAGGATCTTCGCCCTGGTGGCGGAGGAGGGGGTCACCCACATGTGCGGGGCGCCGATCGTTCTCAACATGCTGATCCACGCCCCCGATTCCGTGAAACGGAAGTTCGCCCAGCGGGTGGAAGTGGCCACCGGCGGGGCCGCGCCGCCGAGTGCGGTGATCGAGGCGATGGAAGCGATGGGCTTCCACGTCACGCATCTCTACGGCCTGACCGAGACCTACGGCCCGTCCACGGTCTGTGTCGAACAGCCGGGATGGCGCGAGCTGCCGGTGCCCGACCGGGCCGCCAAGGTGGCCCGTCAGGGGGTCGCCTACCCCACCCTCGGCGAGCTCCAGGTCGCCGATCCCGAAACCCTCGAGCCGGTTCCCGCCGACGGCCGGACCATCGGCGAAATCATGCTGCGCGGCCATACGATCATGAAGGGTTACGTCAAGAACCCGGGCGCCACCGCCGAGGCCTTCCGCGGCGGCTGGTACCACACCGGCGATCTCGCGGTGATGCACCCCGACGGCTACGCCGAGGTCAAGGACCGCTCCAAGGACATCATCATCTCCGGCGGCGAGAACATCTCCTCGCTCGAGGTCGAGGAGGTCCTCTATCGTCATCCGGCGGTGATGGAGGCGGCGGTGGTGGCGAAGCCCGATCCCACCTGGGGGGAAACACCCTGCGCCTTCGTCGCCCCGAAGGCCGGCGCCAGGGTCACCGCCGAAGAGATCATCGCCTTCTGCCGGGCCAACATGGCCGGTTACAAGGTGCCGAAGACCGTCGTCTTCGGCGAGCTCCCCAAGACCTCCACCGGCAAGATCCAGAAGTTCGAGCTGCGGGAACGGGCGCGGCGGCTCGCCGCCGAGGAGAACGGGGACGGCTGAGACCGCCGGCGGTCAGCCCCGGTCCGCGACCCTTCCGCCGGCGCCGAGATCGGCGAGGAAGCGGCGCAGGCGCCCGAGCACCTCGCGCGGCCGTTCCAGCATCGACATGTGTCCGGTATCGGGGAGGCTTTCGAAACCGCCCCGTGGCAGCCGGCGGGCGAGTTCGGCCCCGGCCCGGGCCGGCGTCATCCGATCGCGCGCGCCCGAAAGTACGAGAGCCGGAACGGACACGGAAGCCGCCGCTTCCTCGCCGCGATGGTAGCCGTCACAGGCGGCGAGATCGGCCGCCAGCACCCCGGGCGGACTGCGGAGCAGGAGGGCGGTCGCCGCGCCCGGCATCCATCCTCCCGGAACCGGCTGCGCACCCAAGGCGGTGGCCGGAGCGAACCCCCAGCCGGTGACGAACGCCGCCGCCCGCGGCAGATCCGCCCGCGCCGCCGCCAGCAGATCCGGGTGGACCGGCATCCGCAGGGCGGCGCCCAGGAGCGCGAGCCCCCGGACACGCGGATCGGCGGCCGCCGCCTCGAGGGCGACGAGAGCGCCCATGGAATGGCCGATGAGCACCACCTCCCCGAGATCCAGCGCATCCAGCAGGCCACGCAGCCAGCCGGCATGCGCCTCGATGCGCGCCGGTGGCGGGAGGCCGGCATTGGCCCCGTGTCCCGGAAGATCCGGGGCCAGGGCGTTGTAACCGTGGAAGGCGAGTGCCCGTCCCTGGAAGGCCCAGACCGTATGGTCCATCCCGGCGCCGTGCAGCAGGAGGAGGCTCGGCCGCTCCGGAGCGAAACCCCGTCCCCAGTCGCAGAGGACGACCTCGCGCCCCGCCACCGTCAGCCGCATCATCTTCCGCCCCGCTGCGCGGCGCGCAGCGCCCGATCGAGATCGGCGAGAATGTCCGCGGCATCCTCGAGCCCGACCGAGAGGCGGATCATATCCTCGGTCACCCCGGCGGCCGCGAGCTGTTCGGGTCCGAGCTGGAGATGGGTGGTGGAGGCCGGATGGATGACGAGGGTCTTGGCATCGCCGACATTGGCCAGATGCGAGGCGAGACCGCAGGCCTCGATGAAGCGCGCCCCGGCTTCGCGACCGCCACGAACGCCGAAGGTGACGATGGATCCGGCGCCGCGCGGCAGGAGGCGACGGGCGAGGGCGTGGTCGGGATGATCCGGCAGGCTCGGATGGAGGAGATAGCTCACCGCCTCGTGGCCGGCGAGGAATTCCAGCACCCGGGCCGTGTTCTCGACATGCCGCCGCATCCGCAGCGGCAGGGTCTCCAGCCCCTGCAGGAGGTAGAAGGCGTGCTGCGGGCTCATGCAGGCCCCGAAATCGCGCAGGCCCTCGGTCCGGGCGCGCATGGCGAAGGCCTGGGGGCCGAAGGTCTCGGCGTAGACGATGTCGAAGTAGCCGGGATAGGGCTCGCTCAGGGTCGGGAACCGGCCGGAGGCCCGCCAGTCGAACCGGCCGCCGTCGATCAGCACGCCACCGATCGCCACCCCGTGACCGCCGATCCATTTGGTCGCCGAGTGGAGGACGAGATCGGCGCCCATCTCGATCGGCCGGGCGAGAAACGGGGTGGCGAAGGTGTTGTCGACCAGGAGCGGCAGGCCGTGAGCGTGGGCGATCTCGGCGATCCGCGGCACGTCCAGCACCTCGAGGCGCGGATTGCCGATCGTTTCGCCGAACAGGAGGCGGGTTTCGGGGCGGATGGCGGCGGCGAAGGCTTCGGGATCGCGCGGGTCGACGAAAGTCGTTTCGATGCCGAAGCGGGGCAGGGTGAGGCGCAGGAGATTGATGCTGCCGCCGTAGAGGTTGCGGGCGGCGACGATGTGGCCGCCGGCGCCCATCAGGGTGGCGACGGCGAGATGCAGGGCCGCCTGGCCGCTCGCCGTGGCCACCGCCGCGACCCCGCCTTCGAGGGCCGCCATGCGCTCCTCGAAGACCGCCACCGTCGGATTGGAAATGCGGGAATAGATGTGCCCGGGAAGCTCCAGGTTGAACAGCGAGGCCGCCGTGTCGGTGTCCGGGAAGACGTAGGAGGTGGTCTGGTAGACGGGGACGGCACGGGCGCCGGTCACCGGGTCGGGGCTCTGTCCGGCGTGCAGGGCGAGGGTGTCGAACCTGTAGGGACGGGGCTCCGCCATCGCGGTCTCCTCCTCACGGATCCTTCGCGCGGCGACAGATAGACGAGGGCGGAGGGCGGCGACAGCGAAAAAAAGCGGAGAGGGATGGCAGGCTCCCTCTCCGCTCCAACTTCACGTTCCGACCCTCACACGACCCCGACCAGGGTACGGAACATGTCCGGGCCATCGAGCCGCCTGCAGCCGGATGGTGTGGTGGCGGTGCGGCCGGCTGCAGTGCCGCCTCAATGCGCCCTCTACTAACCATGCGCCGGAAACCGCCGCTTTGATCCTGATCAATGCGCGACCGTTTTGTCGTCCTTCGCGGCGGCGTTCCGGCCGGACCCGAGGTTCAGTCCTCGATGTAGACGTGATCGGGCTGCTGGGCGTCGCCGGCGCCGCTGACATGGACCGTGACGATCTTTCCCTGCTGGGTGATCACATAGGGCACGACGCCGGAGGGGCTGAGCATCGTCATCCCGGCACCGGGCCGGATCTCGACGTCGCCGGGGCCGTTCTTCTGGATCCGCAGGGTGACGCTGTCGACGCCGGGCGGCACGAGGCCGCTCGGAATCTCGAGGAAGGTGGGGACGGCACTCGACACCCGTACCAGCTTGCCGAGATAGGAGGCGCCGATGGCGAAGCCGCCGCCGGTCCAGTGCAGGCGCTGGAAATGGTTCTCGTCGGCATCGGGGAAGAGGTCCGGGATGAACACTTCGTCCGTGCCGGTGACGTAGACCCGCACCCGCTGGTACTGGGTCCGGATGCGGTTCTTGCCCTTGGGCAGCCGCAGGGTCACCCCGGCACCGGCGGCGAACACCACGTCGCCGGTACCCTGCTTGATGACGTCGAACCAGCGCAGCCCCTCGCCGGCGCCGACCAGACCGGCGGGAATGGTCACGATCCGCTCGGCGGCGTGGTTGACCCGGTGCAACTTGCCGAAATCGGCGCGGGCGACGGTGAAGTCGGCGTTGCGCTCGCGCTCGGGCTGGGTACCCCGGCGGGTCGCCACCGGCACCCAGGTGAAGCTGCCGGGATCGTCCTCGAGCCGCAGATACCAGCCCTTGCCGAGCCACTGCTCGCCGACCGCCGGCAGCGCGCCGGCGGCGGCGGCGAAGACCGCCAGCCCCTCGACCGGCCGAGTCGGGGCGGTGGTCCGGGGCAGGAGGAGCAGCGGATCGCCGATCTCCACCCGGGCGAGTTCGCCCCGTGGATCGCCTTCGCCGTTGCCCAGCTTGAGGCGCACCTCGGTGAGCGGCGTCACCCCGTCCTCCGGGGACGGGGTCCCGTTGGCCACGGTCCGGGTGATGGTCGCCAGCTCGCGGCTGGTGATGTCGAAGAGGAGGCCGTGATACGGCGCATCCACCGCCGGATGGGAATCGTAGTCGCCCTGGGCCGCACCCTTGTAGGGGGCGGTGAGGATGGCCTGTCCCTTTTCCCGGGCCCGGATCTGCCAGGCCAGCTCCTCGAACTTGTTGACGCCGCTGATCTCGCGGGCCACGAGGCCGGTGTCGCCGACGACCCCGCCATCGCCGAGGGCGTTGCCGGTGGGCACCGGCCCCATGAAGTTGCAGCCGACGAAACTGCGCTTGGTGCAGGACTGGGGAAAGGCGGCGTTGCTGTCGCGATAGCGGCTCGCCGGATCGGGGATGTTGTGGGTCTGGCAGAGCACATAGGTGATGGCCGAATTCTGGCCGGCGGTACCCGCGCTTTCCGAATACTCCTCGAAACCGGTCTCGGCCGCCTCGACGTCGCACAGCATGAGCAGGATGCGCGCACAGTTGCGCAGACGGATGCCGACCGTGCCGGGCAGCGGGGTGGTGCCGCCGCCGGCCTGGGGGGCGTTCACCTGGACACGCTGGAGGATCATGTTGTTGATGACGCTGGTCGGACTCGCCTGCGCACCGTCGAGGAGGACACCGATGGTGTTGGCCGCACCGAGCTTGATGCTGCATTCCAGCACCAGACTGTCGCCGTAGTTGACGCCGCCACTGGCCGCCCGCCAGCGGATCCCGTTGGCGGAAAGGATCCGGTCGCCGCCGCCGTAGCCGGCGTTGATGCCCGAGATCGAGCATTCGTTGGCATCGACCATGTCGATGCACCAGCCGTCCGGATCGACACCCCCCTGGGGTGCGCTGCCGCCCGAGAAGACGAGATCGGTGGCCCGGAACTCGTGCCCGAACACCCGGATGCCGCCGATGGTCATGCGGATCGTGACGTCGCTCAGGCGCGAGCGGCACCAGTCGGTGGCGGCCGCGGCATCGACCCGATAGGCGCCCTCGTTGCGGTGGAAGACGAAGGCGTGGGTGCCTTCGGCGAGGATCGTGACACCGTCTCGACCGACCCCGCGGAGAGTCCGCTGCGGCGGGACCTGCACGGGCACGGCGAGGCGGTAGCGGCCTTCGGGGATCCAGATCGCGCGCCGGCTGTCCACCGCCGCCTGGAAGGCGGCGCTGTCGTCGGCGATGCCGTCGCCGACGGCACCGAAGTCGCGTACCGAAACCCATTCCTCGAGACGTTCGCCGAGGGTCCGGAGGCTGGCCCCGGGATCGCCGCGCCGGTAGGGGAGATCGGCGAGCGCGGCCTTGCGGGTGAGCTGCGTGCCGGCGGTGGAAACGACGATCAGATCCTCGGGGGACAGGGTCCCGGCGGGATCGAGCTGGTGTATCTGCTTGCTGGGCATTATCCGCTTCCCCAGGAAAGGGCCTGGCCGAGCTCGTCGACCAGCGGGTCACCGGTTTCGGTGACCAGCAGGTTGTCGGCCGGTGGCGGTGGTGGCGGCGTCTGGCCCGCGGGCCCGGCGGCGCCGGTGATCCGCAGGCCGCGACCGGTGAGGAGGAGACGCCGGGTCATGATCAGATGCGGCCGATGACGTAGGCCTCGCAGTCGGCGCCTTCGGCGACGAGGGCGACGTAACGCTCGCCGGCCTTGAGAGGGACATCGACATACTGGCCGGGATGGAGGTAGGGGCTGGTCTGAGGATCGGCGGTCACGGCGGCGTCGCCGGTCTCGAACCGGCAGGGGCCGGTGGCGATCAGGGTGACGAGCTCGATATCGTCGGGGATCGGATTCGGGTTGCGGGTCGAGACACTCGTCACCAATATCTTCTGAGTGCCGCGATAATCGAACCCGAGAACCGGTATCGGGTGTCCGTTGTCGTCGATCGGAAGCAGAAGGCTCATGGTCGGAATCCGCTCGTTCGGGGACCGTGGAGAACGGGGGCCGGCGCTTTCGGCCCGGTGAAGTTTCGGAATACGCAGCAAGAATAAGGGAAATATTCCTAATGTCAACCATCGAGGAGACTGCATTCTGACCGCCCGCTCGACGGCGGCGAATGCCCCGGCGGATCCGGCGGCTCCGTCGCCCGATCCGACGAGCGGCGGAACGAAGCACGGGAACGGCATGGACGGACAAAAACGCCTCCTGATGTACAGCCACGACAGCTTCGGTCTCGGTCATCTGCGGCGCTGTCGGACCATTGCCCATGCGCTGGTCGAACGGTTCGAAGATCTGTCGGTGATCATTCTTTCGGGCTCGGCCATCATCGGCAGCTTCGATTTCTGGCCGCGGGTCGATTTCGTCCGCATGCCCGGGGTCATCAAGCTCAGGAACGGCGAGTACACCCCCCAGCGGCTCCATCTCGACATCGAGAAGACCCTGGAGATCCGGAGCGCCATCATCCAGCGCACCGCCGAGGTGTTCGCCCCCCATCTCTTCCTCGTCGACAAGGAGCCTCTGGGCCTGCGTGGCGAGGTGGCGAGCACGCTCGAGCTTTTGCGGCGGCGCGGCACCCGCTGCGTCCTCGGTCTGCGCGACGTGATGGACGAGCCGGCGAACCTGATCGAGGAGTGGCGCCGCAAGGAGGTCTTTCCGGCTCTCGAATCCCTCTACGACGAGATCTGGGTCTACGGTCTGCCGGAGATCTTCGATCCCCTGGCCGAGATTCCCGGTATGTCCCGGGTCCGGGAAAAGGTGCATTTCACGGGCTATCTGCGCCGCGGCCTGCCGCGGGGGGCGCCGCCGCCGAACGTGATCGAGCTTCCCGAGGATCCCTTCGTTCTGGTCACCACCGGCGGTGGCGGCGACGGCGCCGATCTGGTGGACTGGGTGATCTCCGCCTACGAAGCGGATCCGGACATTCCCTACCGGGCGCTCCTGGTTCTCGGTCCCTTCATGAATCTCGACGAACGGCGGAGGTTCCAGGACCGCGCCGCGCGCATTCCCAAGCTCAGAACGACCACCTTCGAGGCCCGCATCGAGCATCTCTACGAGCGGGCCGCCGCTGTCGTCGCCATGGGTGGCTACAACACCTTCTGCGAGATCCTTTCCTTCGATCGGCCGGCCCTGATCGTGCCCCGCACCACCCCGCGCCGCGAGCAGGCCCTGCGTGCCGAGCGGGCGGCCCGCCTCGGTCTGCTGCGCGTGCTCCACGACGACGGGATCCGGGATCCGCGGAGGATGGCCGCCCAGCTCCGCGCCCTCGCGACCTGGCCCCGGCCCGATGCGGACCGGATCCGGCGGTTCCTCACCGGCCTCGACACCATCGCCGGCCTCGCCGCTCCCTGGCTCGACGGCCGGCCCGCGGAACCGGCGCTTCTGCGTTTCGGCTGAGCGCCGCCGTGTCCGCTTCCGTCGCCATTCTCGTCAAGGGGTATCCGCGTCTCTCCGAGACCTTCATCGCCCAGGAAATCCTGGCCCTCGAGGGCCGCGGCCTCGACCCCCTGATCGTCTCCCTCAGGCGGCCCACCGATCCGGCGGTGCACGAGATGCACCGGCGCATCCGTGCTCCCGTCCTCCATTTGCCCGAATATCTCTACCGCGAACCGTGGCGGGTCCTGCGCGGTCTGGCCCGGGTATTCCGCCGGCCCGGTCTGCGACGCGCCTTCCGCCGCTGGCTGCGGGATCTGCGTCGCGATCCCACCGCCAACCGGGGCCGCCGCTTCGGCCAGGCCTTGGTGCTGGCCGCCGAACTCCCGGGATCGGTCCGGCATCTCCACGTCCACTATCTGCACACCCCGGCCTCCGTCGGCCTGTACACGGCGGAGATCACCGGGCTTCCCCTTTCCCTCTCCGCCCACGCCAAGGACATCTGGACGACGCCCGACTGGGAGAAACGGGAAAAGCTCGAGGCCTGCCGCTGGGCGGTGACCTGCTCGCGCAACGCCTTCGCGGCGCTCCTCCCTCTCGCCCCGCCCGGGCGGCTGACCCTGGTCTACCACGGTCTCGATCTCGCCCGCTTTCCCACGCCCCCGCCCCGCCCGCCGCGTGACGGCAGTGATGCCGCCGATCCGTTCCGGATCGTCACGGTGGCCCGGGCGGTGCCCAAAAAGGGACTCGATCTGCTGCTCGAGGCGCTCGCCCGGCTGCCGTCGGATCTCCACTGGTGTTTCTCCCACCGCGGCGGCGGCAGCGAACTCGAGGCCCTGCGGCGGCGGGCGCGGCGGCTGGGTGTCGCCGATCGCGTGCGATGGCTCGGCCCGGGCACCCAGGCCGAGGTGCTGGAACTCCTGCGCGACGGCGACCTCTTCTGCCTGCCGGCGCGGATCGCCGCCGACGGCGACCGCGACGGCCTGCCCAACGTGGTGCTGGAGGCCATGTCCCAGGAACTGCCGGTGGTGGCGACCCCGGTGGGCGCCATTCCCGAGGCGGTCGTCCACCGCCGCACCGGCCTCCTCGTGCCGCCGGAGGATCCGGCCGCCCTCGCCGAGGCGCTCGCGGCCCTCGCCCGCGATCCGGAGCGGCGGCGGGAGCTCGGCCGCGCCGGTCGGGTCCGGGTCGCCGAGCAGTTTCGCTTCGAGACCGGGATCGCCGAAATCGCCGCCCGCTTCGGCCTCCGCCCGACCGGACGGGACGCCGCCTGAAGTGCGCATCGCCTTCCATGCCCCGATGAAGCCGCCCGATCATCCCGTACCCTCGGGCGACCGGCGGACGGCCAGGATGCTCCTGACGCTGCTCGCCGATCTCGGCCACGAGGTCACGCTCGCGAGCCGGTTCCGCAGCTACGAAGGGCGGGGAGATCCCGACGCCCAGCGGGCGATCGCGAACGCCGGAGACGCCGAGGCCCGGCGCCTGATCGCCCGCTATCGGCGGGAGCGGGCGGCGGCGCCGGAGCTCTGGTTCACCTATCATCTCTACCACAAGGCGCCCGACCACCTCGGCCCGAAGCTGGCAGCGAGGCTCGGGATCCCCTATCTGGTGGCCGAGGCCTCGACGGCCGCGAAGCAGGCCCGCGGCCCCTGGGCGGCGGGCTTCACGGCCAGTCTCGAGGCCCTGCGGCGGGCGGATCTGATCCTCGCCATGACCGCGCAGGACGCCGAGGGGCTGCGGAAATGCCTCGGCGAGGGCGTGGCGGTACGACGGCTGCGACCGTTCCTGGACCCCGCCCCCTTCGCCGCCGCGGCGAGGCGGAAGACCGCGCTGCGCCGGGCGCTCGTCCGCGAGCTCGGGCTGGATCCGGAGATTCCGCTCGGACTCGCCGTGGCGATGATGCGAAAGGACGTGAAGCAGCGCTCCTACCGCTTTCTGGCGGAAGCTCTTTCCCGTCTCGACCACCCGTTGCAGATGGTCCTCGTCGGCGACGGTCCGGGTCGGGAAGAGGTGGCCCGATGGTTCGCGAATCTCCCCCTGCGGTCCCGTTTTCTCGGCCGTCTCTCCGCCACCGAACTGCCCGCGGTCTACGCCGCCTGCGATCTCTATCTCTGGCCCGGTTTCGGCGAGGCCTACGGCATGGCCTATCTGGAGGCCCAGGCGGCGGGCCTGCCGGTGGTCGCCCTGAATACTGCCGGGGTCGCCGAGGTGGTGGCCGAAGGCGTGAGCGGCATCCTGGTTCGGGAGGAGCGGCCCGAGGCCTTCGCCGCCGCCGTCCGCCGGCTCCTCGACGCAAGGCGGCGGAAGGCGGCCGGGGCGGCGGCCGAGCGCCATGTGCGGACGCGTCACGGGCTCGACGACGCCCGCCGAACGCTGGCCGCCGCCCTCGAGGACGCGATCGCCAATCACCGTCGCCGCGAGGACCATCGCCGATGCGGCTCCTGATGCTGCGCCACGGCGCCACCGCCTGGAACCTCGGACGGCGGATCCAGGGACGCCTCGATCTCCCCCTGCATCCCGCCGGCCGGGCGCGGATCCGGAGCTGGCGCCTCGATCCCGGCTGGCGCACCGCCCTCTGCCTTTCGAGCCCTCTCGCCCGGGCCCGGGAGACGGCGGTTCTGCTGGGGTTTTCCGGCGCCCGGCCGGAGCCGCGGCTGATCGAGATGGACTGGGGGGCCTACACCGGCTGGCGCCTCGCCGATCTGCGCGCCCTCCTCGGCGACCGTCTCGCCGCCAACGAGGCCCGGGGCCTCGATTTCCGCCCGCCGGGCGGAGAGAGCCCGCGCGAGGTGGCGGGCCGCCTCGCCGATCTGTTCCGCGAACTGGCCGGAATCGGGCGCGACCATCTGCTGGTCACCCACAAGGGGGTGCGCCACGCCGCGCTGGTGCTGGCCTGCGGCTGGGAGATGCGGGACGCGCCGCCGCTCGCCCTCGCCGACGAGGTCGGGCTGCTGCTCGAGCTCGATGCGGAGGGGCGGGCCGGAGAGGTACGGCCGCTGCCGCTCGTCCCGACCGCCGGGAGTTGAGGCATGCGGCTCCTGTTCTGGGTCCAGAGTCTCCTCGGCAGCGGCCATCTGCGGCGCGCGCTGCGCATCTCCCGCGCCTGCGCCGATGCCGGTTTCGAGGTGACGCTCGTCAACGGCGGACCGCTCTCGCCCTGGCCCGCCCCGAAGGGGGTACGGATCCTCCAGTTGCCGGTGCTGCGCGCCGCCGATGCGACCTTCTCGGCGCTGGTCGACGAGGACGGCAGGCCGGCCGCCGATGCCCTGTGGCGGGCCCGGGCCGCTCTGCTGGCGACGGCCCTCGAGCAAACCCGTCCCCATCTCGTCCTGCTCGAGATGTTCCCCTTCGGCCGTCGTGCCTTCGCCCGCGAGCTCGAACCCTGGCTGGCGCGCGCCCGCAACCTCTTCCCCCGCCTGCGCGTGGCGATCTCGGTACGCGACGTGCTGGTTCGCAAGACCAACCCCGACCGCTACCGGGAAATGGCCGAACGCGCCAACCGCCTCGCCGACACCGTGCTGGTGCATGGCGATGCCGCGCTGCTGCCCTTCGAGGTGAGCTTTCCCGCCCGCCGGCTGCTCTCGGTGCCACTGCGACACACCGGCTATGTGGTCGAGCCGCCGCCACCGGTCCCTGCGGAAAGACGCGGTATCGTGGTCTCCGCCGGCGGTGGTGCCGTGGGCGCGCGGCTTCTGGAAACGGCGCTCGCCGCCCATCCTCTCTGCCGCCTCGCCGACGAGCCCTGGCTGCTGGTCGCCGGTCGCCACGGGCAGGGCGAGACGCTGCGCCGCCGGGCGCCGCCCGGGGTGACGGTTCGCGGCCACGATCCCGATCTGCCCGCGCATCTTGCGGCGGCCCGGGTCTCGGTCTCCCAGGCGGGTTACAACACGGTGGCCGAAACCCTGGCCTGCGGCACGCCGATGGTGCTGGTGCCCTTCGCCGAGAGCGGTGAGGACGAACAGACCGTCCGCGCCCGCAGGCTGGCGGCGAAGGGCCTCGCCCGCACCCTCGACGCCCTCGATCTCACACCAGCGGCACTTGCCCGGGCGATCGAGGAGGCGGCGCGCACGCCGCCAGGCACCCGATCGCAAGTCGCCCTCGAGGGCGCCCGGCGCAGTGCCCGACTCCTGCGGCGGCTGGTGGAGGAGGGAGCGTTGCCTTGCGACGGCTGATCTGGTGGCGCGACGATGATGCCGGACCCGACTGCCCGGAGCTCGAACGGCTGCTGGCGCTGGCCCGGCAGTTCGAGCTGCCGCTGGCTCTGGCGGTGGTACCCGCCTGGCTGGAGCAGGAGGCCGCGACACGGATCACGGACATCGCCGGCATTTCCGTTCTCCAGCACGGTTGGGCCCACGCCGATCATGCCGCGGCCGGCGAGAAGAAGATCGAACTCGGCGGCGACCGCGACCGCGGGCGGCTGTTCGCCGATCTCGGCCGGGGACGGGAAAGGCTCGCCACCGCCTTCGGCACCCGCTTCCTGCCGGTGATGGTGCCGCCGTGGAACCGCATCGCCGGCGATGTCGAAGCCGCCCTGCCGGATCTCGGCTATCGCGGCATCTCCACCTTCCACCGCCGCCCGGCGGCCGCGGTCCCGGGCCTGCACCGGATCGACACCCATCTCGATCTCGTCGACTGGCGCGCCCGCAGGCATCTGACGGCGGCCGAGGCCCTGGAGCGGCTCGAAGGGCTGCTCGCCACCGGCGATGCCGGGCCGATCGGCCTTCTCACCCACCACCGGGTGATGGACGGCGCCGCCTTCGCCGAGCTCGAACGGCTCCTGGAGCGGCTTGCGTCGCGCGCGGATCTGCGCTGGTGTGACGCCGGGCCACTCTTCGGGAAAGGGAATTGAGCGCACCGCTGCTCTCGATCCGCGATCTCCACGTCACCTTCCGAACCGACGAGGGAACCGTGGAGGCGGTGCGCGGCATCTCCTTCGACATTCCGGCCGGGCGGACGGTGGCGCTGGTGGGCGAGAGCGGTTCCGGGAAGACCGTGGTCTCCCAGGCCATCCTGGGCATTCTGCCGGACACCGCGACGGCCCGCGGTGAAAGCATGATCTTCCGCGATCCCCTCGCCGAGGAGCCCCTCGACCTTCTCGCCAGCGATCCCGACAGCCCGTTGCGCCGGCGGATCCGCGGCAACCGCATCGCCATCGTCTTCCAGGAGCCGATGACCTCCCTCTCGCCGCTGCACACCATCGGCGACCAGATCGGCGAGGTCCTCCGGGTGCACCAGCGGACGGATGCCGCCGAGGAACGGCGGCGGACGATCGAGATGCTGCGGCGGGTGGGCTTTCCCGAACCCGAACGCGCCTACCGGACCTATCCCTTCGAGCTGTCGGGGGGACTGCGGCAGCGGGCGGTGATCGCGATGGCGCTCGTCTGCCAGCCGGCTCTGCTGATCGCCGACGAACCCACCACCGCCCTCGACGTCACCGTCCAGGCCCAGATCCTGAAACTGCTCGAGGATCTGCAGGCCGAGTTCGGGATGGCGATTCTGTTCATCACCCACGATCTCGGGGTGGTCGCCAACATCGCCGAGGAGATGGTGGTCATGTACCGGGGCCGGATCATGGAATCCGGCTGCTGCCGCGAGCTCCTGCGCGACCCGCGCCATCCCTATCTGCAGGCGCTGCTGAAGGCGGTGCCGCGGCTGCACGACGATCCGAACCGGCGTCTCACCGCCCTCCGCGAGGTATCCCACCGCCGGACCGCCGATCTCGCGAAGGGCATCGACAAGCGGGGATGGCGGCCGGCGGGGCCGATCCTGGAAGTACGGGGCCTGAAGAAGACCTTCCTCCTGCGCCGGAGCGGCTGGTTCTCGGGACAGGGCCGTACCGTCACCGCACTCGAGGATGTGAGCTTCGCGGTCGAGGCCGGAGAATGTCTCGGCATCGTCGGTGAAAGCGGCTCCGGCAAGACCACCGTCAGCAAGATCATCATGCGCGCCTTTTCCGCCGACGCCGGGGAGGTGCGGTTCCGCGGTCCCGAAGGCGAGGTGGACGTGCTGGCGCTGAGCGAGCGCGAGCTCCTGCCCCTGCGTCGCCACATCCAGTACATCTTCCAGGATCCCTTCTCCTCCCTCGATCCGCGGATGACGGTGCTCGACGCCGTCGCCGAACCGCTCGTCATCCACGGCATCGGCACGCGCGAGGAACGGATCGAGCGGGTCAAGGCGCTGCTCGCCGCGGTCGGCCTCGAGCCGCGCCACATGCGGCGTTATCCCCACAGCTTCTCCGGCGGCCAGCGCCAGCGGATCGGCATCGCCCGCGCCCTCGCACTGGGGCCGGAAGTGCTGATCTGCGACGAACCGGTGTCCGCCCTCGACGTCTCCGTCCAGGCCCAGATCCTCAATCTGCTCAAGGATCTGCAGGAGGATCTGGGGCTCACCTACCTGTTCATCTCCCACAATCTGGCGGTGGTCCGCTACATCGCCCAGACCATCGGTGTCATGTGCCGCGGCCTGCTGGTCGAGCTGGCCCCGGCGAAGACCCTGTTCACCGAAGCCCGGCATCCCTACACCCGCACCCTGCTGGCGGCGATCCCCGAGCCGGATCCCGACCGGCCGCTGGACTTTTCGCGCGTGTTGGCCGAACGTGCCTCCGATCCGGCGGCCTGGCCGGCCCCCTACGGCCTGCGCGCCGGGCCGGGGCGGATGGTGGCCGTCGGCGAGAAACACTGGGTGCGGATGGAATCGCGGGGAGAGGGGGCATGAGCGTCGGCCGGCTGCTCGGTGGTGTGCTGGGAACGGTGCTGCTGGGATTCGAGCTGGCCGTGGCGGGCCCGCCGGACAAGCCGCTGGTGCTCGACGACATTCCCGAGATCGGGGTTCCCGGCGGCACCCTCAGGATGCTGGTGAACCGGACCAAGGACACGCGGCTGCTCTACGTCTACGGCCACGCGCGGCTCGTCAACTACGCCCCCGATCTCTCCATGTTCGCCGACATCCTCGAAGATTACACGGTCGAGGAGGGGCGCATCTTCACCTTCTATCTCCGCCCCGGACACCGCTGGTCCGACGGCGCGCCCTTCACCACCGAGGATTTCCGCTTCTGGTGGGAGGACATCGCCCTCGACGAGGAGCTGTCGCCCACCGGGCCGCCGATCCAGATGGTGATCGAAGGCGAGCTGCCGGAGGTGGAAATCCTCGATCCCCTCACCATCCGCTACAGCTGGTCCAAACCCAACCCCTTCTTCCTGCCGAAAATCGCCGCCGCCTCGCCGCTCTTCATCTACGCCCCGGCCCATTATCTGAAGCAGTTCCACAAGAAGTACGTGGATCCCGAGCGGCTCGCGGAACTGGTCGCCGAGGACAAGGCGCGGGACTGGGTCCAGCTCTTCCTGCGTCGCGGGCGGATGAACAAGTTCAACAATCCCGATCTGCCGACCCTGCAGCCCTGGGTGCTGACCACCAGACCTCCCGCGGAGCGCTTCGTCGCCGTCCGCAACCCCTACTTCCACCGGGTGGACAGCCGCGGTCAGCAGCTTCCCTACATCGACAGGGTGATCCTCGAGGTGGTGGACAAGAAGCTGATCCCCATCAAGACGGGAGCCGGCGAGACCGACCTCCAGGCCCGCGGCCTCGCCTTCAAGGACTACACCTTCCTCAAGGAGAGCGAGCCGCGCTCGGGACTCCGAACGCTGCTCTGGCGGGAGGCGCGGGGGGCGCGCTACGCCCTCTATCCCAATCTGAACGCCGCCGATCCGGTGTGGCGGGAGCTGTTCCGCGACCGGCGGTTCCGCCTCGCCCTGTCGCTGTCGGTGAACCGGGACGCCATCAACCAGTATTTCTATTTCGGCCTGGCGACACCGGCCAACAACACCATCCTTCCCGACAGCCCGCTCTACCGGCCGGAGATCGGCGAGGCCTGTCTCGGCTACGACATCGAGCGGGCCAACGCCCTGCTCGACGAGATCGGCCTCACCCGGCGCGACGCCGACGGCATCCGGCTGCTGCCGGACGGCCGGCCGCTGGAGCTCGTCGTCGAGACCGCCGGCGAGAGCACCGAGCAGACCGACATCCTCGAACTGCTGCGCGACGACTGGGCCCGGATCGGCTTCCGCATCCACACCAAGCCCAGCGAGCGCGAGGTGCTGCGCAACCGCATCTTCTCGGGGGCGGCGCTGATGACCATCTGGTTCGGCATCGAGAACGGGGTGCCCACCGCCGAGATGAGCCCCCACGAGTTCGCCCCGACCAGCCAGTACGATCAGCCGCATTGGCCGAAATGGGGCCAGTACTACGAGACCAAGGGCAAGGCCGGGGAACCGCCGGCCCTGCCCGAGGCCGGGCGCCTGCTGGAGCTGTTCGACTCCTGGCGTCTCGCCGGCGACCGCGAGGAGCGGCGCCGGATCTGGGACGAGATGCTGAGCCTCTACGCCGGACAGTGCTACACCATCGGCCTCGTCGCCAACGTCCTGCAACCGGTGGCGGTACGAAAGACCCTGCGCAACATTCCCGAAAAGGCGGTCTACAACTGGGAGCCCCACGCCCAGCTCGGGGTCTACCGACCGGACAGTTTCTTCTACGCGCCGGAGTGACGGCGCGGTTCAGCGCCGTTCGGCCCAGAGGCTCGATTCCGGCACCTCCGGCGCCAGGTCGATCCCGGCCAGCGGACCGCCGGCGAGCCATTCCGGCCGACGGCTCGCCACCCAGCGGCTGGAGAACAGCGGCTCGAGACCGCCGCCGAGCAGCCAGGCGGCGACCAGGAGCTGCTCGTTGTAGCCGCGCCAGGCCCAGGCGGCGGGATAGGGATCGGGCAGGAAGATGTCGTGGAAATGGACACGGACGCCCGGACGCAGCCGCGGCAGGATGCGGTTGACGATCCGATCGACATCGGTTCCGGGCATGGCGATGTGGCTCGAATCGACGAACAGGATGTCGCCGGAGGCGAGATCCGCGAACAGCGATTCCGGCACCTCCTCGAGACGGCGGCGCAGATGCCGCACCGGCAGCCCCTCGAGGCTCGCCCGCGGTGCCGGGTCGATGCACAGCAGCTCGCAGGCGATGCCGCCGTCGCGCAACCCCCGGGCCATGAAGCGGGTGGAATGGCCGGAGCCGATCTCGACGATCCGGCGCGGCGCCAGCCGGCGCACGAACAGATAGGCCATCGCCCCGTCGAGCCGGGGAAACCAGTCCTGCGCGAAGCGGGGAGCGGGAGGCGGTCCGCCGAAGGCGGCGAGCTCCCCGGCCAGCGGCCTCAACTCCTCGAGACGGGCGCGGAAGCGCGCCTCGCGGGCGGCGAACAGTTCGGCCACCGCCGGATAGTCGCAGGCCGTCACCTCCCGGGCATGGCGGTAGGGCAGGAAGAAGCCGGGGCCGGCCCGGTCCCCCGTAGTGCGCCCCTCCTCCGCCCGGCGGTTCTCCGTCACGGCTTCAGCACGAGCCCCTCGCGGGCGACCACCGAGCCCGCGCGGCGATGCTCCATCTCCCGGGCGATCCCGTCGAGGGTCGCGTCGTCGTGATCGGGATCGTGGTGGAAGGCGACGAAGCGGCCGGCCCCGGCCGCCTCGCAGAGCCGGATTCCCTCCTGCCAGGTGGAATGTCCCCAGCCGCGGAAGCGGGGATATTCCTGATCCGTGTAGGTCGAATCGTAGATGACCATGTCGGCCCCTTCGATGAAGGCCAGAAGGCCGGCGTCGAGACGTCCCTCGCGATGTTCGGTGTCGGTCACGTAGCACACCGCCCGTCCCCCGTATTCGACCCGGTAGGCGGTGGCACCACCCGGGTGATTGAGCGGCGCCGTGCGGATCCGGACCCCCTCCACCGGCTCCAGGGTGGCGCCGGCGTCGAAATCGTGGAAGGCGATGCAGGCGTGCATGATGTCGAGGGGCACCGGGAAGTAGGGCGGTTGCATGAGCACCCCCAGTACCTCCTTGAGGCGCAGTCCCTGGCGCAGCAGATGGCCGCACCAGAACTCGAGACTGTTGGTCTCGAGGTAGGCGGGGCGGAAGAAGGGCAGGCCGTTGATGTGGTCGGCATGGGTGTGGGTGAGAAAGATGTGGGCGCGTTCGAGACGGCCGTCCCGCTCCCATTCCCGCCCCAGCATCCGGATCCCGGTGCCGGCGTCGAAGATCAGCCGGTGGCGACCGCAGCGCATCTCCACGCAGGGGGTGTTGCCGCCGTACCGTACGGTCTCGGGACCGGGACAGGGTACGGTGCCCCGCACTCCCCAGAAGCGCACCCAGAACTCCTCTTCGATCGCCATCGCCGCCGCCCGTGTTCAGCAACTTCGGCGACGATACAGGAAATACCGTCCGGGCTGAACAGGCGGCGGCGGCGGCAGCGGCTCCAGGGTCGGAGCGCCGAGCTCCTGATCGGCGACCACCAGGCCGCCGGCTGCCAGCAGCGGCGGCAGCATCCGCGACAGCCAGGCGGCGAGGCGGGCGTTGTGCGCCGCATCGCCGGTGCCGAGATCGGCGTGGACCAGGGCCGCCGGCGCCGGCAGCCGGGCGGCCGCGCGCGGCAGCGTGTCGGCGAGATCACCGACGATCAGGCGGTCGGGATCCGGCCAGCAGTCGGGATGGGGCTTCGGATCCCGTTCGAAGACGAAGATCGCCCGCCCGGGCAGCCGTTCGCGCAGATGATCGAAGGTCCGCCCGTTGCCGAGCCCCAGCTCCAGCACCGGCCCCGGAAGATCGGCGATCGCGGCGCAGGCGAAATCGAGACAGGCCCGCTGGGCCTCGAGACGACGGATGAAACTGTCGAGCCGGCTCATGCCCCTTCCCGCTTTCCGGGGCTCTTTACACCCGCGGCCCTCTTCCGCAAAACGCCGGCGACCAGGGGGAGATGCTCGATGACCGAGGTGGAATGCGCACACCGCCGGCTCGCCCGGGCCACCGGCCCTTTCCAGCAACTCGTCGGCTATCGTTCCTACCTCGGGCCGGATCTCGGGGTCCGGGTGGAGCTCGACATCGGTGAACAGCATCTCTCCCAGTACGGCATCGGTCACGGCGGCGTCACCCTGACCCTCCTCGACACCGCCGGCGGGCTCGCGGTCCTGGCCCGGGTGGCGGATGCGGTACGGATCGCCACCGTCAGCCTGTCCACCAATTTCCTGCGCGGAATGGAGGTGGGTCGGGTGGTGGCGCTCGGCCGGGTGGACCATCTCGGCGGTTCCATCGCCCATGCCGGCATGGAACTTCGGGTCGGGCATCCGGAGGGGGCGCTGCTGGCCACCGCCCAGGGCGCCTACCGCATCTTCCGGCAAGGCGGGAAAGGCACCTGAGCACTCTTTACAGAATACCTGGAATGTGTATTCCATGGTCGCGTCCGGCTGCACTTCATGTTCCAGAGACGATGCCGCGGCCGGAGGAGGCGGCCAACGGATCGGACACGGCGAGATCGTCGACGGAACACCGTCATCGATCTGCCATCTCGATCTGTCATGGCATGGCGGTGGCCGGCACCCCCACGCGGGCCGGCGCCGGCCGGATCCACCTTCGCGGGAACGGACCACCGATTTCAGGGAGGGTTCCATGACCATCAGGACTTTGCTCACGGCTGCCGTGGCGCTCGTCGCGCTCGGCACGGCGACGCCGGAGCCGGTGACCGCACAGGAAATCACGCTCAAGGTATGGTCGCGGGCGGACCGTTCGGGGCCGCTGCGGGGCGGCAACATCATCACCGCCGCCGAGCAGCTCAACCGGATGCTGGCGGCCACCGGTTCCGAGCTGCGGGTCAAGATCGATCTGTTCGAGAACAACGCCAAGGGCTTCGACGCCGACGCCCTCGACCTGATGAAGGCCTTCGCGGTGGACAAGGGGCCGGATCTTTACGTCGCCGCCCACGAATGGATCGGCGCGTTCGTCGAGGCCGGCTACGCCCTCGATCTCGAGGAGCACATCGCGGCCAATCCCGAGTTCTACGCGGACATGATCCCGTCGCTGTGGAAGTCGGTCGAGTACAAGGGGGTGCGCTACGGCATCCCGCAGGACACCGAGATCCGCATGTTCTTCTACGACAAGGAGATGCTGCGGAAGATCGGCAAGTCCGAGGAGTTCATCGAGGGGCTGCCGAAGATGGTGGAATCGGGCGAGTTCACCATCTACGACCTGACCGATCTCGCCAAGGAGGTGGTGGACGCCGGGGTCGCCAAATACGGGATGGTGCACCGCCCCAACGTCGGCCCCGACTTCCAGATGATGATGGCGAGCTTCGGCTTCGACCCCTACGACGAGGAGAAGGGCAAGCTGCAGGCCAGCCGTTCCGCCCTCAACGCCTTCTTCGACTGGCTCCGGTACAGCGTCGATGCCGGCGTCATCCCGGCCAACATGACCTCCTGGTCCTGGGATTCGGTGCATGCCGCCTTCCGCACCGAACGGACCGCCTTCCTCAAGTTCCACGGCATCTGGAACGTCCCGGCGCAGATGAAGGCCCGCGGCCTCACCGGACCGGAGGACTATTTCCGGGCCATCGGCTGGATCCACAGCCCGCCCGAGAAGAAGGGTGGCAGGCCGGCCAACCTCTCCCATCCGATCATCTACGTGGTGTCGCCGAAGTCGAAGTATCCGGAGCTCGCGGCCTATCTGATCGGCCTCGCCAGCCAGCCCTATCTCAACACCCTGCACGCGGTGACCACCGCCCATCTGCCGATCAAGTACAGCCAACTCGGGATGCCCGAGTTCGTCAACGAGGGCTGGGCGCTGCGGGCCGCGGCACCGATGCTCGAATACGCCACCTTCATGCCCAACCACGCCAAGGTGGGGCAGTTCAACGCGATCATCTACAAGGGCATCCAGGCGGTCGAGACCGGACGGCTGGATCCCAAATCGGCCACCGATTTCGTCCTCGACGAGCTGGACAGCGAGCTGGCCGACGAGGTCGTCATCCTCGACTGACCGCCGGTCCCGCGGCGCGGGCGGCGGCGGGGCCGCCCGCGCCTCTTCCGGAGCACGGAGACGATGGCAGGATACGGGGCCACGAGCCGCCAGCGGCAGCGGATCAACGCCGTCCTGTTCCTCGGCCCGGCCTGTGTCCTCCTCTTCTTCTTCTTCATCGCCCCGGTGATCGTCGACATCTTCGTCGCCTTCACCGACATGGGGCGCACCCTGCGGATCACCGAGCTCACCACCGCCAATTTCGAGCGGATGTTCACCCGCGACCGGCGGCTCGCCCAGACCCTGGTGGTGACCTTCATGTACGTGCTCGCCACCCTCGCCGTCTTCAACGTCACCTTCGGTCTGCTGCTGGCCCTGGTGACCACCGCGGTGCCCGAACGGGTGGGCGGCTTCTTCCGCTCGGTGTGGCTGCTGCCGCGGATGAGCCCCTCGGTGATCTACGCCCTGCTCTGGGCCTGGGCGATCGACCCCAACGAGCGCGGCCTCCTCAACCAGATCCTGATCAACACCGTCGGCATCGGCCCGATCGACCTGATGAACGACCATCCGCTGCTGCTGATCGTCGTCGCCAACGGCTTCATCGGCGCCTCGATGGGGATGATCATCTTCACCAGCGCCATCCGGGCGATCCCCGAACATCTCTTCCACGCCGCCCGGGTCGACGGCGCGGGCGGCCTCGCCATCGTCCGCCACATCACCCTGCCGGCGATCCGCTGGCCGCTCTCCTTCATCACCGTCTACCAGACCCTCTCGCTGCTGGTGAGCTTCGAATACATCTGGCTGATCACCGACGGCGGCCCCTTCTACGACACCACCGTCTACGCCCTCTACGTCTACAAACGGGCCTTCGAAAGCGGCCAGTACGCCTACGGCGCGGCGCTGGCCCTGATGCTGGTGCTGCTGGGCATCGGCCTCGCCCTCCTCATGTGGCGCTTCTTCGACATGAAGCGGCTGCTGCAGACGCCCCGCATCGAGGTGCACTGAAATGGCCGCCCCCGCCACCCCCGCCGCCCGCGACTGGGAAGCCCTCGCCCGCCGGGCGCGGTGGCGACGCACCGCCGGCCAGTCGCTGCTGATCGCCTTCCTGGTGGCGGTCTCCCTGCCGATCATCCTGCCCTATTTCTGGATGTTCACGATCTCCGTCTCGGCCCGTACCGGCGGCGTCGAATCGGTGGTCCTGTGGCGCGCCTCCTCGGTCCTGGTGCCGGCCGTGGTCGGCTTCGGCATCCTGCGGATCTTCACCGACGACCGCCGCCGGCTCTGGGCCGGGGCGGCGGCGATCGCCGCCGCCGCCCTGCTCGCCCTTCTCCTCCTCGTCGGCCGCGACCTCCATCTCCAGAACTACCGTTTCCTCTGGAACCCCGACATCGTCGAGGAGATCCGCGGCGCCGCCACCGCCTCGATCCAGTTCCCCTCGGTCTGGGTGGCCTTCCGCAACTCCCTCGCCCTCGCCCTGACCCAAACGGCCCTCGTCCTCTTCGTCTCGACCCTCGCCGGCTATTATCTCTCGCGGTTCCAGTTCCCCGGTCGCGGCGGCTTCCTCCAGGGGCTGCTCGTCCTCCACGCCTTCCCGGCGATGACCCTGATCATCCCCATCTTCCTGCTGATGTACTGGAGCGGGCTGCTCGACACCCTGACCGGGGTCGTGCTGGTGATCACCACCCTCGAGCTGCCCTTCTCCATCTTCATCATGAAGGGCTTCTTCGACGCCGTGCCCTGGGACATCGAAATGAGCGCGATGACCGACGGCGCCTCGCGCCGCCAGGCCTTCCTCCGCGTCGTTCTGCCCCAGGTCCGGGTGGGGATGCTGGCGGTGGGCGTGTTCGCCTTCATCAAGGGCTGGGAGGAGTACGTCTTCGTCCGCACCCTGCTGTTCGACAAGCAGAACTGGGTGATGAGCCTCTACATCTTCTGGGTGTCGGAGGACATCATGGGGGTCGACTACGGCATCGTCGCCGCGGTCGCCGTCTTCTACATCCTGCCCAGCTTCCTCCTCTACATCTTCTGCCAGAAATTCCTCGTCCAGATGTCCCTGGGCGGGATCAAGGGCTGATCCATGGCACGCATCGAACTCCGGAAGATCCGCAAGCAGTGGGGCGAGGTGGTGGCCGTCGAGGACCTCGATCTGGTCATCGAGGACGGCGAGTTCGTGGCCATCCTCGGCCCCTCCGGCTGCGGCAAATCCACCACCCTGTTCATGCTCGCCGGCATCTACATGCCCACCGCCGGCGAGCTCCTGTTCGACGGGATCCCGGTCAACGAGGTGGAGGCCAAGGACCGCAACGTCGGCATCGTCTTCCAGTCCTACGCCCTCTATCCCCATCTCGACGTCCGCCGCAACATCATGTTCCCCCTCAAGTTCAAGGGGGTGCCGAAGGCGGAAGCCGCCCGCCGGGCCGTGGAGGCGGCGCGGCTCGTCCATGTCGAGGAGCTCCTCGACCGGATGCCCTCCCAGCTCTCCGGCGGCCAGCAGCAGCGCGTCGCCCTCGCCCGGGCCCTCGTCAAGGAACCCCAGCTCCTCCTCCTCGACGAGCCGCTCTCCAATCTCGACGCCACCTTGCGGCTTTCCATGCGGACCGAGATCAAGCGCCTCCAGCGCCATACCGGGGTCACCACGGTGCTGGTCACCCACGACCAGATCGAGGCCACCACCATGGCCGACCGCATCGTCTGCATGCGCAAGGGCCGGATCGAGCAGATCGGGACCCCCGAGGATCTCTACGAGCGCCCGGACAGCCTGTTCGTGGCGAGCTTCATCGGCGCCCCGCCCATCAATCTGCTCCCCGGGGAGGCCCGCGACGGCCGGCTCGCGGTGGGCGGGACGGAGCTCGAACTGCTCGGCGCTGCGGCGGGAAGGGTGATCCTCGGCATCCGCCCGGAAGCGCTCCGACCGGGCGAGGGCGGCCTGCCCGCCACCGTCCTCGACGTCGAGCCCATGGGTCGTGAGACCCTGTTCCTCCTGGAGACGCCGCTGGGCCAGCTCCGGGCGCTCCTCTCCGGGGCCACCGCCCCCTACGGAGCGGGCGACCGAACGGCGTTCACATTCGACCCCGAGGATAGTATTCTTTTCTCGGAGAGCAGCGAGCGACGCCTGCCCGATGTCCATGTCCGCCTGCCCGCCTGAGATGGAAACCGGGGACGCGTCCGAGGCGGAACCTCCCGATCTCCTCGTCACCACCACCGATCGGCTGCCCCGGCCGACGGCGGCGGAACGCCGACACTGGGCGGCGGTTCGGAATCCCTCCCGCCATCGCCGGCTCCTCGACCGCATTCCCGCCCTGCGGGCGATCGAGGCCCGGCTGCCGGAACGGCCGCTGCCGGCCCCCGAGACCGCCGCCCGGATCCTGTTCTGGAACGTCGAACGGCTCCGCCACGGGGCGGCGATCGCGACCCGTATCGCCGAGCTCGCCCCGGCGGCGAGCCTCCTCGCCGAGGTGGACGTCGGCATGGCCCGGACCGGCAACCGCCACACGGTGGCGGAACTCGCCGCGACCCTCGGCCAGGGCTACGCCTTCGGGGTCGAGTTCCTCGAACTCGGCCTCGGCGACGCCGGGGAACGCCGGGCCCACGAGGGCGAGCAGAATCTCGCCGGACTCCACGGCAACGCCATCCTCTCGCCCCACCCGCTCGGCCGCCTCGCCATGCTCCGCCTCGAGGAGGGCGGCGGCTGGTACGACGGCGGCCGCGGCGAGCCGCGGATCGGAGCCCGGATGGCGCTTCTGGCCCAGATCGAGATCGCCGGCCGGCCGGTGACCCTGGTCTGCACCCATTTCGAGAGCCATACCGATCCCGGGGACCGCTGCCGCCAGATGGCGCGTCTGCTGGACGGGATCGATATCTACGATGCGAGGGCACCGGTCCTGATCGGCGGCGATTTCAACACCACTGGCCGGGCGCACGGTACCGCCCCGCCCCTTCGCGATCCCACGCCCTTCGAGCCGCTCTTCGCCCTCGCCGCCGCCCGCGGCTACGAACGGCGGAGCTGCAACCGCGAAGACGAGCCGACCCAGCGCCGCCCCCCGGACGACCGGCGACCGGCGATCCGGCTCGACTGGTTCTTCGCCCGCGGCCTCCGCTGCCGCGATGCGGTCACGGTTCCCGCTCTCGATGCGGAGGGACGCCCGCTTTCCGACCACGACGGCATCCTGGTGACCGTCATGCCCGGATGACCCTGCTTCCCGACATCGTCATGGAGACCTGCGTGATGCGCTTTCTCACCTACAACATCCAGTACGGACTCGGCGAGGACGGGCGCTACGACATCGGCCGCATCGCCGGCGAGATCCTGCGCCACGAACCCGATCTCGTCGCCCTCCAGGAGGTGGAGCGCCACTGGCGGCGTTCCGGCGAGCAGGACCAGCCGGCCGAGCTCGCCGCCCGCATGCCCGACTACTACTGGGTCTACGGCGCCAACCTCGACATGCACGCCGGCAACGGGAACGACCCCAACCGCCGGCGGCAGTTCGGTACCATGATCCTGAGCCGCAGCCCGATCCTGAGTTCCCGCAACTTTCCGCTGCCCAAATTCGGCACCCTGCGTCAGCACAGCATCCAGCAGGGGGCGCTCGAAGCGGTGGTGGAAAGCCCCGGGGGCAGGCCGATCCGCACCTATTCGGTGCATCTTTCCCATCTTTCCCCGGAAACCCGCCTTCCGCAGGTGGAAACGATCCTCGCCATCGACCGCCGTGCCTATGCCGAAGGCGGTGCCTGGTGCGGCGGCCATCCCGATCCCGACGCCGGCTGGACCGAGGGAGAAATCCCGCCGATGCCTCGGGAGTCGGTGTGGATGGGCGATTTCAACTTCACCGTCGATTCCGAGGAGTACGCGCGTCTCGTGGGCCCCCTCACGCCGCGCCACGGCCGTCTCGTCAACCGCGACGGGCTGATCGACTGCTGGGTGGCGGCCGGGCACGACGAGCGCGAGGGGGCGAGCTGCGAGAGCGCGCGCATCGATTACGTGTTCTGCTCCGCCTGGCTCGCCGACCGCGTGCGGCGCGCGGAGATCGACACGGAGGCCCGCGGCTCCGACCACCGTCCGGTGATCGTCGACATCGACCTCTGAGACGCCCCCGCGCTTGCGATCCGCCCCGTTTTCGGCCATCCTGTGGCCATGGGTCGTTGCCGGTTCCTTCGGGAGACGTTCTTTCACATGGTGGAGTTGGGATTTCTCCTGCCGCGGATTTTTGCGAAAGCACCTTCCAGGTGCTTGGAACCGCGCGGTTTTTCGAGGGGGGGGTGGGTTCAGCGACTTGACCTGTTCGAGAAGGGATTAAGACCGTCACCCCAATGAGCCTCGCCACCTCCACAGGGTTCAGCGACTTGACCTGTTCGAGAAGGGATTAAGACCACTCAGCATGCCGCGGATTTCCCGGAGCTCGCGTTCAGCGACTTGACCTGTTCGAGAAGGGATTAAGACTTCTCGACGGCGACCCTGGGAGCGGCGTCGGGTTCAGCGACTTGACCTGTTCGAGAAGGGATTAAGACCCGGATGGCCGCCGACGTCGGTCAGTCCGAGCCGTTCAGCGACTTGACCTGTTCGAGAAGGGATTAAGACTGAGGTGCGCTGCTCCGCCGCACGGGCAAAGGAGGTTCAGCGACTTGACCTGTTCGAGAAGGGATTAAGACTGCGGGCCTCGCGGGTTTGCTGGCTGCGGGTGAGTTCAGCGACTTGACCTGTTCGAGAAGGGATTAAGACCGCTTGCCGGCGATCAGCTTGATGATCGCCTTGGGTTCAGCGACTTGACCTGTTCGAGAAGGGATTAAGACGCTCCTTTTGCCTGCTTGAGCGGTGACGCCTGTTCAGCGACTTGACCTGTTCGAGAAGGGATTAAGACGGACAGGACCGCCGCGTATGGGCGGCCGGGATGGGTTCAGCGACTTGACCTGTTCGAGAAGGGATTAAGACCGGTGAGACGCCGCCGTTGTGCAGGCGGCAGCAGGTTCAGCGACTTGACCTGTTCGAGAAGGGATTAAGACCCAAGCGGCCCGCATTATTGCGGCCGCACTCCGTTCAGCGACTTGACCTGTTCGAGAAGGGATTAAGACCCCGGGCAGAAATGATCCAAGAGCCGCCGCACGTAGTTCAGCGACTTGACCTGTTCGAGAAGGGATTAAGACGTCGATCACGGTCCCATTGTCCCATACGGAAGGCGTTCAGCGACTTGACCTGTTCGAGAAGGGATTAAGACTCGCTGGGGTGCACGATCTCGCGCCTCGCTTCGAGGTTCAGCGACTTGACCTGTTCGAGAAGGGATTAAGACAGGAAACCATGCCGGACGGCACGGTCCGGAAATGTTCAGCGACTTGACCTGTTCGAGAAGGGAGTAAGACGACGCCGGCCAGCATCGCCGCAAGCGGCACGCCGGTTCAGCGACTTGACCTGTTCGAGAAGGGATTAAGACGCCGGGACGGCTTCAGTAGAGCAGATAGCGCAGGTTCAGCGACTTGACCTGTTCGAGAAGGGATTAAGACGAGCGCGTTCGGTGGTTATAACGTCATCCCATGCGTTCAGCGACTTGACCTGTTCGAGAAGGGATTAAGACCGCGCCTCGGCGAGTGACCCGACGCGGGCGATCTCCGTTCAGCGACTTGACCTGTTCGAGAAGGGATTAAGACGAACAGACCGTTCCATCTGTCCTCGGCCTTCGGTTCAGCGACTTGACCTGTTCGAGAAGGGATTAAGACCCGCCTTGGTCTTAGTCTTGCCCGCGGCGGTGAGTTCAGCGACTTGACCTGTTCGAGAAGGGATTAAGACTCCAGCGGTTGTATAGATGCGCCGCCCTCAATGTTCAGCGACTTGACCTGTTCGAGAAGGGATTAAGACAACCCCCGGTCCACAAACACGCGGCCGCGATGATGTTCAGCGACTTGACCTGTTCGAGAAGAAACCAGAACCACGCAGGGCCGAGAGCTGCCGGGTACCGAGGGCGGTCGGCCATGCCTTCCGATCCCGCGAGGGGGAACCGGGCCCAGCAGGCAGCACCAGGGCAACCCATCCGCGCGCCACACGGCCGCCGCCAGCCCGCATCCTCCCCCCTTGCTCCCGCCGCCGCGCGCAGTAGAGTGGCGGCGCCGAAAGCCACATCGCCGGCGGGCGCAGGAACGGGGAGGATCACCATGGCCAAGTTCGGAATCGGTCAGCCGGTACGCCGGGTCGAGGACCGGCGCCTGGTCACCGGCCGGGGCCGCTACACCACCGACATCTCACGGCCCGGCCAGGCGCATATGGTGGTGGTGCGCTCCCCTCACGCCCATGCCCGCATCCGCGGCATCGACATCACCGCGGCGAGCGCGAGTCCAGGGGTGCTGGCGGTCGTCACCGCCGAGGAATTCGACCCCGAGGGCAAGGCGCGGATCCCCTGCTTCATCCCCATGACCAACCGCGACGGCAGCAAGGCTCCGGCCCCGCCCCACCCCATGCTGGTCCGCGACAAGGTCCGCCATGTCGGCGACAATGTCGCCTTCATCGTCGCCGAAACCCTGCAGCAGGCGAGGGACGCGGCCGAACTGGTGGAGGTCGATTACGAAGAGCTGGAGCCGGTGGTGGACACCGCCACCGCGGCGCAGAGCCCCGTCCGCGTGCACGACGGAATCGACCGCAACATCGCCTTCGACTGGCAGTACGGCGAAGAAAAGACGGTGGAGGAAGCCTTCGCCAAGGCCGCCCACGTCACCCGCCTCGAGTTCGTCAACAACCGGGTGGTGTGCAACGCCATGGAGCCCCGGGCCTGCGTCGCCGAATACGATGCGCAGCAGGACCGGGTGACGGTCTGGGCCCCCACCCAGGGCGGCTGGATGCATCGCGACGTGATCGCCGAGGCGGTCCTCGGGATGCCCAAGGAGAAGGTCCGGGTGCTGACCCCCGACGTCGGCGGCGGCTTCGGCATGAAGAGCTTCGTCTACCCGGAATACGCCATGGCCGCCTGGGCCGCCCGGAAGCTCGGCCGACCGGTCAAATGGGTGGCCGAGCGGGGCGAGAGCTTCCTTTCCGATACCCAGGGACGCGATCATGTGACGGTGGCCGAGATGGCCTTCGATGCCGATCACCGGATCCTCGGCATGCGGGTCCATGTGACCGCCAACATGGGCGCCTACTACTACTTCTTCGCCCCCTTCATCCCCACCGGCGCCGCCCTCAAGGTCCTGCCCGGGGTCTACGACGTGAAGACCCTCTGCTACCGGGTCACCGGGGTGGTGACCAACACCGTCCCGGTGGATGCCTACCGCGGCGCCGGCCGACCGGAGAGCATCTACTGCATCGAACGGCTGATGGAGACGGCGGCGGCCGAACTCGGCGTGCCGGGACCGGAGCTCAGGCGCCGCAACTTCATCCCGCCCGAGGCCATGCCGTTCACCACCGCCGCCGGCGAAACCTACGATTCCGGCGAGTTCGCGCGCCTCATGGAAGCCTGCATGGAAAAGGCCGACTGGGCGGGAGCCGAGGCACGCAAGGCGGAGGCGCGGGCACGCGGCAGAATCCGCGGCATCGGCATGTGCTACTACATCGAATCGACCATGGGCGATCCCGCCGAGGCGGCGAAGGTGGAGTTCCGCGAGGACGGGACGGTGGCGGTCCATGTCGGCACCCAGTCGAACGGCCAGGGACACGAGACCGCCTACGCCCAGGTGCTGTGCGAACGACTCGGCGTCCCCTTCGAGAAGATCCGCATCCTCCAGGGCGACACCGACGCCCTGCCCAAGGGCGGCGGCACCGGCGGATCGCGCTCGCTCACCGCCGAGGGGACCGCGATCCTCGAGGCCTCGGAGAAGGTGATCGAGAAGGGCCGGGCCTGGGCCGCCCGGCATTTCGAGGCGGCGGTGGCCGATATCCGTTTCGCCGACGGGGTGTTCCGGGTGGCCGGTACCGACCGGGCGATCGCGATCATGGAGCTGGCGAAGATCGCCCGCGAGACGGCCGATCCGCCCGAGGGGCTCGAAGGCGGGCTCGACGCCGAGGCCGAAATCCAGCTCCCGGCCTGGACCTTCCCCAACGGCTGCCACATCGCGGAGGTGGAGATCGATCCCGAGACCGCCACCATTCGCGTCGTCGCCTATACCGTCGTCGACGATTTCGGGGTGGTGCTCAACCCGCTGCTCGTCGAGGGCCAGGTCCACGGCGGCGTCGTCCAGGGGATCGGCCAGGCGCTCATGGAGCACACCGTCTACGATCCGGACAGCGGCCAGCTCGTCACCGGCTCGCTGGTCGACTACGCGCTCCCGCGTGCCGACGATCTGCCTTTCTTCCGCTTTTCGACGATCGAGGTCCCCTGCCGCAACAATCCCCTCGGGGTCAAGGGTTGCGGCGAGGCCGGGACGGTGGGTTCCTGCGGCGCGGTGATGAACGCGGTGGTGGACGCGCTGCGTCCCCTGGGCATCCGCCATCTCGACATGCCGGTGACCCCGGGCCGGCTGTGGGAAATCCTGCGACGCACGAGGCGGGCGGCCTGAGGCGGAAGGCCCCGCCGGTGGTGGCGGGGCCTCGCCGGAATACTCGCTCGCCACCTTCTCGTTCGGCGGCGGCGAGCAGGCTCATTCGGCGGCGGCGAGCAGGGCTTCCCAGCTCTGGACGTAGTCCTGTTCACCGAGGGGAGCATGGCAGTAGGAGCATTTGGCTCCGTAGTCCATCTCCTTGAACTCGCCGTCGGGCGTATAGGCCGCGAACTCCCACTCTCCGGAGCGCTCCTCTTCGGGATAGATCCCGCCCCAGCCCGGCTGCTTCTCCATCACCGCCACGAACAGCAGCCGATCCTTGACGGGCCGTCCGGCCGCATCGCGCTCCGGCTCTTCGCCCCCCTCCGTCATCTTCGCCTTCCAGACCTCCATCACCAGCACCGACCCGTAGGCCAGCGGGGCGCCGCCGGCGGCACTCTCCAACGCCGTGCGATTGGCCCAGATCTCCGATATCTGTTCGGGATCGGCCCGTTCGAGGTTCTCGACGTAATGGGCGAAGCCGGATCGGTAGTCGGGAAGCGTGACCCGGTTCGCATCGGCTCGCACCGCATCCGTCGCCAGCAGCAGGGCCAGCAGCGACGACCACACCATGTCGCGTTGCATGGTTCCTCCCCGTATCGTGCATCTTATGCTTGCATTCCACCGGATGGAATCTCTCTAACGGGTTGCATGCGCGCTGTCAAAAAGACTTGCCCGGGGCCCACCCGCCGGTAGGAAACGCCACCGATTTTCCCTAGATTGCGGGACGCCGGCCCCTTGGCGGAACCGGTAGACGCAGCGGACTTAAAATCCGCTGGCCCGATCGGGCCGTCCGGGTTCGACTCCCGGAGGGGCCACCAGCCGGGGCGGCCTCCGCAGGCCGCTCAGACCAGCTCCCGCTCCTCCGCCGCGGCCGGATCGAAGGCCGCCAGATCCTCGAGGATCGGACAGTCGGGGCGCTCGTCGCCGTGGCATTTTTCGGCCAGATGGGCGAGCTCGGCCTTCATCGTCTCCAGCTCGCGGATCTTGCGTTCGATCTCGGCGATGCGCTCGAGGGCGATGCGCTTGACGTCGGCGCTCGTCCGCCCGTGATCGAGATAGAGATCCAGGAGCTCGCGGCACTGGCGCACCGAAAAGCCCAGCGACCGCGCCCGCTGCACGAACCGCAGCAGGCGCACGTCGCGGTCGCTGTAGTCGCGATAGCCGTTGTGCTTGCGGCCGCTCGGGACGATCAGACCGATGTCCTCGTAATAGCGCAGGGTCTTCGCCGGAAGACCGCTGCGCCGGGCTGCTTCACCGATGTTCAAGGCGTCACTCCTGCTCCAGTCGGGGCGTCCAGCGACGCAGGGTCAGGGAGTTGGTGACCACGCTGAGGCTGGACAGGGCCATCGCCGCGGCGGCCAGCTCCGGGCTCAGGAAACCCGCCGCCGCCAGGGGGATGCCGCTGGTGTTGTATATGAAGGCCCAGAACAGGTTCTGCCAGATCTTGCGCCGCGTCACCTTGGCGACCTCGAGGGCCGCCGGGACCAGCGTCGGACGGGTCCGCATCAGGGTGATGCCGGCGGTCTCCAGCGCCGCATCGGCGCCCGAGCCCATGGCGATGCCGACATCGGCGGCGGCCAGCGCCGGGGTGTCGTTGATTCCGTCGCCGACCATCGCCACCACATGGCCCTGGCCGCGCAGCCGCTCGACCTCCCCCGACTTGTCCTCGGGCCGCACCGGCGCCCGCACCTCGTCGATGCCGAGCCGCGCCGCCACCCGCTCGGCCACCAGCCGGTTGTCGCCGCTGAGCATGACGGTCCGGATCCCCTGCCCGTGGAGCCGCTCCACCGCCCGTGCGGCATCCTCGCGGATCCGGTCGGCGAGGGCGATCAGCCCCAGCACCTGCGCGTCCCGGGCGACCCAGACCACGGTATAGGCCTGCTCCTCGAGCTCCCGGGCCCGGGCCTCGAGCCCGGCCGGCAGCGACGCCCGCTCGGCGACGAAGGGAGCCCGGCCGATGCGCACGGCACGACCGTCCACCACCGCCTCGATGCCCTGGCCGACGACGCTCGAGAAGCTGTCCGCCGAACCGATCTCAAGACCGCGTTCCTCGGCGGCGCGGACCATCGCCCGCCCGAGGGGATGCTCGCTGCCGGACTGGGCGGTGGCGGCGAGGGCCAGCAGCTCCGCCTCCCCGCCCGCGAGCGGAACGATGGCGGTGACCTCGGGCTTGCCCTCGGTCAGGGTGCCGGTCTTGTCGAACACCACCACATCGACATTGTGGGCCCGTTCCAGGGTCTCGATGTCGCGGATCAGGATCCCGGCCCGCGCCGCCGATCCGGTTCCCGTCACCAGGGCCATCGGGGTGGCGAGACCGAGGGCACAGGGACAGGCGATGACCAGCACCGAGACGGCGGCCACCAGCGCCATCTCGAAGCTGCCGCCCAAGGCCAGCCAGCCGCCGAAGGTGAAGAAGGCGACGACGACGACGATCGGGACGAAGATCCCGCTCACCCGGTCGACCAGGCGCTGGATCGGCGCCTTGCCGGCCTGGGCCTGCTCGACCAGCCGGGCGATCTTGGCGAGAGTCGTGTCCCGCCCCACCCGGGTGGCGGTGAAGCGGACCATCCCGGCCCCGTTGAGGGCGCCGGCGATCACCGGCTGGCCGGGCCCCCGGGGCACCGGCATGCTTTCCCCGGTGACCAGCGATTCGTCGAACTCGCTCTCGCCCTCCAGGATCTCGCCGTCCACCGGGACCCGCTCGCCCGGCCGCAGCACCAGGAGATCGCCCACCGCGACCTCGTTCACCGAAACCTCGACCTCGCGGCCGTCGCGCACCACCCGGGCCGTCTCGGGGCGCAGCGACATCAGCCGGCGGATCGCCTCCGAGGCACTGCGCTTGGCCCGCTCCTCGAGCCATTTGCCGGTCATCACCAGGGTGATGATCACCGCCGAGGCCTCGAAATAGAGCTGGCCGGCGACGGCGTCGCCATAGAGGACGACGAGCACGAGACTGTACAGCCAGGCGGCGCTGGTGCCCATCGCCACCAGGAGATCCATGTTGCCGCTCTTGGCCTTCAGCGCCTTCCAGGCACCGGTGTAGAAATGCCAGCCGGAGACGAACTGGACGGGGGTGGCGAGCAGCACCTCGAGCCAGGGCGAGAGATGGAAGTCCAGGCCGAAGGCGCGCCAGACCATCTGGGCGACGAGGGGGGTGGTGAGGACGATCGCCAGGCTCAGCGTCCAGGGCAGACCCCGGCCGCCCTTTCCTTCCTCCTCTTCCGCCCCGGCCTCCTCCTCCTCGACCAGCCGCGCCTCGTAGCCGGCGCGCCGTACGGCATCCAGGAGATCGCCGATCTCCACCGCCCCCTCGGGCGCGCGCACCTCGGCCCGCTCGAGAGCGAGATTGACGGAGGCCTCGATCACCCCCGGCACGGCCCGGAGCGCTTTCTCCACCCGGGTCGCGCAGGCGGCGCAGGTCATGCCGTGGATGACGAGCCGCAGCCGCGCTTCCGGCACCTTGTAGCCGGCCCGTTCCACCGCCTCGAGCACCGGGCCCGGGTCGGTACCCGGGGCGAGTTGCACCTCCGCCCGCTCGAGGGCGAGATTGACGGCCGCCTCCTCCACCCCGGCCACCGCGCGCAGCGCCTTCTCCACGCGGGTCGCACAGGCGGCACAACTCATCCCTTCGATGGGCACCGACAGGCGGGTGAGATCGGTTTTTCCGGGAACAACGGTCGCAGTCGCCACCTGGCACCTCCTCGGGGTCGCGTTCCGTCCGCCTATGTGGAGCTTCCAGTTACCGGAAGGTCAAGGAAGGATCTGCGACAGGATCGCGCCTACAGCACGCCGAAGCGCCGGAAGGCCTCGGCGGCGCTCATCCCCGCCTCGAGGGCCTCGCGCACGGCGTTCTCGCCCCGCACTTTCTCCAGCGCCAGGCGCACCGCCTCCTCCTCGGCGGCGCGCGGCACCACCAGCACCCCGTCGATATCGCCGAACAGCAGATCGCCGGGGGCGATGGAGGCCCGGCCGATGCGGATCGGCACCCGGTAATCGATCACCTTGCCGCGGGGTCCCTGGTCCTGGGCGTAACGGCCGCGGGCCATCACCGGAAAGCCGAGTTTCAGGATCTCGCGGCTGTCGCGGACATGGCCGTCGAGTACCGCGCCGGCGGCGCCGAGATGCATGGCCCGGATCGACATCAGCTCGCCCCAGAGGGCATAGGTGGGCGAGCCGCCGGCACAGACATAGACCTCGCCCGGGCGCAGCTCGTCGAGGGCTTCGAGCATCAGGCCGAAGGGCCTGGCCGAAAGCGGATTGGCGGTGTCTTCGGTGATCGGAGCGAAGACATCCGCCTCCAGTACCGGCATCGCCCGGCCGACCAGCATCCTGCGCTCGTCCAGGAGCCGGATCTCGGGCGGCAGGAACTGGGCGAGCAGCCCCATCCCGTCCAGCACATCCCCGACCACGGCGGTGAACAGCTCCTCCCGCATCAACCGGAACAGCTCGCCATCATCCTCCCATTTCGCCATCGCGCACCTCCCCGCTGATTCGGTTCCATGCATCAACCTGCCACAGGGAGCGAAGGTTGTAACGGCCGCGGTCCGGTAACGCCCGGGCGCGCTTTGCGCCGGAGATGGTCTGGCGTACACTCGCCGGGCCATCTTCGGAGATCGTCGGATGAAGAGCGCGACAGTGCCCGAGGAAACGGCCCGAGAGCTGCTCGAGGAACTGTTGGACAGGTTCCGCGAGGAGGGGCGCGGGGTGCGGGCGCTCGAATTCCGCGAGGGCGAGGACTGGGCCGGCGATCCAGCGATCTGGGTATGGGTCGTGCTGCCGGAGGACGCCGAAGAAAAAGGGTTCTGGAAGTGGACGAACCGGGAGGCGATCCGCCGGCACATCTATGACCGTTTTCGCGAGGCGGGCTTCGAGGACACTTTCGTCTACGTGCGATTTCGGCTGGAGAACGAGGGCCGCGCTTTCGACGACGTTCGGACCGTGGGCGAAGAGTGAGTTATCACGCCGATCTGATCGACCAGGCCCTTCTTCTGGCGGGGCGCGGGAGGAAGCCCAAACAGGCCGATCTTCGTCGCGCTGTTTCGGCTGCATATTATGCGTTGTTTCACCTGCTTGCCGAGGCCGGAGCGAAACGGGTCGCGCGTCGTGCCACCACACGGACAATCGTCCGACGGGCGTTCGTGCACGGTATCATGCGCAACGTTTGCGAGCAGGTTTCCCGCAACAGGATGCCGAGACCATGGCACAGGCGAGTGGGTAGCAGCCTGCCGCCTGATCTGGTTGCCGTTGCCTCCGCATTCATCGAGCTTCAGGAAGCACGCCACGAGGCCGATTACAACCTTGAGCCGACCTTCTACCGCAGCGCTGTCTACGACCTCATCGACCAAGCGAAACGCGCGATGGAGGACTGGGAGAAGCTGAAAAAGAGCCGTCCGGACACGGCAGAGGTCTTTTTGCTCGCCCTTCTGCTAGGAGATCGCGTTCGCCGTTGACTGCGGGAAACCATCGCGGACATCGCAGTCTCTGGAGCCGTACATCCGATCATGACGATGGCCCGTCCCATCGTTCGAAATACGTGTCTATGGCCCCCCAGAAGTCGCGAATGGCGTTCGCGAACCAGTCGATGACGTTTTCGCGTTCTGCTCGGTTTCCGCCTGCAACAGCCGCGATTTCGGCCCACGGACGCGGATTGCTCCAGTCCCAGTCGCGGTACGGCGCGCGAGCCCACCGCCAGATGATCCAGTTGTCATCACTTGTTCTTTTACGAGCCTCGGCTTCCCCGATGTGACCAATTTCGGACGAGAAAAACGACGCAGCAGAATTGGGATCCTTCCAGTACGCATGGTCATGATCCCCATATTCTTGGGCTATCGTTCTGTCTGTCGGAATACCGAGAAAACAGGCGCGGCATCCGGACGCCTCCCATTCGAGGCGAACGAACAGATACGGGCGCTCCGTTTTTCCCGAGCTGGTGAATGTTGTATCCGAATCTTGTCTCACCAGGGCTTCTTCGTCTGTCGGGCCTCACTTCGAAATTCGGTCCGAGCCTCCTGCAAAGACCATGATATAAATTGTCGAAGAGCGCTACGATTATCTGGTTTCTCGCTTGGACCAGGCGCCACGCCACTTCGACGTGCTGCGGATCCGCGGTCACAGCGTCGATGATCTGCTGGGCATCGGTCATGGCTTCCAGGCTCCAACCCCCACGGAATTCCCGTTCGATGTAGTGGAGGAACTGTCTCGTCGATGCCGCCGCGATCGGCGAACGGATCTGACCGAGCGTGGCCTCCAGGCATTTCGCGAGTTCGTCATAGGTCACCTTCCGGATGCGCTCGCTTTCGACGGGGATCGGCCGTTCCGGATCGCCCACGAGGTAGACGAGCAGCCATCGTCCGGGAAAAGCACCTTCCAGATACCTGCAGTAATCGGCGAGCTGATTGTCCTGGTCACCCGCCCACGGCTTGTTTTCGATCCCGATCGCGCCTCGACCGTCACCACTTCGAAGCAGGATGTCGATGCGCCGTCTCCTGTCGGTCTGGTGTTCGAGTCGAACCGTCACCCGGTTCAGGGGCTCGAGATCGGGCAGAACCGATCCTCCCTCGCGAGTATCGTCCGGCGTGCGGCACAACTCGAGAAACCCGTGCAGGAACAAGGAGCCCTGCCCGTGCTCCGCCTTCGGGTCGAGCAGGCGAGCGAGCAGCCGCGAGAGATGGAATTCGCCGATCCCGAGAGCATAAAGGAGGTTGAAATCGGGAGAGCTTTCCCTCGCGATGAGGGCGCGCATGCTCTCGGCGGTTTTCAGCCGCCCGCGCATTTCGGAAAAGAAACGTTCGAGGGTCTTTTCCATGCCATTGCCCTCCCCGTTCACTGCTATGCCTGTCGAGAAAATTGGAAGGACCCGACTGCTACCACGAACATTGCGGTGGATCCACGATTGGCAACGAGCGCATGGTGGGTCGCATACCGCGCGGCTTCACGACGAGAAACGACTCCCCTCACCAGCCTGCGAAAGGGGCGACGGCGGAGTCGGGAACCTTGCCGGCAAGGGCGTCCTCGATGGCCTGCATGAGAATGTCCGCACCTTCGCGGGCCTCCGCGCGGCTCAGAGTCAGGGGCGGGGTGAGCTCCAGGACATTCGAGCGCATGCCCACATAGTAGAACACCGCACCCAGCTCCCAGGCCCGGTAGACCGTCTTGCGGGCGAGATCGGCGGCCGGCGTTTTGGCGTCATCGAGAACCAGCTCGACGCCGATGGCGAGCCCGCGGCCGCGCACATCGCCGATCACCGGCAGCCGGTCGCGGGCATCGGCGAGCAGTTCCCTCAGGTACGCGCCGACCTCGACCGCCCGCGAGACCAGCCCATCGCTCTCGATCGTCTCCAGCACGGCCAGCGCCGCCGCCGCGCAGACCGGGTTGCCGTGGAGGGTCTGCATCGAGAAGGCGGGGGCGAAATCCAGGATCCGGGCCGGGCCGATCACCGCCGAAATCGGCAGGCCGCCGCCGAGCCCCTTGCCGAGGACCAGGATGTCGGGGAGGAAGCCTTCCCGCTCGAAGGCGTGCAGGCTACCGGGGCGGGCCAACCCCACCTTGACCTCGTCGCAGACCGTGAGAATGCCGTAGCGGGCGCAGATGCCCGCGAGTCTCTCGAAGAACCCCGCGGGCGGAACGATCAGCCCGCCATCGGCCTGGATCGGCTCCAGGAAGAAGGCCGCGACCTCCTCGCCGGGACAGTCCGTCTCCAGCAGGATTTCGATCCGGGCGAGCAGGGCACCGCCGCTCGGGTCGCCCTGATACGGGCGGTAGGGATCGGGATAGGGAACGAGGGTGAGCCCTTCGAACTTGGCCGCTCCTTCCTGGGCGGAATGGCCGGAGATCGCCATCGAGCCCTGGGTGCCGCCGTGATAGGCCCCGGAAAAGGCCAGGATGTGCCTGCGCCCGGTGGCGGCGATCACCGCCCGCGCCACCGTCTCGTTGGCATCGCTTCCGGAATGTCCGAGCCACACCCGCCGATCGCCCCCGCCGGGCACGATTTCCAGCAGCCGTTCGGCGAGGGTGACGGCCTGCAGACTGGTGGAAGAAAGGATCGAGGCCCCGGCCTGGGAGTGCAGCGCGGCCTCTACGGCGCGCCGGATGGCCGGATGGCCGTAGCCGAGACTGGCCGCCCCCCAAGCCGCCGACAGATCGAGCAGCCGCCGGCCCCGGTCGTCGATCAGCCGGCAGCCCTCGCCGCCGGTGACGGCGAGGGGAAAGAAGCGCAGCTTCTGCAGTGCCGAAACCGCCTCGCCATCGCGTTCGTAGAGCGTCCAACCGGACATGGCGGCGCCTCCCCTCACCCGCACGGTCCCCCGAAGGCGGGCCGTGTTTCCGTCTACACCTTCTCCAGCACGAACAGATGGACGCCGTCGGCCTCGCGCTGCTCGATCAGCAGATGGCCGGAGACCTCGCAGAATTCGGCGAAATCGCGCGGAGCGGCGGAATCGGTAGCCAGCACGCAGATCCGCGCCCCGGCATCCAGCACCATCAGCGCCTGACGGGCCTTCACGAGCGGCAGCGGACAGGCGAGACCGCGCGCATCGATCAGCGCGTCGTAGCGTTCCCTCTCCCCGGGCGACGGTTCGGGCACGGGCTTCCCTCGTTGTCGGCCTCGCCCCCGCCCATTACCATCGTCGGCACCCGCGGCAAAGGGAGGATGCGGCAGGTGGCCTGGACCCAGATCGAAACCGACAGCCCGGCACCGGCGGTGCGCCGGATCACCCTGAACCGGCCGCAGGCGCGAAACGCGCTCACCACGGTGATGCTGGGAGAGATCGCCGAGGCGCTCGCCGGCTTCGCCGCTGAGGAGGAGGTGCGGGCGGTGGTGCTGACCGGGGGCGAAAAGGTCTTCGCGGCCGGGGCCGATCTCCGGGAAATGGCGGAGAAGACGGTGGTGGAGGTGCTCCACGATACCCGCCTCGGCCACTGGCAGGCGATCGCCCGCTTCCCGAAGCCCCTGATCGCCGCGGTCAACGGCTATGCCCTGGGCGGCGGCTGCGAGCTCGCCATGCACGCCGATATCGTCATCGCCGGCAGGAGCGCCCGCTTCGGCCAGCCGGAAGTCAACCTCGGCATCATTCCCGGTGCCGGCGGCACCCAGCGCCTGACCCAGCTCGTCGGCAAGAGCCTGGCCATGAAGCTGGTGCTTTCGGGGGAGTTCATCTCCGGGGAGGAAGCGCTGCGCGCCGGACTCGCGGCCGAGCTCACCGAAGACGCGGAAACCATTCCCCGGGCGGTGGAACTGGCGGCCAGGATCGCCGAGAAACCGCCGCTCGCGGTTCGCCTCGCCAAGGAAGCGGTACTCCAGGCCAGCGAGGCGCTCCTGGCCCGGGGCCTCGCCTTCGAGCGCAAGGCTTTCACCATCCTCTTCGCCACCGAGGACAGGAAGGAAGGGATCGCGGCCTTCTTCGAGAAGCGGAAGCCCGTGTTCCGGGGACGCTGAGGGGCCGGTGCGACGGGCCGACTGCGTCGCCTTCCTGAAGCGGGTGCTGCCGAGGTTCGGGCTTTGTTGGGCCGGCTACCGCAAGGTGCATCGCACGGTCTGCAAGCGCCTTTCGCGAAGACTGCGGGAACTGCGCCTCCTCGAGCTCGAAGCCTACGAGCGACGCATCGATACCGACCCGGCGGAGCGGGCCCGGCTCGATGCCATGCTGAGGATCCCCGTCTCCCGCTTCTGGCGGGATCGGGAGCTCTGGGAGTGGCTGGCGGAAACCGCTCTTCCGGAGCTCGCGCGCGACGCCCGGGCCTCGGGGAGCGGCACGCTCCGCGCCTGGAGCTGCGGCTGTGCCGCCGGCGAGGAGCCCTGGGGTCTGGCCCTGCTCTGGCATCTCCGTCTGGCCGCGCGGTTCCCGGATCCGGCCCTCGAGATCCTCGCCACCGATGCCGATCCGGCCATGCTGGAACGCGCCCGGGCCGCGCTGTACGCTCCTTCGAGCCTGCGTGAGCTGCCGGCGGATCTGCGCGAACGGGGGTTCGTGGAAAAGGATGGCCTGCTGCGCCTGCGCCCCGAGATCCGGGCCGCCGTGTCCTTTCTGCGCCAGGATCTGCGGCGGGAGATGCCCGACGGGCCGTTCGATCTGCTGTTCTGCCGCAACCTCGTCTTCACCTATTTCGCCCGGGATCTGCGCTGCAAGATGGCGGGGCGCTTTCGCGAGCGTCTGCGGCCCGGCGGCCTTTTGATCCTGGGAGCGAAGGAGCGCCTGCCGGAGCGGGTGGAAGGATACGCTCCGGCCGCGGCCGGACTCGCCGTCCATCGCCGCCTTTCCCGAGGCCCGGGGGGCTTCCCCCGGGCGCGGCCCCGGCCGCCGTTCAGCCGCGCGGGTCGATCTGGCAGCGGGGACAGAAGTAGCTCCTGCGGCCGCCGATCCGGAGGGTCTCGAGGGGGGTGTCGCAGCGCGGGCAATGCGCCCCTTTCCCGCGCCTTTTCGTGAGAAAATCGTCGGGCAGGCGCTCGACATAGCGCTCGGCTGCGGCACCGCAATCGACCGCCGTCTGCAGCACCTCCCGCATCGCCGCGAACAGCCGTTCGCGCCAGCCCTCGTCGAGGGCCGAGACCGGCACGTCGGGGCGCAGGCCTGCCCGGAACAGGATCTCGTCGGCGTAGACGTTGCCGATCCCGGCCACCAGCCCCTGGTCCATCAGCACCAGCTTGATGCTGCGCCGGCCGCCGCCGAGGGCTTCGGCGAACCATTCGGCGGTGAGCGCGGGATCGAGGGCGTCGGGGCCGATCCCCTCGGCCTCGAGCCAGGCGCCGATATCCTTCACCAGCCCCACACGGCCCAGCCGCCGGACGTCCACATGGGCCAGATGCGGCCCCTGGGCGAAGCGGTAGAGGATGCGGGCATGGGCCGGCGGCTCCTCGCGGAACGGCTCGAGCGCTCCGGTCATCCCGAAATGCATCCGGAGATGACCGCCGCGGCCACGGGCCGCGAACAGGTTCTTGCCGTGACGGCGGGTGGCGAGGAGACGGTCGCCTCCGAGCGCCCGGGCGAAGGCGGCGGGTGTGATGCCGACGACGATCCGGGGGTCGCGGACCTCGACCGCGGTGACGATCCGGTTCAGACCGTGACGCTCCAGCACCCGCCTGAAGATCTCGACATCGGGCAGCTCGGGCATGGCGACCTCCTCTCCGGGAGATTGCCATCGCCGCCGCCCGCTTCAAGCACCGCCCGCCGCCGTGTCGGAAAGGGCGAACCTTCCGTCGGCGATGTCCGGGTTTTCGAACCTGCGGCATCCTTCCGCTTCCGGAACCCCCCGGAAAACGCTAACCTGCCGGATGGCACGGAGCATGCGTGGACGACAGCCGTCCGGCGAACGGAAGGGAGGATCCGAGGTGAAAGGTTGCAGGCTGATGGTGGATCTGGGACGGCGCCAGTTCCTGCGGGGCAGTGCGGCGACGGCGGCGGGGGCGGCGGTGGCGACGGTGACCGGCGCCGGGGCCCGGCCGGCGGCCGCACAGGGTGGCGCCCGGGTGGCCTATCCCTCGACGCGACTCGCCAACATCAAGGATCTCACGGTCAACGAGCCGCTCGAGGTGACATACCCCGACGCCGAGGCCCCGGGCGTGCTCCTCAAGCTCGGCCGCCCGGTGGAGGGCGGTGTCGGTCCGGACCGCGACATCGTCGGTTTCACCACCATCTGCCCGCACAAGGGCTTTCCGCTGCACTACACGGCGGCGGAGCGCACCTTCGACTGTCCGGGGCATTATTCCCGCTTCGACGCCGAGAAGGGCGGACAGCAGATCTGGGGCCAGGCGACCCAGAACCTGCCGCAATACGATCTCCGGGTGGACGAGAAGGGCGACATCTACGCCGAGGGCGTCGATGAGCTGCTCTACGGCCGCCTGTCCAACGTCCTCGGCTGAGGGAGGCGAACCATGGCCTACAAGCGCAATGTCGACCGGCTCCCGATCGTCCCGGCGGACGCCGAGGAACATGTCGCGGTCTGCCACTTCTGCATCGTCGGCTGCGGCTACAAGGTCTACACTTGGGACGTCAATCGCGAGGGCGGGACCGCGCCCGACCGCAACGCCTTCGGCGTCGATCTCGCGCAGCAGCAGGGGGCGCTGACGCCGGCCTGGTACGCCCCCTCCATGTACAACATCGTCAAGCGGAACGGCCGTGACGTGCACATGGTCTTCAAGCCGGATCCCGACTGCGTGGTCAATCGCGGCCTCGCCTCGGTGCGCGGCGGCCGGATCGCCGAGCTCTCCTATTCGGCGGTGACCGGCACCCAGCTCAACCGGCTGACCGATCCCCTGGTCTGGCGCTACGGCCAGATGCAGCCGACGAGCTGGGACGACGCTCTCGATCTCGTCGCCCGGGTGACCGCCCGGGTGATCAAGGAATACGGCGAGGACGGGGTGTTCGTCTCCGCCTTCGACCACGGCGGCGCCGGCGGCGGCTACGAAAATACCTGGGGCACCGGCAAGCTCTATTTCGGGGCGATGAAGGTCCGGAACATCCGCATCCACAACCGCCCCGCCTACAATTCCGAGGTCCATTCCAGCCGCGACATGGGGGTGGGAGAGCTCAACAACGCCTACGAGGACGCCGAGCTCGCCGACACCATCGTCGCCGTGGGGACCAATCCGCTGGAAACCCAGACCAACTATTTCCTGGCCCACTGGGTACCGAACCTGCGCGGTGAATCCCTCGACAAGAAGAAGCGGCTGCTGCCCGACGAGCCGCACGAGCCCGGGCGGATCGTGATCGTCGATCCCCGCCGCACGGTGACCGTGAACGCCTGCGAGGTGGAGGCCGGCAAGGACCGGGTGCTGCATCTGGCGATCAATTCCGGCACCGATCTCGTGCTGTTCAACGCCCTTCTGACCTACATCGCCGATCGGGGCTGGATCGACCGCGAGTTCATCGAAAAGCACACGGTGGGCTTCGAGGAAGGCCCGGCGGAAGCCCCCCTCTTCCCCGCCCGCGCCGATTCGGGCGTACTCGCCGAACGCTGGCCCGGCTTCAACGAGGTGCTGGCCGAGATCCGCACCACCCCCGAACAGGCGGCCGAGATCTGCGGCGTGCCTGCCGCCGACATCGTCGAGGCGGCACGCTGGATCGCCGAGCCCAAGGCCGGCGGCAAGCGCCGCCGCACCATGATCGGCTACGAGAAGGGGGTGATCTGGGGCAACGACAACTACCGGACCATCGCCGCCCTCGTGAACCTCGCCCTGGCCACCGGCAACATCGGCCGCGAGGGAGGCGGCTGCGTGCGCCTCGGCGGCCATCAGGAGGGCTATGTCCGGCCCGATTATCCGGGCGGCCGTCCGGCACCCTATGTCGACAAGCTGCTGATCGAGGGCAAGGGCGGCGTCCATCACATCTGGGGCTGCGACCATTTCAAGACCACCCTCAACGCCACCGAGTTCAAGCGGGCCTACAAGAAGCGCACCGACATGGTGAAGGACGCCATGAACAGCGTCGGCTGGGGCGATCGGCGGGCGCTGGTGGACGCCATCATGTGGGCGGTCCGCCAGGGCGGGCTGTTCGCCGTCGATGTGGACATCAAGCCCACCAAGATCGGCCAGCACTGCCACGTGATCCTGCCGGCCGCCACCCAGGGGGAGATGAACCTGACCTCGATGAACGGCGAGCGGCGAATGCGCATCACCCAGCGCTACATGGATCCGCCCGGCCAGGCGATGCCCGACTGCCTGATCGCCGCCCGGATCGCCAACCACATGGAGCGGGTGTTCCGCGAAGACGGCGACATGGGCCGCGCCAAGCAGTTCCGGGGCTTCGACTGGAAGACCGAGGAAGACGCCTTCATGGACGGCTACCATCGGCATGCCGCCGGCGGCGAGCACGTCACCTACGCACGGCTGATCGCCATGGGCACCAACGGCTTCCAGGAGCCGGCGGTGGGCTACGAGAACGGCCGCATTCTCGGTACCCCGAGGCTTTATACGGACGGCCGTTTCTCCACCCCCGACGGCAGGGCCCGCTTCATGGTCACCAAATGGCGCGGCCTGCAGGCGCCGGGCAAGGAGGAGCAGAAGAAGCGCTACGAGTTCCTGATCAACAACGGCCGCGCCAACCAGGTCTGGCAGTCGGCCTACTACGACGAGGACAGCGAGTTCGTACAGGACCGCTGGCCCTATCCCTTCATCGAGATGAATCCCGAGGACATGGCCGAACTCGGGGTCGAGGAGGGGGATCTGGTCGAGGTCTGGAACGACGCCGGCTGGACCCAGGCGATGGTATATCCCGACGAGAAGGCCAAGCGGCGGGAGACCTTCATGCTCTTCGCCTACCCCTCGGGGGTACAGGGCAACGTCGTCAACGCCGGGGTCAACGAACTGGTCATCCCCAACTACAAGCAGACCTGGGCCAACATCCGCAAGCTGGCGAGCGCGCCGAGGGCGGTGGCCCATGTTTCCTTCAAGTCGCGGGAATACAAGCCGGTCTGACCGCCTTTCTCCCTTCCTCGCAGCGGGGCGCCGAGGCGCCCCGCATCGTCTCGCACGCAACGAGGGGCGGCCGGGGGCCGCCCCTTCGCCTTCCCGGCCCGGCTTCGGGGCGGGGTGGAATCAGCTCCCGATGGCTCCGCCGTCCTCCTTGGTGATCACCACGATCGAGGGACGCGGGGGCATGCCGTCGCGGAAATCCGGCCAGCGCGTCGAAGGATCGTCGAAGGTCGAGGCGCGGCCGAATTCCGGCCAGTCCTCGCCGTCGTCCCCCGGATGCTGGACGGCCACGAACAGCGTCCGGCCGTCGGGCGTGAACTCGGGACCGCAGAGCTCGGCCCCCGCCGGACAGCGGAAGAAGTGGCGCGAGGTGCCCCGCAGCTCGCCTTCGGTCTCGACCGCCCAGAGCCCGTCGGAACGGCCCGTGAAGGCGGCGTTGTTGCCGTCGGTGGCGATCCACAGCCGTCCTTCGGAATCGAAGGCGCAGTTGTCCGGATTGGCGAACCAGCCGTCCTCGCTGGTCGCCGAACTGAAGGTGGCGCCGACCTCGGCCAAGGTCGGATCACCGCACAGGAGAAGGATTTCCCAGCGGTATCGGGTGGCCGCATGGTCGCCGTCCGGCGGGATCATTTCGACCACGTGGCCCCAGCGATTCTCGGCCCGCGGGTTGGCGGCGTCCTCCTGCTCCTTCTTGCGCCTCTTGTTCTTGGTGCACATGGCATAGATGCGACCGGTCCTGGGGTTCGGCTCGACGTCCTCCGGCCGGTCCATCTTGGTGGCGCCCAGGAGGTCGGCCGCCCGTCGGGCCTCGATCACCACGTCCGCCTGGCTGTCGAAGCCGTTCTCGGCGGTCAGGGGGCCCTGCCCGTGGACGAGCGGCAACCATTCCATGGTGCCGTCGGCGTCGTAGCGGGCGACATAGAGGGTCCCTTCGTCCAGCAGATCCCGGGCCGCCCCGGGATCGGCGGGGTCGAAACGGCCCGCGGTGACGAACTTGTAGATGTAGTCGAAACGCTGATCGTCGCCCATGTAGACCACGACCCGGCCGTCCCGGTTGACGATCGGCGTCGCGCATTCGTGCTTGAAACGTCCGAGGGCGGTGCGTTTCTTGGGCGTCGAAGTGGGATCGAAGGGATCGATCTCGACGATCCAGCCGAAGCGGTTGGCCTCGTTGGGTTCCCGATCGACATGGAAGCGGTCGTGGAACTTGCCCCAGGCGTACCAGTTGCCGGGCACCCCGTAGCGCTCGTAGTTGCGCGCCTCCGGATGGTCCTCCCGGAGCTCGCCGCGGAAATAGCCGTGGAAATTCTCCTCCGCCGAGAGCCACGTCCCCCAGGGCGTCTTACCGCCGGCACAGTTGTTGACCATGCCGAGCACCCGCCGTCCCGTCGGATCGTAGCTCGTCACGAGACGCGGATGGCCGGCCGCCGGTCCACTCATCTCCATCGGCGTCCGCAAGGTGATCCGCCGGGCGTAGCGGCTGCCCTCCACCACCCGCCAGCGGCCGTCCCTCTTCTCGATCTCGATCACCGAGCCGCCGTGTGCCGCCATCTCGATGTCCACCAGCTCCCGCGTCATCCCGGGAAAATCGTCCTTCCTCTTCTGGACGCCGATGCCGGAGAACATGAGCTCCTCGTTGGTGTACTCGTGATTGACCACGAGCAGACCATGCTCCGAGGATCCGTCGATCGGAAAGTAGGCGAGAAAATCGTTGTTGTAGCCGAACTGCCGGCTCTGCGCTTCCGCCGACTGGTTCGCCGGGTCGAACACCGGCGCTCCGGCCTCGACCGGATCGCCCCAGCGAACGAGGACCTCCGCCCGATACCCCGGGGCCACGTGATGGGTGGCATCCACCCCGGCCTCCAGTTCGGTGAAGCCGAAACTGCCGGTCGCCGCCGCCGGGCGACGCGCCGAGGCGAGCGCGAGCGGCCCGAGGGTGGCACCGATCGCGGTCGCCGCCATGATCCCCTTCATCAGATCGCGACGATGGAACCGTGCCGCGATCACGTCTCCCATGGTCGGATTGTCGCTGCTGTTGGCGGGAACGTCGTCGGAAATCTCCATCGCCTGGGCACGGGTGAGAGTGTTTTCGGTCATTCGTCGGCCTCCTCGATCGGTGGACCGGGCGGAGCGCGGTGCGACCGCACGCCCCGCTGCCGGAGCGCAGCCTCCCCGAGACCACTAAGGCTGTCGGCCGAATTTCTGGCAAGCGGATTATACCGGAGGTTTGGTATTCCCCGCATTCTTCCGGTATTTCTCATCCAGTGGTTTCCCGCCGCCACCACCCCTTCGTTTCGAGAACCTCCGCCGTGATCCTGCCGGACGGGTGATCGGGCGGAGACCGGAGGGGCCGGGCGAAGGGCCGAATTGCCGCGTCGAGTGGCCGCGGCAGACCGTTCCGGGAGGCAGTTCCGTCGCCAGGGTCTTGCCGGGGACGGCGAAGGCGAGCCCGGGATCGGAGGGGCCGTCTTCGGTCTCCGGGTCGAGAGCGAAACCGGCGAGGATGCCCACCACCTCGCCGTCGGTGTCGACGACCGGGCCGCCGGAAAAGCCGGGTTCGATCGCGAGTTCGAGTTCGAGGGGGGCCTCCAGCACGAAACGACCGTAGTGGATCGTCCCCGAGAGGCGCCCGCTCCCCACCCGCCCCGCGGCGACCGCGATCCGCCCGCGGCGCGGGCTGCCGAAGGCCAGCACCGGCGTGCCCGGCAGGGGATCCGACAATCGCAGCCGCGCACCGGAGCGGCCCACGAGACCGGGCACGCAGAGAACGGCCATGTCCTTTCCCGGCAGCAGGGCGAGCAACCGAGCATCGTACCGTTCGCCCCCGGGCAGGGTCACCTCCATCCGATAGCTCTCGGCCAAAGCGATATGGGCGGCGGTGACCACCAGCCCGTCGGCGTCGATCAGGGTGCCGCTGCCGCCGGCCACCACCCGGCGCCCCTCCCGAAGCGGATCGCCTTCCACATAGGTGAGCACCGAGACGAGGCCCGACCTCGCCACCAGCCGGCCGAGCGGCGATCCCGGCGGCGTGCCGATTCGCAGCGTCGGAGGCGTTGCCGGCGGCGCGCCCGGCGAGACCGCACAGGCCGTCAGCCAAAGCAGGCACAGAAGGCCGATCGCCTGCCTCATCGGTGTCCTTCCGATCCCGACGCCTCTACCGGCGGTTCCGGATGATCGGCGAATGCTCGCCTCCGTCCAACCGAAAACGGCGTAAGGGAACGGCCGTGCTCCCTATTCCACCTTGCCGATGTAGGGCAGATGCCGATAGCGCTCGGCGTAGTCGATACCGTAGCCGACCACGAATACGTCGGGGATCACGAAGCCGACGAAATCGGGCTCGATGTCGATCTGACGGCGCGAGGGCTTGTCGAGGAGGGTGCAGGTCCAGATCCGGGTGGCGCCGTGTTCGAGCAGGAGATCGCGGGTGAAGGACAGGGTCCGGCCGGTGTCCTGGATGTCGTCCACCAGCAGGACCGGCCTTCCGCGCACCGATTCCGGCAGCTCCCCCAGCACCTGCACCGTGCCGCTGCTCTCCTTGCCGAGCCCGTAGCTCGAGACGTGCATGAACTCGACGCTGGGACGACAGCCGGCGCGATCGAGGGCACGCACCAGATCGGCGACGAACATGAAGCTGCCCTTGAGGAGGCCGACGAGGGCGAAATCCGCCGGCAGCTCGGCGGCGATCGCCCGTGCGAGTTCCTCCACGCGCTCCGCGATCTGCGCCGCCTCGAAGAGCGGAGTCACCCGCTGCCGGTCTTCCGTCGCCATCCTCGCCTCTCGTGCCGCGCGACTGCCGGTTCCTGCCTAGCACGCCGGATCCGCCCCGCAAACGGCCGGGCAGCACGGCCGAACGCTTCTCACCCGGCCCCTTCGAGAAACCGTTCGCGGGCCGCGGCGATCGCTTCCCGGACCCGTTCGGGTGCGGTGCCGCCGAAGCTCTTCCGGCTGGTGACCGATTTCTCCACCGACAACACCTCGAACACCCCTTCGTCGAGGCGGGGATCGATCCCCCGAAGATCCTCGATCGAAAGATCCTCGAGGCCGCAGCCGCGGCTCTCGGCCAATGCCACGACCCTCGCGACGATGGCATGGGCATCGCGAAACGGTACCCCTTTTTCGCGCACCAGCCAGTCGGCGAGATCGGTGGCGGTCGTGTAGCCGACACCTGCCGCCTCCCGCATGCGCTCGGGAAAGATCGTCATGCCGCGCACCATCTCGGCCGTCGCCGCGAGGCAGAGTTCCAGGGTGTCGGCGGCATCGAACACCCCCTCCTTGTCCTCCTGCAGATCCTTGCTGTAGGCGAGGGGCAGCCCCTTGAGAACGATCAGCAGCGCGTCGAGACGGCCGATCACCCGGCCGCTCTTGGCGCGGACCAGCTCGGCGGCGTCGGGATTGCGCTTCTGCGGCATGATCGAGCTGCCCGAGCTGAAGGCCTCGGCCATGCGCACGAAACCGAACTGGGGCGTGGACCAGAGCACCAGCTCCTCGGCGAAGCGCGAGAGGTGGACGGCGCAGATCGCCGCCGAGGCCAGATAGTCGAGAGCGAAATCGCGGTCCGAGACGGCGTCGATGGAATTGGCCATCGGCCGGTCGAAACCCAGCTCGCGGGCGGTCGCCTCGCGGTCGATCGGAAAGCCGGTGCCGGCCAGCGCCGCGGCGCCGAGGGGACATTCGTTCAGCCGCCGCCGGGCATCCGCGAAGCGCGAGCGGTCGCGCCCGAACATCTCCACATAGGCCAGAAGATGATGGCCGAAGGTCACCGGCTGGGCCGCCTGGAGATGGGTGAAGCCGGGCATGACGGTGGCCGCATGTTCCTCCGCCCGATCGATCAGCACCGCCTGCAGGGCGCGCAGGAGGGCATCCGCACGATCCACCGCATCCCGCACCCAGAGGCGGAAATCGGTCGCCACCTGGTCGTTGCGCGAGCGGGCGGTGTGCAGTTTGCGGCCGGGCTCGCCGATCATCTCGGTGAGTCGCGCTTCGATGTTGAGATGGATGTCCTCGAGCGCCCGGGAGAAGGCGAATTCCCCCTGCGCGATGCTGTCGCGGATGCGCTCCAGCCCGGCGATGATGGCGTCCCGCTCGGCCTCGGCGATGATGCCCGCGGCCGCCAGCATCCGGGCATGGGCGATCGAGCCCGCGACATCGTGAGCCCAGAGCCGCTTGTCGAAATCGATGGAGGCGTTAATCTGCTCCATCAGGGGTGCGGGCCCGCCGGCGAAATGGCCGCCCCAAAGGTCCCTGGCCGCCTTCTTCCGTTCTTCCTTCATGTGGTTCACCGCGGTGCTGTCATGATCGAACGAGGTCTCCGTCTGCTCGTCCTTCTGGTCTGGTTCCTCGTCGTCGCGGCGAATCCGGTGCGGGCCCTCGAGATCACCCCCGTGGAGATGCGGCCGCCCGTGCCCGATCTGGCGTTCCTGGACATGGAGGGCGATCCCGCGAAGCTCTCCGACTTCCGCGGCAAGGTGGTGGTCCTCAACGTCTGGGCCACCTGGTGCCAGCCCTGTCGCGAGGAGATGCCGACCCTCGACAATCTGCAGGCGATCTTCGCCGAGGAACCGGTGATCGTCCTCGCCCTGTCGGTGGACCGCGGCGGCCCCGAGCGGATCCGCGCCTTCCTCGAGGAGATCGGCGTCGAGCGGTTGCATGTCTACCGGGATCCGAAAATGGCGGCAACCCGGGCGCTGCGGATACCGGGTCTGCCGGCGACCCTGCTGATCGACCGTCAGGGCCGCGAGGCGGGACGGCTCCTCGGCATCGCCGAATGGGACAGCGACGAGACCCAAGCGATCATCCGCGGGCTGCTCACCGAAGGCGCGAGCTGACCTCGGGCCGGCGGTCCGGCCCGGCCGGAGGCGGATCGGCGGCGAGGAGCCGCAGGGTGGCGTCGGCCAGGACCCGGCCGGTGGCGACGATCTCCGACACCACCAGGGTGACGCCGAGCGCGCGGAAGGTCTCGCAGTCCTCCTCCTCCACCACCCGCACGAGCAGCGGCAGATCGGGAAAGAGATAGCGCAGCAGGGCCGCCGCCTGGCACATGCAGCGGCGATCCTCGAGCGCCAGCACGATGGCCCGCGCCCGTTCGACATGGACGTCCTCGAGAATGTCGGGGCGGGTCACGTCACCGAAGAAGAAGGGCAGACCGCGCCGCCGCGCCCGCGCCACCCGCTCCACCGACTGGTCGAGGCCCACCACCGGCACGCCGGCCTCGCCGAGAGCCCGCGCCACCCGCTGACCGGCCGGTCCGGCGCCGGCGACGATCACGTGACCGGCGGGTTCCGCCTCCGGATCCCGCAGCTCCGCCACGAGGGGTACCGCCGCGGCCGGTTGCGCCGGAGGAAGGAGGGCGCCGCTCAGGCGGACGAGGAGCGGCGTCGCGGCCATGCTCACCGCCACCGCCAGCCCGAGCTCGCCGAGGATCGGATGGTCGAGGGCCGGGAAGCCGGCGGCGGCGGCGAACAGCACGAAGGCGAACTCGCCGCCCTGGGCGAGCAGCAGCCCCACCCGCCAGGCGAGCCGCCAGTCGAGACCGGCGGAGCGGACGAGCAGGGTGACGACGATCCCCTTGGCGAGCAGCAGGGAAATCGCGATCGCCAGCACTTCCGCCCATTCGGCAGGCGGCCGCCAGACCTCCAGCCCGAGCCCCACGGTGAGAAAGAAGAGGCCCACGAGCAGGCCGCGGAAGGGACCGATGTCGGCCCCCACCTGATGGCGGAAGGAAGTGTCGGCGAGCAGCATCCCGGCGAGGAAGCCGCCGAAGGCCAGCGACAGGCCGGCGAGCGAGGTCGCATAGGCGAAGGCCACGGCGATCAGGAGGCTGAGGGCCACCAGCAGCTCCGGCTGGGCGAAGGCGGCGACCCGGCGGTAGAGCCATTCCAGCATCCGGCGCCCGCCCAGCAGCAGCGGCACCACGAACACCACGCTCTTGAGGAAGGTGAAGGCGATTTCGGCGAGCGGGCTTTCCCCGCTGCCGAGCGCGAAGACGGTGATCAGCAGCGGGCCGACGGCCACGTCCTGGACCATCAGGATGGCGAAGGCGGTACGGCCGAAGCGGGTGCGCAGCCCCTCCCGCTCGCTCAGCAGGCGCAGCACGACCGCGGTCGAGGACAGGGACAGGGCGAGACCGACGACCACCGCGAGGCGGGCCGAGGCCCCCAGCCAGAAGGCGGTGACGGCGATCAGTGCGGCGGTGACGACGATCTGCTGGCCGCCGAGGAGGAAACTGCGGACCCCGATGGTCCGCAACCGCGCGAGGGGCAGTTCGAGACCGATGGCGAACAGCAGGAAGACGATGCCGAACTCGCCGAAGGCGTGAACGAGAGCGCTTTCCTCCACCACCGCCAGCCCCTGCGGGCCGAGCAGCACCCCGGCCGCCAGATATCCCACCACCACTCCCAGCCCCGCCCGGACCGAGGCGAGCACCAGGGCGAGCGCCGTGGCCAGCACGAGGACGAGCTGGAGCAGATAGGACATCTCGGGCATCGGTTGCGGTCCGATCGCGCGGCGGCAGGGCGAACGCCGGCAGTCTTACCCGCCGTGGTCGATCGGCGAAAGGTGGAGGATCACCCTAAGGTGTCAGCGGCCCGTAGGCGAGATCGGGAATGAAGGTCGAGAGCACCGGAATGTAGGTGACGAGGACCAGGAACACGAGCAGGATCGCGAGCCAGGGCAGGGCCGCCCGCACCACCCGCAGCACCGGCATCCCGGTGATCCCCGAGGTGACGAAGAGATTGAGCCCCACCGGCGGGGTGATCATCCCGATCTCCATGTTGACCACCATGATGATCCCGAGATGGATCGGGTCGATACCGAGCTGGACGGCGATCGGGAACAGGATCGGCGCCATGATCAGCAGGATCGCCGAGGGCTCCATGAAGTTGCCGGCAATCAGCAGCAGGATGTTGACGATGATCAGATAGGACCACCATTCGAAACCGCTTTCGACGATCCACCGGGTGATGGTGTGGGGGATCCGTTCGGTGGTGAGCACATGCGCGAACAGCATCGCGTTGGCGATGATGAACAGCAGCATGATGGTCGTCCGGCCCGCTTCCACCATCACGTGCCGGGTGTCGCGGTGGAGGAAAGCGGCCGGCATGTGGAGCACCAGATCCCTCACCGAGCGCAGCAGGGCGAGATGCGGCCGGGCCACGCCCCGGGCCGGCGCCAGCAGCAGATAGAGAGCCGCGAGAGCCGCCAGCAGCAGGATCCCCGGCAGGGCGCCCAGCGGATCGAAGGTTCCGCTGGCCAGACCGAAGCCGAAGACGAGCGCTCCGACCAGCAGGACGAGGGCCACCCCGTGGGTGGTGGGCGCCGGCTCGGTGTCCTTGAGGGGGCCCATGTCGCGATAGACGAAGCAGGCGATCAGGAAGGCGTAGACCGAGGAGACGGCGGCCGCTTCGGTGGGGGTGAAGATGCCGCCGTAGATCCCGCCCATGATGATGAAGATGAGCAGCAGCCCCCAGATCGATTCGCCGAGATGACCGAGCCATTCGAGCCAGCTCGTCCTGGGCAGGCGTGGCAGATCGAGATGCCGGGCGCGGAAATAGATCCCGCTCATCAGCATGAGACCGGCCAGAACGCCGGGAATGATGCCGGCCATGAACAGCCGCCCCACCGACTGGTCGGTGGCGGCGGCATAGACGACCATGACGATGGAGGGAGGAATGAGGATGCCGAGGGTGCCGGCGTTGGCGATCACCCCGGCGGCGAAGTCCAGGCTGTAGCCGGCCCGCACCATGCCGGCGATGGCGATCGAGCCGATCGCCACCACGGTCGCCGGCGAGGAGCCCGAGACGGCGGCGAACAGCATGCAGGCGAGGACGCCGGCCATCGCCAGCCCGCCGCGGAAATGGCCGACGCTGGAGATGGCGAAATCGATCAGCCGCCGCGCCACGCCCCCGGTGGTCAGGAAGGCCGAAGCCAGGATGAAGAAGGGGATCGCCAGGAGCGTGTAGTGCTCCATCGTCTCGAACAGCTTGAGGGCGATGGAGGCGAGGCTGTCGTCGGAGAAGAAGAGGATGGTGATGGCGCTCGACAGCCCGAGCGCGATGGCGATCGGCGTGCCGATCAGCAGCAGGACGAAGAGGGTGACGAACAGGCTGGCGATGGCCATCTCAGCGTTCCCGCTCCGCCCCCACCACCGGCCGCTCCTCGCCGAGGAGTTCCTTGATGGTGTCGCGGGCCTCGTCGGCCAGGAGATTGCGGCGCTCGCCGCGGACGATCTGCCAGCCGGCCTCGAGCAGTCTGAGGAGCATCAGCACCATGCTGAAGATCAGCACGCTGTAGGGGATCCAGCGGGGGATCGGCAGATCGACGGCGCCGATGCCGATCTTGTACAGCTTGCCGACATATTCCCAGGCGCCGGTGAGGATGATGCCGGCGTAGACCAGTCCCGCGACCACCGTCACCAGACCGAAGACGCGCTGGACCGGAGACGGGAACAGGCGGACGAAGGCGTCCACGCCGATGTGGGCCGAGCGGCGGATGCCGTAGGAAACCCCGATCAGCACCAGCCAGGCGAAGGCGAAGGTGGTGAGCTCCAGCGCCCAGACCGCCCCGGCGTTGAACACGTAGCGGGCCACCACCTGGGAGAAGGTGACCAGCACCATCACCGCGAAGATGAAGGCGATCACGCTCTCTTCGAGGGTCTCGACGACACGCCGCAAGCCCGACTGCCCGGCCATGGCCGTTCCCGTTTCGCGGTTCGTCCCGTGCGGGACGCGCACACCGGCGGCGACGGCCGCCGGTGTGCGAGAATGCCGCGGATTACTTCTCGTTGGCGGCGAGCGCGGCCTGGATCACCTCCTCGCCGATATCGTCCTTGAACTTGTCCCAGACCGGCTTCATCGCCTCGACCCAGGCCCGGCGCTGCTCCGGGGTGAGCTGGCGGACCTCGACGCCGGATTCGATGATCTTCTGCTTGGATTCCTGATTGAGGCGCTCGGCCGTGCTGTTGGCGAGCTCCGTCGCCTCGTCGAGGCAGGCACGCACCTCCTTGCGGATGTCGTCGGGAAGCCCTTCCCAGAACTCCTTGCTGGTGACCACCAGGTAGGAGATGATGCCGTGGTTGGACTCGGTGATCCCGTCCTGCACCTCGTAGAACTTCTTGGTGTAGATGTTGGTCCAGGTGTTCTCCTGGCCGTCCACCACCCCCTGCTGAAGAGCGCCGTAGACTTCGGCGAAGGCCATCTTCTGCGGCACCGCACCGAGGGTTTCGAACTGGGCCTGGAGCACGTCGGACTGCTGGATGCGGAACTTGAGACCCTTGGCGTCCTCGGGGGTGAGCAGCGGCTTGTTGGCCGAAATCTGCTTCATCCCGTTGATCCAGTAGTCGAGCCCGACGAGCCCCTTGTCCTCCATCGCCTGCAGCAGCTCGCGCCCCTGATCGCTCTTCATGAAGCGGAGAACGGCGTCGAGATCCTCGAACAGGAACGGCAGATCGAAGACCCGGTACTTGAGGGTGAAGCGCTCGAACTTGGAGAGCGAGGGCGCCGCCATCTGCACGTCACCCAGCAGGAGCGCCTCCAGAACCTTGTTGTCGTTGTAGAGCTGGGAATTCGGATAGACCTCGACCCGCGCCTTGCCCTGCAGGCTCTCCTTGCCGTTGACGCAGTCGGCGAAGGCCTGGGCGGCGAGTCCCTTGGGATGGTTCTTGGGCGAGACCACATGGCTGAACTTGATGACGATCTCGGCAGCGGCGTCGGCCATGCCGGCCATCATCGCGCCGACGAAGGCGGCGGAAAGGAACAATCGACGGCTCAGCTTGCGCATGGTGGTGTCCTCCACTCCCTGGTTCGCGACCTACGATGGGAGCATGCGCCCCCGGTGATCCGAACGTCGCTCTGTCGCGTTTCTAGTGGCTCGGAGGCCGATTGGCAAAATCGTTTCGGCGACCGGCGCCGAGGCAGGAGGTGGCAGCTCTCGACAAACCGCCGCCGGCGGCGGAGGATGGGCCCGGGAGCGGAGGCGAGCGAGGGATCTTGGAAGGGCTGCGCCGTCTGGAGGGGAACGATCCGCGGGAAAGCGGCTGCCGGATCGGCTGCGGCGCCGGTTTTTCCAGCGACCGTCTGGGACCGGCGGTCGATCTCCTGGCCGAAGGCGGGCTGGACTGGCTGGTACTGGAATGCATCGGCGAGCGGACCATGGCCTTCGGCCATCGCGATCGGCGGCGGGATCCGAACGCCGGCTACAATCCGCTGCTGGAGGCCCGCATGCGGGCCCTGCTGCCGCTGTGCCGGCGCCATGGCACGCGCCTTCTGTCCAACATGGGGGTGGCCAACCCGCGTCGGGCCGCCGAACGAACGGTCGAGATCGCCGGTGAACTCGGCCTGCGGGGTCTCACCGTCGCCTGGCTCGAAGGCGACGAGGTCACCGATCTCCTGGGCCCGCAGGTTCCATCCTGCGAAGGCGACCCGGCGGGCGAAGCCCGGGGCGGGCTGATCGCCGCCAACGCCTATCTCGGCATCGAACATCTGCTGCCGGCCCTCGCCACCGGCGCCGATGTGGTGCTGACCGGGAGGGTCGCCGATCCCTCCCTGTTCCTCGCCCCGCTCGTGCAGCGTTTCGGCTGGGCCGCCGACGACTGGGACAGGCTCGCCGCCGGCACCCTTGTCGGGCATCTGCTCGAATGCGGGATGCAGGTGACGGGCGGCTATTTCGCCGATCCCGGGCGCAAGGAGGTGCCCGATCTCGCCCGCTGCGGCTACCCCATCGCCGAGGTCACGGCCGACGGCGGTGCGGTGATCACCAAGCTCACCAGCGCCGGCGGTCTCGTCTCCACGGCGACGGTGAAGGAGCAGCTCCTCTACGAGGTCCACGATCCGAGCGCCTATGTGACCCCCGACGTGATCGCCGATTTCTCGGCGGTGACGGTGGAGGAGATCGGCCGCGACCGGGTGCGGGTGGCGGGAGCGCGCGGCCGCCCCCGACCCGGGCGGCTCAAGGTCACCCTCGCCTTCGACGGCGGCTGGCTCGGCGAAGCCGGCGTCTCCTACGCCGGCATCAACGCCCTCGCCCGGGCCGAGCTCGCCCGCGAGATCCTGAAGGAACGGCTCGTTCGCATCCATGGGCTCGCATGTCCCCTCCGGTTCGATCTGATCGGCGTCGATTCCCTCCATGGCACCGCCGGAGTCGGCCCCGTGCGGACCGAGGACGTCCGGCTGCGGGTCGCCTGCCGGTCGCGGGACCGGCGCGAGGTGGAGCTGGTTCTCTGGGAGACCGAGGCGATCCTCACCTGCGGGCCGGCCGGCGGCGGCGGATTCCGCGGGCGGATCACGGAAAGCGTCACCACCGCCTCGAGCTCCCTCCCCCGCGAGGCGGTGCGTTGCCGGGTGGAGGTCCTCGAGACATGAGCCGGCGGGTGCGTCTTCGGGACATCGCCCATGCCCGGGCGGGCGACAAGGGGAACACTTCCAACGTCTCGGTCTGGATCGAGGATCCGGCCCATTACGCGGCCGTCCTCCGCCAGCTCACCCCCGACCGCCTCCGGCGCGAATTCCCGCGGCTCCTGCGCGGCCCCGTCGAGATCCACGCCCTGCCACATCTCCGGGGGCTCAACATCGTCATGCGCGAAGCCCTCGAGGGCGGCGTCAACCGGTCCCTCAATCTCGACGGCCACGGCAAATCCTGGAGCTATCTGATCCTCCGCCTCGAAGTGGAAGTGGACGAACCCTTGAAGACCCGCTGCCGGTGATATTCGAGAAAGGCCGGCGCCGGCCGCAGACGCGGATCACTCGGCAGACGGATGCGGCGGTCGGGATTGAGCAGCGACAACAGTCTTTCCGGGATTTGCCGCTCGGCCACCAGAATCCCGTGATCGGGTGCGATCGAGACGAGGCCGCGATCGAACAACCAGTGCAGGGTGGCCGAAAGGGCGATGCCGTTGCGCACCGAATCCGGCCCCTGATCGGCCACCGGCCGGATATGGGCGGCCTGGACTTCCGGTCGGCCACCGCCATTGATGATGCGGAGCCCGGTGAAGGCACAGGTCTGCCCGTAGGCCCCCTGCACCGCCCGGGCGAAGGCCCGGTCGCGGAACGGGCGGGTCACCAGTGTCTCGACGATCGGCCGCGCGAACACCGCCGGCGGCTCGGCGAGCATCCGTTCCGGCACAGACGGCAGCGATGGCGGCTCCATCCCCAGTTCCTCCGCGAAGCCGGCCCGGCAGATCAGCTCGTACTCGTAATCATCGAGTACCCGTACCGCCCGACCGAACGCCCCCTTGTTGACGGTGCCGTCCCCCTTGCGCAGACGGTGTTCGTAGTAAAACCCGTCCTCGCGGAACGGCACCGGACGGAGGAACTCCAGATAGTCCTCGACATGGGCGTAATAGTGGTCGCCCCGCGTCGGATCGCGCTCGATGCGCACGAGCCTGGCGGTGGCGAAATAGGCCTTCCTCCCTTCCCGCAGATTGTCGCCGGGACCCCGGCGGCCGGGCTCGTAATAGACGATGAAATCGCCCAGCGCCGCCTCGACCTGGCGCAGATACGTCCGCGGGAAATGGTAGCGCCACTCGGGCAGATCATCGTAGCGCGAACCCGGCTTGTGGGTGAAAACCACCTTGGCCATCGCGTGATCGGCTCCTCCCGCACGACAGACTAAGCGATTCCGATGGCGGCGGCGAGCCGCCCCGGGGTTTGCAGCGGCACGGGGCTGCGCTACCCACGGGCTGCGAAGGCGTCGCGGGGGACATCATGCGCAAGACCCGGATCGGCAATTTCTTCGAGGATTTCGCTCTCGGCCAGGAGCTCCGCCACGCACCGCCGCGCACCGTGACCGAGGGGGATGCGGCGCTCTATCTGGCACTCACCGGCTCCCGCTTCGCCCAGCACTGCAGCGTCCCCTTCGCCCGCGCCAACGGTCTGCCGCGACCGCCGATCGAGGATCTGCTGGCCTTCCATCTCGTCTTCGGCCGCAGCGTCCCGGACGTTTCCCTGAACGCCGTCGCCAATCTCGGCTATGCCGAGGGCCGGTTCCTGGATCTCGTCTACCCCGGCGACACGCTCTCCGCGGTTTCGGAGGTGATCGGACTCCGGGAAACCTCGAGCGGCAAGGCCGGGATCGTCTGGGTGCGCACACGGGGATTCAAGGAAGGCGGTACGCCCGTGCTCGAATACGTGCGCTGGGTGCTGGTCCGCAAACGCGATCCCGAGACCCGCACCGCGGTCGCCCGCACCCCGGCCCTGGCGACGGCGGTCGACGCCGCGGAGCTCGCCCCGCCCCCCGGCCTCGGCCCGGTGCGGATCGATCCGGCGGTCACCGGATCCTCTTGGTTCTTCGAGGACTACGAGCCGGGCGAGAGGATCGACCATGTCGACGGGATGGGGGTGATGGAAAGCGAGCACCGCCTCGCCACCCGTCTCTACCAGAACACCGCGCGGGTGCATTTCAACGACCATCTCGAGCGGCAGGGCCGGCTCGGCGCCTGCATCGTCTACGGCGGGGTGGTGATCTCCCTCGCCCGCGCGCTGTCCTTCAACGGCCTCGGCAATCTGCTCCACATCCTGGCGATCAATGCCGGCACCCACGCCAATCCCTGTCTCGCCGGAGACACGGTCTACGCCTGGTCGGAGGTGCTCGCGAAGGCCGAGCTGCCGGGGCGCGAGGATGTCGGCGCCCTGCGGCTGCGCCTCGTCGCCGTCAAGAACCGGCCGGCGGCCGGCTTTCCGCTGTGGGACAGGGACGGAGGTTACCTCCCCGAAGTGCTGCTGGACTTCGATTACTGGGGCCTGATGCCGCGGCGGGCGGCGGCGATCGGGAGCGGAGAACACTCGTGAGCGGCGCGAACCCGCGCCGGGTCCCGCCGCTGCAGGGGGGTGACGGTCCCGGCGCCGGGCGGGAGGGGAGTCGCGGTCATCGATCTCCACCGATCGGGCAGCGGCTCCAGAGGCGCGGCAAGGGTCCCTCCCTGCCGAACAGGGGATCGGTGGCGGGCCGCGGGACGCGGGCGATCCTGGCCCGGACCCGCGCGTCCGCTCCGCCGCGCAGCAGATCCCACCGCTGCCCCGGCGGATAGGCGCCGACCACCAGCAGATCGGGGCTCGATCCGAGGTTCTCGTGGCCGGTGCCGGCAGGGAGGACCAGCGCATCACCGGCCGCCACCTCGCGTTCGATCCCGGATGCCCCGCCGAGGCGCAGACGCGCCCGCCCGCGGGCGATCCCGAGGGCCTCGTGGGCGGTGCTGTGATAGTGCGGAAAGCGGAAGATGCCGTCGTACCAGATGCCGCCCCAGCCGTTGCCCGCGAACAGCGCCGCGAAGCTCCCGGCGAGATCGTCGGCGGCCGCATCGAGCACGCCCCCGTAGACCAGCACCGGCAGCCGGGGATTGTTGGGAACCCGCGCATCCTCCGCGAGCCGGATCACCTCCGGCGCCACCGGCCGCAGCCGGATCGTCCCGTACTCCCTGTTCTCGCCCATCGCGGACCTCCGTCCCCCCACCCGCCGGACACCTGCGATCCGCCTACGGGAAGATGAAAGAAAGATGAAACCTTGGTCATGAAAAACCAGCATTTCGGGCGACGGCGGGCGGAAAACGGCGCCGATGCGCCGGCCGGCGCGACATTCCCGCCACGCCAGCGGGTGACGCGACACGGCGTCGCTTGCCGGAGCCGCGGCCCAAGCCAAATAGATCCCCGACGAAACGCGGGGGTGATTCCATGCTTGCTTGGCAGATCGCCGCATTCTCGGCACTCGCGCTGCTGACCACCGTGCTGCTGGTCTGGCCGGTCTGGCGGCAGCGGCAGAAGCTCGGACGGATCGAGGCCGAACTCGCCGTTTGTCGGGCCCAGCTCGAAGAGCTCGCCCGCGATCGTGAACTGGGGCTGGTCGACGAGGTGGCGGCCAAGGCGGCGGAAACCGAAATCAAGCGGCGGATGCTGACGATCGCCGGGGAGAGCGAACGGGAGGAGGCACGGGAAGTGCGGCCGCTGCGTGCGGTGGCGATGATCGCCGCCTTCCTGGTCCCGATCGCCAGCGCGGCGTTCTATCTCTACCTCGGCCGTCCGGACCTGCCCGACTTGCCCCTCGCCTCGCGGAACGATCTGCCGGGCGGCGAAGCCCGGATGGCCGGGGCCGACGGCGATCTGCCCAATGTCGAGGAGATGGTGGCGAATCTGGAAAAGCGGCTCGCCGAACAGCCCGACGATGTCGACGGCTGGCTGATGCTCGCCCGTTCGAACATCGTCCTCGGCCGCTACACCGGCGCCGCGCTCGCCTATCAGCAGGTGGAAAACCGGGCCCCCGAACTCCCCGGGGTCGCCGGTGCCCTCGGCGAGGCGCTGACCCTCGCCGCCCAGGGGATGGTCACGCCCGCCGCCAAGGCGGCGTTCGAACGCGAACTCGAGCGCAATCCCCGCGACCCCCGCGCCCGCTTCTACATCGGCCTCGCCTACGAACAGGCCGGCGAATTCGACAAGGCCCTTTCCGCCTACCTCGACCTGGGGCGGGATTCGATCAGCGACGCTCCCTGGCTGCCGCAGCTCCGCAGCCGGATCCTGGCGGTGGCCGAGGAGCTGGACGCCGATGTCGAGCCCCTGCTCGCCGAAGTGGGCACCCTGAGCAGCGCCGAAGAGGCCGATCGCCTCGCGCGGTCGGTGGAGGAGAACCCGGAAGACTGGCAGAGCTGGATCGAGCTCGTCCGCTTGCGGGCCACCGGCGGCGAGGAGGAGGCGGCGCTCGCGGCCCTGACCCGTGCCCGCGAAATCTTCGCCGAAGCCCCCTTCGTGCTCGATCAGCTCGCCACCCTGGCCGTCGAGCTCGGTCTCGAGGAGCCGGCGGCCGGCGCCGACGGGGGGGTCGACCGCGAGGCCGTCGAAGCCGCCAGCCGGATGAGCCCGGAGGAGCAGAGGGCGATGATCGCCGGCATGGTCGATCGCCTCGCGGCCCGGCTCGAGCGGCAGCCCGAGGACCTCGAGGGCTGGCGCATGCTGGCCCGCTCCTACCGGGTGCTGGGCCGGCGCGAGGAGGCGGCCGAGGTCTACGGCACCCTCGCCCGCAAGCTGCCCGAGGATGTCGAGGCCCAGCTCGACTACGCCCTCGCCCTGCTGGAGACGGTGCCCGCCGAGGATCCGCTGCCCGATCGGGTGATCGCCGCCTTCGAGACGGTCAACACCCTCGACGCCGATCAGCCCGACGCCCTCTTCTATCTCGGTCTGGCCGCGGCGCAGCGGGGCGAGGTGGGCCGGGCGCGCGATCTGTGGAATCGCCTCCTTTCGATGTTGCCGGCGAACACGCCGCAATACGAAGAGGTCAAGAAGCAGCTCGACGCGCTCGATTCCTGACCCGCGGGGCGGGCGGCGGTCGTCGCCCCGGCACCGGGAACCGGCGGAAGTTCACCGGAGCTTAACGATTGGCTGGCAGGATCCTCGCGGACGGTTGTGCGAGGAAGCGGCCGGCTTCCGCAAGAACGTTTCGGAAGAGATCCGCGTTCGGGTGGATGCTTTCGGAAAATCCGTGGTGCAGCTTCGCTCGGCAAACATGTTCCTCGCCGCGGGGCGTAAAATCGTGCGCGAAGAACTTCGTGCCCGAACCGGGGATACCGCCATGGATCTTTTCTCGCATGCGGAGTTCGACGACCACGAGGACGTGCGCTTCCTCCACCACCGGGAAAGCGGCCTCAGGGCGATCATCGCCCTGCACGACACGACCTTGGGGCCGGCGATCGGCGGCTGCCGCATGTGGCCCTACGCGAGCGACGGCGAAGCCCTCGCCGACGTGCTCCGCCTTTCCCGCGGCATGACCTACAAGACGGCGATGGCCGGCCTTCCTTTCGGCGGCGGCAAGAGCGTGATCATCGGTGACCCGCGGCGCGACAAGTCGCCCGAGCTCTGGCGCGCCTTCGGCCGCGCGGTCGAGGGTTTCGGCGGCCGCTACTACACCGGCGAGGACGTCGGCACCACACCGGCGGACATGGACCTCGCCGGTGGCGTCACCCGTTTCGTTCTCGGCCGCGCCAGCGGTGGCAGCGGCGATCCCTCGCCGATGACCGCCCGCGGCGTGCTCGCCGGGATCCGGGTCGCGGTGCGGCACCGTCTCGGTCGCGACGGTCTGGCGGGGATCACCGTCGCCCTGCAGGGGCTCGGCCATGTCGGCATGCATCTCGCGGAGCTCCTGGCCATGGAGGGGGCCCGGCTGGTGGTCGCCGATCTCGATCCGGGGCGGGCGGGCGAAGCCGCCCGGCGGTTCGGTGCGCGGGTGGTGAGTGGCGCGGAGATCCTGGAGACCCCCTGTGAAGTGCTGGCGCCCTGCGCGCTCGGGGCGGTGATCGACGATCACAGCCTGCCGCGGCTGCGCTGCGCCGTGGTCGCCGGTGCCGCCAACAACCAGCTCGCCACCGAACGGCACGGCGACGGCCTGCACGAACGTCGCATCCTGTACGCCCCCGACTACGTGATCAACGCCGGCGGGGTGATCAACATCGCCGAGGAGCTGCATCCCGAGGGCTATCGTCCGGAGCGGGCCCGCCAGCGGCTCGAAGTGATCGGCGAGCGTCTGACGGAGATCTTCGCCCGGGCGGCGCGCCGGGAGGTCCCCACCCACCGGGTCGCCGACGCCATGGCGCGCGAGATCGTCGCCCGAGCCCGACGTGCCCGCGCCGCCTGATCCTGTCGCTGCGGGAAACATGGCGCGGCATTCCTGATACTGGCCCTCGCCGGGATCTCCTGTAGAAAGGGTGGGAGGTTCCATGCTACCGAAACGAGGCCATGCCAGAGCCAGCGATCGGTGTCGTCGGAAGCGGCAGTTGGGGAACGGCTCTCGCCCAGGTATTGGCGCGCAGCGGCCACGAAGTGGTGTTGTGGGGGCGCGACGGTGCGGCCATGGCCCGCATCGCCCGCAGCCGCGTCAACGGGCGTTACCTTCCCGGCATCGTCCTCCATCCGGCGATCAGGCTGACGGCCGATCCGCTGGCCCTCGACGGCTGCCGCATCCTGCTGCTCGCGGTACCGGCCCAGCATCTCCGGGCCACCGCCCGACGGCTCTCGGATCGCGGCCGCGTGCTGGTGATCTGCGCCAAGGGGCTCGAGCGGAGCAGCCATCGTCGGCTGAGCGAGGCTCTGGCCGAGGAATGTCCCGACTGCGCCCTGGCGGTGCTCTCCGGCCCCTCCTTCGCCGACGAGGTCGCCCGCGGTCTGCCCACCGCGCTGGTCGTCGCGGCGGCGGGCATCGGCCTCGCCCGCGAGCTGGCGGAGGAGCTGGGCAGCACCAGTTTCCGCCTCTATCCCGGCGACGATCTGGTCGGGGTCGAGATCGGCGCCGCCCTCAAGAACGTCGTCGCCATCGCCGCCGGCATCGTGATGGGACGCGGCCTCGGGGAAAACGCCCGGGCGGCGCTGATCACCCGCGGCCTCGCCGAAATCACGCGCCTGGGCACGGCCCTGGGTGCCCGACCGGCGACCTTCACCGGCCTCGCCGGCATGGGCGATCTGTTGCTCACCGCGACCAGCCTGAGCTCCCGCAACACCCGCTTCGGTTTCGAACTCGGCTGCGGGGCCCCGCTCGCCACCCTGCTGGGCTCCGACGCACCGCTCTGCGAAGGGGTGTGGACCGCGCAGGCGGCCTGCGAACTCGCCGCCGAGCAGGATGTCGAACTGCCGGTGAGCCACGCCGTCGCCCGCATCATCGAGGGCGCCTGGTCGGTGGATCGGGCGGTCGAAACCCTGCTCGCCCGCCCCCCGGCGGCCCGGGAATGAACCCGACGCTCGCGCTCTGGCGCGATCGTCTGGAGCGGATCGTCAGGGCCCGCGACGACAGCGATCCCTCGCACGATCTCGGGCATTTCCGGCGGGTCTGGATGCTCTCCCGGACGCTCGCGGCGGCCGAGGCGCCCGAGGCCGACATGCTGGTATTGCTGGCGGCCTCCTATCTCCACGATCTGGTCAACACGCCCAAGGATTCGCCGGCCCGCGCCACGGCGTCGCGGCTGTCGGCCGAGCGGGCGGTCGTGCTCCTGCGCGAGGCGGCTTTTCCCGCCGATCGGCTGGACGCGGTGCACCACGCCATCGAGGCCCACAGTTTTTCCGCCGGCATCGAGCCGCGAAGCCGCGAAGCCGAGATCCTCCAGGACGCCGACCGCCTCGAAAGCCTCGGCGCCATCGGCCTCGCCCGGCTGTTCGCGGTGAGCGGCCGGATGGGGCGGCTGCTGTTCGACCCCGACGATCCCTTCGCCGAGCGCCGACCTCTCGACGATGTCGCCTCCGCCCTCGACCATGTGAAAACCAAGCTCGACCGGCTGCCGGGTCTGATGCGGACCGCCACCGGCCGCCGCCTGGCCGAGGCCCGGCTGGCCTTCGTCCACCGCTTTCTCGAACAGCTCGCCCGCGAACTGGCGCCCTAGGACCGTTCCGCCGCCAGCATCTCCCGGGCCTGCTCGATCCAGCGTTCACGGGCGATCCGTCCCTTGAAGGCGAGCTGCTCCTCGATACGGGCGACCTCCGCTTCGTCGAGTTCGGCGATCTGGGCGATGCTGGTGATCCCCATGGCCTCGAGTTTGGCCGCGATGGTCGGCCCGATTCCCTTGATCCGCTTGAGATCCCCGCCACCGTCGGCGGCGGGGGTCTTCTTCCCCGCGCGCAGTCGGTCGCGCTCGGCGAGCAGGGCCTTGCGGGCGCTGGACCCGGCCGGGAGCTGCGCGAGCTTGGCCTCGATCTGCTTGAGCCGGGCGTCCCCCCGTCGCGGTGCCGCGGTCGCGGCGGCCCCGCTCCGAGCCGGCACGGCGGGGGCGGTCTCCGCTTCCCCTTCCCGTTCGACGAGACGCGCTTCGAGGCGGGCCTTTTCGGCCTCCAGCTCGGCGACCCGGCTCTCGGCGGCCCGCAGCCGCTCCTTGGTCTCCTCGTGGGCGGCATCGGCCCGCTTCACGTCCTCGAGCGCGTGCCGGTACTTGGCTTCCCAACTCCCCTGGACTTCGGCGACGCGCGAGCCCTCGTTCTGTTCACGCCAGTACCAGACGGCCGCGGCGCCGAGCACCGCTCCGAGAACGAGCCAGACGAACCACATGCTTCGACCTCCCGGCGGAATTCCCTTTTCCGGACGCGCGCGCCGCAGGGCGGCATCGGTTCCGTGTCTTCACATGATGGCCCGCGGCCGGCGGTTTTTCAACTTCGCCACTGGTATTCCCTAGCCGCGCGCATCCTCGAGGATCATGTCGCTGGCCTTCTCGGCGATCATGATGGTCGGCGCGTTGGTGTTGCCCGAAGTGATGGTGGGCATGACCGATGCGTCGACGATGCGGATTCCCCCCATGCCGTGCAGCCGCAGACGGGCATCCACCACCGCCGTCGGATCCTCGGCCGGCCCCATCCTGCAGGTGGAGACGGGATGGAAGATGGTGGTCGCGATCTCGCCGGCGGCAGTGGCCAGCTCCTCGTCGCCGGTGAGATGGGCGCCCGGGCGGTATTCCTCGGGCCGGTGCGGGGCCAGCGCCTTCGCGGCCATGATCCGGCGGGTGAGCCTGAGCGCGTCGGCCGCCACCTTGCGGTCCTCCGGCGTCGACAGATAGTTGGGCTTGATGGCCGGCGTCTCGCGCGGGTCGCCACTCCGGATGCGGACATGGCCGCGGCTGGTCGGTCGCAGGTTGCAGACCGAGGGGGTGATCGCCGGAAACGGGTGCAGGGGATCGCCGAACCTGTCCAGGGACAGGGGCTGGACGTGATATTCGAGATTCGGCGTCTCGAAGGAGGGATCGCTCCTGGCGAACGCCCCCAGCGTCGAGGGCGCCATGCTCAGCGGTCCCCTGCGGAACAGCAGATATTCGAGGCCCATCACGCCGCGCCAGAACAGGCTGTTGCCGCGCTGGTTGAGAGTCAGAGCGTTCTCCACCCGGAACACCGGCCGGATCTGGAGATGGTCCTGGAGATTCTCGCCCACCCCCGGCAGCTCCCGGACCACCTCGATCCCGTGCTCGCGCAGCAACGCCCCCGGACCGATGCCCGAAACCTGCAGGAGCTGCGGCGAGCCGATGGCGCCGGCGGCGAGGATCACCTCGATCTCGGCGATGACCCGCTGGAGCGCACCGTGACGCCAGAATTCGACTCCCCTGACCCGACGCCCCTCGAACAGTAGCCTTTTCGCCTGGGCATGGGTGAGCACTTCGAGATTGGGCCGCCCCATGGCCGGTTTCAGGAATGCCTTGGCGGTGCTCCACCGCACCCCGTTCTTCTGGTTGACGTGGAAGTAGCTGCAGCCCGCGTTGTCCCCCCGGTTGAAATCCTCGATCTTCGGAATTCCGAGCTCGGCCGCCGCCTCGCGGAAGGCGTCGAGGATCGGCCAGCGCACCCGGGGCTCCTCCACCCGCCATTCGCCACCGGCACCGTGCCATTCGTCGGCGCCCTTGAAGAAATCTTCCGACTTCTTGAAGTAGGGCAGAACTTCCGCCCAGGACCAGCCGGGATTGCCCATCTGCCGCCAGAGATCGTAGTCCCGGGCCTGGCCGCGCATGTAGATCATGCCGTTGATGGAAGAGCAGCCGCCCAGCACCCGGCCGCGGGGATATTTGAGGGCCCGGCCGCCGAGCCCCGCCTCGGGCTCGGTCTCGAAACACCAGTCGGTGCGCGGATTGTTCTGAGTATAAAGATAGCCGATCGGGATGTGGATCCAGATGTAGGTGTCCTTGCCGCCCGCCTCCAGCAGCAGCACCCGTTTGCCGGGATCGGCGGAGAGCCGGTTGGCGAGCACGCAGCCGGCCGAACCGGCACCGACGATGACATAGTCGAAACGGCCGATCGGTTCGCTCATCTCCCTCCCCCGCGAATGTTCAGGAGGTGCCGGGCAGACGCAGGGACGCTTCGGTCTCGAACGGCAGCGCCTCGCCATCCGCCGCACCCCGCGCCAGCAGGATGTCGCCGGCCAGACGATAGGTGATCCCCCGTCCGCCCGCGAGCTGCAGGATCCGCTCCACGAGCGTCGTCGTCGACACGTAGAGCGGGGCGGTGATCACCGTCTCGCCGAGGGGCGGCACGGTGAAGGGCGTGTCGTCCACCCCGCTGCCGAGAGGCGCACCCTCCGTCTCCAGGGTGAAGCGGATCCCCCGGGCCGCCAGCGGCACGGTGTCGGGATTGACGATCCGCAACCGCGCCTCGAGCTCCTGCTCGAAGAGCCCGAGCCGCACCGGCACCAGATCCAGGAGGCGCACTTCCGGCGGCACCGTCCGCGGCGGCGCCACCCCGGTGCAGCCGGCCGGGATCAGCAACAGAAGAAGGAACAGCCGGACACCCATGCCCTCCTCTCCCCCTGTGACCTCCGCACCGAGCCTAGACCCTTCCCGCCTCCGGCTCCACCGCCACGACGGCGCTTTGCGTCGTGCCGATTGCCGCACTATGTATCGGCCGGAGCGGCGGCACCCGCCGCCACCCGACGCGATTGCGGCGAGGAAGGGCGATGGCGGAACCTCTCTGGCGACCGGATCCGGAACGTGCGGCGGCGACCCAGATCATGGCCCTCGCCCGCGACCGCGGATTCGACGGGCCGGACGCCGTGCGGCGGCTTTGGGAATGGTCGATCGAGGATCGCGCCGCCTTCTGGGCCGAGCTCTGGGACCGCTTCGAGGTGCGGGCGAGCCGATCGGCGCACACCGTCCTCGAGAACGGCGAAGCGATGCCGGGCGCCCGCTGGTTCCGTGGCGCCGAGCTCAACTTCGCCGAGAACCTGCTGCGCCGCGAGGGCGAGGATCCGGCCATCGTCTTCCACTGCGAGGACGGCCGGCGGGAGGAGCTGAGCTGGAACGCGCTGCACCGCAAGGTGGCGGCGCTCGCCGCGGCCATGAAGGCGGAAGGGATCGGCGTCGGCGATCGGGTGGCGGCCTACATGCCGAACCTCCCGGAAACGGTGATCGGCATGCTGGCGGCGAGCTCGCTGGGCGCCGTCTGGTCTTCCTGCAGCCCCGAATTCGGCGTCTCCGCGGTGCTCGACCGCTTCGGCCAGATCGAACCCGTGCTGCTGCTGACCGTCGACGGCTACCGCTACAACGGCAAGCCCCTCGACATCCGCGACAAGGTGACGGCGATCGCCGAGGGGCTGCCGAGTCTCCGGCGCGTCCTCCTCCATCGCTTCCTCGATCCCGCGGCCGCTCTCCCTCGGGTGCCGGCGGTGGTCCCCTTCGAGGCCTGTCTGGCGGCGGAACCGCCACCGCTGACCTTCGCTCAGCTTCCTTTCGACCACCCGCTCTACATCCTCTATTCCTCGGGCACCACCGGCAAGCCGAAGGCGATCGTCCACGGTGCCGGCGGCACGCTCCTCCAGCATCTCAAGGAACACCGGCTGCACACCGATCTCCGCCCCGGGGAGAAGATCTTCTACTTCACCACCTGCGGCTGGATGATGTGGAACTGGCTGGTCTCGGCCCTGGCCAGCGAAGCCACGATCGTCCTCTACGAGGGTTCGCCGTTCCATCCCTCGCCGGCGGTGCTCTGGGAGATGGCGGAGAAGGAGCGGCTCCAGTACTTCGGCACCGGTGCCAAATACATCGACGCCATCAAGAAGGCCGGACTGAAGCCGCGGGAGAGGCACGATCTGGCGGCCCTGCGTGCGGTCCTTTCCACCGGCTCGCCGCTGCTGCCGGAAAGCTTCGACTACGTCTATGCCGACATCAAGGCGGATCTGCATCTGGCTTCCATCTCCGGGGGCACCGATATCGTTTCCTGCTTCGTCCTCGGCAATCCCGCCGGTCCGGTCTGGCGGGGCGAGATCCAGATGCGTGGTCTCGGGATGGCGGTCGAGGTGTTCGACGATGCCGGTCGGCCGGTGCGCGGCCAGAAGGGCGAACTCGTCTGCACCAAACCGTTTCCTTCCATGCCGGTGGGCTTCTGGAACGATCCCGACGGCAGCCGCTACCGCGCCGCCTATTTCGAGCGCTTTCCCGGCGTCTGGTGCCACGGCGACTGGGCGGAGATCACCGAGCACGACGGGGTCGTCATCTACGGCCGCTCGGATGCCACCCTCAACCCCGGTGGGGTGCGCATCGGCACCGCCGAGATCTACCGGCAGGTGGAACAGATCCCCGAGGTGCTGGAGGCGGTCTGCGTCGGCCAGGAATGGGAGGGTGATCAGCGGGTGGTGCTGTTCGTCCGCCTGCGCGAAGGGGTGACCCTCGATGCCGCCCTGGAGCGGACCATCCGCGAGCGCATCCGCGACAACTGCTCGCCCCGCCACGTACCGGCGAAGATCCTCGGGATCGCCGACATCCCCCGGACCATGAGCGGCAAGATCAGCGAGATCGCCGTGCGCGAAGTGATCCACGGGCGGCCGGTGCGCAACACCGAGGCGCTGGCCAATCCCGAAGCGCTCGATTTCTACCGCGATCTCGAGGAGCTGCGGCACTGACGAACGAGCCGACCGAGAGGGCGATCCCCTCCCGCTTCGCCGGTATCGGTCCCTATCTCCAGCCGGCGATCGCGGGGTTGGTCACGGTGGCGCTTCTCGGCCTGTCGCCGCCCGGCCTCGCCGCCGGCTTCGCCACGGCGGCCGTCACCGCGCTGTGGGCGGCACGGCGCCGGCGGCGGATGCTCGAAGAGCTGGCCGCCTGGATCGACGGCATCGCCGAGACCGGACGGGGATCGCGACCGGAGGATCTCGAGGAAGGCCTCGACCGGCAGGTGGCGGCTCCGGTGCTCCGGCTGACCCGCCGCCTGCGGCGGGCCGAGCGCCGCGGCCGAACCGTCCGACATCTTCTCGAAAGCCTGATCGACGCCTTTCCCGATCCGGTGCTGCTGGTCGACGGCGGGCGGGAAGTCGTGCGCTGCAACGCCGCCGCGCGCGAAGAGCTCGGCATCGCCGCCACGCCGCTGCCGCTCGACGCGGTGATCCGGGATCCGGGACTGACCGCGGCGCTCGACGCGGCGATCCGCGAAGGGCGCCACAGCCAGGTGGATTTCACTCCACCCGCCGATCCCCGGCGCCGCTTTTCGGCACGGGTGGGGCCGGCCGAGACCGAGGAGACGGAGCGCGCCGCCGTCCTGGTGCTGCGGGAAGTCTCCGAACAGGTCGTGATCGAGCGCATGCGATCCGATTTCATCGCCAACGCCAGCCACGAGATCCGCACCCCGCTGACCTCTCTCGTGGGCCTGATCGAGACCCTGCGCGGTCCGGCCCGTGGCGATCCGGAGGCCCGTGCCGAGTTCCTCGAGCTGATGGCCGAGGAGGCGGCGCGGATGCAGCGGCTGATCGACGATCTCCTGTCCCTGTCGCGAATCGAGCTCGCGGCCAGCGCCCCGCCGACGGAAACCCTCGCCCTCGCACCGCTGGTGCGGGCGGTCGCGGACAAGCTGGCACCGCGGGCACGGGCGGCCGGCGCCGCGCTGGAGGTGACCATCGCCGACCCCCTGCCGGCGGTGGCGGCGGACGCCGATCAGATGCATCAGCTCGTCGCCAACCTCCTCGACAATGCGATCAAATACGGGGCGGCGGGGGGGCGCATCGAGGTGAGCCTGGAACATCTGGAACGAGCACCGGCGGCCGCCGGACCGGTCGCCGGGCGGTCGGCGCTGCGCCTCTGCGTGCGCGATTTCGGGCCGGGCATTCCGCCCGAACATCTGCCGCGGCTCACCGAGCGCTTCTACCGGGTCGACAGGGCGCGCTCGCGGGAGATCGGCGGCACCGGCCTCGGTCTCGCCATCGTCAAGCACATTCTGAGAAGGCACCAGGGTCATCTCTCCATCGACAGCCGTCTCGGCGAGGGCAGCCGCTTCTGCGCCTGGCTGCCGGTGGCATCCGGCTGACTGTCACGATCCTGTCACGGAATTCGCACAGAATCCGCACCGTCTCCGGCCATTCGCAGGAGGGCAACAGCCTTCGGAGGGCCCCAGATGGTTCGCAAATCCGCTTTTCCTCTCGCCGTCCTGCTGCTGGCACCGGGCGCCGCCGCGTTCGCCCAGCCCGACACCGTACGCATCGACGGATCCTCCACCGTCTATCCGATCACCGAAGCGGTGGCCGAGGAATTCCAGATCGAGCATCGCGGCACCTACCGGGTGACCGTGGGGATTTCCGGCACCGGCGGCGGCTTCAAGAAGTTCTGCCGTGGCGACATCGACATCGCCGACGCCTCGCGACCGATCAAGGAGAGCGAGCGGAAGGCCTGTGCCGAGAAGGGCATCACCTACATCGAGCTGCCGGTGGCCCTCGACGCGCTGGCGGTGGTGGTCAATCCGGCCAACGACTGGATCTCCTGCACCACCGTCGCGCAGCTCCGGGCGATCTGGGAGCCGGCGGCCCAGGAAAAGATCCTGCGGTGGAACCAGATCGATCCCGCCTGGCCGGATCGGCCGCTTCGGCTGTTCGGACCGGGTACCGATTCCGGCACCTACGACTACTTCACCGCCGCGGTCGTGGGCGAGGAGGGCGCGAGCCGGGGCGACTTCACGGCCAGCGAGGACGACAACGTGCTGGTCCAGGGAGTCGCCAACGATCCGGGAGCGCTCGGATACTTCGGCTTCGCCTACTACATCGAGAACCGGGACAAGCTGAAATCCGTCTCCATCCGCAACCCGGAAACCGGCGAATGCGTCGAGCCGAGCGTCGAGAATGCCAGGACCGGCCGTTACCAGCCCCTCTCCCGTCCCCTGTTCCTTTACGTCAATCCCGATTCCCTCGACCGCCCGGCGGTCGCCACCTTCGTCGACATGTACCTCGATCCCGGCTTCGTCACCGAGCTGGTGACCGAGGTCGGCTACGTGCCGCTGCCGGAGAAGGCCTATCGCCTCGCCCGCGAAAAGCTCGCGGCGCGCCGCACCGGCACCGCCTTCGCCGGCGGATCCCAGGTCGGCCTCTCGATCGAGGATCTGATCGCCGCCGAGACCGTGGACTGACGGAGCAGGGGTGAGGATGGCGACGAGCCCCGACCTCGCATCCCGAGCATCACCCCGCGGCATCCGGCCGTCGCCGGGCTTCCTCGCCCGGCGGCGGCTGATCGACCGGCTGATGCGGCGGCTGCTGTTCGCGGCCGCCGGCTTTTCGGTCCTCGTCACCCTGGCGATCGTCTACGTGCTGGTGAGCGAATCCCTTCTCTTCTTCCGGCAGGTGAGGCTCGTCGATTTTCTGACCGACACCCAGTGGACGCCGCTGTTCGCCGATCCGCGCTACGGCATCCTGCCGCTGCTCGCGGGCACCCTCACCGTTTCCGTGATCGCCCTCGCGGTGGCGATCCCGGCGGGCACGGTCCTGGCCATGTATCTCAGCGAATACGCCGACCGCCGGCTGCGGGAGATGGTGAAGCCGCTCCTCGAGCTGCTGGCGGGGGTGCCGACCGTCGTGTTCGGCTATTTCGCGCTGCTCTTCGTGACCCCGCTGCTGCGCCGGATCTTCCCCGATCTGCCCGGCTTCAACATGCTCTCGCCGGGCCTGGTGATGGGGGTGATGATCCTCCCCTACATCGTCTCCCTAAGCGAGGACGCGATGCGGGCGGTGCCGGACAGTCTGCGCGAGGGCGCCTATGCGCTCGGCTACACGCGATTGCAGACCGCCGCCAGGGTGGTGCTCCCCGCCGCCCTGTCCGGAGTCACCGCGGCCTATCTCCTGGGCATGGCCCGGGCGGTGGGCGAGACCATGGTGGTGGCCATCGCCGCCGGGCAGAATCCCAACTTCACCTTCAACCCGCTCGAAGGTGCGGCCACGATCACGACATACATCGTCCAGGTCAGCCTCGGCGACGTCGCCTACGGCACCATCGCCTACCAGTCGATCTTCGCCGCCGGCCTGACCCTCTTCCTCCTGACCCTCACCTTCAACATTCTGGGCTTTTTCCTGCGGCGCCGTTTCCGCGAAGCCTATTGAGAGTCGCCCATGGCCGAGATCCGCCCTCTCGACACCCCGCGGCTGATCGCCGGCGCCCGGCGCCGCGATCTGCTGTTCGCCGGCATCGGCCTCGCCGTGCTGTTCCTCGCCACCGCCATCCTGCTGGCGCTGATCCTCGATCTGGTGCTCACCGGAGCGCCGCACATCGATCGCGACTTCCTCGCGAACTATCCCTCGCGTCGGGCATCGCGGGCGGGAATCCTGCCGGCCTGGGTGGGCACCAGCCTGGTGATGCTGGTGACCGCCGCCCTCGCCGTCCCCTTCGGGATCGCCGCCGGTCTCTATCTCGAGGAATACGCACCCAGGAGCTGGCTGACCGATCTGATCGAGATCAATATCACCAATCTCGCCGGCGTTCCCTCGATCATCTACGGCCTCCTCGCCCTCGGCGTCTTCGTCTACACCTTTCGCCTCGGCGAGACGATCCTGGTGGCCGGGATGGTGCTGGCGCTCCTCGTCCTGCCGGTGATCATCGTCGCCACCCGGGAAGCGCTCCGGAGCATCCCCGGGGAGGTGCGCGAGGCGGCCTTCGCCCTCGGTGCCGACAAATGGCAGACGGTCTCGATGTATCTCCTGCCGGCGGCCAGGCCTGGCATTCTCACGGGCATCATCGTCGCCCTCGCCCGGGCGATCGGCGAGACCGCCCCGCTGGTGACCATCGGCGCCCTGACCTTCATCGCCTTCCTGCCGCCTTCACCGATCACCGATACGCCCCCCTATGTGAGCTTCGAATGGCTGTGGTCCCCCTTCACCGTCCTGCCGATCCAGATGTTCAACTGGATCTCACGCCCCCAGGCGGCCTTCCACGAGCTGGCGGCCGCCGCCGGGGTGGTGCTGCTGCTCATGACGCTGGCCATGAACGGGCTCGCGATCTACATCCGCTACCGGGCACGGAGACTGATGCGATGATGTTCGGGGCCGACGCTCTGGCCGCTCCCGCGCCGCCCGCAGCGACGCCGAAGGAAGCCCGTCCCAAGGCGGTGGTCGAGGAGCTCGACTTCTGGTACGGCCGCAAGCAGGTCCTCTTCTCCATCTCCCTGCCGGTCGCCGAAGGCTGCGTCACCGCCCTGATCGGCCCGTCGGGCTGCGGCAAGAGCACCTTCCTGCGCTGCTTCAACCGGATGCACGATCTCTACCCGGGCAACCGCTACGGCGGCCGCATCCTGCTCCAACCCGAGGGCATCGACATCATCAGCCCGAAGACCGATCCGATGGTACCGCGGCTCAGGATCGGCATGGTCTTCCAGAAGCCCAACCCGTTTCCCAAGTCGATCTACGAGAATGTGGCGGCGGGTCTGCGCATCCGCGGCGTGCGCAACCGCGCCGTTCTCGATGCCCAGGTGGAGAAGTCGCTGCGGCGGGCGGCCCTCTGGGAGGAGGTGAAGGACCGGCTGCACGCCAACGCCTACACCCTCTCCGGTGGCCAGCAGCAGCGCCTGTGCATCGCCCGCGCCCTGGCTCCGGAGCCCGAGCTGCTGCTGCTCGACGAGCCGACCTCGGCCCTCGATCCCATCGCCACCGCCCATATCGAGGAGCTGATCGACGAGCTGGCGCGCCGGTATACCATCGTCGTCGTCACCCACAACATGCAGCAGGCGGCGCGGATCTCGCGTTTCACCGCCTTCTTCCACCTCGGCCGGCTGATCGAATTCGGCCCCACCGAGGAAGTCTTCACCCGGCCCCGGGAAAGCATGACCCAGGACTACATCACCGGCCGGTTCGGCTGAGGAGGCTGGCATGGTCGAGACGCCGGAGCGAGGTCTCGCCAAGAAGCACACGGTGCGCGCCTTCGACGAGGAGCTCTCGCGGCTGACGCGGCGCATCATGGAGATGGGGGCGCTGGTCGAACGGCAGGTGGCTCTCGCCATCCGTGCCCTGGTCGCGCGGGACGAGGCGGCGGCGGCCGCGGTGATCGGCCAGGACGACGCGATCGACGAGCTCGAGGAGGCGATCGATCAGGAAGCGATCCGGATCCTCGCCACCCGGCAGCCGGTGGCCATCGATCTGCGGATGGTGGCGATGGCCCTCAAGATTTCCAACGATCTCGAACGCACCAGCGACTATGCGGTGAACATCGCCAAGCGCGCCCGCCGTCTCGCCGAACAGCCGCAGCTCAAGCCCTTCGTCACCATCCCGCGGATGGCGGAGATCTGTCAGCAGATGGTCAAGGAGGTACTCGACGCCTATGTCGAGCGCGATCCCGACAGGGCGATGGCCGCCTGGCACCGGGACGACGAGGTGGACCAGCTCTACACCAGTCTGTTTCGCGAGCTCCTGACCTACATCCTCGAAGATCCGCGCACCACCGGTACCTGCATCGACCTCATGTTCATCGCCAAGAACCTGGAACGGATCGGCGACCACGCCACGAACATCGCCGAAAAAGTCCACTACATCGTCCACGGGGATCTCATCAACCGCATGCGGAAGGGCCGGGAATGACCGCCCGGGTGCTGATCGTCGAGGACGAACCGGCGGTCCGCAGGCTGCTCGCCTACAATCTCGAAGCGGCCGGCTTCGAGGTGGCCGCCGCCCGCGACGGCGAGGAGGCGCTCCTGCAGATCGAGGAGCTGCCGCCCGATCTCCTGATCCTCGACTGGATGCTGCCCGGGCTTTCGGGCATCGAGCTCTGCCGGCGCCTCCGCCGGCGGCCGGCGACCGCGGGACTGCCGGTGATCATGCTCACCGCCCGGGTCGAGGAGAGTGACCGGCTGCGCGGTCTCGAGACCGGAGCCGACGACTATGTCACCAAACCCTTCTCGCCGGCCGAACTCGTCGCCCGGGTGCGGGCGGTGCTGCGGCGGGCCCGTCCGGCGATGGCCGGTGAACTGCTGACCTTCGCCGATCTGCGGCTGGATCTCCTCGCCCACCGGGTCTACCGCGGCCACCGCGAGGTCGCCCTTTCCCCCACCGAGTTCCGCCTCCTGCGCCATCTCATGGAGAATCCGCACCGGGTGTTCGGACGCGGTCAGCTTCTCGATCGGGTCTGGGGTCTCGACGCCGAGGTGGAGCTCCGGACGGTGGACGCCACCATCCGCCGCCTGCGCCGGGCCCTCAACGCCGGCGGCGAGCCCGATCTCGTACGCACCGTGCGCGGTACGGGCTACGCCCTCGATCTGCCCGAGCCGGAGGCGGCCGGGTTCAGCGCACCCGGATCGGCGGGGCGCTGACCAGGCCCGGCCAGTCGCCCGCGACCCGGATCTCGCGCAAGAGGCCCCGGATCTCGCCGAACTGGCGACGCAGCGCCAGCAGCCATTCGAGCGGTCCCTCGGGCGGCGGATAGGCCACCAGCGCCAGCGGCGCATCGACGGCGAGGCCGAGCAGGGAACGCAACTCGGCGAGCGCCTCCCGCAGCCCGCCGAGACGATCGACGAGGCCCCGCTCGAAAGCCTGGCGGCCGGTCCAGACGCGCCCCTTGGCGACCGCCTCCACCTGTTCGGGATCGAGGCCCCGCCCCTCGGCCACCGTCGCCTTGAAACGCTCGTAGAGGTCGTCCAGGATCCGCTCCATGCGCGCCCGCGCCTCGGCGTCGTACGGTTCGTTGAGCGACCAGATGCCGGCATTGCGGCCGCGGCGCGAACTCGCCCAGTCGATCTCGAGATTGCGCCACAGCCCGGCCAGGACCGGCTTGCCGGAGACGACCCCGATCGAACCCGTGAGAGTGGCCGGCCAGGCGAGGATGCGGTCGGCCCGGGAGGCGATCCAGTAGCCGCCGGATGCCGCCGTGTTGACCATCGACACGACGACCGGCTTGCCGGCCGCGCGCAGCCGGTCGATCGCCCGGGCGATGGTGATCGAGGCCACCGCCGAGCCGCCCGGACTGTCGAGCCGGAGCAGCACCGCATCCACCGTTTCGTCCTCCAGGGCCCGGGCGAGAGCGCGACGCAGGGTCTCCGAACCGATTCCCTCGGCCTCGGGGATGCTTCCCGGGAGAATGGTGCCGCTGGCGTGGACCAGGGCGACCACCGGCGCCTCCTGCGCGGGTTCCAGCGCCGCGGCGTAGTCTTCGAGGGCGATCTCCTCGGCACCGCCGGCACCTGCCCGTGCCGCCGCCAACGCCTCGTCGAAATAGCCGATGCGATCCAGGAGCCCCACCGTCAGCGCCTCTTCACCGGTGAAGGGTGCACTGTCGACGAGGTCGAGGACGGTGGCCGGGTCGAGGCTCCGGCCGGCGGCGATCCCCTCGCCGAAGGTGGCGAACAGATCGTCGAGGATCGCCTCCAGCATTTCCCGGTTGGCGGCAGTCGGCGCCCGTTCGGTGAAGGTCTCGAACACCGTCTTGTAGGCCTCGCGGCGCATCACCTCCGGCATCACGCCGATACGGTCGAGGAGCCCGCGGAGGAAGGGCATTTCCAGCGACAGCCCGGTGATGGCGACGAGCCCGCCCGGCTGCATCCAGATCTCCTCGAAGGCGCTGGCGAGATAGTAGCCTTCGTTCCCGGGTCCGCCTTCACCGAAGCTTTCGGCGTGAACCAGGGTCGGCACGCCGGCCTCGCGAAGCCGCGCGATCGCCGCCCGCAGCTCCTGGGCCGCGGCGAAGCCGTGCGAGGTCGCGTCGATGCGCGCCACCACAGCCGCCACCCGCGGATCCTCCGCCGCCGCATCGAGGGCCAGCAGCACCTCGTCGAGACCCGCCCTTCCCTCGCCGATCAGCAGATCGATCGGGTCGGAGCCGCCGGCGTTGTCGAGGGTGCCGCGGAGATCGACGGTCAGGAGCATGCGCGGCGGAAGCTCGGGCGCGGCCGCGACGAAGCTCTGCCAGGCCGCATAGCCGGCGATCCCGAGGACGCTCGACAGCAGCACGGTGACGACCCCGATCACCGCGAAGAAGCCCACCAGGAAACGTTTCATGACGAGGGTTCCGGCCGATGGAGGAGGTGAGGCTCAGGCCGCCCGGTCACGCTGGCTCGCCGTCTTGAGCTGACCGCAGGCGGCGAGGATGTCCCGCCCTCTCGGCAGCCGGATGGGAGCGGCGATGCCGCCCGCCTCGACGATGGCGGCGAACGCCCGCACGCGGTCGCCGGTGCTGCAGGCGTAGACGGCGCCGGGCCAGGGGTTGAAGGGAATGAGATTGACCTTGGCGGGGATGCCCCGCAGCAGCCGGACCAGTTCGCGGGCGTCGGCGTCGCTGTCGTTGACGCCCTTCAGCATGACGTATTCGAAAGTGATCCGGCGGCGGATCGGATAGCGGCGGCAGGCGTCGAGCAGGCTCGCGATGTTCCACTTGCGATTGAGCGGCACCAGACGGTCGCGCAGCTCGTCGCGCACCGCGTGCAGGGAGACGGCGAGGCCGGTGCCGAGCTCGCGCCCGCACTGTTCGATCCGCGGGACGACCCCCGAGGTGGAGACGGTGATCCGCCGCTTCGAGAGATCGAGGCCCGCCGGATCCATGGCGATACGGAGCGCCGCCGCGAGATTGTCGTAATTGAAAAGCGGCTCCCCCATGCCCATGACGACGAGATTGGTGAAACGGCGATCGGGCCGCCCGGTCGGCCATTCCTCGAGGCGGTCGCGGGCCACCAGCATCTGGGCGAGGATCTCGCCGGCGGTGAGATTGCGCACCAGCGGCATGGTGCCGGTATGGCAGAAGCTGCAGGAGAGGGTGCATCCGACCTGGGTGGAGACGCAGAGCGCACCCCGATCCGCCTCGGGAATGAACACGCTCTCCACCTCCTGACCGTCGGCGAAGCGCAGCAGCCATTTGACGGTGCCGTCGGCGGAGCGCCGCTCGGTGACGATCTCCGGGCGGGAGATCGAATACTCCGCGGCCAGCCGCTCCCGCAGCACGGCCGGCAGATCGGTCATCGCGGCGAAATCCGCCGCCCCTCGCGCGTAGATCCAGCGGAAGAGCTGGCGTGCCCGCATCCGGCGCTGTGCTTCCGGCACACCACAGGCGGCGAGCACCGCCGCGAGCCCGCCGGGGTCGAGGCCGACCAGCGGCATCGGCCCGCTGCGCCCTCCCTCATTTCTTCTTGCAGGCATCGAGCATGGCCCGATAGGCCTTGGTGAAACCCATCAACGAATAGGTGTCGAGGGAATAGGTGCCCTTGCGGGAGGTGCCGCGCACCGTCATCCTCCGGCCCTTCTTCATCGCCTCGATGATCCGCTTGTCCTCCTGCGCGGTGCGGGCGAAGGCGTTTTCCCCGTCGGTGAAGAGCGAATAGCTCTTCTTGTCGATCTTCATCGTCACCGTGCTGTTCTTCTTGTAGGGATATCCCGCCTGGACGCTGACCTGGATGTTGGGCGGCTTGATCGGGAACTTGGCCACCAGGACCGCCGCCGGACCGCGCTTGGAATAATCGCCCTCCATCTTCTGCGGCTCGCTGGCGATGTAGCAGACCCGCCCGCTCTTGTCCTTGTAGGTGAAGAGATTCCAGTCGCGATAGGTGCCCTCGAGCTCGGGCGACTGGGCACGGGCGTCGGCGACGGGCAGGAGCCCCGCCGACAGGAGCAGCAGGACGACGGGCATCCATCGTGGTCTCATTCGGGGATCCATCCTTTCGCGCGAATCGGGTGGGCTTTCCGACAACAGGGACGATAGCGCACTTCCGGAAGGGATCAACTTCGCCGTGGGTCGGGCGGTCGCAGCAGCGGCCTGCCGTGCACATGGGGAGGCGGGGGTTCGGTGGGCCCCCCGGTCCGCACCGGACGTTCGGCGAAACGGCCGAGACTGAGCATCCGATCGTACATGACGATCGCCCCGGCGACCCCGAGATTGATGCAGAAGCGGGTCGGGATCCTGACCAGGAAATCGCAGCGCTCCAGCATCGCCGGCGAGAGACTGCCGCGTTCCGGACCGAACACGTAGGCGGCCTGCAGCGGATGGCGGAAACTGGGCAGCGGAACCGCCTCCTCGACCAGCTCGACTCCGACCAGCCGGCAACCGCGCGGCAGGGTCATGGCCGCCACCGAAGGGAACTCGTAAACTGGCAGATGACCTTCCGCCCTGGAGGTGTCCGATCGGGCCGCGCGGGCGGTGTACCAGGCGTCCACGAGGAACAGGAAACTCGCCCCGAAGGCATGGGCGGAACGCACCAGATTGCCGAGGTTCATCGCCTTGCTTATACCTTCCGCACCGATGCCGAAATAGCCGCGCATCCGCGTCGTGTCCCGGTCGTGCAACCCGCTGCCCTCCGTCCCGATGCGGCCGCCGGAGGCGCCGCCGTCCATCGCCATATGGTGAGCTCGAACCGTGCGTGCCATCCTCTGCCACGAACTCGCAGGCCCCGGAGCCCTCGTCCTCGGGGAGCGGGAACCGCCCCGGCCGGGGGCCTGCCAGATCCGGATCCGCGTCGGCGCCGCCGGTGTCAACTTCGCCGATGCGCTGATGGTCCGCGGCCGCTACCAGGAACGGCCGCCGTTGCCCTTCGTCCCCGGCCTCGAACTGGCGGGCACCGTGGATGCCTGCGGGGCCGCCGTCGACGGGCTGGAACCCGGCCGACCGGTGATGGCGATGGTCGATCACGGTGCCTTCGCCGAATACGCCATCGCCCGGATCGACGATGTGGTGCCCCTGCCGGAAGGCGTTGATCTCCGCCTCGCCGCCGGCCTTCCCATCGCCTGGGGCACCGCCTACGGGGCGCTCGTCTGGCGGGCCGGCCTGTCGGCCGGCGAGACGCTGCTCGTCCACGGCGCCTCGGGTGGCACCGGACTCGCCGCCGTCGCCTGCGGCCGGGCCCTCGGCGCTCGGGTGATCGCCACCGCCCGCGGCGGCGGCGTCCGTGAACAGATTCTCGCCCGAGGTGCCGCAGAGGTACTGGACAGCGAAGCGCCGGATCTCGTCGAGCGGATCCGCGAACTGACCGGCGGCCAGGGCGTCGATGTGGCCTTCGATCCGGTGGGCGGGGCGATGTTCGAGGTCTGTCGACGGACGGTGGCCTGGGAAGGCCGCATTCTGATCATCGGCTTCGCCTCCGGCCGGATCCCGCAGATCCCGGCCAACCACCTGCTGGTCAAGAACGCGGCGGCGATCGGCTTCTACTGGGGCAGCTACCGAGGGCGGGATCCCGAGCGGCTGCGCGCCGGCTTCCGGGTCCTGCTCGACTGGCTCCAAAGGGGCGTCGTCCATCCGCCCGCACCGGAAGTGGTGCCCTTCGAGCGCACCGCCGAGGCCGTCGCCCGACTGGAGGAGCGCCGGGCCGGCGGCAAGCTCGTGATCGCCGTCGATCCGGCCCTCGCGACCGCGACCAGCGGCTGAGGGCACCGGCGCGTCTCAGCGTTCGCGCAGCGCGTTGTAGCGGGCCTCGAGGACCGGCTTCAGCAGATAGTCGAGGACCGTCTTGCGACCGGTCAGAATGTCCACTTCCGCGGTCATCCCGGGAATGATCGCGAGCGGCTCCTCCTCGGTGCCCAGATAGTTGCGGTCGGTGCGCACCCGGATGAGATAGAAGCTCTCGCCCCGATCGTCGGTGATGGTGTCGGCGGAGATGTGCTCGACCCGGCCGTCGAGGCCCCCGTAGATCGCATAGTCGTAGGCGGTGATCTTGACGGTGGCCGCCTGGCCGGGACGGATGAAGGCGATGTCGGCGGGACGGATGTTGGCCTCGATCAGGAGCGTGTCCTCGAGCGGCACCACCTCGATCAGACGTTCGCCGGGCGCCACCACCCCGCCGCGGGTATTGATGTAGATCTTCTTGACGATGCCCCGTACCGGCGAGCGCAGCTCGGTGCGCCGCACCCGATCCTCGCCGGCGAGCACGATCTGTTCGAGACCGGCGAGTTCGCTCTGCAGGTTGCTGAGCTCGCGCAGGGCGTCGGAGCGGAACTTCGAATAGGCGTTCTCGATCCGCTGGTAGGCCTCGCGCACCGCGCTCTCGACCCGGGTGATGGCGAGCCGGGTCTGCTCGATCTCGCCCTCGAGATCGTTGGCCTGCCGCTCGAGACGCAGGAGGTCCGTCTTCGAGACCAGCCGCTGCCTGGCGAGTCGCCGCGTGAGATCGAGCTCCTCCTTCACGAGACGATGGGATTCCCGCGCCTGTGCGAGACGGCTCTCCAGCTCCGCGAGCTCCCGTTCCCGCTGCTCCGCCTGCCGGCGCAGGATCTCGAGGTCGGTCTGGAGCTTCTCCTGACGCGAATTGAAGAGCGCCACCTCGCTTTCCGCCACCTCCCGCGCCTCGGCCAGCACCTCTGGCGGGAACGTGATCGCCTTTTCCTCGATCTCCGCCTCGAGGCGGGCGATCGCCGCCAGCACCCCGAGATAGCGTGCCCGCTTCTCCCGATAGTCGCTGGCGGCGCGGACGTTGTCGATGCGCATCAGCACCTGGCCTTCCTCGACCGTGTCGCCTTCCGAAACCAGGATCTCGGAAACGATGCCCCCCTCCAGATGCTGGATCACCTGGACCTGCCGTGAGGGAATGACGCGTCCGGCGCCGCGGGTCACCTCCTCGAGACTCGCCCAGGAGGCCCAGGCGAGGAACACCAGGAAGAAGACGGCGATGGTGAACAGCAGCACATGGCCGAGGCCCCGGGGGCGCAGATCCTCGGGATCGACCAGGGCGGCGGCCGGCCAGCGGCTGCCGCCGGCGGGGTTCGGGATGGAACGACGCCACATGTCAGGAGGCCCTCCGGATGCGGCCCTTGGCCAGCGCATCGAGCACCCGGTCCCGGGGCCCGTCGGCGACCACCCGCCCTTCGTCCATGACGATCAGGCGATCGACGAGGCTCAGGAGCGAGCCGCGATGGGTGACCAGCAGCACCGTCCTGCCCTGCAGTACCGGCATGAGACGCTTCTTGAGCTGGTCCTCGGCGAGGGTGTCCATGGCGCTCGTCGGCTCGTCGAGGAGCAGGATCGGCGGATCGAGAAGCAGCGCACGGGCGAGGGCCACCGCCTGGCGCTGGCCGCCCGAGAGCGCCTCGCCGCGCTCGCCGATCGGCATGTCGTAGCCCAGGGGATGGCGGTTGGCGAAACCGTCCACGCCGGCGATCCGGGCGGCGCGGATGATCGCCGCATCGTCGACATGGCTGGCGCCGAGGGCGATGTTGTCGCGCAGGGAGCCGCGGAACAGGCAGACGTCCTGGAGGACGGCGCCGATGTTGCGGCGCAGATCGGCCGGGTCGATCTGGCGGATGTCGATGCCGTCGATCAGCACCGCCCCGCGCTCCGGCTCGTAGAGCCCGAGAACGAGTTTCCCGACCGTGGTCTTGCCGGATCCCACGCGTCCGATCAGCCCCACCCGCTCGCCCCGGGCGATGCGGAAGGACACCCCCTCCAGCGCCGCCTGTTTCTGGCCGGGATAGGAAAAGACCACCTGGCGGAACTCGATGGTGCCGTCGAGCACCGGCCGGTGGACGAAGCGCTTCCCGGGCGGCCGCTCGGCGGGCAGCCGCATGACCTCGCTCAGCGTCCGGTAGGCGGTACGGGCCTGATGGAAGCGGGCGAGGACGCCGGCCACCTGACCGAGGGGCGCCATCGCCCGCCCGGCGATGATCGTGCAGGCGACCAGCGCCCCGACGGTGAGCTCGCCGGCGGCGATCAGATAGACCCCGACCACCACCACTCCGACCGTGGTCATGTTGGCGGCGAGCGCGGCCGAATTGACGGTGATCGCCGACAGCAGCCGGGCGCGGGCGCTGGACACGGCGGTGGCGGCGACGTACCGCTCCCAGTCGTGCTGCATCCGCCCCTCGGCACCGATCGCCTTGATGGTCTCCAGCCCGTTGATGGCCTCCACCAGGATGCCGTGTTTCAGGGCCGCTTCCCGGAAGGTCCGGCGGATCATGCGGTCGAGCGGGATCTGGGCGAGGAGACCGATCGCCAGCACCAGCGGCACCGCCACCGCCGGGACGATCGCCACCGGGCCGCCGATCAGCCAGATGATGCCGATGAAGAAGAAGACGAAGGGCAGGTCGACGAGGGCGGTGATCGAGGCCGAGGCGAAGAAGTCGCGCAGGGACTCGAATTCGCGCAGATGATTGGCGAAGACACCCGAAGACGCCGGCCGGCTGGCCATGCGGATTCCCAGGACGTGCTCGAAGATGCGCGAGGCGAGACGGATGTCCGCGACCTTGCCGGCGCTGTCGACGAAGTAACCGCGCAGGGTCCGCAGAAGAAAATCGAACCCGAACACGGTGACGGCACCGATCGCCAGCACCCAGAGGGTTTCGATCGCCCGGTTGGGAACCACCCGATCGTAGACGTTCATGATGAACAGCGGGCTCGCCAGGGCGAACAGATTGACCAGCAGCGCCGCCAGCGCCACCTCACCGTAGATCGGCCACTGGCGCAGCAGCACCGACCAGAACCAGTGTCCGCCCCGATCCTCGATCAGATCGCGTTCCCGCGGATCGGCGCCGATCCGGGGCCGGGCGACGATGGCATGGCCGAGATAGCGCGCCTCCAGCCGCTCGGCGGCGATCCTGTCTTCGCCCCCGTCGGCCTCCGGCAAGGCTATCCGATAGGCGCCATCGGCGGTGCGCCCCAGGAGGACGCAGGCCCCGCCGTCGGTGAGCAGGAGGATGCAGGGAGCCAGCGTCTCGCCGAGCTCGGCCAAGGGCCGCCGGATCAGCCGCGCCGCCAGTCCCGCCCGGGAGGCCGCGCGCACGCACAGCGCCGGCGTCAGCCGCCCTTCCGGGAGCGGCAGACCGGCGGTGAGGGCGGTCGGCGACACCGGCCGTTCCAGGAGCCGGGCGAGCAAGGCCAGGCTTTCCGCCAGCGGGTCCGACACCTCGCGGGGCGGCGCAACCGCCCCGCCCTGCGGTTCTCGGGGGGGCGCGGAATCCGCCTCCGTCCGGGCTTCGGCGGTCGCCGGCACGCTGCTTGCCCTCGCTTCGTCCAATGTCCCGCTCCAACGAGGTTGTCGCCCGCGCCCTCCGGGTCGCGGAGTACCGGTGACGGGTTATGCCCCAGATTGGTTAACAATTTTGCATGTCCGGCGGTCGCGGGACAAGCGCGGCCGCCGCCGCAGCAAAAAAACAACACAGTCCGGTACCCGGCGGCCGGTGGCGGGGAGCGCCATTGACGCTCCCGGAGGCAAGAGATATCAGCGATCCTGCTTTTCCGAAGAGTTTCCGACGGGTAAGCCGGCCTCCTCTCGCAACTGACGGACGGGAAGATGGGCAAGAAATCCGGTTTGGCGGCACCGCTGCGGTGGCTGATTCCTTCCCTGCTCGTTTCGGCCGCGATCTTCGCCACCGATGCCGGGGCGCAGGCGGGGTCGATCGTGGACACGGTACGGGCGGCTCTCGAAACGAACCCCGAGCTCGAGCAGGTGCGCGCCGATCGGCGGGCGGTCGACCAGGAACTGCGTCAGGCGCGGGCCCGCTGGTTGCCGTCGGTGGATCTGCGGGCCGCGGCCGGGCCGGAACGTTCCCGCAACAGCAACACCCGGGATCCGCTCAGCGGCGACGATTCCGAGATCCTGTTCCGCTCGGAGGCCGAACTGCGTCTCTCGCAGCTCCTGTTCGACGGTTTCGAAACCCAGGGCGAGATCGAGCGCCAGCGGGCGCGGGTGGACAGTGCCGCGCGGCGGGTCGAGGAGACCGCCGAATTCATCGCCCTGGACGCCGTCGAGGCCCATCTCGAAGTGCTCCGGCGGAGCCGCATCCTCGAGCTGAACGAGCAGAACGTCGCCGAACACGAGCGGATCCTCGCCAAGGTGCGGCGCCTCGAGCAGGAAGGCCGCGGCGACATCGCCGATGTGCGCCAGACCGAGGCCCGCCTCGCCGAGGCCCGGGCCAATCTCGCCACCGCCCGCGGACGCCTCGCCGAAGCCCGCGCCGCCTACGCGCGGGTGGCCGGGATCGAGGCCGACAATCTGGTGATCGGCAAGCCGCCGACGGCCGGTCTGCCGGCCAGTTCCGAGGAGGCGGCCGAACGGGCCTCGGTGTCCAACCCCTCGGTGCTGATCGCCGCCGTCGACGTCGACGTGGCGGCCGCCGAGCTGAAGAAAGCGCGCGCCGGTTACTACCCGCGGCTCGAAGCGGAGCTCCGGGCCGGCTTCGCCGACGGTGCCGACGGCATCAGCCGGACGAGCGATCAGCAGGCGGCGATGCTGGTTCTCCGCTACAACCTGTTCCGCGGCGGAGCCGATATCGCCCGCGAGCGGGAGGCCTTCCACCGCCTCAACGAGGCCCGCGCCGTGCTCGCCACGAGCCGCCGCAAGGCCGAGGAGGAGGCGCGGGTCTCCTTCAGCGCGCTCGAAACGGCACGGGCACGGACCGTGGCCCTGCGCAGCAAGGCCGAAGCCCAGCGGCGGACCCGCGACGCCTATGCGTCGCAGTTCGAAATCGGCCAGCGCGGTCTGCTCGATCTGCTGGATGCCGAGAACGAGCTGTTCCTCGCCCGGGTGGCCCTGACCACCGCCGAATTCACCGAGCGCTTCGCCGCCTACCGCCTGCTGGCGGTCACCGGCGATCTGCTGGACAGCCTCGATGTGGCGCCGCCACGCGAACATCTCGACATCGAGCGGCGCCCGGAGGACGAGCCGACGGCGGAGCGGATCGAAGAGAAGTCTCGGCCGCTGGTCGATCCGGCCATGTCGCCGCGGCCGCTGGTCGATCCGCTCGAGGGCGCGCCGCCGGAGGAGGATGCGGACATCACGCCGCATGTCGGACGGCCGCCGGAAGAACCCGTCCGTACGGGAGGCGACAGCGCCGCCCTCGACGGCGGTAGTACGCCCGAATACCCGAGCTTCGCCGCCTTCTGGCAGTCGCTCACCGGCGGCGGGGCCGCGGCGGTCGAGCCGGCGGCCGGTCCCGCGGAGACGGTGGCGGTGGAGGCATCGCCCCCGACCGTCGAACCCGCCGCCCGCGGGACGGATTCCGGCGCCGACGCACCGCCCAGCTACGAGAGTTTCGACGCCTTCCTGGAGACGCTGTTCGGCCGTCGCAACTGAACGGCGGGCTTCCCTCGTCGATCCCGGGGCTGGTCCCGCGAGGGCGCCGGCCCCGACCGTCCGGGGCCGTCCCTTCCGGTCGCCGGCGTCGGCCGGTCCCGGAGTACGGCCCGCCGATCGCCGAATCGCCGCCGTTCAGGTTTTGTTAACCTCGTCCTGTTACTCCCTGTTCCGTCGCTTCAATCTCGCGGAGACGTCGCGGGCAGCCTGCCCGGGCACGTCGGGGAGTGGATCATGTCGGCTGTGGTACGTCTCATCGATCGTCGGGAGTCGGTCCGACGCGGGCGCCGGGATCCGACCGCGGCCGGGAGAGGTGGCCGTCTTTCGGCGCGGCTGGCGCGCGAGGCCGTCGAAGCCATCGAGGAGGCGGGATCTCCGGGCGAGAGCAGGAACACCATCGTCCTCCATCGTGACGAGCTGATCGCCGACGAGGCGGGCGAGATCCTGCTTCGTCCGGGCGGCAGCGAAGGCGTGGTGCTGCTGGTGACGAGCGAGCCCGTCGTCGCCACCGGGCGCAGCGTTCCCCACATCACCGCCGGCGGCGAGAACGTCTCGGGCTGTCGCTACCTCCGCTTCGCCGACGGGCTCGTTCTCCATTATCCGCCCGATCTGCGGCTGGAGATCGTCCACACCACCGACGGCGATGACTGAGACGGCGCAGCCGGCGGGATATGCGGCGGGGGAGCCACGATCGGCCGCCATCGAGGGACGCCGGCCGGAAGGGATCGGCCTTCCGGTGACCCGGGAACGGGCGTCGGACGGCCACCGGAAGGTCGCCGATCGCCGTTGGTGGAATTGGTGGAAGATGCGTCGCGAAGGCGGCGCGATCGGTCCCCCGGTCGAGACCTCGATACCCCGCGGAAATCCCGCTCGTCTCTCCGGTTCGGCCGCCGCCGCGCCATGAAGATTCCGGGGCCGGCTCGGCGAATCTCCGGTCCGTTCGTCCCCATCGGCCCAACCCGCGGACGCCGGTTCGGACGGACGGCCGCCCTGCTGCTCCTGGTCCTGTCCAGTTTCTGGCCCTGGTCGGCGTCCGGCCGCGCCGCCACCGGCACCGACGCCCCGTTCCGAGAGGGATCGATCCTGGCTCTCGAAGCGGATGCGGGGCGCCGGATCGAAGGGCGTCTCGGGGCTCTCGAGCGGCTCGAGGACCGGCGCATCACCCTGCGCCGGCGCCTCGCCGCCGCCGAGCGTCGGCGGGAGGGGCTGGCCGGGCGGGAGCGCGATCTGCGACGGATGGAAGCCGCCATCGCCGAGGCCTTCACCCGCGCCACCCGAGAGCTGGAGATCGCCCGCGCGCATCTCGAGGACCGCCGTCGGCAGCGGGAACGCGCCGCAGCGGCGCTGATGAGCCGGCTGTACCGCTCGCACGGGTCGGACGCCGCCGACCGCGGCCGGATCCGGCTCCTCCTCGGCGAGCTGCTGCGCGCCGACGACCGGCCGACCGAACTCCGCCGACTGGAGGCGGAGCGACGCGAACTCGCCCGGGCACGCGCCTTCCTTTCCCTCGGCCGGCGCCATCTGGCGGCATTCCGGCCGCTGCTCGAGGAAACGATCGTTGTCCTGCGCAAGGAACTCGCCCGTCTCACTCTCACCCGCCAGGAGACCGTTCGCCGCCTCGCCGCCGCCCGCCGGCATCGGCAGGAGCTCCGCCGCCTCGCCCTCACCGCCCGCCGCCTCGCCCGCCTCGCCGTCCGGCCGGTGCCGCTTCTGTCCGCGACACGGGCGGCGTTCCTCGACACCCCGTTGCCGGTCCCGCCGCGGCGGGATCTGCGGCTGCCGGTGCGGCTGGCGGCGACCGGACCGGCGCGCCTGCCCTCTCCCTCCCTTCCTCCGACCCTGTCGGGGGCGGTGGTCGCCGACGGCTGGCGCCCGCCGATCCTGCCCGTCGACGGCCGGATCCTGTCCCGCTTCGGTGACGAGGAGGCGGGCGCGCTCGCCCGCGGCATCACCATCCGCGTCGATCGCGACCAGCCGGTGCGCGCCGTCCGCGGCGGCCGGGTGGTGTTCGCCCAGCCGTTCCGGCAGTTCGGGCTCGTGTTGATTCTCGACCATGGCGACGGGTATCATACATTGCTGGCAGGGATGACGCGGCTTGATGTCCGCCGCGGAGACCTTATAGCTGCAGGTGCCGTGGTCGGACGGATGGAGCGCTCCCGGGGAGAGGAAGCTCGCCTCTACATCGAGCTGCGCCAGCAGGGCCGACCGGTCAACCCGCTGCCATGGCTGGCAGCGCGAGCTGACAGGACAAGGGGTTAATGGCGAAGTCTGTTCAGAAGTACTGGTCGATCACCGCCGCCACGGCAGCCGCCCTGCTGATGGGCGGCCTGCTGATGGGAGACACCAGCCCGGCGCGGGCGCAGTCCGACAGCGCCGAGACCTTGCGGGCGCTCAAACTGTTCGGCGACGTGTTCGAGCGGGTGCGGGCCGATTATGTCGAGGAGGTCACCGACCAGGCGCTGATCGAGGCGGCCATCAACGGCATGCTGACCTCGCTGGACCCGCATTCCGGCTACCTCGACCAGAACCGCTACCGCGACATGCAGGTGCAGACCCGTGGCGAATTCGGCGGTCTCGGCATCGAGGTGACGATGGAAAACGGCCTCGTCAAGGTGGTCTCGCCGATCGACGACACGCCCGCCTGGCGGGCGGGCATCAAGGCCGGCGATCTGATCACCCATATCGACGACGAACCGGTGATGGGTCTTTCCCTCGGCGAGGCGGTCGACAAGATGCGCGGTCCGGTGAACACCGAGATCAAGCTCCGGATCCTCCGCCAGGGCGAGAAGAAGCCGATCGACATCACCATCACCCGGGCGGTGATCCGCATCAGCCCGGTGCGCTCCGAGGCGCAGGACGACATCGGCTACGTGCGCGTCACCACCTTCAACGAACAGACCAACGGCACCCTGCGCGACAAGGTGGCGAAGCTGCGCCGCGAGATTCCGGAAATGAAGGGGCTGGTGCTCGATCTCCGCAACAATCCGGGCGGCCTGCTGGATCAGGCGGTGGCGGTGGCCGATGCCTTCCTCGACAAGGGCGAGATCGTCTCCACCCGCGGCCGGCGGGCCGACAGCATCCAGCGCTACAATGCGCGACCGGGCGACATTCTCGACGGGCTGCCGATGGTGGTGCTGATCAACGGCGGCTCGGCCTCGGCCTCGGAGATCGTCGCCGGTGCCCTGCAGGACCACAAGCGGGCGATCGTCATGGGCACCCAATCCTTCGGCAAGGGTTCGGTGCAGACGATCGTGCCCATTCCCGGCCACGGCGCCCTGCGGCTGACCACCGCCCGCTACTACACCCCCTCCGGCCGCTCGATCCAGGCCAAGGGAATCACCCCCGACATCACCGTCCAGCAAGCCAAGGTGGAGCTGATCGACGACAACGGCAGGCGCGAGGCGGATCTGCGCGGGCGGCTCGAAGCCGATGTGCCTTCGCAGGACGAGGAGAACGGCGCCGACACGGTGGGTCTCGAGGAACGGGACTATCAGCTCGCCCGGGCGATCGATCTTCTCCGCGGGATCGCCCTCTACAAGGCGGGGCTCGCCGCGGCACGATGAGACCGGACGCAGGCGGCATCGGGGCGGGACGGCGGTTCCGCCCGCTCCCGTGCCCGGTCTGAGCCCCCCATGCCGGGAAAACGGCTGTTCTCCGATCCGCGGCTTCCCTTCGGGATTCTCGGCGGGCTGCTGCTCCTGCTGCTCCTGGCGGTGGCGGGGGTGCGGCTCCTCGGAATCGAGGGCGCACTTCTCTACACCGATCTGCCGCGGGTCGAACTTCCCCTGGTCCGCCCGGAACCAGAGTCGCCACCGGATCCGTCCGCGGGCTCGGCGGAGCCGCCCGAGATCTTCGGAGAGCCGATGGCCGGGGCGCCGCCGCTCGAGGTGCCCGCCGCGCTGCTGCGACCGGGTCCCCACGGGGCCGTCCCGCGACGGGCCGAGGACGGCCGGAGCCCCTTCTCCGCCTATCGGAGCAGCTTCGCCATCCAGCCCGATCGCCCGCGCATCGCCCTCGTCGTGGTCGGTCTCGGCCTCGCCCGCGATCCCACCTTCACCGCCACCGAACTGCCGGCACCCTTCGGCCTCGCCTTCTCGCCCTACGGCCGCCGGCTCGCCGGCTGGATGCGCTACGGGCGCTGGCGGGGTCACGAGGTGCTGCTGGAACTGCCGGTGCGCCCCGCCCGCTTCCCGCTCGACGACGCCGGTCCGCTCGCCATCGCCCCGGATCTGCCGGCCGAACGCCTGAACCAGCGACTGGAGACCGTTCTCGCTTCGGGCAAGGGCTATTTCGCGGTGACGGTCGCGCCGGGAGCCTATCTGGCGGCGCCGGAGAAGCTGGAGCCGGTCCTGACCCGGCTCGCAAAGGCCGGCCTCGGTCTCGTCGAGCTGGGAAGCAACCGCCTGGCGGAGGCGGCCGCCCGGCGGGGCCTCCCCTATGCCTGGAGCGATCCGCCGATCGACCTCGATCCCGCACCGGAAGCGATCGATCTCGCCCTCGGCCGGCTCGAGACCCGCGCCCTGCGCGACGGTGCCGCGCTCGGAACCCTGGAGGGAGCCGCCATCACCTACGCCCGCCTCCAGCAGTGGCTCCCCAGCCTCGAGGCCAAGGGCCTGCAACTCGTGCCGCCGAGCCGCGTGTTCGCGGGTCCCGCCGGCCGAGCGTCGGAGTAGCTACGGGATGGCCTTCGTTCTCTCCGAACAGCCGCCACCGGGGTACCGCCGCGGTGTCGGCATCCTCCTCCTCGACCGGCGTGGCGGAATCTTCGTCGGCCAACGCGCGGACATGTCCCGACCCGCCTGGCAGATGCCCCAGGGCGGCATCGACCCCGGCGAGACCCCGTTGCAGGCCGCCCGGCGGGAACTCTACGAGGAGGTCGGCATCGAGGAGGTCGAGCTTCTCGCGGAAAGCCGCTACTGGCGGTCCTACGATCTGCCGCCCGGCCTCGCCGCGCGGATGTGGAAGGGCCGCTACAAGGGACAGACCCAACGCTGGTTCGCCTTCCGCTTCCTGGGAACCGACGCCGACATCGACATCGACCGGCCGCCGCGGGAATTCGCCGCCTGGCGCTGGACCGATCCCGAGGATCTCCTGCGCCGGATCGTGCCCTTCAAGCGCGACGTCTATCTCAGCGTCGTCGACGAATTCCGGCACCTATGGGCTTGACGATCGGACCCGTGGGCGCCGGCCGCGGACGCTGCCGCCGGACGGGCTCGGGTGATGGCGGGGCCGCGGGCTTCGCCGGCTTCTCCGGCGGCGAGACCTCCGGCTCGGCGGCCGTTTCGGACGATTTCCCGCCGGCCGGGGGCGGTGACGCCGGTTCGCGGTCCCCGGCCGCCGCCGGACGGCGCGTTTCCGCCTCCCGCCCGACTTCTTTCGGCGCGACTTCGCGTGTCGCGGCGGGGGGGCGCACCGACCTCGAAGGGGCGGCCGCGGTTCCGGATGCCGGTCCCGTTCCGGCCGCACGGCCGGACCGACCGCGCCCGAACAGCCGATCGGCGCCGGTCAGGGGTCTGGAGGCGGCCGGTTTCGGCGCCGCCGGCTCCGGTTCCCCACCGGCGGGAGCAGGCGGTGGTGGCTTCGGTGGCGACGGGGGCGGCCGCGGAACCGTCGCCGCCGCCCGTCCTTCCCGGCGCGGCGCCGGAGATGGCGCCTCCGCAGCGGCGAGCTCCCGTTCCGCCAGCCCCGCCCATTCGCCGTATTCGGGAAGGCCGCAGATCGCCCGGATGTAAGCGTCGGCGACCTCCCCGAGCGCGATGCCGTGGGTCTCCAGCCGGGAAACGATCGGCGCCATGAAGGCATCGGCGACGGAAAAGCGGCCGAACAGGAAAGGGCCGCCCGCCGGCGCATCGGCGAGGCAGCTTTCCCAGAGCGCCCGGAGCCGGTCGAGATCCCGCTGCACGCCACGCAACAGCTTTCCCGGCGGGGTGAAGCGGCCCGTCATGTCCATCGGCAGGAAGGTCAGGAGATCCGGGAGCTCGTAGATCGCCTCGGCGGCGACGGCACGTGCGCGCGCCCGCAGCTCCGGCACCTCGGGCCACAGTCCGGGCCGCTGCTCCGCGACATATTCGCAGATCGCGAGCGGTTCGGAGATCCGCAGCTCGCCGATCTCGAGCACCGGCAGGCGACCGCTCGGCGAGATCCGCCCCGCCTCCTCGAGCCCCGCCCCATCACGCAGATCGAGGACCCGGAGCTCGAAGGTCATCCCGGCCCGGCGCAACACCAGCCAGACGGCGAGCGACCGGGAGGAGGTGTTGCGGTTGCCGATGGTGAGGCGGATTTCGGACATCGTTTCCGGCGCTGGGTGACGGTCTCGCTACAACCTAGTGGCCGCGGCCGTCGGCGCAAAGGGCGTGACGCCCTTTCGCAGGTGCGATCCGGCGCGGCGGGTCGGGGTCAGCCGGCGAGCCGCGCCATGCCGGCGCATCCGTGCCAGTAGCCGTCGGCGAACGCCGTGCCCGGCGCCAGCTCGGCGAGCCGCGCCCGCAGCTCTACCGGCGCGATCCGCGCCTCGAGCAGCGCCCGATAGAGGCCGATCACCGCCACCATGTCGAGAGCCTGGGGCATCAGCCGGAAAATCCCGACGCCCATCGCCCGCGCCTCCTCCACCGCGGCCGAAAGTTCGACATAGCCCGCGGACAGGGTCTGGATGCCGTTGACGGCGACGAAAGCCCGCCCGTCCAGCGTCTCCACCGGCATGCCGTCGGCATCCTCGCCGCAGGCGTACTGGCAGTTGTCCTTGCGCCGCCCGCGGCTGCGGGCGTGGTAACAGCGGGCGGAGAGTGCCAGCGGCTGGCGACCGAAGATCTGGAGCTCGAATTCGAGCCGGCTTCCGGCGACGAGACGGGCGAAGGCGGTCGCCGGAAGCTCCGGGGGCGGACAGCAGCGGACGGCTCCGTTCCGGGCCAGGACCGCGAGGGTGCCTTCGTTGTAGACGTTGAGATAGGGCCCGAGCACGTGCGGCCGGCCGCGCAGCAGCCGGACCGCGCCGAAATCGTTGGCTTCCACCGGACCGTCGGCCGTCGCCGCGAGCTCGCGCAGAGCCGCGAGATCGCGCCGCTCTCCGGGCAGGGCGAGGCTCGAGAGCACCACCTCCTTGCCGGCCGCCCGTAGCCGTTCCGCCGCCGCACCGAGGGCCTCGCTCAGGAAGGGCAGCCGCTTGCCGCAGACCACCTCGCCGAGATAGACGATCTCGACGTCGGTCTCTTCGGCGATCCGGAAATAGAAGTCGCGGAGCCGGTCCGCCTCCCAGAAGTAGAGTACCGGTCCCAGCGACAGCCGTGCCGGTCCGCTCATCGCCATCTCTTGTCGTAGGCCCCCACCGTCTCACGCCCACCCTCGGTGAGCTCCTGGAGGTCGGCGAGCGGCACCGGTCGGCCCGCGGCGACCGCTTCGGCGGCCGCCCGCACGGTGCGGATGACCCGCTCGATGTAGGCCCGGCCGCGCTGCCGTCCCTCGATCTTCACCGCCCGCACCCCGGCCCGGGCCAGATCGGGGAGCACCCCGAGCGCACTCAGGCTCACCGGCTCCTCGAACAGGTAGCTCGGCCGACCGCAGGCGAGGAAACGTCCCTTGCAGAGGGTCGGATAGCCGGCGGGCTCCCCGGGGGCGAAGCGGTTGACGGTCACCGGCCCCAGCCGGGTCACCAGCATCCCCTCCTCCTCGGCGTAGCGCACCGCCTCCGCCGGGGAGCAGACCCCGTTCATGTTCGGCGACTGGCCCGTCACATAGGAGGAGAGCAGACAGCGTCCTTCGGCCATGACGCAGAGGCCGCCCATCACGAATACTTCCGTCTCGACCCCGATCGCCTCCGTGAGGGCGCGGATTTCGCTCACCGTGAGCACCCGCGGCAGCACCACCCGGCGGATCCCGGCGAGTTCCTCGAACAGGGCGATCGCCTCGGGATTGGCGGCCGAGGCCTGGACCGAAAGATGCAGCCGGGCCCCGGGATGGCGATCGCGGGCATAGCAGGCGAGCCCGAGATCGGCGAGGATCAGCGCGTCCGCTCCGAGGCTCACGGCGTCGTCGACGGCCCGCCGCCACAGTTCCTGCTCGCCGGCCCGGGGAAAGGTGTTGATGGCGACGAACACCCGCACCTGACGGTCGTGGGCGAAGGCGATCGCCGTCGCGAGTTCCTCGCGGGAGAAATTGAGACCGGGAAAGTTGCGGGCGTTGGTCTCGTCGCGGAAACCCACATAGACGCTGTCCGCACCGGCCCGCACCGCCACCCGGAGGGCCGCGGGCGTCCCCGCGGGACAGACCAGCTCCAGCCGTTCCGGCGCCGGCGTCTCCCGCCCGCTCATCCGCCTTCCCTCCGACCTCCCGCGAGGACCCGCATGAGATCGGCACCACCTTCCGCATAGCGCAAGAGCGGCCCGAGCAGATCGGCCTGCAGCCGCCGGGCCAGCGCGGCTACCGCCCCGGCCCCCACGGCCCCGGTTCCGGCCAAGAGCCGCGCCAGCGGCGCGAAGGGACCGAACGCCTCCGCCAGATCACGGGCGAGATCGATCTCCGCGTTCTCGAGCGCGTTGCGCAGGGCCACCACCACCTCGGTCCGCCCGTCGATCTCCAGGACCCGGCCGAAGAACAGGGAATCGCCGTCCACCCGTCCTTCCACCAGATCGATCAGCCGGGCCACCGGCCCCCGGACGACGGCATCCACCGCCGTCCAAGGCCCGGTGGCGGAAAGGCCGATCGAAAGCGTCCCCGACCGCAGACGGAGGAGAAGACTGCCGGGCAGATCGGTGGGTGTGACGGCGACCGCCAGATCGCCCAGCGAGGCCAGACGCTCGGTCAGACCGGGATGGCGCGCGAGCAGCGCCGCGGTCAGGAAATCCAGGGGCAGTGCCGGCAGGCGCGGGGGGAACCCTTCCGGCGACCGGGATGGGTCGAGCGGCATGATGGCATCCTCGCCGAAGGCGGTCGGGCGAGCGTTCGCCGCTTCGCAGTGGCCCAATCGGATCGCCTCCGCCTTGACCGAGGTCAACCGGCGCCGATCGCCTCCGGCTCAGGGGATGGTGGTGCCCGTCCAGGCCGGCGGATCGCTGGCGGGAAAGGATTCGACATCGGCCTCCTCGACCGGATCGACGGTCGGCTCCCTCGCCTCCCCCTCGGCCCCGGCCACCATCGGCGATCCGCCGTCGATCGCCGCGAGGGCGACGGGCGAGGTCGAGATCACCAGAAGATCGCGCAGGCTGTCGGCATAGGGTCTGATCCGGATCTCGCGAACGGGCGCCTCCACCAGCTCCCACTTCCAGCCCTGCCGTTCCGCATAGTCGATGGCGCTGTGCGCGTCCGGGAATTCGAGAGCGATCGGACGATAGGGGTCGGCACTGCCGCTCCAACCCGTGAGCGGATCGACGAAGGTCCGGCTCCCCGGTTCGAATTCCAGGATCCAGGCCCGATCCGAGGCCCTGCCGCCGCGCCCCGCCTGGACCTCGCGCCGACGGATCCGCGCCACCGGCATCGGCGACGCGGCGGGAAAGCGGGTTCCCGGGCGGCGCTCCGGCATGCGGGCGATATTCTGCTGGTTCGTCATCGACACCTCCCGACGGGCTCGACGCGGGACCGCGCGTCCTTCCCTTTCGGAGCGCGAACCGCCCCGTCTCCACCCCAGATATGGGCGCGCCGCGGGCGGCCACAATGGCCGCTGCGGCGCCCCTCCCGCGGGTTGCGGTGCCGGTGCAGGCCGCCCCTCAAAGCCTCGCCGCGGGATGCCTATATATGGTGCGGGTTTTTTTCCGACCGTCGAATGGGCATTGTTCGAGGCGGGTGCCCCCGCGAGGATCACATCGATCGGACAGGGATCGGACAGGAGGAGATTGCGCGCATGACATCGGATCCGCGGCGCTGGATGTGGGCGGAAGCCTGCGAGATGCTCGCCCGCGCCGAGCGCCTGCAGCGCCAGTTCTTCGTCCCCGCCGAAGCGCGGCCGGAAGCCTCGCAGTGGGAACCTCCGGTCGACGTGTTCGAGACCGAGCGCGGTCTGTGGATCACGGTGGCGCTGCCCGGCGTGGATCCCGCGGATCTGGAACTGGCCGTCCAGGACACGACGCTGGTCGTTTCCGGCCGGCGGATCCTGCCGGCGGTGGTGCGTCGGGCCCGGCTGATCCGCCTCGAGATCCCGCACGGCCGTTTCCTCCGCCGGATCCGCCTTCCCGCCGGCCGCTATCTCCTCACCACGCAGGAATTCAGGGACGGCTGCCTGACGATTGTCCTCGAACGGATGTGAGGTGCGCCGATGGCCGAGGAACAGATCAGACAGGAAGCCGGGACGGCCGCCGAGGCGCCCGCCGAGCCGCGGGAACGGCGCGAGGAAGCCGGGTCGCCTCTGCCGGAAGGTGTGGTCGCCGTCCTGCCCTTGAGGAACGCGGTGCTGTTTCCGGGCGTCGTGCTGCCGCTGTCGGTCGGTCGCCGCCGTTCGGTGCTGGCGGTCCAGGCGAGCATCGAGGCGGAACGGCCGATCGCCGTGGTGCTGCAGCGGGATCCGGAAGTCGAGGAGCCGGGCGGCGACGGGCTGCATCCCATCGGCACGGTCGCCAACATCCTGCGTTTCGTGACCGCCGGGGAGGGAGCCCATCACGTCATCTGCCAGGGGGTGCGTCGCTTCCGGGTGGTCGAGTACGTCGAAGGGCATCCGTTCCTCGCCGCCCGGATCGAGGAGATCGAGACCCGCGAGGAGATCACGCCCGGGATCGAGGCCCGGATGAACGAGCTCAAGCGGCTCGCCGGCGAAGCCCTGGAGCTCATTCCGCAGGCTCCGAGCGAGGTCGGCGAGGCGATCCGGAACATCGCCTCGCCCGGCATGCTGGCCGATTTCGTCGCCTCCTTCATGGACTTCGCGGCCACCGACAAGCAGCGGGTGCTGGAAACCCTCGAGGTGGAGCCGCGGCTCGATCTCGTCCTCCGGCTGCTGGCCCAGCGCCTCGCGGTGCTGCGCCTCAGCCAGGAGATCGCCGAGGAGACCCGTCAGACCATCGAGAAGGAAAACCGCGAGCGTCTGCTGCGCGAACAGCTCCGCACGATCCGTCGCCAGCTCGGCGAGGAGGGGGAGCGGGACGCGGAGATCGAGGAGCTCGAAAAGGCGATCGCCGAGGCCGGCATGCCCGAGGAGGTCGAGGAGCACGCCAGGAAGGAGCTCCGGCGGCTCGAACGGCTGCCCGAAGCGGCGGCCGAATACGGCATGCTCAGGACCTATCTCGAATGGCTGATCGAGCTTCCCTGGGCGAAGCTCGACGAGGAGGTGATCGACATCCCCAAGGCCCGCCGGATCCTCGACGAGGATCATTTCGATCTCGACAAGGTGAAGACGCGGATTCTCGAATATCTCGCGGTGCGCAAGCTCAATCCGGAGGGCAAGGGACCCATCCTCTGCCTCGTCGGTCCGCCCGGTGTCGGCAAGACCTCCCTGGGACAGAGCATCGCCCGCGCTACCGGTCGCCGGTTCGTCCGCCTCAGCCTCGGCGGCGTCCACGACGAGGCGGAGATCCGTGGCCATCGCCGCACCTACATCGGGGCGCTTCCGGGCAACATCATCCAGGCGATCCGCAAGGCCGGCAGCCGCAACCCGGTGCTGATGCTGGACGAGATCGACAAGCTCGGCGCCAGCCTCCACGGTGATCCCGCCTCGGCCCTGCTCGAGGTGCTCGATCCCGAACAGAACAGCAGCTTCCGGGACAACTATCTGGGCGTGCCCTTCGATCTCTCCAAGGTGCTGTTCATCGCCACCGCCAACATCGCCGACGGTATTCCCGGCCCCCTGCGCGACCGCATGGAAGTGATCGAACTGCCCGGCTACACCGAGGACGAAAAGCTGGAGATCGCCAAGCGCTATCTGCTGCCGCGCCAGCTCCGGCAGAACGGTCTCGAACCCGAGCAGTTCGCGATCGGCGACGAGGCGATCCGGGCCATCATCCGGCAGTACACGCGGGAGGCCGGATGCCGCAACCTCGAGCGTCAGCTCGGTGCGGTGATCCGCCGGGCCGCGGTGCAGATCGCCGAGGGCCGGGCCGAGCGGGTCACCGTCGATGCCGCGGATCTGGCCGAGATCCTGGGGCCGCCGAAGTTCGAGGACGAGGTGGCGATGCGCACCTCGGTGCCGGGAGTCGCCACCGGCCTCGCCTGGACGCCCTTCGGCGGCGAGATCCTGTTCATCGAGGCCACCCGCGTGCCGGGCAAGGGCAATCTCATCCTGACCGGCCAGCTCGGCGAGGTGATGAAGGAAAGCGCCACCGCCGCCGTCACCCTGGTCAAGGCGCGGGCGGAACGGCTCGGGATCGATCCGACCCTCTTCGAGAAGAGCGATCTCCACATCCACGTGCCGGCCGGGGCGGTGCCCAAGGACGGGCCGAGCGCCGGGATCGCCATCTTCACCGCCATCACCTCGCTCCTGACCGGGCGCACGGTGCGGCCGGACGTCGCCATGACCGGCGAGATCTCGCTGCGCGGTCTCGTCCTTCCGGTGGGAGGCATCAAGGAAAAGGCCCTGGCCGCGCTACGCGCAGGGATCCGGACGGTGCTGCTGCCGGCCCGCAATCGCAAGGATCTCGCCGAGATCCCCGAGGGCGCGCGCGACCGGCTCGAATTCGTTTGGCTGGAAACGGTGGACGACGCGCTGGCCGCCGCTCTCGAGCTCGAGACCGCCGGCACGGCCTGATCGGCCGGCGCGTTCGCCGATCCCGCAACCATCGAGGAAGGATCCGTGGCCGAAGACCTCTATGCCGTTCTCGGCGTCGACCGGGGCGCCTCGCAGGAGGAGATCCGCAAGGCCTACCGCCGGCTCGCCAAGGAACTCCATCCCGATTTCAATCCGGGGGACCGGACCGCCGAGGAGAGGTTCAAGAAGGTCTCGGCGGCCTACGAGATCCTCGGCGATCCGGAGAAGCGGGCCCGTTACGACCGTGGCGAGATCGACGAAACCGGGGCCGAGAAGCCGCAGTACCGACACTACCGGGATTTCGCCGAGACCGGTGCCGGCGAACGCTACCATACCGGACGCGGCTTCGAGGATTTCGCCGATCTGGGCGACATCTTCTCGGAGCTCTTCGGACGTACGGCCCGGCGCCGGGCGGGACCGATGCGGGGGCCCGATCTCCGCTACCATCTGGTGGTCGATTTCCTCGACGCCGTACGCGGCGGCAGGCGGCGGGTGGTGCTGCCCGACGGTTCGGCTCTGGACGTGACCATCCCGGCCGGAATCGAAAGTGGCCAGGTGATCCGCCTTCGCGGCAAGGGTGCTCCGGGCTTCGAGGGCGGTCCACCCGGCGATGCGCTGGTGGAGATCGAGGTCCGCCCGCACCCCCTGTTCACCCGCGAGGGGGACGATATCCGGGTGACCCTGCCGATCACCCTCGACGAGGCGGTCCTCGGCGGCAAGGTCGAGGTGCCGACCATCGACGGTCCGGTACGCATGACGATCCCGAGAGGCGCCAGCAGCGGCCGGGTCCTGCGGCTGCGCGGCAAGGGGGTGCCGGATCCGCGCACCGGCAGACGCGGCGATCAGTACGTCCGCCTCGAAATCGTCCTGCCCGAGCAGATCGATTCCGAACTCGAGACCTTCATGCGGCGCTGGCGTGAGAACCACGCCTACGATCCGCGCGCGCGCCTGCGGGAGATGGCCTGATGCTGGTCGGGGAACGGGAAGTGGTGGCGGAGATCCGCGGTCTCACCGTGCGGCGGCTGCGCGCCTGGGTGCGACGCGGCTGGATTCGGCCGGCGGTGCGGGATCACGAATACCGGTTCGACGAACTCGATCTCGCGCGCCTGCGACTGCTGTGCGAGCTGCGCGAGGAGCTGGGCGTCGGCGAGGAGGCGATGCCTCTGATCCTGTCCCTCATGGACCAGGTCTACGGGCTGCGGCGCGAACTCCGGCGCCTCGCCGAGGCGATCGGCGCCGAACCGGTCGAGGTCCGCGAGCGCATCCTGGCGCGGCTGCACGAAGCTCCGTGAGCTCGCCGCGTTCCGCCCTCAATCCTCGCCACCGTCGGCCAGGGCGACGATGGGCTTGGCGTATTGCCGCTCCATGTCCCAGGGAAACAGGATCCAGGTGTCCTGGCTCACTTCGGTGATGAAGGTGTCGACCACCGGCCGTCCCTCGGGTTTGGCGTAGACCGTCGCGAAATGCGCTTTCGGCAGCAGCCGGCGGAGGATGCGCCCGGTCTGCCCGGTGTCCACCAGATCGTCGATCACCAGCCAACCCTCGCCGTCCCCCTCGACCCCCTTGAGGAGCTGCGGCTCGCGCTGCTCGGTCTCGTCGTAGGAGGCGATGCAGACGGTGTCGATGAGACGGATGTCGAGCTCGCGGGCGATGATGTGGGCGGGCACCAGCCCGCCGCGGGTGATCGCGACGATTCCCTCGAAGGGACCGAGACCGGCGAGGCGCCAGGCGAGCGCCTTGGCGTCGCGGTGCAACTCGTCCCAGGACACCGGAAAGTAGCGGGCGGGCTTGGCGGCCATGGAAGGGCTCCCGGAAGCGACGAACGCCGGCAGAGGTGCGGGGGCACCGTACGGCTGTCAAGACCGGGGGATCTTCACAGCCGCCATGACGGCGCCGTAGAGTGGTCGCCGATCGCTGTCGCGGGAGGACGCAATGGAAGAGGAAGAGGCTCGCCCGAAGCGGAGCACGCCGGAGCTGGGCGCTTCCCTCGAGCGCATGTCGGTGGAGGAGCTCGAAGCCTACATCGAGGCCCTCCGTGCGGAGATCGCCCGGGTCGAGGCCGAGCTCGCGAGGAAGCGGGCGGTGCGCGATGCCGCCGAAGCCCTGTTCGGGCGGCGGAGCTGAATGGGGGATCTGCGCTTCTGTCCGGCCTGCGGTGCCGGGCTCGAGCGTCGCCGGCCGGCCGGCGACAGCCACGAACGGCTCGTTTGCAGCGCCTGCGGCCGCATCCACTACGAGAATCCCCGGCTGATCGTCGGCAGCGTCTGCCTGCACGACAGGCGGATCTTGCTGTGCCGGCGGGCGATCGCCCCGCGCCGGGGACTGTGGACGATCCCGGCCGGCTTCCTCGAGCTCGGCGAAAGTCCGGAAGAGGGAGCCGCCCGCGAGGCCTTCGAGGAGGCCCGCGCCCGGATCCGCATCCGCGGGCTGCTCGCCGTCTACAGCGTGCGGCGGATCGGTCAGGTCCAGCTCGTCTATCTCGCGGGGCTCGAGGATCCGACGATCGACCCCGGGCCGGAGAGTCTCGAGGTGAGGCTGTTCGCCCCGGAGCGCATTCCCTGGCGCGAGCTCGCTTTCCCCACCGTGCGCTGGGCGCTCGAGCGCGCCCTGCGCCTCGATCCCGGGGACGGTCCGCCGGTGCCGGTGGCCAATCCCGGGGGGTGCGATCCCGAGGAGCTGCCGCCGGAGGGCGGCGGACCCGCTTGACAGCCCAACCCGGGCTCCCTATGGGCCGGGTCATGAGCATGGCGAAGCGGATCCGTCTGCGACGACGAAGTGCCGGGGCGCATTGCCGCCCGTGAGCCGACCGTGCCCGGCTGCCGGGGCGGTCGGTAGCCCATCCCGCCGTCCCACCGTTTCCCCGAGACCGCCATGTTCCTCCTGCGTCCCGAAGCTCCCACCGATGCGCCCGCCATCGAAGCCCTGCTCGACGAGGTGTTCGGCGTCCGCCGTCAGCACAAGACATCCTATCGCTATCGGGTGGGCATCGCACCGCTGCGCAGGCTCTGCCTGGTCGCCGAAAAGGAAGGCCGACTGGTGGGCACGATCCGCTACTGGCCGGTACGGCTGGGCGGGGAACCGGCGCTGCTGCTGGGGCCGGTGGCCAGCGCCCGCGGCGAGGCGGGCAACGGCATCGGCCGGGCGCTGATCGAAACCAGCCTCGACCGGGCGGCCCGGCTCGGCCACGATCTCGTACTGCTGGTGGGCGATCCCGCGTACTATGCGCGTTTCGGCTTCGCCCCGGCGCCACCCGCGATCCGGATGCCGGGCGAGGATCCGGCCCGCCTCCAGTACAAGCGTCTGGGAGTCGCGGAACGGCCACTGCCCACGGGCATCCTGCGCCGGGCCGATGCCGACCGCGCGGGCGGCGATTGCAGCCCGGACAGCTTTGCCCTAGATCCCGGTTGTGCGGGGCGTAGCGCAGTCCGGTAGCGCATCTGCTTTGGGAGCAGAGGGTCGGCGGTTCGAATCCGCCCGCCCCGACCAGGGAAATCAATGGGTTATCAGACATCCGCCACCACCTCGAGGCGGTCGCGTTCCCGCCCGTCGCGGTCGGTCCAGCGCCTGCGTCGCAGCCTGCCGGCACCCTCTTCCTCGATCGCCGCCGCCGGAGAACGGACGGCCATCGCCTCGCCCGAGGATGTGGCGATCGCCTTCCGATCCTCGGCCGGGCGCCCGAGGGCCGCGAGCTGCGCGGGCACCGGACGGGCCGGCCGTCGCCGGTCCCTCGCGATGCTCGAGGAGGGACCGGAGCCGGTATGAGCGGCGAGTGCGGGATCGTCCAGGACGGCACCACAATTCCCGATTTCGGGGCGTCGCGGCGCATCCGCGGCCCTCGATCGCTCCGATTCGCGATCGCCGCTCACCCGGTCGCCAGCGCGATCCTTCGTCCCGCAGGGGGGATCCGGTGGAATTTCCGCCGGGATCGCGAGGATCTCTCGCGAAAGGTGTCGGCGTTCGGCTCCGGCAGCCGGGTCACGCGCCAGCCGGTGCCGGCTGCGAACCGCGGCGAGCCCCGGGCCGTCAGCAGCACCCCGATCCGGCGGTGTCGAAGGGCCCGGCGATGGGATTCCGGGAGCTCGCCCACCATCCCGTCGGTGACGATCAGCGCCCGACGGATTCCTCGGCGGCGAATATGTTCGGTGACAGGGCCGATACGGGTACCGCCCGTCGTTTCCACGAGCCCCCGGGAAAGCGCCCGCAGGGGGACGTCCCGCACCACGGTGCTGAACAGATGGATCCACGGATGGAGCCACCGTTCGAAGCTCGCCAGGATCCCGTAGAGCGGGGCGAGCTCGCCCCTCATGCTGCCGCTCACATCGAGATAGAGATGGACGTCCTCACCGGGCAGAACGGTCCGCCCCGTCAGCGGTGCTCGGTGGAGGAGCGGCAGTTCGCCCAGCTCTTCGAGAAGCAGCGCCCGCCGGTCTCCCGGGCTGCGCCAGGGAACGAAACCCTCCACCGGCGCGATCGCGGCTCTCGGCGCTCCGTTCCACGGCTCACCGCGATCGGTCAGGGCCAGCAGCGCCCGTCGGACGGCGGCCGCCACCCGCTCCCCGGCCGTCACCGGTTCGACACGGTCGGCGGCCCGCATCCGGTTCCGATGCCGGGCATCGCCGCCCCCACTTTCCGCGAGAGAGTCGAACAGCTCCCGCAGTGTCCGCAGGAGATCCGGATCGAGAGCTCCATCCGGGAACGGGCCCGACACCTCTTCCGACGCCGATCCGCCGGCCGCCCCGTCCCGATATTCGCCTCCATGATTTCCGAGCAGTTTTCCCGTCCCGGGGTTTCCGCCTTCGAGATGCACTTCGAGCAGGGCCACGAGTTCCGCTTCCGTCACTTGCCGTTCGCTGTACACCGCGCGGTGGATCTCACCGGCGATCCCTTCCAGAGGCCATCTCTCGGCGGCGGTCCGCCAGCCCGGCGGCGGCCGCAGCAGCGCCTCCGGCATCCGGTCGGCCCGATAGAGCCGGCGGAACAGCGCGGTGTCCGCGGGGTCGGGAAAGAGCTGGCAGAGCTGGGCGTTGATCAGCACGTCGAACGCCCAGTTCCGTGCCGGCGTCATCTTCCGGCACAGCCGCGTGTGCCCGAGCAGGACGTGGAACAGCTCGTGCATCACGAGACTCCGCAGTTCCTCCTCGGTACGGCAGTTGGCCTTCACGAAGTCCGGATTGAGGAGCAGCCGGGACCGCGCACCCAGGGTCACGCAGGCGGTTCCGACCTCACGGCTGGCGGCGATCTCGAGAAGGCCCAGGAGCTTGAGGAACGCCGGCTGTCCCGGCGGAACACAGGCCACCACCCGGGCGGCCAGCGCGGCGCTTTCCTCGTCACGGGCCGTCCCGCGGGAGCATATCCGGCCGGCACCGCTCACCCTGCGTCTCCCGCCACCGGCACGAACCACCGATGCACCTTCCCCCACCATTCGGCTACCGCGATCCGCGGCCGGCGGCTGGCGAGGAAGATGCCGCCGGCACTGCGGCTCAGGAGCAGCAGCACGGGCTCGGGCCCGAGACGGGGGGCGTCGATCCGCGCCTCCGCGGAGTCCGCGGGCGGAAGCGTCGCGACGGTGTGGAGCAGGGCGAAAGCGGGCAGGCCGAGCGTCCGCGGTTCGGTGGCGACCGCCAGATCGAAGAGCGCGCGCCGCCGCGCTCCCGGTCGTCCGGGGACCTTCTTCCCCAGAAGATCGAGAAAGGCCGCCTCGGGATCACCCTCGCCCATGGTCCGCCCCAGCGACACGGGAAGATCGACCCATCCGATGCAGCGAAAACCGGCAATCGTCATTCAGCTCCTCCCCAGCCCGATATGCGGCGCTGTCCATGGCGTCGGCGGAGTCTCCGATACCGCGGTGACCGAGCCCCCGCCGGCTTCCTCGACCGACCCCGACCATCGGTCGGAATTCGGTGTTCACCCGATCTCTTCCGTTCGCCCCTCCCGTGCTCGACGAACTCCGGAGGGAGTCCGCACCCGTTCGAACATCCTTCGCCAGGCTTTCGCCTTCCGCACCACCATCACCGGATCGAATCCATCCCCCTCCTCCGCGGCCAGGGTCCGGAGCAGGTTGTCGAGCTCCTCGGCGTGGGGATCCGCCTTCGCCCGGAGATCCGCCACCACCTCCCCGATGCGGAGCGCCAGATCGGGGGACCAGAGCGATCCACGGAATTCCCCCGAACCTCCCAGGACGAAAGCCAGGATCTTCCCCGTCGGCCCGCTCAGGAGCTCGCAGGTGGCGGCCGTGAAACGGTCGCAATCGACCAGCACGGGGGCGATCGCCCAGGACAGCGCATAGCGTTCCGCGGCGGTGCACGCCGCCCAGGCATCGCTCGCGAACTGGGCGAGATGGAGCGGGGTCGGGGCGTTCGCGGGAAGCCCCAGCGCCAGCGCCAGCCGGCGGACCGGATCCCGTTCGCCGTACAGTTCGCGGAGAGGGCTTCCGGCCGGTTCGCTCGCCAGCGCCGCCGCCATTCCGTGGATCGCCGCCAGCTTGACCTCGTCGATCGCCCGGCCCCGGGCGCGCTGCGGCAATCCCCAGCGGAGCGCGAGGTAGGCCAGATCCTCGAGCGGCTCCTCGCGCCCGAGGGCGCGCGCCGCCGCAAGCAGCGAGCAGACCGACTGGACCAGCGCCACCGCACGCCGGCCGGTGATCGCGAGCCGCGCTTCCTGCAGGGGCACCACCAGAGCGTTCACCCAGGCCTCGGCCCAGCCGCGCTCCTCGGGTGCGATCGCCCCCAGATTGGCTTTCGCCGCCTCCACCAGGGACGCCACCCGGGCCGCCTGCTCCCGATCCGGCGACCGGTGCCCCCCGGCGATCAGCGCATGCCGCTCCCCGGCCGGCAGATCGGCGAATGCGGGAAGCACGATCACCCAGGGAAAGCGATCCGCCAGAGCGGGATCGAGAGGCAGGGATCCGCAGCAGACCTCCTCCTCCTCGCTCTCGCCTTCCGCCGTCGCGGGCGGGTTCATCGCCGCCCAGCGGTAGCGCAGCCGTTCCAGGAGGAGCCCCTGGAGGCGACGCTCGTGAATGATCGAGAACGTCCGGTTCTGCAGCTCCGGCCTGCAGCGCGAGATCTCGTCGAGGAAGACGGACTGGGCATCCCAGAGGTCCGCCGGCGTGCGCAGATATTCGACGCCGTCGCGGGCCCGGTTCGGAACCGGATATCCGACCAGCTCGTCGAAATTCACCAGCGCGAGATTGTAGTGCCGGTGCTCGAGACCGAGACAGACGGCGATGCGGTTCAGCAGCTCGCTTTTGCCGGTTCCCGGCGGGCCGATCAGCAACAGGGGCCGTTCGTCGGCCAGCGCCGCGAGGAGGACGATGTCGAGATGGGAGAGCCCGAAAATGTTGAGCGTCCGCAACAGATGGCGAGCGGGTGGTTCGGTGGTCATGACACCCCCTCCGTGCCCATGGGAAACGGGCGCGACCGGCCCCGGACACGAAGGGCCTGGCAGCGCGTCAACGGAATGAATGAGCCGCCCTGCAAGTTGCCTGTTGAACCGGCGATCCCGGAATTACGTCCGGCTGCGAATCGTCCGCTCCCGTTCCTCGGCGGACCCGCTCCATCGGGCAGCGTTTCGCCGTCTTCGCTGAACTTGCGATACGCCCGCCACACGGGCGCATTTCGGCACGTAGTGCCTTATTGGGAGCGTTCGGGGGAATGTCAAGGGGGTGCCCCGGGGATTTTTCGCTCCGATGGACATCCGGCGGCGCGCGGGAACCGCGCCCGCCCGGCCTCGCCGATGATCAGTACGGCCGTTGGGGGCGCATGTCCTCGCGCCGGATCCCGGCCACCACCACCGGCTTCTTCATGGCATCACGGCGGAAGGGCTCGCCCAGCTCCTGGTTGAGGATCGCCTCGATGAAGGTCGTCACCCCGCTTTTCTGGGCCTCGCAGCCCTCGCGGATGGCGCGGCCGAGCTCCTCCGGCGTGCGGGCGACGACACCGCGAAAGCCGCAGGCTTCGGCGATGCGGGCGTAGGACAGTTCGGGATCGAGCTCGGTGCCGACGAAATTGTCGTCGTACCAGAGCGTCGTGTTGCGCTTCTCCGCCCCCCATTGGTGGTTGCGGAAGACGACCATGGTGATCGCCGGCCAGCCCCGGCGGCGGATCGCCGTCATCTCGTTCATCGAGATCCCGAACGCCCCGTCGCCGGCGAACCCCACCACCGGCACCTCCGGACGGCCGATCTTGGCCCCGACGATCGCCGGAAAGCCGTATCCGCAGGGGCCGAACAGACCCGGCGAGAGATATTTGCGCCCTTCCTCGAAACTCGGATAGGCGTTGCCGATGGCGCAGTTGTTGCCGATGTCCATGGAAATGACGGCATCCGCCGGCAGCGCCGTCTGGATCGCCCGCCAGGCCTGGCGCGGCGACATCCGCTCCGGATGCGCGGCACGGGCGCGGGCGTTCCAGTCGGTGCCGGGATCGTCCTCCTCGTGATCCATGGAGCTCAGCTCCTGGAGCCAGGCCGACTTCGTGCGATGGATCAGCGCCCGCCGCTCCTCGCGGTCGATGTCCCCGGCGGTGGGCGCCAGTTTCGCGAGCAGCCGTTCGGCGACCCGGCGGGCATCGCCACAGATTCCCACCGTCACCTTCTTGGTGAGACCGATCCGGTCGGGGTTGATGTCCACCTGGATGAGCTTCGCCTCCTTCGGCCAGTAATCGATGCCGTAGCAGGGCAGGGTCGAGAAGGGGTTGAGGCGGGTGCCGAGGGCGAGCACCACATCGGCCCGGGCCAGGAGCCGCATCGCCGCCTTGGAGCCATTGTAGCCGAGCGGGCCCACCGACAGGGGATGGGAGCCGGGAAACGCGTCGTTGTGCTGGTAGCCACAGCAGACCGGCGCATCCAGCCGCTCGGCGAGGGCCATCGAGGCCGCGATGGCGTCCCCGAGCACCACCCCGGCACCGTTGAGGATCACCGGAAAACGCGCCTCCGACAGGAGCCGTGCCGCCTCGGCGATCGCCTCGTCGCCGCCGGCCGGCCGCTCGATCCGGAGGAGCTGCGGCAGTTCGATGTCGATCACCCGTGTCCAGTAGTCCCGAGGCAGGTTGATCTGGGCCGGCGCCATCCCCCGCCAGGCCTTGGCGATCACCCGGTTGAGGACCTCGGCGACCCGCGAGGGATCCCGGACCTCCTCCTGGTAGCAGACGGCATCGCGGAAGGCCGACATCTGCTCCATCTCCTGGAAGCCGCCGAGACCGATGGTCCGGTTGGCCGCCTGCGGGGTGACCAGCAGCATCGGGGTGTGGTTCCAGTACGCGGTCTTGATGGCGGTCAGGAAATTGGTGATCCCGGGTCCGTTCTGACCGATGCACATGGCCATGCGGCCGGTGACCCGGGTGTAGCCGTCGGCCATGTAGCCGGCGTTGCACTCGTGGGCGACGTCCCAGAAGGTGATCCCGGCCTTCGGGAACAGATCCGAGATCGGCATGAAGGCCGAGCCGATGATGCCGAAGGCCTGGTCGATGCCGTGGAGCTGCAGCACCTTCACGAAGGCTTCCTCGGTGGTCATTTTCATGGCGACGCTCTCCCCTTTTCGCCCCTTCCATCTTCCGGGCCGGCCGGCCGTCCCCGCCCCGACGGGGAGATCCCCCGGCTCGTCCTTCCCCGGATCGTGACCGCCGTCGCATCGACGTCGCCGGAGACGGTTTCGGGCATGATCGAACAATCGAGGATGTGCAAGCCCTCGATGCCGCCGGGCTGCGGGCGGGCGCGACCCGTCGGCGCCCGGAAGCCGCCGGGGTCGGCTCGTCCGTCTCCTCCCTCCCGTCATCTGCGGCCCCCTCCCGCGAGCCACACGGGGCGACCGGCCGACCCGCGACGGGATCCTCGTCTCGAAGCTTGCAATTCCCCTTAGATTGGCAACAATGAGACTGCAAGTATCAAAACAAAACCAGGATCAGGAGAGGCAGGACATGAAGGTAGCACGCAAGCTGGCCGGGATGTCGCGTCGCGATCTCTTCCGGCTCACCTCCGAATTCGGCATCAGTTCCACCCTGTTCGCAGCCGCGGCCTTCACCGGCACGCTCACCTTCGCCGATCTCGCCCGGGCCGCCGAATCGACCTACAAGAAACGGTTCGCCAAGAAGGCGAAACACACGCTCAAGTTCGGCGCCGCCGGTTTCAACCCCCGAAATCTGCTGATCGAACGGGCCGGCGCCCTTCAGTTCGCGCTCGATCTCGAAGAGCGGACCGATGGCGAGATCCGGGTGGAGTTCATCGGCGACAACCAGATCTGCGGCCAGCTCTCCTGCGTGAAGAAGGCCCAGCAGGGGATCATCGACATTTATGCCGCTTCCACCCAGAACTCGGCCGGCGGCGCGCCCTACTTCAATGTGCTCGACTATGCCTACATGTTCCCGAGCCGTGCCGCACAGTACTACTTCTTCTACCATCCCGGCAGCCAGCGCATTCTCCGTGATCCCCTGGAAAAGCGCCACGGCATCAAGTTCCTCTTCACCCATGCCGAGCTTCGGGGCATCCAGCTCGGTCTCAAATGGAAGGAGGCGCCGACGGTCACCAGGCTCGAGGAGCTGTTCGGCACCAAGAACCGGGTCACCGGCACCCAGCTCGGCCGCATCGCCATGCAGCTCCTGAACCTCAATCCGGTACCGATCGCCTGGGAAGAGACCCTGGACGCCCTCAAGCAGGGGCTGATCGACGGCGCCGAGACATGGGCCTCGGCGGTGGCCTACGCCAACATGTCGCCGGTGGTCGCCCAATCCGTCGATCTGCGCTTCTTCTGCGGCACCGAACATACGGCGATGCGGGCCAAGGTGTTCGATTCGCTCTCGGGCGAACTGCAGGACGCGGTGATGGAATCGGCCTATCTGGCCCAGGTCCACGTACAGGCGGCCAACGAGGCCTCCCTGGTCAAGACGGTGGGCTATTCGCAGCCGCAGCTTCCGGGGACCATCTTCAGCGAGCACGGCGTGCGTCCGGCCTTTCTCGCCGAAGAGGAAATCCGCAAGGCCGAACAGATGTGCTCGCCCGAGTTCAATCCCGAGCCCTGGGCGGCATGGCGGGAACGGCTCGACAAATGGGCCGGCGGTATCGACACCTATGGCGAGATCCACCGAATCGCCCGCGAGATTCCGGCCGACACCAAACCCGAGAACGTCGAGCCGCGGCGCTGGTGGAAGGCGACCGAAACCTGAACCTTCCGTGCGCGTCCGCCCGGCCGATGCCGGGCGGACGCGTCCACCGCCGCCGTGCGTGGGAGCCGACCTGCGGACCGGCGATCGTCGTACCGGTGATGGGATGAGCGATGGCGAGTTTCGGAGAACAGGCCACGGCGATTCTCGCGGCGCTGGTGGCGCAGGACGCCTGGATGCTGAGCGAAGCGATGCGCGAGCCGGCCGCCTATCCGCTGACCGCGATGGCGATGGCGGTCGGGATCGGCGTCCTGCTCCTGCTGTTCCGCCGGATTCCCTGGCTCGACCGCAACATCGAACGCTACGCCCTCGTCGCCATCTACGTGACCATCGCCATGGTGATCTTCGTCGAGGTGATCCGACGCTTCGCATTCAGCGTCCAGGCGCCCTGGTCCACCACCCTGCCCCCCTACCTCTTCCTCGTGATGACCTGGGTGGGCTGTGCCTACAACGCCAAGCTGCGCTCCCATCTGTCCTTCGACGAGATCCGGGCGCGGCTGTCGCCCCTCGGCCAGTTCCTGTGCGTCTGCCTGGATACCGTGCTGTGGCTCGGCTTCGCGCTGATCGTGATCGTCACCTCCCTGCGCCAGACCACCAACTCCGCGGCCAACTTCCAGATCCTGCTGGGCACCGACGATGTCCAGCAATGGTGGTTCTACGTGCTGGTGCCGGTGAGCTGGCTGATCCTCTCGGCACGCACGGTCGAGAATTTTCTCGAGGACCTGCAGCGCTATCGTGCCGGGCAGCCACTGTCGACCGGACGGTTCCTGAAGATCGAGGAATGAAGGACCGCCGATGAGCGACGGTACTCTCATCCTGCTGATTTCCATGGCCGCCACCCTGTTCTTCGCACTGGGCGTGCCGATCTTCCTGGTGATCGGCATCTGGGTGGTGGGCGCCAGCTTCGTGCTCGATCTCACCCTCGACAACATCGGCACCGCCCTGTCCGACGTGTTCACCGACGGTTTCGCCCTTCTGGCGATGCCGCTCTTCATCCTGACCGGCGATCTCATCAACCGCTCGGGGATCGCCAAGCGCCTGTCGGATTTCGCCTATTCCTGCCTGGGCTGGCTCCGGGGCGGGCTGGCGATGGCCTCACTCGGCGCCTGCGGACTTTTCGCCGCCATCTCCGGCTCCAATTCGGCGACCACCGCGACGGTCGGCTCCATCATGTATCCCGAAATGGTGAAAGGTGGCTACGACAGGCATTTCGCAGCGGCCACCGCGGCCGCCGGCGGTACCGTCGGGATCATCATTCCGCCTTCCATCATCTTCATCGTCTACGGCTTCATGATGAACCTGCCGATCTCCGACCTCTTCGTCGGCGGCATCCTGCCCGGCGCGCTGATGGTGATGGCGATGCAGGGCGTCTGCTGGTTCGTCTGCCGGCGCCACGGCTGGGGCCATCTGATCCGGCTCGAGATGCGGCGGGTGATCAAGGCCGCGATCGGTGCTTGGCTCGGCTTCTTCGCCATCGGCCTCGTGCTGTGGGGCATCTACACCGGCAAGTTCTCGCCCACCGAGGCCGCGGGCGTCACCGTCGGCTTCTGCCTGATCGTCGGCCTCGTCTCGCTTCCCGTCCACCGCTGGCTGGGAGCTCGCGGCGAGGACGTCCCGATCGCCGCCCGCGGTGTCACCGAGATGCTGGTGGTCAGGGGGTTCCGGCCCGTCGATGTTCCCGCGATCGTCATGCGTTCGGCGCAGATCACCGGGGTATTGGCGCCTCTGATCGCGATCTCGGTGGTGATGCAGCAGATCCTGTCGCTGCTGGGCACCCGCGAGACCCTGGAAGCATTCGTCACCGGGATGGGTGGCTATTACGCGGTGCTGTTCACGGCGATGGCCCTGGTGCTGGCCGCCGGCACCGTCCTCGAGAGCCTGCCCAACACCATCATCCTGGCGCCGATCCTGGCGCCGATCGCCCAGAGCATGGGGGTGGATCCGATCCATTTCGCGGTAGTGTTCCTGGTGGGCGATGCCATCGGGTTCATCACCCCACCCTATGGACTCAATCTTTACGTGGCCAGCGGTGTGACCGGGATTCCCTATTTCCGTCTGATCCGTCACACCATGCCCTATCTCCTGGCCCTGCTCGCCGTCTGGCTGGTCGTGGCTCTGGTGCCGGAGCTCTCGACCATCCTTCTGCCGCAACGCGGAGGATGACATCGTGAGAATGGAGGAACCGTCGGCGGAGGGCGAGAGGCGGCGACGGGCGCCGCTCCCGACGAATCTGCGGCCGCTGCTGCTGCTCGAAGAGCTGGTACGGATCGGGACCCCGGCGACACCCACCGAGCTGAACGAGCGGCTCGGTCTGCCGAAAGCCACCGTCCATCGCCTTTGCGAAACCTTGGAGCAACAGGGCTTCATCATCCGCGACCTGGACGGCAGGCGTTACACCCCCGGACGTCGTCTGCGGGACCTCGGGGCCGGCATCCTGTCTTCGCTGCGGGTGCGGACAGGACGCCTCGCGGTGCTCGGCGCGCTCGCGCGGGAGATCGGCGAGACCTGCAACATCGCCATCCCCGGTCGCGACGCGATGATCTACCTCGACCGGGTCGAAACCGAATGGCCGCTCAGGATCCAGCTTCCGGTCGGCACCCGGGTCCCCTTCTACTGCACCGCCAGCGGCAAGATGTATCTGAGCTCGCTCGGCCGCACCCATCGCGAACGCTATCTCGAACACGCGCGGCTCGAAAGACGCACATCCCGCACCATCGTCGATCGCGCGGCCCTCGCCGCCGAGCTCCAGCGCACGCGTCGCCGTGGTTTCGCGGTGGACGAGGAGGAGTTCATGGAGGGGATGGTTGCGGTGGCGGTCCCGATAGCCGATGGCCGTGGCCGTCTCCTGGCCACCCTGTCGTTCCACGCCCCGGTCCAGCGCATGAGCCTCGCGAGGGCACTCGAACATCTGCCTCGGCTGCGGCGGGCCGCTACCGAACTGTCGCGTCTCACTCTCGCCGAAGATTGAGAATCCGGGCCTCCAGCAGCGCCTCCAGACGATCCAGCCCTTCGGCGATCTCCCCCTCCTCGTGCGCCGCGAATCCCAGGAGCAGACCACGGGTGCCGGGGCCCTCGGCGAAATGGTCCGAGAGCGCAGCGAACCCGAACCCCTCTCCGGCACCGGCCCGGGCCAACGCGCGATCGTCGAAGTCCGGGGCGAAGGCCGACCGCGGAAAGACCGCAAAGGCCATGCCTCCGGAGGTATCGCCCGGGCGCAGCAGGTCACCGAAGCGCCGCTCGAGCCCGTCGAGGAGAAACCGGCGGCGAGCGTCGTAGATGCGCCGCGTGCGCCGCAGATGACGGGCGAAGGCGCCGCTTTCGAGGAACATGGCGAGGGCGGGCTGGGGAACTATCGAGGCCCGGGTGCCGAAACGTCGGAGAGCGGAGCGGATCGCCCCGATCAGCCTCTCGGGCACCACCAGGTAACCGAGCCGGATCCCGGCCGAGAAGACCTTGGAGAAGGTGCCGGCATAGATCACCCGTCCGCGGCGATCCATCGCCGCCAGGGCCGGAACCGGGCGCCCGCCGTAGCGGTATTCGCTGTCGTAATCGTCCTCGACGATGAAGGCGTGACCGGCCTCGGCCCAGTCCAGCAGCACCCGACGCCGCTCGGGCGCGAGCAGGTGACCGAGAGGAAACTGACGGGAAGGAGTGACGATCACCAGAGCGGGTAGGGGGCTGGATCCGGCGAGCATCTCCACCCGCATGCCCGCCCCGTCCACCGGGATGCCGCGGACCCGATGCCCGAATCCCGCCGCCAGATGACGGATCACCGGATAGCCCGGTTCCTCGATGGCGATGCAATCGGGAGAGGGCGGCAGCGCCCGGAACAGGAGTTCGAGACCGCCGATGGAGCCGGCGGTGATCACGATCTGCTCGGGCGAGGTGCGGATGCTGCGCCAGACCACCAGATGCTGGGCGATGGCCCGCCGCAGGTCCGGGTCACCGAAAGGATCCGCCCCCTGTGCCCAAGCATTCCGGCGACGCCAGGCACGGGCCATGCAGCGGCTCCATTCGAGGCGGGGGAAGAGACGCAGATCGGGCTGGCCGGGACGAAAGAGATCGGGCGTCGCGGCCGGCTGCGGGGGTGCCGGACTCCCCCGCCGCGCCCCCTCCGCCGCTCCCGCGGCCGGCAGCTCGGCCACGTAATGGCCGGCACCGCGGCGACCCGTGAGACAGCCTTCGGCGACGAGCTGCTCGTAGGCCGCGACCGCCGTCCCCCGCGCGACCCCGAGCATGCGGGCCAGTTCCCGGGTGGAAGGAAGAGGCGTACCACTCGGAGGACGGCGGGAGACGAGTTCCGAACGCAACCCGTCCACGAGCTGGAGCCAGAGGGGCCGTCCGGCCCGACGCTCGAGGGATATCGCCGGCACGAAACCCGCATCGCGCCACTGGTTCATCCAATCGGCTCCGAACTGGACCATTCCTTCGGACCAGTCTCGTGCTTCCCTGTTCCCGCCGCAAGGGAGCCCGGAAATGACCGAACTGCCGCCCACTGACCGCACCCGCCTGCGCCGCCTGCACGCCCGCGGCCGTTTCGATCGCGAAACCATCGACACCATCCTCGACGCGCAGCCGCTGTGCCATATCGCCTATCTGCGCGACGGCCTGCCCGCAGTCCTGCCCAGCCTGCAATGGCGGGAGGGCGATCGGGTCTACTGGCACGGCTCCACGGCGAGCCGGGCGCTGCGCGCCCAGATCGGCGCCGAGGTCTGTCTCGCCGTCACCCTGCTCGACGGTTTGGTGCTCGCCCGTTCGGGCTTCCACCACTCCGCCAACTACCGCTCGGTGATGATCTTCGGACGCGCCGAACCGGTCGTGGATCCGCGGCGGAAGGTCCGCCACCTCGAGGCCTTCTTCGAACGGCTGCTGCCCGGACGGTGGGAAAGCCTGCGGCCGGTCTCGGAACGGGAACTGAAGGCCACCGCCATTCTCTCGCTGCCCATCCGCGAGGCTTCCGCGAAAGTCCGGAGCGGACCGCCGGCCGACGAGGAGGAGGATTGCGCGCTGCCGATCTGGGCCGGGGTGCTGCCGGTCCGTCTGCTGGTCGATCCGCCGGTTCCGGATCGCCGCAACCCCGAGGGTCTCCCGGTTCCCGAAAACCTCCGGAAATTCCGCCTCGGCTGAGCGCCGCGCGGACAGCGGAGGGAACGCGGGACGGGCGGTCCGCCGCCCGTCCCGGGGTTCCTCAGGCCTGGACGCCTTCGACGTACCAGTCGATCTCGAGGAGTTCCTCGTCGGAAAGGTTCTGCCCTTCGGGCACCCTGAGCTCGCCCTTCTGATCCCGGATCGGGCCGGCGAAGGGATGGAGGGTGCCGTCGATGATGCCCTGCTTGACGGCGTCGGCCTCGGCGCGCACCTCCTCCGGGACCCGCGGACCGTAGGGGGCGATCTGCACCATGCCCTCCTTGAGACCGTACCAGATGGTGTGGCTCTTCCAGCTCCCCTCGAGTACCGCCTTCACCCGTTCGACATAATAGGGGCCCCAGTTGTCGACGATCGCGGTGAGCTGGGCGTTGGGCGCGAACTTGCGCATGTCGGAGGCCTGGCCGAAGCCGGAAACCCCCCGCTCCTCCGCCACCTGCAGGGGCGCCGGGCTGTCGGTGTGCTGGGTGATGATGTCGGCGCCCTGGTCGATCAGCGCCTTGGCGGCATCCGCCTCCTTGCCCGGGTCGTACCAGCTGTTGACCCAGACCACCTTGATCCGCGCATCCGGGCGCTTCTTGCGCATGGCGAGCGTGAAGGCGTTGATGCCCATCACCACCTCGGGAATCGGGAAGGAGGCGATATAGCCGACGATGCCCGATTTCGACAGTCGCCCGGCGATGGTCCCGATCACCGCCCGTCCCTCGTGGAAACGGGCGTTGTAGACGGCGACGTTGGGGGCCGTCTTGTAGCCGGTGGCGTGCTCGAACTTGACCTTCGGGAACTGCTTGGCGACCCGGATCACCGGGTTCATGAAGCCGAAGGAGGTGGCGAAGACGATGTCGTTGCCACTGGCGGCGAGCTGGCGGATCACCCGCTCGGCGTCCGGTCCCTCGGCGACGTTCTCGACATAGGTCGTGACCACCTTCTCGCCGAGGGCCTTTTCGACCTCGAGGCGGCCCTGATCGTGGGTGTAGGTCCAGCCGTGGTCGCCGATCGGGCCGACGTAGACCCATCCCGCCTTGACCCGTTCGGCCGCCAGCAGCCGGCTCCCCGGCAGCGCCAGGGCGCCGGTAGCGGCGGCACCGGCCAGCAATCCGCGGCGTGTCGTCCTGAATGTCATCGGTCTCCTCCTTGCTTGTGAGCGGTCGGTTCGGGCGAGCGGTTCAGGCCGGTGGATGGAAGGGCTTGCCGAGGCAGGCGGGCGCATCGAGCCGGCCCCGCCCGCTTCCCGTGGCGATCAGCGTCAGCACCAGGATGGTGGCGAGATAGGGAAGCATCGACAAGACCTGTGACGGAACGGCGAAGAGCCCCAACCCCTGGGCGTGGAGCTGGAGGATCGTCACCCCGCCGAACAGATAGGCTCCGATCAGCAGGCGCCAGGGCCGCCAGGAGGCGAACACCACGAGCGCGAGGGCGATCCAGCCACGGCCGGCGGTCATCCCCTCGGCCCACATGGGAGTGTAGGAGAGGGACAGGAAGGCGCCCGCGAGACCGCTCGTGACACCACCGAAGACGACGGCGCCGAAGCGCACCGCGATCACCGGATAGCCCAGCGCGTGAGCGGCCTCGTCGTTTTCGCCGCAGGCCCGGAGGATCATCCCGCCCCGGGTGCGATGGAGGAACCATGCGGTGAGCGCGACCATCGCCACCGACAGATAGACGAGCGCATCGTGGCCGAACAGGAGCGGCCCGACGACCGGCAGATCGCTGAGCCCGGGAAGATCGAGGCGCGGCAGGCGGGCCACCGGCGTGCCGACGTAGCCCGCGCCCACCAGCGAGGAGACGCCGACGCCGAAAATCGTGAGCGCCAGCCCGGTCGCCACCTGATTGGCCATCAGGCCGAGGGTGAGAAGGCCGAACAGCAGGGCGAGGACGCCGCCGGCGAGGGCGGCCGCGAGAATGCCGAGGCTGGCGCTGCCGGTTGTCAGCGCTACGGCGAAGCCGCTCACCGCCCCCACCAGCATCATCCCCTCGACACCGAGATTGAGCACTCCCGCCTTCTCCGCCACCAGTTCGCCGTTGGCCGCCAGCAGCAGCGGAGTGGCGGCGGCGATCACGCTGACGGTGGTGGCGACGATCGGCTCCATGGCTCACCCGCCTTCCGCGGCCCGCCGTCGCGGCACCCGCCGCAGCCGGTAACGGATCAGGAAATCGGTCGCCAGGAGGAAGAACAGCAGCATCCCCTGGAACACCCCGGTCACCGCCTGGGGCAGGCCGGCCTCGATCTGCGCCACCTCGCCGCCGATATAGGAGAGGGCGACGAGAAATCCCGCCAGGACGACGCCGAAGGGATGCAGACGTCCCAGAAAGGCGACGATGATCCCGGTGAAGCCGTAACCCGGCGACACCTCCGGCACGAGCTGGCCGATCGGGCCGGCCACCTCGAACAGCCCCGCCAGCCCGGCGAGCCCGCCCCCCAGAAGGAGGGTGGACCAGACCGCGCGATGGCGCCGGAATCCCGCGAAGCGGGCGGCCGCCGGGGCCAGACCGACCACCTTGAGGGCGAACCCCGAGAGGGTCCGCGCCTGCCACAGCCAGGCGGCGAGAGCCACCGCGAGGGCGACGAGGATCCCGGCGTGCAGGCGGGTGCCGTCGAGGATCGGGGCCATGAGCGCGGCTTCGCCGAACATGCGCGACTGGGGAAAGTTGAACCCTTCCGGATCCTTCCAGGGTCCGTAGACGAGGGTCGAGAGCAGCAGGACGGCGACATAAGTGAGCATCAGGCTCACCAGGATCTCGTTGACCTCGAGCCGGGTCTTGAGAAAGGCCGGGATCGCCGCCCAGACCATCCCGCCGGCCACCGCGGCGACGACCATCAGCGGGAACACCCAGGGCGCGTCCACTTCCCAGAACCAGAGCGCGACACCGCCGCCGCAGATGGCCCCGAGAACGAGCTGGCCCTCGGCGCCGATGTTCCAGACGTTGGCGCGAAAGCCGGCGGCGAGGCCGATGCCGATCAGGATCAGGGGGGTCGCCTTGAGGGCGAGCTCCCCGAGACCGTAGAGGCTGGAGATCGGGGTGACGAAGAAGGCGTGCAGGCTGACCACCGGATCACGCCCCAGGAGGGCGAAGAGGACGGCGCCGCTGACGACGGTCAGGGCCACCGCCAGGAAGGGCGTCGCGAGCTGCATCGTGCGGGAGGGTTCCGGCCGGGCCTCGATCCTCAGCATCCTTTCAGCCCGCCTCCGCCGGCACCGGCTCTTCGACACCCGCCATGAGCATGCCGATCCGCCCGATCTCCACCTGTCGTGTTTCGAAACTGCGCGAGAGGCGACCGGCATGGATCACCGCGAGGCGGTCGGTGAGCCCCAGGAGCTCGTCCAGATCCTGCGAGATCACGAGCACGGCGGTGCCCCTTTCGGCCAGTTCCAAGAGCGCCGCACGGATCGCCGCCGCCGCTCCGGCATCGACCCCCCAGGTCGGCTGGGCGGCGATAAGGATCTCCGGATTCTGGAGGATTTCGCGTCCGACCACGAACTTCTGCAGATTGCCACCTGACAGGCTACCGGCGGTCACCTCGATTCCCGGCGTGCGGACGTCGAAACGCTCGACGATCCGGCGCGCGAAGGCGGCCACCGCCCGCCGCCGCACGAAACCCAGCCGCAGGAGCTGGAGCCGGGCATGGGCCGAGAGAAGGGCGTTCTCGGCGAGGCTGAGTTCCGGGACCGCGGCGTGGCCGTTCCTCTCCTCGGGGATGACGCAGATGCCGAGACGGCGCCGGGCGGCGGGACCGAGGCGACCGACCCGGGCCTCGCCGATGCGGATCATTCCGGGCTCGGCGACCGGCCGCTCTCCCGAAAGCGCGGCCAGGAGCTCGTCCTGACCGTTGCCGGCGACCCCGGCGATGCCGAAGATCTCGCCCCGCCGCAGGAGGAAGGAAATCTCCCGGAGAGGGGTGCCGAACGGGCTCTCGGGGGCGAGCGACAGCCGGTCGACCACGAGCCGCGGCGCGCGCTTGAGGCGGGTGGCCGGCCGCGCGGTTTCGCGGATCGCGGTGCCGACCATGATTTCCGCCATGCTGCGGGCGGATTCGACCCGTGGATCGCAGACCGCGACCACCTTGCCGCCCCTGAGGATGGTGGCCCGCTCGCAGAGCGCCTTCACCTCCTCGAGCTTGTGACTGATGTAGAGAATCGAACAGCCCTCGGCGGCGAGGCGACGCAGGGTCGCGAAAAGCCTGTCCACCTCCTGGGGCGTCAGCACCGAGGTGGGTTCGTCCATCACCAGCAGCCGGGGGCTCTGGAGCAAGCAGCGCAGGATCTCGATGCGCTGTCGCTCGCCCACCGAGAGGGTGTGGACGTCGCGTCCGGGATCGAGCGGCAGACCGTAGCTTTCCGAGACCTCGCGGATCCGCCGTTCGAGCCGGCCCCGCTCCAGCCGTTCCTCCAGCCCGAGGGCGATGTTCTCGCCCACGCTCAACGCCTCGAACAGGGTGAAATGCTGGAACACCATGCCGATGCCGAGGCGTCGCGCCCGATGCGGGCTGCGGATCTCCACCCGCGCCCCTTCCCAGAAGATCTCGCCCTCGTCCGGCTGCAGCACCCCGTAGACGATCTTGACGAGGGTGCTCTTGCCGGCGCCGTTCTCGCCGAGCAGCGCGTGGATCTCCCCCGGCCGCACATCGAGATCGACCCGATCGTTGGCGAGCACCCCGGGAAACCGCTTGGTGATCCCCCGCAGCTCCAGCCGGCTCGGTGCCGGCGTCATCCCGCGACCTCCGTTCCGACGAGTCCGGCCCGCGCCCCATGGGCATCGAAGGCACGCAGGAGCTGGGCGGCGGTGGCGACGGCGATGACCGCCGGTTCCTTGCCGGCGATGCCGGCGATGCCGATGGGACAGACCAGGCGCCGCAGCAGCCCCTCCTCGATCCCGGCCGCCCGCAGGCGATGTTCGAAGCGCGCCCGCTTGCTGGCCGAGCCGATGAGCCCGAGCCAGGCGAAATCGCCGCGCCGCAGCACGGCTTCCACCACCGCCAGATCGAGGGCGTGGCTGTGGGTCATCACCAGATGGAAGGCATCCGCGGGCAGCGCCGGGACGGTGGTCTCGGGCGCCCGCAGGACACGGGCGTCGATGTCGCCGGGCAACGGGTCGGGGAAGATCCCGCGCCGCGGATCCAGCCACAGCAGGCGGCACGGGAGGGTGGCGAGGAGGTTCGCCATCGCCTTCCCCACATGGCCCGCCCCGTAGAGCACCACCAGCGGCCGTCGTGATCGCTCGCCGGCGACCGCCCGCCGTGCGGCTTCGCGATCGACCCGGGCGAAATCGAGCGTGACCTGGCCGCCGCAGCACTGCTCCAGCACCGGACCGAGCGGCAGGGTCACGCTGTGCGCCTCCTCGCCCGAGGCCAGCATCTCACGGGCGATCGCCATCGCCCGCCATTCCAGCGCCCCGCCCCCGATGGTCCCCTCGCTGTCCGCCGCGCCGACGAGCATGGCGGTGCCCGCTTCGCGCGGGGCCGAACCGAGCACCCCGGTGACCCGTATCAGCACCACCGCATCGACGCCCGGCGAAGCGGAACTTCCTGCCATCTTCGGTCCTACTCCGCCGCCGTTTGCAGCGCGCTCCGCCGGAGCCGTTCGATCGCCGCCAGCACGCGCTCGGGCGTCGCCGGCGGATCGAGCCGCGGACAGACGCGGTGGTCGGCGATGCTGGCGACGGCGTCCGACAGCGCGTGGAGGACCGAGATCGCCAGCATCAGGGGCGGCTCGCCCACCGCCTTCGACCGATGAATGGTATCCTCCCGGTTCGGACGCCCTTCGAGCATCCGGATGTTCATCACCCGCGGCCGGTCGCCGCAGGCGGGTATCTTGTAGGTGGAGGGCGCGTGGGTGCGCAACCGCCCCTCCCCGTCCCACCAGAGCTCCTCGGTGGTGAGCCAGCCCATGCCCTGGACGAAACCGCCCTCGATCTGCCCGAGATCGATGGCCGGGTTCAGCGAATCTCCGACATCGTGGAGAATGTCGACCCGCTCCACCCGGTATTCCCCGGTGAGGGTATCGACGATCACCTCGCTCATCGCCGCCCCGCAGGCGAAATAGAGAAACGGCCGTCCCCGGCCCCGGCGGCGATCCCAGTGGATCTTCGGGGTGCGGTAGAAACCGGTGGCGGAAAGGGGCACGCGCGCCAGATAGGCGTCCTCGACCAGCTCCTCGAAGCTCGTCTCCCGATCCCCGGCCCGGATTCGCCCGCCCCCCCAGACGATGCTTTCGGCCGGCACCTGCCAGCGGGAGGCGATGTGGGCGATCAGCCGGCGCTTGAGGGTGCGGGCCGCATCGAGAGCGGCCATGCCGTTGAGGTCCGAGCCCGAGGAGGCGGCGGTGGCCGAGGTGTTGGGCACCCTCCCGGTGCTGGTGGCGGCAATGGCGATGCGCTCGATCGGCAGGGCCAGTTCCTCGGCCACCACCTGCAGGATCTTGATGTGCAGCCCCTGGCCCATCTCGGTACCGCCGTGATTGAGCTGGACGCTGCCGTCCCGGTAGATGTGGAGGAGGGCCCCGGCCTGATTGTACCAAGTGGCGGTGAAGGCGATGCCGAACTTCACCGGCGTCAGGGCCAGACCCTTTCGGCACCAGCGGTTGTCGCGGTTGAAGGCGCGCACCGCCTCCCGTCTTTCTTCGTAGCCGGCCTCGGCGGCGAGTGTTTCCACCAGTTCGGCGAAGAGTTCCTCTTCCACCCGCATGTGATAGGGGGTCCGATCGCGCCCCCCGCGACGGTAGAAGTTGCGCCGCCGCACCTCCAGGGGATCGAGCCCGGTGGCGAAGGCCACCTCCTCGATCACCCGCTCCGCCGCCAGCATGCCCTGGGGACCGCCGAAGCCGCGAAAGGCGGTGTTGGAGACGGTGTTGGTGCGACAGGGAAAGGATTCGAGACGCACCGCCGGATAGAAATAGCAGTTGTCGGCATGGAACAGGGCGCGGTCGGTGACCGGCCCGGAAAGATCGGCGGAAAAGCCGCAGCGGGCGGCGAGCTCCATCTTCACCGCACGGATCCGCCCGTCGCCGTCGAAGCCGATCTCGTAATCGACCAGGAAATCATGGCGCTTGCCGGTGAGGATCATGTCCTCGTCACGGTCGAGGCGCAGCTTGGCGGGGCGCCCGGTCCTGGCCGCCACCAGGGCGGCGATGCAGGCGAACTGGCTGGCCTGGGTCTCCTTGCCGCCGAAACCGCCGCCCATTCGTCGCACCGTCACCGTCACCTTGTGGGCGGCCACCCCGAGCACCCGGGCCACCATCTGCTGCACCTCGGAAGGGTGCTGGGTGGAGGACCAGACCCGCATCTCGCCGTTCTCGCCGGGCAGCGCCAGCGCCACCTGCCCCTCGAGGTAGAAATGGTCCTGCCCGCCGATCCCCATGCTGCCGCGCAGGCGACGGGGCGCGCGTCGCAGCCCTTCGCGCAGATCGCCACGCTCCAGCACCAGCCCTTCGGTGACCAGATCGCCCCGCCGGCGCGCTTCCTCGATCGAAAGGACCGCCGGCAGGGGCTTCATCTCGATCCGCGCCCGCTCCGCCGCCTGCCTCGCCGTCGCCAGGCGCTCGGCGGCGACCGCGAACAGCGGCTGCCCCCAGAACAGGATACGATCCCGGGCGAAGACCGGTTCGTCCCCCTTGTGGGTGGGGCTGATGTCGTTGATGCCCGGAATATCGCCGGCGGCCAGCACGCAGGCGACACCGGGATGATCGCGGACCGGCTCGAGATCGAGCGCTTCGATCGCGGCATGGGCGACGGGTGCCCGGGCGAGGAAGATCTCGAGCGTGCCGGCCGGCTCCGGCATGTCGTCGACATAGACCGCTTCGCCGGTGACATGGGCGGCCGCGCTGTCGTGCGGCAGCGGGCGGTGAACCATGGCCGTCTTCGCCTCACCCATCGGCCACCTCCGCCGCGAGGTCGAGCCGCCGCCGGATTTCCCCCGAGCTTTCCAGCCAGCATTTCATCAGCAGATTGCGGGCCACCGTCATGCGATAGCCGGCACTCGCCCGCCAGTCGTCGATCGGCGTGAAATCCCGTTCCAGCGCGGCCATCGCCGCTTCCACCGTCTGCCGCTTCCAGGGTCTGCCGACCAGCGCCGCTTCGGCGAGCTCCGCCCGCTTCGGCACCGGCGCCATGCCGCCGTAGGCCAGCCGGGCGGAAGCGATGCGCCCACCGTCCAGATCGATGCGAAACGCGGCGAAAACCGATGAGATGTCCTGATCGAAGCGCTTGCTGATCTTGTACGCACGGAACAGGGTTCCGGGCCCCGGTCCCGACACCACCACCGCCTCGACGAACTCGCCCGGCCGTCGGTCCTGCCGGCCGTAGTCGAGGAAGAAGCTTTCGAGGGGCACCTCCCGGCACCGGTTCCCGCGCCGCAGACGCAGCCGGGCACCGGCGGCGATCAAAAGCGGCGGGCTGTCGCCGATCGGTGAACCGTTGGCGATGTTGCCGCCGATGGTGCCGAGATTGCGGATCTGCACCGAGCCGATGCGGCGGATCACCCGCCCGGCGTCGGGATAGAGCGCCGCCAGCCGGTCGAGCACGTCGCGATAGGTCGCGGCGGCGCCGATCGAGAGGCCGTCACCAGTGTCCTCGACCCGGGTGAGCTCCGCCACCCGGCCGGTCCAGATCAGCGGATGCGGGCGCCGGTGCTGCTTGGTCACCCAGAGGCCGACATCGGTCGCGCCGCCGATCAGGGTGGCGTCCGGATGTTCGATCAGCAGCCGGGCCAGGCTCCCGATATCCGCGGGAGCGAAGAACATGCGCCCCTCCCTGCCGACCGCCAGGGTCTCGCCGTCCTGCCAGCTCTCCAGACGGGCAACGGTCTCCGCTTCGCGCGCTTCGAGATGGTCGGCTCCCTGCGCGACAGCGTGCATCCGCTGGGCGGCCTCGAGGATCGGCCCGTAGCCGGTGCAGCGGCAGAGATTGCCGGCCAGCCATTCGGCGATCGGGGTCTCCCGTGCCACGCCCCGCTCCCGGTACAGGGCGTAGAGCGCCATCACGAAGCCGGGGGTGCAGAAACCGCATTGCGAGGCATGGGCCTCGACCATCGCCCGCTGCACGGGATGCAGGGATCCATCCGGCGCCCGCAGATCCTCGACCGTCAGGAGGCGACAGCCGTCCAGCATCGGCAGGAACAGGATGCAGGCGTTGACCGCACGGTAGCACATCCGCCCCTCGACCGGACGGCCGACGAGGACCGTGCAGGCGCCGCAATCGCCCTCGGCACAGCCCTCCTTGGTCCCGCGGCGATGCTCGATCCGCCGCAGATATTCCAGCACCGTCAGGGTCGGCTCGACCTCCCCGAGCTCGCGCGGCTCGGATCCCAGGACGAAGCGCAGCCGGCGGCGCAAGGTTCAGCTTCCCCGGTAGGTAGAATAGCCGAAGGCCGAAAGCAGCAGCGGTACGTGATAGTGCCGCGCCGGCTCGGTCACCGTGAAGCGGATCGGGATCTCCTCCAGGAACAGGGGCTCGCCCACCCGGATCTGTTCGGCCCGCAGATAGTCCCCGGCACGGAAGACCAGTTCGTAGATGCCGGCGGTGAACGCCTCCGCCTCGAGCAGCGGACGGTCGATCCGACCATCGGCATTGGTGAACACGCTGGCGAGGTGGATCCGTTCCGGTCCCTCGATCCGGTAGAGCTCGATCCCGAGCCCGCAGGCCGGACAACCCCGGACGAGATCGAGGACATGGGTCGTCAGTCGGCCTCCCTGCGCCACCACCTTCTCCCTGTCGAAGTCCCGCCGCCTCGCGCCCCCGGACGATGATGACCACAATGCGGATACCGTCAAGCTTGCTGCGCGAGAGGACAGGCAGATGGACCGACGCGATCGCCTTCCCGATTTTCCCTGCCGGCTCGTCGTACGGCCGCTGACGCCCGAGGAAGGTGGTGGCCATCTGGTCGAGTTCCCCGACCTTCCCGGATGCATGGCGGACGGCGATACCCTCGAGGAAGCCCTGCGCAACGCCGAGGATGCGATGCGCTGCTGGCTGGAGGCCTCGCGCGAAGCCGGCCGCCCCGTGCCCGAGCCGCAGACGGCGACAGTCTCGTGAGGCCCGCGACGGCCCTGAAATGCTCATGAGAGTCCTTGACTTGAGACAATCCTCCCCCGCTTCCGCAAAAGATCGGCTTGCACTTCGATCGGGCGTTTGGTGCTCTCGTCTGGACGGTGACCGCCGGTGAGCCAGCCATGTCATGTCCGAGCATGAGCACATGCGGAAGCTGCTCGCACCGTATCCGCGAAGCGACCGATCGAGCCGATCCACATACGCCGGTTCGCGGCCCGGATCGAAGCCATCATGCTGATGGATGATGGTAGCGGATCAGCCGACGACCGATAGCAGCCGGTCCGGGTCGATGTTGCGGCCGCTCACGACCACCACCGTGCGGTCGGTGGCGGCCGGAGAGACCTTGCCCGAGAGGAGCGCCGCCACCCCCACCGCCGCCCCGCCCTCGGCCACCAGCCGTTCCTCGCGGAAGAGAAGGCGCATGGCCTCGGCGATCTCCTCCTCGCTCACCAGATGCACGGCGTCCAGGAGACGCCGGCAGAGATCGAGGGTGTAGCGATTCTCGGGCCCGATTCCGCCGCTCAGACAATCCGCCAGGGTCTCGTATTCCTCCACCTCGACCGGTCCTCCGGCCCGGATGCTTTCGTACATGGCAGCCCCCCGCTCCATGGAAACGCCGATCACCCGAAGAGCCGGATCGGCGCTCTCGAGGGCGAGGGCGATGCCGCCCGCCAGCCCGCCACCCGAAAGCGGCACCACCACGGTATCGAGTTCGGGCAGGCGATCCAGAAGCTCGAGTCCGATGGTGCCCTGCCCGGCGATCACCCAAGGATCGTCGAAGGGATGGATCAGGGTCAGCCCCTCCGCTTCGGCGATGCGCAAAGCGGCCGCCTCGGCCTCGTCTTGGGTTGCGCCGGCGATGCGGATCTCGGCACCCAGGGCGGCGATCGCATCGCGTTTGACCGCCGGCACCCGATCGGTCAGGCAGACCACCGCCGGGATGCCCATCCGCCGGGCGGCGAAGGCCACGGCGCGACCGTGATTGCCGGTGGAGACGGTGATCACGCCGCGCCTTCTCTCCTCCTCCGACAGCGCGGCCATGCGGGCGGTGGCACCGCGCAGCTTGAAGGAGCCGGTTTCCTGGACGCTTTCGAGCTTGAGGAAGACCTCACCGGGAACCCGCGCCGACAGCGCCGGGGAGTGAAGCAGCGGCGTTTCCCGGACGATCCCCTGGACGCGCTGGCGCGCCTCGAAGATCTGTCGCGCGGTCGGCATCACGCCTCCCGGGCATCGGCCAGCGCCCGGCGCATCCCCTCCTGCATCAGGAAGATGTCGCTGGTCAGGACCAGGAAGGCATAGCCTTCCCCGAGCAGCCCGCGGGCATCGGCGTCGCCACGCGGAATGCTACCGAGCGGCTTGCCGGCCGAACGGGCGGCCCGCTCCACGTCACGGATCCGCGCGACCACCTCCGGATGCCCGCTCTCCTGGGGATGTCCCAGGCTCCCGGCGAGATCGAAGGGGCCGATGAACACCATGTCGATACCTTCCGTCGCGGCGATCGCCTCGGCGTTGTCCACCGCCTGCGCGCTTTCGATCTGCACCGCCAGCAACAGATCGGCGTTGGCCCGGGAAAAGCGATCGGCGGCGGCTCCGTAGCCGGAAGCCCGAACCACCGGCCAAGCGTAGCCGCGTTTTCCCTCCGGCGGATAGCGGCAGGCGGCAACCACCGCCGCGGCTTCGGCCCCGTCCTGAACCATCGGCACCAGGAGCGCTTCGGCGCCGAGATCGAGGATGCGGTTGAGGAGGAACGGCTCCTTGCCGGGAGCCCGGACCATCGCCGTCGCCTCGGTGGTCTGCACCGCCCGCAGCATGTGTCCGAGATCCTCGCTGTCCCCGGTGCCGTGCTCGAGATCGATCACCACCACATCGAAACCGGCGCGAGCCGCCATCTCGGCCGTCACCGGACTGCCCGACTGGATCCAGATCCCGAGGCAGGGCTCGCCGGCCTGGATGCGGCTTTTCATGCGGTTTTCGCGAAACATCGAGGCTTCCTCCCCTGGCTGCGGCGGGATCCTAGTGGCGGGACGGGATCGAGGCGAGTAGATCGTGCCCGACAATGGCCGGGAGGAGAGCGTTGACGGAGCGACCGAGTACCATGGAGCGTGCCGACTTCCTCGCCCGTTTCGGGGGCGTGTTCGAACATTCGCCCTGGATCGCCGAAGCGGTGTTCGATCGCGGCCTCGGCCCGGAAACCGACAGCGCCGAAGGGCTGCACCGGGCGATGTGCGCGGTGCTGCGCGCCGCGCCGCGGGAGCGCAAGCTCGCCCTGATCCGTGCCCATCCCGATCTGGCCGGCAGGCTCGCGCGCCGCGGCGCCCTCACCGAGGCCTCGCGCGGGGAGCAGGCGAGCGCCGGTCTCGATGCCTGCAGCGAAGAGGAGTTCGCACGGTTCACCGAGCTCAACGCGCGCTACCGGGAGAAGTTCGGCTTTCCCTTCGTCATGGCCGTCAAGGGGCGCTGTCGCCGGGAGATCCTCGCCGCATTCGCGCGCCGCATCGCCAACGATCCGGAGACCGAATTCCAGACCGCGCTGGCCGAGATCGAGAAGATCGCCCTTTTCCGCCTGCGCGAGCTGCTGTCCTGAGCCGGCTCATTCGCGGCACAGATCCTCGGCGATCACCACCGTCGATTTGACGGTGCGCATCGCCATGGCGGCGTCGATGGCAGCCGCCAGACCCTCTTCACCGAACGGAAAGAGGGTCTGCATCTCGTACCAGGGATAGCGATCGCGGGCGAGATCCAGCATCCGGATGCCGAGCGGCAGGTCGTTGGCGGTGAAGCCCCAGGATCCGAGGATGGTGGCGTCCTTGGTGCAGATCCGGTGCCAGTTCGTGGCGATCGACCCGGCATCGGTGAACTGGCCCATTTCCACATAGGTGCCGCCGTCGCGCAGGAACTCGAGCCCCTCGGGCCCGGCGCTGGGATGGCCGCTGCAGTCGATCACCAGATCCGCGCCCCAGCCGCCGACGATCTCGCGCACCGCGTGGATCCGCGCCTCGGGGCTTTCGTGCTGCTCGATGTCCACCGTGGCCTCGGCACCGAAGCGGCGGGCCAGCTCCAGCCGAGGCTTTTCCGGCGCACCGACGGCGATCACCCGTCCCGCTCCCATCTCCTGCGCGGCGGCGATGGCCAGAATGCCGATCGGGCCGGTGCCCTGGACCACCACCGTCGCCCCCCAGGGAAAACCGCCCGCCTTGCGCGCCCGCTCGAAGGCACGGATGCAGGAGGTGAGCGGCTCGGAAAGCGAGGCCAGCCGGTGCGGCATGTCGTCGGGAATGCGGTAGATCTTGGTCCCCGCCAGCATGTCGAGATCGACATAGACGTATTCGGCGAACCCTCCCCAGAGATGGGGTGGTCGATCGAAGCCCAGATAGCGCCCGTAGTAAACCGGGTTGGGGCATTTGTTGGCCTGCTCGGGATAGCGGGTGCACCAGTCGCAGGCGTGGCAGGGCATCAGCGGCGGCAGCATCACCCGGACCCCGACATGGAGCGGCTCGCCCGGCCAGTCGCGGGCGAGCTCGGGGCCGATCTCGACGATCTCGCCGGACAGCTCGTGGCCGAGGGTGAAGGGCCAGGGCAGGGGCTTGGGCCAGTGTCCCTTCAGAATGTGCAGATCGGTGCCGCAGACGCCGCAGCAGGCGATCCGGATCAGGGCCGCCTTTCGCGGCACCTCGGGCCAGGGCACGGTGCGGATCTCGGGCCGCGCCCCCGGCCCGGCGAAGGTCGCCACGCGGATTTCGTTGGTCATCGAACCTCCCCTTCTTGCCGTGGCGAGAATGTCCCCGGCCCGCGCCCGCCGCAAGGTGAAGCCGGGTGCCGGCGCGGGCGTCGCCGCGGCCGTCCGCGGACTATTCGGCGCCGATCAGGGCCCGGGTTCCCGGCGGCAGGATGTTCAGTCGGACATTGACCTCCCGCACCCCGGGCACGCTTTCGGCGGCCACCCGCGCCGCCTCGCGCTCCTCCGGCGTATCGACGATGCCCCACAGATGCGCGACACCGCCCGAGACCATGACGCTCATGAACTCGTGGCGCACGCCGGCCTCCTCCAGCGCCCGTTCGATCCGCTGGCGCAGGGTGCGATCGTCGGCGCTCGGCGCCGGCCCGCCCTTGCGCGCGACGAGAGCGCGCAGGAGATCGGCACGGCTGACGATGCCGACCAGACGCCCGTCCCGGACCACCGGCACCCGCTTGATGTGCCGGGATTCCAGCAGTTCGGCGATCTCCTCGAGGCCGGCTTCCTCGTCGATCGTCACCGGGTCCCCGGTCATCACCTCACGGGCGCGGTGCCCGTGGCTCCTGACGAACTCCCGTGCCCGGTCCTCCGGCGCCAGGAACAGGCGCAACCACCAGGAGGGATGGCGCTCGGTACCGAGTTCCGGCCGCCGCACGAGATCGCCTTCGCTGACGATCCCGAGCACCCGCCCCTCCTCGTCGACCACCGGCACCGCGCTGATGCGCCGTTCGGTCAGCAGCCGTGCGATCTCCCGCACCTCCGTCTCCGGGGTCACGGTGACCACCTTGCGGGTCATGATGTCCTTGGCCTTCACCTGCCTCTCCTCCTCGTTCCACCGTTGCCGGACCGCCGCCATACTAGCCGATGCGCACCAGCGTGTCGGTGACGAAGCTGTAGGGCGGCAGGTAGAGGTTCTTGGGCGCCGGGCCTTTGCGGATACGACCGGCGGTATCGTAGACCGAGCCGTGACAGGCGCAGAACCAGCCCTTCCACCGCCCCCGGGGCGAACCCGGGTTCTGGCCCAGCGGCACGCAACCGAGATGGGTGCAGATGCCGATCACGATCAGCCATTCGGGCCGCTGCACCCGTTCCGCATCGGTCGCCGGATCGCGCAGGCCGGCGGTATCGTCGGCCCGGGCGAGGGCGATCTCCTCCTCGGTCCGGTGGGCGATGAAGACGGGTTTGCCCTGCCAGGTCACGGTCACCCGCTGGCCCAGCTCGATGGGCTCCAGATCGACCTCGGTCTCGGCCGTCGCCAGAACCGCCGCCGACGGATTCATGCTGTCGATCAGCGGCCACAGGGCGGCGAGCGTACCGACACCGAAGGTCGACCAGGCGACGAGTTCCAGGAAATCGCGCCGCTTCGGCGCCAAGCTCCCGGCATTCGACTTCTCTGCCATCGCACTTCTCCCCCGCTGCGTGCGACCGGCCTGGCAGGTGCTCCCGGTCAGTCGCCCTCGATATGATCCTCCTCGTGCTTCTCGTCCCCTTCCTCTTCCTCTTCCTCGTCCTCGTCGCGGTGATGCATCATGTCCCGGATGCGCGGCGGGATGTCGGCCATCGAAAATTTGGACTGTTCCGAAGGGCTGTGGGCGAAGGCGATGATGTCCGCCAGCTCCTGGCCGGTGAGGCTGATCTGCTCGCCCAGCTCCTCCTGCTGCAGATAGATCATCGCCTCGGCGCCACCCCACATCTTGGCGGCGAAATCGAAGGGGTTCATGTAACCGTTGGTGTTGTCGAAATCGAGCGGCGGGGCGTCCTCGCCGCCGACGCCGTTGACCGCGTGGCAGACGACGCAGCCCTTGCTGGCGAAGAGCTTGCGGCCACGCTCCGGATTCATCAGCGGCATCAGCATGAGCACCTCGGGCTGCGGCTCCGTCACGGTATCGGTCGGGTGCTTGGCGGCCTGCGCGATCCCCACCTGCAGGAGGCCGAGCACGAACACGGCGGAAACGGTGAAGCTGCTGGACTTCATGACGGTCTCCTCGGTTCTCGGGCTCACGAACCCAGTTGCGACATCTGGTGACCCTTCCCTTCGATCGGGATTTCCTCGCGCACTTCGAGGGTTTCCCGATCGATCACCCAGACCTTCGCTTCCTCGGCACTGGAAACGTAGAGCTTGCCCCGGCCGCGGACCGTCATCACATGGAACGGTCCCGAGGGAAGCTTGCTGCTGCGGAAGGTGCCGGTGGTCAGATCGTAGGCGGTGAGCTTGTTCTCGCCCATGATCGCCACGAACAGGGTGCGACCGTCGTCGCCGAGATCGATGCCGTGGAGGGCGTCGCCCACGGGAATGGCCCGCACCTGCTCGCCGGCGGCGAGATCGATCTCGCCGACCGTGCCGTCGCCGTTGTTGTTGACGTAGAGCCGCGCGCCTTCACGGTCGATCACCAGATGCTCGGGGCTGCCCCCGGTCGCGATTTCGCGCACCACCTTCCAGTCACCGACGGCGATCTCGACCACCTTGTCGGAGCCGGCGCTGCTCACGTAGGCGCGGCTGCCGTCGGGCGCGAAAACCGCATAGTTGGGAAGCGACCCCACGGGAATGGTGGCGACCACGGCGAAGTCGCCGAGATCGATCGCCGTCACGCTGTCGGCGTTGGGCTGGGTGACGAGGGCGTAACGGCTGTCGGGGCTCACCGCCACGTGATGGACCGCACCGGGCACGTCGATCCGCCGCACCACCTCCCGTTCGGCGAGATCGACCACGGAGACGGTGCTCACCGGCCCGGCGGCGGCCTCCATCGCCATCCCGCCTTCCGCCTTTTCGTCCATCTTCATCCCCCTCTTGGGATGATGGGCGGCGTGCTCCTCCCGGCTCATGCCTTCGGGCTCGGGCGGCGCGGTACCGGGTTCGCGCTCGGCGAAGCTGCCGACGACCAGGAAGCGGCCGTCGGGCGTGGCGGCCAGCCCGTGGGCCGCCGGCAGTCCCGCGATCGTTCCCTCGGGCCGGTCGCTGGCGGCGTCGACCACCAGCACCTTGCCCGCCCCGCCGAGCGGTACATAGACCTCGTCCGCCGGCGCGCCGGATGCGGCGGCGAGGCCCAATAGGGATCCGGCCATCAGGCCCGCCAGGGATGCCAACAATGTTCGGGTCATCGGGGGTCTCCTTTTCCCGTTGGTGGAGGATTCAGGAATGTTCGAGGGATTCGCCGGTGGCGCTCACCAGCCGGCGGGCCCGCTCGAGCAGCTTGGCGTTGATCGCGACGATCACCGTCGAGAGCGACATCAGGGCGGCGGCGAAGGCCGGCGTCAGGACGATGCCCCACGGATAGAGGACACCCGCCGCCAGAGGGATGGCGACGGTGTTGTAGCCGGTCGCCCAGAGCAGATTCTGGATCATCTTGGCGTAGGTGGCCCGGGACAGGGCGAGGATGGCGAAGACGTCGCGGGGATCGCTCCGGACCAGCACTACATCGGCCGACTCGATGGCCACGTCGGTGCCGGCGCCGATGGCGATGCCGAGGTCCGCCTCCACCAGGGCCGGCGCATCGTTGACGCCGTCGCCGACCATCGCCACGGTGAGGCCGCGGCTCCTGACCTCCTTCACCTTCTGCGCCTTCTCGTGCGGCAGCACCTCGGCGAAGAAATCGTCGAGACCGAGTTCCCTGGCGACGCTCCTCGCCACCGCCTCGGCGTCCCCGGTCAGCATCATCGGCCGGATGCCGAGCTTCTTGAGGCGGGCGACCGCCTCGAACGACTCGGGCCGGATGATGTCGGCGAGGGCGATGGCGCCGGCCGGCTTCCCCTCGATCAGCACATAGACCGTCGTCTTGCCCTCCTCGGCGAGGGCGGCGACACGCGGATCGTCGATGGCGATGCCCTGTTCGCGGAGGTAGCCGGGGCTCACCACCTTGACGTCGCGGCCGTCGATCCGTCCCTCGACACCGCGCCCCGTGATCGCCCGGAAATCCTCGACCGCGGGCAGCTCGAGAGCGCGCTCGCCGGCGGTCCGGACCACCCCCTGGGCGATGGGATGTTCGGAGCGGCTCTCGAGGGCGGCGGCGATGCGCAGCGTCTCCTCCTCGGACAGCTCACCGAGGGCGACGACGTCGGTGACACCGAACCGCCCTTCGGTCAGCGTCCCGGTCTTGTCGAAGATCACCGCCTGCAGGTTGCGGGCCCGCTCGAAGGCGGCCCGGTCGCGGATCAGCAGCCCGTTCTGGGCGGTGAGCTTGGTGCTCACGGCGACCACCAGCGGCACCGCGAGGCCGAGGGCGTGCGGGCAGGTGATGACCATCACCGTCACCATCCGCTCGAGCGCCCATTCGAAGGGATAGCCCAAAACCAGCCAGCTCAGGAGCGTGAGACCGCCGCCGCCGAGGGCCACCCAGGTCAGCCAGTGCGCCGCCCGGTTGGCGATGTCCTGGGTCCGGGAGCGGGTTTCCTGGGCCTGACGAACCATTTCGATGACCTGGGCCAGATAGGTCTGATCGCCGGTCTTGCGAACCTCGATGACCACCGCGCCCTCGCCGTTGACGGCGCCGCCGATCACCTCGTCGCCTTCCTTTTTGTCGACCGGCTTCGATTCCCCGGTCAGCATCGATTCGTTGAAGCTGGAGCGGCCCTCCATGATGATGCCGTCGATGGGCACCTTCTCACCGGGTCGGACGAGCACGCGGTCGCCGGGCTGGAGCTCGGCGATCGGTACCTCCACGGTGCTGCCGTCCGGCAGCAGCTTGGCGGCCGAGGACGGCAGCAGCTTGACCAGCGCCTCGAGAGCTCCGGACGCCCCCATGACCGACCGCATCTCGATCCAGTGGCCGAGCAGCATGACGTCGATCAGGGTCACGAGCTCCCAGAAGAAGACCTTGCCCGGCAGCCCGAAGGTGACGGCGGTCGAGTAGAAGAAGGCGGTGCCGATGGCCAGCGCGATCAGGGTCATCATCCCCGGCCGGCCCTTCTCGAGCTCGCTCACGAGCCCGGTGAGGAACGGCCAGGCACCGTAGAAGAAGATCACCGCCGAGATGGCGAACAGAACATAGAGGGAACCCGGAAAGGCCAGCGCCTCCTCGAGCCCCAGCACCCGCTGCACCAGCGGCGACAGCGCCAGAACCGGGACGGTCAGGATCAGCGAGACCCAGAACCGCCGGCGGAAGTCGGCGACCATCTTGGCATGGTCGTGGCCGCCATGGCCGTGCCCGCCATGGTCGTGGCCGGCATGCGCGGCACCGGCCCCGTGGCCGGCCGTTGCCGCATGGTCGTGATGGGCATGCCCGTGTCCGGCGTGGTGCCGGGCATGATCTTTCTTCTCCGGGGTCGCGATATCGCCAGATTCACGCTTCATTTTTCGGTTCCTTCGCTGGCGGGGCGAGTCCTTCCCCCGCTCGTGACGGAAATTTGCCATCGAGCGTACATGTTCTGCTGCAATCCACAGCGACACCACACGCATTCACAGTCGAGATGATGGCAGCTCGGGTCGCGGAGCGGCCGGCGATAGACCATCCTCGCCAGTGGAAACAGTACCCGGCTCCAGGGTGACGGCCGGTAGAAGCGGCGCAGCACGCGCACCGTGTCGCCGTCGGCGAGCCTGCCCACGGCGCGCCGCCAGCCGCCCTCACCGAGGCTGTCGAAGAGAAAGCGGTTGACCACGCCGGTCCGCATCAGCGGCAGGAGTTGCCCCCGCCAGGCCTCGACGTAGTCGGTGCCGGCCCGCAGGCTTTGCGCCGCGAGGATCGCCGAGCGGAACGCATAGCGCAGACCGAAGCCGGCGAGCGGATCCTGGAACCCGGCCTGCTCACCGATCACCGGATGGTCACCCTGCACGGCCCGCCGCGGCAGGCGGAAGTTGGCGTAGCCGCCGAAGCGGCGCGGGTCGCGCATGCGCAGATCGGCATGACGGCGGAAGAAGGCGACGGTGCGGCGGAGGTACACCTCCTGCCGCTCGAAGTCGGTGAACAGGCAGGTGGCGATCGTCCCACGCCCCCGATGAACCAGCAGATAGGCATAGCCGAAGGCCGCGAGCCGGTTCGAAAGGGCGAGCCAGTCGCCGTCCGGCATGTCGGTCTCGAACAGGTAGCCTACGGCGATGGCATCGGCGCGGCGGGGTCCCGTGGCCAGGATGGCGGGGCCATCGACCCTGTGCACCGGGTCGCCGAAACGGATCTCCACCCCCGCCTCCAACGCCTGGGCGAGGAGATCCCGATCGAGAGAGCCGGGAGCCGGACCGCGCCGCACCAGATAGTAGAGAGGGCGGGATGCGGTGATCCGGTGGAGTTTCCCGTCCGGATCGAAGACCCGCCCTTCGCGTACCGGCACCAGTTCGCACTGGAGGCGGATGCCGGCTTCGGCCAGCTCCTCCAGCACGTCCTGCTCGGCGCTCCAGTTCTCGATCCCCTGGAAATCGTCGTGGAAGCGCCGGCCGACCTGGGCCCGGGCTTCCCGTACCACCACCCGTCGGCCGCTGCGCGCCAGCAGGATGGCACAGGTCAGCCCGGCCACGCCGGCGCCGACCACGGTGATCCTCCCCTCAAGTCCGCGCATGGCCTCCCGCTCCGCTCTCGGACCGCAGGCGGGGATGGACCACGCTCTGCGCGGATCCGAAGATCATCTCGAAGGTCTGCTGGCAGGCCGCGTCGCGCAGCTCCCGCCCGCGGGCGATCATCTCCGAACCGGCGGCGATGGCTTCCCGTTCCCGGAGCATCAGGGGATGATCCGCGGGCAGCGACTCGCGGTTGGCGCGTACCATCTCGGCGAGCATCGCCACGCCCCGCATCCAGGGATTGAAGGTTTCGGAGAACAGGTAGCGGCTGGTGCGCATGGGGTGCATCCACTCCAGCATCGCCGCCGAGAAGGGATTCGCCGCCATCTGCACCCAGGGGCTCACGAAGTTCCGGTAGAAGGCGGCATTCCTCTCCGAGACCTCGCGCACCCGTTCGAAGCTCTCGCCGCCCGGACGGAAGGGCAGCTCCTCCACCCGCCGGGGCTCGAAGCGCACCGCATATCGTGGACGCCGGCAGTCCGGGTCGCCGGTCGGATTGTCGATCTTCATCTCGTAGAGCCCGGGCGGCAGGGCGGTGATCTCCTCGATCTGCTCGAGGATCGCCCGGTGTTCGAGCCGCGCCACCTCGGCCGAGACGAAGATGCCGAGATGGCCGACATGGGGGTTGATCAGATAGACGATGCGCTGTCCGGCGGCGACCAGCGCCTCGGTCGAATCGTAGACCGCCGGGATCCAGCCCAGGGCCTGATAGGGCGGGGTGATGTCGTCGCCATAGGAGGCGAAGATGACGAGCGGGTTGCGGATCCGCGTGAGATCGACGGTGCAGCCGTCGCAGATGCGGAACTCGCCGCGTTCCAGCTCGTTGCCGATGAACAGGTTCTCGACGATCGCGGTGATTTCCTCGCGGCCGAGGAAATAGTAGCCGTTCCACCAGCGCTCGAACTCGAGAAAACGGTCACGTTCACTGTCGATGTTGTGGAACAGGTTGGCGTATTTCTCGAAGATCGCCTTTTCCGGCTTGAGGTTCTCGAAGTTCTGCACCAGCCAGGCGCCGTCGAAACGGCCGTCCCCGAGATCGCCCAGAAAATGCGGCAGCCAGGCGCCGCCGGCGAGGCCGCCCATCGAACGCATGACATTGGGATGATCCTCGTCGGCCCAGTAGGACAGCGGCGAGCCGTTGAGCACCGCCGGTCCCAGCACCCCCTCGCAGTCCGCCGACAGCAGGGCCACCGCCCAGCCGGCCTGGCAGTTGCCGTAGAGGACCGGTGGCCGGCCGGGATGGCGGCGCTGCACCTCGACGACGAAGCGGCGCAAGGCATGGTGCACATCGGCGAGGGTCTGGCCCGGACAGGGCTCGGGGAAGAACACCACGAAATAGACCGGATGCCCCTCGCGCAGCGCGATGCCGACTTCCGAATCGCGTTTGAAGCCGCCGATTCCGGGCCCGTGACCGGCGCGGGGATCGACCACGATGACCGGTGCCTTCTCCGCATCGAGACGGTCCTCTATGCAACGATCGTCGATGCGCGTGATGTAGAGCAGCGCATAGTTCGCCGGCTCTTCGAAGCGGCGCGCATCGAGAATCATCTCGTAGTCGAAGTCGAGCAGCGGCGGTTTACCCGCACGCTCGTGGGCGATCATGATGTCGGCCCGTTCGCGCAGCGTGTCCATGAACAGGATGCTGCGCGCGAAGACGTCCCGCAGATACGATACCAGGGAGAACGGGTCGACGCCCGCCGGGTTCGGTGCTCGGGCTCCGGTCACGGCAGGCGCCTCGCGAAGAAGTTGAACAGCGGTCCGAAGACCAGGGCGACGTAGAAGCCGTAGGCGAAGCTTTCCACCAGCCCGAGCAGGAAGCTCCGCCAGCTCAGCCAGGTGAAGCCCGGCAGCAGGGGCGCCCAGCTCGGATACATGGCGAGCTCCGGGAACAGCAGGCCGAACGCCACGCAGAGCGAGAAGGTGACGGCGAGAAAGCTGCCGAGAGCGAGGCCCGTGGCCAGCAGCGGAATCCGCGGTCCGCGACGGTCTTCGCCGACCGCCCGGTAATCGATCGCAGTCGCACTAGACATGGGAATCCTCCGTGATGGCCGTTGCCGTCCGAACTCTTCGCCCGCCGACCGGATCCACCTCCTCCGCCGGTTTTCCCCGCCGCTCGTCCACACGGTACCGATCATGGCGCCCGCGACCGGGACGAACCGGGAGGGAGAAAACGCCGTCCCGGAGGAGGATGGTGAGAAAGCTGTCCACGAACCCACTCCCGCGATCGCCACCGGTGACGGCCGCTCCGCCGGTCCGGTGGAATTGCGCTCGCGCCGAACACTCGCCCGCGAGCCGGCGATGCCGTTCAGGAGTGGTGTTTCGGGGGTGGCGGGATGCGTTCCGGCGCCCTGCCGGAGCCGGGGAGGAGTACGATCCGGTCGACGGTGCGCGCCACCCCGATCAATTCGGAAACGGATGCGGCACTCTGCAGCATGGCGCCGCACACCGCGAGATGCACGGCGCATTCCTCATCGAAGCCGTCCGGCATCGAACCCGAGGGCGGCAGGAAATCGCCGGCCGACACCTCGGCCGATGGCGTGGCGGCCGAAGAGTTTTCCGGACCGGACAGCGAAGCGAAGACGAGAAGCAGCAGCGCCGCCGCGGCCACGAGCAGCCGCAGCGGACCGTTCCGCCTTCCGCCCTGCCTGCCGCATTCGCCTTCCGACATCCGTCGCATCACCGATCGTCCGGGTTCAGCGGAGCTTCTCCGGTACCACAATCGTGCCCGATATGGCCATTCCAGTAACTGGAAGCTCAAGGGGACCCCCCGGCTTTTTCGGCCACCGCACCGGCATCCGGCGCCGATGGCAACCGACAGAAGCCCTGGGGCGGAACCTCGAGCGCCGCATTGAACTTGCTCGAGAGGTTCTGGAAGGCGACGAGGCCGGTCAGCTCGACGATGGCGTCCTCGTCGAAATGGCGTCGGAGCTCGGCGAAGAGTTCGTCGCCGACTTCGGCGTCGGTCACGGTCACCGCCTCCGCGTAGGCGAGCGCGGCCCGCTCGCGCGCATCGAACAACGGGCTTTCCCGCCAGTCCACCAATGCCTGCACCTTTTCCTCGGAAACGCCCCGCTTCATCAGGGTCATGGAATTGATGTCGACGCAGAAGGGGCAGTGGTTGATCTGCGAGATGCGCACCGTCAGCAGCGAGCGCAGGGCGGGATCGATCGGCGAGGAACGCCGATCGATCATCCCGTAGAGCAGGGCGACACCGAGGAACAGCCGCGGCGCCCTGGCCCACAGCAGCGCCGCCTGCAACACCTCCCCGTATTTCCGTTTCTGGTTCCAGAAGAAAGGCCGCAGATACCAGGGGCAGTCGGCGACCGGCCGCGGCGGGATGCGCATGACGGGCCTCAGATCGCCGCCATGACCCGGGCCAACCGGTCGCGCACCTCGGCCGCCACCTCGTGGACCGCCGGATTGTCCACCACCTGCATGGCGGCCGCCGGATCCATCGCCGACACCTCGATGCTGCCGTCGTCGAGCTCCCGCACCACCACATTGCAGGGCAGCAGCACCCCGATCCGCGGCTCGAGCTGGAGCACCTTGTGGGCCAAGGGCGGGTTGCAGGCGCCGAGAATGAGATACGGGGCGACGTCGACATCGAGCTTCTTCTTCAGGGTCGCCTTGACGTCGATCTCGGTGAGCACCCCGAACCCCTCCGCCTGCAGAGCTTCGCGGGTGCGGTCGACGACATCCTCGAATCCCCGACCCGAAATCGTCTTGTCCATGCTGTAGGCCATCGCCTTCTCCTCCTCTCGCTCGATCGGTGCGGCACCGCCGCACGCACCGGATACCGCACTCACTGCATGATGTGCGGCTTGTAGAAGATCCCGTTGGCTTCCTGAAGTTCGCGGACGTATCGGATGATGGCCACGAGTTCCCGGTCGGTCACCTGCGGCTGCGGCGGCATGTTGCCGAAACGCCAGTGGTGCTGCGGTACCCCGAAGCGGGCCGCCCTGACGAAGGCCCCGTCGTCGTGGTGACCCGGATTGTAGGTGTCGTAGATCAGGGGCGGCCCCTTGTCCGTGCCGGCGCCGTTCTGTCCGTGACAGCTCGCACAGTTGGCCTCGAACGCCACCTCGCCCTTGCGGGCGAGTCGCGAGAGCGTCGGCACCTCGACGTCGACGAGCGCGGCCCGGCTGCCGCCGTCCCACCACCGGCTGAGGCCGAAGGTGCCGGCCGCGAGCAGGAGGATGGCGCCGAGCACCAGGCCGCGTTTCCCCGACGAACCCGAACCAGTTTTCGCCATGATGTCTTCCGGGACATAGAAGGTTGAGGAAAAGAAGGGCGGCACCGGTCGCCCGCGGCGGCGCCGCCCTTCCCTGGATCCACGTGAACGCCGGGCTCAGCCGACCCGCTCCATGGCGCCCGTGTGGCGATCGATGCGAAAGCGATCGACCAGCACCTTGCCCTCCTTGGTGACGATGTCGGCGACGAAGCTGTCTTCGTCGAGCTCCTTGATCTCGCCGACCTCGAGCCGCGGATTACCCATGTGGGCGAGCCAGTTCTCCAGCCGGGCGCGGACATCCTCGATGGTCAGGTCCCGAGCCGGCAGCCGGCTCTTCGGACCCATCGTGCCCTGGCCGCCGCGCGGTGCCATCATGCCCTGGTCACCCTGGGGCCCCATCATCATCCCGGGCCCCATGCCGAATCCCTGGCCACCCCGGGGACCCATCATCGGACCCATCATCATGCCGGGACCCGTACCGAATCCCTGACCACCCCAGGGACCCATCATCGGACCCATCATCATCCCGGGCCCCATGCCGAATCCCGGGCCGCCACGCGGGCCCGTCGTCGCTCCGGGACAGCCGCCGAAGCCGCCTCCCTGGCCGCGCCAGGGAGCCATCATGCCGGGACCCGTGCCGAAATCCCGGCCTCCCCACGGGCCCATCATCATGCCCGGACCCATGCCGTAACCCGGCCCCTGGCCCGGACCGTGGGCGAGCGCAGCGCTGCTGGCGGCGACGAGGAGCGCGGTCCCGACGGCGAACCTCGCGACCCCCGACACGGTACGTCGGCCGATCTTGCGGAAAGTCGAAATTGCACGGCTTTCGGTGTTCATCTTCACTACCCCCTCGATTGCGAAACCTCGGAACCCGGGACATCCGGTCACGGGTCCGCGAACGGAGCCGCTCCCCGCGGAAGCGGCGCTACCGGATCAGATCCGGAGCCTGTCGGGGGGATGAAGCAGGACGGTCGGAAAGTGGGGCTCTAGTGTCCGGTCGGCACGCCCCGGACCCGCCACCGCCACAGGGTTCGCGAGCCCGGGTTCGAGAGCCGGCAAGGCGACGAGCGAACAGGAAGCGTGCTGGGCGCAGGGCAGCAGAGCCCCGGAACAGTCGTGTCCGCACACCTCTCCCGGCTGTTCGTGCAGGATCGCGATGCCGGACGGCTGGCCGTGGATCGACTCGGCGGCTTCGACGGGGCCGACCGGAGCGAAACCCAGGATCAGCAAGACCACCGCGCACAGGATCGCGAGCGCCGGATGGCGTTCTCCTCGATGGTGTGATCTCGCCATCTGCTCGATCCCCTGCGGAGCACCGCGTCCGCCCGTCATGATGGGTATTGCGAAGGTCGGATTCAATGCGGTCGATCGAGCCGGAAGGTCGCAGTCCGGCAACTCCGCCGGCGAGTGTAGCACCCGCGCACTAGCGACGACCCGTGGCGGTCGATAATCCTCGCGGCGGAAAGGGGGGCAGGGAGTGCCACGTCTCCATCGGGAGGCCATCGGATGCGACAAAGCCAGAGTGTTCTCGCCGCCGTCCTGCTCGCGGGTTCGGTCTTCGGTGCGGTCGGGGAGACGGAGGCCGCCGGCTTCGCCCTCAAGGAGCAGTCGGCGACCGCCCTCGGCAACGCCTTCGCCGGCGCCACCGCCGCCGCCGAGGACCCGAGCTTCATGTTCTTCAATCCGGCGGCCCTCGGTTATCAGGACGGCGCGCAGGTCCAGCTCGTGCTCAGCCGGATCGCACCGCGGGCCCGGCTCGAGGATGCGCGTGCGACGACGGTCTCCGGCACCCCCGTGGGCGGCCGCACGAGCAAAGGCGATATCGCCGCCGATGAAACCGTTCCCGCCTTCTACACGACCTACGCGCTCGACGAGGTGTGGCGCTTCGGTCTGGCGCTGACCGTCCCGTTCGGGCTGGAGACGAACTATCCCGACAATTGGGTGGGCCGCTATCACGCGATCGATTCGAAGCTCCTGACCGTCAACATCGCCCCGACCGTGGCGGCACGTCCGCTGCCCTGGCTCAGCCTCGGTCTCGGCGCCCAGATCCAGTACGTCGAAGCGAAGCTCACCAACGCGGTCGATTTCGGCTCCATCGGGGCGGCGGCCGGCATTCCCGGTTCGGTGCCCGCCGCCCAGGACGGCCGCAGCCGCCTCGAGGGGAACGACTGGGGCTACGGCTTCACCCTGGGAGCCATCCTCGAGCCCCGGAAGGGCACCCGCCTGGGGATCGGCTATCGCTCCGAGATCGAGCACAATCTCCGGGGCGATGTCGATTTCACCCTCGACAGCGCGGGCATCGGCGCCGCCCTCTCGGCGGCCACCGGCCGCTTCGTCGATACCGGCGCCTCCGCCCGTCTGACGACGCCGCAAAGCGTGGCCTTCGGCATCTATCAGGAGGTCGATGCACAGTGGGCGGTGATGGCCGACGTCATGTACACCGACTGGAACGTGTTCGACGAGCTCCGGGTCGAGTTCGACAACCCCTCGGAGGCGGACAGCGTCACCGAGGAAGAATGGAAGGGGAGCTGGTTCTACGCCGTCGGGGCGACCTACCGGCCGCGCGAGGATCTGGTCTTCCGCTTCGGGGTGGCCTACGACGAGACGCCCATCCGGACCCGGTACCGCACACCGCGGATTCCCGGCAACGATCGTTTCTGGCTGGCGGCGGGGCTGACCTGGACACCCAGTTCCTGGTTCGAGCTGAGTATCGGCTACACCCACATCTTCGTCGACGATTCGGAAGTGCGGCTGGACACCGCCGGCGCCGGCAACACCTTCCGCGCCGAGCTCGACGCCTCCTACGAGAACAGCATCGACATCCTGACCCTGAGCGCCGACATCCGGTTCTGACCGGTCAGCCGCGACTCTCGTGCTCCCGCAGCCGCGGCATCATTTCGGCGAAGTTGCAGGGTCGGTAGCGGATGTCGAGCTGGGTCGCGAGAATCCCGTCCCAGGCGTCGCGGCAGGCGCCCGGCGAGCCCGGGAGACAGAAGATGTAGGTGCCTTCGAGGACACCGGCATCGGCGCGCGACTGGATCGTCGAGGTCCCGATCTTGGCGTAGGACAGCCACCGGAACAGTTCGCCGAAGCCGGGAATGCGCTTTTCGACCACCTGAGCCAAGGCTTCCGGGGTGACGTCGCGTCCCGTCACGCCGGTCCCTCCCGTCGTCAGGACCACCTCGATCTCCGGATCTTCGGCCCAGGCCCGCAGCCGCGCTGCGATCTCCTCCACCTCGTCGCGGACGATGGCCCGGTCGGCGAGAACGTGCCCCGCCCCGCGCAGGCGCTCGACGAGGATGTCGCCCGAGCGGTCGCTGGTCGCATCGCGGGTGTCGGAGACGGTGAGCACGGCGATCCGCAGCGGCCGGAAGGGGATGCTGTCGTCAATTCGCCCGGGCATCGCGCCAGTTCTCCTGCGCTTCGAGCGGAACGTACACGGGCCAGGCGTTGGCGGCCAGCGCTTCCAGAGAGGGAACCTCCTGGCCGAGCCGGATGCGGTAGGCCCAGAGGTTGGCCAGCACCTTCTTGACATAGAGACGGGATTCGGGGACGGGCACGCTTTCGAGATACAGCAGCGGATCGTCGGCGGCGAACCGGCCGAGGCGCTTGTCCCAGCGTTGCAGCCGCGCGAGGCCGGCGTTGTAAGCGAGCGCCAGATGGATGAGGCTGCGCCCGCTGGGTTCCAGACCCAGCAGCCGTTCCACGTACGCCTGGCCGATCGTCAGATTCTTGACCGGATCCCGCAGCTCGCGATCACCCGTGTAGGCGATGCCGCCGTCGCGGGCGACCCGCCGTGCGGTCGCGGGCATGATCTGCATCAGCCCCAGGGCACCGCGCGCGCTCCGGGCATCGGGATCGAACCCGCTCTCGGCGCGGGCGAGGGCGAACAGCAGCGCGCGATCGATGCGATAGCCGCCCTCGGGACGCCAGGCCGGGATCGGGAACATCGCCCCGTCGTGGCGGCGACCGTCGATCAGACGCAGCCGCTGTGCGACCCGCATCTGCGCCGCCGGCAGCCCGACGCTTTCGGCCAACGCCGCCAGGGCACGCAGCAGCCGCGGCCGCGCACGGGCCGCGAGCTTGCGGATCTCCGCCTCGGCCAGCCGCGGCTGGCCGACCTGGGCCAGAGCCAGCGCCCGGCGCGAGCCCGGAAAGCGGATCAGCAGCGAAACGAGCTCGTCGCGAAGGCCCTGCTCCTCCCAGTCGAACCGGATGGGCTCGCCGAGCATGGCCTGGGCGACGAGGCCGTAGAAGCCGTCGCTGGCGGAGGCGCCGAGCCGCAGGAAGCGGGCCGCGAGCTGCGGCCGGCCGGTGACCATGTAGGCCCGCGCCGCCCAGAAGGCGGCCGCCGCCTTGCCTTCCCGCCGGGCCAGATCGTGCGTCGCCAGGGCGGCGAAATGAGCGGCCGCCGCCGCCCGATCACCGAGCCGCCAGGCCGCCAGCCCGGCGACCCAGTGCAGACCCGGCAGCGCCTCGCCCGAACGTTCCGCGGCCGCGGCCGCCAGTCGATAGGCTTCACGATCCCTGCCGTCGGCGAGATGGCCGCGGGCGACGATCCATGCCGCCCGGTCGCGCAGCAGCGGATCACCTCCGTGCACCCGCGAGGCCTCCTCGAGCAGCTTCGCCGCCCGGCTCGTCCGTCCCGCCGAGACGGCCCGGGAGATCCGACGCAGCCACCGTCGCGCCTGCGGCGAAAGCTCGGCGTCGCCCAGCGCCTCCCGGCCGGGGTCCAGCAGATCCTGGCCGGCGCCCCCGAGATAGCCGTTGACCGGGCGAGCCGGCGCCGGCGCCCCCGCCGGACGGCGCTTGACGGCCAGCCGGTAGATGCGGGAGGCCTCCGGCAGATCGGCGTATTTCGCGAGCCATGCCCGCAATTCGTCGTAGCGCGAGCGATAGGCGGTGGGGTGGAGATACCGCTGGGCCAGCACGTGCCCCATTAGCAGCTCGCTGCGGAGCTGTCCGATCAGCCGGTCGGCCTCCTTCCACCGCCCCTGCTCCTGGACCGCGAAGATGCGCCGGTAGAGCTCGGCGTCGCGCCGCGAAAGCGGGCGTGGCAGACGATCGAGCACCGCCGGAGGTTCCGGGAACGGCTCCAGCCGTGCGAGCCGCGTACCCGTCACCTCGGCGGCCGGGGCGGTGCCGGTCGTCGACGCCAGCCCCAGCAGGAACGAGATCAGCAACAGCACCGACCGCGCCCGGGAGGCGCCCGGTTCCGCCTTCATGTTCCACCCGTTCGTGGTTTCGACACGACGGCGTCTCCCGCCGACCCCACCGCCGGCAGACGCGCGGGTGCGAGCTCCTCGAGGCGCACGCGCACCCTCAGGAAATCCCGCCATACGAGACGTTTCTGCGCCGGCTGACGCAGCAGATAGGCCGGATGAAAGGTGACCATCGCCGGGATCGCGCGCGCCGCCCCTCCGGGGCGATAGAGGAATTCGCGCCCCCGCAGACGCGTCACCCCTTCCCCCACCCCGAGCAGACCGCGGGCGGCGATGCCGCCGAGAAACAGGATCAGTTCCGGACGCAGGAGTTCGATCTGACGCTCCAGGAACGGCTGGCAGATCGCGAGTTCCGCGGTGGTCGGCGAGCGGTTGCCCGGGGGGCGCCAGAAGATCGCGTTGGTGATCCAGACGCTCCGGCGGTCGAACCCGATCCAGGCGAGGATGCGGTCGAGGAGCCTGCCGCTGGGGCCGACGAACGGAAGCCCCCGCCGATCTTCCTCGGCACCGGGTGCCTCGCCGATCAGCATCAGCGGGGCTTCCGGACTGCCGTCGGCGAAACAGAGCCGGGTCGCGGTCTGCTCGAGGGCGCAGCCGTCGAAGCTCTCGAGCGCGGTCTTCAGCTCCTCGAGCGTGCGGCAGGAACGGGCCAGCTCCCGGGCGTCGGCGAGCGCCCCCCGCGGTCGGACCGGTTCGCCGAAGAGATCCGCGGCGACCGGGGCCGGCGCGGGGACGGGGGTCGGCGCCTCGTCCCGTCCGGTGACGCTCGCGGGCGAGCTCGCCGGTGCACGGGGTTCCCCCAGGCAGCAGTCGACCCCGGCGAGTGCGTACCATTCGAGCCATGCGGCCACCGCCCGCGTTCCGGGCCGGACGGTGGATTTGCCGGCGGCTCCCTCCATGCCGTTTCTTCCCCCAGAACCGTCTCCGGACAGGTGACCGGAAACGGCCGGATTTATTCCACGTCCGTAGTGGTACTTTTAACCGATCGTTAACGCAAGCGCCAGTTACTCTACCCTACGTCATGGGGTACCATGGGGCCCGGAGGTTTCGGAGGGACGGGGCCGGCGGGGCCGGGCGGAGTGTGGGGGATGCGGAACGGCTCAGATTTCCCGGTAGGGAATCGGCCTGCCGTCGCGGTCGCAGACGAGCTTGCCGCTCTCGTCCTGCGCGGCTATGTATCGCCCGTGGCCCACGGCGGTTCCGACGTAGAGCGTAGGCTTGACCTTCTTGCCTTCGAAAGTCTTCAGCTGCTGCGCTGGCCCGCGCGCCGATGGATCGTTCTTGCTCTGAGACGTTTTCAGCATAGGATGCGCTCCGAGAATCCGCCCACGGCAGGAACCGCCGACCGCGGCCCTGTCGCCGCGGCGGGCTTTGTTTGGGGTGTCGTTCCGGCTCCGTCAAGAGGGGGTGGGACGGGCGCAGCCGTCTTCCAGGCTTGGACCTTGCCGATGGCCTTCCGGTTGCGGCGCATGCCGCCGGTTTTCGCCGCCCTTCGCAGCAGCCTCCTGATCGGCGGGCTGGGCCTGGCCGCCTGCACCGCCCCCGGCTATCCCTTCGATCCCTTGGCCGATGCCCGGATCGCGGCGCCGATCCGGCTCGAGGAGAGCGGGACGGCGGGGGCCTATCTCGCCGGACGCTTCGCCCTCCAGGAAGGCGATTACGCGACCGCGCTCCGGTTCTACCGCCAGGCCCTCGCCGAACAGCCGGACGACCTCGAACTGCGGCGTCGTGTCTTCATCCTGGAAATCGAGACCGGCCGCTTCGAGGACGCGCTCGTTTCGGCCCGCGAGCTGGTCGAGCTCGGCCCGAGGCTGTCGGAAGTGCACATGGTGCTCGCCATCGATGCGCTGCGCCGCGGCGCCTGGTCGCGAGCGCGCGCGCATCTGGAGAAGATCGGCCGCCGCGGCGTCCTCGGCATGGCCCGGCCGATGCTCCTCGCCTGGGCGACCTATGCCGGCGAGGGCGCGCATGCGGCGCTCGACCGGCTGGAGGAGGAGGATCGGGGCGAGGGTCTGATCCGCCTCCACGCCTACCACCGGGCGATGATGCTGATCCTCGCCGGGAACTTCACGGAGGCGGTGACCCTGCTCCGGGAGCACGTCCGCCCCGGCGAGATCGCGCCGACCCGGATGGTCCAGGCCCTGGCCTACGCCCTGCAGGAGACGGGGAGGAGCGAGGAGGCGCTCGCTCTGCTGCGCGATCAGGACTTAGACCGATCGGACAACCCCCGGCTCGCGGCGCTCGAGCGACGACTCTCGGCCGGCGGCGAGGTAGGACCGCCCTTCGCCGATCCGGAAGGCGGCATGGCCGATGTGCTGCTCGGCCTCGCCCAGGCACTCCAGGATCAGAACATCGACGAACGCAGCCTCGTCCTCGCCCGCCTCGCCACCTTCATCCGGTCCGAACTCGACGAGGCCTGGTTCCTGATCGCCCGCCTCGCCCTGGCCCGCGAGCAGCCGGCGCTGGCGGTGGAGGCGCTGTCCCGGATCCCGCCGGACTCCCCCTGGGCCTGGCGGGCCCGGCTGCTGGAGGCCGATGCGCTGGTGGAGGCCGGCGACAGGACGGAGGCGGTTCGTCTACTCCGCCGGATGGCGCGGGAGGATCCGACCCGGATCGACGCGCTCGTGGCGCTGGGCGATCTGTTCCGTCGCGACGAGGACTATGCCCGCGCCGAAGCGGCCTATCGCGAGGCCATCGCGCGGCTTTCCGAGGTCACGCCGCGATACTGGCGGCTGTTCTACGTCCACGGGATCACCCTCGAGCGCACCGATCGCTGGCCGGAGGCCGAGAAGGCCTTCCTGCGAGCCCTCGAACTGCAGCCGGATCAGCCGTTCGTGCTCAACTACCTGGGCTACAGCTGGGTCGATCAGGGACTCGAGCTCGAGCGGGCCAAGGACATGCTCCACCGCGCGGTGGAGCTCCGTCCCAACGACGGCTTCATCGTCGACAGCCTGGGCTGGGCCTACTACCGCCTCGGAGACTACGACAAGGCGGTGGAGTATCTCGAACGGGCGGTGGAGCTGGAGCCGGGCGATCCGGTGATCAACGACCATCTGGGTGACGCCTACTGGCGGGTGGGCCGGATCCGTGAAGCCCGTTTCCAGTGGCGACGCGCCCTCACCCTCGAACCCGAGGAGGAGGAGCTGGTCGGCGAGATCCGGCGCAAGCTCCGCTCGGGCCTCGAGGAGACCGACCCGCATCGTGGCTGACGCCGTGCTGGCGGAACGCGCCGCCGCCAAGATCAATCTCGATCTCTACCTGCGCGGCCGGCGCGAGGACGGCTATCACGAACTCGACAGCCTCGTGGTGTTCGGCCCGGTGGCCGACCGGCTGACCCTGACGCCGGCGGACGGACTCGAGCTCGAGGTCACCGGACCGTTCGCCACCTCGGTGCCGCACGGCGAAGCCAATCTGGTGCTGCGGGCGGCGCGCGATCTCGCCTCCTGGACGGGTGTCGCGGCCGGCGCCCGGCTGCGCCTCGAAAAGCACCTTCCGCCGGCCGCCGGCCTCGGCGGCGGCTCGACCGACGCCGCCGCCGCCCTGCGCGGTCTGGTCCGGCTCTGGGAGCTCGATCTCGACCTCGTTCAGCTCCTCGAGCTGGCCGCCGGCCTCGGCGCCGACGTGCCGGTCTGCCTCTACGCCCACAGCGCGCGGATGCGGGGCCGGGGCGAGCGGATCGATCCGGTGCGCGGACTCCCGGAGCTCCCGCTGGTGCTGGTCAATCCGGGGGTGGAACTGCCGACGGCCACGGTCTTCGCCGCCTTGCGGGGCGCTTCCGCCAGCACCCACGCCCGCCCGCCGCTGCCGGCCGCCAGCACTCTGCCCCTGTTCGCCGAATGGCTGTCGCGGGGGCGCAACGATCTCGAAGCCGCGGCCTGCGATCTGCGGCCGGTGATCGCCGAGGTGCTCACCCGCCTCCGGAACGAGCCCGACTGCCTCGTCGCCAGGATGTCGGGCAGCGGGGCCACCTGCTGGGGGCTGTTCGCCCGACCCACGGCGGCGGCCGCCGCGGCGGCCCGGATCGCCGCCGATCGCCCGGCCTGGTGGATCGTCCACGGCACGGTGGAGACACGACGGTGATCCTGATGTTCACCGATTTCGGCACCTCCGGCCCCTATCTCGGGGAGATGGAAGCGGTACTCGCCCGCCTGGCACCGGAGATCCCGCGCATCCGCCTGATGGCCGACGCTCCGGCGTTCGCGCCCCGTCCGGCGGCCTATCTGCTGGCGGCGCTGGCCCGCCGCTTCGCGGTCGGGGACGTCTGCCTCGCGGTGGTCGATCCCGGTGTCGGCGGCGACCGTCTGCCGCTGGCCCTGGAGGCCGACGGCCGCTGGTTCGTCGGGCCCGACAACGGTCTGTTCGAGCTCGTGATCCGCCGCGCCGCACGGCTCCGCAGCTTCGTCATCGACTGGCAGCCGGCGGCGCTTTCGGCGAGCTTTCACGGCCGCGACCTGTTCGCACCGGTGGCCGCACGCCTCGCCCGCGGCGACCGCCGGGGGCTGCGTCCGGCACCGCCCACCCGCTTCCCCGACTGGCCGGACGACTGGGCGACGATCGTCTATCTGGACGCCTACGGCAACGCCATGACCGGGCTGCGCGGCGCGGCTCTCCCCGCCGACGCCCTGCTCGAGGCCGGCGGTCGCCGCCTGCACCGGGCGGCGATCTTCGACGCGGTCGCCGAAGGAACGCCCTTCTGGTACGTCAACAGCGCCGGTCTCGTCGAAATCGCGGTCGCCCGCGGCCATGCCGGTCGGCTGCTCGATCTCGCGATCGGCAGCCCCGTCGCGGTGGTTCCGGGCGATGGTTGAAAGCGCCGTTCCGGCCCCGTATTTTCCGCTCGCGCGATGGGGCGTCGCCAAGTGGTAAGGCACTGGATTTTGGTTCCAGCATTCGCAGGTTCGAATCCTGCCGCCCCAGCCAGACCGAGACCCTGATCCCATTTCCCCGCGTCTGTTCACATCGCCGTTAGCCGGGCCGTCAGCCGGCGGCCGAGCCGGCGACGATTGACCCAAGTCAAGGAACGCCCCCGGAGCGGCCCACATTGTCGCGGGGCCGACCACAACCGGCGCCAGCGAAGAGGAAGTCCGGGAGGCCAGCGAGTTGCCGCGGGATGTCGGGATTGCGCGTCATCGCCGTTCTGCTGATCACCTTCGCCCTGCTGCGGAGCCTGTTCGCGGCGGCCGAATGGTATGCCGATCGGGTTTCGCTGCCGCGCTACTGCGGCGAGCGGGAGGAGACCCTGCAGCGGATCGCCCGCCTTCTGCGGGAACGCGAACCGGCGGCCGGGGAACCGACCCGGGATTACGCCGTCGCCGCCAAACTCGTCTACCTCGTTCCCCGGGGCGCCGAGGAGAGCGAGGCCGCCTATCTGGCGCGGCTGCGGGCGGCGATCGCGGAGCGCTGCGGGTGAACGCCGGCCGCCGGGCGAACGGGAGGTGCGGGCGATGAACCAGCCCCACCGGCGGGCCCGCTACGGCCCCTGGATCTTCGCCGTCACCCTGGCGGCCGTGCTGGTCTTCTTCTGGTGGTTCCTGATCTACCGGCACGGCGTCCCGGCCGGTGCGATCGGCGATTAGGAGGAGTACGCGATGGCGGCCCGGGCCCTGGTCTTCCTGCTCGCCCTTTTGAGCTGGGTGGTCTATTTCTACGCGGTCGACTGGCTGCTCATGACGGCCCAGGGCCTGCCCGTCGGCTGGAACCTGATGCCCCTGTCATGAGGTGGCGACCGCTCCTCCTCGCCCTGGGAACGGTCGCCCTGACCGTCGCCCTGCCGGATCTCGGTCTCGGAGCCGAGGACACGGGCGGCCCCGCCCCCACCCCCACCGCCGCCGACTACCCGCGGATCGCCGGGGTCACCGGAAGGCCGGTGGTCTGGGCGCTGGCCCAGATGCATCTCTTCCTCGCCGCCTTCGTGCTCGCGGTGCCGATGTTCGTGGTGGCGATCGAACTCACCGGCGTGCTGACGGGCGACGACCGCTACGATCGCATGGCCCACGAGTTCATGAAGATCTCGATGGCCGCCTACGCCTTCACCGCCCTGACCGGCGGCGCCCTCGCCCTGGCCCTGTTCGTCTTCTATCCGGTGCTGATGGGCTACCTGCTCCGGGTGTTCGACGGCCAGGTCCTGATCTACGCGCTCCTGTTCATTCTCGAGAGCTTCTTTCTCTACCTCTACTACTACACCTGGAACGCGCTGCGTTACGGCGACCGCAAGTGGATCCATCTTTCCATCGGCGTCCTGCTCAACGCCGTCGGCACGACGCTGATGTTCGTCGCCAATTCCTGGGCCACCTTCATGATGGCGCCCTCCGGCGTCGACGAGGTCGGAACCCCTCTCGGGTCCGTCTGGGCAGCGATGCAGGGACCGCTCTGGAACCCGCTCAACCTGCACCGGTTCCTCGCCAACATCGCCTACGGCGGGGCCATCGTCGGCGCCTATGCCGCCTACCGCTTCCTGGCCACCGACAGACCCGAGGAGCGGGCCCATTACGACTGGATGGGCTACACCGCCAATTTCATCGCCATCCTCGGTTTCCTGCCCCTGCCCTTCGCCGGCTACTGGCTGATGGCGGAGATCTACGCCTACAGCCAGCAGATGGGGATCACCGCCATGGGCGGTGTGCTGGCCTGGCTGTTCATCATCCAGGCGGTGCTGATCGGCTCCATCCTGCTCGCCGCCAACTACTACCTCTGGTGCGGGCTGATGCGGACCGAGGGCGGGCGGCGCTTCGTTCCCTGGGTGAAATACATCGCGGTCGTGCTGGTGGCCGGTTTCCTCGTCTGGGTGACGCCCCGCACCCTGATCCTCACGCCCCAGGAGGTGCTGGCGATGGGCGGCACCGGCCATCCGCTGCTCGGCCCGCTCGGCATCATGCCGGCCAAGAACACCGCCGTGAACCTGATGCTGCTGGCGACCTTCCTCTCCTTCCAGCTCTTCCGGCGGGCGAGCCGCACCCCGACCGTGCCCTGGGCCTGGATCGGCAACTGCGTGATCGCCGCCCTCTATCTGGTGGCGGCGATCAACATCGTCGCCGCCGGCATCTACGGCTACATCACCCCCACCGTCTACAAGGTCGGCGCCTCGGTGCCGCAGGTGGTCTCCACCCTGTCGGTGATCGTCTTCGTCCTCCTCATCGAGGCCTTCATGTACCGGGGTGCGGTGGCCCGGCCGATCGCCTGGGGCCGGATGTCGTCCCGCTCGCAATACGCGCTGTTCGTCCTTCCGGTGGCCTTCACCTGGCTGATGGCGCTGATGGGCTACATCCGTTCCTCGATCCGCACCTACTGGCACGTCTACACGATCATGAAGGACCGTTCGCCGGACGCCTACATTCCGACGATCGGCGAGGTGGGCAACTACATCACGGTGATCACCCTCGTCTTCATGGCGGTGATCGTGTTCATCTTCTGGCTCAGCCAAATCGGCGAGACGCGCCAGGCGGCGCCGGCGGCGGAGACCGGACGATGACCTTCCTGCGCGTCACCCTGTTCAGTCTGGTCGTCCTGCTGGCCTACACCCTGTTCGCCAACATCCTGCCCCAGGTCCAGAGCAATCCGCCGGCCGAGGAGGAGATCGAACCCGCCAGCCTCGACCGGGCCGGACAGATCGCCTGGGGCGAGCGGCTGTTCGAGGGCAAGGGGGCCTGTACGCTCTGCCACAAGAATCTCGGCCGCGCCCCCGATCTGCTGGGGATGGATCTCGGTGAGGAGCTGCGCAGCCGGATCGCCGATCCCGCCTACCGGGGTGCGGCCGAGGGACTCGAGGAGGCCGAGGCGTTCGAGGTCTATCTCCGGGAATCGATGCTCGATCCCTCGGCCTACGTGGTCCCCGGTTTCGGCAAGAAAGGCACCCGGGACCGGGAAAGCCCGATGCCGCGGGCGGATGCGCCGCCGGTCTCCCTCACCCCGGCGGAGATCGACGCCCTGATCGCCTTTCTCCAGGATCGGGCGGGGGTCGAGGTGACGGTGCCGCTGCCCGCCGCCGAGACGGAGGTGGCCGCCGCCGAACCGGTCACCGGGACCGCGGAGGAAGGGCCGGCGACGACCGCCGAGGAGGTGATCGACCGATACGCCTGTGCCGCCTGCCACGATCTGCTGGGATCGGGCGCCGAGGTCGGACCGCCCCTCGCCGGCATCGGCACGCGGCTCGACCGCGAGGCGCTGCGGCGGGCGATCCTCGATCCCGACGCCGAGATTCCGCCCGGCTACGAGCCCGGCCTCATGCCGACGGATTTCGGCGAACAGATGCGCGCCAGCGAACTGGAACTCCTGCTCGACTACCTGGCCGGTCTCGAAGCCGGGGAGGCCAAGCCGTGAGACGCGTTCTCGCCCATCCCCTCCTCTGGGTGGTGGTCGTCATTCTCGCTCTCTACCTCTTCTTCGCCTACGGCCTGCAACCGCCGATGCCGCGCTCGCTGCTGCTGCAGTTCATGGTGTTCGCGGTGATCGGCGTGCTGATGGTGGCGACCTTCGACGACCACACCTACGAGCGGCTGATGGAGCCGTTCCGGCTGCTGCTCGGTCATCCGCGGCTGCGGCCGCTGCGCTTCCTCGCCCTGCTATTGGTCGTCGGCGGCAGCGCCGGCCTCGCCTATTCCTGGGCCGAGCCGAATTTCGAGGCGCCGGTCGAACTGCGCTCGGTGCATCCGGCGCCGCCGACGACGATCCGCATCTACGACAAGAGCTTCGATCTGGTGGAGCTCCGAAACCCGCTGCGCGAGGCCAACCCCGAGGGCAGCGAGGGCTACCGCGCCCTGGTGGCCGAAGGGGCCGAGATCTATTACAAGAACTGCCTCTACTGCCACGGCGACGATCTCGACGGCCAGGGCGTCTTCGGTTACGGCTTCAATCCGCGTCCGGCCAACTTCCGCGACGTCGGCACCATCGCCCAGCTCCAGGAATCCTACGTCTTCTGGCGGATCACCACCGGCGGTCCGGGGCTGCCGCGTGAAGGCGCCCCCTGGCTGTCGGCGATGCCGGTCTGGGAGGAAATGCTGGAGGAAGAGGAGGTCTGGAAGGCGATCCTCTTCCTGTACGACTACACCGGTTTCGCGCCCCGCTCCTGGGAGCTCGCGGAAACCGCGGCGGTCGAGGAGCCCCCCGCCGGCGAGGCGGAACCGGCGCCGCCGGCGGAGACCGCGGAGGACGGAAAGGTGAGCGCGGAACGGGCCGAAGAGCTCTATCTCACCTACTGCGCCCAGTGCCACGGCAGGGACGGTGACGGCCAGGGGCCGGTGGCGGAGTTTCTCTATCCCAAGCCGCGCGATTTCACGCTCGGGGTCTTCAAGTACAAGACGACGCACGCCGATTCCGAGTTCCCGTACGACGAGGATCTGAAGAAGACGATCCGCGAAGGCCTGCCGGGCACCTCCATGCCGGGCTGGGGCAAACGGCTGAAGGAACCGGAGATCGACGCCCTCGTCCAGCTCATCAAGGAGTTCGGCGAGTGGGCGGAGGACACGCCGGAGGAGCTCGGCCTCGCGCCCATCGAACTCGGCGAGCCGGTGCCGGCCGACGCCGAATCCCTGGCCCGCGGCCGCCGGCTCTTCGAGAAGGCCTGTGTCCAGTGTCACGGTTCCCGGGGTCGGGGCAACATCACCTCGGGCAAGAAGCTCGAGGACGACTGGGGCGACCGCATCTGGCCGCGCAATCTCACGCGCCCCTCCACCTGGCGCTGGACCCGGGACGCGGAGGACGTGTTCCAGCGCATCAGCGCCGGAATCCGCGGCACGCCGATGCCCGAGCACACCACCGAGATGAGCGAGCAGCAGCGCTGGGACATCGCCAACTACGTGATGACCCTGCGCGAGGAGGCGGTGCCGCTGAGCACCGGCGAAACGGTGGTCCGCGGCCGCCGCATCGACGGACCGCTGCCCGAGGATCCGGACGATCCGGCCTGGGACGAAGCCCCGGCCATCACCTTCGCGCTGGTACCCAACGTGATCAAGGAAAAGCGCCTGTTCCATTCGCTCAACGAGCGGATCACGGTGCGGGCCCTGTTCAACGGGGAGAGCGTGGCGCTGCGTCTCGACATCGACGACCGCACCTACTCGGTACCCGGCGATCCGTTGGAGATCCGGTACCGGGACGAGGAGACCGAGCCCACCCGGGACGCGGTCGCCGTCCAGTTCCCGGTGGAGATCCCGACCACCAGCGAAAAACCCTCGTTCCGGCACGGCGATCCCAAGAACCCGGTCAACATCTGGTACTGGCGCGCACCTTCGAAGACGCCGCCGGCCGCGGAGGAGGCGGTCATCCTCGATGCCCGCGGGCCCGACGGACCGCCGAGCCGCCGCGAGGACAGCAGCGCCCTGTCGGCGCGCGGCGAATGGGCCGACGGCCAGTGGCGGGTGATCTTCCGCCGGCCGCTGGAGACGCAGGACGGGCGGGACATCCGCTTCGAGGCGGGCCGCTACATTCCGATCGCCTTCGCCAACTGGGACGGCTGGGCGGGACAGAGCGGCAGCCGCCATACCCTGACCGGCTGGTATTGGCTGCTGCTGGAGCCCGAGGAGGATCCGGTCCGGCTCTACGGCACCAGCGGTCTCGTCGGCCTTCTCGCCGGCCTCCTCTTCATGGCCGGCGTACGTTCCCAACGGCGGCGTTTCGCCGGCCGCGGCACGTGACGCATGGTCGCGGAACGCGCCGGCGCCGGGACCTTTGACATGGGTCAAGGCGGCAATCTCGCCCCCGGGCTGTAGATCGGCCATCAGCCGTCGAGGATGCACGGCCTGGCCCCGGAGTGCCGCGGTCCGTGCCGACATAGGAGGAGGCTAATCCTATGAATGCAAGGCGCCCCGTCAACCTGCCGCGAGGCATCGCGCTGGCCTTGGCCGCGAGCATGGCGGTGGGGGCGACCGCCGTGGCTGCCCAGGAGTTCGGTCCGCTGGAGCCGCTCGAAGTCGACACCGCCAGGGCCGAGCTCGGCAAACGTCTGTTCTTCGACAAGCGCCTCTCCGGCGACGCGGCGCTGAGCTGTGCGAGCTGCCATCAGCCGAAGTACGGCTACGCCAACGACCTTCCCCTGTCGCCCGCCTATCCCGGTTCGGACGGGTTCCGCAACACGCCGACCCTGATCAACACCGCCTACAAGAAGATCTGGTTCCACGACGGCCGGATCGGCACCAACCTCAACGACGTCACCCGTGAGATGATCACGGAAAGCTACTTCATGAACATGGACATGAGGTTGATGCAGGAGCGGCTCAAGCAGGATCCGGTCTATGTCGAGATGTTCGAGAAGGCCGGGCTGGGGGAGCCCAGCAACGGCGGTGCCCGCAAGGCCATTCCCGAGTATCTGAAGACCCTGACCTCGCGCGGGGCGCCGTTCGATACCGGACAGATGTCCGAATCCGCCCGGCGGGGCTTCGAGCTGTTCACCGGCAAGGCCGGCTGCGCCCAGTGCCACAGCGGCCCACTGTTCACCGATCAGAAGGCGCACAATCTGGGCGTGCCCGAGAATCTCGACGTCTTCCGCGATCCGCTGCGGCACGTCACCTACATCGCCTACGCCAAGTTCATGGGCGTGGAGAACTACATGAACATCCGCCGCGACGTCGGCGCCCATGTCCAAACCCACAAGGCCGACGGCTCGGACATCGGCAAGTTCATGACCCCGAGCCTGAGGGAGCTCAAGTACACCGCGCCCTACATGCACAACGGCGTGTTCAAGACGCTCGAGGAGGTGGTCGCCTTCTACAACGCGGGTGGCGGCACCGATCCCAACAAGGATCCGGCCATCAAGCCCCTGGGACTTTCCACTCAGGAGCAGATCGACCTCGTCGCGTTTCTGCTGGCGCTTTCCGGGGAACCGCTCGACGGGCCGGAGTTCGTCTGGAGCGAGCCGATTCCGACCGAATACGAGGTGATCGAGGACTGGCGGAACACCCCGAACTAGGAGCCGAGCGATGATCACGCGCAAGACCACTCTTCTTCTCTCGGCGGCGGCTCTCATCGCCCTGCTGCAACCGGTGCCGCCCGTCGAGGCCGGCGAGGACTATCCGCCGCTGGCGGCGCTCGGTCCGCCGCCGGTCCCGGCCGACAACCCGCAGACTCCGGAGAAGGTCGAACTCGGCAAGATGCTGTTCTTCGACCCCCGCCTCGGCGGCGATGCCTCGATCGCCTGTTCGAGCTGTCACGAGGCGGCCCAGGGCTGGGCCTTCTCCGACGATTTCTCGCGCGGCTACCCGGGAACCGTCCACTGGCGGAACAGCCAGACGGTGGTGAACGCCGCCTATCTCGGCAAGCTGTTCTGGGCCGGCGCCTCCAGATCGCTCGAAGCGCAGGCGGCGAGCGCGGCCAAGGGTGCCGTCGCCGGCAACGGCGAAAGCGACATGATGGAGGCGCGGCTCGCCTTCATTCCCGAATACCGCCGGCTGTTCCGGGAGGTGTTCGGCGATCCCTGGCCGACCATCGGCAACGCCTGGCGGGCGATCGCCGCCTTCGAGCGCACCCTGATCCAGAACGATACGCCCTTCGACCAATACATGCGGGGCAACAAGGATGCGCTGACCGAGCAGCAGGTGCGCGGCCTCGAACTGTTCGAGGGCAAGGCCGGCTGCGCCCAGTGCCACAACGGGGCGCTCCTGACCGACGAGAAATACTACAACATCGGCGTGCCGCCGGCGCCGCGGTGGGAAGAGGACGGTCTCGCCCAGGTCACCTTCCGCTACGAGCAGTACGCGAAGGGGGTCACCGAGGAGATGTACCGCAGCATCAAGGACGATGCGGGGCTCTACTATCGGACGAAGAATCCGGCGGACAAGGGGAAGTTCCGCACCGCGCCGCTGCGTTACACCCTCTACACCGCCCCCTACATGCACAACGGCGCCCTCTGGGATCTCCAGGAGGTGGTCGAGTTCTACAACGCGGGAGGCGGCGAGAACGAGTTCATGGAGACCAAGAGCGAACTCATCAAGCCGCTCGGGTTGAGCGAAGAGGAGGTCGAGGATCTGGTCGCGTTCCTCGAATCGCTGAGCGGCGAGGAGATCCGGATCACGCCCCCCAAGCTTCCCGACTACGCGCCCCTGCCGGCGATCACCGAGTGAACGAGGAACCGGTCATGACAACCGTCTATCGAAACCCCGGACTGGACGTGGAGCGTGGTGCGCAGGGTGACGGCCACGGTCCCTGCGCCATGTCCCGTCGCCACTTTCTCCTGACCTCGGGGGCCACCACCTTCACCACCATGGTGGTGCTCAACGCCGGCACCGCCCTGGCCCAGAAGGCGCCGGCACGGGTGGCGGTGTTCGAACGCAAGTACATCGCCAAGCTCAGCGAGCTCGAGGTGGACGTGCCGGTCGATTTCACCTACCCCGACGACGGAGCCTACGCGGAATCCATGCTGGTCAAGCTCGGCGTCCCCGCCGGCGGCGGCATCGGTCCCGATCGCGACGTGGTCGCCTTCAACTACACCTGCACCCATCAGGGCGGCCCGCTGCAGGAGACCTATCAGGGGGCCACCAAATCGCTGGGCCCCTGCCCACTCCATCTGTCGACCTACGACCTCACCCGGCACGGCATCCTGATCTCGGGCCAGGCGTACCAGAGCCTGCCCCAGGTCCTGCTCGAGCTCGAAGGCGACGAGATCTACGCGGTCGGCATCTTCGGGCTGATCTTCGGCCGCTACGACAATCTCCAAGGCTAGGAGGACGCCGGCATGGCAACGCCCTATTACATTCCCGAGAGCAAGGTCCCCCTGCCTCCGAAGAGCGCGGACGTCATCGACACCGTCTGCGACTACTGCGTCGTCGCCTGCGGTTACAAGGTCTACCGCTGGCCGGTGATCGCCGGCGAAGGCGGCCCCAGAAAGGAGGAGAACGCCTTCGGCGTCGACTTTCCGGTCGATCCCCTGGGTCCCTGGGTGGCGCCCAACCAGCACAACATCGTGCTGCACAACGGGCAGCCGCATCATGTGGTGATCATCCCCGACAAGGACATCCAGTCGGTCAATCTCAACGGAGATTCGAGCCTGCGGGGCGGCTGCATCGCGCAGAAATGCTACAATCCGCAGACTCCCACCCGTGACCGGCTGAAGACGCCGCTCCTGCGCATGTACGGCACCCTGATGCCGGTGTCCTGGGATTTCGCCCTCGACATCGCGGCCGAGGTGGGCCGCCATGTGATCGAGAAGCACGGGCCGCTGGCCTACGGCGTCAAGATGTACTCCTACCAGTTCATCGAGAACACCTACGCCATCACCAAGTTCGCCCTGCGGCACATCAACACCGCGAACTTCACCTTCCACGACACCCCCTCCGACGTCACCTCCACGCCGGGCTTCCGCGATGCCGGGTTCGACAATTTCGGACCGTCCTACGAGGACTGGCGGGACGCGGAGACGCTGTTCATCTGCGGCACCGATCCCTACGAGACCAAGACCATCCTCTTCACCCAGTGGATCATGCCCGGCATCCAGCGCGGTCAGAAGACCATCTTCCTGGTGCCGCGGAAGACCGCCGGGGTCGCCTACGCGGAAAAGAACGGCGGCATGTGGATCGACGTCACGCCGGGAACCGATCTCCCGGTGATGATGGCGATCGCCCGGGTGATCGTCGAGAACGACTGGCAGGACAAGGAGTGGATCGCCAAGTTCGTCAACAACAAGTGGGAATCCAACTCCGGCTTCGGCCAGGGAACCCGCAACACCCCCTGGCAGTGGCGGACCACCTGGGGGCTCTTCCAGACCGACGGGTTCGAGGACTGGAAGAAATGGCTGCTGGCGCAGCCCGAATTCGAGGTGGAGAAGGCGGCGGCAATCGCCCAGGTCGATCCACAGAAGATCCGCCTCGCGGCGGAGTGGATGGCCAAGCCGCGGGCCGACGGCAGCCGTCCCAAGACCTCGCTGATGATCGAGAAGGGCGGCTACTGGTCGAACAACACCGGCAACACCAACGCCATCGCCGCTCTCGCCATCATTTGCGGCGCCGGTGGCCGGCCCGGCCAGGTGGTGGGGCGTGCCGGCGGCCATCAGCGGGGCGGCCAGCGGGGCGGCAAATATCCGCGCAACAAGTCGCCGATGAAGGTTCCCGGACGCCGACGTCGGGCCCTCGACACCGACACCTGGCTGATGGCGGGACACACCCGCTTCGCCCACGCCATCGGTGTCACCTGGATCCAGTCGATGTGCGGCTCCCAGGCGATCGCCAAGCGGTTCGAGGAACTGGTGGTGGCCAACCCCCATCAGATCCGCTCCTTCGACAAGCAGGAGATCATCGAGACGCTGAAGGCGCGGGCCGATTCCGGCGGCATGGTGGTGATCAACCAGGACATCTATCTGGTCGATCCGATCGGCAACCGTTACGCCGACATCGTCTTTCCGGCGGCGACCTGGGGTGAGGACACCTTCATGCGCGCCAACGGCGAGCGACGCCTCCGGGTCTACAACCGCTTCTACGATCCGCCCGGGGAGGCCCGGCCCGACTGGTGGATCATCGCCCAGCTCGCCAAGCGGATGGGTTTCGACGGCTTCGACTGGAAGGACACCAACGAGGTGGCCGAGGAGGCGGCCCGCTTCTCCCGCGGTTCGCGCAAGGACTTCTTCATGATCAAGGTCGCCGCCCAGCGCGAGGGCAAGACCCTGCATCAGAAGCTGGCCGAGTTCGGTACCGACGGCATCCAGGGGCCGGTGTTCATGCTCGAGGACGGCTCCCTGGTGGGCACCAAGCGGTTGCACGACACCACCCGCGAGCTGCCCGAAACCGGGCCGGCGGGCGCCAACATGTTCAACAAGAAGCTGATGCGCTTCAACAGCCAGACCGGCAAGTGCAACCTGCAGAAGGCGCCCTGGTCGCTGTTCTCCGACTACTGGGAGTGGATGAGCCCCAAGGGCGACGAGCTGTGGGTCACCTCGGGGCGCATCAACGAACGCTGGCAGTCCGGGTTCGACGATCGCCGTCGCCCGTACATCGTCCAGCGCTGGCCCGAGAACTGGGTCGAAATCCATCCGGAGGACGCCGCCGCCCGCGGCATCGAGAGCGGCGACTACGTGATGCTCTACTCCGACCGCATCCCCAGCGTGAAGGAGACCCTCCTGGGCGTCTACGCCGACGACTACCGCTTCAGCGGGCTGATGAAGAACGGCTACATCGAGCTCTCGAAAGCGGCGGTCACGGCGGTGGCGATCGTCACGCCGGCGATCAAGAAGGGCGTGCTCTACATGGACTTCCTGCACACCGAACAGCCGGCGAACGCGCTGGAGGGACGCGTGGTCGATTGGATCAGCGGCAATTACAACTACAAGATCGGCGTCGGGCGCATCAAGAAGGTGGGAGCGTCGCCCTACAAGCACAGCTTCCGCTCGATGAGCTTCGCACCGCGCGACATCGCCTGAGGGGAACGGCCCGCCATCCGGCTCCGGTCGGATGGCGGGCCCGTCTCGTGGACATGAATGCAGGCAGGTCCGGGCCCGTGATCGAAAGCAAGCAGAAAATCCCATCGGATGCGACGCCGGAAGCGGTCGGGCGGGCGGTGATCGAGGCGATGTGCCGGCTTCTGGGCGACGAGGACGAGCTGCGCCGCTGCTGGGCCGCCCAGGCGCTCGGCCGCATCGGCGCCAGCGAGGCCGCGCGGGCGCTCGTCGCCGCCCTCGAGGACGAGGACGAGGATGTCCGCAGCGACGCCGCCGAGGCGCTGGCCGCCCTCGCCGGCCCCGAACTCGGCGCCACCCTCCAGGAGAGTCTCGTTCGCGACCCTTGCGGAGCGGTGAAGCTGGCGGCCATCGACGGGCTCGCGCGCCTCCGTCACGCGCCGGCGATACCGCTCCTGCGCGCCCTCCTGCGCAATCGCGACGCCGGGGTGGTCTGGGACGAGGAGGGCTTTGTCAACGAGGGCTGGGACGACTGGCTCGATGTCCAGGCACGAGCGATCGGAGCCCTGGCCGAAATGGGTGCCGAGGAGGCCGCGGCCGACATTCTGGCGGCGATGCGCGACGAGGAGGGGCAGGATCTTTCGGAACCCGGCACGCGGGCGCTGGCCCGTCTCGGCGGTCCCGGACTCGCGGCTCTCGCCGAACTCGCCCGGGATCCCGACCCCCGGCGACGACGCCGGGTGATGCGGGCGATCGCCGGTGCCGACCACGAGGATGCCCGGAGGCTGCTGCTCGAAGGGCTCCGGGACCGCGATCCCGAAGTACGGCTGGTGGCACTGACGGCACTCGCCGAGAAAGACCCCCAGCACCCTTCGCTGGCCGGGCTTTTCCGGGATCCCGCTCCCGAGGTCCGGGCGGAAGCCGTCCGACGCTGCGGCCGTTTCCACGGCGAACATCTCGATGCGCTGTTCGACGATCGCAGCAGCGAGGTGCAGGCCGCCGCTCTCGAGGCCTTGCTCGCGGCGCCCCGTCTCACCGTGCCGCGTCTCGTTCGCCGGCTGCGCGTCAAGCTGCGCGGTCCGGACGGGCCGGTGGCGGCCAAGGCCGCCGAACTGCTGGCCGTCCGCGCGCCGGACATCGCCCGCGAGGATCTCGCCGAACAGCTCGCCGACACCGATCGGCCGGAGCCGCTGCGCTGTGCCGCGATCGAATGTCTCGCACGACTGGACCCGCCCCCCGCACCGTTGCTGGCCCGCTACCTCCGCGATCCCCGCAGACCGGTCCGGATCACCGCCCTCTCCCTGCTCACCGGTCTGGCCGGCAGGGAACAGAGTCCCGTCGCGGGAGAGGCCCGCGCCCTGCTGATCGGCGCCCTCGGGCGAGGGAGGGGACCGGAAGAGGAAGCGCCGCCCCAGCCGGAAGCGGAGGCCGAAGCGGACGGGGAAGGCGGGCCGGAAGGGGAAAGGAGCGAGGGGACCGAAACCGGAACGCCGACGGCCGAGGAGCCGGTTTCCGAAACGCCGACCACGGAGACGAAGGGCGACTACCCGGTCTCCACGCTCGAGGCCATTCTCGGTGAGCCGCCGCCGGTGATCGAACAGGAAGCTCGGGAAAGCGTGGAGCTCACCGAGGAGGATCTCGAGTTCCTCGCCCTGGCGAACCGCCGTCCCCGCAAACGACGGGTCGCACCGGAACCGGAGATCGCCGCCGAGGAGGAGGTGCCGCGGCTGGTGGCGCGACTGCTGGGCGATCTGTCGGGTGACGAGGTGGCCGTGGCCCTCGCCTCGGTGCTGGCCGATCCGGACCGCGAACTCGCCGCCGCGGCCGCCGATTCCCTCACCCGGATCGCCGCCCGCGAAGGTCGGCTGCCGGCGGAGGTGGGCGAAGCCCTCCGTGCGGCCTGCGCCGCCACCGATCGCGACACCCGCCTCGCGGCCGTGCGAGCGCTCGGCGACGCGGGCGACATCGCCGCCGGTGAAGCCCTGCGGGCGGCGCTGGAGGATGCCGATCCGTTCGTGCGGGCGGAAGCCCTGCGGTCCCTGGGGCGACGCGGGGAGGCTTCCCGCACCTGTACCGCCGCCCTCACCGATCCTGAGCCCAATGTGCGGCTCGCCGCGGCCGAGGCGCTTCTGGCCGGCGAAGGCCCGGCGATGGTTCCGGAACTCGCGCGGCGGGCGAGCAGTTTCGAAGGCTATTACCGGCGGCGGCTGGGGCAGCTCCTGCGCCGAGCGGATGCGGCAGGTGCCGCCCGCTGCCTGCTCGAGGATCTCGAGACGGGCGCCGAACGGAGCCGATGCCGGGCGGCGATCGAACTCGCCGAGGAACTGTTCCGGCCGGAACCGGCATCGGGGGAGCGGAGCGGTACGGGGGGCCTACACATCTAGAGGAGAGGGAAACTGGCGATGAAGAAACTGCTGTTGACGGTCGGCCTGGTCGGCCTCCTCGGCGTCGCCTCCGGATCGCAGGCGATCGCCAAGAAGTACAAGGAAATCGAGATCACCAACGGCGGCACGATCACCGGCCGGGTCCTGGCCGGCGACGCCCAGCCCGAGGCCGAACCCTTCCTCGTCACCAAGGACCAGGCGGTCTGCGGTGAAGGTGAACGGCCCATCGAATGGGTGCGGATCAACGGCGACGCCCTGCTCGACGCGGTCGTCTATCTGGAGAAGGTCGAGGAAGGAAAGCCCTTTCCCGAGGAGCTGAAGACGGCCGAAATCGACCAGAAGGCCTGCGCCTTCGTTCCCTATCTGCAGGCGATGGCCAATGGCGGCAAGCTCGCCATGATCAATTCGGATCCGGTGACCCACAACATCCACACCTACGAGATCATCGGCCGGGCGCGGCGGACGGTGATCAACGTCAGCCAGTCCGAGCAGGGCAACGTCGTCACCAAAAAGATCCGGCTCCGCAGGGGCGTGGCGATGAAGGTGGAATGCGACGTCCACAACTTCATGCACGGCTGGGTGTTCGTCGCCAAGAACCCCTATTTCGCGATCGTCGACGAGAATGGCGGCTTCACCATCGACAACGTGCCGCCCGGCAAATACGTCCTCAAGGTCTGGCACGGTCGTCTCGGCGACAAGGAGGCCGAGATCGAGGTGACGGCCGGCGGCACCGTCGAAGCCTCCTTCTCCTACTGAGGTCGGCATGAGCGGCTCGGCAGGAAGGCGCCGGCCGAACCTTTTCGACGGGTTCGTCCTCGCCGGCGCCGCCGTCAACGCGGCGGTGGTGCTGCTGCTCTTCGGCTACTGGCTGTTCCGATGAGCCGACGGCTGGCCCGTTTCGCCCTGCTGGCGGTGCTCCTGGCGGGCACCGCCGGCTCCTCGCCCGACCCGGGGGAGATGGTCTACGTGCCGCCGGGGCCGGTTCTCCTGGGCGGACCGACGCCGACGGCCATGCCGGGGCCGGTCCTGGTCGAGCTCGACGGCTTCTGGATCGACCGGTTCGAGGTCACCAACGCCGAATACATGGCGTTCGTCGAGGCGACCGGCCACCGGCCGCCGATGTTCGCCGACGACCCGGCCTTCAGCCGGCCCGATCAGCCGGTCACCGGCGTGAGCTGGGACGATGCCGAAGCCTACTGCCGGTGGCGCGGCAAACGATTGCCCACCGAGCTCGAATGGGAAAAGGCCGCCCGCGGCACGGACGGCCGTCTCTATCCCTGGGGCGACGGTTTCGGATCGGATCTCGCCTATCTGGAGGGTGAACTGCCGGCCGCCGTCGGCAGCCATCCCGCCGATGTGAGCCCGTATGGTGTCTACGACATGGCCGGCAACGTCTCCGAATGGGTGGCGGACATGTTCGTCGCCGGATTCGCCTGCGAGACGGGCTTCTGTCCTGTGCCCGAGAAGATCCGCGAGGAGGATTTCCGCGCCTTCCTGCGCGGCGGCCATTTCCAGGGTCTGCCGCACATGGCCAAGGTCTACGAACGGCTTTTCGACTATCCGGACACCGTCGCCGAATTCTTCGGCTTCCGCTGTGTCCGACCGGCGAACGACGGCCGGGTGTGAACCCGGCCGGCAATTCGGGAGGATTTCCGGCGCATGGCCATGCAGACACACCCCCGGCCGCTGGAGTCCGGTGACGCGGCCGCGACGGCACCGGTTCCGCTGAAGCGTATCCTGGTCGCCCTCGACGCCTCCGATCATGCCAACCGGGCACTCGCGGAAGCGGTCCGCCTCGCCGCTTCGGCGGCCGGCACGGTGACCGGCATCCACGCCTATGCCGCCAAGCTCCACGACCGCCGCTTCCGTCAGATGGAAGGAGGGCTGCCCGAACGCTACCGCGAAGAGAACGAACTCGAACGTCAGCGGGTCGTCCACGACGATCTCATCACCCGTGGCCTCGGGATCATCAGCGACAGCTACCACGATGATGCGGCCCGGGTGTGCGAGGCGGCGGCGGTCCCCTTCCGGCGTCTCAGCCCCGAGGGCAAGAACTACCGGCGTCTCGTGGACGCCGTCCGGAGCGGCGGGTTCGATCTGCTGGCCATGGGCGCGCTCGGTCTCGGCGCGGTTCCCGGTACCGCCGTCGGCACCGTCTGCTCGCGGGTCGTCCGCCGCAGCCCGATCGACGTGCTGGTGATCCGCGATCCGGCCCGAGCCATCGGCGAGGGACCGCTGGTGGTGGCGCTCGACGGCTCGACCCGCGCTTTCGGCGCCCTCCTCACCGCCCTCGATCTCGGACGCAGGCTGGATGCGCCGGTCCATGCGGTGGCCGCCTACGATCCCTATTTCCACTACGTGGCCTTCAACCGGATCGCCGCCAGCCTCAGCGAGGAGGCGGGACGGGTGTTCCGCTTCAAGGAACAGGAGGCCCTGCACGAGCAGATCATCGATGCCGGCATCGCCCGCATCTACCAGTCGCATCTGGAGGTGGCCCGGGAACTGGCCGCCGAACGCGGCGCGACGCTCGCGACCCGGCTGCTCGACGGCAAGCCGCACCGGGCGATCGCCGCCTATCTCGAAGAAGTCGGTGCGAGCCTCGTGCTGCTCGGCAAGACCGGCATCCATGCCGATCCCGAACTCGACATCGGCGGGACCACGGAAAACCTGCTCCTCACCGCACCCTGCCATCTGTGGATCGGCGAGGCGCGGTTCAGCCCGCCCATGGACGTTCTCGCCGGCAAGACCGTGAGCTGGACCCGGGAAGCCGAGGACAGACTCGCGCGGGTGCCGGAGACCGCCCGCGGCATGGTGCGGCTGGCCATTCTCCGCCTCGCCCAGGAGCGCGGCCACACGGTGGTCACGGCCTCGCTGATCGAGGAAGCGAGCACCCGCTTCTGCCCCCATTTCGGCGGCGATGCCACCGAGGAGTCGGCACTGCCCTGGTCGGCGGCGGCCGAAGAGCTCCTCGATCGTCTCGGCGATCCGGCGCTCGGCGCCAGCATCCGCCTGCGGGCCGAAAAGCGGGCCCGCCGGGAAGGTGCCGAGGTGGTGGCCCCGGAACATGTGCGGCCGTTTCTGGACAGCGAGACCGCACCGGCCCTGCACTGGCAGGCCGCTGCTCTCGCCCGCCTCGCCCGGGTCCCCGGCATGGTCCGCGAAAGCGTGCGCCGGCGGACCGAGCTGCTCGCCCGGGACCGCGAGCTCCAGGAAATCGATCTGCCACTCCTCGAGGAAAGCCTCGCCGAGTCGCGCGAACTCATGCAGCGGGTGATGCGGGAGGGCGGTCATCCCTCGCCGGACGGGGCCTGAGCGGCCGATGACGGGCGTCGTCGAGCCGCCGTTCCTGGTCGCCCTCAATCTCACGCGGCGCTGCAATCTGCATTGCGCGCACTGCTATCTCGACGCCGGCGTACGTCGCGCCGGTGATCCGGCCGAGCTGACCACCGGAGAGGTCCGGGATCTCCTCGATCAGATCGCGGCCCTCGGCGACGAGACGATGATCGTGCTGACCGGCGGCGAGCCGCTGCTGCGTCCCGATCTGCCGGAAATCGCCGCCCACGCCGCGAAGCTCGGGCTGATGACGGTGGTCGGGACCAACGGGATGCTGCTCACCGAGCCTCGGGTGGAAGCCCTGATGGCGGCCGGGGTGGCGGCGGTCGGCATCAGCCTTGATTCCCTCGATCCCGATCATCACGACCGGTTCCGCGGCCTGCCCGGGGCGTTCGTACGGACCCTCGCCGGGATCGAGGCCTGCCGCCGTGCCGGCCTCACCTTCCAGCTCCATTTCTCGGTCACCGACGACAACGCCGACGAGCTGGAGGCGATGATCGCCTTCGCCCGCGACGTCGGCGCGGCGGTCCTCAACATCTTCTTCCTGGTCTGCACCGGACGCGGACAGCAGATCACCAACATCTCCCTCGCCACCTACGATCGGGTCCTCGCCCGGGCCGTGGAAGCCGCCCGCGAGGAGCCGGAACTGCTGGTGCGGGTGCGCTGTGCTCCCCATTTCAAACGTCTCGCGATGGAAGCGGATCCGCCGCTGCCGGTCACGCTCGCCGACGGCTACGAAGCCGGCGGCTGCCTCGCGGGGACCCGCTACTGCCGGGTGACGCCCTCCGGCGAGATCACCCCCTGCCCCTACATGGAGGTGGCCGCCGGCGCCCTGCGCGAGCAGGATTTCGCCACCATCTGGCGGGAGGCTCCTCTGTTCCACCGGCTGCGCGCGCCGCGGCTCGAAGGTCGCTGCGGCGCCTGCGAATACGCCAAGCTATGCGGCGGTTGCCGGGCGCGTCCCCTCGCCCGCTCGGGCGCGCTGATGGGGGAGGATTTCCTCTGCAGCTACCGACCGAAGGGAGGTGCCACCGTCGAGCCCTTGCGCGACCGCGGCGCCGCCCTCGTCTGGAGCCCGGAAGCGGAACGTCGTCTCGCCCGGGTGCCCGGCTTCGTGCGCCGCTTCGTGCGACGCCGGACCGAGGATCACGTCCGCGCCCGCGGCGAGGAGGTGGTGCGGGCCGAACATCTGGACGAACTGGCCCGTCGGCGCTTCGGCAGTGGCGGGCCACCCGGCGGTTTCCGCCGCCCGGGTGCGAGCTGACGCATGGTCGCCCGCGGCGAAACCGAAGTGGTGGTGATCGGCGCCGGGGTGTCCGGTCTCGCCACCGCCTATCGGCTGCACGCCCGCGGCCACCGGGTGATCGTACTCGAACGGCAGGTGAGGATCGGCGGCAACGCCGTCTCCGAGCGGATCGACGGTTTTCTGATGGAGCACGGTCCGAGCTCGGTGAACGCGCTCCTGCCCCGGGCACGCCAGCTTTCCCGGATTCTCGGGCTGGCCGCCGAAGAATGCGAGCTGACGGCGGAGGTGCGCCAGCGCTATCTGGTCGGGAACGGTCGGCTGCACGCCATCCCCCTGCATCCCTTCGGCCTGCTCACCAGTTCCTACCTTTCCTGGCGGGCGCGGCTGCGCAGCCTCGCGGAGCCGCTGGTGCCGCCCCGGAGGGGGCAGGAGGAGGAGACGGTCGCCGCCTTCTGGCGACGCCGGTTCGGCCGCGAATTCGAGCGCGGCGTCATCGATCCTCTGGTCGGCGGCCTGTTCGCCGGTCGCAGCGCCGAGCTCTCGATGCCGGCGGTCTTTCCGAAGATGGTCGAGCTGGAACGACGCCACGGCTCCATCACCCGGGCGATGCTCGCCCGGCGCCGCTTCGGTTCGACCATGCCCGGACGCCGTCTGTTCTCCTGGCGGGACGGAGTGGCGAGCCTGCCGCGGGCGCTGGCGGCCGCACTCGGTGATGCGGTGCGCACCGGTGTCACCGTGCGGCGGATCGCCCGTGCCGCCGACGGTTTCCGCCTCGATCTCGGCGATCGCGGGAATCTCCGGAGCCGGGTCGTGGTGCTGGCCACCCAACCCCATGTCGCGGGCGCCCTCCTCGAAACTCTCGACGTCCCGGCGGCCGAGGCGGCCCGGGCCATCCCGGCGCCGCCGATCGCCGTGGTCTTCATGGGGCTCGCGCGCCGGCAGGTCGCCCATCCGCTGGACGGCATCGGCTGTCTCGTTCCCGGTCGCGAGGGCCGGCCGGTGAATGGCATCCTGTTCTGCTCGAGCATGTTTCCGGACCGCGCACCGCCCGGTCGGGTGGCGCTGGCCGTCTATCTCGGTGGTGCGCGGTCGCCGGAGCTGGCCCGCCTGCCGGCGGCCGAGCTGATGGCGGTCGCCCGTGGCGAGGCGGCGGAACTCCTCGGTATCGAGGGGGAACCGGAGATCACCCGGATCCGCCAATGGCCGCGCGGCCTGCCCCAGTATCTCATCGGCCATCCGACCCGCGTGCGGACGATCCTCGGGACCACCGATCGCCAGCCCGGACTGTTCGTCACCGGCAACTATCTGGGCGGTCTTTCCGTCGCCCACTGCGTCGCCCAGGCGGAGCGGACGGCGGCGAAGGTGGCGGCGCATCTGGCAGGAAGCGCACCGCCCGCCGCCGGCCGGCTGCTCGCCGGGCGGGCGGGTTAGCCGGTCCCGTCCTTTCGCCGCTTGCCGGCGAGGCCCGCGTTCCGCTACCGTCCGCCGCGTCCGCCCATTGGCCGGGGAGCCGAGCCGACCATGACGCGTTTCATCGAACCCGAGCCGGCACCTGCCAAGCTCGTCACCCTCGAGGACTACGCACCGCTCGTCGGCGAGGAGACCGTGGAGCGCATCCTGGCCAAGCTCCGCCCCCTGCGCGACCTGCACATCGTCCACGTCAACTCGACCTACTACGGCGGCGGGGTGGCCGAGATCCTGTCGTCACTGACGCTGCTGTTCAACAATGCCGGCGTCCACACCGGCTGGCGGGTGATCCAGGGACGTCCCGACTATTTCAACATCACCAAGAAGTTCCACAATGCGCTCCAGGGCGCCGAGATCAACTTCACCGAGCTCAAGCGGAACGTCTACGAGGAGGTCGTCTACGAGAACGCGGTGCGGATGCATTTCGACCACGATCTGATCATCGTCCACGATCCGCAGCCGCTGCCGCTCATCCGCCACTATCGCCGCAAAAGCCCCTGGCTGTGGCGTTGTCACATCGATCTCACCGCCCCCAACCGCGAGGTCTGGCAGTATCTGCGCGGCTTCATCGAGCTCTATGACGCGGTGATCCTCCACCTGCCGGAGTATGCCCAGCGGTTGCAGGTGCCCCAGCGTTTCATCATGCCGGCGATCAATCCCTTCAACACCACCAACAAGGAGCTCACCGAAGAGGAAATCGAGGAGCGACTGGCCAATTACCAAATTCCCACCGACCTGCCGCTGGTGGTCCAGATCTCGCGTTTCGATCGCTGGAAGGACCCCCGGGGGGTGATCGAGGCCTTCCGCCTCGCCCGACGCGAGATCGATGCCACCCTCGTGCTGGTCGGCAATGTCGCCACCGACGATCCCGAGGGTCAGGAGGTCTTCGAAAGCCTCTGCGCCTGCCGCGACGAGCGCATCCACATTCTCTCGGTCCAGGATTCCGCCCTCGTCAACGCCTTGCAACGGCGGGCCGCGGTGGTTCTCCAGAAATCCCTGCGCGAGGGTTTCGGGCTCACGGTGACCGAGGCGATGTGGAAGGGGGCGGCGGTGATCGGCGGCAACGTCGGCGGCATCCGTCACCAGATCCGCGACGGCGTCAACGGCTTTCTCGTCGACAGCGTGGAGGAGGCCGCGGCCCGGATCGTCCAGCTCGTCGGGGATCCGGATCTGCGGCGGCGGCTCGGCGCGGCGGCGCGGGAGACGGTGCGCGAACGGTTTCTCATGAGCCGTCTGATGGAGGATCACGTCGATCTGGTGAGCTCCATCGAAGCCCGCTTCCGCCTGCGCAGCCGGGTCCCCTGAAACGGGCCGCCGAAGGGGCCGTCTCAACCCGCGTTCACGGCCCGCTCGGGCAGCGACCTGTGGAGGATGGCGAGCCCCGCCAGGGCGGCGATCAGCGAGGCCAGCAGCACCCCGAACTTGGCCTGATCGAGCACCGGCCCGTCGCCGAAGGCGAGAGCGCCGATGAACAGGGACATGGTGAAGCCGATACCGGCGAGGAAACCGGTACCGAGCAACGCCGGCATGGAGATGCCCTCCGGCAGCCGGGCCATGCCGGTCGCCCGTGCCAGCCAGCAGGCGCCGAGAATGCCCAGGGGCTTGCCGAGGAGGAGCCCGAGGAAGGCGCCGAGCATCACGGCCGAGAACATGTCGCTCCCGGCTTCGCCGCCGAAGGTGATCCCGGCGTTGAGAAGGGCGAACAACGGCATGATCAGATAGGCCACGTAGGGAGCCAGCGCATGTTCGAACCGGTGCAGCGGGCTGCGGGCGGCGATCAGCACGTCGGCGGCGTGGCCGATGCTGATCTCGACCTGCTCGAAGCCGCCGGTGGGCCGCATCGCGAGCTCCTGCACGAGCGTCTTGCGATCGACGTTGCGGGCGATGGGGACGGTGAAGGCCAGGGCCACGCCGGCGATGGTCGCGTGGACGCCGGATTCGAAGGTGAAGAACCAGAGCACGAAACCGATCGCCGCGAACACCGCCGCCCGGCCGCCGCCGAAGCCTCCGTAGGCGAAGGCCACGAGCCAGGTCACCACCGCCAGCGCCAGATAGCCGGTGTCGAGATCGCCGGTGTAGAACAGGGCGATGACCAGCACCGCACCAAGGTCGTCGATGATGGCGAGAGCCAGCAGGAACACCTTGAGCGCCACCGGCACCCGGGCACCGAGGAGCGCCAGCACGCCCACCGCGAAGGCGATGTCGGTGGCCATCGGCACGCCCCAGCCCACCACCTCCTCGGTACCGAAGGTGAAGGCGAGGTAGATTCCCGCCGGTACCACCATCCCGCCGACGGCGGCCGCGACCGGTAGCGCCGCCTTCTTCCAGCCGGCGAGCTCACCCACCAGGAGTTCGCGCTTGATCTCGAGACCGACGAGAAAGAAGAAGATCGCCATCAGCAGATCGTTGACCCAGTAGGCGAAGGGCTCGACCAGGGTGAAGTCGCCGAAGGTGATGGCGATGGGGAACTTCCTGAGAGCCTCGTAGAGGTCGGCCCAGGGCGAGTTCGCCCACAGCAACGCGATGACGGCGGTGGTGATCAGAACCACCCCGCCCAGGGCTTCGGTCCTGAGGAACTCCTCGATGGGCGTGAGCAGACGGCGCACCGGATGAACGGGGCGTTCGGTCCGGCTCTTCTTGCGGCTCATGCGTCGTCTCCCGGCACGTCACTCGGCGATGGCATCGGGCCGACCGGCGTCGGCCCCGGGAGGAGATAGACGACCGTACCGCCCGGGTCGAGCCGGGCGCCGCCCGGAAGGGGCAGCTTGACGCATGTCAAACCGCCTGCGAAGGATCATCTTAATGTCGATCTCCGCTGCAGCGCGAACGGATCGGGCCCATGCGAGCCGAGCACATCCGCCTGTTCGAGGGTGAACGGGTACCCCGTTACACGAGCTATCCCACCGCCCCGCATTTCTCCCCGGCGATCGGGAGCGGGGACTACGCCGCCTGGCTCGCCGCCCTGCCCGCGACCGCCCGTCTTTCCCTCTATCTGCACATCCCCTATTGCCGCCAGCTCTGCTGGTATTGCGGTTGTCACACCTACATCACCCGGCGGGCCGAGCGGATCACCGCCTATCTGGAGCTGCTGGAGCGCGAGATCGATCTGATCGCCGATCTGCTGCCGGCCACCATGCCGGTGGTTCATCTCCATTTCGGTGGCGGCACCCCGTCGATCGTCGGTGCCGCGGGGATGCGGCGCATCCTCGACCATCTGCGTCGGCGCTTCACCTTCCTCCCCGGGGCGGAGGCGGCGATCGAGCTCGATCCGCGGATGGTCGACCGGGAGCTCGTCTCGGCGTTGGCCGAAGGCGGCATCAACCGCGTCAGCCTCGGCGTGCAGACGACCGATCCGAAGGTGCAGGCGGCGGTCAACCGCATCCAGCCGATCACCCGGGTGGCCGCCGTCTTCGACATGCTCCGCGCCGCCGGGATCGGGCATATTTCGGTGGATCTGCTCTACGGCCTGCCGCATCAGTCCGTCGCCACGGTCCGTCGCACCGCGGCCGAGGTTCTGGCCCTCGCCCCCGATCGCGCGGCGGTGTTCGGCTACGCGCATCTGCCCCGCCTCAAGCGCCATCAGACCCTCATCCCCGACCGGGCACTGCCCGATGCGGCGGCTCGCGCCGCCCAGTTCGAAGCCATCGCCGAAAGTTTCGAACGGGCGGGTTACGTGGCGATCGGGCTCGATCATTTCGCCCGTCCGGAGGATTCGATGGCGCGCGCTCTCGCCGACCGCAGCCTGCGCCGCAATTTCCAAGGCTACACCACCGATCCGGCGGACGCTCTGATCGGTTTCGGCTGCTCGGCGATCGGCGAGCTTCCGGGGGGATATGTCCAGAACGCCGCCGATCTGCGGCACTGGCGGCGGGAGGTCCGGGCCGGACGGCCGCCGATCGTCCGCGGCCTCGGCCTGACCCCGATCGATCGGGCGATCCGGGCGGTGATCGAGCGGATCATGTGCTTCGGCGAGGTCGATCTCGACCGACTCGCCCGGGAGCACGGGCTGCCGCGGGCGACCATCGAACCCGACGCCGAGAGGATGCGGCAGCTTCTCGAACTGGGGATCGCCAGCGCCGAGGGCGGTCGGATTTCGGTACCGGCGGAAAACCGTCCGCTGCTGCGCCTCGTGGCCGCCGCCTTCGACCGCTATCTGGAGCCCGGCACGCAGCGCCACGCGGTGGCCATCTGAGCCCGGCTTTCCGGATCAGGCGAGCAGGCCGCGCGTGGCCGGATCCTCCTGCGGGGCCATCGTCGCCGCGAGGCCGGTGAAAATCAGCCACCCGCGGTTGCCGGAGATTTCGAGCGCCGCGCCGAAGGTGTCGGCGATCAGCCGTCGTACCTCCTCCGGCAGCGGCCGTTCGCTGCGAACCGCGAGCTGGCGGCTGCCGTCCCGTGCCCAGAGCTCCAGCCGCATCGCCCCGAAGGCGGCGAGCTCGAGAGCGAAGGTCCAGCGCCGCCCGCCGTCCTCGCCGGCTCCGGTCCCGGCCTCGGACCGCTCGCCGATCCGCAGGGCGAGCGGAGCCCCTCCGCCTCCGAGCCAGACCACCGAACCGGCACCGGAACCTCCCGGGGTCCCCGCAGGCGGTGTCGCGGGTGGTGCCGTTCCCTCGGCTTTCGCCGCCGGTGGCGGCCTTTCCGTCGCTTCCGGTGCGGCGCGCCGCAGAAGATGGGCGAACAGACGCAGTGCCGCATCCCGATCGGCCATCGCGACGGTGGTCGCGGAAGCCGGACCGGGCGCCGGCGGCGCCGCGGACACCCGGTCGGGGGTGACCTCCCTCGCCTCCGCCTCGAGAACCCGGTCGACACGGAGGGTGATCCGGCTGCCTGGGGGAATGTCGAGACCCCGCTCCTCGATCTGGAGGATCGCCCCGCCTTCGCCGCCGGGCAGGCGCAACACCAGCCTTCCACCGGGATCGTGACCGATCACCGTGGCCGGGATCCTCGTTCCCGCCGCGAGCGCGGGCATCCCGGCGCCGACGGAGGGCGCGGCTGCGGCCGGGCCGGACACCGCCGACGATCCCGCGGTCATCGCCGGGATTCCCGAGGGCACGGCTGCGGGAGGACCGGCCGTCGCCGGAGCTGGCGCGGCCACGGCGGGTGACGCCGGCGAGGGGATGGTGGGTATCGCCACGGCCGACCGTTCCGCGCCGGCGGCGGGCGACCCGAGGGAAGCCTGGGCCGGCGTCGGTGCCACGGCCACGGGGGCCGGACGGCCCGGCGGAACGCCCGCCGCCCCGGGTCCCGGCGGGACCGTTCCGGTCGTGACCGGCGGACCGGCGGCTGGCGCCGCGCTCGCGGCGTTGCCCGGCGGCGACGGGCCGGCCGACGAGGAGACGGTGGCGGGCGGCGAAGGGGATGCGGGGCGCGGTGGAGCGGCCGAAAGCGGATCGGCGACCGGGGGCGGAGCGGCCGGGGCCGGCGCCCCCGAGCCCGGTGGGGTGGCGATCCGCGAGGCGACGGTCGGCTGTGCAGGGGCCGTGGCGGGCGCGGTCGGACCGCCGGCGGCCGGTGACGCCCGGATCGGCTCGACGACCACCGTCAGGCGGGCGAGCGGACGTTCCGCCCCCGGGATCGTCGCCTCGAAGACGCGCCGCGTTCCCGCCGTCACCACCGGTCCCGAGGTGTCGCTGACGGCGCTCCGCGATGGCCCGGCCGCTGCCGCCCGCTCGGGGCCCGGCGCCCGGCGCAGGGATACGGCGAGGTCGAGAGGTTCGCCATCGAGGGCCACCAGCCGTGCGGCGCCTCGCCCGCCCGGCTCCGTCCCGCCCCGCGGCAGCAGCAGGGTCAGCGTGCTCCGCCCCACCGTCGCCGCACGCCGAATGGCGGCCAGCTGCGATCCCTCGCCGGCGAGCAGCAGGCGTCGCCCGCCGCCCTCGACGATCAGCTCCTCGCCCGCGACGCCGACCAGTCGCAGCTCGAGGCGCGAAACCGTACCGGAAGGTGACGGCGGCGCCACCTTGCGGCCGGCCGACGGGCCGTCCTCGCCCGTGGCGACCCGCGTCGGACCGGCCGCCGGCGAGAGAGGTTTCAGGGGCTCGACCACGGCTCGACCACCTCCTCCGGCCATGCTACCCGCAAATCGTTAACGGAGGCTTGATCGGGCCACGCGGCCGCGGCAAGCTCCGCCCCTTGCCGGCGCGCGGCCGGCGAGACCGCGCCAGTGACCGAAGGACCAGGGAAGGATGAGCAGTCCCGACACGATCCTCCAGCGGATAGAGGAAGAGCGGCTCAAGATCGTCGATCTCCGGTTCACCGATCTCGCGGGCCGCTTCCGGCACACGGCGATCGATGCCGGCAGCGTCGATTCCACCGTGCTGGAGCACGGGCTGTTCATCGACGGTTCGGCGGTTCCGGGCTGGCGCGACGTCTCCGAATCCGACCTTCTGCTCAAGCCGGATCTCGCCAGCGCCTTCGTCGATCCCTTCACCGCCCAGCCGACCCTGGTGCTGCTCTGCGACGGCTCCGATCCGGCCACCGGCATCGGCTACGAACGCGATCCCCGTTCCGTCGCCCGCCGCGCGATCCGCCATCTCGCCGATCTCGGGGTGGCCGACGAAGCGCTGCTGGCGGCCGAGATCGGCTTCTTCCTTTTCGACGACGTCCGCCTCGAGATCGGCGGCATGGCCACCGGCTACCGGCTGCAGGCGAGCGAGAGCGGTCGCGCCGCGGCGCAGAGCTACGCCGACGGCAACCCCGGCCACCGTCCGGCTCCCGGCGACGCCTATCTGGCCATGCCCCCCACCGATCACCTCGCGGAAATCCGGGCCGAGATCGCGACGATCCTCACCTCCCTGGGCTTCGGCCGCGTCCAGCATCGCCACGGCCGCGCCACCTGCCAGTGCGAGCTGAGCAGCGGCCCCGCCTCGCTGCTGCGTGCCGCCGACCGCCTGCAGATGATCAAATACGTGGTCCACCAGGTCGCCGCCTCCTACGGCAAGAGCGCCACCTTCATGGCCAAGCCGCTGGTCGAGGAGCCGGGCTCCGGGCTCCACATCAATCTGTCGCTGCGTCGCGCCGGCGAGCCGCTGTTCGCCGGTCAGGGCTACGCCGATCTCAGCCCGCTGTGCCTGTCCTTCGTCGCCGGCGTGCTGGCCCACGCCCGGGCCCTCAACGCCTTCACCAACGCCACCACCAACAGCTACCGCCGGCTGCGGCCGGGTCTCGACGAGCCGGTGCTGCTCACCTACGCCGCCTTCAACCGCTCGGCCGCGATCCGCATCCCCTTCGCCGCCCGCCCCGAATACAAGCGGATCGAGGTGCGGTTCCCCGATCCGGCGGCCAACCCCTATCTCGCCTTCTCCGCCATTCTCATGGCCGGTCTCGACGGGATCGAACGGCAGCTCGAACCGGGCGACGCCATGGACCGCAATCTCTACGATCTGCGGGCCATGGAACTCGAGGATCTGCCGCGGGCCTGCCAGGATCTCGGGGAAGCGCTCGCCGCCCTCGAGGCCGATCACGAGTTCCTGGCCCGGGGTGACGTGATGCCGCCCGATCTCGTCGAAGCCTACATCCAGGTCAAGCGGCGCGAACTCGAACGGGTCGAGCGCACCCCCCATCCGGTCGAGTTCCAGCTCTACTACAGTCTCTGAGCGGGACCGGTGCCGGAGGCCGCACGGCCGCGGTCGGGATCCGGCGGAGACGCCAGGGCGTCGACGGGCTTCGTCCTCCTGGTTTCGGCGCTGATGAGCATGGGCGCCATGACCATCGACGTGAACCTGCCGGCGATCCCGGCGCTGGCGGCGGAGCTCGGCGGGGGGCTGGCCGCCGCCCAGCTCACGGTGACGAGTTTCTTCATCGGCTTCGCCCTCGGCCAGATCTTCATCGGCCCGTTGTCCGACCGCTTCGGCCGCAAGCCCGTGCTGCTCTGGGGCATCGCCCTTTTCGTCCTGACCAGCCTCGCCTGCCTGCTCGCCACCGACATCGAGACCTTGCTGCTGCTGCGCCTCCTGCAGGGGCTGGCGGGGGCTACCGGCCCGATCCTGAGCCGGGCCGTGGTGCGCGATCTCTTCGAAGGGCCGGTGATGGCCCGGGTGATGTCCTTCGTGATGGCCGCCTTCATCACCGCTCCCATCGTCGCCCCCACCATCGGGGCCGGTCTGCTGGCGCTCGGCTCCTGGCGCTGGATCTTCGCCTTTCTCGGGCTCTACGGCCTCGCCATGCTCGCCTGGACGGCCCTCCGCCTCGAGGAAACCCGCCGTTTTCCCGATCCCGGTGCCCTGCATCCGGCACGCATCCTCGCCGGCTACCGGGCGCTCCTCGGCCACCGTCGCTCGCGCCGCTACGCGATCGTGACCATCCTCACCTTCGTCACCCTGATCGTCTATCTGACCAACCTGCCGGTCATCTACATGGCGCTGTTCGGAGTGGGGCCCGGCGCCTTCGCCCTGATGTTCGCCCTGACCGCCGTCTGTGCGGCGATCGGCAGTCTCGTCAACGCCCGTCTGGTGCGCTTCTTTTCCCTGCCCCGGGTGATCGCCTTCGGCAGCGCCGGCGCCCTCGCCAGCGGTCTCGCCAACCTCGGGATCGCCGCCCTCGAGCCGGTCACCGCATGGGTCCTGGTGCCCGGCTTCGGCGCCTTCTTCTTCGCCTTCAGCCTGATCGTCTCCAACAGCACCGCTCTCGCCCTCCAGCCGCACGGCCGGATGGTGGGCAGCGTCGTGTCGGCCCTGGGCGTGCTGCAGACCTTCGTGCCGGCGGTGATCGGCAGCCTGCTGGCCACCTTCTGGAACGGCACCGCCCTGCCGACGCTGATCACCATGGCGGTGTTGCCTCTGCTCAACCTTCTGCTGCTGGGCGGAAGCCGGAGGACGGCCTCTTGAAGCCCGGGACGGCGACATTATGTAAAGAATGCGGCTGCCTGGAGAGGGGCCGCGTCTGTGATGGCTGAGCTATCGCTCGAAGGAGGGTACCTATGGCCACACTGGATCTCACACCCCTGCTGCGGTCGACCGTCGGTTTCGACAGGCTGTGGCAGGCGCTCGATGCTGCCCTGCAGATCGAGGACAACGGAGCGTCCTATCCGCCCTACAACATCGAGAAGCTGGGCGAGGACAGCTACCGCATTGTCATGGCTGTCGCCGGCTTCGGGCCGGACGATCTGGAGATCGTCACCGAGCCCAATCTCCTGACCGTGCGCGGCAAGCGCCGGGAGCCGGCCAACGTCACCTATCTCCATCGTGGCATCGCCGGTCGTGCGTTCGAGCGGCGCTTCCAGCTCGCCGACTATGTCAAGGTGAGGGAAGCGCGGCTGGAAAACGGCCTCCTGATCATCGAGCTCGCGCGCGAGGTACCCGAGGCTCTGCGGCCGCGGCGGATCGAGATCCGCGGCGCCGGCCGGACGATCGAACACCGGGAGATCGAGGCGCGGGAGAGCGGTGAGACGAAGGAGGCCGATGCGGCCTGACCGTCGGGGCTCCGGGTGCCACGGCACCCGGGGCCGTCGGTCGACCGTTCTCCACTCCTCCGTCCGGGAGAGGATGCGGAAAGCGTGATGCGAAAGGAGGTGCAGCCATGGTCGATGTGCGGACCCCGATGCCGAGGACCACGCGGCCGCTCGCGGCCAATCGGAACGAGATGCTCGATCCCTTCGCCGGTTTCCGGCGGGAGATGGACCGGCTGTTCGACGAGTTCTTCGGCGGTCGGACGGCCTGGGGCTTCCCGTTCCCGAGCCCGACCGCGGGCGAGCTGCTGCCGGAGGTGGACATCGTCGAGACGGAGGACGCCTACAAGGTGGTGGTGGAACTGCCGGGCGTCGATCCCGAGGAGGTGTCCATCGAGCTGCGCGGCGACATGCTGACGATCCGCGGCGAGAAGAAGGCCGAGCGCGAGGAGAAGGGAGAGAACCGCTTCCTGGTCGAGCGCCGGTTCGGCCGCTTCGAGCGCAGCATCCGGCTGCCGGCCGAGATCGAGGCCGACGAGGCGGAAGCGACCTTCGACAAGGGGGTGCTGACGATCCGCCTGCCGAAGCCGGAAACGGCGCAGAAGCCGGTCAAGCGGATCGAGGTCAAGGCGGCGTGAGCGGGCCGCTCGGTGGCCTGCCGGGATCGTCCCGGTGGCTGGCGGCCCAGCTCGCGCTGGCGCCCTGGCTGTTCTGGACCTGTCCGCCCTGCTGGGTGATGGCCCTGCTCGCGCCCACCGGTGGCGGCGGGGCTCCCGAGCGGACCGCTCCGGCCCCTTCCGGTTAGGTCCGCTCCTTCCCGAAAGCCGGAGAGCTTCGCGGCTCGGCCGGCTTTTTTGTCGCACGGCGGGCATCCCGCGGGCGCCGGATTCCGCACCTACATGGAAGGCGGAGATCGCGCACCCGTTCCGGGAACGGCTGGCATCGGGGAGATGCCATCCCGTCCTCGACGCAGCTTCGGGAGGAACGAGACATGTCACGCTACGGGATCTGGCTCGCCGTGCTGCTGGTGGCGGCCGGCACCGGTCTCGGTGGCGTCGCCGCCGAGGCTCGGTTTTCCCTTCTCGACCGCGAGCGCGGGGTCCTGACCCTCGCGCCGGTTCTGGAAAAAGCCACGCCCGCCGTGGTCAACATCGCGGTCCGTTCCGTCCGGCCCGGTCAGACCAACCCGCTCCTGCGCGACCCGTTCTTCCGCCGCTTCTTCGGTCTTCCCGACGTCGAGCCCCGGCGCGAGGTCATGAGCGCCGGCTCGGGCGTCATCGTCGACGCCGAAAAGGGCTACGTGCTGACCAACAACCACGTGGTCCAGGGTGCCGAGGAGATCACCGTCACCCTCAAGGACAAACGGCGTTTCAGGGCCGAGCTGGTCGGCCGCGATCCGGCGACCGACATCGCTCTGCTGCGGATTCCCGCCGACCGGCTGACGGCGTTGCCGCTCGGCGATTCCGACACGCTCGAAGTGGGCGACATCGTACTGGCGATCGGCAATCCCTTCGGTCTCGGCCAGACGGTGACCTCGGGCATCGTCAGCGCTCTCGGGCGCAGCGGCCTCGCGGCCGAGAACTACGAGAGCTTCATCCAGACCGACGCCCCCATCAATCCCGGCAACTCCGGCGGAGCGCTGATCAACAGCCGCGGGGAACTGGTGGGAATCAACACCGCGATCATCGCCCCGGCCGGCGGTAACGTCGGCATCGGCTTCGCGGTGCCCGTCAACATGGCCCGGGCGGTGATGGACCAGCTTCTGCGCTACGGGGAGGTCCGCCGCGGCCGGATCGGCGTGGTGATCCAGGACCTCACCCCGGAAATCGCCGAAGCGATGGGAATTCCCGGCCGGCGCGGCGCCGTGATCAGCCGGATCGAGCCGGGCTCGCCCGCCGCCGAGGCCGGTCTGCAGCCGGGAGACGTGGTGGTCGCCGTCGAGGGCAGGCCGATCGGCAGCTCGACGGAGCTGCGCAACCGCATCGGCCTCATGGAGCGGGGCCGCCGGGTCACCCTCACCATTCTGCGCGACGGCCGGGAGAGGAAGGTGGAGGTGACCATCGGTCAGCCCGCCAGGAGCGTGATCCCGGGCGCCGAAGCCGTACCGCAGCTCGCCGGTGCGACCCTCACCGACATCCCCCCGGACCATCCCGCCCACGGCAATGTCCGCGGGATCTTCGTGGCCGACGTCGCCCGCGGATCGCCGGCCTGGACGGTGGGCCTGCGACCCGGCGACATCATCACCGCCGTGGACCGGGAACCGGTGGCCTCGCTGGCGGATTTCGAGGAACGCGTGCGGCGGACGAAGAGGCTCTTCGCCCTCACCGTGCTGCGCGGCAACATGCAGATCTTCCTGCTGCTGCCGTGAGCCGGTCCCGGCAGGGTTAACCGTTCGTCAACCATTCCGGTCCATCATCCCGTCCATCGACGGGCGACCGGAGTGGAGAGCGGAGGATGTCCGGGATGGCGGCCAGCATCGCCGACGCCGGTTTTCGAGGCGCGGTCCGGAAACCGCCGGGCGAGGCGGTGAGCATCCGTCGTTCGGCCCGGGTGACGGAGGGCTCGGCAGGGCTCGCGGCATCGGCTCGGGCCTGGCCGGTGGCCGCGCTGGCGCTCGTTCCCGCCTTCTTCCACCCCGGTGCTCTCGTCCTCGATCAGATGTCGTCGCTGGCTTTCGCCGTCTTCGGGCTGCTCCTCTGCCTGTCCGGCACCGTCCTGCTGGCCGCCGCCCCGCCGTCGCCCTCCGCAGGCGCGGCGACGGAAGCGATCCGGATCCTCGGCGCTCCGCTGCTTCTTTCCGGCCTCCTCCTCGCCGCCGTGCCGGGACCGGGGATCGCCGTGCTGGCCGCCCTCGTCGCGCTCTGTCGGGCGACCCGTCACGCCACCCCCCCGTTGCATCCGGCGGCCCGTCTGCTGCTCACCGGGGTCGCCGCGGCGCTGGCGTTCGATATCGGCACGATCGTCCTCGGCATGCCCCGCGGCGCGGACCTCCTGGCCTGGGCGGCGGCGGTGGCGATCTTCGGCGAGCTGCTCGGCGACCGGGTCGACCTCCTGCTCCGCGACGACCCCTCGCTGCTCGGCCGGCGCCGTTCGGCGGCCCGTCGCGAGGCCGCCCTCGGCTTCGCGGCGCTCGCCGCCCTCGCGCTGTATTTCCTGCGCCTGCCCCCGGACACCGCGACCACCGGCTGGGCGACGGTCGCCGCCTATGCCGCGTTCGCCTTCTTTCTTCTCGCCCTTTGGCGCGGCCTGCGGGCCCCGGCGGTCGACCAGCCCGATCCGCTCCTCCTCGGAGCGGTCGCCGGCTGGGCTCTGAGCTCCGGCTTCGCCAACGGCTCCGCTCTGCCGGGATCGGCCCTCGCGGGCTGGTGAGGCGGTGCGCCGAACTTGTGGCGCGCCCGGGGCTGCGCTAGGCAGCCCGGGGTCCGATCGCGGGGAAGGGGAACATGGACGGCCGGGGCGCGCTTTCGGGAATCCGCATCTTCGATCTCACCCGGATACTCGCCGGACCGAGCTGTACCCAGCTTCTGGGCGATCTCGGCGCCGAGGTGATCAAGATCGAGCGGCCGGGACAGGGTGACGATACCCGCCGCTGGGGACCGCCCTACGTGAAGGACGAAAACGGCGAACCGACCGGCGAGAGCGCCTACTATCTCTGTGCCAACCGCAACAAGCGTTCGCTGGCCCTCGACATCTCGCGGCCCGAGGGACGGGCGCTCGCGCGCCGGCTGATCGCCCGCTGCGACGTCCTGGTGGAGAATTTCAAGGTCGGCGGTCTCGCGAAATACGGTCTCGGCTACGAGGATCTGCGTCACGACTTCCCGCGCCTCGTCTACTGCTCGATCACCGGTTTCGGGCAGACGGGACCGCTCGCGGGCCGTGCCGGTTACGATTTCCTGGCCCAGGGTCAGGGCGGGATCATGAGCATCACCGGCGAGCCCGACGGCGCCCCTCTCAAGGTCGGGGTCGGCATCGCCGACGTCATGTGCGGCATGTATGCGGCGGTGGCGATCCTGGCGGCGCTGCGGCATCGGGATCGCAGCGGCGAGGGCCAGTACATCGACATGGCGCTCCTGGACAGCCAGGTGGCCTGGCTGGTCAACGAGGGGGTGAACCATCTGGTCTCGGGACGCGTTCCGCGCCGGCTCGGCAACGAGCATCCCAACATCGTCCCCTACAAGGCCTTCGCGAGCGCCGACGGCTGGGTCGTTCTGGCCGTCGGCAACGATCGGCAGTTCCGGCGCTGGTGCGATTTCGCCGGGGTCCCGGAATTGGCCGTGGATCGGCGGTTCGCGAGCAACAGCGCACGGGTGGAAAACCGGCGGGCCCTCTACGCGCTCATGGAGCCGGTGATGCGCCGCCGGACCACCACCGAATGGGTGGAAGGACTGGCCGATCTCGGCGTACCCTGCGGACCGGTGAACGACATCGGCCAGGTCTTCGCCGATCCCCAGGTCCGAGCCCGCGGCATGCGCATCGACATGCCCCATCCGCTGGCCGCCGGCGGGACCGTGCCCCTCATCGCCAATCCCATCAGGATGACGGCGACGCCGCCCGAATACCGCCACCCGCCACCCCTGCTCGGCCAGCACAGCGAGGAACTGCTGCGCGATCTGATCGGCGCCGGTACCGAAGAGATCGCGGCCTGGAAGGCCGCCGGGATCGTCGGCTGAAAGGCGGCCGTGGCCCCTCCGCCGCAGGACCGCAGTTGCCGATCGGCAACAGCATGCGTACCCGCGCATGCCCCCACCTCGCGACGGCGCACCCGGGTGAGAAAAATCATGGTGCCCGGAGCGGGCGAACCCTAGATTGAGTCTTCGAACAGGCGGTTGGGAAGGAATTGCGACAAATGCCGGAAACGCAGCCCAAGGTCAGCATCGGCATTCCCGTCTACAACGGCGAGAACTTTCTCGAAGAGGCGATGCGCTCGGTGCTCGCCCAGAGCTTCGACGATCTCGAGCTCATCGTCTCCGACAACGCCTCGACCGACCGGACGGCGGAGATCGTCCGGGATCTCGCCGCCGGGGACCGGCGCGTCGTCGCCCTTCGCAACGACCGGAATCTCGGTGCGGCGCCGAACTACAACCGGGCCTGGGCCGCGGCGCGGGGCACCTACTTCAAATGGCTCGCCCACGACGATCGCATGCTGCCCGGCTATCTCGAAGCCACGGTGTCGGCCCTCGAAGCCGCACCCGATGCCGTGCTGTGCAACAGTCTGGTCGAGTACATCGACGGCGCCGGGAAACATCTCGGCCTCTACGACAGCGGCCTCGCGAACGCCGACCGTCCCTCGCCCGCCGAACGTTTCGCGGCGATGGTCCTGCGCTCCCATTCCTGTGTCGATTTCTTCGGCCTCCTGCGCCGCTCGGCGATGGAGAACTCGCTGCTGCACGGGCCGTTCCACGGGGCCGACCGCGCCTTTCTCGCACAGATGGCGCTGCGGGGGCGGCTGCTCCAGCTCGAAACACCTCTCGTGCAGATGCGCGAGCACGAGAACCGCTACACCCGCCGCCACGCCAGTCTGGTGGAACGGATGCGCTGGCACGATGCCAGCCGACCCGGTCGGCTGGTGTTCCCGACCTGGCGGCTGTACGGCGAATACGTGAAGATGGTGCATCACGAACCGCTGCCGATCGGCGAGAAGCTCCGCTGCTGGGCCGTCCTCGGTCGCTGGTGGTTCGTCAACTGGAACGCCGTCCGCGCCGGGGTGGACATGGTCGCGGTGGCCGCGCCGGGCATCGTCGGCTTCGCCGAAAGGATCAAGACACGCCTGTTCGGCGCCGCACCCGGCCATTTCCACCAGCCGCATTCCCACTGACCGCGACCGGTCGGGGCGACGGGGCCCTCGACGCCGCCCCCGGTGAGACCATCCGGTGGTACTCCTCCAAGAACGCGTCGGAGGTTGCCGGCGAGGATGGTTCGCGGCAAGCTCCGCGCCCGGCCCGTGCGGCCTCTGAACCGGACCGGACGATGCCCGCTGGCGAACCGTTCAGGGACTATTACGCGATCCTCGGAGTGGCGCCGACCGCCTCCCTCGAGGAGATCAGGACCGCCTATCGCGAACGGGCGAAACGGTTCCATCCCGACCGCGCCGGACCGGGTGTGGATCCCGGCCGCTTCCGGCTGCTGCGGGAAGCCTACGAGGTCCTGGCCGATTCGACGGAACGCGCAGCCTTCGACGCGCGGCTCCGTGCCCGCGGTCGAGGAGGTGGCGAACGGCGAGGCGGATCCCGCCGACCGTCCCGCGGACCGGCCGGTACCGGCCGGGCGGGACGGCGGAACCGGCGGGCGCTCACGATCCTCGTCCTGTTCCCCCTCGGGGCCCTCCTCCTCGGGCTGTGGTGGAGCCTCGCCCGGATCGATACGCTCGAGCGGCAGCTCCGACAGGCGACGACCCTCTCCGTCACCGCGACCCCGGCCGACCTCGACGACGGGGAACCCGGCGGGCGGGCGCCGGCTGCCGCCGATGTCGGCGGAGCAATCCTGTTCCGGCCGGGGGCGACGGAGCTCGATGCCCGGGGCGAGGAGCAGCTCGCCGTGCTGCTCGCCCAGTTCGCGCGTGTCCTGCGCTCCCTCGCGTCCGGCGCCGACTGGCATCTCCTGATTTCCGCCCGCGCCGGGCGGGCGGTCGCCGGCGACGGTCTCCCGCCGGACGTCCGGAAACGCACGATGGCGCGTTTCGAGTCGTTGGCCGGGCGCCTCCTCGCCGCCGGGATCCCGCCCGAGCGGATCGCCCTGCGTTTCGTCGCCGGTCCCTACAAGGCCGCCGTGCCGGTGGACGGGAACCGGATCGAGCTGCGCCTTCGCTGCTGCGGCCGGAGGGCCGGATCTCAGCCGTGAAGGGTGACCCCGGCAGGAAAACCCTGCCGGCCGAAACGGTCGCGACGGAAGGCCTCGACGGAAAGTTCCGGCGATCGACCGGCGACCATCTCGGCGACCAGCCGGCCGACGATCGGTCCGAGGGCGAAACCGTGGCCGGAAAAGCCGAAAGCCAGGACCAGCCCCCGCGGCTCGTCGCAGGCCTCGATCACCGGCAACGCATCCGGCGTCTGGTCGAGAAAGCCGATCCAGCTTTCGGCCAGGGGAACATCCGCCGCTTCCGGGAGGAGCGCCGAGAAAGCGTCGAGCAGACGGGCGAGCGCCCCGAGACGCGGGCCCCGCGGCCTCCCGGCGACCGCATCGCCGGCGGCGGCACCGGTGACCCGGAAGGAGCCGTCCGTCTGCTGTCGAAACGCGATCTCGGCGTTGGCGACACCGATCACCGGTCCGAGACGCGGTGGCCGGGGCAGGGTGCGAAACCCGACCACCTCCGGTATCGCCAGCGGCACGGCGAGGCCCAGCGGTGCCAGCAGACGATTGCTGTCGATGCCGGCCGCGAGCACGACGTTCGGAGCCGCGACGCGGCCACCGCCGGTCTCGATCCCGTTCACTCGGCCTCTTTCGACGACCACCGTACGGGCGGGCTCGGCCTCGTGGATCGCCACGCCGAGACGCCGGAGCGCCTTCACATAGGCGGTGAGGACGGCGGTCGGCTCGGCCTGGCCGTCACTCGGGCAGAAGGAAGCGGCGAGGACACCGTTTCCGAGACCGGGAGCGAGCGCACCGATGTCCTTCGGATCGGCGAGGTAGTCGATTTCCAGCCCGAGCGCCCGCTGGGCCCGGACCATCCGGAGGATCGTCGCGGCTTCCGCCGCCGATCTCGCGAGCCGCAGATTGCCCGTCCGGCGGTAGCCGGTGGGCGCGCCGAGCCTGCCCTCGAGCTCGCCCCACAGGCCCACCGCCGCCCGGGCCAGCGGCAGTTCCGCCGGATGCCGCCCCGACTGCCGGATGCCGCCCAGCGTCGCGCCCGAAGCCATGGCGCCGATCCGCCGCGCTTCGTACAGGGCGACCCGGCGACCGGACCGGGCGAGCTCGAAGGCGACGGCGAGCCCGGTGATACCGCCACCGATCACCAGCACCTCGGTGTTCATGGCCATTTCCCGATCCCGCTCGGCAGGCGCTGCTCCCTCGCCCCATCGTGAAGAAGGGGTTTGACAGCCGTCAAGTGCGCGACCGGCGGCGGACGCGATAAGGGCGCCGAAGAAAGCGGCCGGGACCGGCCGGAAGAACGGAGATCGCGCCCAAAATGCCTTCGCTGTCCGCGGGATTCGATCGGCCTTCGCGGGTCGCCAACCGGCCCGTGCTGGAGAACGGCTTCCGCCTCTTTTTCCTGGCTGCCGCGGTCTGGCTGCCGGCGAGCCTCGTGATCTGGCTGCTGCTGCTCCTGCGGGGCCTGCCCTGGACCCCGGCGCTCGACGGTCTCGCCTGGCACCAGCATGCGGCCCTGTTCGGCGGAATCGGCGCCGTGATGGCCGGCTTCCTCTTGACCGCCGTCCCGAGCTGGACCGGGCGCCCGGCGCTGCGCGGCGCCGGGCTGCTCGCCCTCTTCCTGCTCTGGCTGCCGGGCCGGCTGTTCGGCCTGTTCGGCGGCGGCGCGGCGGCCCTCCTGGCCCTGCTCGCCGACGCGGCCTTCTTCGGCACCCTCGCCGCGTTCGCCTCGCGGGAGATCCTGGCCAGCGGCAACCGGCGCAACCTGCCGGTGGCACTCCTGCTCGGCCTGTTCGCGGCGGGCTGCGTCCTCGCGCGCCTCGAGCCCTTTCTCGGTCCGACCGTCGGCGGCTTCGGCAGGCATCTCGGCCTCGCCGTGGTGATGATGTTGCTGGCCCTGATCGGCGGCCGGGTGACCCCCGCCTTCACCCGCAACTGGCTCCTCCAGCGCGGCCGACGCCCGCTTCCCGCCGAATGGGGTGTCTGGGACAAGTTGACGCTGCTCTTCTGGGCCGCGACGCTGCTCGTCTGGCTGGCCTTTCCGTTCGGCGCCACCGGGATCCTGTTCCTGGTCTCGGGCGCCCTCCATCTCCTGCGACTCGCCCGCTGGCGAACGGCCGCGACCCTGGCCGAACCGCTCGTCTTCGTGCTCCATCTCGGCTACGCGTGGCTGGGGATCGGCGGGCTCCTCTACGGCGCCGCCCTGCTGGGATACGGGCTGCCGCCGTCGACCGCCTTTCACGCCTTCACCGCCGGCGCCTTCGGTACCATGACGCTGGCCGTCATGACCCGTGCCAGCCTCGGCCATACGGGACGCCCCCTGACCGCCGACCGGACCACGAGCACCATCTACCTCATGGTGACCGCGGGCGCCGTCCTCCGCCTCCTGGCCTCGCTGTGGGGGGAGAACGCCCTTCTCGGAACGGGGGTGCCGGCACTGCTGTGGGGTGGCGCCTACATCCTGTTCGCTCTCGGGTTCGGCCCGATTCTCCTGCGCCCACGCTTGACGCCGGTCAATTCTCGGGAGGACGTCGAGCGGTAAGCTCGCCCCGTCCAGTATCGGCCCGTTTCCGGAAGCATGGGTGAACCGAGCCATGAGCAACCAAACCGAATCATCGGCGGACAAGCCGGAACGGCTGCCGTTCATGCAGCGCGTTCTGGACAATCCGTTCCTGCTTCTCTTCCTGGGCGTCACGGTCCCCGCGGTTCTCTATCTGATGTGGGGGCTGATGGAAATCTCCCAGATACCGATCGCCAAATAAGGGGGTGCTGCCATGGCGTTACGTCCTCCCGAGGTACGGGTCTGGTGGAACGAACCCATCGCACGCGGCGAGCTGCTGTGGATCGTCATCGCCTTTCTCTGGGGCCTCTTCATGTTCGGCATGATGATCTACTGGCACATCGAAGGTGAACAGAACCTCTCGACCGAAGTCTATCGTATCGATCCCGAGTTGTTCGCGCAGCGTGCCGAAGAGACGACCGAGAAATACAAGATCGGCGAGGAAGGGGACACGGGCATTCCCATCGTCGCTCCACCCCCCGGCGCCGATGTCTACATGGTCGCACGACTGTGGGAGTTCTGGCCGGTTCTGCAGCTCGAAAAAGGACAGAGCTATCGTCTCCACATTTCCTCGCTCGACTGGCAGCACGGTTTCTCCCTGCAGCCCGTGAACATCAATCTCCAGGTCCATCCCGGTCTCGAGCACATCATCACCATCACGCCCCGGGAGACGGGGGTCTTCACCGTGGTCTGCAACGAATACTGCGGCGCCGGTCACCACACCATGACCGGCCGCATCCGGGTCGTCGAACCCGGGCAGGGAGGGTGAGCCATGGCGACTGCAGCAGGTGAACTCGGCGTGATCGGCGGCATCGCCGCGAAATTCCGGAGCTGCCCGGTCACCGGACTCAAGGTCGATCTGGCCGCCGAGCGGCTGATCAAGGCCAATGCCGTGGTGGCCGTCGTCTATCTGGCGATCGGCGGGCTGCTCGGTCTCCTGGTGGCGCTGACCCGCTGGCCGGCCATCCATCTCCTCGATTCCGACACCTTCTACCTGGTCCTGACGGCCCACGGCATCAACGTGCTGCTGTTCTGGATCATCTTCTTCGAAATCGCCGTCCTCTATTTCGCCTCGGCGGTGCTGCTGAACTGCCGGCTGGCCACCCCTTGGCTGGCATGGGTCGGCTTCGGCCTCATGGTCGTCGGCTCATTGCTGGTCAACTGGGCCGTCCTGCAGGGCGATTCCAGCGTGATGTTCACTTCCTACGTGCCCATGCAGGCTTCGCCCAACTTCTATCTGGGGCTGATCCTGTTCGCGGTCGGAGCGCTGATCGGCTGCGCGGTGTTCTTCGGCACGCTGGTGATCGCCCGCGAGGAGCGGACCTACGAGGGATCGGTGCCGCTCGTCACCTTCGGCGCCATCACCGCCGCGATCATCGCCGTGTTCACGATCGCCGCCGGCGCGATGATCCTCATTCCCACCTGGCTCTGGTCCCTGGGCTACATCGCCAACATCGACACCCTGATGTACAAGCTCGTCTGGTGGGGCATGGGGCACAGCTCCCAGCAGATCAACGTCTCCGCCCAGGTCGCCATCTGGTACGCGATCATCGGCCTGCTTCTGGGGGCCAAGCCGTTGTCGGAGAAGGTGAGCCGGACCGCCTTCTTCCTCTACATCCTGTTCCTCCAGATCGCCTCGGCCCACCATCTGCTGGTGGAGCCCGGGTTGAGCGCCGAATGGAAGGTGTTCAACACGAGCTACGCCCTCTATCTCGCGGTTCTGGGCTCGCTCATCCACGGCATGACCGTGCCGGGGGCGATCGAAGCGGCGCAGCGCAAGAACGGCTACGTCAACGGCGTGTTCGAATGGCTCCGCAAGGCGCCCTGGGACAATCCGGCCTTCGCCGGCATGTTCCTGTCGCTGGTCCTGTTCGGTTTTCTCGGCGGCATCTCCGGTGTCGTGCTCGGCTCCGAACAGCTCAACATCATGATGCACAACACCCTCTACGTGCCCGGACATTTCCACGGCACGGTGGTCGCCGGCACGACCCTCGCCTTCATGGCGATCACTTATCTGGTGCTGCCGCTCGTCTTCCAGCGCCAGGTCATCTGGCCGAAACTCGCCAAATGGCAGCCTTACCTGTTCGGCATCGGCGCCGGCGGCATCTCGCTGTTCATGATGGGCGCCGGTACCCTGGGGGTATCGCGCCGGCACTGGGACATCACCTTCAGTGACGCCCTCCTGAGCTTCGACTATCCGCCCGCCGCCTTCCTGATGATGGGGCTCAACGGGATCTTCGCCATCCTGGCGTCGATCGGCGGCATTCTCTACATCCTGATCACCGTCGGAACGGTGCTCTGGGGCAAGAAGGTCGATGCCTCGAACGCCGTCGAGTCCCTCGGTCCGATGCCGGCACGGGTGCTGCAGAGCGGCGCCTCCGCCAATGTCGCCAAGCACGGCAACGCGGGGACGTTCGCACTGCCGGGGACCTATGTGATCGTCGGCGTGTTCTTCGTCTCCTTCGTGCTCTACTACTTCGTGAACTGGAAGTACCTGTCCGAACTGTGGCCGATGAGCTGAGCGGCACATCGGACTCCGGCAGGGGCGAGCGAGCCATGGCGGCGGCAGTGTGGGTTCGGGATCTGGTCTCGGTCTTCAAGCTCAGGATCGGCTTCGCCATCACCCTGAGCGCCCTCGGAGGGCTGGCCGTGGCCGAAGGAACCCTGCCCGACGGCTTCGCCATCGCCACGCTCGCCCTCGCCGTCTTCCTCGCTTCCTCCAGCGCCGGTGCCTTCAACCAGTTCGTCGAGCGGGATCTCGACGCCCGCATGCCGCGTACCCGCAACCGGCCCTTCGTCGCCGGCCGCTTCCGGGCGGGTGCCGGCTGGCTCGCCGTCATCCTCCTGCTGCTCGGCGTCGCGATCCTGATGGCCGCCCATGTGGCCAACGGCTGGGCCGCCCTCTACGTGTTCCTCGGTGCCGCCACCTATGGGGTGATCTACACCGTCTGGCTCAAACGCCGCACCTGGCTCAACATCGTCGTCGGCGGTCTCTCGGGCAGCTTCGCGGTGCTCGCCGGCGCGGCGGCGGTCGACCCGACGATCGGGACCGGCCCCCTGATCCTGGCCGTCGTGCTGTTTCTGTGGACGCCACCGCATTTCTGGAGTCTGTCGATGGCGCTCCGGGAGGACTACGCCGAGGCCGGCGTACCCATGCTGCCGGTGGTGGTGGGCAACCGGGTCTGCGCGAAGGTGGTCTTCGCCCATACCCTCGCGTTGAGCATCCTGGCCCTGCTGCCGGCGATGACGGGAATGGGCATCATCTATCTCCTCGCCGCGCTCGCGGGGGGCGTCTGGTTCACCCTCGAGAGCTGGCGGCTGATGATCCGGCCGACCGGACGCCGGGCGATGCGCAATTTCCTCGCCTCCCTCGGCCAGCTCCTGCTCCTGCTGCTGGGGGCGATCGCCGACCGTTGGCTGTCGGGAGCCGCGTGATGCGCGCGGCAGCCCTGGCCGCCGGTTTCCTGTTCCTCGCCTCGACGGCGCCGGCGGCCGCGCTCCCGGACGAGCAGGAGACCCTGGCCAGAAGTCGGGCGGTGCTCGGCGACACCCTGCCCGATCTCGCTTTTCGCGACACCGAGGGCCGGATCGTTCGTCTCGGGGAGCTCCGCGGCCGGCCGCTGCTCGTGAGCCTCGTCTACACCGCCTGCGCCGATATCTGTCCGACCCAGATCCAGACCCTTTACCCGATCATCGAGAACGCCCAGGAGATGTTCGGCGCCGACGCCTTCCGGGTCGTCACCATCGGTTTCGACGCGGCCCGGGACACCCCGGCACGGATGCGCTCCTTCGCCCGCAGCCAGGGCGTCGATCTGCCGGGCTGGCTGTTCCTGAGTGCCGATCAGGAGACCATCGACGCCCTGACCGAGGCGGTCGGCTTCACGATCTATCCGCTGGCCGGCGGCTTCGGCCATCTCGCCCAGGTGACGGTGGTCGATGCCGAAGGGCGCATCTATCGCCAGATCTACGGAGCGACCTTCGAACCGCCTCAGATCATGGAACCCCTCAAGGATCTCGTCTATGGTCGCTACCGGCCGATGTCGGGGCTGGAGGACGTGCTCGACCGGATCCGCCTCTTCTGCACCATCTACGACCCCGACAGCGGACGCTACTACCTCAACTACGCTCTTTTCATCCGCATCGCCATCGGCAGTGGTGCTCTTCTTCTCGTTCTCTTCGTGATCGTACGCGAATGGCGTCGCTCGGCGGCGCGAACCGGGCCATCGTCCTTGCACTGAGACAACGCTGATGAACGCCTTGCGCCACGCGCTGCGGCTCGCCTTCGAGATCGCTCGAAACGCCCTCGGCCGCATCTTCCCCGACGCCTGGAACCCCCTCCTGCACCTGGGGGCACTCGGCTTTTTCTTCTACTGGATCGTCACCGTCAGCGGCATCTACGTCTATGCCTTCTTCGATACCGGCGCCGCCCAGGCTTTCGGCTCGGTGGAACGGATGACCTACGAGCAGTGGTTCCATGCCGGGCTGATGCGCAGTCTGCACCGCTACGCCTCGGACGGCCTGGTGGTGGTCATGCTGCTCCATCTGCTGCGCGAGTTCGCCTACGACCGCTACCGCGGCGCCCGGAGCTTCAGCTGGCTCACCGGAGTGCCGGTCCTGGTCCTCGTCTATGTCGCCGGCATCACCGGCTACTGGCTGGTGTGGGACAAGCTCGCCCAGTACGTGGCGATCGTCACCAGCGAATGGCTCGACAAGGCCGGCATCTTCGGTCAGCCCATCGCCCGCAACTTCCTGTCGCCCGAACATCTGAGCGACCGCTTCTTCACCCTCATGGTCTTCATGCACATCGCGGTGCCGCTCATCGCCTTGCTGATCCTCTGGGTGCACCTGCAACGGATCACCAAACCGCGGATCAACCCGCCCCGGGGTCTGGCGGTCGGAACCCTCCTCTCCCTGCTGGTGCTTTCCCTGGTGTGGCCGGCTACCAGCCAGGGTCCCGCCGACCTTCTGGAGGTGCCCGCCGATATCGGTCTCGACTGGTTCTATCTGCCCCTCTATCCCCTGTTCGAGGCCCTGCCGGGCCCGGTCACCTGGGGGAGCTCCATCGCTCTTCTGGTGATGTTCCTCGCCATCCCCTGGCTGCCGCCGATGCGCCGGGCGAAGCCGGCCCGGGTCGATCTCTCCAACTGCAACGGATGCGCGCGCTGCTTCGCCGACTGCCCTTACAGCGCCATCACCATGGTGGCCCGCACCGACGGCCGTCCTTTCGAGCGCGAAGCCCGGGTGAACGCCGCCCTCTGCGTCGCCTGCGGGATCTGCGCCGGCGCCTGTCCCACGGCGACCCCGTTCCGGCGGGCGACGGCACTGATGCCGGGGATCGACCTGCCCGATCTCCCCCTCGCCCGGCTCCGCGAGCATCTCCACGAGATTTCCGCCCGACTCACGGAACGGCCGCGCATCATGGTCTTCGGCTGCGGCAACGGCGTGCCCCTGGCCGGGCTGGAAAATCCGGGAGTCGGGGTCGTCCGGATCGCCTGCAGCGGCCATCTGCCACCGTCCTTCATCGACTACGTGCTGAGCCGGGATCTCGCGGAAGGGGTGGTCCTCACCGGCTGTTCGGAGGGCGACTGCCACAACCGCTTCGGCATCACCTGGACCGAACAGCGCATCGCCGGCGTGCGCGACCCCTATCTGCGAGCGCGCGTGCCGCGGCATCGGCTCCGCATCCTCTGGGCCGGACCGCTCGGCCGGTCCCGCCTCGAGGAGCTGCTGGTGCGGTTCGCCGCCGAACTCGCGGTCCTTCCCTCCCATGCCGAAGAACGGGTACGGCGTCGGCGCGAGCTGGCGGAGGCCGGTGATGCCTGATCTCTTCCGGTATGCGGGACAGGCCCTTTTCTACGCCGTCGTCATGCTCGGCATCGGCTATTTTTCGCAGCGACCGATCTACGAGAACATCCCGCCCGACAAGGCCCAGATCCTGCTGAGTTTTTCCCACGGCGGCGCACGTGCCGAGGCCTGTCGACGGCTGTCCTCCGAGGAGATCGCCAGACTCCCGCCGAACGAACGGCGACCCAACACCTGTTCGCGCCGGCGGTTGCCGATCCGGGTGCAGCTCCTGCTCGACGAGGAGGTGATCTTCGACCGGATTCTCCAGCCCACCGGTCTCGCCGGCGACGGCCCGGCCCACGCCTACGAGAAGTTCCTCGTCCCCGCCGGTCGCTACCGGCTCGTCGCCCGCCTCGAGGACCGCGGCCGTGCCGACAGTTTCGCCTACGAGAACGAGCTTGTGGTGGAGCTCCGCCCGCGGCAGAATCTGCCGATCGATTTCAAGGCCGACAAGGGCGGCTTCATCTTCTACCTGTAGGGAACGGGACATGACCCTGATCGAGTGGCGCGAGGAATTCGAGACCGGCATCCCCGATGTCGATCACGAGCATCGGGAACTCGTGGAGCTCATCAATTCCCTGCACGAACAGCTCGGCAACCGGGCCGATCCCGAAACCGTCTCCGCTTTCCTCGGCGAGGTCTTCGCCCGGATTTCGGCGCATTTCGCGCTCGAGGAGTCGATCATGCGCAAGCACGGGTACGACGAATACGAGGCCCACAAGGCGGAGCACGAGAAGCTCCTCGACGACATCCGCGACATCATGGACGATTACGAGGCCGGGGTTTACGAGGCGTTCGAGGATCGGTTGGCGAGCCGGGTTCGTGACTGGTTCGTCGATCATTTCAGGACGAAGGACGCGCGATTGCACAAGAAACTCGGCGTCTGAGACCCGGCTCCCGCCTTCTCGCCCACCAGCTCTTCTTTCCGCTCGCCTCCCTGTGGGCGGCGGTGGCGGGGCCATTCTGGCTGGCCGTCCTCGAAGGCCGGATGCCTCCGCCCGCCTGGCCGGCCGCCTCGCTCTGGCATGCGCACGAAATGCTGCTCGGCTTCGCCGGCGCGGCGATGGCCGGATTTCTCGTCACTCGTGCGCGGCCCCGGCAGATCCTGCTGCTGGCAGGCTTCTGGCTGCTGGCCCGGCTGGCCTTCTGGATCCCTTCCGCTGCGGCGCCGCTGCTGCTCCTGCCCTTTCCCGCGATGCTCGCCGCCCTGGTCGCCCCACCGTTCTTCCGCAGTTCGAAGAAACCCGCCAACTCGGCCTTCGGCATCATACCCGTCGCTCTGTTCCTGCTCGAAACGCTGTTCGTTCTGGCCGTCCTCGAGGCCGGCCCCTCCCTGCTCCGCTCGACGATCTGGAGCCTCGTCCATCTCGTCTCCGCGCTGCTCACCCTGATGGGCGGACGGCTCCTCCGGGCGGCGACGGCCGGCCTCGTGTACCGGGGCGGCGGCCGCTTCACCGCCGGCATCGACCTCCCACGGGAGACGGCGACACTGGTGCTGTTCCTGGTCGCCATTCTCGCCACCCTGCTGGCGATCCCGACGGTGGCGGGCCTCGCCCTCCTGACCGCGGGCCTGCTCACCGCCCTGCGTCTCGCCCGCTGGTTCGTCCCGGTGGTTCGGAAGGTGGCGGAAGTCCGCGCCCTTCATCTGGGGTACGGCTGGCTCGCGCTCGGCCTGCTGCTGCTGGGCCTCGCGCTCGCGGGCGCGGGGTTCGCCGCCGCCGATGTCGTCCATGCGGTGACGATCGGCGGCCTCGGTACCCTCGCCTTCACGGTCGTGGCGCGCACCACCGTCCAGCGCGCCGGCCTCGGCTTCGCCGCCGCGGCGCCCGTCGCCCGCTGGGCACCGCTCCTGAGCCTCGCCGCCGTCGCCCGTCTGGCGGCACCGCTGTTCCCCGAGGCGGCTCCGGCCGCACTCCGGCTGTCGGCGATCCTCTGGTCCGCGGCGTTCCTCCTTCTGACGGCCTTTCTCCTGGCCCACCGACAGCCTATGCTGAGAGCCGACCGCAACCGCAGTCCGGGCCGTCGATCATGAGGATCCGATCCCAGGAACCCCATCCGTTCGCCACGTTTCTGCGCAGCGTGGGCCGTGGTCCGACCCTCTCCCGCCCGCTCACCGAAGAGGAGGCGGAAGCGGCGATGGCGGCGATCCTCGACGGCCGGGTCGAACCGCTGCAACTCGGCGCCTTTCTCCTGGTCCTTCGCTACCGCACCGAAACCGCCGCCGAGCTCGCCGGCTTCGTCCGGGCGGCACGGGCGCGGATTCCCGCTTCTCCCGCCCTCGCCGTCGATCTCGACTGGCCTTCCTACGCCGACCGCCACAAGCAGCTTCCCTATTTCCTCCTGAGCGCGCTCCTCCTCGCGGCCAGCGGCGTACGGGTGCTGATGCACGGCATCGCCGGCGAAGGCCCGGCGACCACCCCGGCCGGCCTCGCCGCTCTCGACATCGGCCCCGCCCGCTCGCTCGAAGACGCCGCGCAACGGCTGGATGCGAGCGGTTTCGCCTATCTGCCCCTCTCGGTCCTCCTGCCCGAACTCGATGCGCTGTTCGGACTGCGCCCGCTCCTCGGCCTGCGGACGCCGGTCCACAGCTTCGCCCGCGAACTCAATCCGTTCCGCGCCCCCGCCCAGATCCAGGGTGTCTTCCATCCGACATATCTCGAACTCCACCGCGACACCCAGCTACGCCTGGGCCAGCCGCGTGCGGTGACCTTCAAGGGAGGCGGGGGCGAGGCGCAGCGCAATCCGGACAAGCCCTGCCGTTGTCTGATCGTCGAGAACGGTGCCGGTCGCGAGGAAATCTGGCCGGCGCTCGGCAAAGGGGAGCCGCATCCCTGGCGCCGCGAACCCCTGGATCCCGGGCGCCTGCGGGCACTGTGGGAAGGTTCTTGGGCGCCGCCGGGCCCGGTGGCGGCGGTGACCGGTACCACGGCCCTGTTGCTTCGTCTGCTCGACCCGGGACGTTCCATGGAGGAGGCGCAGGGGCTCGCGGACGCCATGTGGCGGGAACGTCCGAGGACACTTTCGTCGGCGGCCTGATCGGGCTGCGGTATCAGCCGGAAGCGCGGCGCCGCCGGCGGACACGGGATCCGCTCCGGCCCGCCGGGCGCGGAGGCAGGGGACCGAGCCGCCGTTCGATGGTGGCGAGATCGGGCGGCGGGTCCACCACGGGCAGATCGAGTACCTCCCGCATCGCCCGCAGATGCGCGCCCGTCGTGCCGCAGCAGCCGCCGATGATGCGGGCGCCCGCCGCCCGTGCGAGCCGTGCGTAATCGGCCATCACTTCCGGGGTTCCCGAATAGCGGACCGCGCCCGCGTCGAACACCGGGATGCCGCAGTTGGCCTTGGCGACGAGAATCTCGCCCGGCCCGGCGACCGCACGCATGGCGAGGATGGCGGCCACCAGCCCCGCCGGGCCGGTACCGCAGTTGGCGCCGAAAGCTTCCGGCGGACGGGGCAGCGCGCGGGCGGCGAGCAGCGCCCGCTCCGGCGTGACCCCCATCATCGTCCGTCCACCGGTATCGAAGCTCATCGTCGCCACCACCGGCAGACCGGTCGCCCCCGCGGCCGCCACCGCCAGTTCCAATTCCTCGATGGAGGAGATGGTCTCGACCCACAGCAGATCGACCCCGCCCGCGACCAGCGCTTCGGCCTGTTCGGCGAAGGCGTCACGGGCGTCCTCGGCACGGCAGGAGCCGACCGGCTCCAGCACCTCTCCCGTGGGCCCCATGGATCCGGCGACGATCGCCCGACGACCGCTGCCGACGACGGCCCGTCGGGCCAGCGCCGCCGCTGCGGCGCAGAGTTCCGCGACCTGCGATCGACGGTCGTGCAGGGCCAGTCGGAAACGGTTGGCACCGAAGCTGTTGGTCAGCAGGATGTCGGCCCCGGCATCGAGAAACTCGCGGTGGAGATCGCATACCGCGTCCGGCCGCTCCAGGTTCCAGAGCTCCGGGCTGTCGCCGCTTTGCAGGCCGCGGGCGAACAGTCCGGTCCCGATGCCGCCGTCGGCCATCAGCACGTTCCGTTCGGCGAGCAGATCTTCGAGAAGCGTCATCGCACCCCGCGCCGGCGCCGACGGCGGGCGGCGCCGGATCGGCCGACAGCCTCCCGGCGACGCCGGAGTTCACCCAGGATCGCGAGCCGGTGCTCGCTGCCCGCCGTCGGCCATTCCGCGATTTCCACGGCGTTGCGCAGACATCCGCGGCAGAGCCCGGTCACGGGATCGAGCGTGCAGATCCCGGTACAGGGGGAAGGTATCTCGACGTCGATCGGCGAACGGGACATGGGATCACCGGCATCGCGGCTCGCAGGTCGCGGCTACTCTGCGGATGGCCCGCCGCGGAGCTTTCCCGCAGGCGCCGGCGGCCTGCGCGAACACGACATCCCGCCCGCCGTCCCCGGCGGGCGCCGCGACCTCAGTAGGCGCCGGCGCGGCTGGGCACGACCACCAGGGTCTTGAAGAGAATGACGATGTCGTTCCAGAGGGTCCAGTTGCGGACGTACCAGGTGTCGAGGGCCACCCGCTGGTCGTAGTCCACGTCGTTGCGGCCGCTGATCTGCCACAGGCCGGTGAGGCCGGGGCGGACCATGAGATAGTAGACCTTGGCGTCGCCGTAACGCTGGAGTTCGTCGGGCACCACCGGTCGCGGCCCGACCAGACTCATGTCACCCCTGAGCACGTTGAAGAGCTGCGGCAGCTCGTCGAGACTGAGCTTGCGCAGGATGTGACCGAGCCGGGTGATTCGGGGATCGTTCCTGAGCTTGTGATCGCGCTCCCACTCGGCCCGGGCCTCGGGATCCTCGGCGAGGAGCTTTTCCAGCACCTCGGTGGCGTTCGGCACCATGCTCCGGAACTTGTAGCAGGAGAACAGCCGGCCCTCGCGGCCGACCCGCTGATGCGCGAACAGCACCGGGCCGCCTTCCAGACGCAGCAGGACGGCGATGGTGGCCATCAGCGGCGCCACCAGCACCAGGATCAGGCTGGCCGCGACGAGGTCGAACATGCGCTTGAGATAGCGCGCCCAGGGGCGGGCCAGATTGTTGTGGATTCTGAGCGCCAGGACCTCGCGGCTGAAGAAATGGGCGAGCCGGGTGTTGTTGATGGGCAGACCGCGCAGCGGCGAGATCACGTCGAGACTGCGGGTCGCGAGACACAACCGCTCGATCAGATTCTCGTTGTCCGCCACCTCCTCGGCATCGAGCGCCACCACCACATGGGGGCTGCCGAATCTCGTCAGCGCATCGCGGGTCGCGCTTCCCAGGGCGACAACCGGAACGGGCCTGCCTTCGAGTTCGATGAACCGCTCCCCGCCGTCGCGGGACGCCGGATCGACGAAGGCGATGATCTCGTAGCCGAGGTAGCGATCCTGCGCATAGGCTTCGGCGGCTTCGCGGGCGATCGGTCCGGTGCCGACGATGATCGTGGGCTCCCGCCAGGCACCGTGCCGCATCATGATCGACTTGACCGCCCGGCGGGCGAGCGGCACCGAGAAGACGATCAGGGTCCAGCTCGTGAGCACCCACAGGCGGGAGAAGTTGACCTTGAGAAGATAGAGGAGGGCCGCATCGAGCAGAAAGCCGATGGCCGCCACGACGACGATGTCACCGACCTCCTGCCAGAACAGCCGCCGGCGATCGTAGTGGCCGAGATACTTGAAGATGGAAACCGCGGCCGCGGCCAGGATCAGGAGGATGGCGAGCCGCTGGTCGGTCAGGTTCTCGTAGGAGAAGTTGACGACGCCGCCCAGCATGAAGCAGGCCAGCATGGTGGCGAAGTCCACCGCCGGAAGCACCGTGATTCCCGGAAGGGCATGTGCCCGCGTGGCCCGACGCGAACCCCTGAGCAGCTGTGACGACATTATGGCGTTTCGTCCCTGTTCCGCAGTTTCTGTTCGTTAACAACAGCGGGATCGCTGCGGTATCTCTCTAGGTAGTACCGAAAAGGCGAACCCGCAACGACGAGTGCAGCATCTCGTCCTCTCCGTCGACCGCCGTCGCCCTTCCGCCATACCTTGTTGCACGGCCGGCCGGAGCTTGTCCGCATCGGACTTCGACGACAGTGACAAACAGCACACCATGAGATGCAGACCATGCTCGCGACGGGCGCTCCTACCAGAGAACGGAGCGCCGCGGTCGATCATCCCGCCCGTTAACCACATGTTCACGAGCTCGTGACAGGATCACCGCCGACGCGGTCGGAGCAGGAGGACCAGGTGCCCCTGGGCGGAACCGGTCGGGGATGCGGCGGCAGTTCGGCAACGCCGGTGATCTGGCTGGCTTCGTTCCCCAAGTCCGGTAATACCTGGATGCGTTTTCTGCTGGCGCGCCTGCTGTTCGGACCGGTCGCCAGCTCGGCCGAGCTCGAATGCCTGGTCCCCGACATTCATGCACCGACGGGGGCGGCCGAAACTCCCTGGCGCCTGCACCATGGGCACCTGCTGCTCAAGACCCACTGGACGTTCAAGGTTTCGCGGAACCAGGGGTGGCGCATAGCCGGAGCGATCTACATCGTGCGCGACCCGCGCGACATGCTGGCTTCGCTGCTCCGCTATTTCCAGGCGACCTCGCCGCCGGCGCGCGACCGAGTGCTGGCGAACTTCGTCGAGACCGGTGGCAGCACGCCGGAGTTTGTGCGCTTCGGCTTCGGCAACTGGTGTCAGCATGTCGAAAGCTGGCTGGTCGAGGCGCCGCGCCGGATTCCCTGTCCATCTGGTGCGCTACGAGGACATGCTCGCGCGGCCACGGACCGAGCTCCGCAGGCTGGCCGAAGCCTTCGGCAAGAAAGCGGGCGACAGCGAGCTCGAAGCCTGCATCGAGGACAGCCGGATCGACCGTCTGCGGGCCATCGAGCAGCGGGATGCGACGACCGGCACCGGCGTTCTCGGACGACTGGCGAGATCCAAGGGCGAGGGCTTCACCTTTTTCCCGAGCGGCCGCGCCGGCAGTCATCGCGAGCTCCTTCGCCGCAGCGAACTGCGGCTCCTCGATCCTCTGTTCGAGCCCTGGCTGACCCGCCTGGGCTACGAACCGGCATCATCGGCGAAAGCGGACGGCACCGCCTCGGCGAGCCGCACCCTCGCCGACACCGCGGTGGGGAGCTCCCGGGCGGCCCCGGGCTGAGCGCACCATACCACGCCCGCCGCCAACACCGGTTGTCCGGCGAAGTTCGAGCGCCGACCGGTGTCCGCCCGACCTCGGGACGCCCGGAGCTCCATGGCACGGGCGCTGTCTGCCCGTCACTCCCCCCGCCCCGGCGGCTCCGCTGCTCTGCCCCCGGGGATGGCTCCGCCGACGGCATCGACGGCCGGCAACGCCTGCGCAGACGATGCCCTGCCGGGCGTGCGCATGGCAGAGCGCCTCCCATCCTCCGCAATGGCCGTCGCTGTGCGCCGCCGGCGGGATCTCGCCCGCAAGGAGGCGTTCAGTCGGGATCCCACGCGGGCGCGAGGCCGGCGATGTCCACGATCCGCCCCGAAGGGCTCGCGAGCGCCGAAATCTCCGCCATCTCGCGATCCTCAAGGGTGAAATCCCAGATCTCGTAGTTGGCCCGGGCGTGCTCCGGTTTGGAGCTCCTCGGGATTGCCACCACCCCCTGCTGCTGCACCAACCAGCGGAGCGCCACCTGGGCCGGGCTCTTGCGATGGCGCGCGGCGATCCTTTCGATCACCCGATCGCCGAACACCCGGCCGCGGGCGAGGGGACAGTAGGCGGTGAGCGCCATCCCCGCCGCACGACAGGCGGCGAGCACCCGCTTCTGCGAAAGGAAGGGGTGGTACTCCACCTGATTGGTCACCAGCGGCGCTTCGGAGAGACGGATCGCTTCCTCCATGAGCCGCACCGGGAAGTTGCTGACGCCGATGTGCCGGGTCATGCCACGCTCCCGCACCTCGTCGAGGGCGGCGATCGTTTCCTCGAGCGGCACCGCCGGATTCGGCCAGTGGAGGAGCAGCAGATCGACGAAGTCGAGACCCAGTCGCTCGAGGCTTTCCTCGACCGATCGCTGGAGATCCCCCTCGCGAAACCGGTCCGGCCAGACCTTGGTGGTCAGGAAGATGTCGCGGCGGTCGATACCGCTCGTGCGGACGGCGGTGCCGACCTCGCGCTCGTTCTCGTAGATCTGGGCGGTGTCGATGTGCCGGTAGCCGATCTCCAGCGCCGCCTCCACCAGGCGGACGGCGAGACCGTCGCGCAGTTCCCAGGTGCCGAAACCGAGAGCCGGTATCCGGGCGCCGGCCGCCTCCACGCTGTGCACTGGCCTTTCCTCCCTTTTCGCCCGCCGGCGGCACGTCGGGGCACCGCCGTCCTTCGCGGCGCGGGACACGAGAACCCGACGACAGGATGCCGCGAATCCGCCGTCGCGTCACCTCCGATCTGGCGACGGCGGGGCCCGACCGGACCGCCGCCCGTCAGGGACCGGCGACCAGGGCCAGAACCACCGTGAGGCCGCCACCGACCACGGCCCCGACGAGCGAGAGGCCGGCCAGCGACAGCCAGGAAAACGCCTCCTCGGGATCTTCGGTCACCGACGGGGGAGCGGAAGCTCCGGCGACGGGCGGTGCTTCGCGGGCCACGGCCGGACGCGGGACGGCGAAGCGCAGCCTTCCCCGCCTCCCGGCCGGGCCGGTCGGTCGCCGTTGCTCGAAGAGGATCCGGGCGGCGGTGGTCTCGGTCACCGGGTTGAACAGCTCCTTAACCACCCGTACACCGGCGATTTCCGGGCGGCGCAGGAGGTCTTCGGCCTCCTCCAACGCCTCTTCCCGGCTGGTCGAGACATAGTCGATCACCCAGCGGTCACCGTACAGGACGTGGATCTCGAAATGCGCCCGGGTGAGCGTGTTCGCCGCCGTCTGGCCCATGAGATCTCCCGTCGTGCTGCCGGTTCGCGGTCTCCTCGCTCGCGTCCCGGAGTATCCTCGGACAGGGTAAACGGCCGGTTAACAGCGCGCATCCGATCGCACTCTTGATTTTGCGGCCCCGCGCCACTACAGGGACGCCGGAGGTCCCCATCGTCTAGTGGTCAGGACGCCAGCCTTTCAAGCTGGTAACGCGGGTTCGATTCCCGCTGGGGACGCCACATCCCCCATCCCTTCGACGATTTCCGGCGGGCACGCCGGCGGCTTGCATCGCGACCTCGCCCGTGCTCCCCTGTCCCCCGAGCGAACCGTCTCGCGCCGCGACGAAGGAACCGGGGGAGGATCGATCATGAAACTCGTGCGCTACGGGCCCAAGGGACAGGAAAAGCCGGGCCTCCTCGACAGCGGGGGGACGATCCGGGATCTGTCGGCGATCGTCGCCGACATCGACGGCGCGGCCCTCGCACCGGAAAGTCTCGACCGGCTGCGCGGCCTGGATCCCGCGAGCCTGCCGCGGGTCGAGGGCCAGCCGCGCCTCGGCCCCTGTGTCACCGGAGTCGGCAAAATCATCGCCATCGGCCTCAACTATTCCGACCATGCGGCGGAGACCGGAGCCGAGGTTCCGAAGGAACCGATCACCTTCATGAAGGCCACGACCGCCATCACCGGCCCGTACGACGAGGTGGAGATCCCCCGCGGCTCGGAGCGGACCGACTGGGAGGTGGAGCTGGCGGTGGTCATCGGCAGCACCGCCAAATACGTGCGGGAGGAGGAGGCGATGGCCCATGTCGCCGGCTACTGCATCCTCAACGACGTTTCCGAGCGCGACTTCCAGATGAACCACTGCGGCCAGTGGGTGAAGGGCAAGAGCCACGACACCTTCGCTCCCATCGGCCCCTGGCTCGTGACCCGCGACGAGATCCCCGATCCGAACGACCTCGCGATGTGGCTCGAAGTCGACGGCAGACGCTACCAGGACGGCAATACCCGCACCATGATCTTCAAGGTGCCCTATCTGGTGAGCTATCTGTCGCGCTTCATGCGCCTCGCCCCCGGCGACATCATCGCCACCGGCACCCCGCCCGGGGTCGGTCTCGGTCAGCAGCCGCCGGTGTTCCTGCGTCCGGGGCAGACCATGCGCCTCGGCATCGCCGGGCTCGGCGAGCAGCGGCTGGTGACGGTGGCCGCCTGAGGGGCCGGCTCATCCGGGGCGGATCACGCCTTTCTTGAGGAGGATGCAGCCGTAGAGCCGCGGTTCGCCGGTGGCGATCACCGCGAAGGCCTGCTGCGCCCGCTCGTAGAAGGCGAAGCGATCGATCTTGCCGAGCGGTACCCCGCCGTGCTCGGGACGGGCCAGGATCTCGCGATATTCGCGACAGACCTCGGGCTCGGCGTCGGGATCGCCGACCACCTCGATGCGCAGCGCCGGATCGGGCACGAAATCGTCGATCGGCAGGACGGAGAGCACCGCCTCCAGCATCCGCGGACCACTCGCCCCTTCCATCCGGATCAGGTTGCGGGCCATGGTTTCGGCGGGAAAATTGGCGTCGGCGACGACGATGTCGTCGCCGTGTCCCATCGCCCGCAGAGCGTAGAGAATGTCGGCGTTGAGAAGCGGATCGATTCCCTTGAGCATGATCGCTCACCTCCCCGAACGGCTTTTTCCGGCGCCCCCAACTGTGGCAGAAGGCGCGCACCAACGTCGAGAGCGAATCGGCGATCCCGACGCGGGAGTGGAGGATCGGTGACCGTCGGGTCGAGGACCAACGGCAAATCCGGGGGCGAACCGCCCCGTATCGGCCTGGTCAGCCTGGGCTGTCCCAAGGCGCTCGTCGATTCCGAGCGCATTCTGGCCCGCCTCCGGGCCGAGGGCTACGAACTCTCCGCCTCCTACGAGAAGGCCGATCTGGTGCTCGTGAACACCTGCGGCTTCCTCGATTCGGCGAAGGCGGAATCCCTCGAGGCCATCGGCGAGGCCGTGGCCGGTAACGGGCGGGTGATCGTCACCGGCTGCCTCGGCGTCGAGGCGGCCCGGATCCGCGAACGCTTCCCGACGATCCTCGCGATCACCGGCCCGCAACAGTACGAGGCGGTGATCGAAGCCGTGCACGCGGCGCTGCCGCCGCGCCACGATCCGCGCTTCGATCTCCTTCCGCCGGAAGGGACCAAGCTCACGCCCCGCCACTATGCCTATCTCAAGATCGCCGAGGGCTGCGATCACCGCTGCAGTTTCTGCATCATCCCGAAGCTCCGCGGCCCGCTCGCGAGCCGGCCGGCGGCACACGTCCTCCACGAGGCCGAACGGCTGGTGAAGGCCGGCGTGAAGGAGCTTCTGATCATCGCCCAGGACACCGGCGCCTACGGCCGCGATCTCGGCCACGCGGTCTCGAGCTTCCGCGGCGAAGAGATCCGGGCCCATATCGTCGATCTGGCGCGGGCTCTCGGACGGTTCGGCATCTGGATCCGCCTCCACTACCTCTATCCCTACGCCCATCTCGACGCGCTCCTGCCGCTGATGCTGGAAGGGGCGATCCTCCCCTATTTCGATATCCCCTTCCAGCACGCGAGCCCGGCCGTGCTGCGGGCGATGCGGCGCCCGGCGCGCCAGGAACGGATGCTGGAGCGCCTCCGCCGGTGGCGCGAAACCTGCCCCGAGCTGGTCGTCCGTTCGAGCTTCGTGGTCGGCTTTCCGGGCGAGACCGAAGAGGATTTTTCCCTGCTTCTCGACTGGCTCGAGGAGGCACAGCTCGATCGCGTCGGCTGCTTCGCCTACGAGGACGTGGCCGGTGCCGCCGCCAACCTGCTGCCCGGCCATCTGCCGCCGGCGATCCGGGAGGAGAGACGGCGGCGGCTGATGGAGCATCAGGAACGGATCAGCGCCGGCAAGCTGGAACGGCGGGTGGGGCAGGAACTGCGGGTGCTGATCGACGACGGCGGCGAAGATGTGGCGGTCGGGCGAAGCTACGCCGATGCACCGGAAATCGACGGCCGGGTCCATGTCGCGAAGCCGGCGGGGCTGAAACCCGGCGATCTCGTCTGGGTCCGGATCGCGGCGAGCGACGCCCACGATCTCTACGGCGAACCGGTCGCCGGGGAAACGGGCTAGGCGTCGAGGAAACCGAGCAGCACCTTGACCGTGTTCTCCGCCAGCTCGTCGATGGCGTAGCCGCCTTCCATGACGAACAGGGTGGGCAGACCGAGGCCCGCCACCCGTCGGCCGACGATCGGGAAATCCTCCGTCCGGAGACCGAAGAAGCCGATCGGGTCGCGCTCGTAGGTGTCGGTGCCGAGGGAGACCACCAGCGCTTCCGCGCGAAAATCCGCGATCCGCCGCAGGGCCGCTTCGAGAGCCTCGCCCCAGAGGCCGAAATCGGCGCCCGGGGGCAGCGGAAGATTGACCGTCGTTCCTTCGCCCCCGCCGCGCCCGGTCTCGTCCGCGAAGCCGGAGAAATAGGGGAAGGCCTGGGCGGGATCCCCGTGGATGGAGACGAACAGCACGTCGCCGCGGTCGTAGAAGACGTCCTGGGTGCCGTTGCCGTGGTGAAAGTCGATATCCAGAATGGCGACACGCGGCATCCCACGGTCGCGCAGCGCTTGGGCGGCGACGGCCGCATTGTTGAAGAAGCAGTAGCCGCCGTAGAGATCGCGGGCGGCGTGGTGACCGGGTGGCCGGCAGAGAGCGAAGGCGGCCCGTTCGCCGCGGAGCAACAGATCGACCCCGGTGAGGGCCACGTCCACCGCCGCCCGTGCCGCCTCGTAGGTACCTTCGTCGATCGCGGTTTCGGCGGCGAAGGCATAATAGCCGAGCTTGCCGTCGATATGGGCGGGCGGCGTGTCCCGCATGCGCCGGGCCGGCCAGCAGCTCGCGATCGCCTCGCCGTGGAAACCGGCCGCCAGCCATTCCTCGTAGGCCGTTTCCAGGAACCGGACGTAGTCGGGCGGATGTATGCGCAGGAGCGGGTCCAGCCCGTGCTGGCGGCAATGCACCACCTCGCCGAGCCCCACCTCGTCGATGTGGTCGCGTACGAGATCGGCGCGTGCCGGACATTCGAAGGGAGGGATGAATTCGCCGCCGTAGAGCTCGGTGCAGCTATCCCGCATTCGGTGTTTTTCACTGAAGACCGTGTACATTTCCGGATCCCGACACGCGGCGCCAAATCAGCGAGAGGAAAGAATAGCAGTCCCGACCACCGTCGCGTCTGTGACGATTCTCACAGAGTACGGGGCTCCGTCGCACCGGGGAGGCGTCCGCCTGCGGCGAGCTCGGCCGCGTGCTCGACGAAGGCCCGGACGGCCTGCGATCGCGGCCGGGCCCGCGGCATGGCGAGCCCCAGTGCGAGCGCCCGGGCCGCGCCGTCGAGCTCGACCGCGACCAGCCGCCGCCCGTCCCCGGCGGTGCCGCTTCCCGGGCGGATGTTGGCGAGAGTGTAGCCGAAACCGTTGGCCACCAGGCTGCGCACCAGCTCGAAATGCGGCGAGCGGGCGACGATCCGCGGTTCGACACCGGCCTCGGCGAACAGCCCGGCGAAGTATTCCCGGCTCAGCGGGAGATCGAGGAGCACGTAGCCGTGTCCGGCGAGTTCGCCCAGCGCGACCCGCTTCCGGCCGGCGAGAGGATGATCCTCGCCGAACAGGACATGGGGAGGCAGGGATCGCAGGGGAGCGAAATCGACCCGGTCGTCGAGCCCGAGATCGTAGGTGAGGGCGAGATCGATCCGCCCCCTGGCGAGGAGCTCGAGAAGGGCGCTCTGATCGGCCTCGTGGAACTGCGGCTCGACCGCCGGGAAGCGGGTCAGGAAGCTCGCGAGCAGTCCCGGCAGAACCACCGGAGCCAGGGTCACGAGGCAGCCGATGGCCAGCGGCCCCGAAGGAAAGGCCGCGAGCTCGCCGGCCAGGTCACCGAGGGCGCCGGCGCGCATCAGCAGATCGCGGGCTTCCGCGAGCACCCGCTCGCCGGCGCGGGTGGGGGTCACACCGCGGGCGTGATGACGGATCAGCAGATCGAGACCCAGCGCCTGTTCGAGCTGGGCGACCGCCGCCGAAACCGAGGAGGGGGACAGGGCGAGACGTTCCGCGGCCGCGGTCACGCCGCCCTCCTCGGCCACCGCCACGAAGCAGCGGAGCTGGCGCAGGGTGAAGCGGATGTCGGCGTCTCCGCGGCGCGGTCCGGGGGACAAGCTTCCCTCAGCGCTCCCCTTCGCCCCATACGCGATCCGACAGGCCGGCGGCCTTCTGTGCGAAGCGCAAGGGGCCTTCCCAGTCGAAATTGCGGTAGACCGCCGCCAGATGGGCGAAGGGCGGCGACTGGGCGAAAAGCTGGAAAGTCAGCCGGTGGCCCGCGTAATCCGAGTTCAGGAGATCGCGGGCCAATGCCAGCAGGCGACGCCGGTCCTCGGCCACCCACCGGTCGTCGATGGTATAGTATTTCTCCAGCCAGGGGCCGGTTTCGGGATCCCGGAAACAGGCGTGGTCGGGAGTCACGCAGACCTGGCCGCCGCAGAGCTCGCGTGCCAGATGCATCATCTGATGGAGCTGCGAGATGGCGAATACGCGGCCGGCATAGAGTATCGCCTGGTTGGGCATGAGCAGACCGGCCGGGCTGCGTTCCCCCTTGGCGATCGCCGCCGTCAGATGGGCATCGATGCCTTCCCGCCAACAGGCCAGGGTCGCGAGCTTTTCCTGCACCGCCTGCTGGCGCTCGAGGCCGGTCTGGCGGACGTTCCAGAGTGCGGTGCCGATCAGCAGATCGGCCAGCCGCAGGGTGCGCTGGACGAAGGGAAAGGCGCTGTAGCGATGCAGCGTGGCACGGATCCACTGCGCCGCCCTGGTGTGCCGGTAGAACAGCACGTTCTCCCAGGGAATCAGCACATCGTCGAAGACGACGAGGGTGTCCACCTCGTCGAACCGGTTGGCGAGCGGATAATCCTCGATCGGCCGTCTGCCGGCGAACCCCGTGCGGCAGATGTGCTTGATGCCCGGCCGGTTCATCTCGACGATGAAGCCCACCGCATAATCGGAAAGCTCGGCATCGCCCCAGTTGGCGATGGTCGGCTTGCAGAAGGCCTGGTTGGCGTAGGCGGCCGCGGTTTCGTACTTGGCCCCGCGCACCACGATCCCGGCATCGGTTTCCTTCACCACGTGCAGCAGCATGTCCGGGTCCTGGTCCTGGGGGCGTTTCGAGCGATCCCCCTTGGGATCGGTGTTGGCCGAGACATGGAACGGATCGCCGGTGATCACCTCGTGGATGTGGCGCCGGATGTTCTCCGAGAAGTCGGGGTTCACCTCGTCCAGCACCTCGCGGCCGTCGTAGAGCGACCACATCTCGCCGACCGTCTCGTCGCCGACGCGGGTGACGATTCCCCCGATCTCGTCGAACAGGGTGTCCACGGCGCGGCGCTTGGCCTCCCAGTCGGCGGCTTCCAGCGGCAGCTTGGAACCGATGGCGCAGCGCTCGCCGTCGCCATCGACGAAGGTCATGATCTCCCGGAAGGGCGCCTCGTGCTGCATGTCGTAGATGCGGGCCCGGATGTCGACCAGCGGCCGGAACATCGGATGCCGCGTCACATCGGCGACACGTTCGCCGTCGATCCAGACCTGCCGGCCGTCACGAATGGATTCCCGGTACTGTTCCCCGGTGCGGATCATGAGCCTGCCCTCCCTGGCTGCCACCTCCGATCCTTGATCCACGGGAAGCCGGCCCGTGTAAATGCGAACTTTCCGGCGTTCGGATGCGGATTTTCCGGATCAGGATCTCCACCGGTCGCGTAGCTCGGCGGCGAGGTCGAGCAGCACCGCGGCGTCGGCGGCGGGCGACGGTTCCCGCTCCCCGGCGACCGGCTGCCGCCAGCGGACGCAGCAGCCGCGAATCGCCTCGGTCAGAAAGCGGCTCGGCGCCGCCCGCACATGGCCGTCGCCGATCCTCGGATCGGCGTGGATGTGACAGCGCAGCGGCAGGAGGAGCCGGAGCTGGTCGCGGGCCCGGGTCACCGCGACGTAGAACAGGCGCCTCTCCTCCTCGATCTCCTCCGCCGAGCCGGTCGCCATGTCGGAGGGTATCCAGCCGTCGATCACGAACAGCACGAACACCGCCTTCCATTCCCGCCCCTTGGCGGAATGGATGGTGGACAGGACGAGATAGTCTTCGTCCCGGACCGGCCGGCCGGCTTCGAGACCGCTGCCGACCGCCGGATCCAGCGCGAGATCGGCGAGAAACCGTCGTCGCGAGGGGCTCGCCTCGGCGGCCGCGGCGAGGAGGTCGAGATCGGCGAGCCGTCCTTCGATCTCGTCGTACAGCTCGCCGGCCAGGGGATCGTAGAAGGCGCGGATGGCGGCGAGTTCGGAGGGCCAGTCGGAAGCCCTGCCCAGACGCTCCAGGAGGCGCACCAGTTCCGGCCAGAGCCTCCGGGCGGCCGGCGGGGGCGGCAGCAGGGCGAGACCGGAAGGATCGAAGCCCAGGGCTTCGAGGCGATCGAGGGCCTTGCGGGCGAAGGCCGGGCCGACCCCGGGCAGGAGCTGGAGCAGGCGGAAACCGGCCAGCCGGTCGCGCGGGTTCTCGGCGAACCGCAGGAAGGCCAGGAGGTCCTTGACATGTGCCGCTTCCAGCATCCGCAGCCCGCCGTACTTGCGGTAGGGGATCCGCCGTCGGGCGAGTTCGAGCTCGAGAAGGCCGGTATGATGGGCCGAGCGGACCAGCACCGCCTGCTCGCGGAGGTGCAGACCGGCCTCGCGATTGTCGAGCACCAGTTCGACGACCCGTCGCGCCTGGTCGGTTTCGTCGGCCACCGGCATCAGCCAAGGCCGTTCCTCGGAAGCCCGGGGACCGATGAGACGGCGGCCGAAGCTTTCCCGGCTGTCGGCCGCGATCGCGTTGGCCAGCTCCAGTACCGGTGTCACCGAGCGGTAGTTGGTGGTGAGGGGAAGGATGGTCGCCTCCGGTCCGAAGCGGCGGCGGAAATCGAGCATGTTGCGGACCGTCGCCGCCCGGAAACCGTAGATCGCCTGGAGCTCGTCGCCGACCGCCGTGAGCCCGCGGCCGTCGGGACACAGACCTTCGACGATCCGGGCCTGGAGCGGATTGGTGTCCTGGTATTCGTCAACCAGCACGAAGGGGAAGCGTGCGCGCAGCCTTTCCGCCAGGGGCGCACAGGCGAGCATTTCCGCCCAGCCGAGCAGCAGATCGTCGTAATCCATCACCGCCTGGCGCTGCTTGGCCTCGGCGTAGGCGCGGAACAGACGGCGCAGTTCCGTTTCGTAGGGTGCGCACCAGGGAAAGCGGCGGGCGAGCACCTCGCCCAGCGGGCGGCCGCTGTTGACCGCGAACGAGCAGATCTCGAGACAGAGGGCCTTCTTGGGAAAGCGTCTGTCGCCTCCGGCGAAGCCCGCCTCCTCGCGCAGGACATCGAGGAGATCCTGCGCATCGCCGCGATCGAGGATGGTGAACTCGGGCGAAATCCCGAGCTCGCGGGCGAACTCCCGCAGCAGACGCGCGGCGATTCCGTGGAAGGTTCCGGCCCAGGCCAGGGCGGCGCCGAAATCGATCTCGCGCCCGAAGGCGCGGCTGCAGATCCGCCGCACCCGGGCGGTCATGTCCTCGGCGGCGCGCCGGGTGAAGGTCAGCAGCAGGATTCTCCGCGGATCGGCGCCGTGGAGCACGAGATGGGCGACGCGGTGGGCCAGCGTCGTGGTCTTGCCGGTACCCGCCCCGGCGGCGATCAGCAGCGGCGGACCGGGACGGGACGCGCCGCTTTCGTCGATTCCGAAGGTGACGGCGGCGCGCTGTTCGGGGTTGAGATCGCGGAGATGATCGCCCGGGGCACCGGCGGCCATTCAGTCCGATCCGTGCAGAAGGGCTTCGGCCGCTTCGAGATCCTCGGCCCGGTTGACATTGAAGAAGGGATCGATCCCCTCGACCGGCCAGTCGACGGTGGCCAGACGATAGCGGGCGGTGAACCGGTCGATCTTGCGCAACCCTTCTTCCCGCATCAGGCGTTCGAGATCGTCGCGCAGGGCGAGGGGCCACAGACCGAAGACGGGATGCGCCCGACCGGCGGAGCTGGCGCAGGCGAGATCGGCGGCGTCGCCGGCCACCGCACCGGCGAGACGGACCACCAGATCCTGCGGGAAGAACGGCGTGTCGGTGGCGAAGGTGGCGATCCAGCGGGCAGCCGGCACCTCGGCCGCAGCCCAGTCGAGACCCGCCAGCACCCCGGCCAGCGGGCCGGCGAAACCCTCGATGGTATCGGCCACCACCGGCAGGCCGAAGGCCGCGAAGCGGGCGGGATCGCCGTTGGCGTTGAGAACCAGGGCGGCGACCTGCGGCCGCGCCCTGAAGATCACATGTTCGAGCAGCGGCCGACCGGCCAGCGGCAGCAGGCATTTGTCGCCCCCTCCCATGCGCCGGGCCCGCCCCCCGGCGAGCAGCACCCCCACCACCGCACCGGTCATCTCAGGCCGCGCCCCCCTCTTCCGGCAACGCGGCCTTGCGCACGAGCCGCGGATCCTCGGCCGGCGCCGATGCGGGATCGGCGTCGAAGACGAGACGATGGGCACCCGAGAGGACGAGAAAGCGGCGGCCGCGCGCCCGTCCCACCAGGGTGAGGTCCGCCCGGCGGGCGAGATCCACCCCCCAGGCGGTGAACCCCGAGCGGGAAACCAGGATGGGAATGCCCATCTGCACCGTCTTGATGATCATCTCGGAGGTGAGCCTGCCCGTGGTGTAGAAGATCTTGTCGCCGGCGGAAATGCCGTGGCGGAACATGTAGCCGGCGATCTTGTCGACCGCATTGTGGCGGCCGACGTCCTCCATGTAGAGGAGGACCCGATCCCGCTCGCAGAGGGCGCATCCGTGGATCGCTCCGGCCTTGAGATAGAGCGAGGGGCAAGTGTTGATGCGCCTGAGAAGCGCATGGAGCCAGGAGGTGCGCAGTACGGCGTCCCGCGGCAGCTCCACCTCGTCGAAACGCTCCATGAGATCACCGAACACGGTCCCCTGGGCACAGCCGGAGGTCTGGATCCTGCGGCGCAGCTTTTCCTCGTAATCGGTCCGCCGTTCGGTCCGCACCACGACGAGTTCCAGATCCTCGTCGTATTCCACCGCGGTGATGCGATCGTCGGCACGCAGCATGTTCTGGTTGAGAAGGTAGCCGATCGCGAGATATTCGGGGTAATCTCCGATCGTCATCACCGTGACGATCTCCTGATCGTTCAGAAACAGCGTGAGCGGCCGTTCATGGACGATGGATGCCTCGACCCGTTCTCCCGCCTGATCGATCCCCGTCACCCGCCGCGTCAGCCGCGGATCCTCGGGATCGGGCAGGAGCAGCGAATCCGTCATGACGTCCCCCGCGAATGGTCGTGCCCGGTGGCGTTAAGCTAGGCATGTCGAAACGGAAAACAAAGCCCGCCGGCGACAGGGGCCGGCCGGCGGCGCAGCGTGCCCGAGCGGGCAAGGGACGCAAGCGCGAGGCGGCCGGGCCGAAACCGCGGCGCCGGCCGCTGCTGCGGCTGCTCGCCGCCATTCCCGGCATTCTCACCGGTCTCCTCCTGCTGTGGGCGGCGAGCTTCTACCTCTTCGCCCCGGAGCTGCCGGACACCGACGAGCTGATCGCCAGCAGCCGCCAGGCCCGGGTGACGCTGCTCGCGGCCGACGGCGGGATCCTCGCCGAGCGCGGAGCGACGGGTGCGCCCTACCTGCGGCTCGGCGAAATCTCGCCCTGGCTCGTGAAGGCGGTGCTGGCGACCGAGGACCGGCGCTTTTATCGCCACTTCGGACTCGACATCATCGGCACGGCACGGGCGGTTCTGCGCAACCTGCTCTCGGGTGCCTATGTGGCCGGCGGGAGCACCATCACCCAGCAGCTCGCCAAGAACCTCTATCTCACCCCCGAGCGCAGTCTGACCCGCAAGATCCGCGAGCTGTTCCTGGCCCTGTGGCTGGAAGCGCGTCTGTCCAAGGACCGGATCCTCGAGCTCTATCTCAACCGGGTCTATTTCGGCGCCGGCGCGTACGGCGCCGAGGCCGCCGCCCGGACCTATTTCGACAAGCCCGCGCGGGATCTGAACCTGGCCGAAGCGGCGATGCTCGCGGGACTCCTCAAGGCCCCGTCGCGCTATGCGCCGACCCGCGATCTCGCCCGTGCACGGGCCCGGGCCGCCACCGTACTCGGGCTGATGGTCGATGCCGGATACATCGATGCGGCCACGGCCGAGCGGGCGCGGCGCCATCCGGCCGGGCTCGCCCCCGAGGGCGGCGGCTTCGCCGCCTATTTCACCGACTGGGTGCTGGAGCGGCTGACCCGGGTCCTCGGCAAGCCCGACCGCGATCTGGTGGTCCGGACCACGCTCGATCCCGATCTCCAGCGCGAGGTGGAAAGGGCCGTCGCCCGCCGTCTCGGGGGGGAAAACGGACTGCAGGCGGCGGTGGTGGTGCTCGACGCCACCGGCGCGGTGCGGGCGCTGACCGGCGGGCGCAGTTATCGGGGCAGCCGTTTCAACCGGGCGATCGCCGGCCGCCGGCAGCCGGGCTCCGCCTTCAAGCCCTTCGTCTACGCCGCCGCCTTCGCCCGAGGATACGGTCCCGACAGCATCGTCGACGACCGCCCCTTCGCGATCGGCGACTGGCGCCCCCGTAACGCCGGCGGCCGCTACTACGGTCGGATCGATCTCGAACGGGCGTTCGCCCGGTCGGTCAACAGCGTCGCGGTCCGTCTCGCCCGTGAGATCGGGCCGGAGGAGGTGGCGGCCCTCGCCCGCAGGATGGGCGTGACCAGTGAACTGCGCCCCGTGCCCTCGCTGGCCCTCGGGACTTCCGAGCTCACCCCCTTTGAACTGGCTTCGGCCTATCTGCCCTTCCTCACCGGCGGCCTCCGTCGGCCGCCGTTCGCGGTGGCGCGGGTGGCCGACACCGGCGGCACGGTCCTCTACCGCCATGTGCCGACCGAGGTCCGGGTCCTCGAACCGACCGTCGCCGCGGCGATGCGTCGGCTGCTGCGGGCGGCGGTGGAAGAGGGTACCGGCCGCAACGCCCGGCTCCCGGACCGGCCGGCATACGGCAAGACGGGAACCAGCCAGAACGGGCGCGACGGCTGGTTCGTGGGCTTTTCCGGCCGTCACCTGATCGCCGTCTGGGTCGGACGCGACGACGACCGGCCGGTGAAGGGACTGACCGGTGGCGGTCTGCCGGCCCGCATCTGGCACGATATCATGCGCGGGATCCCGGTCGAGCGGGAAGTGGCGGCCGCACCTCCGGCCACCGGCACCGGCGCCACCGGGGGCGAGGAAAGCGGCATGGCGCTGATCCTCGACTGGCTGGGGCGGGTGTTCGCCCGCTGAGTGCGGTCAGGAACGGCGACGCAGCGCCCTGAGCAGATAGAACACGGCCCAGACCGGAACGACGACCACCGCGCCGAGCAGCACGTAGGACAGTGCCCAGCTCGCCCAGCCCCAGAAATCGGTGGCGATCTCCCGGAGCAGATCCCGCCCCCAGGCCACGACCTCGCGGGGGGTGACGTCGAACAGGGCGAGCCCCAGGCCGACGAGAAAGGAGGCGATCAGCAGCTTGACGATGGTGGCGAAGGTGATGCGGGGCAAGAGCCTCTCCGTTTGCGGGATCGCCTGCGGCCCGGCATTCTCCTAGTCGTGCGGAAGCCGCCCGACAAGGCACGGCTTCCCGGACCGAGACCGAGGAGACCACGATGCGCTGGAGCCGCTGTCTTTCGCTCCTGGGCGTCCATGCCGAGGGTGAAATCGGCAAGGTGCTCACCGGCGGCGTCATCGACGTTCCCGGCGAAAGCATGCTCGCCAAGCTGCGCCATCTGGAGGAGGTCGACGACCGCCTGCGGCGCTTCTGTCTTCTCGAGCCGCGCGGCGGCCCCAACATGTCGGTCAATCTTCTCCTCCCTCCCTGCGAACCCGGGGCGGACGCCGGTTTCATCGTCATGCAGCCGGACCGCTGCCACGCCATGTCCGGCTCGAACGCGATCTGCGTCACCACCGCCCTCCTCGAAACCGGCATGGTGGCGATGCGGGAGCCGGAAACGGTGGTGACCCTGGACACCGCCGCCGGTCTCGTGCGGGCCCGCGCCCGCTGCGGTGAGGGCCGCTGCCTTTCCGTCACCCTCGACATGCCGGCGAGTTTCGTCGAGGCGCGGGAGGTGCCGGTCGAGGTGCCGGGTCTCGGCCCGCTGCGGCTCGACATCGCCTTCGGCGGCGTGTTCTACGCCCTGCTGGACCCGGCGCCGCTCGGCCTCGCCGTCACGCCGGCGGCGGCCCGGGCCCTGGTCGAGACCGGGATGCGGGTGCTGACCGCAGCGCGGCGGCAGGTGGTTCCCGAACATCCCGAACGTCCCGGCATCCGCGGCCTCGCCTATCTCATGTGGTGCGGCGGGGACGAGAACGGCCCGCGCAACGCCACGGTCATGCCCCCCGGAAGGCTCGACCGCTCGCCCTGCGGCACGGGCTCCTCCGCCCGGCTCGCGCTGCTGGCGGAACGGGGCGCGATCGCAGCCGGGGCGCCGGTCACCTTCCGCTCGGTGATCGGCACCCGTTTCGAGGCGGAGATCGTCGGCACCACCGAGGTCGCCGGCCGGGCGGCGATCCTGCCGCGCATCACCGGCCGCGGCTGGATCTTCTCGCGCGAGGAGATCGGGCTCGACCCGCAGGATCCCTTTCCCTTCGGCCACACCCTCTCCGACATCTGGGGACCCGGAACCATCCGGTGAGCGACACCGCCCGCGAAGCCCGCCTGCGCCGCCATCTCGAGGTGCTGAGCGTCGAGATCGGCCCCCGGGCCCCCTTCCTCGGCGATGCGCTCGACCGTGCCGAAGCCCATGTCCACCGCGCCCTGGCGGCCGCCGGCCTCGCGGTGGAACGGCAGACCTACGATTTCCGCGGCCGCGAAGTGGCCAACCTCCTCGCCGCCAACGCCGCCGCCCGCGCCTCGCCGGACTTCTGGCTCCTGGGCGCGCACTACGACAGCGTGCCCACCAGCCCCGGGGCCGACGACAACGCCAGCGCCGTGGCGGTGCTGCTGGCTTTCGCCGAGATCGCGGCCCGCCTGCCGATCCCGATCGTCTGCGCCGCCTTCACCATGGAGGAGCCGCCCGCCTTCATGACCGGCCTCCAGGGCAGCCGCGTGTTTCTCGAAACCTTCCCCGGAGCACGGCGACGGATCCGCGGCGCGATCGTTCTCGAAATGGTCGGCTACACCGCACCCCGGCAGCATTATCCGCCGGTGCTGCGCTGGGCGGGCTATCCCGAGCGCGGCGATTTCATCGGCATCGTCGGCGACCGGCGATCGCGCCGTTTCGGCTGGCGGGTGCTCGCGGGTTTCCGGCGCAACCCGGATCTGCCGGTGGAATCCTTGTTCGTACCGCTGCGCGGCCGGCTGCTGCCCGCCACCCGCCTGTCCGATCACGCGAGCTTCTGGGATGCCGGCATTTCGGCGGTGATGATCACCGATACCGCCTTCTTCCGAAATCCCAACTATCACCGGCCGAGCGATACCATCGACACCCTGGATTTCGGGTTCATGGCCCGTCTCGTCGACAGCCTTCGCCTCGCCTTCGAGACGCTGGCCGCCGCGGAGCCGGGCTAGATCACGAGATCGACCGGCCGCTGCGGTCCTTCGATACGGACCGCGGCCGTCGCCGCCCGGGCGTAGATCCGCGATCCGTAGGTCGCGCGGTCCGCCGCCCGCCCCTCCTCTTCCGGGATCGCGAGACCCGCTATCGGACGCGGCCCGCCGAAGATCGTGCGCCCCCCCGGCTGCACCGGTCCGGGATCCTCCCGCGGCAACGCGAAACCGGCCCGCACCACCGCACGCGCCGCCTCGCCGGCGAGCGGCACGAGGAGAAAGGATGCGGGCGCCTGCATCGACGCTGGACGGACAGCGAGCATGCCGCCATGGTGAAGCCTCATGGTTAAATCGCCGTAAACCGGCCTCCGGCAGCGAGTGCGCGGCCATGTCTCCGTCTCGCGGTCTCCTTCCTCTCCTTTTCCTGCTGCTCGCGGGATGCCTCCCGCCGCCGCAGCCGGTGGACAGCATCGGCGATCCTGCCACCGCCCGCGCCCTTCTCGTCGCCCGGGCAGCGGAGGGGCCGGTTCCGATGGTCCTGCGCGGCGAGCTCGAAGCTCTGCCGGCCCGACGGATCGCCGAAACCGCCGCCAGGGCCGTGCGGGCGGTCGAGGTCCGCTTCGCGGCGGTGACCGCGATACCGGCGGAAGGCTCCTACCTGCTGCTCGTCCTCCACGGGGCCAGGGAACCGCTTCCCCGCCGCCTCTGCCGGGAGGCGGACCGGCTTCCGGTCGATGTCGCGGAACGTGTCGCCGCCGCCTGGTGCGAGGGGGAGCGAACCGTGGCGGCGGTGGATCCGGCGATCGCGGAACCCACCGCGGCGGCCGTCGAGCGGGCGATCCGGCGGGCCATGGCCGCCCTCTTTCCCGACGATTACGCCGATACCTACGGCCTGGAACTGTTCGGCATGCGGATCACCATCGGCGGCAGCTTCGGCTTCTGAACCGCCCCCTCACCGTCCCCCGCCGAGAAAGGTCTCGAGGATCCGGGAGACCGCGAGGGTGGGCGTGATGCCGCCCGCCGCCACCTTCTCCTCGAGCTCGGGAAGCAGGCGGGCCACCCCGGCATGGTCGCGCAGCAGCCGTTCGAGCCGTTCGTCGAGAAGGTCGTGGAACCAGCGGATCCGCTGCTGCCGGCGACGTTCGGCGAACGCGCTGCTGGCTTCGAAGATGCGGCGATGCGCGCCGATCCGGGCCCACAAGGTGTCGAGGCCGTGGCCCTCGCGGCCGCTCACCAGCAGCACCGGTGTCCGCCACTCGGGATGGACGGGTTCGAGGATCCGGAGCGCGTTCTCGTAATGGCGAGCGGCTCGTCGTGCCCGCGGAAGATTGTCGCCGTCGGCCTTGTTGACGGCGATGATGTCGGCGAGCTCGAGCACCCCCTTCTTGAGACCCTGGAGCTCGTCGCCCGCCCCCGGCAGCACCAGCACCAGGAAGAGATCGACCATCTCCGCGACCATCACTTCCGACTGGCCGACCCCGACCGTCTCCACGATCACCGGATCGAAACCCGCCGCCTCGCAGAGCAGCATGGTCTCGCGGGTGGTCCGCGCCACCCCGCCGAGGGCGCCACCCGAAGGCGACGGCCGGACGAAGGCGGCTTCGCTGGCGGCGAGGCGGGGCATGCGGGTCTTGTCGCCGAGAATCGACCCGCCGGTGCGGACGCTGGTGGGGTCCACCGCCAGCACGGCGAGGCGACGGCCTTCGGCGACGAGCCGCGATCCGAGTCTGTCGACCAGCGTGCTCTTGCCGACCCCGGGCACGCCGGTGATGCCGATGCGGTGGGCCCCGCCGGCATGGGGCAGGAGGGCGTTCAGAAGCTCTTCGGCCCGCCGGCGATCGTCGGCACGGCGGCTCTCGATCAGGGTGATGGCGCGTGACAGAACACCCCGGTCACCGGCGAGGATACCCTGCAGATAGGCTTCGAGGGACAGCCGCCGCGCGGCGGCTGAGGCTCCGGCTGACGACACCACGATCCTTCCCGTCGGTCTTCGGCCGCCCTTTCATCGCACAGCCCGATGCCCGTCGCAAAGCGGGGTACCGGCGGCTCGACAGCCGGGCGCCGGCGCCCCATGCTGGGCGCCGCCTCGCAGAACACCGGAGCCGTCATGCAGCCCCCGTCCCTCGCCCATCGTCTCGCCATCGCCGAAGCCCTGGCCCGGGAAG
>JALSIM010000015.1 GCA_026990035.1 Alphaproteobacteria bacterium | reverse complement strand
AAACCGCAGCCGGCCACCACCGCACCGGCGAAGACGGCGGCGGTTCCCAAATCCCCGCCCGGGGGTACGACGCAGCCGAAGGCCCCCAGGGTCTCGCCGAAACCGCAGCCCGCTGGCGCCACACCGGCCGGGACCACGCCCCTTCGGAGACCGCAGCCGGGCGGGGGTACGCCCATGCGAACGGCCGCCCTTCCGAAGCCGCAGCTGCCCGGAAGCGGGACCACGACCGCTCCGAGGCCTCAGCCGGCGGGGACGACCCCGGCCGAGACCACCGCGGCTCCGAAATCGCAGCCGTCCGCCACCGGGGGGAAGCAGGGCGCCTCGGGTACCAAGCCTCCTCCGGAACGGATTCCGAGCGAACTCCACGGCCGAAAGTTCGAGCTCGCCACACCGACCCCGGAGCCGCCGCCGGCGGGCGAGCAGTTCGGTCCGAGCATACGCAAGATCCCCCATTTCAAGCCGCTGATCGAGGCGGTGGAGGCGACCAATCTGCCGTTGCCCGAGGTGGGCAGGCTCAAGACCCTGGCCCGGGCGCACGCCAAGGTCATCATCACTCGCAAGATGAATCCCCACGCGCGTCGCTGGTACGAGCAGGGGGCGGTGGGCAAGGACATCAACATGAAGGGAAAGTCCGCCGATCGGGGTGCCATCGCCGGTCTCATCCCCGAGGACCAGGCCTTCAGCAAGCTCTACAACAAGGTCCTGAAGGCGGAAACGCCGGAGCAGCGGGCCGCGGCCTGGAAGGAGATCGCCGAGTACAACGCCAAGGTGCAGAAAGCGGTCAGGGAAGGCGGCTACGAGTTCGTGACTTTCGAGGTGGAGGGGCGCAAGGTCGGGATCTACGAGCGCGAGGGCAAGATCTACCAGGCCTACGAGAAGGACGGAAAGCTCTACGATGCCACCACCCGCGAGGTCGTGGGCTCGCCCAGGGACTACCGGCGGATCAAGGATCTGCGGGTGGTGGGCAAGAAGGTGAAGGGCGAGACCCGCTACGTGACCGCCGACATCGATCTCGATTTCGTGTTCGAGAATCCGGCCGCCCCGAAACAGCCGGTGATCGAGTGGCAGCCCGAAACCGGTGACACCCTCGGCAACCGCACCCCGCGGGAAGAAGCTTTGCTCGAGGGGTTCCGCAATCTGGCCGAGGCGGAGGGGGAGCCGCCCAAGGTGCTCCACGGTGCGGAGCAGAACAATCCTTTCCCGGAAAAGCTCACCGCCGCGGAGTTCCCGAAATTCGTGACCTTTCCGGACGGTCGTGTGAGGGCCATCGAGAATCCTTACGAACACTGGAAGCTTTTGCGGGATCTCAAGGCCGAGGGCTACCGGGTGGAGCTCACGAAGGAAATCCGCAACGCTTACGGCTGGCCCGAGAACTGGGCCGAAGAGATGCCGGAGGCGGTCCGTCCCTGGGCGCCGGCCAACGACAATCGTCCACGCCGCCGGCCGCCGCCCCGCCGCCGGCGTCCCGCACCGCTTCCCCCGCGACGCGCCGCGTGAGTACCGCCGAGATGCCGAAAACCGTGCCTTCCCTCCTCCTCCGTGCGCTGTCGCTGCTCCTCGTGCTGTTCGCGGCGCCGCCGCTGTCGGCCCAGCCGGCCGTCCTCGAGCTGCGTGCCGCCGACGAGCGCAGCGAGCTCCGCCTCCTGGGCCGCGAGGCGGTGCCGGAGAAATTCGGCGAACCGGCGGCCGAGGGGAGAGTGTTCCTGGTCCTCTACGGGGTGGTTCGGCGGACGGCGGGGGCGCCCGTCCTCTTCCTGGAGCGGGGCGAGGACGCCTTCCGGCTCGCGCTCGCCGACGGTGGCGAGCTCGCCCCCCATCCCCTCACCGCCGACAGTTTCGACGGCTGGTGGGGTGCGGTGGACATGCTGCCGGGAGAGGAGCGGCCCTTCGAGCTGGTTTTCGAGGCCCCGAAGGCGGCGGAGCCGCGGCGGCTGCTGTTCGACGACGGGGAAGGGCGGCTGGTGCTGGAGTTCGGTGCCGAAGAGACGTCCGAGCCGGTTGCGACGCCCGGAGAGGCGAGCGGGTCGCCCGTCGACGAGGAGGGCGAAACGGTTCCGGAAGCCGCCACCGCCGCGGGCTCGTCGACGCCCTCGCCGGTCCCGGCAGCGGAACTGGAACTCGCGGGCGAGATTCCCGAGGTGCCGCCGCCGCCGGCCGTGGCCCGCAACATCGTCACCGTCGAACGGGCACTCGCCGGGATCACCGCCGGAGACGGCCACGAGGCGCTGCGCGACGGCCGGACCGGACCGGATGCTCCCGTCACCCGCGTGGGGCTCGGGGATCCGCTGCTCCTCCGCTTCGTCCGGCCGCTCGGCATCGAGCGGCTGCGCTTCCTCCTCCGGGCTCCGGAGGGGGGCGGTTACCGCTACCGCCTCGAGACCAGTGCCGACGGCGAGGTCTGGGAGCTGCTCGCCGAGCGGACCGACGGCTTCTACGGGGGGCTGCAGGAATTCTCCTTCCCGCCGCGGCCTTTGCGCGCCATCCGGCTGACCGCCACCGCCGCCTCCGAGGGGATCGAGCTTCTGGAGGTTGAGGAATTCGAGGCCTGGAGCCGGGACCATGTCCCGGTTCTGCGGCGCAATCTGGCCTGGGGAGGACACGGTGGCCGGGTTCTCTCCGCCCTGCCGGCGCTCGCGGACCCGGCCCGCGAGCTCTTTCCGCTGGTCAACGGCGGCGACGACCTCTGGGAGGCGCCGGCGGAGGGGCCGGTGGAGCTGGTTCTCGGGTTCGTGGAGAATGCCGCCTTTCTGATCGACGCCGTCGGGCTCCAGCTGCCGGATCCGGCGCGGGCACCCCGCACCGTGGACATCGCGGTCTCGGTCGAGGGTCCCGACCGGGGCTTTCTCGAGCTCGGCAGTTTCCCGGTGACGGTCGAGGACGGGCGGGCGGTGCTGCCCTTCTCCCCTCGCGCCGCCCGCTTCCTGCGGCTCCGGCTGCGACCGGACGCCGGCAGGAGGCTGTTGCTGGGCGACATCGCCGTCTTCGAGGCCGAGGTGGAGGGATACGACTCCCCGTTTCCGGATTTCGTCGCCCTCGAGAGCGAGGCGCCGCCGGCTTCCCGCAACATCGCACTCGCTGCCAACGGCGGCCGGCTCCTCGCGCATCCCGAGATCTTCGACGGATCGCCCGAGCAGCTCAACAACGGGGCGACCAACTGGGAATCGCCGGCGGTGGACGGTCCGGAAGCGGCGTTCCTGTTCCGCTTCCTCGACGGGCGGCGGGCACGGATCGAGGAAGTGCGGCTCCATCTCGACGGCATCGACTGGCCCGGGCGGATCGCGGTGGAGGTGGCGGAGGAGGAGAACGGACCCTACGAGCCGGTGGCCCGGGTGCTCCTGCCGCCGAGCTACGAAGCCTGGCGGGCGGTCCGGTTCGTGCCCGTCGAGGCCCGCTATCTGCGCATTCTCTTCACTCCGGCAGCGGAGGACGGTGGGCGCGAGGTGATCGACGAGATCGCGGTGCTGGAGGACGAGGGCCCGGACTATCTCTCGATCCTCGAGGTGCCCTTCGCCGAGCAGTTGCCCCTCGGCCCGAATCTCGCCCTGGCGCTCCTCGGCGGCGAGATCCTCCGCGCGAGCGCGGTCGAGGAACAGCAGGGCTGGTCACCGCGCCGTCTGATCGACGGGCTGGTCGGCGACGCCTACGGTGGTGCCCGCGGTTCGGTCGGCTGGACGACGCCGCCGCAGCCCGCGATGCCGGTGGAACTCGATCTCCGCCTCGCCGGGGATCGGCCGGCGCGGATCGTCGGTGTGGGGCTCAATCCGAGCTTCAAGACCAAGGCCGCCGGCATTCTGGATACGGATTTCCTGGGTGCCGCGGCCAATCGTCCGCGGGAAGTCGAGATCCTGACCAGTCTCGACGGCGAGAACTGGGAGCCGGCCGGTCGCTTCGAGATGCGCAACCGGGCGGTGCTGCAGACCTTCGCGTTCCCGGCAGCGCGTGAGGCGCGCTTCCTGCGTTTCCGTCTGCTCTCCAATTACGGTGGCGACCGCCTGCAGCTCGGCGAGCTGGAGGTCTACGAGGACCCGACGCTGGACGGTCCCGAAAGCGTCCTCGCCGATCGGCCGCCGAACATCGCCCGTCCCGAGCTCGGCGGAGCGGTGGTCGCCTTCACCGGGCACTACGGCGAATCCTGGATCGGCCGGCTGTTCGACGGCGATCCGGCGAGCTTCTGGTCGCCGGACGAGGGCTGGGTGTTCCCGCAGCGGGTGCGCCTCGCCTTCGCCGGCGACGCCCCGGCCGAGATCGCCGCCCTCGAGATCGTGCCGCGCGATGGCGGCGAGGAGGGCGCCCGGCCGAAGACGGTCCGGTTGCGGCGGATGCTGGAGGACGATCCCTCGGGAAGTTTCGAACTGGTGGGCGAGTTCGAGGCTCCCGAAGGCGCCGGCGTCTGGCGCATCCCCTTCGATCCGCCGCTCGAAGCACGTTACCTGGAACTCTCGATCCTCGCCAATTTCGGTTCCCGCTATCTCAACATCGGCGAACTCCGGGTGCTGGAGGCGGTCCGGGACGGCTACCGATCAGTCCTCGCCCGGGCGCGGGAAGAGGAACTCGCGCGCGGCCGCCGGGCGGTCGAGGCCGCCGGCATGCTGGCCGCCGACCGTGAGGAACGCGAGCCCAACGACGTGCCGGCACAGGCCGGTCCTCTCGCTCTCGGGGAAAGTGTCGCCGGGCGCATCGATCCGGTGGGCGAGCGCGATCATTTCCGGCTGACGGTGACACCGGAGACGCCCCGGCCGCTGCTGCTGGAGCTCCTCGGAGAGCCGCGGCTCAAGACCCGTCTGGAGATCGAGGACAAGGGCGGAGCGACCGTCTTCGCCCTCGATCCCGACCGTTCGCGGCGCGCGTTCGCCGGTTCCATCGATCTCGGCCCGGGCGACCATCTGCTGCGGCTGTTCGAGCCCCGGACCCGGATCGTGCTGCTGGTGGATGTCAGCGGCAGCATGGAGGAGCGGATCGGCGACGCCCGGCGGGCGGTGCTCCGGTACGCCGCCGACGTGCAGCCCCAGGAAGAGGTGGCGATCGTCAAGTTCTCGAGCGCTCCCGAACTGGTCCGGGACTTCACGAGCGACGGCGAAACGCTGGTGGCGGCCGCCCGCGACGCCATCCAGATCGGCGGTGCCACGGCGCTCTACGACGCCTTGGCCATGGCCCTCGACCGGCTCGAAGACTATCCCGGCAACCGCGCGATCGTCCTCCTTTCCGACGGCGCCGACAGCCGTTCCTCCCTCAAGTATCCGGACATCCGCAGGCGGCTCACGGAATCGGGCGTGCGCTTCTACGCGATCGCCCTGGGCGAGGGCATGTGGACGTACAACGATGCCATCGGCAGCACGCCGGGGCGGATGCTCGCCCATCTCGCCCGCGGCACCGGCGGTCGGCGCTATCTCACGCCCTCCTCGAGCGAGCTGCTGCATCTCTACGGGGAGATCGCCCGCGAGCTGCGGACCGGCACCCGTTACCGGCTGCGGATCTCGCCCCCGGCCGGCGAGGGACAGCTCGTCCTGCGCCAGGTCGGTGAGCGGATCGCCGGTGTCGGCACGCCCGACAAGCTGCTGTTCGTCTTCGACGCCTCCGGTTCCATGCGCGGCAGGGACGCGGCCGGCGAGCGGAAGATCCGGGTCGCGCGGCAGGTGCTCAAGAAGCTCGTCGGCGGGTTGCCCGACGAGGTGCGGATCGGGCTCCGGGTATACGGTCATCGCTATCCCCGCGAGCCCAAGGATCGGAGCTGCACCGACACCCAGCTCGTCGTGCCCTTCCAGCGGGTCGACAAGGCGGCCTTCGCCCGTTTCGTCGATTCCATCCAACCCAAGGGGCAGACGCCGATCGGCCTGTCGCTGCGGCAGGTGGCGGAAGACTTCGGCGAGGTGTCCGGCCCCAAGATCGTGGTCCTGATCACCGACGGCGAGGAGACCTGCTCGCCGGATCCGGGCGATCCCGACTATCCTCCGCGGGTGGTGGAGGATCTCCGCGCCCGGGGGCTGGACGTCAAGGTCAACATCGTCGGTTTCGACATCGACAAGGACGAGGTCCGGGCCTTTCTCGCCGATCTCGCGGCCAGCACCGGCGGCGTGTTCTACAGCGCCGCCGACGCGGGCGAGCTCGAGGCGGCGATCGAGGCCGCCCTGCGTACCCCCTACGAGGTCCGCGACCTGCGGGGCGAGGTGATCGCTCGCGGCACCCTCGACGGCGGCCCGGTACGCCTGCCCGCCGGCATCTACCGGGTGGAGGTGGCGGCCGTCGAACCCCTGGTGATCGAGGATGTGGTGATCGAGGCCGGGCGGGCGACCCTGGTCGAGATCGACAAGGAAGGTCGGGAGATCGCCGTCGAGCGCGGCATCGGCGAGATGCTGCCGGAAGTATCGGTCGCCGTGCGATCGCCGGAAACGGCCGGCCGGGTGCCGACCGCCGCCTCGCCGGCGGAGAGCCGCGAGCCGGCTCCGACCCGGGCCGAGCCCGATCGCGCGACCCGCATCGCCGCGCTTCTCGACGAGGCGGAAAGCCTGTTTTCGGCGAACAAGCTGACGACCCCGAAAGGCGCTTCGGCCATCGACCGTTACCGGGCGGTACTGGCCCTCGATCCCGCCAACACCAAGGCCCGGGCGGGAATCGAGCGGATCGTCCAGAAATACGTCGGATGGGCGGAAAAGGCGAGGGAACGAGGCGATGCGGAAAAGGCGCTCTCCTATCTGCGGCGGGCGGTGACCGCCGATCCCGACAGCATCCCGCTGCGCATGCTGCTCGGCATCGATCTGATGGCGGCGGGCCGGGCGGAGGAGGCGATCCGCGAGTTCCGGGCGGCCAAGGAACGGGATCCGTCCTTCACCGCCGCCGATTTCTATCTCGGCGTCGCCTACATGCAGATCGAGGACTATGCGAAGGCCCTCACCTCCCTCGAGCGGGCGGTGGACGACGAGGAATACGGCCCGCGGGCGCGACTGCAACGCGCCTTCGTGCGGCTCCTGCGCAACGAGCACGAGCAGGCCTACGAGGAGGGGGTCGCCGGGCTGCGAGCCAAGGGCGACTGCGAGAGCGGCCCGCTCGACCAGACCTGCACCGATCTGTGGTCGGCGGTGGGCTATGCGCTGCTGGGCATGGAGCGCTACGACGTGGTGGCCGATACGCTGCGCCAGGTTCTCGACTTCGAGCCGATCGGTCCCACCCTCTTCGAGCTGGTGGCGATGGCCCTGCGCGAACAGGGACGGGAGGAGGAGGCCCGCGAGGTGGAGGAACGGGCCGGGGCGCGCGCCGGGGAGTGACCCGCCGATGTCCGTGACGCGCTGGCTGCTGTTGTCGCTGCTGCTGGTCTCGCCGGTCCGCGCCGCGACCCCCGTCGATCCGGAGCTGCGTCGTTTCCCCGGCGAGGTCCGCGTCCTCCTGCCTTTCGGCGAGGAGGTGCTGGTGGCCGGACCGGGTCCCGCCGGAAAGGCCTGGTTCGCGCTTCTCGACGGGAATCTCGGCGAACGTCTGCGCCATGTCTTCGAGGACTGTGGCCGTTGTTCCATCCTCGGCGCGGCGCCCGTGGGCGAGGGGCGGGTCCTGCTGGCGGGTGCCCGGGATCCGCGCGCGGAGGGTCTCGACGAGGGCTGGGCGTTGCTGATCGATGTCGCGACCGGCGAGGTGCTGCGGGAACGCCTTCTCCGCCAGCCGGCCGGCGGACGCTTCCTCGCCGCGGCCGCCGGCTACGGGCGGCTGCTCCTCGCCGGCGAAATGTTCACCGACGCCGGGGCCGGCCTCGACGCCTGGCTCATGGAGCTCGACCCCCGGACCCTGGATCCCCTGGACGAATGGCGTCTGGGGGGGGCGTTGCCGGACGCCGCCGCCGCTATCCTGCCGGTGGCCGGCGACACTTTTCTCGCCGCCGGCTGGAGCTTCAGCGCCGAGACCGGGATGCTGGGCGGCTGGATCGCGCGCTTCGGTCGTGACCCGCGACCGGTCTGGAAGACGGTCCTGGACGGTCCGGAGGCCTTCGATGTGGCGACCCTCCTGCGGACCGACCGGACGAGCGTTCTCGCCTTCGGCCACGAAAGCCGACCCGACGAGGCGACCCGCAGCCTGTTCTTCGACCTGCGGGCGGCGCGCATCGACATCGCGGACGGCCGCCTGCGCGAGCTGGTCGCGTTCCGGGAGCCGGAGACCGATCGCATGGGGGTGGCGATGCTGGCCGGCTCGGGGACGGCCCTCACCCTCGCGATGCGTCAGCGCCATCCGGACGGACCCGACGCGGTCGAGCTCCTGTCCCTGTCGCCGACCGCGGGCTTCCGCAGTCTCGAGGTCTGGCGTGACGGGAACCGGGCCACGGCACCTTCGGTGATGGCCGGCACCGGTGACGGCGGTCTGCTGATCGGTGGCTGGTACCGGCTGGCGGAAGGAGAAGAGGGACCGGGGGGATGGCTCGCCCGGTTCGCGGAGGCCCCGCTCGTTCTCGATCCGCCGGCCGGGGATCTGGTGCTGTTCCTCGACGGGCCGGAGGCCGGGGGACGGCTGCGGGTGATCCTCGAGAACCGGGGCATGACGACGCGCGAGGTGGTGCCCCTGGGTCCCGACAGCGTCTACTGGCTGTCGGCCGGCGAGGTGCCGCCGACGGCGATCGGGGCGATGCCCGGACGTCCACCGGTGGTTCCCGAACCCCCGACGCGCGTATTGCTGGCGCCCGGTGGACGGCTCGAGACCCTCCTCGATCCACCTCCGGGAGTGACGGAGCCACGGGCGGCCTACAGCCCCGATTTCGCGGGCCGCGGCCTCGGCCGGCTGATCGTGAGCGCGCCCCTGTCGGCGGCGGGAGAGTGACGGCGTGTCGGACTTCACCCCCATCGCCTGGATGGTGGCGCGCTGGCTGAACAGCCGCTGGCCGGTCCGCTACACCGTACCGGCGCTGCTGATCCTCGGCCTCCTCGCCGCGGTGCTGGGACCGTCGATCGTGGCCCTGTTCGCCGGCGGCGAATGATGCGTCCGCCGCGATGGCTCCTCGCCGCCGCGGTCTTCGTCGCCGCCCCCGTCGGGGCCGCGGTCGTCTGCCCGGCGGGAGTCGACCGGCTGCCGGGTTTTTCGGGGGAGGTCGCGCTGCCGGTCGCCGAGCGGGCCTTCGCCGCGGCGGCGACCGGCGACGAGCCCGCCTTGCGCGATTTTCTCGAAGCCAACGCGGGGCTGGTCGTCTATCTGGAGCTCGACGTCCGGCGCGCCGATCCGCCGGAGGAACCGGCCTGCATCGGCAATCTCGCCGCCGTCGAGGAGGGAGAGATCCTGCTGCGTCTGCCGGAGGCCGGACTGATCGTCGTCGAAGACCTCGCGAGCGGCGCGCCGCACGCGTCCTGTCAGCCGGATTTCGACGGCTTCCACCTGCGCGGTTTCTTTTTTCTCGAGCCCCCGCCGCCGGTCGCCTCCCTGCCGACCTATCGGCTGGTTCCGATCACGGTCGGAGCGCTCCTCGCCAACCGCAGCGTGCTCTGTCTGCGTCGGCAGCGGTCCCGAGGCGGCGAAAGCCGCTTACCTCGGCGGCGCGGAAGCGATATGTTGGCCGGTGGAGGGAACCGGTCGAAGCGGATTCCCCGACGGAACGGGAGGCGAAAAATCATGTCGCGTTGGACCCGATTGCTGTCCGGTTGTGCGCTGGTCGGCACCCTGCTGGTAGCCGATGCCGCCGGCGCCGGGAAACTCGTCGTCGCCGGGCGCGACGGCGGCTACGGCAAGGCGCTGGCACTCGCCATCGGTGCCTACGAAGCGGCCAATCCGGGGGTCGAGATCGAGCAGCTCGCGTTGCCCTACGGCGGGCTCTACGAGAAGCTCGTCATCAACCTCCGCGAAAAGGCGGGGGGCATCGACGTGGTGATGCTCGACGACACCTGGGCCACCGAGTTCATGGCCAAGGGCTGGCTCGCCGAGATGGGAGAAGCGGATCCCGATTTCGTGGCTCCCGCGGTGGCCGTCTCGCGCTATCCGTATCCCGACGGCACGCTCTTCGCCCTGCCGTTCGTCGGCAACGTCGAGCTCTTCGCCTGGCGCCGCGACCTGTTCGAGAAATACGGGCTCGAGCCGCCGACCACATGGACGCTCGTGCGGCGGGCGGCGGCGGTGATCGACGAGCGGGAGGAAGGCGTCGACGGGGTGGTCTTCCGCGGCGTCAAGGGCAACCCGATCGTCACCGGCTTCCTGCCGATCCTCTGGTCCTTCGGCGGCCGCATCGTCGATGCCGAGGGCAACGCCGATCTGATGACGCCGGAAAGCCTGGAGGCGCTCGAGTTCTGGCTGTCCCTCGCGGGGTACGCGCCGGAGGGTGTCGAGACCTACAACGCCAGCGAGGTGCGCGACGCGCTGCAGCAGGGCAGGGTCGCGATGAGCATCGAGCTCTGGCCGTCCTGGGCACCCGCCCTCGACGATCCCGCCGTTTCCAAGGTGGCGGGTCTCGTCGAGATCAACGCCGCCCCCGGCGAGAAGACCGGCCCGGCACCGATGCTCGGCACCTGGCTCCTTGGGGTCGCCGCCGATGCGCCGAACGCCGAGGAGGCGAAGAAGTTCGTCGCCTTCGTCACCTCGCCCGAGATGCAGAAGCGGATCGCCCTCGAGATCGGCATTCCGCCGACCCGGGCCAGCGTCTACGGCGACGCCGATGTCGTGGCCGAGTACCGCTGGTACCCGAACCAGCGGGAAGCCCTGATGAACGCCCGGCCGCGGCCGCGAATCACCCGGTGGTCGAAGGTGGAAGCCATCCTCGGCGACTATCTCCAGCTCGCCCTGATCGGCGCGATGGCCCCCAAGGACGCGCTGGCCGAGGCCCAGGCGCGGATCGAACGCGCGCTTCGGCGCTGAGCGCGGCGAAGGCGGGCGTCCCCCCGGGGCGCCCGCACCGCCTTCCCGGATGCGGCGCACTCCGGCGCTCACCCTTCTGCTGCTGCTGGCCCCCGCGCTCCTGCTGATCGGTCTGCTCGCCCTCTATCCGATCCTGCGGGTGCTGGCGCTGTCGCTGTTCCGCACCGAATACGGGTTCGCGGACGCGAGTTTCGTCGGCCTCGCCAACTACGCCGATCTCCTGAGCGACCGCTTCTTCCGCCGGGCGACCTGGAACACGATCGTCTTCACCCTGCTGGCCACCTTCTTCGAGGTCGGTCTCGGCCTGCTGCTCGCCCTCCTGTTCGACCGGCGCTTTCCCGGTCGGCGCTGGCTGACGCCGGCGGTGGTCTTTCCCTTCGTGCTGTCCACGATGGTGGTCTCCGCCATCTGGCGGGCCTGGTTCCATTTCGACTACGGCTTTCTGAACAATCTGCTCCGGGCCGTCGGTCTGCCGCCGGTCGCATGGCTCTTCGACCCCGACCTCGCCCTGCTTTCGATCGTCCTGGTCGACGTCTGGCAGACGACACCGATCGCCTTTCTGGTTCTCCTCGCGGGTCTGCAGGCGATCCCCGGGGAGGTCGTCGAGGCGGCGCGGCTCGACGGCGCGGGCCGGCTGCAGATCCTGCGTCACATCCTCCTCCCCCTGCTTTCCGGTCATCTGATGCTGGCGGCCCTGCTGCGGACGATCGAGAGCTTCAAACTGTTCGACAAGGTCTTCGCGCTCACCGGCGGCGGTCCCGGCAACGCCACCGAGACCCTCTCCCTGAACGTCTACCGTTCGGCCTTCCGCTTCGCCGAAGTGGGTTACGCCTCGGCGGCGGCGAGCATCATGCTGGTCGTCGCGGCCCTGCTCGCGGCTCTCTACGCGTTCCGGATCCTCCGCGGAGACCGCCGGTGAGACGGCTGTTGCGGGACGGTCCGCCGCTGCTCGCGGCTCTCCTGGTGGCGGGGATCGCCCTCGCCCCCATCGCCTGGATGGTGGCGACCTCCTTCAAGCCGCCGGGCGAGTACGTGTCGACCTCGCTCCGTTTCTGGCCCGGAGCGCCGACCCTCGCCCACTACGAGGAACTCTTCGCCGAGGGGTTCCTGCGACGTCTCGCCAATTCGCTGCTGGTCACCGCCGGCAGCACGGCCCTCGCCATCCTGGCGGCCTTCCCGGCCGCCTATGCGCTGGCGCGGCTGCGCTTCCCGGCGCGGTTCGACATGGTCTTCCTGCTGCTCGTCCTGATCGTCAAGCTGCTGCCGCCGATCGTCGTCGCCGTCCCCCTGTTCCAGATCCTGCGCGGTCTCGGACTGCTCGACAGTCTGGCCGGGCTGGTGCTGGCCTATCAGGTCTACACGCTTCCGTTCGCCATCTGGATGTTGCTGGGCTTCGTCCGGGAAGTGCCCTTCGAGCTCGAGGAGGCCGCCATGCTCGACGGCGCCGGGCTCGGTCGGCGGCTGCTGCTCGTCGTCGCCCCGGTGATGCGGGCGGGGATCGCCGCGACCGCGGTGTTCGTGGCGGTGCTCGCCTGGAACGAGTTCCTGTTCGCGCTGCTGTTCATCCAGACCCCCTCGCGTTTCACCCTGCCGGTGTGGATCGCCACCTTCATTACCGAGGACGAGACCTTCTGGGGCAAGCTGATGGGTATCGGCCTTCTCTCCTCCCTTCCGGTGATGGTCGGGATCGGCTACCTGCAGCGCTGGCTGGTGGCCGGCTTCGGCGGCCGCGGCTGAGCTTCAGGAGGGATGTACGGGACGGGGCCCGGCCATCTCCCCGAGCAGCGCCACGACACGGCGCATCACGGCGTCGAACATCGCCACGGTCAACCGGCCGGTGTTCACGTTGTAGCGGGAGCAGTGGTAGCTTGAGACCAGCAGCGTGCCGTCCGGCAGCCGGTGGCTGCGGTCGTGGCCGAAGGCGAAATCGTGCAGCCGGCAGCCGAACACCCGCAGCACCGAATCATGGGCGATCCGCCCGAGGGAAAGGACGAGCCGCGGCCGCGGGGCCACGAGCAGTTCCTCGCGCAGATAGGCACGGCAGGCCGCGATCTCCTCGGCGGTCGGCTTGTTGCGGGGTGGCACGCAGCGCAGGGCGTTGGTGATCCGGCAGCCCGTCAATTCCAGTCCGTCGTCCGGACGGGCCTCGTAGCGGCCGCGGGCGAAGCCGTGGCGCAGCAGCGCCGGATAGAGGATTTCCCCGGCGTAATCGCCGGTGAAGGGACGACCGGTGCGATTGGCCCCGGCGACCCCCGGGGCGAGACCGACGATCAGGAGAGCGGCAGCCGGATCACCGAAGGAAGGAACCGGCGCATTGTGCCATTCCGGATGACGCCGGCGATTGGCTTCCCGGTAGGCGACGAGGCGCGGACAGAGTGGACAGTCGCGCGGGGGCTCCGCACGTCGGCGGCGGTCAGCCGCCATGATAGGAATGCGGCTCGTCCTCCTCGTCCTCGTAGTCCTCGTCCTCGTAGTCCTCGGCCACCGGCAGACTGCTCGTGTTGTCCGCGGGCCGTGCGTGGCTCCGCTCGATCGCCGGCCGCAGTTCGGCGAGATCGAGGAAGAAGTCGGCCTGGCGGCGGAGCTCGTCGGCGACCATCGGTGGCTGGGTGCGGATCGTGCTCACCACCGTGACCCGGACGCCGCGCCGCTGCAGCGCCTCGATCAGGCGGCGGAAATCGCCGTCCCCGGAGAACAGGACGACATGCTCCACATGGGCGCCCATTTCCATGGCGTCGACCGTGATCTCGACGTCCATGTTGCCCTTGTATTTGCGCCGGCCGAGGGGCTGGGCGTATTCCTTCAACGGCTTGGTCACCATGGTGTAGCCGTTGTACTCCAGCCAATCGACCAGCGGCCGGATCGGCGAGTATTCCTGCTCGTCGAGCAGCGCGGTATAGTAGTACGCGCGGAGCAGGCGGCAGTCGGTGGAGAAATTGGTCAACAAACGGCGGTAATCGATATCGAAACCGAGGGCGCGTGCGGCCTGATACAGATTGGCGCCGTCGATGAAGAGTGCGACCCGTTCGTAAGGTTCGCAGTGGTGGATGGGCTCCTCGGCCATTGTCAGTCCCCTGCCCGAAAAAACGTAATGCCGCGGTATTAACGCCGGAACTCGGGTTTGTCAGCTCCGGAGTTCGGGTGACGGACGAATGTGATCGTCGGTGACCCCGCCGGCAAGGGGCGATCGTTGCTTGCCGTGCTGCGATGCGGTACCTATCTGGAAATCGCCTGGCAAGCCGCGGAGCAGATTATGGCACGGATTACCGTAGAGGACTGTATCGAGCGGGTGGCCAACCGGTTCGAGCTGGTCATGCTGGCCGCCCAGCGCGCCCGTGACATCTCGGCCGGCGCCCCGCTCACCGTCGACCGCGACAACGACAAGAACTCGGTGGTCGCGTTGCGGGAGATCGCCGAGGGGACGATCGATCTCGATCATCTGCGCTACGAGCTGATCTACGGTCTGCGCCGCTACGTCGAGGCCGAACCCGAGGAGCCGCAGGATCTCGAGCAGGAGCTCGAGGCGCTGCTGCCGACCGGCGAGTTCGGCATGGAGCAGAGTGAAACGCTGCCGCCGCTGCCGGAAGGCGAATCCTACGCCGAGTTCGACGTCACCGACCGCGACTGAGGGCGCGGTCCGGGGAAGGGGATGGCGCCATGCCCGGTGAGCCCGTGCTCGACGAGGTGAGGGCCGCCGAGGTTCCCCGGAAAGCCGAGGCCGCACGGCATCCGCCGGCGCGGCGGCCGATCATGCGGCAGTACGAGCTCGTCGAGCTCGTGCGCTCCTACGATCCGGACGTCGACGAGGATCTGCTCAACCGCGCCTACGTCTTCGCCATGAAGGCCCACGGCAGCCAGCTACGGGCCTCGGGCGATCCCTATTTCCACCATCCGGTCGAGGTCGCCGGTATTCTCGCCCAGTACCGGCTCGATTCGGCGACCATCGCGACCGGCCTCCTCCACGACGTGGTGGAGGACACGGGCGTGTCCATCGAAGAGATCGCGCGTCTCTTCGGCCGGACGGTGGCACGCCTCGTCGACGGGGTCACCAAGCTGCACAAGCTGCAGCTCCAGTCGGTCCACAGCGCCCAGGCGGAGAACTTCCGCAAGCTGCTGCTGGCGATGTCCGACGACATCCGGGTGCTGCTGGTCAAGCTCGCCGACCGCCTGCACAACATGCGGACCCTCCATTTCATCCGCGAGCCCGAGCGTCGCCGGCGGATCGCCGCCGAGACGATGGAAATCTACGCTCCGCTCGCCGAGCGGATCGGCATGGAACGGATGAAGGCGGAGCTCGAGGATCTGGCCTTCGCCGAGCTCTGGCCGGACGCACGTGCCGGCATTCTGCACCGGCTCGAGCATCTTCAGCGGGACGAGACCGGGCTCGTCGAGCGCATCGTCGCCGAACTCCGGAAGGTGCTGGCGGACGCCGGCATCGAGGCGCGGATCTACGGCCGCGAGAAATCGCCGCTGTCGATCTGGCGCAAGATGCAGCGCAAGAACGTGAGCTTCGAGCAGCTCTCGGACATCATGGCCTTCCGCATCATGGTCGGCAGCGTGGCCGAATGCTACGCTGCGCTCGGCGTCATTCACGGCGCCTATGCGATGCTTCCGGGGCGCTTCAAGGATTTCATCAGCACCCCCAAACCCAACGGCTACCGTTCGCTGCACACCACCGTCATCGGCCCGCTGCAGAAGAAGATCGAGATCCAGATCCGCACCCGGGAAATGCACGAGGAGGCGGAACTGGGGGTGGCCGCGCACTGGGCCTACAAGCAGGGCGAACAGGTCACCGAAGGTCGCCGCTACCGCTGGATCCGTGAACTCCTCGAAATCCTCGAGCACGCGCCGGAGCCGGACGAGTTTCTCGAGAACACCAAGCTCGACCTCTATCGGGATCAGGTGTTCTGCTTCACGCCCCGGGGCGATCTCATCGTCCTGCCGCGGGGCGCCACACCGGTCGATTTCGCCTACGCCGTCCACTCCGAGATCGGCGATCATTGCACCGGTGCCAAGGTGGACGGGCGCATGGTGCCGCTGGACACCCGTCTCGAGAACGGCGATCAGGTGGAGATCCTGACGAGTCCGCGGGCCGCGCCGACCCCGGAATGGGAGCGCTTCGTCGTCACCGGCAAGGCGCGGGCCCGGATCCGCCGCTATCTCCGCATCCAGCAGCGCGATTTCTTCATCGCCCGGGGGCGGGAACTGGTGCAGCGGCTGGCCAGGAACGAGCGGGTGCAGATCACCGAAAAGCAGCTCGATCAGGCGCGCCAGGCGTTCCAGTACAAGGGCCTCGACGATCTCCTGGCAGCGGTCGGCGAGGGCCGGCTCGCCGCCCGGCTGGTGCTGGAGGCGGCGCGTCCCGAGCTGAAACGGCCGCGTCGCAGTGCCGCCAAGGTGATCCCCTTTCCGCGCGGCTCGAAGCTCGCGCGGCCGGTACCGGAGCCCACCGACAGCCCGATCATCGGTCTGCCCAGCGGCATCGCCTTCCAGTTCGCCGGCTGTTGCCACCCGATCCGCGGCGACGAGATCGTCGGCGTCATCAGAACCGGTCGCGCGGTCAACATCCATCGCCGGGATTGCCGGGTCCTGCGGAAGGTGGCGGACCGGGAGCACCGCCTCGTCGAACTCGCCTGGAATACGCGCGGCAGCGCCCCGCGAGCCGCCGCCCGGCTGCGCATCCTCGCCGTCAACCGGCCGGGGGTACTGGGGACGATCAGTACCACCATCGGCCAGCAGGGCGGCAACATCACCGATGTCAAGTTCGGCCGCCGCAATCCCGATCTCTACGAACTCTTCGTCGATATCGAGGTGGACGGGGTGGAGCAACTCGATCGGCTCAAGGCGGCGCTGCGGATGTCTTCGGCGGTCACCGCGGTGGAGCGCATGAGTGGCTGAGCCGGTGGTCACCGGCGCCGCCGAGCGGGACGCCGTACTGGCGGAGTTCCGGGCGGCGGGCGCCCTGCTCGAAGGTCATTTCATCCTCAGTTCGGGGCGGCACAGCCCCGTCTATCTGCAATGCGCCCGGCTGCTCGTCGATCCAGCGCGGGCGGCGCGTCTGGTCGCCCGCCTGCGGGAGCCGCTCGCCGCCCGGCGACCGGAGATCGTGGTGGCGCCGGCGATGGGCGGGATCATCGTCGGCTACGAGCTGGCCCGGCAGCTCGGCTGCCTGTCGATGTTCGCCGAACGGGTCGAGGGGCGGTTCGTACTGCGGCGCGGTTTCGCCATCCCGGCCGGCGCCCGGGTGGCGATCGCCGAGGATGTGGTGACCACCGGCCTTTCCACCCGTGAATGCATCGCCTGCGTTCGGGAGCAGGGTGGCGAGGTGGTGGTCGCCGCCTGCCTCGTGGATCGGAGCGGCGGCACCGCCGAGGTCGGGGTGCCGCTGGTCGCGCTCCTCGCCCTCGATCTGCCGAGCTACGCGCCCGAGGAAATCCCGTCGGAACTGGCCGCCATTCCGCCGGAGAAGCCCGGCTCCCGCGATCTGCCCCGCGGTTGAACGTCACCACGCGATGGGCTTGCCGGACCATCAACTTACAGTTTAATCTCCCCTCCATATTCCCAGCGGGAGAGACTCGATGGGTCGGGGAACGGCCTCCAGCCTGCGCACCGCGCGCGTGCAGACCATCGCCCTGCTCGGTCTCGAAGCGGTGGAGGTCGAGGTGGAGGTCCAGATCAGCCCCGGCCTGCCGGCCTTCACCATCGTCGGGCTGCCCGACAAGGCGGTGGCCGAGAGCCGGGAACGGATCCGGGCGGCGCTGGGCGCCATGGGGCTGGCCCTGCCGACCCGCCGCATCACCGTCAATCTGGCGCCGGGCGATCTCGCCAAGGAAGGCAGTCATTACGATCTGCCCATCGCCCTCGGGCTGCTGGCGGTGATGGGGGCGATCCCCGCCGATGCCTGCGACGGTTGCATCGTTCTCGGCGAACTGGCCCTCGACGGTGCCATCCGGCCGGTCGGTGGCGTCCTTCCGGCGGCTTTGGCGGCGGCACGCCGGGAGTGGGGGTTGATCTGTCCCGAGGCCTGCGGCGGCGAAGCGGCCTGGCTCGCCGATGCGGTCCCGATCGCCGCCCCTTCGAGTCTCCTCCAGCTCGTCAACCACATCCGCGGCGATCAGGTGCTGGCGCCGCCGAAGGCGGGACTCGTGGAGGAGGCCCCCGACTATCCCGATCTCGCCGATGTCAAGGGGCAGGAAACCGCCAAGCGGGCGCTCGAGATCGCCGCCGCGGGCGGCCACAATCTGCTGATGGTGGGGCCGCCCGGCAGCGGCAAGTCGATGCTGGCCGCGCGTCTCGTGGGACTGCTTCCGCCACTCTCCCCGGAAGAGGTGCTGGAAGTGGGGATGATCCGCAGCGTCGGCGGCCGCCTCGTCGGTGGCCGCCTGTCGCGCGCCCGTCCGTTCCGGGCACCTCATCACGGCGCTTCGATGGCCGCCATGGTGGGCGGCGGCAGCAACGTGCGGCCGGGCGAGGTTTCGCTGGCCCACAAGGGAGTCCTGTTCCTCGACGAGCTTCCGGAATTCGCCCGCAACGTGCTGGAGGCCCTGCGCCAGCCCATGGAGAGCGGGCGGGTGAGTATCGCCCGGGCCAGCCTCCATGTGACCTATCCCGCCCGGTTCCAGCTCGTGGCGGCGATGAATCCCTGCCGCTGCGGTCATCTCGACGATCCCGCCCTGGCCTGTCCCCGGGCACCGCGCTGCGCGGCCCAGTATCAGAGCCGGATCTCCGGTCCGCTGTTCGACCGCATCGACATCCATATCGAGGTTCCGGCCGTCTCGCCCGGCGATCTCGCGCTGCCGCCGCCGACCGAAGGCAGCCGGGAGGTGGCGGCCCGGGTGGCGGAGGCCCGTGAACTGCAGAAGCGGCGTCTCGCCGCCCGCGGGCGTCCCGATCTTTCGCTGAACGCCGAACTCGATGGCGAGCTGCTCGCCGAGCTCGCCCCCCTCGACGGGACCGCCGGGGAGATGCTGCGCCGGGCCGCGGAGCGGCTGCGGCTCTCGGCCCGGGCCTATCACCGCATCATCCGGGTCGCCCGGACGATCGCCGATCTCGATGGTGCCGAGACGATCGGCCGGCCCCACATCGCCGAAGCCATCGCCTATCGGCGCCGCGCCCCCTCGCCGCGCTGACACGCCGCCCCTTGCTCTCGCCGGCGGCTCGGCTAAGTCTCTCTCTGCCCGGCAACGCCCGCTATCAGAGAGGAGCCATGTCCGCGCTCAGGCTCGGGGTGAATATCGATCACGTGGCGACGCTGCGCAACGCCCGCGGCGGCGAGCATCCCGATCCGGTCCGCGCCGCCCGCCTGGTCCGCGAGGCCGGAGGGCAGGGGATCACCGCCCATCTGCGCGAGGATCGGCGCCACATCACCGATGCCGACGTCGAGCGGCTGGCGAGGGAGTGCGATCTGCCCCTCAATCTCGAGATCGCCGCCACCGAGGAAATGCAGCGGATCGCCCGCCGGGTGCGGCCCCATGCCTGCTGCATCGTTCCCGAGCGGCGCGAGGAACGGACCACCGAAAGCGGTCTCGACGTGATCGGTGCCGAAGCCCGCCTGCGACCCTTCGTGGCCGCTCTCGCCGAGTGCGGCATCCGCGTCTCCCTGTTCGTCGATCCCGATCCGGAGCAGCTCGAGGCGGCGAGGCGGGTCGGAGCACCGGTCGTCGAGCTCCACACCGGCAGCTACTGCGAGGCCACCGGCGAGGCCCGCGAGCGGGAGCTCGAGCGGCTGGTACGGGCCGCCGCCCGTTGCCGGCAGCTCGGCCTCGAATGCCATGCCGGTCACGGGCTCACCTACGCCAATGTCAAGCCGGTCGCGGCCATCCCCGAGATCGTCGAACTCAACATCGGTCACTATCTGATCGGCGAGGCGGTGTTCGTCGGTTTCCTCGAGGCGGTGCGGACCATGCGCCGGCTGATGGACGAGGCCCGCGCGGCATGATCATCGGCATCGGCAGCGATCTGATCGACATCCGCCGCATCGAACGGACCCTCGAGCGCTTCGGCGAACGCTTCACCCGTCGGGTGTTCACCGAGACGGAACGGGCCAAGGCCGAGCGCCGGCTCCGTCGGGCGGACACCTACGCCAAGCGCTACGCCGCCAAGGAAGCCTGTGCCAAGGCCCTCGGCACCGGCTTCCGGCGGGGCGTCTACTGGCGCGACATCGGGGTCGTCAACGCGCCGTCGGGCAAGCCCGGCTTGGCGCTCACCGGTGGGGCCGCGGCGCGTCTCGCCGAGATCACGCCGCCCGGCATGCGGCCCCGGATCGAACTCACCCTCACCGACGAGCCACCGATCGCCCAGGCGATCGTCGTCATCAGCGCCGTACCGGCGCGCTGACCTCGCCCATGGCTGCCGGCTTTACCTGGGTCCGGCCGTCCTTTAGGCTGACCCGCCGCGACCGCCGTCCAGGCCGGCACCGCACCGGGCCTCGAGGCTCCCGAGAACCGACGTTCACATGGCGAACCAGATGAACAAACCCTTGAGCATGGCGGAAAAGAAATCCGGAGGCTTTCTCGAGACGGTGCGGACCCTGATCTACGCCGTCGCCATCGCCCTCGTCGTCCGCACCTTCGCCTACGAGCCCTTCAACATCCCTTCGGGATCGATGAAGCCCACCCTGCTGGTCGGCGATTATCTCTTCGTCTCCAAGTTCTCCTATGGGTACAGTCGCTACTCCCTGCCGCTCAGCCTCCCGCTCTGGTCGGGACGGATCTTCGCCCGCCTCCCGGAACGCGGCGACGTGGTCGTCTTCAAGCTCCCGTCCGACAATCGGACCGACTACATCAAGCGGGTCGTGGGGCTGCCCGGTGATCGCATCCAGGTGAAGAGCGGCATCCTCTGGGTCAACGGCGAGCCCGCGAAGATGGAGCGGATCGGCGAGTTCGTGGAGCCCGGCAGCAGCGACCGGGGGACCGTCTATCGCGAGACGCTGCCCGGTGACGGCAGCCATCTGGTGATGGATCTCACCCCCTTCGGCCGGCTCGACAACACCGAGGTCTACGAGGTCCCACCGGGGCACATCTTCGTGATGGGCGACAACCGCGACAACTCCCTCGACAGTCGGGTCGCCCATGTCGGATTCGTGCCGGTGGAAAACCTCATCGGCCGGGCCGAGATCCTGTTCTTTTCGGTCGACGGCAGTGCCGAGTGGTGGGAGTTTTGGAAGTGGCCCTGGGCGATCCGCTACGATCGCCTGTTCCAGCCCATCGAGTGACCGCGGTCGGCATGAAGCGCCGCCGGAACGGAGCCGAAGCGCCGGCGGGGAGCGGGTTCGCGGGCCTCGAGGAGCGGCTGGGACACCGGTTCGGCGATGTCGCTCTGCTCGAGGAGGCGCTGACCCACGCCAGCCTCGCCGGCGGCCGCCACCGGCGGGGACGGCGACCGCGCAGCAACGAACGGCTGGAGTTCCTCGGCGACCGGGTTCTCGGTCTGGTCGTCGCCCGGCTTCTGCTGGAACGCTTTCCGGGCGACGACGAGGGGGCGCTGGGGGCGCGGCTCAGCCATCTCGTGAACCGGGAGACCCTGGCCGAGGTCGCCCGCGAGCTCGGCCTCGCCGCCTGGCTGCGTCTGTCGCGCGGCGAGGAGGGGTCGGGGGGACGGACCAATCCCGGAATTCTCGCCGACTGTCTCGAAGCGGTGATCGGCGCCCTGTTCATCGACGGCGGTCTGGCGGCCGCCGAGCGGTTCGTCCGCGACCGCTGGAGCGCACGGGTGGACGCTCTGCGGGCACCGCCGCGCGACGCCAAGACGAAGCTTCAGGAATGGGCGCAGGGGCATGGTCTTTCGCGCCCGACGTACCATCTCAAGGGAGCGGCGGGACCCGATCACGCGCCACGCTTTCTGGTCGAGGTCTCTGTCGAGGGATTGCCGCCGGCGATCGGCGAAGGCGGCTCCAAGCGGGCCGCCGAGCAGGCTGCGGCCCGCCGGCTTCTGGAACGTATCGGGACAGCGGAAAAATGAGCGACAGCAAGCGCCGGGCCGGCTTCGTCGCGGTTCTCGGCGCGCCCAACGTCGGCAAGTCGACGCTGGTGAACCGGCTGGTCGGGACCAAGGTGTCGATCGTCTCGCCGAAGGTGCAGACCACCCGCCGGCGGATCATCGGCATCACCATCCGCGGCGACAGCCAGATCATGTTCGTCGACACGCCGGGCATCTTCCGGCCCCAGGGTGGCCGCAGGCTCGAAAGGGCGATGGTCGAGGCCGCCTGGTCGGCGGCCGGCGACGCCGATCTGGTCCTGGCCGTGATCGACGCGCGGCGCGGTCTGGATGGTCCCGCCAGGGCGGTGTTCGATGGCCTTTCGCGGACCCGCGTGCCGCGGTTCCTGGTGGTCAACAAGATCGATCTCGTCGAGCGGCGGGCCGAGCTGCTGCCGCTCGTCGACGAGGCCGCACGGGCGATCGAGGTCGCCGCCGTATGGCTCGTCTCGGCGCGAACCGGCGACGGCTGCGAAGACCTCCTGGGGGCGGTCGCGGCGAAGATGCCGGAAGGGCCCTGGCTCTACCCCGAGGATCAGCTCACCGACCTGTCCTCGCGGGCGCTGGCGGCGGAGATCACCCGCGAACAGGTCTTCCTCCAGCTCGAGCAGGAACTGCCCTACGCCATCACCGTGGAGACCGAGGGCTGGACGGAAAGTCCCGACGGCGGGGAGATCCGCATCGACCAGACGATCTACGTGATGCGCGACAGCCAGAAGGCGATCGTTCTCGGTCGGGGCGGTCGGCGCATCAAGGCGATCGGCGAGCGGGCGCGCCGGGAACTCGAGCGGCTGTTCGAGGCCCGGGTCCATCTCTTCCTGTTCGTCAAGGTGCGGCCACGCTGGCAGGACGATCCCGAGCGCTACGGCGAGATGGGCCTCGATTTTCCGGGCTGAGCCCGGCGGATGTGCGCGCGATGGACTGGCAGGACGAAGGAATCGTGCTGAGTGCCCGCAGGCACGGCGAGCGCGACGCCCTCCTGTCGCTGTTCACCTACGAGCACGGACGTCACCTGGGGCTGGTCCGTGGCGGTGCCGGCCGGCGGGCACGGCCTCTCCTGCAGCGGGGCAACCGCCTTTCCTGCCGGTGGCGGGCGCGGCTGAGCGAACATCTCGGCAGCTACATGATCGAACCCCTCCGGCTGTTCGCCGCCACGGTGCTGGACGATGCCCTGCTGCTCGCCAGCCTCGATTCGGCCTGCGGGCTGCTCGATGCCGGTCTCGGCGAACGCGACCCCCATCCCGCGCTCTACGCGCCGCTTCTCACCCTCTTCGAAAAGCTGGCGGCGCGGGCCGAGGATTGGCCGCAGAGCTACGTCCGCTTCGAGTTGCTGCTGCTGGCGGAACTCGGCTTCGGGCTCGATCTCGAGCGCTGCGCCGTCACCGGAGGTCGGGAGGATCTCGCCTATGTCTCGCCACGGACGGGCCGGGCGGTGAGCCGGGCGGCGGCCGGGGAATGGGCGCCCCGTCTGCTGCCGCTGCCCGCCTTCCTGCTCGGTGGGGAGAAGGCGAGCGAGGGGGAGATCGCGCAGGGGTTGAGGCTTGCCGGACATTTCATCCGCCGGCATATCCTCGCCCCGACGGAACGTCCGCTGCCGGCGGCACGCGAGCGTTTCGCCGATCTCTGGCAGCAGCGGATGGAGGAGAAGGGAAAGGCATGACCGAGGCAGCCGCCGTCCGGCCGATCGCCCTCAGGGATGCGTTGCGCGAGCGCTATCTGGCCTACGCGCTCTCCACCATCACCGCCCGCTCGCTGCCGGACGTGCGGGACGGGCTGAAACCGGTCCAGCGGCGGCTTCTCTACGCGATGCTCCAGCTCCGGCTCGATCCGGCGGCCGGTTTCAAGAAATGTGCCCGTGTCGTCGGCGATGTCATCGGCAAGTATCATCCGCACGGGGATGCCGCCGTCTACGATGCGCTGGTCCGACTCGCCCAGGATTTCGCCCAGCGCTATCCCCTCGTGGAGGGGCAGGGGAATTTCGGCAACATCGACGGCGACAACGCCGCCGCCATGCGCTACACGGAGGCGCGCCTCACCGAGGTGGCGCGGGCCATTCTCGAGGGAATCGACGAGGACACGGTCGAGTTCCGCGCCAACTACGACGGCACCGATCGCGAGCCGGAGGTGCTGCCCGCCGGCTTTCCGAATCTGCTGGCCAACGGTGCCTCGGGCATCGCCGTCGGGATGGCCACCAGCATCCCCCCGCACAATGCCGGTGAAGTGCTGCGGGCGCTCGCCTGGATGGCGGAACGTCCGGCCGACGCCCCCCTGCCGTCGGCGACCGAACTCCTCGAGTTCGTCGCCGGACCGGATCTGCCCACCGGCGGCGTGCTGGTGGAAGATCGGCAGCGGCTCGTCGAGGCCTACACGACGGGGCGTGGCAGCTTCCGGCTGCGCGCCCGCTGGCGGCGCGAGAATCTGTCCCACGGTCAGTACCAGATCGTCGTCGAGGAAATCCCCTATCAGGTCCAGAAGGCGCGGCTGGTCGAGCGGATGGCCGATCTCCTCGCCCGCAAGAAGCTGCCGTTGCTGGCCGATCTGCGCGACGAATCGGCGGAGGAGGTCCGGCTCGTGCTCGTTCCCCGATCCCGGACCGTCGATCCGCGCTTGCTGATGGAACAGCTTTTCCGGCTCACCGAGCTCGAGGTCCGGCTGTCGCTCAACATGAACGTCCTGGACGCCGCCGGGGTACCGCGGGTGATGAGTCTCGCCGAAGTGCTGGACGCCCATCTCCGGCATCGGATGGAGGTGCTGATCCGCCGCTCGCGGTTCCGTCTCGGCCGCATTCTCGACCGGCTGGAGCTGGTCGAAGGCTATCTCCGGATCTTCCTCGACATCGACCGCGTGATCCGGATCATCCGGGATCACGACGAACCGAAGGCGGAGCTGATGCGCGTCTTCACGCTCTCCGAGCGGCAGGCCGAGGCGGTCCTCGATCTGCGGCTCAGGAATCTCCGCAGGCTGGAGGAGGCGGCGCTCGCGAAGGAGCGCCGGAAGCTCCTCGCGGAACGGCGCGAGCTGGAGCGGCTGCTCGCCGACGAGGGGGCGCGACGGCTCCGTCTCGCCGAGGAATACCGGGGCCTCGCCGCCCGTTTCGGCGAGGGCGAGCTCGGGGCGCGCCGCACCAGTCTCGAGGCGGCGCCCGAGATCGACGAGACGGCACTCGAGGCGCCGGTCGACAAGGTGGCGACGACCGTCGTCTGTTCGGCCAAGGGCTGGATCCGCGCGCTCCGCGGGCACATCGGGGATCCCGGGGAGATCCGCTACAAGGAGGGCGATCGCGAGCGGTTCGTCCTCCATCTCCAGAGCACCGACCGTCTGCTGCTCTTTTCCTCGGACGGACGCTGCTACACCCTGCGCGTCGATCGCCTGCCGAGCGGTCGCGGCCACGGCGAGCCGGTGAGCCTCGCGATCGATCTCGCCGAGGGGACGGAAATCGTCGCTCTCTTCGGCCACCGTCCGGGTGGATGGCTGCTCCTCGCGAGCCGCGCCGGCCGCGGCTTTCTCGTCCGCGAGGAGGAGCTGCTGTCGCAGACGCGGGCCGGGCGCCAGGTGATGACGGTGAAGGGGGACGACCGGCTGCATCGCGTGGTACCGGCGGAGGGCGATCATCTGGCGGTGGTGGGGAGCAATCGCAAGCTCCTCGTGTTCCCGCTCGAGGAGCTGCCGCGGATGAGCCGGGGACGGGGTGTGATGCTGCAGCGCTACCGGGACGGGCATCTCGCCGACGTCAAGGTGTTCCGTCTCGAGGAGGGGCTGAGCTGGCCCACCGGCTCGCGTACCCGCACCCTCACCGATCTCGCCGGCTGGCTGGGGAAACGGGGGCAGGCGGGGCGCATGGCACCGACCGGGTTTCCCCGCGGGAACCGCTTCTCCCGGTGACCGATACCGTATGGTCCGTTCACCCGATGCGCGATCGTCACTGTACGAGACGCCCACCGGTGCGCTAAGACCCCGGGCGTCTCGCCGGACGATGGAAAGCGACGGGGAAGGACATGGGTGCGTTCAAGGAACCGCATGGCGGCAAACTGATCGATCTCTATTTGTTCGAGCGCGAGGCGGAAGAGGAGAAGACCCGGCTCGCCGGATATCCGTCCTGGGATCTCACGCCGCGTCAGATCTGCGATCTCGAGCTGCTGCTCTGCGGCGCCTTCTCGCCCCTCGAGGGCTTCATGGGGCAGGCCGACTACGATCGGGTGGTCGAGGAGATGCGGCTCGCCGACGGCCTCCTCTGGCCCATTCCCATCACCCTCGACGTGGACCGCGAGTTCGGCGAGAAGATCGAGCCCGGCCGGCGGATCGCCCTCCGGGATCCCGAGGGGGTTCCGCTCGCGGTGCTCGAGGTGACCGACCGTTTCACGCCCGACCGCCGACGCGAGGCGCGGTCGGTCTACGGTACGGAAAGTTCCGACCATCCCGGCGTCCGCTATCTGTTCGAGCAGGCCGGGCCCGTCTGTCTCGGCGGCCGTCTCCTCGGACTGGAGCCGCCGGTCCACTACGATTTCAAGCACATCCGCGACACTCCCCAGGAGCTGCGGGGGCGCTTCCGCAAGCTCGGCTGGCGGCGGGTGGTCGCCTTCCAGACCCGCAATCCCATGCATCGGGCGCATTACGAGCTCACCTTCCGGGCGGCGCGGGAGGTGGAGGCCAATCTCCTCATTCATCCGGTGGTCGGCACCACCAAGCCCGGCGATGTCGATCATTTCACCAGGGTGCGCTGCTACGAGAAGATCCTGCGCCACTATCCCGAGCAGACGACGCTGCTGAGCCTGTTGCCGCTGGCGATGCGGATGGCCGGTCCGCGGGAGGCGCTGCTGCACGGCATCGTCCGGCGCAACTACGGCTGCACCCATCTCATCGTCGGCCGCGACCATGCGGGGCCGGGCAGCGATTCGAACGGTGATCCCTTCTACGGCCCCTACGACGCCCAGGAGCTGTTCGCTGCTCATCAGGAGGAGCTGGGCGTCAGCATGGTGCCCTTCCGCAACGTCGTCTACGTCCAGGACCGGGCCCAGTACGTGCCCGAAAACGAGGTCCGCCCGGGCGAGACCGCACTCGCCCTCTCAGGCACCGAGTTCCGCCGGCGTCTCGCCGAAGGGCTCGAGATCCCCGACTGGTTCTCCTTCCCGGAGATCATCGAGGAGCTGCAGCGCACCTATCCGCCGCGCCACCGGCAGGGTTTCACTGTCTTCTTCACCGGCCTTTCGGGGTCCGGCAAGTCGACCATCGCCAACGCCCTGATGGTCAAGCTGATGGAGATCGGCACCCGGCCGGTGACCCTGCTGGACGGCGATCTCGTGCGCAAGCATCTGTCGAGCGAACTCGGCTTCTCGCGCGAGCACCGTGATCTCAACATCCTGCGGATCGGCTATGTGGCGAGCGAGATCACCAAACATCGGGGCATCGCCATCTGCGCCCCCATCGCCCCCTATGCCGAGACCCGCCGCCGGGTCCGGGAGATGATCGAACCTCTGGGCGGCTTCCTCGAAGTGCACGTGGCGACCCCGCTCGAGGTCTGCGAGCAGCGTGACCGCAAGGGACTCTACGCCAAGGCGCGGGCCGGCATCATCGAGAACTTCACCGGCATTTCCGATCCCTACGAGGCCCCCAAACATCCGGAGGTGCGGATCGATACCACCGAGCTCACCCCGGATCTCGCGGCCCATCGCATCCTCGTCAAGCTGGAGGCGATGGGCTTCATCCGCTGAAACCCGGCAACGCCTCCTGCAGGCCGGGCAGACAGGCGGCGATCGCGCCTTCCGGCAGTCGCACCCCGGAAAGCCGGGCGAGCTCCAGCGGCAACACCATCGTCAGGCCGCCGCTGAGGGCGGCGGGCAGCGAGGTGCGGCCGAGGAGCCGGAGCCGGAGAGCGACGAAGGCCGGGATCGCGAGCGATGCGCCGATCGTCCAGACCAGGAGCAGCAGCGTGGCGAGCTGGCCTCGCGCCAGGCCCCGGACGACGGTCGTCGCGATCAGCAGCGCGAGCACCATGGCGACCGGCCGCTCGAGGATGCGGATGCGCCCGTAGTCGACGAGCTGCAAGGTGAGGTGGAGCTGGCGCTCGAACAGGCCCCCCAGGACGAAGGCGATGACGAAGGGCGGCCGGGGCCAGTCGAACAGCTTCGGCGCATAGCCGAACAGTCCGAACAGCACGACCAGCAGGAGATCCGAGAATTCGCCGCGCAACGAGAGGGCGCCGAGGGCGACGAGCCCCAGGAGAACGGGTGCCAGCAAGCCGAGGGGGACGACGGTGATCCGCGCGCAGAGACCGGCACCGGCGAGGCCCAGGAGCGAGGTCAGCCAGTTCGCGAGCAGCAGCGACCAGATGATCGCGAACATCAGCGGCAGGCTCTCGCTCGGAAGTTCCGGTCCGGGGGCCAGCCCGTGAATGATCATCGCCGCCAGCAGCAGCGCCGTTCCTTCGTTGCCGGGAATGCCGAAGACGACGACCGGCAGCAGCGCGCCCCCGTCCTCGGCGTCATTGGCCGCTTCGGGCGCCAGGACCCCGCGGATGTTGCCCTCGCCGAAGCGTCCCTCGCGGCCCGCCGTCTGCGAGGCACTCGCATAGGCGACGAAGCTGGCGACGGTCCCGCCGATTCCGGGAATGACCCCGACGACGGTACCGATCACCGAGCTTCGCAGCAGCAGGCCGAGACCGAAGAAGGGCTGCCCCGGGTCGAGCTGGTGGTCAGACCCGGGGTCGGCGCGCTCGACGAGGAGGAGGTGTGCCGGAAGGTGATCCACTTTCTGAGCCACATCCCGCGGGCCGGGGGCCCCTACGGCGAGATCTGGCGGCAGGGGGGCACGCTGATGGTCCGCCGGGCCGAACCCCGGACGACCCGGGCGGGCAAGGCGCAGCCCCTGCACGTCGAGCGGTCGGCGGCCCGGGGGCGCGGCTGAACGGCCCCTTGCGCCCGGGCGCGGCTTCGTTAAGGAGGCGGCGGAACCACCCGATATCGGAGGGAGAAGGAGATGCAGGTGCGTCCGCGCCGCAGCGTGCTCTACATGCCGGGCTCCAATCCGCGGGCCCAGGAAAAGGCCAAGACCCTGCCGGTGGACGGCGTCATCCTCGATCTCGAGGATGCCACGGCGCCGGACGCCAAGGTCGAGGCCCGCGCGATCATCAGGCGCACCCTCGCCGACCGCGCCGCCTACGGCCGGCGCGAGCTGATCGTGCGCGTGAACGGGCTCGACACGCCCTGGGGCTACGAGGATCTGGTGGAGATGGCCGCTGCCGGCGCCGATGCCATTCTCCTGCCGAAGGTGGACAGCGCCGATGTGGTGCGGCGTTCCGTGGCCGTGCTGGAGGCGAACGGCGCCCCCGCCGGGCTCGCCGTCTGGTGCATGCTGGAGACCGCCCGCGGCGTGCTGCGCGCCGAGGAGATCGCGGATTCCCATCCACGCCTCGCCTGTTTCGTCATGGGCACCTCCGATCTCGCCCGCGAACTGGACTGCGCCCATACGCCGCTGCGCCTGCCGATGCTGACCTCCCTGGGGCTCTGTCTGCTGGCGGCCAAGGCGGCGGGTCTCGCCATTCTCGACGGGGTCTATCTCGATCTCCAGGACGCCGAGGGCTTCGAGGCCTCCTGTGTGCAGGGCAGGGAACTCGGCTTCGACGGCAAGACCCTCATTCACCCGCGGCAGATCGAGGCCGCCAACCGCGCCTTCGCGCCGAGCGAGGAGGAGGTCGCGAGAGCCAGGAAGATCATCGAGGCCTGGCGGGCGGCCGGGGCCGAGGGCAAAGGGGTGGTGGTGGTCGACGGACGGCTGGTGGAGAATCTCCATGTCGCCATGGCCGAGCGGACTCTGGCGCTGCACGAGGCGATCGCGGCCATGGCCGGCGACTGAAGGGAGGCCGCCGGTCAGCCGGCGGCGGCCATCAGTCCCTCGATCTCCGCGATCAGCTCGGCACTCGTGCGCTGGCGGCAGTAGCCGCGGATCGCGCGCAGGCTCGCTTCTTGGCGCTCGGCGGTGAGCGTGGCGCAGCCGTCGGTGACCAGCGTCACCAGATAGCCGAGATCACAGGCGTCCCGGACCGCGCTCTCGACGCACTGGTCGGTGAGCACCCCGCAGATCGCCAGGTGGCGGACGCCGAGATTGCGCAGCACGAAGTCGATGTTGGTGGAGACGAAGACGCTCGAGGAGGTCTTGGGGATGACGATCTCGTCCTCGAGCGGCGCGAGTTCGTCGATCACCCGGGCGTCCCGGGAGCCGCGCGGCACGTGCAGCCCCGAAATCTTGTAGTCCAGGGAACGATCGCGCCCGTCGCGGGTGAGGCTTTCGATCACCGTGTACATCACCTCGATGCCCGCGGCGCGGCAGGTCTCCTGCAGGCGCCGTACGGCGGGCAGGGTGACCGTTTCCAGGGTCCGGAAGAATTCGCCGAACCGGACATCCACCGCGGTGCCGTCCAGGCCCCGGTATTCGCCTCCGTCGCGGCGGCAGCAGTAGTTCTGGAGATCGACCAGCAGGAGCGCACTCGCGCCGAGCACGAGCGGCACCTCGCGGGAGCCGGGCGGTCGGCTCACCGGCCGGCGCCCGAAACCTCGACCGCCGCCGGTGCCAGGGCCGCGGCCAGCAGCTTCGCCATCCGCCGCTGACCTTCCCGGTCGCGCAGGAGGTCGTGGCGCACCTCGATCTCGAGACAGGGAAGTCCCCGCCGCTCGGCGTGGAAGGGCACCGTGTAGTCGCTCTCGTCGTCCATCGCGTAGGGTTCGTTGTCGGCGACGATCAGCCCCTCGACCCGGCGCAGCCGGTGGCCGACGCGGGCGGCCAGTTCCTCGTGCCGGTTGAAGAGGAGCCCGATGTGCATCGGCCGGTGTTCGCCGAAAAAGACCGGCGTGAAGCTGTGAATGGTGACGAAGACGGTGGGCGTTCCCAGGCCCAGTCTCCGTTCCACGGTTTCGCTCACCTCGCGGTGGAAGGGGGCGAACACCTCGCGGATCCGCGCCTGGCGCTCGGCGGGGGCGATGCCGATGTTGCCCGGCACGGGGGTGTCCTCGCTCACGGTGACGATGAAGCTCTCGACGTCCGGCCGCCGGTTGCAGTCGCAGACCAGTCGCGAATAGGGCTGCATCAGCAGGCAGGCGTCCAGCAGCCCGGCGAGCTCCCGCGCGAGACCGGCGGCGCCCACGTCCCAGGCGATGTGCCGGGCGCGATCCTCCGCCCGGAGACCGAGATCGCCGAGCCGGGCGGGAATCCGCCTGCCCGCGTGTTCACAGACCAGCAGCACGGGCCCCGCGGCCTGTTCCCTGTACAGGGTGACGGGCGGCGGATCCTCGGCCGTCAGCAGGGTCTGCACCTCCTCCATCATGCCATCACGGTCCGGCCCGGATCTTTCGCGTGCTGTTCCATATCGTCCAGAAATGAGCTCGTCAAAGCAAACTGTACCAAACGATTGAAAGCCTCGCGACCGGTCGCTAGGCTCGGCGCCGGTCGTCCGGACCGGCCGGCCGGAGGGGGGAACGATGATCGGCACCACCGAGGGGCGAACGATTCTGGAGGCGCGGGAGCTTTCCCGACGCTTCGGCGGTGTCGTCGCGCTCCAGGATTACACCCTCGATCTGCGCGAAGGGGATCTCCTCGGATTGATCGGCCCCAACGGGGCCGGCAAGACCACGGCCTTCAACCTGCTGAGCGGTGTCCTGCGGCCGAGCGCCGGCGTCATCCGCTTCGCCGGTCGCGAGGTGACCGGCTGGCCGACCCACAGGATCGCCCGCCTCGGCATCGCCCGCACCTTCCAGAACGTGCGCCTGTTCGGCGATCTTTCGGTGCTCGACAACGTCATGGCGGGGCTCCATGCGCGTCACGGCGCGGGGCTGCTGGCCACCGCCCTGGCCCTGCCTTCGCTTCGCCGCAGGGAAACGCGGATCGCGGAACGGGCGCGGGCGGCGCTGGAGTTCGTCGGTCTCGGCGGGCTGGCCGATACCCGGGCCTCCGATCTCGCCTACGGCCAGCAGCGTCTGGTCGAGATCGCCCGGGCCGTGGCCACCGAGCCCCGCGTCCTCCTGCTCGACGAGCCCGCCGCCGGCATGAACCCGAGCGAGACCGACGCGCTGGCCGATCTCCTGCGCCGGCTGCACGGCGAACTCGGCATCGCGCTGCTGGTGGTCGAACACGACATGCGCCTCGTGATGGGTGTCTGCCGGCGCATCCAGGTTCTCGAGGGCGGTCGTCTGCTGGCCGAAGGGCGACCCGAGGAAATCCAGAACGATCCGGCGGTGATCGCCGCCTATCTCGGCAATCGCAGGGGGGCGGAGCATGCTCACCCTGGCTGAGCTCGAAGTCCGGCGGGGTGCCACCCGGGTCCTGCGCGGAATCGATCTCGAAGTGCGGCGGGGCGAGATCGTCGCCCTGATCGGCGCCAACGGCGCCGGAAAGACGACCACCCTGCACGCCATCTCCGGGCTGTTGCCGGTGCAGGCCGGGCGGATTCTCCTCGATTCCGAGGAGGGGGAACCGCTGCGGCTCGATCGGATGCCGGCCACCGAAGTGGTGGCCAGAGGGGTGATCCAGTGCCCGGAAGGGCGCCAGCTCTTCGCCGGCCTCACGGTTCTCGAGAACCTTCTGCTCGGCGCCTACCGGCGGAGCGATCGTGAGGAGGTGAAACGCGACCTCGCGCGGATGGCCGAGCTCTTCCCGGTGCTCGGGGAACGCCGCGGGCAGAACGCGGGTTCGCTTTCGGGCGGCGAGCAGATGATGCTGGCGATCGCCCGGGCGCTGATGGCGCGACCGAGGCTGCTGCTGCTCGACGAGCCCTCGCTGGGGCTCGCGCCACAGATGGTCGATCGGATTTTCGAGACGATCCTCGCCCTCAATCGCGAGGGGGTGACCATGTTGCTGGTCGAACAGAACGCGCTGGCGGCGCTGGAGATCGCGCATCGGGCCTATGTTCTCGAGACCGGCCGGATCGTCCGGAGCGGGCCCGGCTCGGCCCTCCTCGACGATCCCCGGGTGCGGGCCGCCTATCTGGGGCTCGGCACGTGAGCGCCTACTTTCTCCAGCAGCTCCTCAACGGTCTCATGCTGGGCAGCCTCTATGCCCTGATCGCGATCGGCTTTTCGATGATCTACGGGATCGTCCGGCTGATCAACTTCGCCCACGGCGATCTCCTGATGGTCGGGGCCTTCACCACCCTCGGTCTCGCGGCCACCGGTCTCGTGCCCTGGTGGGCGATCGCCTTCCTGGTCCTGATCACCGGCGCGCTTTCGGGGATCGCCATCGAAAGGGTGGCGATCCGGCCGATGCGGGGCGCCCCCCAGGTCACCGGCTTCATCGCCACCCTCGCCGTCTCGGTGGTGATCGAGAACGGCGGGCTGATCCTGCTTTCCGGCCAGCCGCGCACCTTTCTCTTTCCGGAGATCATGCGCAGCCGGGTGACCGTCGGTCCGGCGAGCGTGGCCGCGGTCGATCTCGTGATCATCGGCAGCACCCTTCTGCTCTGCGTGCTGCTCCTGCTGTTCGTGCGCGGCACCCGCCTCGGCCGCGCGATGCGGGCCCTCGCCGACAATCTGCTGGCGGCCCGGCTGATGGGGATCGACGTCGATCGCACGATCATGGCCGCCTTCGCCATCGGCAGCGCCTTCGCCGCCTTCGCCGGGCTGCTCTGGGGCGGCCGCTTCGGCCAGATCGACCCGCTGATCGGCTTCGCTCCCGGTCTCAAGGCCTTCGTCGCCTGTGTCATCGGCGGTGTGGGCTCGATCGGCGGGGCGGTCCTGGGCGGCTATCTGCTCGGCCTCGCCGAGGTGATGTTCGTGGGCATGCTGCCGCCCGTCTATTCCGGGTACCGCGACGCCTTCGTCTTCGCCACCCTGATCCTCGTCCTGCTGCTGATGCCCAACGGCCTCCTCGGCCGGCCGGAGGAGGATCGCGCATGAGCACCCTGCCGTTCTTGCCGGGGCCGAGAGCCGCCCTGCTCGTGGTCGCGGCGGTGGCCGTCGTCGCCTTCGCCGATCTCCATCTCAGCGCCTATGCCGTCACCCTCCTGAGCCTCGTTCTGCTGAACGTGGCCCTGGCGGTGAGCCTGCAGCTCACCAACGGGCTCACGGGGCTGTTCTCCCTCGGCCATCCGGCCTTCATGACGGTGGGCGGCTACGTCGCCGCCATCCTGACATATCCCGTCCGCCGCAAGGGGTTCATGATGCCCGACCTGCCGGGATGGCTGGCGACGGCGCAGTGGGACCTGATCCCGGCGACCCTGGCGGGGGCGACCGTCGCCGCCCTTCTCGCGGTGATCGTCGGGGTCGCGGTACTGCGGCTCAAGGGGCACTATCTCGCGGTGGCGACGCTCGGGCTGATCGTCATCGTGCGGGTGGTGATCAACAATCTCGACGGCTACACCCGGGGCGGGCTCGGCCTTTCGGGCGTGCCCCGACTGACCGGACCCTGGGAAGTGCTGATCTTCACCCTGCTCACCGTCGGCCTCGTCTGGCGGATCAAGCACGCCTCCCTCGGGCGGGCGATGATGGCCATGCGGGAGAACGAACTCGCCGCCCGCTGCATGGGCATCGACGCTTTCGCCCTCAAGCTCCTCGCCTTCGTTCTCGGAGCCTTCCTCGCCGGCGCGGCGGGGGCGCTGACGGTCCATCTGGTTTCGGTCATCACCCCGGGCGCCTACGGTATTCCGCTCGCCTTCAGTCTCGTGGTGATGGTGGTCGTGGGCGGCAGCGGCAGCATCACCGGTGCCGCGCTGGCGGCGGTCGCCATCAGCCTGCTGGCCGAGTTCGCGCGACCGCTCGAGGAGGGGCTGGAGCTCTACGGGCTGAGCCAGGTGCTGGTGGCCCTCGGTCTCATTCTGGTGCTGCGCCTGCGTCCCACCGGGCTGTTCGGCAGCCGCGAACCCGCCGCTTTCCGGCCGGTGCGCGTGCCGGGAGTCGGCCGATGAGCGGCGGACCACGACCGGAAGATGCCCGCCTGACGCGGCAGCGCGCGATCGATCCCCGGCGGACGGCGCTGCTGATCATCGACGTCCAGAACTGGGTGCTCGATCCTTCCAAACATCCGCCGCGGCCCGAGTTCTACGAGGATGCGGCGCGGATCGTTGTGCCCAATCTCGTACGGCTGCTCGCCGCCGGCCGGCGTCACGGTCTGGAGATCGTCTACACGGTGATGGAGAATCTCACCCGCGACGGTCGCGACCGGTCGCTCGACTACAAGCTCTCCGGCTTCTTCATCGCCAAGGGCTCACGGGACGCCCGGGTGATCGAGGAGCTCGCCCCCGGCGAGGACGAGATCCTGCTGCCGAAAACCTCCTCCTCGCTCTTCAACTCCACCAATTTCGACTATCTGATGCGCAACATCGGCATCGAGACGATCATCGCCACCGGCTTTCTCACCGATCAGTGCGTCGATCACACGGTGCGCGATGGTGCCGACCGCGGTTACTACATGATCTGCGTCGAGGATGCCTGCGCCACCGACACCCGGGAGCGTCATCGCGCGGCCCTCGCCGCCTTCCGCGGCTACTGTCGCCTGACGACCACCGCCGCCCTGCTGGCCGAACTCGAGGGCTAGAGCCGCGGGCAGAGATGACAGCCGGGCACCGGCAGGTTGCAGTCGGTCAGCACGCACCGCACGGGGCGGCCCGAAAGCGACAGGGACAGGCGCATCAGGCGCTGCGTATACCGTCCCTTGACCAGGACCACGTCCCCCGGCCGCAGCCGGTCGGCGAGGAGTTCGGCCGCCTTTTTCCACTCCCTGCCCGCATGGACGAAGATGTCGGGCGAGAGCCCGGCCCGGCGCGCGCCGGAACGAAAGCTCGCACCGCTCTTGCGTGACCCGAGGGTGACGACATGTTCGGCGATCCGCGCGAGGCGCGCGCCGAGGGCCCGATAGTGGGGGCCGGCGCTGCCGGGGGGCTCGTGGATCTCGCCCATGACCACCAGCCGGCGTGCCGGGATCTCCTCGAGCAGGTCGAGGGCCGCCTCGATGGTCTCCAGATTGCTCTTGTAGGTGTCATCGAGCAGCCAGCCCCCCTGCGGCAGGCGCAGGAGCCGCAGACGGCCGGGGCGCGGAGGGAGGCTCGCGAGGGCCCGGAGCGTCTCGGCAGGGTCGCCACCGAGGAGATGGGCAACGGCCAGAGCCGCGATGGCGGGATAGGCCGCGACCCGGCCGAACAGGCGGGTTCGCACTTCGAGCCGCTCGCCGAAGCAATCCACCTCCAGCACCGTGCCGTGCGGCCAATCGAGCCTGTACGCGAGGATCCGCACATCGTTGGGCTCCGCGAAGCCGTAGGTCACGACCCGCCCCGGGACCCGTTCGGCGAGACTGCGCACGAGCCGATCGTCGCCGTTGAGCAACGCGGTTCCCCCTGCGTCCATGCCCGAGAAGATCCGGGCCTTTTCGTCGCGGATCTCCTCGAGGCTGCCGAGGCTGCGTCCGTGCTCGCTGCCGACCGAGGTGAACACCACCATGTCCGGGCGCAGCGCGCGGGCATGGCGGAGCATCTGTCCCTTGCCGCCGATACCCACCTCGAGCACCAGTGGCGTTCGTCCGGGCAGGCTCGCGAGAAGGTCCATGGCGGGACCGGCGAACGCGTTGCCCCGGTATGCTCCCGGAAGTCCGAGAACGGCGTTCACCGCCGCCGTCGTCGTGGTCTTCCCGAACGAGCCGACGACCACGACCACCGGCTTGCGTGCCGCCAGGGTCTGCCGGTAGAGACGGGCGGTGGCGCCGACGAGAGGCCAGCAGCGTTGCAGGAGAAAGCGCCGGATGCGGCGCCCGGACGGCGATACCGGCGACGCCGCGGGTGTCGGCGCGGGGGCCGTCATGCGGCGCAGGCCCGGACAGGGGGCTGCGCATTCCGTGACCGCAGGTGAGCCACACCCTCGAGCGACCGCTCCGAGAGAGGAACCGGATGCGGTGCGAACCGCCCCCGGGTGTGGGCGATCGAGATCATGTCGGCGGCTCCCGTATGCGCGCTGAACGACGGGAGACTAACCCGGGAAGGTGACGGAAACCACCTGCGACGGGCTTTGCCGGTATCGCGCTATGGCTTCGGGCGATCCGCCGCCGTCGTCAGTAGGCGAGGAGATAGCGCGCGCATTGCTCGGCCGGGTCGAGGGGCGCCATCAGTTCCTCCTCGAACCGCTTGTGGGCGAGATAGACGCGGTGCAGGGTCTCGCCCATGGCCGCCTTCAGATCGGCATCGGCCTCGAGTTCCGAGAGCGTATCCGCGAGCGAGCCGGGCAGCCGACGCAGATCGAGGGCGGCCCGCTCCCGTTCGTCCATCTGCTCGGGATCGGCGGTGGTCAGCGGCGGCGGCCCGAGCTTCTGGCGCACACCCCAGAGGCCCGCCCAGACGATGGCGCCGAGCACGAGATAGGGGCTGGCCGCCGCATCCGCCGCCCGGTACTCGAAATGCAGGGCCGTTTCCTCGCTCCCCGGCCGGAAGACCGGACAGATGCGCAACGCCGCTTCCCGGTCCCGCACGCCGACGTTGGTATAGGAAGCGCTCCAGCGGTGGGGCACGAGTCGCAGATAGCTGACCGTGGAGGCGGCCGTCAGTGCACAGAGGGAGGGCAGCTTGCGTCGCACCCCCTCGAGGAAGGCGCCGGCGACCGGCGACAGCCCGCCGGGCCCGTCCGGGTCGTGGTTGACCGGTCGCCCGGAGCCCTCGGTGAGGCTGAAATGGAGGTGCACGCCGTTGCCCACCGCATCGGGACGGAGCAGCGGCGTGAAGGTCGCCTCGAGACCGAGCCGATGGGCGACCCCGCGCGCCACCTCCCGCAGCACGACGGCGCGGTCGGCGGCGGTCAGCGCCGGGGCGTGGCGCATCGTCACCTCGTACTGACTCGGCCCGTACTCCGGCATGAAGGTGTCGGGCTCGAGGCCGGCCTCGCGCATCGCCGCGGTGAAGACCTCGGCGAACAGCCCCTGGCGGCGGAAAGCATCGAAATTGTAGGGGCTGTTGGGTCGCTCCTCGACGCCCCGGAGCGCGAACTCGTGCTCGAAGGCGGCCACCAGCCGGAGACCCTCGGCCTCGAGCGCGGCGAGACCGCGCTTGAGAAAATCGCGCAGGCAGCACGTCCAGGGCGTGCCGTCGAGTTGCATGATGTCGGAAAGGACGAAATGCTGCACCGGCCCCTCGGAATCGACCGCGAGGCGGACGGCGGTGGCCGGCACCGGGCGCAGGTAGAGATCCTCCCGCGAGCCCCAGGGTGAGGGGGCTATCGGCCCGTGGGCGGTGATCATGATGTTGGTCGGTGTCCAGCCGACGCCGACGGTGCGCCGCTTTTCGAAGTCGCGTACGGGAACCGCCTTTCCCCGTAGCTGGCCGGCGATGTCGCTCGTACAGATCATGATCAGTTCTTCACGTCGCACGGCTCGATCTCCCCGATCGTTCGCTCATCGTTGGTCGGGCTCGGCGGGTACCGAGCGGAAGGGCACGCGCAGCTCCTCCTGAGCTTCGATCCGGCTGCGCGCACGATCGCCGAGGCGGCGGGCGAGCGCGCCGACCAGGCCCTCCACCAGCGCCAGCGCCGGGGCCAGACTGTCGTAGATGGAGGGAGCGGCCACCGGAACCGGGAGAACGTGGGCCGCCACCCGTTCGATCGCCGAATGCCAGGGATCGGTGATCAGCAGGATCCGTGCGCCCCGTTTCGCCGCATGTTCGGCGAAGCTCAGCACATCGGGCTGATAGCGACGGAAATCGAAGCAGACGAGGACGGTCCGCCGGTCGACGTCGAGCAGATGATCGGCCCATTTCTGGGTCTGCCCGTCGATATGGACGATGTGCGGTCGCACCCCCCGCAGGAGATCGGCCATGTAGCCGGCGATCCTGCCGCTGTAGCGACCGCCGAGCAGATACACCGGGCGGCGGGTATCCGCGAGAAGGGCGACGGCGGCCTCGATCTCGCTTTCCACGACCAGCGATTCCGCTTCCGCGAGCGCGGCGCGGATCTCGGCCAGATGGCGGTGGACGAACCCGGCGTTGCCCACCGCCGGTTCGGCGTCGCCGTCGCGGTAGCGGGTGAGAGGCGATTGGAGGGTGGCGGCGAGCTGTTCGCGCAGCTCGCTCTGGAACGCGGTGTAGGAGGCGAAGCCGAGCTTGCCGGTGAAGCGCAGCACGCTCGCGGTGCTCACGCCGGCACGCCTGGCCAGCGCCTGCACCGTCTCAAGGCCGGCCAGCGGATAGCGACCGAGGAGCACGTGCGCCACCCGGCGTTCCGCCTTGGTCAGCTCCGGTAACCGCGACCGAATGCGTTCGGCCAGTGTCGTCCGGGTCAAAATCCGTCCCCTCGGCCGGTCGGCGAGCTCTGAACTAAATGATACATTTTCGCCCGGTCAACCCGAGTGTGTTCGATTTGGTTGACGTGATGGGCGGCCTCGGCTTGAATGCGGCTACCGGACCGAGAACGACAGTGCCCTCGAGGCACGGCCTCGAGACAGGGAGAGCCCGATGCCTGGCAAATTCGTGACTGGAGCTGCAGCCCTGGCGTTCGCGCTGGTGGCGGGCGGATCGCTCGACGCGGCCGAACCGATCAAGATCGGCGCGCTTTACGGTGTCACCGGGGGCATGGCCTCGATCGACGGGCCGTCCCTGAACGGCGCCAAGCTCGCCGCCAAGGAGATCAACGAGGCCGGCGGCCTGCTCGACGGTCGGCCGATCGAACTGCTGGCGATCGACACCAAGACGGACCAGCAGGAGACGGCCAAGGCGGCCCAGCGTCTGCTGAGCGAGGGGGTGGTGGCGGCGATCGGTTTTTCCGACACCACCTTCGTGATGGCCGCGGCGCCGCTGTTCCAGGAAGCCGGCGTTCCGTTCGTCACCTCCGGCGCCACCCATCCGATGCTGCCGCAGTGGGTCGGCGACTACATGTTCATGACTCCCTTCGGTGACGACGACCAGTCCTTCGCCATCGCCGACTACGCCTACGACAGGCTCGGGGCGCGGCGGGTCGTGGTCTGGACCGACAATTCGATGGACTTCACCAAGGCGCTCTCGAAGTTCTTCAAGCAGCGCTTCGTCGAGCGCGGCGGCGAGATCGTCGCCGAGGATTACTTCATGATGGGCGACACCGATTTCTCGGCCCAGATCGCCCGCCTCAAGGCGGTCGATCCGGCTCCCGACGCGGTGTTCATCTCCGCCATTCCGACCGAGGCGGGGCTGACGGTGAAGCAGATCCGCGAGGCGGGGCTGGAGGTGACGATCGTTTCCGGGGACGGCTTCGACACCGAACTGGTGGTGACGACGCCCGGCCCGGATCTCGCCGACGAGGTCTATTTCTCCACCCACACCTACCGCGCCGACGATCGCCCGGAAGTCATCGCCTTCATCGAGGCCTATCGCAAGGAATACGGGCGTGATCCGGAGAACGCTTTCGCCGCCCTCGGCTACGACGCGCTGCGGCTGGTGGCCGATGCCATCGAGCGTGCCGGTGCGGCAGATCCGAAGGCGATCCGGGACGCGCTCGCCGCCACACGGGGCTTCAAGGGGGTCACGGGGGAAATCTCCTACACCCGGCCCAGCATGGTGCCGCCGAAGCCCGTGTCGATCATCAGCGTGAAGAAGGGCCAGTACAAGGTCGAAGAAATCTGGCGGCCCGAAAGCTGAGATCGTTCCCCTCGATCGGGGAGGCTAAGAGGAGGGCTGCGGCCCTCCTCTTCCTTGCGTTCGGCCGGTCGCCGCCACCGCGAGGTGCGGCGGCACGAAGCTGGGGTTCGGCCAGTGGAACTGATCGGGAACGCGCCGCACCCGGATCTCAAGACGTCGTGCGAGTTCGGCCGCCGCCTGCGTTCCGCGATCGCCGTCGGCGAGAGCCGGCAGCGGCTCGTCGATCTCGACGACGAAGCGCCCGTCCTCCCACCAGCAACAGACGGGAAGCACCGGACAGCGGGCCCGGGCAGCCAGACGCAGGGGACCCGAGGGGACGCGCAGCCGGCCGCCGGCGAAGGGGACGTCCAGGAGGCGCTCGGCGAGAGGTGCGAGGAGGATGGACACCGGACGATTGTGCCGCAGTTCGTCGAGCAGGCGGCGCAATGCGGGAAGCGGCGAGCAATTCCGGCCGATCACCACGCGGTCGAGGAGGAACCGGTTCTCGGCCCGGACGCGGATCGGATTGAGCAGAGCGGCACCCAGGCGCGTTCTCGCATAGCCGTGCGTCCATCGCGACAGCGCCACCGAAGCCAGGCCTTCGCGGTAGAGGACGATGGCGGGAACGAGGGGCACGTACAGGAACGGCATTCCCCAGAAAACGACGCCCCGCCCCCGGGCGAGCGCCGCGTGCAGATGCTCGCTTCCGCGCAACAGATAGGGAAAATCCGGCTTCCCGCCCAACGCCGTCCGCAGCACCAGGAGCTCGTACGCCAGATGATGTCTATGCCATTGGAAGAGGAGGGTCCGGGGATCCCTCGCCGTCTCGCCGGCGAGTAGAGCCGTCATCCGGGCCACGCTGCGGAACCGCGGTCCCGCCTTCGACCGGGTTCGGCGCCGGGCGACAAAAGCGAGCAGCCGCTCGCGCAAGGCGAAAGGCAGGGCCAGCAGACCGAGACCGACCGTCATCCGCGCCGCGGTGGTGAAATCCTCCGCACTCACCCAGCGTTGCTCCGGCCGGGCCGCGGCCGAGCAATACGGGGTCGCTGCCGTCGGCAGCGATATGCCGAAGACCATCGGTGTCCGCTCCTCGGAGGTGGGGGAATCCGAGTTCTGAACTTTCGGTTAGGGGAACCTTCGGGAGCCGGTCAACCCTGCGGCGGGGTGCAGCGACGGCCCGTCCGCTTCCGGCGGTACCCGGAGATGACCGCCGGCGCCCGTCGGGTCCGCTGGAGGATGCCGGGCAGCCCCCCGGTCCCGTACACGAGGAGCAATCGGCAAAACAGCAGAATCCAGGATCGGCCGGCCATCGCCAGGACCACGCCGGTCAGCCCGCCGACGAGGACGAGCGGCAGGAGGGCCAGCAGCAGGAGACTGCCGAGAATCCGGAGTCCCAGTTCGAGCCCGGTACGGTGATGGCCGTAGTGCCATTGGGCCAGGACGGCGTTCAGCGGCAGGGCGAGGACCAGAAGTGCGCCGGCTTCGAGGAGGGGACCGCTGTCCGTCCATTCGGGACCGGCGAGCCAAACAACCGCCGCCTCGCCGGCCACGGCCAGCAGCAGCGCGGGTGGTACCGCCAGCAAAAGGCCGAGGCTCAGCGCCTGCACCAGGGTTCTTCGCCGGTCGCTGCTGCCTGCGGGGTAACGGGCGATGCCGATCAGGCTCGCCCGGCCGAGCGCCATCGAGGTCGCACCGGCGATCAGATCGACGACCCGTCGCATCAGCATCAGCGCACCCAGCCCGGCCGTGCCGAACACCGCGGCGACGAAACTGCGCAGCACGATCTGCTCGAGCAGGAGGACGGCGTTGCCGGCGCCGATCCCGGCGGCGGCGGCGAGCACCGGGCGTATGCCGCCCGAGGCGAACCGCCGCCCCGGTTTCCAGCCGCTCCGCAGGTACAGCAGCGAGGAGGTGGAGACGGAGAGCGACAGGTTGAACACGACCAGCGACCAGACACCCCAACCCGCCAGAGCGCCGCCCCCGGCGCTGATACCGGCGAACATCGCGGCGATCGTGCTGGCCAGCGCGACGTCGCGGGAACGCCGGTGGTGCAGGAGCCAGGCTCGCGCCGGCACCGCCACCGTTTCCGCGAGCACGGCCGGCACCAGAGCCGCCACGATGACGGGCAGCAGCGGTTCGGTGAAGATGTGGCCCAGCAGCCAGCCGCCGCCGAGGATCGCCGGTATCAGCGCCACCGCGAACATGGCCAGAGCTCGGAAGCAGCTCGACAGCAGCGGGTCCGGGAGCTCCGATCGGGCGAGGAGGGCGGTGACCCAGCCGTCGCGGAGGAGCAGCGTGGCGACGGCGATCACCATGGCGGCCAGCCCCATGAGACCGTAGGCCTCCGGACCGAGGAGCGGGGCGAGGGCGAGGAAGACGAGGCCGCGCACCGTTTCGGGTGCCATCAGCGCCACCGAAATCCAGCTCGCGTCCCGCAGCAGGCGGGACGGGCGCCAGCTCGCGAGGCCCGCGATCACGGAACCTCGTCCGCCTCGCCGAACAGCCCGACCGCCGTGGGCCAGGCGATCTGCGTCGGGAAACGTTCGAGCAGGGCGCCGAACGCCCGAGCGAAGGCTTCGGTGGCGGTCTCGGGACCGGCATCCAAGGACAGCGGCGGGTCGATCCTGACGACGAAGCGGTCGGTGTCTTCGCGCCAGCAGAACACGGGAAGGAGGGCCGCGTTCACGCCGGCCGCCAGCCGCGGTGGTCCGAGACTGAGGCGGATCCGCGCGCCGAGGAAGGATGGCCGGGCATTCTCGCCCTGGCCGGGGAGGGCCGTGATGGAGACGAGCCGGTTTTCGCGCAGGCGACGCCGGAGGACGCGCACCGCCACCGCCGCCGGTTCGTCACGCCGCATTCGTACACGCTCGGCGAGGTAGCGGTCCTCCACCCGACAGACGAAGGGGTTGAGCAACCGCGCACCGAGGCGGCTCGAGCTCGAGCCGTGGCTGTAGCGGCTGAGATGGGAGACCATCCATCCTCGGCGGTGCCAGGCCATTTTCGCGACGAGGGAGGCGTGGGCCATCGGCGCCACCCAGAGGATCGCACCGCGACCGGCGGCGAGCGCGGCCGCGACCGCTTCCCCACCCTCGACACGAATGTCGGGTTCGGGAGCCCGTCGCCGATAGCGGAGGAAGAGGGCGAGCCGGGCCAGCTCGTTCTCGAACAGGAGATCGGTGAGAAAACGGGTCCGATCTCCGATCGTCCTCCGGACCGTGAAAACCGGCACCAGCAGCCGTTCGGCGAGGCGCACCGAAAGGGGGCGTCGCGCCACCTTGATCGCCACCAGCCGTCGGAGAAGATCGTGGCGGCGGTTCTCGGGCAGCAGGACGGCCATCGCGAGGGTGAACGGCAGGCGCAACGCGGTACGCGTATCCTGGGCCGTCCACAGCGGCGCCTTTCCCGACCCGGAAGCGGTCGAGCGGCCCGTCGCGGCCGGCGGCCGGGCGGAGCCGGGCCGGCGGTGCTTCGCTGTCCGTGCCATCGCGAAGGTGTGGTCCGTATCTGGATTAGCGAAAGTTTAACGACCCGGGCTCGACAATGCTAAGGATTCCGCAGGGCAACGGTCAACGATCGAACTTCGCGAGGCTCCCCCGGATGCGCATCCTCGTTCTCGCCGGCGACGCCGACGGCAATCTCGGCGATCAGGCCATCCGGAGTGCCACCATCGCCGCCATCAACTGCATTCTGCCCACCGCCGAGATCACCCTGCTTTCCCGCCGGCCGGATACCGTCGCCGGGCGGAACCTGCGGCTTCTGCCGCGCGGGCCACGGGCGTTGCCCGTCCTTCTGGCCGCCGTGTCGCGGGCCGATCTCGTCCTCATCGGGGGGGGCGGCCTGTTCCAGGACGACGACAGCCTGGTCAAGATGCCCTATTGGAGTGTGCTGACCCTTCTTTCCCGTCTTGGAGGCGGTCGGGTCGCGGGCTATGGGTTGGGGGTCGGACCTCTCGATGCCTCCGTCAGCCGCATCGCGGCGCGTCTGGCGCTGGCATCGATGGAATGCGTCACGGTGCGGGACGAAACGGCGGCCGAGCTCGTGGAACGACTGACCTCGCGGAAGGCGGAAGTCCTGCCCGATCCGGCGCTGCTGCTGGTGCCGGCGGCGCGCGACCGCGCGCGCGACTTCCTCGCGGCGGCCGGCGTGCCGGTCGACGGGCGCCCGTTGATCGGGGTCGCCTGTCGCCCGTGGTGGCCGCCCGCCCGGCGCATCGTCCCTCGCAAGCTGGCCTGGGCGCTGGGGCTGCCGCTGCGGCGGGACGAAAAAGGGCGTGCCCGGTTCACCGCCCGCTTCGCCGAGCTGCTCGGGCGTCTCGCCCGCGCCCGCGATGCCTTCGTCGTCTTCCTGCCGTCCTACAGCGCCACGCACGAGGGAGACGTGGCTTTCGCCCGTGATCTCGCGGCCCGGATTCCCGGCGTCCCGCACGCCCATCTCGGGGTGGCGGACGCACGGCTCTACGCGGCCCTCTGCCGGGAGGTGGATTTTCTCCTCGCCGGGCGGATGCATCCGGCGATCCTCGCCACCACCGTCGGTACGCCCGCCTTCGGTCTCGCCTACAACCCGAAATTCGCCGGCTTCTTCGAGCTGATCGGACACCCGGAAAGAACACTGGACGTTCGACGGATGGTGGAAGAGGAGTTCGATCCGGAGCCCGTGCTGGCACGCCTGTTCGCCGCCTGGGAGCAGGGTGCACCCGATCCCGAACGGCTCGCCGCGTTGCAGCGCCGGATCCTGGAGCGAACCCGAACGCTCCTGGTGGCGGCATGAACCCGATGGCGCTTCCGGCCGCGTTCGCCCGGCTCTGGCTCCACCAGCGCCTGCCGGCGGCGCGTCTGACGGCGCTGCGCGAACGGCTGCTGCACCGTCTCCTGCGGGATGCCTACGAGACCGTGCCGTTCTACCGCGAACGCTGGGATGCGGCCGGCGTTTCTCCCGAGGAGATCCACACCGTCGGCGATCTCGCGCGGCTGCCGATCGTCACCAAGACCGAGCTGCGGGCCGCCGGTGAGAAGGCGCTTTCCGCCGCCCTTCGCGGCAGGGCCGATCTCCGGACCCTGCGCACCAGCGGCTCCAGCGGCCGCCCCTTCACGATCCACGAGTTGCCCGAGTTCCGGGTGGTCCGACGGGCCGCCTTCCTGCGGGCGCTCTGTGCCGGTCCCTATCGTCCCGGCCGGCGGCTGCTGCTGATCACCAACGCCGGTGAGCGACCACCGGCGGCCTGGCTCGGCTGGCGCTACATCTCGAGCGAGGTGCCCGCGGCGCGGATGGCCGAGGCTCTGGAGAGCTTCCGGCCGTACTGCGTCTACGCCCTGCTCGCGCCGCTGCGTCGGCTCCTGGATCATTACCGGAGCACCGGTCGAAGACCGCCCCGGCCGCAAGCGGTCTACACCAGTGCCGAAAGTCTCGATCCGCTCGTCCGAAGGAGAATCGAAACGCTGTTCGACGCCCCGGTCCTGGACATCTACGGCATGACCGAAACCGGGCCGCTCGCCTGGCAGTGTGCGCCGGGCGGACCCTATCACCTCGCGGAGGATACGACGATCGTCGAACTCCTGCCGGCGCCGGTCCCGGGCCGCGCGCGTCTGGTGGTGACCTCCCTCTGGCGGAAGGTTATGCCGCTCGTCCGCTACGACACCGGCGATCTGGCGGTCGCCGCCGGTGGGGGCGCCTGCGCCTGCGGCTGCCGGTTCGGCACGATCGCCCGGGTGGAGGGGCGCATCGTCGACTGTATCCGGCTGCCGGACGGAGAAAGCCTCTCGCCCTACGCCGTGACCCTGGCGCTGGAAGAGGTGGGCGGAATCGCCCGCTACCGGGTGGTCCAGGAGGCCCTCGACCGGTTCCGGGTCGAAGTCGAACCCGAGGCCGGCCCCGGATCGGGTCTCGAAGAGGCGATCCGGGGCGCACTGTCCGCCCTGCTCGGTTCCGGGGCGACCATCCGGGTGGCTTTCCGGGACAGTCTGGATCCTCCCCCGGGGCGCAAGTTCAAGGTGGTCGAAAACCGATTGCAGGAGGCCGGGGAACTGTGCGCTTCCTGATGCTGACCTGCGAGTACCCGCCGATCGGTGGAGGTGCCGCGACCGTCTGTCGGTTCCTCGGGCGGGCCCTGGTCGGACTGGGCCACGAGGTGGACGTCGTCACCGCCGGCATGTCCGGTCTCCCGGCCATGGAGATGGACGACGGGGTACGCATTCTGCGAACCGGCGGCTATCGGCGGATGCGCCACTACAGCACCGCCCTCGAGCAGGCGACCTTCCTGTATCCGACCTACCGGACCGCGGCGCGGCTTCTCCGCGAGCGCCACTACGATGTGATCCACGCCCATTTCGTGGTTCCCACCGGCTGGGTGGCCTGTCGCCTCGGCCGACGGTTCGGCGTTCCCTACGCGGTCACCGCGCACGGCTCGGATGTGCCGGGATACAATCCCGACCGGTTCGCACTGATGCACCGCCTGCTGATGCCGCTGTGGCGCCGGGTGCTGCGGGAGGCGAGCTGGGTCACCAGCCCCTCGCGGTTCCTCGCCGACCTCCTCCGGCGTCGTTGTCCCGTTCCGGTGACCGTGATCCCCAACCCCTTCGCCTTCGAGCGACTGCCTCGGCGACGCCGGCGCAACATGATCCTCGCGGTGTCGCGGCTGGTGCCCCGCAAGGGCGTGCAGTTCCTGGTCGAGGCGATGCGCAGCCTGCCGCCCGACTGGGAACTGGTGGTGGCCGGCGACGGACCTTCGCGCGCCGCCCTGGAGCGGCAGGCGGAAGGTCTGCCGGTGCGGTTCACGGGTTTCCTGCCCCACGAAAGAGTCGCCGAGCTCTACGCCGAGGCGGCGATCTTCGTGCTGCCGTCGCTGGTGGAAAACTTTCCGATGGTGCTGCTGGAGGCGATGAATGCGGGCTGCGCGGTCGTCACCACCGACGCCTACGGCTGTGGCGAGCTGGCGGAACGTGCCGGGGTTCTGGTGCGTCCGGAGGACAGCGAGGGGCTCCACCGGACCCTCGCCCGCCTGATCGCCGATCCGGCCGAACGGGAACGTCTCGGCGCCGCCGCCCGGGCCCGCGCCGCGGAGTTCACGCCCGAAAAGGTGGCGAGCCGCTTCGTCGCCCTGTTCCGCGACCGCCCCCCTTCCTCCGCCGCACCTTCGCCGGGTGGGACGGAGGCTCGCGGCCTTCCTGGCGGCGTCCTCCTCAACGCTGCCGACTGCGCCAGTCGGGATGCACCCACGGCCGCAGATCGAGCGGCGGGAGCGCTTCGCGTCCGAGGATGTGATCGCTGGCCTTCTCGCCGATCATGATCGAGGGGGCGTTGAGATTGCCGTTCGTGATCCGCGGGATGATCGAACTGTCCGCGACCCTGAGCCCCTCGAGACCGATCACCCGGCATTCGGGGTCGACCACCGCATCCGGATCCTCGCTGCTTCCCATGCGGCAGGTGCCGCAAGGGTGGTAGGCGCTTTCCACCGCCCCGCGGACGAAGGCATCGAGCTCCCGGTCGCTGCGCAGCTCGGCGCCCGGCGCCAGCTCACGGCCGCGAAAGGGGGCGAAGGCGGGCTGGGCGAAGATCTCGCGGGCGAGGCGGATGGCGATGCGGAAGTCGCGCCAGTCCTCTTCCGTCGACATGTAGTCGAAGCGGATCTCGGGCGGGGTCCGGGGGTCGGCGGAGCGGATCCGCACCCGGCCTCGCGAGGAGGAGCGCATGGGACCGACATGGACCTGGAAGCCGTGGGTTCCGGCCGGAGCCTTGCCGTCGTAGCGGATCGCCACCGGCAGGAAGTGGAACTGGATATCCGGGTATTCGACCCCGGCGCGGGAGCGGACGAAAGCGCAGGATTCGAAATGGTTGGTGGCCCCCGGTCCGCTCTTGGCCAACAGCCATTCGAACCCGATCCGCGCCTTGGCCGGCAGGTTGAGATAGCCGTAGAGGCTGACCGGCTGGGTGCATTCCATCTGGACGTAGAGTTCGAGATGGTCCTGCAGATTGGCGCCGACACCGGGCAGCGGATGGCGGGGACGGATGCCGGCCACCTCGAGCGCGGCGGGATCGCCGATGCCCGAACGCTGGAGGATCGCCGGCGAGCCGATGGCCCCGGCGGCGAGGACGATCTCGCGGGCCGCCCGCAGCCGTCGGGGACGGCCGCGACGGGTGACCTCGAGGCCGACGACGCGACCGTTTTCGATTTCCAACCGATGGACGAGCGTCCGGGTCCAGAGCGTGAGATTGGGCCGCTGCAGCGCCGGACGCAGATAGGCGTTGGCGGCCGACCAGCGACGGCCCTGCCAGACCGTCATCTCCATCGGCCCGAAGCCCTCCTGCCGCTGGCCGTTGTAATCCTCGGTCCAGCGGTAGCCGGCTTCGATGCCGGCCTCGATGAAGGCGCGGGCGAGGGGATTGTCGAGACGCCCGCGGGTGATGTGGAGCGGTCCCGCGGTTCCGCGCCAGCCGGGCTCTCCGCCGTGGGCGTTCTCCATGCGCTTGAAATAGGGCAGCACATGGGCGAAGCCCCAGCCCGACGCGCCGGTTTCCTCCCAGTGGTCGAAATCGCGCCCGTGGCCCCGCACATAGACCATGCCGTTGATCGAGGAGGAGCCGCCGATGACCTTGCCGCGCGGACACTGCAGGCGGCGCCCGCCGAGCGCCGGTTCGGGTTCGCTCCGGAAGCCCCAGTCGTACCAGCGCATGTTCATCGGATAGGAAAGGGCGGCCGGCATCTGGATGAAGGGACCGACATCGCTGCCGCCGTATTCGAGCAGCAGGACCCGCACCGAGGGATCTTCGCTCAGCCGATGGGCGAGGACGCAGCCGGCGCTGCCCGCACCGACGACGATGTAGTCCGCCTCCGGGCCGTCGCGATCGCTCATGGCATTCACCCCGGCAGGACGGGACGAAGGGATCGGCGCCGTCCCGCGGGCGCAATCTGGCGCGATCGCCGCGTCGGTCATGCTCTGCAGGCGACATGGAATTGACCGGGATCGCCGTCAGGAGAGGGGCTGCAGATGATCGATCCGGTCGATGAGATGGAGGAAGGATCCGGCCACCGTCCCCCGACGCACACCGGCCGGTCCGAGGGACCGTCCGCGCACGTCGCGGACCTCGGCGAAGAGGGGCGTCGCGTCGCGCTCCAGCTCCGCCGCGAAATGGAATTCGTGGCCGCGAAAACCGCAGCGGATGTGGCCGAGCGGCGAGCTCTCGGCGAGAATCGCCTCGCGGTAGCCGAGGTGGAGGCGGGGCTTCTCGAAACTGGTGCGCACCGGCAGCAGCCCGGCCATCGCATGGGTGTCGCCCTCGCGGTCCACGAGCTCGCGGCCGAGCACCATGTAGCCGCCGCATTCGCCGAAAACGAAGGCACCGCGGGCCGCCGCCTTCCGCAGCCCGTCGAGGAAGCCGGTGGCGGCCGCGATCCGACCGGCGTGGAGCTCCGGATAGCCACCCGGCAGATAGACGGCGTCGGTCCGCGGATCGGGGGGCTCGTCGGCGAGCGGCGAGAAGAACAGGATGTCGGCACCCTGCCGCCGCCAGCCCTCGAGCACGGCGGGATAGGCGAAGGCGAAGGCCTCGTCCCGGGCGACGGCGATGCGCTGCCCGAGGGCCGGCAGGGGACGCACCGCGCTGGCCAGCACCGAGACCGAGGGTGCCCGGGCGAGCCGGGCGATGCGGGCGAGATCGAGATGACGTTCGACGAGCGCCGCCGCCCGCTCGAGGGTCGCGGTGAGACGGGGCTGCTCGGCCGCCTGGACCAGACCGAGGTGACGCTCCGGGAGCTGGAGCTCCGGATGCCGCGGAATGCAGCCCAGGAGCGGCAGGGAAAAGCGGGCGTCGCAGGCCTCGCGCAGGATCTCCGCATGGGCCGGGCTGCCGACCCGATTGAGGATCAGTCCGACGATCTCCACGTCTTCCCGGAACCGCAGGAAACCCTCGACGATCGCCGCCACCGACTGTCCCATCTTGCCCGCCTCGACCACCAGCAGCACCGGCAGGCCGAAAAGCGCGGCGAGATCGGCCGTCGAGCCGCTGCCGTCCGGAGCGCCGTCGAACAGGCCCATCACCCCCTCGCCGATCACCAGATCGGCGTCCCGGCCGGTTTCCTCGAGAAGGCCGGCGAGGGTCGAGAACCGCATCGCCCAGCTGTCGAGGCTGACACAGGGGCGCCCGGTCACCCGGGCGTGGAAGCCCGGATCGATGTAGTCCGGACCGACCTTGAACGAACTCGTCCGCCGCCCCTGCCGGGCGAAGGCACGCAGCAGGCCGAGGGTGGCGATGGTCTTCCCCGAGCCCGAGGCGGGGGCGGCGACCAGGAGGGTGGGGGCGCTCATGCTGTCGGCCGTCCGGCTACGCGGCTATAAGCTGCCTCTGCCATGAACCGGACCCGGCAGCAAGGCAAGAGCGATCGGACGGGCGAGCGGCCGCTGCGGCGCGGCTGGACGACCGGTGCCTGTGCCACCGCAGCCGCCAAGGCCGCCGCCTCGGCCCTGTTCGGGCGGGGGTTCCCGGATCCGGTGACGATCCGCCTGCCGCGCGGTGGCAGCGCGAGCTTCGCCCTCGCGGAAAAGCGGATCCTCGCCGACGGGCGGGCCTCGGCGGCGGTGGTCAAGGACGCCGGTGACGATCCCGATGTCACCCACGGCTGTCTGGTGAGGGCCAGCCTGCGGCGCCTTCCCGCCGGCCGTGGCGTCTCCTTCCGGGCGGGCCCCGGGGTCGGCACGGTCACCCTGCCGGGATTGCCGCTCGCCCCGGGCGAGCCGGCCATCAATCCGGTGCCGCGCCGGATGATGACCGAAGCGGTGACCGAAATCGCGCTGGCCGCCGGCTGCGCCGCCGATCTGGAAATCGAGATCGCGATCCCGGACGGCGAGGCGCTCGCCGGCAAGACCTGGAATCCGCGCCTCGGCATCCTCGGTGGTCTTTCGATCCTCGGCACCACGGGCATCGTCGTGCCCTATTCCTGCTCGGCCTGGATCCACTCCATCCGGCGGGGCATCGATGTCGCGCGTGCGGCCGGCATCGAGCATGTCGCGGCGGTCACCGGCAGCACCTCGGAAGAGGCCGTGCGGCGGTTCTACGGGCTGCCGGAGATCGCGGTTCTGGACATGGGCGATTTCGTCGGCGGAACACTCAAGTACCTGCGCCGCCGTCCGCTGCCGCGCCTGACCCTCGCCGGTGGTTTCGGAAAGACCGCGAAGCTCGCCGCCGGGGCCCTCGATCTGCACAGTTCCCGGTCGCGGGTGGATTTCGATTTTCTCGCGGCGCTCGCGCGGGAAGCCGGCGCCGCGCCCGATCTGGCGGCGAGGATCGCCGCCTGCCGTACCGGCAAGGAGGCGCTCGATCTCGCCTCGGGGGCGGCGGTACCGCTCGCGGCGATGGTCGCCCGGCGGGCGCGCGAGATCGTCCTCGAGGTTCTGGGCCGCGGGATCGCGGCGGAGGTCCTGGTGGTCGATCGCCGAGGGCGGATCGTGGGCCGTGCCCAGGGCTGGTGACGGGCTCCGCCTCCTGCTCCTGGGAGGCACCGCGGAAGCGCGCGAGCTCGCCGGACGGCTCGCGGCGGCGCCGGAGATCCGGGTGGTCACCTCCCTCGCCGGCCGGACCCGAACACCGATGCTGCCGGCGGGCGAATGCCGGATCGGCGGGTTCGGCGGGATCGACGGGCTCTGCGACTGGTTGCGGTGCACCGGCACCGGTCTCGTCGTCGACGCCACCCATCCCTTCGCCCGGCGGATCTCCGCCCATGCGCTGGCCGCCTGCCGGCGACTCGGTCTGCCCTGCCTCCGCCTCGAACGCCCGCCCTGGCGGCCGGCGGCGGGCGACCGCTGGCGGGAGGTCCCGAGTCTCGAACGGGCGCTCGAGATCCTCCCGGCGTCGGGGCGGCGGGTGTTCGCCAGCGTCGGTCGCGAACAGATTCCGCGCCTCGCCGAGCTACCGGAATGCCGTTTCCTGCTCCGCGCGATCACCCCGCCCGCCGCGGTGCCGGCCAATGTCGAGGTCGTGACCGGCCGGCCACCCTACACGGTCGCCGGGGACCGGTCTCTCCTCGCACGGTTCGCCATCGACGCGCTGCTGGTTCGCAACAGCGGCGGTGCGGGCGCCCGTCCCAAACTCCTCGCCGCGCGGGAGCTCGGTCTCCCGGTGGTGATGATCGCCCGGCCGCCTCCGCTGCCGGGGAACCGCGTGACCTCCGTCGAGGCGGCGGTGGAAGCGGTGCTCGCCTATTCGCGCGGACGCGCCGAATGGTGATGATCCGGCGCGTAGAGCCGGCTGTCCTCGAAATCCTCGGTGGCGAGGGCGCCGCCCGCGAGGATGAGGGCGGTCCGGGTGATGCCGGCCTTCTTCACCTTGTCGCGGATGGTGGCGATGGTCCCGCGGATGATCCGCTGATCGGGCCAGCTCGCCCGATGGACGACGAAGATCGGCGCCGCGGGACCGAGTACCGGCTCCAGCTCGCGCAGGATCCGGGCGAGATTGGTGATGGACAGATGAATGGCCAGGGTGGCGCCGCTGCGGGCGTAGGCGGCCAGATCCTCGCCCTCGGGCACGGGTGAGGCGCGGACCGAGGTGCGGGTGAGGATCACCGTCTGGGCGACGCCGGGCAGGGTCAGCTCGCGGCCGAGCGCCGCCGCCGCGGCAGCGAAGGCCGGAACCCCGGGGGTGATGGTCCAGGGGATGCGGACCGCGTCCAGCCGGCGTATCTGCTCGGCGATGGCCCCGTAGAGCGAGGGATCACCGGAATGGAGACGGGCCACCTCCTGTCCCCGGCGGTGGGCGGCGATCATCTCTTCGAGAATGGCGTCGAGGGTCATCGGCGCGGTGTCGAGGATCCGTGCATCGCTCCGCGCTTCGGCCAGGATCTCGCGCGGCACCAGCGAACCGGCGTAGAGAATCACCGGGCAGCGACGCACCAGTTCGAGACCCCGGACGGTGATGAGATCGGGGGCGCCCGGCCCGGCGCCGATGAAATGAACGGTCATGATCGCCGATACCCCCGCGGAGTGTACACGCGCGCACACCCGTCGAGGGTCCGGAAGCTCCGGGTGGCGCGACTGCCGACGATCACCAGCGTCAGCATGTCGAGCTCCGCGGCATCGAGCTCGGCGAGGGTGGTGACCGCCACCCGTTCCCCCTCGCGGCCGAGATTACGGGCGACCACCACCGGGGTCCCGGCCGGCCGATGCCGGAGCAGGATCTCCCGGGCGGCGGGCAGGAGTTCGCGCCGCCGCCGCGAGACCGGGTTGTAGAGCACGAGGACGAAATCGGCCGCCGCCGCCGCTTCCAGACGGCGCAGGATGGTCTCCCGGGGCGTCAGGAGATCGGACAGGGAAAGGACGCAGAAATCGTGGCCGAGGGGGGCTCCGACCCGGGCGGCGGCGGCCTGCATCGCCGGAATCCCGGGGCAGACCGCGAGTTCCACCCGCTGCCAGTCCGGCCGGGCATCGCCTTCTTCGGCCAGCAGCTCGCAGACCAGCGTCGCCAACGCATAGACACCGGGGTCACCCGAACAGACGAGGGCGACCCGCCGGCCGGAGGCGGCGAGATCGAGGGCCGCGCGGCAGCGTTCCTCCTCTCGGCCGAGCCCGAAACGATGCAGGGCCTTGCCTTCCGTCGCGGAACCGAGAAGGTCGAGATAGAGCGCGTAGCCGACGATGTCCTCGGCCGTTTCGAGGACCCGCTCCACTTCCGCAGTGCGCCAGTCGGCGGCCCCCGGCCCGATGCCGACCAGATGGAGGAAGCCCCGCGGACGGCCGGTGGCGGCCGGGTCGATCGGACGCGCGGCGAGCGCCAGCGCGCAGGTGACGCGATCACCGCGCCGCTTGGGCACGAGCAGCCGACTGTCGGCTCCGGCGGCGGCGAGGGCGGCGGCCTCCGCGACGCCGGCCACGCCGACCGCCCGCCGGACCTCTTCGGAGGGGGTCGCCAGATCGGCGCTCCGCGCCGCCAGCTCCTCGCGGGTGAAGAAGCGTGCCGGCACACCGAGCGCGGACGCGAGGGCGTGAACCGCGGGCTCCGCCGCCTTGAGATCGAGGGAGGCGACGCAGGCCACGGCCCCGGGGCTCGCCCCGGCGGCGGCGAGGGTTTCCTCGACGAGGGCCAGGAGAGGTTCCGCCGGTGCCCCGCGCTCCGTCCCCACGCCGACGGCGAGGAGCGGTGGATGGAAGACGAGACGGCGCGGTGTCGGCTCGACGCCGCGCCAGGTGACGAGAAGCTCGTCCTCGGCGGTGTCGGCGAAGGAAAGGGAGCCGGCGGCGAGCCAGCCGGCGCAACCGCAATCGTCGATCAGCCGGACACCACCGCCGTCCAGCAGGCGGGTGGTGAAGGCCTTGAGATGCCCGTGCCCCCGCAACTTCCAGCCCGGCGGCGGATCGTCGAGGGCGAGGCCCAGCAGCGCCTCGCTCGCCGTGGTGATCACCGCGCGGGCGCCGATTTCCGCCGCCAGCCCGCGTGCCAGACGGTTCGCCCCCCGATGCCCGCCGAGAAGGGGCAGCACGAAGGCTCCGTCGGGATCGACCACCAGGACCGGCGGCTCTTCCGCCTTGTCGGTGAGGAGCGGACCCAGGATACGGATCGGGATGGCGGCCGCGCAAAGACCGATGATCGGCACCCCGTCGCGGAACAGGCGACGGAGATGCGGCGCCAGCGCCGGATAGCCGGTCTCCTCGCCGCGGGCGATCTTCCGCGGGGCGTGCACCCGGCCACCGACGGCCAGGGCGACACGTTCCGCCAGGGGCCGCTGGCCGGCGGCGAGCAGGAGCACGGCGGGAGCCCTCATCCCGCGGCCATCGCCCGTCGCAGGATCAGGAGCGACATGTAGGGAGCGACCGGCTCCTGCCAGCGGTCCAGAGGTGCCAGTCTTTCCTCGGGCGTGCCGACGCCGCTCGCGATCCAGGCGGCGAAATCCGGCGCCGCTTTCGCGAGCAGGCGGCGGATGCGGGGCAGATGGCGGCCGAGCTTGACGAGAACGGCCGTATCCGCGGTCGCGAGCCCGCGCGCCAGCCTTTCGTCGGGAAGGGTCGCGGGCAGGACGAGGACGCTTTCCCGTGCGCGGGCGAGCGGCAGGCGGAGAACCGCGGAGGCGGCGTGCGGAGCGGTGACGCCCGGTACCACCGAACAGGGATGGCGCGGGGCCAGCCGTTCGAGAAGCTGGATGAAGGAACCGTAGAAGAGCGGATCGCCGAGGCAGGGCACGCCGACCCGCCTTCCGCTCGCGAGTTTCTCGCCGATCACCGTCGCCACCTCGTCGTAGAAGGCGGCCCGTGTCCCGGCATCGGCGTGCATGGGCGCGCGGAAGGCGAGCCGCTCGACATCCGCCGCCAGATGCGGTTCCGCGATCCGCGCCGCCACCGGCTCGGCCCGGTCACTGGCGATGGTCGCCACCACCGGGATCTCGCCCAGCAGCCGCACCGCCTTGAGGGTCAGGAGTTCGGGATCGCCCGGACCGAGGCCGATTCCCACCAGTTCGCCGCTCATCGCTTGGTGATCGCATACTGGGTGACGGGTGCCAGCGGTCGCCAGAGGAGATGATCGCCGCGCGCCTCCGCCCGGCTCAGGGACAGACGCTGGAGGCTGCCACCGACCTCCTGATGGAACCCGTAGAGCATCTGCTCGCCTCCCATGGTCACCGCATGGGCGACGAGCCGGCCGCCGGGTGCCAGCCGCTCGAAACAGAGGCGGAGCAGATCCGGGGTGGCGAGACCGCCGCCGATGAACACCGCGTCCGGGGTCTCCTCCCGCGGCAGGACCGCGGGGGCCTCGCCCTCGACGATGCGGAGCTCCGGCGTGCCCAGCCGTGCGGCGTTGCGGCGGATCCGCACGATCCGGTCCGGCCGCTTCTCGATCGCCGTGGCCGCGCCCTCCCGGCAACGGAACAGCCAGGTGACGGCCATCGCCCCGCTGCCCGCGCCGACATCCCAGAGCAGACGTCCGGGACCGGGCTGCAACCGGGCGATCGCCGCCGCCCGATATTCCGCCTTGGTGATGTTGCCGTCGTGTTCGAAGGCATCGTCTTCGAGCTCCAGAACGGTCCCCTCCGCGGTGACTTCCGGTTCGCGGGGAAGGGTGACGGCGACCAGGTTGAGAATGGGAAAGCGCTGGCCGGCCACCTCCTCCGTACCGCCCTCCCACACCGTCTCGCGCGGGCCGCCGAGACGGCCGAAGACGGTGATCCGCGCCGCCCCGTATCCGTGGCGGGCGAGGAGATCGGCGATGGAGGAGGGCATCCGGGGACCCGAAGTGAGGATCAGCAGCCGCCGCCCCGGTACGATTTCGCGCAGGAGACGCGTCACCGGCCGGCCGTGGAGGCTGACCGTCCCCACCTCCTCGAGGGGCCAGCCGAGCCGGGCGGCGGCGAGCTGGAAGGCCGAGAGGTGGGGGATCACGACCACTTCCTCCGCGGGGAAGTGGCGCAGGACGACCTTGGCGACCCCGTACCAGGAAGGATCGCCGGAAGCCAGCACCACCACTTTCCTTCCCCGGTGTTCGGCGAGGGCGCGGACCGAATCCTCGAGCGGCGTGCCCCAGGGCAGCCGCAGCGCCTCGGAAGACGGCACCAGGGCCAGGTGTCGCCGGCCGCCGGCGAGCACCTGCGCCTCGGCGATCCGCGCCCGGGCCGCTTCGCCGAGCCCCGCGAGACCATCCTCGCCGATGCCGACGACCGAAAGCCAGGGGGCCGCGTTCATGGCTCTTCCGCGAGAAGCAGCGCGTTGACGGCGGCGGCGGCCAGCGCCGAGCCGCCGAACCGCCCGTGCAGGGTCATGAAGGGCGGCGCGCCGGCGGTCTCAGCCAGCGCCCGCTTGCTTTCGGCCGCGCCCACGAAGCCCACCGGAAAGGCGAAGATCGCGGCCGGCCGCAGGCGCCAGTCCGCGAGTCGTTCGAGAAGATGGAAAAGCGCCGTGGGCGCGTTGCCGATCACCACCACCGCCCCGTCGAGCCAGGGGCGCCAGCGTTCCACCGCCGCCGCCGAGCGGGTGGTGCCGAGACGGGCGGCGAGATCCGGAACCCGCGGATCCGACAGGGTACAGAGCGTGCGGGCGGATGCGGGCAGCCGCTCCTTCACGATCCCGGCCTCGGTCATCCTCGTGTCGCAGAGTATCGTCGCCCCCGCGTGCAGGGCGCGCCCCGCCGCCGTCGCCGGATCGCCCTTCCAGGCGATGTCGCGGGCGATTTCCGGCAGGCCGCAGGCGTGGACCATCCGCAGCACCACCGGGCGCAGCGGGGGAGGGAGGTGATCGAGAGCGGTTTCGGCCCGCGCCCGCGCGAAGGACAGACGGTAGATCGCCGCCGGGTCGCGCGGGCAGCAGGACCCGCTCACCTCAGTCGCCGTCGCGGAAGGGAGGCGCTTCGCGAGAGGGATGGTCATGGTGATGCGAGGCGTGGTGATGATGGTGGTGATGGTGATGGTCGCCGTCGGTGCCGATGCCCTCGACATGGTGGTGGTGGCTTTCCTGCGGGGCTCCCAGATCCCCCTCGTAGCCGATGATCTGCACGCGGTATTTGCAGAGCGCACAGTTCATGGCGCTGTCGCCCTCGAGGATGCCTTCGATGCGGTCGAGGAAGACCCGGACCAGATTGGGATGGTCGTCGAGGTAACGGGCCTTGGTGAAGGCGGTTCCGGGATGGGCGGCGGCGACGCGGTCGGTGGCGTCGTAGATCCGCCGCACCAGCACGCCGGTGAAGAGGAAGTAGGGAAACACGACGATATGCGGAAAACCGAGGCGGACGGCCCGTTCGAGGGCGGCGTCGGTCCGCGGATGGGCGACCCCGGAGTAGGCGACCTCGGCATGGCCGAATCCCATCCCCTCCCAAAGCATCCGCGCGACCTTGGCGACATTGCCGTTGGCATCGCTGTCGGACGTGCCGCGTCCGACCACCAGCAGCAGCGTGTCCGCGCGGGAAAAGGCGCCGGCGGCCGCGGCCATGGCTTCTTCGATCCGGTCCCGGGAAGCTTCCAGCAGCAGCGGATCGATACCGAGATCGCGCCCCATCTCGATCCGGATCCCGTGTTCGGCGGCGTAGGCGTTCAGCACCGAGGGCACGTCGTTCTTCACGTGGCCGGCGGCGAACAGCATCCCGGGCACGGCGAGCACCCGATCGACACCGCGCTCCCTGAGCCGGTCCAGCCCCTCGCGGATCACCGGTCGGGCGAATTCGAGATAGCCCATCTCGACGGGTCGGTCGGGCAGCCTTTCGGCGATGCGTTCGACCACCCGCGCGAACTGCGCGCAGGCCTCCGGGTCGCGGCTCCCGTGGCCGCAGATCATGACCCCCGTTCGGCTCATGGAATGTTCTTCCCGGGCATGAGGTGCGAGAGTGGATAGCAGCGCTCCCCGCCCCGAACAAGACGGCTGACGCCCACGCCACCGCCTGCTAGGAGCGCCCCGCATTCTCGACCGCGGCGAGGGGGGACGCATGCTCCTGGGCGACAGCCGGTCTCTCGTTCTGGCCCTGCTGCTCGCGCTCGTGACGGATGCGCTGTTCGGCGACCCGCCGTTGCTGTGGCGCCGGATTCCCCATCCCGTGGTCCTCGTCGGTCGCGCCATCGCTGCCCTCGAGGCCCGGTTGTGGCGGGAAAGGGGGGCGCGGATCGCCGGTCTGGCGGTGGTCCTGCTGCTCCTGGCGCCGCTCGGGCTCCTCGCCGCTCTCCTCGACCCCCTGCTGCGGTCTCTCCCGGCAGGCTGGATCCTCCTCGGCCTGCTGTTCTTTCCCTGGTTCGCCTGGCGGAGCCTCGTGGATCACGTCGGTGCGGTGGCCGCGGCCCTGGAGAGAGGGTGCGACGCGGCACGGCGGGCGGTGGGCCATCTGGTGGGCCGCGATCCAGATCGGCTCGATCCGCCGGCGATCGGCCGTGCCGCGGTCGAATCCCTCGCCGAAAACTTCGCCGACGGCGTAGTCGCACCCTGGGTCTGGACCCTGCTCCTCGGACTCCCGGGTCTCGTCCTCTACAAGGCGGTCAACACCCTCGACAGCATGATCGGCCACCGCAATGCGCGGTATCGCGAATTCGGCCTGGTGGCGGCCCGGCTCGACGATCTGGCGAACTGGATCCCGGCCCGGCTCGCGGCTTTCCTTCTCGCACTGGCCGCCGGGGGCGGGATGATGGATGCGCTTCGGTGCATCCGGCGGGACGCCCGCCGTCACCGTTCGCCGAATGCCGGCTGGCCCGAGGCGGCGATGGCCGGGGCGCTGAGGGTGCGCCTTTCCGGTCCACGTGTCTACGAGGGCGAACTTTCGCCCGAACCCTGGATCGGCGACGGTCCGGCGGAGATCGGCCGGGCCGAGATCGAAGCCGCGCTCGCGCTCGGCTGGCGGGCGTTCCTGCTTCTGCTCGGCGTCACGTTCGTGCTGCTTCCGTTCGTGTGAGAGCGACCCCGAGGATCCGATCGAGATCGAGCGCCGTCTCCAGATGATCGGCGAGGGCGTCGAGAGTCCGCTCCACCCGGGCCTCGTAAGCCAGGGCGGGCAAGCCGCCGCTGGTGAACCGTTCCAGGAACCGGCGGCGGAATCCGTCGCTGGCGAACAGCCCGTGCAGATAGCAGCCGAGGACGCGGCCGTCGGCCGATACCGCCCCGTCGGGTCCGGTCTCGAGGCGCAGCCACGGCCGCTCGGTGCCGGGGCCGGTGGTACGGCCGAGATGGATTTCGTAGCCCGTCACCGCTTCGCCGGTGGTCAGCTCCAGGCCGCGGGCGAGGCGCACCGTCTTGCCCCGCTCGAGCACCGTCTCGACATCGAGGAGCGCGAGACCGGGGACGCGCCGCGGTTCGCCCTCGAGACCCTCGGGATCGGCGACCGACCTGCCCAGCATCTGGAAACCGCCGCACAGCCCCACCACCCATCCCCCTCTCCGGTGGTGGGCACGGATATCGGCCTCGAAACCGCTTTCGCGCAGCGCCAGGAGATCGCCGATGGTGGTCTTGCTGCCGGGCAGAAGGACGATATCGGTATCGGTCGCCAGCGGCTCTTCGAGGGCCGTGAGACGCATTTCCACCGCCGGCTCCTGGGAAAGCGGATCGAGATCGTCGAAATTGGCGAGTCGCGGCAGGCGCGGGACGGCGATCCGAACCGAAGCGCCGGCACGGCGGTTCGCCCGGCTGTCGAGACCGAGGCTGTCCTCCGCCGGCAGGAGATGCGCGGCGTCGAACCAGGGGACGATTCCGAGACAGGAGAGCCCGGTGCGCGCCTCGAGCAGCGGCAGGACGGGGGTGAACAGGGCGGGATCGCCGCGCAGCTTGTTGATCAGAAAACCGCGGAGCCGGGCCCGCTCGGCGGGCTCCAGCACCGCCACCGTGCCGACGAGGGACGCGATCACGCCGCCGCGGTCGATATCGCCGACCAAAAGGACCGGAAGGTCGGCAGCCCGTGCGAACCCCATGTTGGCGAGATCGGCATCGCGGAGATTGATCTCGGATGCGCTGCCCGCCCCTTCCACCAGCAGGAGATCGCTCTCGGCGGCGAGGCGGGCGAAGCTGTCCAGCGCGCAGGGCAGCAGTTCCGCTTTCATGCGGTAGTATTCGGCCGCGGTGACGCTCCCCCGCGCGCGTCCCCGGACCACGAGCTGCGACCGCCCCTGGCCCTCGGGCTTGAGCAGGATCGGGTTCATGTGGACGCTCGGCGGTACCCCGCAGGCCCGGGCCTGCAGGGCCTGGGCGCGGCCGATCTCGCCGCCTTCGGCGACTGCCGCATTGTTGCTCATGTTCTGCGGCTTGAAGGGACGGACCCTCAGCCCGCGGCGCGAAAAGGCACGACAGAGGCCCGTTACCAGCAGCGATTTCCCGGCGTCCGAGTTCGTCGCCTGCACCATCAGGGCCGGAACCCGGGATGGCATGGCGGCAGCCGGGCGCCTCAGTACTCGATGCCGATCTGGGCCTTCACCCCTTCCCGGAAGGGATGCTTGACGAGCCGCATCTCGGTCACGAGATCGGCCGCCTCGACCAGCTCCCGCGGGGCGTTGCGGCCGGTGATCACCACATGCAGATCGGGCCGCTTGTTCTCCAGCATGGTCAGCACCTCGGTCAGCGGCACATAGTCGTAGCGCAGCACGATGTTGAGCTCGTCGAGCACCACGAGATGGAGCTCGGGATCCCGGAGCATGCGCTCGGCTTCGGCCAGCGCCGCCCGCGCCGCCGCGATGTCCCGGGCCCGGTCCTGGGTTTCCCAGGTGAAGCCCTGACCCATCACCCGGATTTCCACCAGCTCGGAAAAGCGTTCCAGAAAGCGACGCTCGCCGGTTTCCCGGCGGCCCTTGACGAACTGCACGATGCCCACCTTGCGGCCGTGACCGAGGGTCCGCATCACCAGCCCCCAGGCCGCCGTGCTCTTCCCCTTGCCGGTGCCGGTATGGACGATCACCAGCCCCTTTTCGCGGGTCTTGGAACCGTAGAGCCGATCCTTGGCGGCCTTGATCCGGGCCTTCTTCTCGCGGTGGAGTTCGTCGAGGTCGGGCATGGTCTCGTCTCCGGTCGGGATCCGGGCGCAGTCTAGCGGCTCGTCACCGCGGCGCCAGCGCGCACGGACCGCGCCAGCGGGCGAAGTTCAGAGATCGATGCCGGAGCGTTCCCGCGCGCGCTCCCAGCGTTCGGCGACCGGGGTCTCGAACAGCAGGGCGGGATCCGCTTCCACCAGATACCAGTCGCCGCGGGCGATCTCGGCGTCGAGCTGGCCCGCCGCCCAGCCCGCATAGCCCAGGGTGGCGATGTACCGTGCCGGCCCCTTGCCACGGGCGATGTCGGCCATGACCCGGGTGTCGTTGGTAACCGCGATTCCGGGGGTGACGAGCAGGGTGTCCTCGAGGCGATAGTCGGGTGTGTGGACGACGAATCCCGTGCCGGGATCGACGGGACCGCCATAGGCGAGCTCGATCTCTCCTTCCGCCTCCTCGGCGGGAAGGCCGAGCCGTTCCAGGAGCTCCCGGGCCGGCACCCGACCGTAACGCCGGTTGATCACCAGTCCGAGCGCCCCTTCCCGGTCGTGCACCACCATGAAGACCACCGTGTGATCGAAGTTGGGATCGGCCAGTTTTTCGCTGGCCACCAGCAGCATGCCGGCGACCGAGCGCTGGATTCCTTCGAGCCGGTCGGGTGGCGCCGGCTCGTGCACCGCCGGCAGGAGGCCGATCCACCAGAGAACCAGCAGTCCGATGGGGAAACGCACGGCGTGCCCTCCTCCGTTCATCGCGACTCTATCGCATTCGAGGAGCAGTGACACCCTCTCCCCAACCGCCGGGGAGGGGGCTACAGTGACCGTACCGATCCGGGGGAGACAGTTCATGCGCCGTTGCGAGGTCGTCGCCTGGGGACAGCCCCTCCAGATGCGCGAATATCCGACACCGACGCCCGAGGGCAGCGAGGTCCTGGTGCGGGTCACCGTCTGCGGGGTCTGCCACTCCGATCTTCACATCCATCAGGGCTATTTCGACCTCGGTGACGGGGAGAAGCTGATCCTCGAGGAGCGCGGCACCCGGCTTCCCTTCACGCCCGGACACGAAATCGCCGGCGAGGTGGTGGCCCTCGGACCGGAAGCGGCCGATACGGGCGTGGAGGTCGGCGGGGAATACGTGGTGTTCCCCTGGATCGGCTGCGGCCGCTGTGCCGTCTGTGCGAGAGGGGAGGAGAATCTCTGTCCGACACCGCGGTTCCTCGGCGCCTATGAAGGCGGTGGCTACGCCGATCACATCATCGTGCCTCATCCGCGCTATCTCGTGCCGTTCGACGGGCTGCCGCGGGAGCTCGCCTGCACCTACGCCTGCTCCGGGGTGACCGCATGGGGGGCGCTGGGCAAGACCGGAATCCGGCGTGACGATCAGGCCTTGCTGCTGATCGGGGCCGGCGGCGTCGGCATGAACGCCCTGGCGCTGGCCCCCTCGCGTGTTCCCGGGCCGGTGGCGGTGGCCGACATCGACGCCGGCAAGCGGGAAACGGCCCTCGCGGCCGGGGCCGCGGCGGTCTTCGATCCGGCGGATGCCGGGGCCGCGGAGGCGGTGCGGCAATGGTCCGGGGGAGGTGTCTGGGCGGCGATCGACTTCGTCGGCCGGCCCGAGACCCTGCGCTTCGGGCTGTCCTGTCTGGTGCCCAAGGGCGGCCGGCTGGTGGTGGTGGGGCTCTACGGCGGGCGCTTTCCCTTGCCGGTTCCCTGGCTGCCGCTCCGGGCCCTCACCCTCTGCGGCTCCTATGTGGGGACCCTCGACGATCTGCGTACCGTGATCCGGCTGGCCCGGCAGGGCCGGGTGCCCCCGATTCCCGTCACCCTGCGCCCCCTCGAAGAAGCCAACGCGGCGCTCGAGGACCTGGCGGCGGGACGGGTCGAGGGACGGCAGGTCCTCGTCCCGTGATCCGGCGGCCCGGCATCCGCGGCATCGCCGACCGTATCTGACGGGACCGTCGCGTGGACTGGGCGCATCTCGGGATCGTCTTCGCGGCCGCCCTGATCACCGCCCTCGCGACCGGCCTCGGTGCCCTCCCGTTCCTCTTCGTGCCACGGATGAGCCGGCGCTGGCTCGGCATTTCCAACGCCTTCGCCGCCGGTCTGATGATCGCCGCCAGCCTCACCCTGATCGTCGAGGGGGCCCAGGAAAGCCAATGGCGGATCGCGATCGGTCTGGCGCTGGGCTATGTGGCGATGCGCTTCGGCCATCGTTTCATGCACCGTCACGGGGAATTGGAACTCGGCGCGCTGCGCGGCGCCGATGCGCGGAAGGCACTCCTGATCGTCGGTGTGATGACCCTCCATTCCTTCACCGAGGGACTCGGGGTCGGGGTCTCCTTCGGCGGTGGCGAAGGACTCGGGGTCTTCATCTCGGCGGCGATCGCCGTACACAACATCCCCGAAGGGCTGGCCATCAGCCTGGTGCTGGTGCCACGCGGCGTTTCTCCCTGGACCGCCGCTGGCTGGAGCGTCTTCTCGAGCCTGCCACAGCCGCTGATGGCCGTTCCGGCCTATCTCTTCGTCACCGCCTTCGCACCGTTCCTGCCGGTCGGCTTCGGGCTCGCCGCCGGGGCCATGCTCTGGATGACCCTGGTCGAGCTGCTGCCCGAAGCCCGGACCGAGCTCGGCCGTAGCGCGGTCGTGCTCACGGTGACCGTCTCGGCGATCGCGATGATCGCCTTCCAGGAAACGGTGCTGCGCTGATCGGAGGCTTGGAACGCTCGACGTTCGGCGCTAGGGGAAGGGACCGGGGGAGATTTCGGAGGGTCGTCCGATGAAGGGCATTTTCGCGGCCAGCGTGACACCGGTGGACGAAGATGGCGAGATCAGTCACGTCCGCCTCGCCGCCCATCTTCGCTGGTTGTTCCATCACGGCTGTCACGGCGTGGCGCTGTTCGGGACCACCGGCGAGGCGCCTTCCTTCTCGGTGGCGGAGCGACAGGCCGCGCTCGAAGCCCTGCTCCGCCACGGGGTGGCGCCGGAGCGGCTGATCCTGGGCATCGGCTGCTGCGCCCGGGGCGATACCCTCGCACTCGCCCGCCACGGTCTCGAACACGGCGTCGAGCGGATGCTGATGCTGCCTCCCTTCTACTTCAAGGAGGTGCCGGAAGAGGGCGTGTTCAGGGCTTTCGCGGAGCTGATCGAGGGGCTCGGCAGCGATCGGCTCCGACTTCTGCTCTACCATTTCCCGCGGATGAGCATGGTGCCGATCACCCGGCCGGTGATCGAACGGCTGCTCGGACGTTTTCCCGGTATCGTCCGGGGCATCAAGGACAGTTCGGGGGACTGGGAACATACACGGGAGCTGATCGCGGCATACCCCGGCTTTGCGGTGTTCTCGGGCTCGGACATGCATCTGCTGCGCAACCTCGAGGCCGGCGGAGCCGGAACCATCTCGGCCGGCGCCAATCTCGCCTGCGCTTCCAGCCGCGACGTCTTCGACGGTGTGACCCGGGGCGACGCCGCGGCCGCCGAGCGGGCCATGAAATGCGTGGCCGCGGTACGCACCGTCCTCGGCCGCCATCCGATGATTCCGGCGATCAAGCATGTGATCGCCACCGGCGCGCGGGATCCGGTGTGGCGCCATGTGCGGCCGCCGCTGGTGGAGCTCGCCGCCGGCGCCGGCGAGACGCTGCTCCGCGATCTCGAAACCGCGGGTTACCTGTACGATCCCGAGGCCTACGCGGCGGTGAGCGCGTGAGGGGGAGATTCCTCCCATGGAGGTGGTGCGGGAGACGGCGGTGCTGCGCCGCATCCTCGGCGGCTGGCGTCGCGCCGGGGCGAAGGTCGCCCTGGTGCCGACCATGGGCGCCCTGCACGAGGGGCATCTGGCGCTGGTGCGTCACGGGCGGGAGATCGCCGGGCGTCTGGTGGTGTCGATTTTCGTCAACCCGGCCCAGTTCGCCCCGGGCGAGGATTTCGAGCGCTATCCGCGGGACGAGGCCGGTGATCTGACACGTCTCGAGGCACTCGGCGTCGATCTCGCCTACCTGCCCGACATCGGTGCCATGTACGCGGCCGACCACGCCACCTGGGTGGTGGTCGAGGGGCCCGCCCGCGGGCTCTGTGCCGAGGCCAGGCCACATTTCTTCCGCGGTGTGGCCACGGTGGTCGCCAAGCTGTTCAACCGGGTGCAGCCCGATCTCGCCATCTTCGGCGAGAAGGACTACCAGCAGCTTCTGGTGGTTCGCCGGATGGTGCGGGATCTGGACATGCCGGTGGAGATCGTCGGGCACCCCACCGTGCGCGAACCCGACGGGCTGGCGATGTCCTCGCGCAACGCCTATCTCTCGCCGGAGGAGCGGCGCGTTGCGCCCGAGCTCCATCGTGTCCTGCGGGATACCGCCGAGGCGCTGGCCGACGGCCGACCGGCGGCACCGCTGCTGGCGGCGGCGCGGGCACGCCTGCTCGCGGCCGGCTTCACCGCGGTCGACTATCTGGAGATGCGTGATGCCGAAAGCCTGGAGCCGCTCGAGGCTGTCGGCACATGCCCCGCCCGCCTGCTCGCCGCCGCCCGTCTGGGCGCCACGCGGCTGATCGACAACCTTGCCGTCGCGCCTGTCGCGGGTTGCGAGCCAAACCCTTTTTCCCGCTGAATTTCTTCGCCTTTTCTCCGGATCCGGGGTTGTAGACGGGCACCCCGCCACCACATCATAGGCGGAGGGTGTGCGGTGCCCGAGGGGGCCGTACACCAGGGTCTGCTCGCACGAGGGACACGAAGAAAGGGGGACATGATGGATTTCGAGAACTACACCGAGCGCGCGCGAGGGTTTCTCCAGTCGGCACAGCAGCTCGCGCTGCGCGAGGGCCACCAGCGGTTTCTGCCGGAACATATTCTGAAAGTTCTGCTGGACGATCCGGAAGGGCTCTGCGCCCGGCTGATCCGCGAGGCCGGTGGTGATCCCAAGCTGGCGCTGGCCAATGTCGAGCTGCTCCTGAAGAAGCAGCCGAAGGTGGAAGGAGCCGGTGCCGGCCAGCTCTACCTGGCGCCGGAGACCGCGCGACTGTTCGAACGGGCCTCGGAGATCGCCAAGAAGGCGGGCGATTCCTACGTCACCGTCGAACGTCTGCTGCTGGCGATCGCGATGTCGGCGACCGACGCCGCGAAGGCGCTCGAGGATGCCGGTGTGACGCCGCAGGCGCTCAATGCCGCCATCGACAAGATCCGCAAGGGGCGGACCGCACAGAGCGCCACCGCCGAGGAAGGCTACGGGGCGCTCGAGAAGTACACCCGCGATCTCACCGCCCAGGCGCGGGAAGGCAAGCTCGATCCGGTGATCGGGCGGGACGAGGAGATTCGCCGGGTCATCCAGGTGCTGTCGCGGCGCACCAAGAACAATCCGGTGCTGATCGGCGATCCCGGCGTCGGCAAGACGGCCATCGTCGAGGGTCTGGCCCAGCGCATCGTCAATGGCGATGTGCCGGAGGGTCTCCGGGATCGGCGGATCCTGGCGCTCGATCTCGGGGCCATGCTGGCCGGTGCCAAGTACCGCGGCGAGTTCGAGGAGCGCCTCAAGGCCCTCCTCCAAGAGGTGACCGCCTCGGAGGGCGAGATCATCCTCTTCATCGACGAGCTCCACACCCTGGTCGGAGCCGGCAAGGCGGAAGGTGCGATCGACGCCTCCAACATGCTCAAGCCGGCGCTGGCCCGCGGCGAGCTGCACTGCATCGGCGCCACCACCCTCGACGAATACCGGAAGTACATCGAGAAGGATCAGGCGCTGGCGCGGCGGTTCCAGCCGGTCTTCGTCCCCGAGCCCTCGGTGGAGGACACCATCTCCATTCTGCGCGGGCTCAAGGAGAAGTACGAGCTGCATCACGGTGTGCGCATTACCGACAGCGCCATCGTCGCCGCCGCCACCCTGTCGCATCGCTACATCTCGGACCGCTTCCTGCCGGACAAGGCGATCGATCTGATCGACGAGGCGGCGGCCAGGAAGCGCATGCAGATCGACAGCAAACCCGAAGAGCTCGACGAGCTCGATCGCAAGATCATCCAGCTCAAGATCGAGCGCGAGGCCCTCAAGAAGGAGACCGATCCGGCTTCCCGGCAGCGGCTCGAGAAACTGGAGAAGGAGCTCTCCGAGCTCGAGCAGCAGGCGGCCGAACTGAACGCCCGCTGGCAGGCCGAAAAGAGCAAGCTCGAGGAGGTCCGGCGGCTCAAGGAGCAGCTCGACCGCGCCCGCATCGAACTCGAGCAGGCGCAACGCTCGGGAGATCTGGCCAAGGCCGGTGAGCTGGCCTACGGCACCATCCCGGAACTCGAGCGCAAGCTCCGGGAGGCCGAGGCCGAACAGGCCACCCGAATGGTCCAGGAGGAGGTCACCTCCCAGGACATCGCCCAGGTCGTCTCCCGCTGGACCGGGATCCCGGTCGACAAGCTGATGGAGGGCGAACGCGAGAAGCTCCTCCGCATGGAGGAGAAGCTGCGGGAGCGGGTGGTCGGCCAGGAGGACGCGCTGCAGGCAGTCTCCAACGCCGTGCGGCGGGCCCGGGCCGGGCTCCAGGATCCCAACCGGCCGATGGGCTCCTTCCTGTTCCTCGGTCCCACCGGCGTCGGCAAGACCGAGCTCTGCAAGGCGCTGGCCGAGTTCCTGTTCGACGACGAGCGGGCGCTGTTGCGGATCGACATGTCGGAGTTCATGGAAAAGCACTCCGTGGCCCGGCTGATCGGTGCGCCTCCCGGCTATGTGGGCTACGAGGAGGGCGGCGTACTGACCGAGGCGGTGCGTCGGCGGCCCTACCAGGTGATCCTCTTCGACGAGGTCGAGAAGGCCCATCCCGACGTCTTCAACGTGCTGCTGCAGGTGCTCGACGACGGGCGGCTGACCGACAGCCAGGGGCATGTGGTCGACTTTCGCAACACCCTGATCGTGCTCACTTCCAACCTCGGTTCGGAGTATCTGGCCGCACTGCCCGAAGGGGCCCCGGCGAGCCAGGCGCGCGAGCAGGTGATGCAGGTGGTGCGGGCGACCTTCCGTCCCGAATTCCTGAACCGGCTGGACGAGATCATCCTCTTCAACCGGCTCGGGCGGGCGCAGATGCGCGACATCGTCGAGATCCAGCTCCGGCGGCTGCGCCGGCTCCTGGAGGATCGGCGCATCACCCTCGAGATCACCGATGCGGCCAAGGACTGGCTGGCCAAGGCCGGTTACGATCCGGTCTATGGTGCGCGGCCCCTCAAGCGGATGATCCAGCGGCATCTGCAGGATCCGCTGGCGACCATGATCCTCGAGGGCAGAATCGAGGAAGGCGATACCGTCAAGGTCGATGCCAACGAGCACGGCCTCGTCATCGACGGACAGGAGATCCGACTCGCCGCCTGACCGTCGCCTCCGTATCCCCGAGCCACGGCCCGCGGCCTCTGCCGCGGGCCGTTTTCCCGTTCAGCCCTCGCGGCACGGTTTCGGGAAGAGCTCTTCGAGCTCGACCTCGATGCCCGGGGGAGCGAGACGCAGGATGCCCTTGGTGAGAATGCGGGTGCGGATCTCCTCACCCTCGGTCCGCTCGTGATGGATCACCACCCGGCCGAGCGGATCGACGATCAGGTAGTGGCGGAGGCCGGGAACCCGGAAATAGCCGGCGAGCTTGTGGCCGGTATCGCTGGCTTCGTTCGAAGGGGAAACCACCTCGACCACCAGCAGCGGATCCTCGACGGTGATCGCATCCGCATGGAGCGGTTCGCCGCAGCGCAGCAGCGCATCGGGCTCGAAGGCCGTGCTCCGGTCGATCCGCACCGTCATGCCGTCGGGGTAGACCTCGCAGGGCAGCCCCGCGGCTTCCACGGCATCCTCCAGCGCGCGTGCAACCCGGTGTTTGGTGCGAGCGTGGATGGCACGTTGCGGCGTCATCGCCACGACATGGCCGTCGTCCAGCTCGTAACGGCCCGGGCGCCCCTGCGCCCACTTCAGGAACTCGGCGACCGTGGTCGGCAGTTTCTCGGCGGGCTCCGCCATCGACGACCCTCCATCCTCCGGGACCGCAACAGTCTAGCGCAAATTCGCGAACTCCGCATGCGGCGGTGGAAGCGGGCCGCTCAGGCCTCCAGCACGAGCTTCGGATCGAGGGCGAGATCGGGGAGGCGGAGCGGGCGGATCGGCTCGCCGGCCTTGTGGATGCGGCATTCGCGGTAATAGCCGTCGGGCGCCGGCTCCCGGTAGACCTCGATCCGTCCCTTCTGGAGGTCCACCAGCCACACCTCCGGGATGCCGTGCCGGGCATAGAGCGGGATCTTCACTTCGCGGTCGTAGCCGGCCGAAGTATCGGCGACTTCGATCAAGAGCAGCACGTCCTCGGGCCCGGGATGCGAGTCCCGGTAGGAGCGCTCGCGAACGACGGCCAGATCGGGCTGTGGCTCGGAGGCGGGCGGGAGCGAAACGGGGTCCTGAACCCGGACGACCGTCGGGGTGCCGCGGACGAAGAAGCGAACGAGCCGGCTGACGGTCTCGGCGTGCCGTGGCCCGATCGGTATCATCTCCACCAACTCCCCCTCGATCAGCTCCACCCGATCCTCTTCGCCGAGGATCCCGGCTTCGACCATGCGGTGATAGTCTTCGAGGCTGAAGCGGTGCCGCCGGACCGGCGGTGGCAGAACCGTGGCCATGATGCTCTCTCCGACTGGCTGCCGGGATGAAAATGGCACAGGGGCCCTGCTGCGGAAAGCTGTCCGCGGCACGCCGCGGCGTCGGAAGCATTCGCGGTGGGCGCGGCGGAGGGGCTCAGTCGTAGTCGACGGTGACCGTCTGGCCGCTGCGCAGCGATTCGTAGGCCGCATCGGCGAGGATCAGGGCGCGGCGGCCATCCTCGAAGGTTACCGGCGGCTCGCGCTTTTCCTCCAGCGCCTCGATGAAGGCGTCGAGCTCGCGGACATAGGCCTCGCGATAGCGCTCGACGAAGAAGTGCAGGAGCGGGTCGCGGGCCTCGGTGTGGGCCGCCGTCCAGCGCTCGAGAGTGGTCGGGCGCATGTTGTCGGCGAGGATCGCTCCCCCCTCGCACATCGCCTCGATGCGCTGATCGTAGCCGTAGACCGCGCGGCGGTAGTTGTTGATGCAGACCTGGATGCCACTCTCGGTGCGCAGCAGCACCATCGCGGTGTCGTGATCGCCGAGCTCGGCCACCACCGGGTCGATCAGGGCGGCGGCGAAGCAGCTCACCTCCACCGGCTCCTCGGGCAGCAGGAAGCGGGCCATGTCGAAGTCGTGGATGGTCATGTCGCGCAGCAGCCCGCCCGCGACCTCCATGTATTCGCGCGAGGGGATGTCGGGATCGCGGCTGGTGATCAGGAGCTGGCGCAGCCCCCCGAGTTCGCCTTCGCGCAGGCTCCGGTGCAGGCGGGCGAAGGAGGGGTCGAAGCGGCGGTTGAAGCCGATCTGGACGAAGGGTTCGAGGGGGGCGATCTCCTCCCAGCAGGCATCGACACGCTCGCGGTCGAGATCGATCGGTTTTTCGCAGAGCACCGCCTTTTCCGCCTTGGCGGCGCGGGTGATCAGATCGACATGGGTGTCGGTGGAGGAGGCGATCAGAACGGCGTCGACCTCCGGATCTTCGAGAATCTCCTCGACGCCGGTGGCGGTGCGGGCGCCGTGTTTCTCGGCCACCGCCTCGGCGGCGGGGCGCAGGACGTCGTAGACGGCGACCAGCCGGGCGTGCGGATGGACGGCGATGTTGTCGGCGTGCATGCGGCCGATGCGGCCGGCACCGAACAGGGCGAAACGGACCATCTCTCGGAATCTCCCTCCCTCGCACCAGGACCGGCCGCGTCTTAGCGTGGCTCAGTGGGGCGCAACCAGCCGTTTTTCGCGCTCCGGGCAATGTTCGTCGGCGAACTCGATCTCGAGGCTCGCATGGCGGATCGAGAAGCGCTCCGCGAGCCGGCGTCGGGCTTCCTTCTTGACGGTTCGGATGCGGTCGAGGTCCGCCTCCTCGAGGAGGATGTGGGCTTCCATCGCGTATTCGTGCTCGTCGAAGGACCAGACGTGGAGATGATGGACATCCGTCACCCCCTCGATCTCCGACAGGGCAGCGGCGATCTCCGCGACATCGAGGCCGGGAGGCACAGCCTCCATGAGGATACGCATGGCCGGTCCGATTTCCCGGAACGCGTGCCAAAGCACGTAGCCGGCGATGGCGAGGGTGACCAGCGGATCGACGATGGTCCAGCCGTAGAGAAGGATCGCCGCACCGGCGACGATCACCGCGACCGAACCCAGAGCATCGGCGAGATTGTGCAGAAATGCGGCGCGGATGTTCATGCTGCCGCGAGCCGGACGGAAGGTCAGGGCGACGGTGGCCAGATCGATGACCAGAGCCACCCCGGCGATGATCACGATCAGCCAGCCGTCCACCGGGATCGGAGCGAACAGCCGGGCGATGCCTTCGGACATCAGATAGAGGCCGATCACGACGAGGGTCGTCAGATTGATCAGAGCGGCGACGATCTCGGCTCGCCGGTAGCCGAAGGTCATCCCGGGATGGGCGGGACGGCGGGCGATCCGGCGGGCGAAGAGAGCGATCGCCAGGGAGAGGGCGTCGCTCAGATTGTGGACCGCGTCGGCGATCAGGGCGAGGCTCCCGGCCAGCACGCCGCCGGCTACCTGGGCCACCGTCAGCAGGAGATTGACGACCACCGCCCAGATCAGCCGGCGGTCGGTGCCGCGGGTGTCCGCGGTGCGCCCGGGGCCGTGACGACGTACGATCATGCGCGCTCGCCCGCCTTCGGAGCCGGTGGCTCGTGGACGGTATGTTTCACGATCTGAATAATTTGGAATTGGCGTTTCATTTTCCGCTTTCCCGCCGGCGGTCGCGGCGCTAGGATGGGTCTCCGTCGGGGGAGGCGCTGCCCGACTTCGCGCGGGTCGCCAGCGAGAAGAGGGATCCCATGAAGACCGTCCGGCTGACCATGGCGCAGGCGCTGGTGCGCTACTTGATGGCACAGCGAACCCGAATCGGGGAAGAGGAGGTGCCTCTTTTCCCGGGGGTGTTCGCGATCTTCGGCCACGGCAACGTGACCTGCCTCTCCGAGGCGCTGGAGGCGGTGAAGGCCGAATTCCCGACCTGGCGCGGGCAGAACGAGCAGGGAATGGCGCTGGCCGCGCTGGGCTTCGCCAAGGCGAAGAAGCGCCGGCAGATCATGGTGGCGACCTCCTCGATCGGTCCCGGCGCGGCGAACATGGTCACCGCCGCCGGCGTCGGGCACACCAACCGGCTGCCGGTACTGTTGCTGGCGGGCGACTATTTCGCCAGCCGCGCGCCCGATCCGGTGTTGCAGCAGGTGGAGCATTTCGGTGATCCCACGATCAGCGTCAACGACGCCTTCAAGGCGGTCGTCCGCTACTGGGACCGTATCAGCCGACCGGAGCAGATCGTCGAATCCCTGCCGCAGGCGGTGGCCACCATGCTCGATCCGGCCGACTGCGGACCGGCCTTTCTCGGTCTCTGTCAGGATGCCCAGGGCGAGGTGTTCGAATATCCTCGGCGCTTCTTCGAACCGGTTCTGCACGAGCCGTCGCGCCCACGGCCCGATCACCGGCAGCTCCGCGCCGCGGCCGAGCTTCTGAAGCAGGCCCGTCGTCCGCTGCTGATCGCCGGTGGCGGCGTACGGTACTCGGAAGCGGAAATGGAACTGGCGAGGTTCGCCATGCGCCACGCGGTTCCGGTCGCGGAAACCGTGGCCGGGCGGACGGTGCTGCCGCACGACCATCCGGGCAACGTGGGACCGATCGGCATCCTGGGCTCGGCGAGCGCCAACAATCTCGCCGCCGAAGCGGATGTCGTCCTCGCCGTCGGCACCCGGCTCCAGGACTTCGTCACCGGCTCCTGGTCGCTGTTCGCCGAGGATGCCCGTTTCATCGGTATCAACGCCGCCCGCTTCGACGCCCGCAAACATCGCGCCCAGCCGGTCGTGGGCGATGCGCTGGTGGTGCTCGGCGAGCTCTCGGAAGCGCTCGGCGACTGGCGGGCGCCGCAGGAGTGGGTACGCCGCGGAGTCGAAGAGTATGCGGCCTGGAACGCCTTCGTCGACCGGCGTACGGCCCCCACCAACGCCGAACTCCCCGCCTATTCGCACGTCGTCGGCGCGGTCAACCGGCTCTGCGACGAGCGAGATCTGGTGCTGACGGCGGCCGGCGGTCTCCCCGGCGAGCTCTGCATGAACTGGCGGGCCAGGGCGACCGACACCTTCGACTGCGAGTTCGGCTTTTCCTGCATGGGCTACGAGATCTCCGGCGCCTGGGGGGCCAAGATGGCCGATCCCGACCGCGAGGTGATCACCATGCTCGGCGACGGCAGCTATCTGATGATGAACTCCGACATCTACAGTTCGGTGCTCACCGGCATGAAACTGATCGTCGTCGTCTGCGACAACGGCGGCTTCGCGGTGATCGACCGATTGCAGCGGGCGAAGGGCATTCCGAGCTTCAACAACCAGCTCGAGGACTGCCGCATCCGTGAGCTGGTCCCGGTGGATTTCGCCGGACACGCCGAGGCGATGGGGGCGATCGGCATCACCGTCCGTGGGATCGGCGAATTCGAGGAAGCGTTTCGCCGCGCCAAGGCCGCCGACCGCACGACCGTCATCCACATCCGCGTCGATCCCCGCGACTGGACGGAAGGCAACGGGGCCTGGTGGGAAACGGGAACCCCCGGCATCAGTGTCCGCGACAGCGTACGCCGGGCCTTCGAGGAACATCTCGAGGGCAAACGACGTCAGCGTCTCGGGATCTGAAGGGAGAAGCCGCGATGGCGGTGCGGCTGGGGATCAATCCGATCGGCTGGTCCAACGACGATCTGCCCGAACTCGGCGGTCACATTCCGCTCGAGCAATGCCTCGCCGAGGCGCGACTTGCGGGTTACAGCGGCATCGAGAAGGGAGGAAAGTTCCCGAACGATCCGGCGGTTCTCCGACCGCTTCTGGAGCGTTACGGGCTGACGCTCGTCGGTGGCTGGTTCTCGGGCGAACTCCGGGCGCGTTCCCTCGAGGAGGAAAAGCGGCGGATCGGCGATCATCTGCACCTGCTGTGCGAGTCGGGCGCGAGCGTGGTCGTCTACGCCGAGACCACCGGCACCGTGCAGGGAAGCATGGACACACCGGTGAGCGCACGTCCGGTCATGCCCGAAGCCGAGTTCGCACCTTACGGTGAGAAGCTCACCGCCCTCGCCGAATGGTTGGCCGCCGAGGGATGCCCGATGGCCTTCCATCACCACATGGGGACGGTGGTCGAAAGCGAAGCCGAGATCGATCTCCTGATGCGCCGTACCGGCGAGGCGGTGGGACTGCTGCTGGATACCGGTCATCTGCTGTTCGCCGGCGGCAACATCGAGGCGACGACGAGGCGTTGGCGGGACCGGATCACCCATGTACATCTCAAGAACATCCGTCCTCGGGTGCTGAAGCGGCTGCGCGAGGAGGACTGGAGCTTCCTCCAGGGCGTCGTCGGGGGCGTGTTCACCGTGCCCGGCGATCCCGAGGGAGCGATCGATTTCGATTCCTTCCTGCGAATCCTGGGTGAGGGCGGCTATGGTGGATGGCTGGTCGTCGAGGCCGAGCAGGATCCGGCCAAGGCCAATCCCTTCGATCATGCCCGCATGGCCCGCGAGGCGGTGGTCGCCGGGCTCGGCCCGGCGGGGCTCGAGTTGCGGAACTAATCCTGCCCCGCGCGACGGCGCGGCAGTGTCACGACATCGTGGATGCCGGTCGGGGGTGCGTACCACCCCTCGCGGCAGCTCAGATAGCCGCAATGGCCGGCGCAGCGATCGACGTGTCGATCATCGAGATGCGGGTCGACCGCCGCCCGTTCCAGGAACACGCCGTGAAACGCGTGGGCGCGTGCGAAGTTCCGGGCCATGGCGAGACAGGCGCGCAGGCTCCGTCCCGGCAGGCCCGGCTCCACCACCCACAGCCGCACGATGAAGCAGCAGGGAGCGCATCCCTCCGGCCCCTCGGCCGCGAACTGGAACGCGGCGAGGGCGGGCCCCCCGGCGACGCGGATGGCGACCACCCCACGGTCCTTTTTCTCGAGCCAGCCCGCCGTCGCCCGTTGCCAGGTTTCGCGCGAGAGATCTTCGTCGCCCACCGAAACGAGCGGCCAGATCATCGCAAGATCCTTCGCGCCGAGCCGTACCCAGCTCCATTTCGGCATCTCGGGGACTGCGGCATCCAATGATGATGGACAGATGACCACCGAAGCTAGGAGCGCGCCGATGGGTCTCATTGACCCACATCAAGTTTCGTGCCTATGATCATGTTCGTCGGGGGAGTGCATGGCCGCGGTCGCTGTCCGGTGGCCGCAGTGTGCGAGCGGCGCCCGCTCGGTGGTGAGGCATCGGCGATGGGACAGAGTGGTCCTGCGATGACGACGGTATGTTGCGGTGCGGGAGTGCCGTGCGATGCTTGTGACGCGCGCGATCTGGCCGTGTGCTCCGTGCTCGACGAGGAGGAGCTGAAGCGCTTTTCGGCGGCGGCCACCACCGCCCGGCTGGAAGCCGGGCAGACGCTGTTCCACGAAGGTGAGCCGGCGGAGGAGATGTTCAGCCTCACCGAGGGGATGATCAAGCTCTACAAGTTGCTGCAGGACGGGCGCCGGCAGATCACCGGCTTCCTGATGGCCGGCGACTTTCTCGGGCTCGCCTTCGGTCGGACCTATGTCTACTCGGCCGAGGCGGTGACGCCGGTGCGACTGTGCAGGTTTCGACGAACCGCGTTCCTGCGGCTCCTGGAGGAGATGCCCCATCTCGAGCGCAATCTGCTCGGCCGGGCATCGAGCGAACTCGCGGCGGCCCAGGAGCAGATGCTGCTGCTCGGTCGGAAGACGGCGCGCGAAAGACTCGCGACCTTCCTGCTCACCATCGCCGACCGGCAGCGACGCGGCAATGCCGAGCCCGTCGATCTCCTGATGAGCCGGAGCGACATCGCCGATTATCTGGGGCTGACGATCGAGACGGTCAGTCGCACGCTCTCCACGATGCGCCGTCTCGGGGCCATCGCCCTCGACGGGACCTCGCGGGTCTACATCCCGAATCGCGAGGCGCTGCGGACGATCGCGGGGGTGTGACGAGGCGGCAGGGCAACGCGGGGTATCGGCCGCGGATCGCCTACCAGCTCGTCTTGCGACGGAAGGCGCGCCATTGCGCCCGGAGCTCGCGCCGGTAGCCGGCATCGGCGAGCCGGCGCAGCAGGCCGGTCGAACGGGCGTGTGCCCGCCGTTCGCGGAGCACGGCACCGACCGGCGCCAGGGTCGCCATGAGCAACCCGGAGTGCTGCTGGATGATCGCTTTCGACGCGAGAAGGCGGGCCGCGGGCCGGGCTGCCGGCAGCGGGGCGGCGGCGCTCGGCAGGGTCGCACGGGCCGTCGCCATGGCGACTTCACCGGCCAGCCGGTGACCCGCGGTTTCGAGCCGCCGCAGAACCTCCTCGGCCATGCCCTTCCCGTGCCGCTGGGTCAGCCGCACGAGCTCGACGAGATCCCGCAGCAGCAGGCGGCCGGTGTAGAGATGGCCGTGCATGAGCTGGCCGTGGATCACCAGATGGAGGAGCTGGTCGGCGGGATCGGGCAGCAGCAGGGTCGTACCCTCGACACGTAACGGGCGCGCTCGTGCGAAGAGGGAAGCCGCCGGCAGCATGTGCTCCAGCCAGGCCGGCACCGGCCGCTCGTGGAGCTCGAGCACCGCTCCGCTGTCCGGATGGACCATCGGCGGCAGATGGGGGGCGAAACGGCAGGGCTCGTCCTCGAGGTCGCGCCAGCCCCCCTCTCGGAGGACGCGGGCCGCGGCCGCCAGCCGATCGGCCGGAACCAGAAGGTCGAGGTCGTGCATGAAGCGCCAAGCATCGTCCGCGTACAGCCCGTCGAGGAGGCGGATGGCGCCCTTGAGAGGGAGGAGCGGAATCCCGGCCCGCTCCATGGCGACGGCAATCCGGAGAAGATCCCGCCGCAGGATCCGGTTCCGGTCGCGGGCGGCGTCCGTCATCGCGCGGAAATAGCGGCGAGGCTCTTCCTCGAGCGTGTCCAGCAAACGCAGCGTTTCGAGGGCGTGCCCGAGCAGCGGGGTGACGAGGTTGGTGCCGGAGATCCCGATCACGGCCCGCCAGTCGATCCGCCGGGGCAGCTCCACCGTCGCGACGGGGTCCTCTCCATGGGCCCGAAGAAGGGCGGCGTCGAGGAGACGGCAGAGGAGCGCGAAGCCGTCCTTCCGGGATCGGGTCAAGATTTCCGTTCCAGCAACGGGAGGAGGAGATCGAGGGCCGAACGGCTGTCGGGATAGGTCACCAGCCAGGCGGGCTTGCGCCGGAACCACGAGACCAGTTCGGCGAGCCGCCGCGGCGAGCCTTCGAACCAGCCGCCGCCCTGGGCGCAGAGTGTGAAGGCCTGCTCGGGCGCGAGCGGCGCCAGGGAAGGCCGGCTCCTCGGATCGTGGAGAGGAAACAGAAGGCCGGCCACCGGCAGCCGGTCGGCCGCGGCCATCGGCGGCGCCACGTAACGGACCTCCCGGTTGCGGAACCGCACCCGGGGGCCACGTTTTTCCAGGGCCGGCAGCAGATCGCGCAGGAGCGCGATGCTGGCGTCCTTGACACCCATGGCGAAAGGCACCCGATAGAGGAGGCCGGAACCGGCCTCGAGGGGCGCATAGTCGTCGGTGACCAGTGAAAAACCTCCCCGCAGCAGGCTCGCCGCCAGGGTGCTCTTTCCGGAACCGCTGCTGCCGGCGATCAACCAGGCGCTGCCGTTCCCGGCGACCGCGGCGCCGTGCAGAAACGCCAGCCAGCGCCTTCTTCCGTGGCTCGACAGCAGGAGATGCCGCAGGGTTTCGCTGCGGGCGAGGAGAAGATCGTCGGTGCGGGTGAGCAGGGTTCCGTCTCGGCGGATGTCGTAGTAGCGCCGGTGGCGGGTCACGGTCAGTCGGACGCGGGCGGAACCGGCGGACCGGGCCGGTTCGAGGAGGTGTCGGAGCAGCCGGGCGAGGCGGGGACTGCCGTGGATCGTCAGGCGCACCGGCCGTGGGCCCGGTGCGTAGTCGTCCCGGAGATCGGCGGGGGCATCGGCCGCGGGCCCGGCGGGTTCCGCCTGTGCCGGCGACGGTTCCCGGGCGAGGCTCCGCAGACCGCGACGGAGGTCGCGGAGATCCCGCTCCGCGCGCGAGATCGGGATGCCGAAGCGTCGGGCGTAGGCGCCCACCACCTCGGAAAACGGGCGGCCCCCGACCAGGGCCTCGCAGGCGAAGCGTGCCGCAGGATTGAGAACGGCGACGCGACCGCTGTCGGGGAGCGCCAGAACGGCGCCGTCGCCGAGGGGAACGAGACGACCGGCCGGAACCGTCCGGTTCCGGCCGGCTATCGCTGTCCCACGGGAGGGTCGCGCCGGCCGGGGGGTGGCCGTGCGGGACCCTCCCGTCTCAGCCCGAGAAGCCGAGCGAGCTGCCGCCATCGCCGCCGTCACCGCCCTTCCTGAAGAAGCTTCCGGCCTTGCCCTGTCGCGAGGAAAGCAGAACCATCATCGCCGGCGCGGTGTAGGCGGCGTAGGTGCCGAACCGCTGCAGGACCTCCCGGCGCTCGAGACCTTTGCTGGCCGCATCCTCGTGGCGCCGCTGGGCGTTCCTTCTGGCCTTCATCCTTCTGCTCCCTCCTGTTCGTTCATCGCAACGGATGTCGTGCGCGGTGCGGATCCCCGAAGGTCCACGCGCCCGTCTCCGGTCGATCACAAGGGTTCCCGGGATCGCTGTCAATCTTCGGGGGCCTCTGCCGATCGCGCTCCGGGCATCGCGCCCGTGCACATAAAGAGCGCGAGTTCAATGCATTAGCCCTGCTGTCCTGGCGCATTCCGCAAGCCGGGCAAGAGCATTCCGGCGCATCATCGTACGTGAGACCGTCGCCCGGCGACGGGCCCGCGAGCCTGCGCGTTAACGGTTTGTTAACCCGGGACGCGGACAATGCGGGCGAATACGTGGAAAAGGGCCAGGGAAGAGAGGGCTGAGATGCACAGCAGTCCCGGTTCACGAAACGCCGATCGTCGGCGCCGCCTGCCCCGTTTCTGCCGTCGTCTCGGAGATCGCGCCCGAGCCCTGTGGAGCGATCGGCGCGGGGCGGTGGCGATGACGGTGGCTCTCGCGATCATCCCCGTGACGGTGGCCACCGGCGTGGCCGTCGACCTCGGGCGCTACATGGTCGCCCGCTCGAAACTGGCTCAGGCGGCGGACGCCGCGGCGCTGGCCGCGGGCACCGAACGCGACCCCCAGGAGCTGGAGAACACCGTCAACCGGATTCTCGAAGCCAACTTTTCCGAAGGCTTTCTCGACGTCCAGATCGAATCGGTCGAGGTCGAGGAGAACACCGAGACGGGCAGCATCACGGTGGTGACCCGGGCGCAGATGCCGACCCTGGTGATGGGACTGGCGCGGATCGAGACCATGAACATCGAGACACGCACCGTGGTCGTGCGCGAATCCGCGCCGCTCGAGGTGGCGATGGTGCTCGATGTCACCGGTTCGATGCGATGCTGCGGCAAGATCCAGGCCCTCAAATCCGCGGCGACCGATCTGGTGAACATCCTCTTCGGCTCCGAAGAGCAGTCCGAGGATCTGCGGATCGGGGTCGTGCCGTTCAACGCCCGGGTCAACATCGGCAACGATCGGCGTGCCTGGCTGACGGCGGCGGAACGCTCCCGGTCGCCTTGGAGGGGATGTGTCGAATCCCGCTCCGCGGCCGTCCGGCTCACCGACGAGCCGCCGGAGGTCGAGAAGTTCGTGCGCAGTGACGGCGTCAGGGTCGGCGGCAGGAGGCGGACGCCCCCCTGCCCCCCGAGGCTGCTGCCGCTCACCGACACCAGGAGCGAAGCCGAGGATATGATCGAAGGGCTCGGCGCTTCCGGCACCACCCGGATCGACATGGGCATCCGCTGGGGCTGGCGTGTCCTCTCCCGCAGGTGGGAGGGGCTGTGGGACGAGCCCGAGCGCAAGCCGTTCGACGAGGTGGTGACCGCGCTGATCGTCATGACCGACGGCCAGAACGTCGCCACCTCCTACGACGAGGTCACGGCCGCGCAGGCGGACGACAACGTCCGGACCCTCTGCGAGACGGTCAAGGACGAGGGCATCGTCGTCTACACCATCACCTTCAGGGCACCGCAGAGGGCCGACCGGCTCATGAGCGAATGCGCCACCAGTCCCGCCCACTACTTCCGCTCGCCGACCTCCGACGATCTGCGGGACGCGTTCCGGACCATCGCCGGCGAGCTCAGCGCGCTCAGGATCGCCGAATAGGGAAGAGGTGGTGATCCGACGGGGCGGAAACGGGCCAGGGGGCCGGCGCCGGTGCGGCGCCGGCCTCTCCGGCGACGAGCGGGCCGCGAGTGCCGTGGAGTTCGCGCTCGTGGCCCCGGCTCTCGTGCTGTTGCTGCTCGGGATCCTCGAATTCGGGCTGCTGATGGCGGCCCAGGTGACCTTGTCCAATGCCGTCGCGGAGACCGCCCGCTACGGCATCACCGGCCGGACGGAGCCGGAGCGGGAGCGCGAGGAGGTGATCCGCGATCTGGTCGAGGAGTCGGCGGCCGGTCTGTTCGACAGCTCGCTTCTCGAATTCGAGAGCCTCGTCTACCCCGACTTCTCTTCCGTCGGGAGGCCGGAACCCTTCGATGACGACAACGGCAACGGGATCCGTGATCCGGGCGAATCCTACCAGGATCTGAACGGCAACGGGCAATGGGACGAGGACATGGGTGTTCCCGGCGCCGGCGGTCCCGACGAGGTGGTGCTCTATCGGGTCCGCTATCCGTGGCGCCTGCTGCTTCCGGTCTTTCGCCCGTTCTTCCCGCCCGACGGCGAACTCGACATCGAGGCCAGCGTGGCGGTCCGCAACGAGCCGTTCCCGAGCGAGTGAGCCATGATCTCCCGGCTTCCTCTCCCGTTCCGTCTTCTGCACCTGCTGGCGAGATTCCATCGCTGCCGGCGTGCCGTGGTCGCCGTCGAGATGGCGCTGGTGGCGCCGGTGCTGATCGCCCTCCTCCTGGGTACCCTCGATCTCGGTTGGCGGGTCCTGGCCGCCTACAAGCTCGAACGGGCGGTGGCGGCGCTCGCCGATCTCTCGGCCCGCTCGCGCGATCTTTCCGCCGACGACCTGGCCGACATCTTCGCGGCCGTGGTGCCGATCGCCGAGCCCTTCGAGCTCGAGGAGGGCACGGTGATCGTCTCCGGCGTCCGCGACGATACCGGAACCCGGCCGGTCATCGTCTGGCAGCAGCGATCCGGGCCGGAGGAGGGCGATGCCAGTCGCATAGGAAGTGAGGGTGAGGTGGCCGATCTCGACGGGATGCTCGATCTCGAAGCCGGCGAGTCGGTGATCGTGGCCGAGCTCGTCTTCCGCTTCGAGCCCCTGGTCGGATTTCTCCTGCGGCAACCGCAGGAACTCTATTTTCGCTGGCTCGCCCGGCCGCGTTCGGGCACCGTGACCGAGCTGGACTGATCCGCCTTCCCGGGCCTCCCGGGTCGCTTCTCCGCCCGGTGCACCGCCGGACGTCACGGTTCGCGCCGGTTCAGCGTCGCGGAGGCAGGGAAAGGAGATAGGTGGCGATGGCCCGGCGATCCTCCTCGGAAATGCGACTCGTACCGTTTTCGATCACCTCGGCCATCTCCCCGCCGGCGAAATCGCCGTCGGGGCGCATGCCGATGCGCAGGTAGAATACGAGCTGCTCGAGGCTCCAGGCGCCGATTCCCCGCTCCCGATCGCTGGTGATGTTCGGCACCTCCTCACCGCCGGGACCATCGGGATTGCCGGCGAACGCCCGGTCCCGGTCGGGCACGCCGAACCAGTTGCGTGGGGTGTGGCATTCCGCACAGTGACCGGGGCCGAGTACCAGATAGGCCCCCCGGTTCCAGAGCGGATCGCGCGACGGGTCGGGTACGAAAGGCCGCGGCGCGTGGAAGAGCCACTGCCACAGAAGCAGACCCGAGCGGATGTTCCAGGGAAAGCGGAGCTCGTGAGGCGGTGTGGCGCGGCGGACGGGCGGAAAGGTGCGGAGATGGGCCCAGAGAGCCCGGAGGTCGGCATCCGACATGCGGTGGTAGGAGGTATAGGGAAAGGCCGGATAGTAGGGCGCCCCATCCGGGGAGCGGCCGTCCCGCATCGCCCGGATGAAATCCTGCGCATCCCAGCCCCCGATACCCGTCTCCGCATCCGGGGTGATGTTGGGCGGGTGGAAAACCCCGAAGGGCGTACGGATGGGATCGCCGCCGGCGAGCGCCGGCCCACCCTCGGCGGTGTGGCAGTTGGTGCACCCGCCGATGTGGAACAGCGTTTCGCCGCGGGCGGCCCGCCCGACCTCCCCGCCCCGGGCCGGAGAGGCCACTGCGACGACCGCGATCAGCGCGGGGAGGAGACGGAGCACGCCCGCGATGCGCGGCGATCAGCGCTTCTGCTTGCTGCGGAAGGTCTCGTGGCAGCCGCCGCAGCCCTGTTTGCCCATCCGTGCGAAGGCGGCCATGGTGGCATCCGGATCACCGCCCTGCGCGGTTTCGAGGAAGGCCGCGGAGAGTTCGATCATCTTCTTCGTCGCCGCTTCGAATTCCTCCTTCTTCTCCCAGACGGTGGGCAGTGTGCGGCTGGGCGGCGCGTTCGACCCCTCGGGAAACAGATCCGGAAGAATCTTCGAGGCGTCCTGGAGGATGCGAGCGTGCCAGACGAGGTTGTCCCGGAACTCCGGCGTTTCCGTGAGCGCCGTCTTGATGCCCATCATCTGGGCACCGAGGGTACGCATCACCGCGATCCGGTAGGCGACCACGCCTTCGGGCTCGACCTTCTCTTGGGCTTCCACCGGATACGGGACGAGGCCGCCTGCCACGGCGGCGAGGATGGCCGGAACTACGAAACGCGCGAACATCGAAGCTCTCCCTGTTTCGGTCGGGCGCACGGGAAACATGCGGACACCATTGCTCTGTGAGCATAGCCAAGCACGATCGCGCGATCTTGCCAACCGGAGATTCCGGGCCCGGGGGCCACGACGCACACGGTCCTCGATCCGACGGGATCCGGCGAGGCCGCTGTCCCTTCGGTTGCGCGGGGCGTCTCGTGGCTCGCGACCGCGGGAGCAGCCGTGCGACACCGGTCCATCGGGATTTCGGCGAGATCCGGCGATGGTGGGACGGGCCGGGACGGCGGGAAACGGCGGGCTGGCGGACGGAGAAGAGCCGGGGTCGAACCGTCTCCGAAAACGACGAACGGTAGCATGTAGTGGCTGTTTAACCGCCCTGTCCCGACGGTCCCGCGGAACTTCCGCGTCCTCACAACCTCCACCTCGCCAGCAACCGGTCCCAGATCTCGATCACGCTCCGCATGATAGCGGTGAGCGGGCGCATGGTGCCGTCGTCGAGAGTGACCACCAACTGCGGGCCACCGCCCCACACGCCTTCACCCCAGCGCGCCTGTCCCCAGCTTAGCAGGCTGTTGAAAAACCCCGGGAACCGACAAGTTGACCGGTAAAATGCCGAGGGACGAGGCAGCCGACGTAGGGAGGAACGCATTGCGCGGCGCGGACTGGCAGCAGGAGGAACTGTTCGGCTACGT
>JALSIM010000014.1 GCA_026990035.1 Alphaproteobacteria bacterium | reverse complement strand
CGCGGCCGCGGCCGTCGATCGGGCGCGCGAGGCGCTCGCCGAAGGACGGATCGAGGATGCGGTGGCGGCCCTGGAGCCCCTGGCCGAGGCGGGCAACGCGGCGGCCGCCGAATGGGTGGCGCTGGCCGAGGCACGACTGGCCGCCCTTTCCGCGATCGCCGAACTCGACGGTTACGTCCGCCGTCTTCTCGTCGATAGCCGATCCAAGAGCTGAGCCGAGCCCGGATAGATCATGCGCAAACTCGTTCTTTTCGTCGTCGTCGCCCTCGTCGCCGCCCCGGTGGCGGCCTGGCTCGCGGACAATCCGGGCCAGGTGCGGATCGCCTGGCTGGACCTCGAGATCGAGACCAGCGTCGGCCTGCTGTTGCTGGGGGTGTCGGCGGTGGCCGCCGCCGCGGTGCTGCTGGTCGAGTTCCTGCGCTGGCTTTTCGGCCTGCCGCGGCGGATGCGCGAACGCCGGACCTACCGGCGCCTCGCCGAGGGCTATTCGGCGCTGACCACCGGCCTCGTCGCCGCCGCGGCCGGCGATGTCGCCAGCGCGCGCCATCATGTGCGGCGAGCGGAAAAGCTGCTCGACGACGGGGTGCCGGCGCTTCTGCTGCTGGAAGCGCAGACGGCCCAGCTCCAGGGTGACGACACCGACGCGATTCGCCGTTTCCGGGCCATGCTGCGCAATCCCGAGACCGAGCTTCTCGGCCTCCGCGGCCTGCTCGCCCATGCCATGAAGGACGGCGACTACGGGACCGCTCTCGAACTCGCCCGCAAGGCGCATCGACGGAACCCGAGCACGCCCTGGGTGGTGAGCACCCTGTTCGATCTGCTGACCCGGGCGGAACAGTGGGAGGAGGCGCTCGTCCTGCTCAACCAGCTCGCCGAGCTGAAGCTCGTGACGCCGGAACAGGCGCGCCGGCGGCGGGCCATCCTCCATCTGATGCTGGCCCGCAAGGCGCTCGCCGCGGAGCGTTTCGACGAGGCGCTGCGGCAGGCGCGAAGGGCGGTCAAGCTGGCACCGGCCTTTCCGCCGGCGGCGGTGGAGGCGAGCCGCATCGCCGCCCGCATGGGGCGCCAGCGGCTCGCGAGGCGGGTTCTCGAGAACGCCTGGCGGCTGGAGCCACATCCCGATCTCCTGGAAGCCTATCTCCGTCTCGGCGACGAGGAGAACACGGCGGAGCGGTTGCGGCGGGTCGAGCGGCTGCGCAGTCTCCAGCCCTTCGATCCCCTCTCCTATGTCGCGCTCGCCGAGGCGCAGATGGCGGCCGAAGACTTCGACGGCGCCCGCCACTCCCTGGCCCGCGCCCGCGAGCTCGGGGCCACCGCCCGCGTCTACCGTCTCCTCGCCGAGCTGGAACGTCGCAGCGGCGCGCCGGAGGAAAAGGTGCAGGAGTGGCTGGCCCGGGCGTTCGACGCACCCGCCGATCGGGCCTGGGTCTGCGAGGACACGGGCGAGGTGCTGCCGGAGTGGAAGCCGTTCGGGGTCAGCGGCCGTTTCGACGCCGTGCAGTGGGGCGCACCCGCGAAACTGGCCACCCTCGAGGCCGGCCAGACGCCGACAGCCTTCCTCGCCCACACCGAGGCGCCGGTACCCGCTCCGGAAACCGCGACCGCGACGGCCCGCCTGCCGGCTCGGAGCGAGGCGACCGAACGGGCGGATCGGGCGGACGGAGAATCCGGAGGCGAGCCGGCGACCCCGGCGACCCCGGCGACCGACGACGAGACCGGCGAGGACACGCGGGACGGCAAGCCCAAGACCCCGGCGGACGCGGCCTGACCCGAGGGCTCGTTGCCCTTGCTTCGTCGCCGCGCCATGTATTAAGAGCAGCCGGGTGCCGCAGTAGCTCAGCCGGTAGAGCAGCGCATTCGTAATGCGCGGGTCGGGGGTTCGAGTCCCTCCTGCGGCACCAGTTCGTGCCTTCCGCTCGGGCGCGCGGTGGCCGCCGGGCGATCTTGCGCGCTCTTGCCCCCGATCCGGTTTGCCGCTTCCATCCGCACGAACAACCGCGGAGCGCCCGGATGTCGGTCGAGGATCCCGTTCTCCTGCCCCCCGCCGTCATGGCCCGGGTCGATGCCGCGGCGATCGCCGCCGGCACTCCGGGGCCGGTCCTGATGGAAAACGCCGGCCGGGCGGTGACGCGGGCGATCACCGCCCGCTTCGCCCCCTGTCCGGTCGCCGTTCTCTGCGGCCCCGGCAACAACGGCGGCGACGGCTTCGTCGTCGCCCGCCGGCTGCGGACCGCCGGCTGGCCGGTACGTCTCGCCTGCATGGTCCCCGCGCCGAAGCTCCGGGGGGATGCCGCCCGGGCCGCCGCCCGCTGGCCGGATGTCGTCGAACCGCTGGCACCGGCGGTCCTCGAAGGTGCCGGGCTGGTGGTCGACGCTCTCTTCGGGGCCGGCCTCGCCCGCGACATCGCCGGCCCGGCGGCGGAGGTCCTCGACGCCGTCGGCCGAACCGGTCTGCCGGTGGTGGCGGTCGACATTCCTTCCGGGATCGACGGCGCCAGCGGCCGGGTTCGCGGCATCGCCCCCCGTGCCCGTCTCACCGTGACCTTCGTCCGGGCGAAGCCCGGTCACTACCTCCTGCCCGGACGGTTGCATCGTGGCGAACTGGTGATCGCCGACATCGGCATCGCCGACCGTTTCGTGACCGGGCAGGATGTCGGCCTGCGCCGCAACGAACCGGCTCTCTGGCGGCATCTGCTGCGCCGCCGCACCCCTCTCGACCACAAGTACCGCTTCGGCCACGCCTATCTGCTCGGTGGCCCGGCCGCCACCACCGGCGCCACCCGTCTGGCCGCGCTGGCCGCGCTGCGGGCGGGGGCCGGCCTCGTCAGCATCCTCTGCGAACGGGAGGCCCTCGACATCTACGGGGCGCACATGACGGCAGTGATGACGAAGCCGTTCGCCGCCGAGGCCGAACTCTCCGCTCTTCTGGCCGACAGCCGGATCACGGCGCAGCTCCACGGTCCCGGAGCCGGGGTCACGCCGCGGACGCGCCGCCGCACGGAACTGCTGCTGCGGACCGGACGCCCGACGGTGCTGGACGCGGATGCGCTGACGGTGTTCGCCGAGGATCCGCCGGCGCTGTTCGCGCTGCTCGGTGCGCATTGCGTGCTCACCCCCCACGACGGGGAATACGCCCGCCTCTTCCGGCATCGCGGCAGCCGGCTCGAACGGGCGCAGGCGGCGGCGAGCGAGAGCGGCGCCGTGGTCCTGCTGAAGGGCGGCGACACGGTGGTGGCGGAGCCCGGGGGCGGGGCCACGATCCTCGCCGGAGCACCGCCCGAACTCGCCACCGCCGGCAGCGGCGACGTCCTCGCTGGCCTGGTCACCGGCCTGCTGGCGCAAGGCCTTCCCGCCTTCGCGGCGGCCAGCGCCGCGGTCTGGATCCACGCCGAGGCGGCGCGCCGGCTGAACGGACCGCTCGCGGCGGAGGATCTGCCGCCGGCCATTCCCGCGGTGCTCGAGACCCTGCTGTCGAGCGCGATCGACCGGTCGTGACCGTTCCCGGAGAAATGCCGAGGGCGGTACTCCGGGCCATTGCCCCGGCGCTTTGAACCTTTGGAAGTTTGTACTTCCTCGTGTAGTGAGAAACCGGCCACCGCACGGGAGAGGGTATCGTCGGTGGCGGCGCGCGGCGTGACACGAGACGCTGCGAACGGGTGGTCGATGGACCTGAACATGGCGTGTAAGAGGCCAACGAGGCGGGGCGACGGTGCTTGACGAGCGCGCGCTGGCGGCGGTGCTGGACACCGCCGACCGGGCTGCCGTGGTGGTTCGCCACCGCGAAGACGTGGCCAGAGGCCTCGAAATCGCCCATGTGAACCGCTGCTTCCAGAGCCTGTTCGGCTACGAACCCCGGCAGGCGACCGGCCGCTCTATCCGCCTGCTGCGGGCGTCGCGGACCTCCCGGGAAACCCTGGCGGCGCTGCAGGCGGCCTGCCAGACCGGCACCCCTTTTCAGGACCGCATCCTGCTGCGCACCGCCGACGGCCGCTGTCTCGACTGCCGGATCCGGGGGACCCCGCTCGCCGTCAACGACGGTCTCTACGTGCTGTGGATCGAACCGGCCCCCGCGACCCCGACGATGGCCGCCGGCGCGGCCGAGTTCGACGAGCTGAGCGGGCTCACCCGGGATTATCTCTATCTGCTGGAAGTCGAGCCCGACTGTACGATGCGCCTCGCCTGGTGCGATCCGAGGCTCGCACGGCTGCTCGGCGAGGAGAGGCTCGAACACCTCTCCGATCTCCTGCGCCACCTCCCGGAAGAGGAGCGCGAGGTGCTGCGCCTCAAGCACCAGACGCTGCTGCGCGGCGAGGAGATCGAGGTCGCGTACCGGCTGCGCACCGGCGAGGGCGGTTTCGTCGAGGTCGTCGACACCGCGCGGCCGCGACGCGATGCGCGTGGGCTCGTGACCGGGATTCTCGGAGCCATCGCTCTCCGCTCCCGCGGCCCGGTCGCTCCGGAGGAAGGGGAGACGGCCCTCAGCCGGCCGGCGGCCCTGATCAGCCGTGTCCTTCACAGTCTGGTCCTGGTGCTCGAGATCGGCGGTACCATCACTTGGGTCAGTTCCGAGCCCGCCACGCCGCTGGCCGACGCCCTGCGGGCGGCGGTCGGCGAGGATCTCGGTCGCGTCCTGCCGCCGGAGGTCGCCGACCGCTGGCTCGACGCGGTGGAACAGGCGATCAACGCCAGGGAACGGGTGACCCTGGAATCGCGCCTGCAAACGACCACCCTCGACGGCACCCTGCAGATCACCGTGACTCCCCTCGACGACGGTCACGCCCTCGTCCTGCTGCGGCCGGTGGAGCGGGAGGTGCTACCGGCGCCGGCGCTGCAGGAAGCGGCGGCGGCCTACCGGCCGGAGGCGGTGATCCTGAGCCCCGGTGGCGACGCCTGGCTGGACGCGGTGCTGGAGGCGGTCGCCGACGGGGTGATCGCGGTCGACGAGGAGGGCGCGATCCGGCGCGTGAACCGCGCCGCCCAGGTGATCTTCGGCTTCAGCGAAGGCAACGTGGTCGGCCGCCCCCTCGACATGCTGCTGAGTTCCGGCACCGACCGTCCGCTCGATTTCCGCCGCCTGCTGGAGGCGGTGCGCGACGAGCCGCAGGGCTATGCCGAAGTGCTCGGCCGTCGTCACGACGGCGAGGTCATTCCGCTCGAAATCTTCGTCGTCCATATCGACGTGTCGCCCTGCGGCTACGTGCTGACGGTGCGCGACATCACCGTCCGCCGCCAGACCGAGGAGGCGATCCGTGCCCTCGCCTATTACGATGCCCTGACCGCCCTGCCCAACCGGCTCCTGTTCCTCGACCGGCTGGGCCACGCCATCGAGCGCGCCCGGCGGCAGCGCCAGATGCTCGCGGTAATGCTGGTGGATCTCGACCGGTTCAAGCTGATCAACGATTCGCTGGGCCTGCAGCTCGGCGATCTGGTGCTCAAGGCGGTCGCCGAACGCCTCGTCCGGACTCTGCGGAAGAGCGACACCGTGGCCCGGCTCGGTGGCGACGAGTTCATGGTCCTCCTGCACGGGGTGAACAGTGCCGAGGCGGCGGCGCGGGTCGCCCAGAAGCTGCTCGACTGCCTCAAGCCCTCGTTCACCGTCAACGACCACGAGCTCAATACCGGTGCCTGCATCGGCATCGCCATGTTCCCCCACGACGGGACCGATCCCGACACCCTGATCAAGAACGCCGACACCGCCCTGTCGCGGGCCAAGGAGCAGGGCCGCAACCACTACCAGTTCTACACCACCGACATGAACGCCGCCGCCTTCGAGCGGCTGATGCTGGAGGGACGCCTGCGCAAGGCTCTGAGCCAGCAGGAATTCGTCATCTACTATCAGCCCCAGGTGAGCCTCGAGACCGGCCGGATCGTCGCCGTCGAGGCACTCCTGCGCTGGTTCCACCCCGACCATGGGATGGTCCCGCCGTCGGAGTTCATCCCCCTCGCCGAGGAGACCGGGCTGATCGTGCCGATCGGCGAATGGGTGCTGGAGACCGCCTGTGCCCAGGTCAAGACCTGGCACGAACACGGCTTCGGCGAGCTGCGGCTGGCCGTCAATCTCTCCGCCCGGCAGTTCCAGCAGCGGGATCTCGCCGACAAGATCGCCGCCCTGACCGAGAAACTCGCCTTTCCCCCCGATCGGCTGGAGCTCGAGCTCACCGAAAGCGTGGTCATGCGGGACGCCGCCGAAAGCACCCGGAAGCTGCGCGACATCACCGCCCTCGGGGTCCAGCTCGCGGTCGACGACTTCGGCACCGGCTACTCCTCTCTGGGTTACCTGCGCAAGTTCCCCATCCGCTCCCTCAAGATCGATCGTTCCTTCGTCCACGACATCGGTCACGACCGGGCGAGCGCGGCCTTGGCCAAGGCGATCGTGGCGCTGGGCACCAGCCTGCAGCTCAAGGTGGTGGCGGAAGGGGTGGAAACGCGCGAACAGCTCATGCTGCTGCGCGGCTTCGGCTGTCACGAGATCCAGGGCTTCCTGTTCAGCCGCCCGCTGCCGGCGGCCGAACTTTTCGCCCTCCTGCGGGAGGGTCGCAAACTGTCCCTCGACTAGCCCTCGGTGGCGGCGGCGCGGGGCGGCTTCCGCATGTGACAGCGGCCGATCGAGCCTTCGCCGCAGATGCTCTTGCCGTCGACCCAGCGGGCGCCGGTGAGATCGGCGCGCAGCAGATCGGCGCCGCCGAGACGGGCGCCGGTGAGATCGGCGTCGCGGAGAATGGTCTGATAGAGTTTGGCGCCGCGCAGATCGGCGTTGCGCAGGCTGGCACCGGTGAGATCGGCACTGGTGAGATCGGCACGGGCGAGATTGGCACCGTCGAGCACCGCCCCCGACAGTTTCGCGGAAACGAACTTGGCCCGCCGCGCATCCACCTCGCGCAAGATCGAACCGCTGAGATCGGCCCGCTTGAAGGAGGAATCCCGGAGGACCGCGCCGGTGAGATCGACGTTGGTGAGATCGGCGCCGTCCATCATGCAGCGCCGCCACTCCACCCCCGGTTCGGCGAAATCGGCGCAGCCCGCCCGTACCTGGGCGGCCGGAAAGGCCAGCGGAAAGATCAGGCCGAGAAAAGCCAGGATCCGGATCGAAAGGCGGCAGAAGCGGGCGGCGGGATGCTGGGTCATGAAGAGCAGATTAGCGCGCCGCGGCCGCGGCACAAGGGAAGCGGGGCGGGATCTCATTCCCGGACGGGGGAAGATTCCTCCCGGACCGCCACGCCGAAGACCGCCTCGAACCGTCGTTTCAGCGCCGCATCCACTTCCGCCGTCGTCGCCCTCACCCCGAGCGCCGCCATCGAGGTCACCGGGAACCGGTCCAACCCGCAGGGAACGATCCCGGAGAAATGGGAAAGATCGGGATCGATGTTGAGGCTCACCCCGTGATAGGTCACCCAGCGTCGCACCCGCACCCCGAGTGCCGCGATCTTGCCCTCTCCGCCGTCCGGCAGGGCGACCCAGATGCCGATCCGCCCCGGACGGCGCTCGCCCGCGATGCCGAACTCCGCCAGGGTCCCGAGGAGCCAGTCCTCCAGGAGCCGCACGAAACGCCGCACGTCCTTCCCGCGTCGGGCGAGATCGAGCATGACATAGCCGACGCGCTGGCCGGGACCGTGATAGGTGAACTTGCCGCCGCGTCCCACTTCGAAGACGGGGAACCGCGGTTCGAGCAGATCCTCCGGTCGGGCGCTGGTTCCGGCGGTGTAGACCGGCGGATGCTCCAGCAACCAGACGAGCTCGGATGCCTCGCCGGTACGGATCTCCGCCGCCCGCCGTTCCATGAACGCCAGCGCCTCGGGATAGGGAACCGGCGTGGTGCTGCGACGCCAGCACACGGGATCGTTTTCGGCCGGGGACCGCATCTTGAAACCGCTCCTGCCTTTTGCTACCTGCATGGCCGTCCGTGATGACTAGTGCGGTCGTGGCGGAATTGGTAGACGCGCCAGCTTGAGGGGCTGGTGGGGGCAACCCCGTGGAAGTTCGAGTCTTCTCGACCGCACCAACTCCCGCTTTCGTGGCCTCCGTCCTCCACCACCCGCCGGTGTATCGCGGCGAGACGCGACAGGGCTTGCCGGCGACGGCAACGGGGGGTTGAGTGCCCCGGACCTCTGCGAGCAGGGAGATCATCATGTCCGACCGCCTCCGCGACGACGCCCTGGATTTCCACCGCCGCCCCCGGCCGGGCAAACTCGCGGTCGTGGCCACCAAACCATTGGCCACCCAGCGCGATCTTTCGCTCGCCTATTCGCCCGGCGTCGCCGCCGCCTGCGAGGCGATCGTCGAGGACCCGGCCCGGGTCGCCGAGCTCACCGTGCGTGCCAATCTCGTGGCCATCGTCACCAACGGTACGGCGGTCCTCGGTCTCGGTGCGATCGGGCCGCTCGCCGCCAAGCCGGTGATGGAGGGCAAGGCGGTCCTGTTCAAGAAGTTCGCCGGCATCGACGCCTTCGATCTGGAGCTCGACGCGCGCGAGGTGGACCGTTTCGTCGATATCGTCGCCGCCCTCGAACCCACCTTCGGGGCGATCAATCTCGAGGACATCAAGGCGCCCGAATGTTTCGAGGTGGAGAGCCGTCTCCGGGAGCGGATGCGCATCCCCGTCTTCCACGACGATCAGCACGGGACGGCGATCATCGTCGCGGCGGCGATTCTCAACGCCCTGCATCTGACCGGCCGCCGCCTCGGGGAGGTGCGGCTGGTGACCAGCGGCGCCGGCGCCGCCGCCCTCGCCTGCCTCGATCTCCTCGTCTCGCTCGGCCTTCCGCTCGAGAACATCGTCGCGACGGACATCGAAGGGGTGGTCTACGAGGGGCGCGAAACGCTGATGGATCCCTGGAAGGCGCGGTTCGCGCGGCGGACGGAAATGCGCACCCTGGCGGAAGCGATCCGCGGCGCCGACGTCTTTCTCGGCCTGTCGGCGCCCGGGGTTCTGAAACCGGAGATGGTGGCGAGCATGGCCGAACGGCCGATCATCCTGGCCCTGGCCAATCCGGTGCCCGAGATCATGCCGGAGGAAGCGCGGAAGGTCCGCCCCGACGCCATCATCGCCACCGGCCGGTCCGACTATCCCAACCAAGTCAACAACGTTCTCTGCTTTCCGTTCATCTTCCGCGGCGCCCTCGACTGTGGCGCGACCACCATCAACCACGCCATGAAGCGGGCCTGCGTCGAGGCGCTGGCCGGTCTCGCCCGGAAGACGACACCGGACACGGTGGCCGCAGCCTACGGGCTCGAAAGCCTCTCCTTCGGCCCCGACTATCTCATCCCCAAGCCCTTCGATCCCCGCCTGATCACCGAGATCCCGCCGGCGGTGGCGAAGGCGGCGATGGAATCGGGTGTCGCCACCCGCCCGATCGCCGATCTCGAGGAGTACCGGAACCGGCTCACCCAGCGGGTCTTCAAGTCGGGCTTCCTGATGAAGCCCCTGTTCGAGCGGGCGCGTCGGGAACCGCAGCGGGTGGTCTACGCCGACGGCGAGGAGGAGCGGATCCTCCGGGCGGTGCAGGTGGTGATCGAGGAGGGCATCGCCAGGCCGATCCTGATCGGCCGCCCCGATGTCGTGCGGATGCGGATCGAGCGCTACGGCCTCACCATCCGTCCCGGAGAGGATTTCGAGCTCTGCAATCCCGACAGCGATCCCCGCTACAACGACTATGTGGCCTTCTACTTCGCCCGCATGGGCCGGCGCGGGGTGACACCGCAGATGGCGCGGGAGATCGTCCGTACCCGCCGCACCGTGATCGGCGCCATCATGGTCGCCCGCGGCGAGGCCGAGGCGCTGATCGCCGGTCCGGTCGGGGTGTTCGAAAGCCATCTCAAGCACATCACCGGCGTGCTGGGGATGCGCGAGCGGATGCGCGAGGCTTCCACCCTGCACGCGCTGGTGCTCGACCAGGGGGTGGTGTTCCTCGCCGACACCTACGTGAGCTACGACCCCTGCGTCGAGGACGTCGCCGAGACCACCCTCGCCGCCGCCGAAATCGTCCGCCGGTTCGGAATCACCCCCAAGGTGGCGCTGGTCTCCCACAGCAGTTTCGGCAGCCGCGACACCCCCTCCTCCCTGAAGATGCGGCAGGCTCTGGCCCTGATCCGCCGCCTCGATCCGGAGCTCGAAGTGGACGGCGAGATGCATGCCGATGCGGCGCTGTCGGAGGAGGTGCGGCGGCGGATCATGCCCGTCTCCACCCTGGGCGGTGCGGCCAACCTCCTGATCCTGCCGGGTCTCGATGCCGCCAACATCGCCTTCAACCTGGTCAAGGCGGTGACCGGCGTGGTCTCGGTCGGCCCGATCCTGATCGGTCCCTGCCTGCCGGCCCACATCGTGACCCCGTCGATGAGCACCCGCGGGATCGTCAACATGACCACCGTCGCCTGTGTCGACGCGATCGTCCGGAACCACGGCGAAGCGGGCTGACCGGTGAGCGAGGCCGCCTTCGAGGATCGCGAACAGGCCCAGCTCGTCGTCACCGATGCACTGGTGAGCGAGGTCCGTCAGGCCCTCGAAAGCGGCAATCTCGACCTCGCGGCGGCCCTCGCCCGACCGCTGCACGCCGCCGATCTCGCCGATCTCGTCCAGCTCCTGGAACCCGAGGAGCGGTTGCGGCTGGTCACCGCTCTCGGCCCGGACATGGATCCGGACACCTTCAGCTATCTCGACGAAACCGTCCGCGACGAGCTTCTGGAGGTGCTGGGGCCGGAACGGGCCGGTCAGATTGTCGCCGAGCTCGAGACCGACGATGCGGTCGATATCATCGAGGAGCTCGACGAGGAGGAGCAGCGGGAGATCCTCGAGCGGCTGCCGATGCCCGAGCGCATCGCCGTCGAGGAGCAACTCGCCTATCCCGAGGATTCCGCCGGCCGCCTCATGCAGCGGGAGTTCGTGGCGGTTCCCGAATACTGGCTGGTCGGTCAGACCATCGACTACATGCGCACCACCCCGGAGCTGCCCGACGAGTTTTACGACATCTTCATCATCGACCCGCGCATGCGTCCGGTGGGCGGGGTGCCGGTGAGCCGGGTGCTGCGAAGCCGCCGCTCGGTCCCCATCCGCGAGCTCAAGCTCAAGGAGCTGCGTCTCGTTCCGGCGACCATGGATCAGGAGGAGGTGGCCTTCCTGTTCCGGCAGTACGGGCTCGTCTCGGCGCCGGTGGTCGACGCCGACGGTCGTCTCATCGGCGTCATTACCGTCGACGATGTGGTCGACGTCATCCAGGAGGAAGCCGAGGACGACATCCTCAAGCTCGGCGGCGTCCAGGAAACCGACGTCTTCGCGCGGCCGGTGGAAACGGTGAAGAGACGCGCACCCTGGCTCGCCGTCAACCTGGTGACGGCGATCCTCGCTTCCCTCGTGATCGCCATGTTCGAGGAGGCCATCGCGAAGCTCGTCGCCCTCGCCGTACTGATGCCGATCGTCGCCTCGATGGGCGGCAACGCCGGTACCCAGACCCTAACCGTGGCGGTGCGGTCCCTGGCGGTGCGCGAGCTCACCCCGGCCAACGCCGCCCGGGTGATCGTCAAGGAACTGCTGGTCGGCACGATCAACGGGCTCCTGTTTCTCGCCGTCGGCGTCGTGGTGGCCCTGGTCTGGTTCGGCGATCCCACCCTGGCGCTCGTTTTCGGCATCGCCATGCTGATCAATCTCGCCACCGCGGCCTTCGCCGGCGTGGCGGTCCCGCTCGCCTTCCACCGGCTGGGCCTCGATCCGGCGGTGGCTTCCGGCGTCTTCGTCACCACCGTCACCGATGTCGTCGGATTCTTTGCCTTTCTGGGGCTGGCCGGCTACTTCCTCATCTGAATTCCGGAACCGCCGCGCGCCAGGACGGGAGGAACGAGGCAGATGACTCTGGCCAACACACCGGCCCTCGATTTCGATCTCGGCGAGACCGCCGAAGCGATCCGCGAGACGGTGGCGGAGTTCGCGGACCGGGAGATCGCGCCACGTGCCGAGGAGATCGACCGCAGCAACAGCTTTCCGCGCGATCTCTGGCCGAAGCTCGGCGCGCTCGGCCTGCTCGGGATCACCGTCGAGGAAGAATACGGCGGCGCCGGCCTGGGATATCTTGAGCATGTGCTGGCGATGGAGGAGGTGAGCCGCGCTTCCGCCTCGGTGGGTCTCTCCTACGGCGCCCATTCCAATCTCTGCGTCAACCAGATCCGCCTCCACGGCACCGACGCCCAGAAACGCCGCTATCTGCCGAAACTGATCTCCGGCGAGCATGTCGGCGCGCTGGCCATGTCCGAGCCGGGAGCCGGCTCCGATGTGGTTTCCATGCGCACCCGGGCCGAACGCCGCGGCGACCGCTTCATTCTCAACGGCAACAAGATGTGGATCACCAACGGCCCCGAGGCGGATGTGCTGGTGGTCTACGCCAAGACCGATCCCGAGGCCGGTTCGCGTGGCATCACCGCCTTCCTGGTGGAGAAGGGCTTTCCCGGCTTTTCGACGGCGCAAAAGCTCGACAAGCTCGGGATGCGGGGTTCCGACACCTGCGAGCTCTTGTTCGAGAACTGCGAGGTGCCCGAGGACAACGTCCTCGGTGAACCGGGTGGCGGCGTCCGGGTGCTGATGGGCGGCCTCGACTACGAGCGTCTCGTCCTCAGCGGCGGGCCGCTCGGGATCATGCGGGCCTGCCTCGATCTGGTCCTGCCCTACGTCCACGAACGGCGGCAGTTCGGTCGCCCGATCGGCACCTTCCAGCTCATGCAGGGCAAGATCGCCGACATGTACACGGCGATGAACGCCGCCCGCGCCTATGCCTACACCTGCGCCAGGGCCGCCGATCGCGGCCGGATCACCCGCCAGGACGCGGCCGCCTGCCTCCTGTTCGCCGCCGAACGGGCGACCGCCCTCGCCCTCGAGGCCATCCAGGCCCTGGGCGGCAACGGCTACATCAACGACTATCCGGCCGGACGCCTGCTGCGCGACGCCAAGCTCTACGAGATCGGCGCCGGCACCAGCGAGATCCGGCGCATGCTGATCGGCCGCGAACTGTTCCGGATCACGGGGTGAGAGATCGGCGATGCCCGAGCCCATCCTGTTCTATTTCGAGTTCGCGAGTCCCTACGGCTACCTCGCCAGCCTCCAGATCGACGATATCGCCTCGCGGTACGATCGGGAGGTCCTATGGAAGCCGATCATGCTGGGTGCCGCCCTCGAGCGCACCGGCAGCCGTCCCCTGGTCCGGATCCCGATCAAGAAGGACTATTTCCTGCGCGACATCCGACGCTGCGCCCGGCTGCTCGACGTGCCGCTGCGGCTGCCGCCGGTGATGCCCATGAACTCGCTGGCGGCGAGCCGCGCCTTCTGGTGGCTGCAGGACGACAATCCCTGCCTCGCCAAGCGCCTCGCCCGGGCGCTCTACCGGGCCCACTGGGGCGAGGGCCGCGATCTCTCGGCCCCCGAGCAGGTGGCGGAAGTGGCGACGACCCTCGGCATCGATGCCGAGGCCCTGATCGCCGCCGTCGGGGATCCGGCGATCAAGGCACGGCTCCGGCGCGAGACGGAGGATTCCCTGGAACGGGGCGTGTTCGGCTCACCCTTCGTGATCGTCGACGACGAGCCCTTCTGGGGAGCCGACAGGCTCGAGCAGATGGAACGCTGGCTGGCGACCGGGGGCTGGTGACGATGACGGTGCTCGAAAGCCGGGTCAATCCGCGCAGCGAAACCTTCCGCCGCCGCTGGGCCCACAACGCCGCGCTCGCCCGCGAGCTGCGCGAAAGGGTGGCGGCCGCGGCGCGAGGCGGTGGCGAGCGTGCGCGGCAGCGCCATCTCGCCCGGGGCAAGCTGCTTCCCCGTGAACGCGTCGAGCTGCTGCTCGATCCCGGATCCCCGTTCCTCGAGCTCTCCCAGCTCGCCGCCGGCGGCATGTACGGGGACGAGGTGCCGGGAGCGGGCCTGATCACCGGCATCGGCCGGGTCTCGGGCCGGGAATGCGTGATCCTTGCCAACGATGCCACGGTGAAGGGCGGCACCTACTACCCGATGACGGTCAAGAAGCATCTCCGCGCCCAGGAGATCGCCCGGGAAAACCGCCTGCCCTGCATCTACCTCGTCGATTCCGGCGGCGCCAACCTGCCCCACCAGGACGAGGTCTTTCCCGACCGCGATCACTTCGGCCGGATCTTCTACAACCAGGCCACCCTGTCCGCCGAGGGCATTGCCCAGATCGCGGTGGTGATGGGCTCCTGCACCGCCGGCGGCGCCTACGTCCCGGCGATGGCCGACGAGGCGATCATCGTCGCCGATCAGGGAACCATCTTCCTGGGCGGGCCGCCGCTCGTGAAGGCCGCCACGGGGGAGGTGGTTTCGGCCGAGGAACTCGGCGGCGGCGACGTCCACACCCGCATTTCCGGGGTCGCCGATCATCTCGCCGAGGACGATCGCCATGCGCTGCGGCTGTGCCGGCGGATCGTCGCCGATCTGGCTCCGGCCGAACGGACCGTTCTCGATGTCCGACCGCCCCGCGATCCTCTATATCCGGCGGAGGAGATCTACGGGCTTTTGCCGGAGGATCTCCGCGAGCCCTTTCCCGTGCGCGAGATCATCGCCCGGCTAGTGGACGGTTCCGTCTTCCACGAGTTCAAGGCCCGCTACGGCACGACGCTGGTCGCCGGATTCGCCCGCATCATGGGCTACCCGGTCGGGATTCTCGCCAACGACGGCATCCTGTTCAGCGAATCGGCCCTCAAGGGGGCCCATTTCGTCGAACTCTGCTGCCAGCGACGGATCCCGCTCCTGTTCCTGCAGAACATCACCGGCTTCATGGTCGGCAGGAAGTACGAGCACGGCGGCATCGCCAAGGACGGCGCCAAGCTGGTGACGGCGGTGGCCTGCGCGGCGGTGCCCAAGTTCACGCTGATCGTCGGCGGCAGTTTCGGTGCCGGCAACTACGGCATGTGCGGTCGCGCCTACGGACCCCGCCTCTTGTGGATGTGGCCCAACGCCAGGATTTCGGTGATGGGAGGCGAACAGGCGGCGAGTGTCCTGGCGCAGGTGCGCCGCGACGCGCTCGAGGCGCGCGGCGAACGCTGGTCGGAAGAGGAGGAGGAAGCCTTCAAGGCCCCCATCCGCGAGCAGTACGAGACCCAGGGGCATCCCTACTACGCCACCGCCAGGCTGTGGGACGACGGGGTGATCGACCCGATCCAGACCCGCACCGCCCTGGCCCTCGGCATCGCCGCTTCGCTCAACGCCCCGATCCCGCCCACCCGTTTCGGCGTTTTCCGGATGTAGCCCGATGACCGAATCCCGGCTGCTCGTCACCCGTGAACATGCGGTGGCCCGCGTCACCCTCAACCGCCCCGAGGTGCACAATGCCTTCGACGAGCATCTCATCGCCCAGCTCACCGAGGCGTTCGAGGAGCTGGCGGCGGATCCCGAGACCCGCTGTGTCGTTCTCTCCGGCGCCGGACGGAGCTTTTCCGCCGGGGCCGATCTTTCCTGGATGCGGCGTACCGCCGACTACGACGAAGCGGCCAATCTCGAGGACGCGCGGCGCCTCGAGCGCATGCTCGGCGCTCTCGACGAGCTGCCGAAACCGACCATCGCCATGGTCAACGGCGCCGCCATGGGCGGCGGTGTCGGGCTGATCGCCGCCTGCGACATCGCCATCGCCGCCGAGCGGGCGGTGTTCGCTCTGTCGGAGGTGCGGCTCGGTCTCGTCCCGGCGGTGATCTCGCCCTATGTGCTGCGGGCGGTGGGAGACCGTGCCTGCCGACGCTACTTCCTCACCGGTGAACGGTTCGACGCCGCCGAGGCGCGGCGGATCGGCCTCCTCCACGAGGTGGTCCCGGAGACCGATCTCGAGCTGCGCACGCTGGAGATCGCCGAGGCGGTACTCGCCGGTGGCCCCGAGGCCCAGGCGGAAGCCAAATCCCTTCTCCGCCTCTGCCGTGCCCTCGAAGGCTCGCTCCTGGGCGAGGCGACCGCCCGCATGATCGCGAAGCGCCGTGCCTCCGCCGAGGGACGCGAAGGGGTCGGCGCCTTTCTCGAGAAACGACCGCCCGCCTGGCGCCGCAACCGGGAGGTCTGAGGAGCCGATGTTCGACAGCCTGCTGGTCGCCAACCGGGGCGAGATCGCCTGCCGCGTCTTCCGGACCTGTGCCCGGCTGGGAATCCGCCGGATCGCGGTTTACTCGGACGCCGACGCCGATGCCCTGCATCTGCGGATGGCGGACGAAGCGGTCCGATTGGGGGCGCCACCGGCGGCCGAAAGCTATCTCCTGATCGACCGGGTGATCGCGGCAGCGAAACGCACCGGGGCGGCGGCGATCCATCCGGGCTACGGGTTTCTCGCCGAGAACGCCGATTTCGCCCGGGCGGTGCGGGACGCGGGTCTGGTCTTCGTCGGCCCCCCGGCCGAGGTGATGCGCCGGCTCGGAGACAAGGACAGCGCCAAGCGGATCGCCGAGGAGGCCGGCGTACCGCTGGTCCCCGGCTATCACGGAGCCTGCCAGGACGACGCCCTCCTCGCCGAGCGCGCCCGGGAGATCGGCTTTCCGCTCCTGATCAAGGCGGCCGCGGGCGGTGGCGGCAAGGGCATGCGCCGTGTGGAACGCGAAGCCGACTTTGCCGACGCGCTCGCCGCCTGCCGGCGGGAGGCGGCGGCCGCCTTCGGCGACGACCGCGTCCTGCTGGAACGCTGGATCGAGCGACCCCGTCACGTCGAGATCCAGATCTTCGCCGACGACCACGGCCGCTGCGTCCATCTCTTCGAGCGCGACTGCACGGTGCAGCGCCGGCACCAGAAGATCCTCGAGGAGGCGCCGGCCCCCACGCTCCCGGATGAGCTGCGTGCCGCCATCTGCGAGGCGGCGGTGCGGCTCGCCCTCGCCGCCGGCTACCGCAACGCCGGTACCGTCGAGTTCCTGCTGGATCCCGAAGGGCGGTTCCATTTCATCGAGATGAACACCCGCCTGCAGGTCGAGCATCCGGTGACCGAGATGATCACCGGCATCGACCTCGTCGAATGGCAGCTCATGGTGGCGGCCGGCATGCCGCTCCCGCTTTCCCAGGAGGAGATCACCGTCCGGGGGCACGCCTTCGAGGCCCGCCTCTATGCCGAGGATCCGGCCCGCGACTTCATGCCCGCCACCGGCACGGTGAGGCGCCTCTCGCTGCCCGCGGGCCTCGAAGGGGTGCGGATCGAGACCGGCATCGCCGAAGGCGATACCGTGACATCCTTCTACGATCCGATGATCGCCAAGATCGTCGCCCGGGGCGCCGACCGTCGCCTCGCCCTCGCCCGCCTCGCCGGCGCGCTCGACGCCTGCCTGGTCGAGGGGCCGGTGACCAATCTCCCGTTCCTGCGTCGCCTCTGCCGGGAGCCGGCGCTGGCGAGGGCGGAAATCGACACCGGCTGGCTGGACCGGGAATCCGGCCGGCTCCTCGCCCCCGCAGCCGGGGAAGACGGGGAGCTGCTCGTCCACGCCGCCCTCGCGGTCGTCGCCGAGCGCCTCGCAACCTCCTCCTCCGACCCTTCCCCCTTCGCCCGCCCCGACGGCTTCCGGCTGAACGGCCCGCCGCGGCAGACGGTGGCCTTCCTGGTCGGCGAACGACCGGTCGAAATCACCGCCGTCGGGGAAGCGGACGGCTGGCGGCTGACCGGTCTCGGGAGCGGGATTCTCACCCGCTGCGGACGCCTCGGGGAGGGACGCTACTGGATCGAGCGCGACGGCGTGCGATCCGTGTTCGTGGCGCGGATCGACGAACGGGCGGTGGAGCTCGTCCTCGACGGCCGGACGGTCCGCTTCCCCTTCGCCGGCGTCCTCGACCGGCCGGGCGAGGAGGGCGAGGCCGAAGCCCTGTTCGTGGCTCCCCTGCCCGGCCGCGTGGTGGCGGTCGCGGCAGCGGCCGGTGAAATCGTCGAGAAGGGGGCGGTGCTGCTGGTGATCGAGGCGATGAAGATGGAGCAGAAACTGGAGGCGCCACGCCGCGGCCGGATCGTCGCCGTCCATGTCGAGGCCGGCGAGCAGGTCGAGGAAGGGGCGGTGCTGCTCGACTTCGAGCCTCTGGAGGCGGAATCGTGAAGACCGCCGCTCCCCTGGCCGGGCTTCCGGCGTCGGTGGAGATCGTCGAGGTCGGCCCGCGTGACGGGCTGCAGAACGAACCCGGGATCGTCGATCTCGACACCCGTCTCGGGCTGATCGAGCGGCTCCTCGCCGCCGGGCTGCGCCGCATCGAGGTCGGTGCCTTCGTCTCGCCGAAGCGGGTTCCGCAGATGGCCGGTTCCGGCGAACTCGTGAAGCGACTGGGGCGGCGGGAAGGGGTCCGTTTTTCGGCCCTGGTTCCCAACCTCCGGGGACTCGAGGCGGCGATCGAGGCAGGGGTGGAGGAGATCGCCGTCTTCGGGGCCGCCTCGGAAACCTTCTCGCGCCGGAACATCAACTGCTCGATCGGCGAGAGCCTCGAGCGCTTCCGGCCGGTGGTCGAGCGGGCCCGCGCCCACGGCCTCCCGGTGCGCGGCTACGTCTCCTGCGTCGCCGGCTGCCCCTACGAGGGCGAGGTCCCGGTGGCGCGGGTGGTCGAGGTGGGCGCCGCCCTTTTCGAGATGGGCTGTTCCGAGGTTTCGCTGGGGGATACCATCGGCACCGGTACGCCGCGGCGGATCGCCGAGCTCGTCCGGGCCTGCTCGGCCGGGATCCCGATCGATCGTCTCGGGCTGCATCTGCACGACACCTACGGCCAGGCCCTCGCCAACTATCTGGCCGGCCTCCTGTGCGGGGTGCGGATCTTCGATGCCAGCGTCGCCGGTCTCGGCGGCTGCCCCTACGCGCCCGGAGCCTCGGGCAATCTCGCCACCGAGGATCTGCTCTACATGCTGGAAGGGATGGGAATCGCGACGGGCGTCGATCTCGATGCCCTGGTCGCGGCCGGCCGTTTCGTCACCGGGGCCCTCGGCCGCCCGCCCGCCTCGCGGGTCGCCACCGCCCGCGGCGTGACGCCGGACTAGCCGGTCCGCCTGCGGAACGGATCCGCGGGATAGACGCCGAGCACCTCGACGTGGTGGGCGAAGAACCGGAGCTCCTCGAAGGCGAGCTGGACCCGTCGCTCCTCCGGATGCCCGAGAATGTCGGCGTAGAAGCGGGCCTGCGCGAAGGTCCCGTCGATGTAGCTTTCCAGCTTCAGCATGTTGACCCCGTTGGTGGCGAAACCGCCTAGCGCCTTGTAAAGAGCCGCCGGCACGTTGCGCACCTGGAAGACGAAGGTGGTGATCGCCGGCCCGTCCCCGGCGCCCGGATAGCGCGGCTCCCGGGCCAGCACGAGGAAGCGCGTGGTGTTGTGTTCGGCGTCCTCGATGTCGGAGGCGAGGACTTCGAGGCCGTGGATTTCGGCCGCGAGCTGGGAGGCGATGGCGGCGAGCGACGGATCCTCCGACCGGGCCACCTCGGCGGCGGCGCCCGCGGTATCGGCCACCACCCGGCTCCGATAGCGGTGGCGCCGGATGAAACTCCGGCACTGGCCCAGCGCATGGGTGTGGGACAGCACGGTGCGCACGGTCTCGAGGCTCGCCCCCCGGATCCCCAGCAGATGCTGGTTGACCCTGAGAAAATGCTCGCCGACGATGTGCAGCCCGCCCCTGGGCAGCAGATGATGCACGTCCGCCACCCGGCCGGCCACGGTATTGTCGACCGGAATCATGGCGTAGCGGGCGCGGCGTTCGCGGACCGCGGCGAAGGTCTCCTCGAAGGACTCGCAGGGCAGCACCTCGAATTCCGGGAAGGCACGCCGGCAGGCCATGTGGGAATAGGCCCCGGGCTGACCCTGGAAGGCGATGGTGCGGCTCGGCTCGCTCACCCCGACGCCGTTGCCGGACCCGCTCATCGCCCGCCTCCGGCCGCGGGCCGCCCCAGTTCGAGCACCGAGCGGGCGCGCGCCAGATCGTCCGGGGTATCGACGCCGAAGGGCAGGAGATCGACGAGACGGGCGCCGATGGTCATGCCGTGTTCGAGGGCCCGGAGCTGCTCGAGCCGTTCGCGCTTCTCGAGCGGTGTCCGCGGCAGATCGGCGAAGCGTTCGAGCGCTTCGCGGGTGAAGGCGTAGATGCCGATGTGGTGCCACAGCGGCCCCTCGCCCCAGGGACAGGCGGCGCGGGTGAAGTAGAGGGCACGGCCGAGCTCGGGATGCTCCTCGCCGAAGCTCACCACCGCCTTGACCGCGTTCGGATCCTCCCGCTCCCGCGGATCACGGGTGGCGAACACCAAGGTGCCCATGTCCGTGCCCAGAAGCTCGAGGGGTTCCAGCACATGGCGGAGACAGCTCGGATGGACGGTGGGAAGATCGCCCTGCAGGTTGATCACCCGCCGGAACCGCCTTTCCGGGTCGATCGTGCCGAGGGCGGCGAAGATTCGATCGGTGCCCGACGGCAGCGCCGGATCGGTCATCACCGCGTTGCCGCCCGCCCGTTCCACCGCCTCGGCGATCGCCTCCTCGGCGCAGGCGACGTAAACGGGCCCCACTTCGGCCTCCATCGCCCGACGCCAAACGAGCACGATCATCGGCTCGCCGCCGATCAGCGCCAACGGCTTGTCCGGTAGCCGCTCGGATCTCAGCCGCGCCGGAATCAGGACCACCGTCCGCGGTTCGGGATCGCCCGATTTCACCGAATTCGCCAAGAATCACCTCATCGCCACCAGACGGGTCGCACGCGCGCCCGGCTTGACCGATGCCGCTCGGCGGGATACCCGAGCCGCAGGGCCGGCTGTTCAGGCGGGCCGCGCCGCTCGTTTTCCGCTCTTGCCAGCGCCGGGACGGGGTATCCTATGGCAGCATCTCTCGAAGCCAACAAGATCGTCGGAGCGATTCTCACCGCCGGCATCATCGCCTCGGCATCGGGCAACCTCGCCCGCATCCTCTACAAGCCGGAAAAGCTCGAGGAGCCGGTGTTCAGGGTCGAGGCCGCAGCACCCGGCGAGACCGCGGCGGCCGAGGCGGAGGCGGCGGCCGAAAAACCCCTGGCCGTGCTGCTGGCGGCGGCCGATCCCGACAACGGCGCCAAGGTGGCGAAGAAGTGCATCGGCTGCCACAGCGTGAACCAGGGCGAGAAGGACAAGGTGGGGCCCAATCTCTGGGGCATCCTCGGCCGACCGATCGCGGCCCGGGAAGGTTATGCCTATTCGGACGCGCTGAAGGGCCTCGACGGCGAATGGACCTACGAGAGCCTCGACGCCTTCATCGCCGATCCCAAGGGTTTCGCCCCCGGCACCAAGATGAGTTTCGGCGGGATCAAGAAGGCCGAGGACCGGGCCGATCTGATCGCCTGGCTGCGCGAGCTCGCCGAGGAACCGCTGCCGTTGCCGGAGGCCGACCGGGCGGCGGCGGAAGAACCGGCCGCCGGGGAGGCGGCGGAACAGACGGCGCCTGCGGCGGAGACCCGGGCTGCGGCGCAGGGAGCCGAACAGCCGACCGGAGCAACCGCCACCGAACCCGAGGCGCCGGCGGAGGAAGCGGCGGCGCAGCCGGAACCGGCGCCGGCGGCCGCCGAAGAGGCCGCCGCGGCCAATCCGGTACTGGCGATGCTCGCCGACGCCGATGTCGATGCGGGTGCCAAGGCGGCACGTTCCTGCAAGGCCTGCCACAGTCTGGAGAAGGGCGGTCCGAACAAGGTCGGTCCGCCGCTCTGGGACATCGTCGGCCGTCCGGTGGCCTCGGTGGAGGGCTACGCCTATTCCGACGCCCTGAAGACCATGGGCGGGGCGTGGACCTGGGAGCGGCTCGAAGCCTTCCTTCGCAAGCCGCGCGAGGTGGCGCCGGGAACCAAGATGAGCTTCGGCGGCGTGAGGAAGGACGAGACCCGGGCCGACCTTCTGGTCTTCCTGGGTAGCCTCTCGGACGATCCGAAGCCGTTGCCCTGAACGGCCACCGGTGGACTACAGCCGCTTCGTTCCGGTCGCCTGCGAGCTCGCCGATCTCGCCCGGGAGATCGTCCGCCGGCATTTCCGCACACCCTTCGCGGTGGAGACCAAGGCCGATCGGAGCCCGGTCACCATCGCCGATCGGGAAGCGGAGCAGGAAATGCGGCGGGCGCTCGCCCGTCTCTGCCCCGAGCATGCCGTCGTCGGCGAGGAATACGGCGACGCCGCCCGGACCGACGGCCTCGTCTGGTGTCTCGATCCGATCGACGGCACCAAGGCCTTCATCACCGGCCGGCCGATGTTCGGTACCCTCGTGGCCCTTCTGGAGGACGGCAGGCCGGTCCTCGGTCTGATCGACCAGCCGATCACCGGTGACCGGTGGATCGCCTGCCGCGGCTGGGGTGCCCGGCTCAACGGCCGCCCGGCACGGGTCCGTTCCTGCCCTTCCCTGGATCGCGCCATCGGCTCCACCACCAGCCCCGACATGTTCGAAACCGAAGCCGAGCAGCGCGCCTACCGGCGAATTCACGACAGCCTCGCCCTCATGGTCTACGGCGGCGACTGTATCGGCTACGGGCTGATGGCGGCCGGCTTTTCGGATCTCGTCCTCGAGGCCAATCTCAAGACCTACGACTATCTCGCACTGGTGCCGGTGATCGAGGAGGCCGGCGGCCGCATCACCGACTGGCGGGGCGAGCCGCTGTCCCTGCGATCGTCCGGCCGAGTGCTGGCCACCGGCGATCCGTGTCTGCACGCGGCCGCCCTCGCCCTGCTGGACGCGGCGACCTCGTCCTGATTTCCTTGCCGGCGGATTACAGCGCCTTCACTTGAAGCGGCTGGGCGGCTGCGCCATGATCGCCGCCAAACCAAAGGGCGATCGACGATGAAGCTCTTCCGCCTCCTCACCGCGCTGCTCCCGGTTTTCGTGATCCTCCCGGCCGCCGCCGAGGAGGATCCGCCTCCGGTCCACGGCGTCGCCATGCACGGCGATCTCAAATACGGGCCGGATTTCAAGAACTTCGAATACGCCGATCCCGACGCGGTCAAAGGTGGAACGGTGACCTTCGCTTCCATCGGCACCTTCGACAGCCTCAACCCCTACATCCTCAAGGGCATTCCGGCGGCCGGCTTGGGCCTCGTCTTCCAGAGCCTCACCACCCAGTCCGAGGACGAGGCCTTTTCCGAATACGGCGACATCGCCGAAAGCATCATCATGCCCGAGGACCGCTCCTGGGTGGCCTTCGACATCCGCCCCGAGGCCCGCTGGCAGGACGGACGGCCGGTGACCGTCGAGGACGTGATCTTCAGCCTCGAGATCCTGAAGACCGAGGGTCATCCCTTCTACCGCGCCTACTACAAGAACGTGGTCGGGGCGGAGAAGGTGGGCGAGCGGCGGGTGCGCTTCACCTTCGATGGCGGCACCAATCGCGAGCTGCCGCTGATCGTCGGCCAGATGCCGATCCTGCCCGAGCACTATTTCGAGGGACGCGAGTTCGGCCGCGCCACCCTCGATCCGCCGATCGGCAGCGGCCCCTACCGCATCAAGAAGGTCGATCCGGGCCGAACGATCGTCTACGAGCGGGTGAAGGACTGGTGGGGTGCCGACATCCCGGTCAACAAGGGGCGCTTCAACTTCGACGAGGTGCGCTACGAGTACTACCGGGACAGCGACGTCGCCCTCGAGGCCTTCAAGGCGGGACAGTACGACATCCGGCTCGAGAACACCGCCAAGCTGTGGGCCACCGGCTATCGGAGCCCGGCTCTCGACAAGGGCTGGATCAAGAAGGAGGAGATCCCCTTCGAGGGCAGTGCCGGGATGCAGGGCTTCGTCTTCAACACCCGCCGGGCGATCTTCCAGGACCCCCGGGTGCGACGGGCGCTCGCCTTCGCCTTCGATTTCGAATGGACCAACAAGACGCTGTTCTACGGTGCCTACGCGCGTACCGAAAGCTATTTCGCCAATACCGAACTCGCCGCCCGCGGCCTGCCGGGTCCCGAGGAACTCGAACTGCTGGAGCCGTTCCGCGACCGGCTGCCGCCCGAGGTTTTCACCGAGGAATACCGGGCACCGGAGACCGACGGTTCCGGCAACATCCGCACGAACCTCAGGATCGCGCTGAAGATGCTGCGGGAAGCCGGCTGGCGGGTGAAGGACGGGGTCCTCACCAACGCCGAAACCGGCGAGGAGATGCGTTTCGAGATCCTGCTCGTGAGCCCGGCCTTCGAACGGATCGCCGGCCCCTTCGTCAAGAACCTGCAGCGGCTCGGTATCGAGGCCCGGATCCGCACCGTCGATACCTCGCAGTACCAGAACCGCCTCGACAACTTCGACTTCGACATGATCGTCGCCGTCTGGGGTCAGAGCCTGTCGCCGGGCAACGAGCAGCGCAACTACTGGAGCTGCGAGGCGGCCGAGACCCCGGGCAGCCGCAACTACGCGGGCATCTGTGATCCGGCCGTCGACTATCTGATCGACAAGATCATCGAGGCACCGACCCGCGAGGATCTGGTGGCGGCCACCCGGGCCCTCGACCGGGTCCTTCTCTGGGGGCATTACGTGATCCCGCACTGGCACACGCGGGTCATCCGCGTCGCCTACTGGAACAAGTTCGGCCGGCCCGCGGTGACGCCCCGCTACGGTCTCGATCTCTTCGCCTGGTGGGTCGATCCGCAGAAGCTGGCGGCCCTGGAAGCCGCGGGCGGCGTCAACCGGTGAGGCGGCGCCACCTCCGGCGGAGGAGCTGAGCGGTGGGCGCCTACATTCTGAGACGGCTGATGCTGATGGTGCCGACGCTGTTCGGCATCATGCTGGTCAACTTCGTCATCATCCAGGCGGCGCCCGGCGGCCCGATCGAACGCATCATCGCCGAGATCCAGGGCCGCGGGGTCGAGGCCGCGGCCCGCATCACGGGCGCGGCCCGGAGCGAGATGGCACCGGGAGCCGCCACCGGCGGCAACGAGGAAGCGAGTCCCTATCGCGGTGCACGCGGGCTCGACCCCGAGTTCATCCGCGAGCTCGAGAGGATGTACGGCTTCGACAAGCCGGCCTGGCAGCGCTTCTGGGAGATGATCGTCCGCTACCTCACCTTCGACTTCGGAGAGAGCTATTTCCGCGACCGCAGCGTGATCGACCTCATTCTCGAGAAACTGCCGGTCTCCATCTCGCTCGGGCTCTGGACGACGCTCCTGAGCTATCTGGTGTCGATCCCCCTGGGCATCCGCAAGGCGGTGCGCGACGGCACCCCCTTCGACGTCTGGAGCAGCACGGTGGTGATCATCGGCAACGCCATTCCGGGCTTCCTGTTCGCCATCCTGCTCATCGTTCTCTTCGCCGGCGGCAGCTATTTCCAGTGGTTCCCCCTGCGCGGTCTGGTTTCCGAGAACTGGGAGCAGCTTTCCTGGCCGATGCGGATTCTCGACTATTTCTGGCACATCGCACTGCCGGTGGTGTCGATGGTGATCGGCGCCTTCGCCGGGCTCACCATGCTGACCAAGAACTCCTTTCTCGAAGAGATCAACAAGCAGTACGTGATGACCGCCCGGGCCAAGGGGTTGAGCGAACGCGCCGTCCTCTACGGCCATGTCTTCCGCAACGCCATGCTGATCGTCATCGCCGGATTCCCCGGCGCCTTCATCGGCGCCTTCTTCACCGGTTCGGTCCTGATCGAGGTGATCTTCTCCCTCGACGGCCTCGGTCTGCTGGGCTTCGAATCCGCGATCAACCGGGACTATCCGGTGATGTTCGCGACCCTCTACATCTTCACCCTGCTGGGTCTGCTGATGAACCTTCTCTCCGATCTCACCTACGTGCTGGTGGATCCCCGGATCGATTTCGAGGCCCGGACGGTCTGACCGGCCATGGCGCTGCGCCGGAAATACCGCATCTTCGGCATTCCGCTCTGGCTGACTCCGCTGGGGGCGCGGCGCCTGCACAACTTCCGCGCCAACCGACGCGGCTACTGGTCGCTCGTCATCTTCCTCTGGCTGTTCGGTATCACCCTCTTCGCGGAACTCATCGCCAACGACAAGCCGATCCTCGTCTATTACGAGGGTGAATACTATTTTCCGGTCTTCGTCAGCTATCCCGAGACGACCTTCGGCGGCGACTTTCCGACCGAGGCCGATTACCGGGACGAATACATCGTGGAGCTGATCGAGGAGAAGGGGTGGATGGTCTGGCCGCCCATCCCCTACAGTTACGACACCATCATCTACGATCTGCCGACGCCGGCCCCCTCGCCGCCCACCCGGCAGAACCTTCTCGGCACCGACGATCAGGCCAGGGACGTGCTCGCCCGGGTGATCTACGGCTTCCGCATCTCGGTCCTGTTCGGCCTGGTCCTGACCATCGCGAGCTCGGTGATCGGCATTCTCGCCGGCGCGGTACAGGGCTATTTCGGCGGCTGGACCGATCTTCTCTTCCAGCGCTTCATCGAGATCTGGTCGGGGCTGCCGGTGCTCTATCTGCTGATCATCCTGGCCAGCATGTTCACCCCCAGTTTCTGGCTGCTGCTCGGGATCATGCTGCTGTTCTCCTGGATGTCGCTGGTCGGGGTGGTCCGGGCCGAGTTCCTCAAGGTCCGCAACTTCGAGTTCGTGCGTGCGGCGCAGGCCCTGGGGGTGAGCGATCCGGTGATCATGGTCCGCCACATTCTCCCCAATGCCATGGTCTCCGCGCTCACATTCCTGCCGTTTCTCCTGAACGGGTCGATCACCACCCTGACGTCGCTCGACTTCCTCGGTTTCGGCCTGCCGCCCGGCTCGCCCTCGCTCGGGGAACTCCTGGCCCAGGGAAAGAACAATCTCCAGGCGCCCTGGCTCGGCATCACCGGCTTTCTGGTGCTGGCCACCATGCTCTCGCTGCTGGTGTTCATCGGCGAGGCGGTGCGTGACGCCTTCGATCCGCGCAAAACCTTCCGCTGAGGCCGCCATGCTGCTCGAAGTCGAGGATCTGCGGGTCAACTTCCGGGTCGAGGACCGGGTGGTGGAGGCGGTCAGGGGGGTCTCCTTCACCCTCGACAAGGGCGAAACCCTGGCACTCGTGGGGGAGAGCGGATCCGGCAAGTCGGTGACCGCCCTCTCGGTTCTCCAGCTCCTCCCCTATCCCAAGGCCTGGCACCCTTCCGGCAGCATCCGCCTGCTGGGCGAGGAGATGGTCGCGGCCGACGAAGCGACGTTGCGCCGGATCCGCGGCAATCGGGTGGGCATCGTCTTCCAGGAGCCGATGACCTCCCTCAACCCGCTGCACACCATCGAACGGCAGATCGCCGAAGTGCTGGTCCTGCATCGCGGCCTGTCCGGCGAAGCCGCGCGTAGACGGGTCGTCGAGCTGCTGGAAACGGTCGGCATCGGCGATGCGAAGGAGCGGCTCGCCTCCTATCCGCATCAGCTTTCGGGCGGCCAGCGCCAGCGGGTGATGATCGCCATGGCCCTGGCCAACGAGCCCGATCTGCTGATCGCCGACGAACCCACCACCGCCCTCGACGTGACCATCCAGGCGCAGATCCTGAAGCTGATCCGCGAGCTCCAGGAGCGGCTCGGCATGGCGGTCCTGTTCATCACCCACGATCTCACCCTGGTGCGGCGCCTCGCCGACCGGGTCTGCGTGATGACCGAGGGGCAGATCGTCGAACAGGGGCCGGTCGGTCGCATCTTCGCCGAGCCCCGCCATCCCTACACGCGCCACCTCCTCGCCTCCGAGCCCAGGGGCGATCCGCAGCGCGCGGACGGCAGCGCGCCGGTGGTGGTCGAGGCCCGCGATCTCAAGGTGCATTTTCCGATCCAGCGGGGCTTTCTGCGACGCACGGTCGGCCATGTGAAAGCCGTGGACGGGGTCACGATCCGGATCCGCGAGGGGCAGACGGTCGGAGTCGTGGGCGAGAGCGGCTCCGGCAAGACCACGCTCGGGCTGGCGCTCCTGCGGCTGATTTCGAGCCGGGGCGAGATCGTCTTCGCGGGCCGGGACATCCAGGGCTGGTCCTGGTCGCAGATGCGCCCCCTGCGGCGGCAGATGCAGATCGTCTTCCAGGATCCCTACGGCAGTCTCAGCCCGCGCATGTCGGTGGGCGAGATCGTCGAGGAGGGGCTCAAGATCCACGGTCTCGGCCGTACCGCCGAGGAGCGGCGGCAACTGGTCGCCGAGATCCTCGAGGAGGTGGGGCTGGAGCCGGCGATGATGGATCGCTATCCCCATGAATTCAGCGGCGGCCAGCGTCAGCGGATCAGCATCGCCCGGGCCATGGTGCTGCGGCCGCGGTTCGTCGTGCTCGACGAGCCCACCTCGGCGCTCGACGTCTCGGTGCAGGCGCAGATCGTCGATCTGCTGCGCGAGCTGCAGCGACGGCACAACCTCGCCTACATGTTCATCAGCCACGATCTGCGGGTGGTGCGGGCGCTGGCCCACGAGGTCGTGGTGATGCGTGCCGGCGTGGTGGTCGAACAGGGACCGGCGGAGGAGGTCTTCACCCGCCCCCGCGAGCCCTACACCCGCGCCCTGCTGGCCGCTGCCTTCGAAGTCGCGGTGGCGGAGGAGGAAGTCGTCGGCGAATGAGCCTCAGCTCCCACCATCCAGCTCTTCGATCCGCCGTGTCACCTCCCGCGCCTCCTCGCCACGCGCCAGCGCGTCGAGGACGGTGGCATAGTTGCGCAGATAGGGGATGAGACGCGGATCGTCCCGACCGTAGGCGGCCTCGGCCACCGCGACCGCCCGTTCCAGCCTCCGGCCGGCCTCCCGGTAGCGACCGAGCGCGTATTCGATCGCCCCGAGATCGTTCCACAGCCGGGCGATATCGCCGTCGGCCACCGCGTTCGCCGCCTCGCTGGCGGTCGCCGCCCGCTCCAGCACCTCGCGCGCCTCCTCGCGTCGCCCGAGACTGCCGAGCACGGCAGCGAGATTGAGATAGGCCGGCAGCCGCTCGATCAGCGGCCTCTCCGTCTCGTCGTAGAGGGCGACCGCCTCGGCCAGCATCTCCGCCGCCTCTTCGGTGCGGCCCACGGCATGCAGGTTGACCCCGAGATCGTTGAGCACGCGGGCGACGCCGGGATCTTCTGGGGACGCCCCGGCACGGCGGATCACCAGCGCCCGCTCGAGGAGCGGCACCGCCTCCTCGCTCCGCCCCAGACTGCGCAGGACCTCCGCCAGATTGACGAGGGTGGACGCGGCCTCGGGCGCGTCGGCTTCGCCCGCCGCTTCCTGCGCGGCCAGGACCTCTCGGTACAGCTTCTCGGCCTCGCCGAGGCGGCCGAGACTGTATTCGAGACTGGCCAGATTGGCGCGCGCTTCGAGCGTCCGCGGATCGCCCTCGCCGAGCGCCTTCGCGAGCATCCCGGCGGCGCGGATGAACAGCTCGCGCGCCTCCTCGCCGCGCTCCGTCTGGGCATAGAGGACGGCGAGCCCCGAGAGGGACTGGGCGAGATCGGGATGCTCGGGCCCGAGTGCCTTCTCGCGGATCTCGATCGCGCGCAGATAGAGTTTCTCCGCTTCCTCGACGAGACCGCGGGCGCGTTTGACCTCGGCGAGATTGCCCAGGCTCTGCGCGACTTCGGGATGCTCCGGGCCGAGCTGCCGCCGGCGCAGGGCGAGGGCCTGCGCATAGAGCTCCTCGGCCTCGGCGAGCCGACCCCGACGATGGAGGACGTAGCCCAGATTGTTGAGGCTGGTGGCCCGGCGAAGCTGGCCCGCCGCATCCTCGCCCGCGACCTCGAGAGCGGCGCGGAAACCCCGTTCGGCCTCGGCGAGCCGGCCTTCCTCCACCGCCAAGGCGGCGGCGGTCATGAGCTCGTCCCACGAATCCCCGCCGGCCGCCGAGACCGGCAGGACGCCACCCCCCCAGACGAGGAGGAGGAGGAGGAGGAGAAGGCCGAGCCCCGGAAGACGGGCGCGCAGCTCAGTGATTGCGCCGCGGCAAGCCCTCGGTCTCGGCGATGTCCAGATAGAGGACCGCCGGTTCCAGGCAGGCGCCCGTCGAAAGCTGTCCCACATAGGTGCGATAGATCTCCTGCCACGGGGTCTGGCTCGGCGGGATCTTCGGCGGACTGCGTTCGAGCTCCTCGCGCCGCGCGGCGATCTCCTCCGGCGTCAGTAGCACATCCAGGCGACGGCGGTTAAGCTCGAGTCGCACCCGGTCGCCGGTACGCAGAATGGCGAGATTGCCGCCCACCGCCGCCTCCGGCGAGGCGTTGAGGATGGAGGGGCTTTCCGAGGTGCCGCTCTGCCGGCCGTCGCCGATCGTCGGCAGGGCCACGATGCCCTTTTCGAGAAGGGCCGCCGGCGGTCGCATGTTGACGACCTCGGGAGCCCCCGGGTAGCCGACCGGCCCGCAGTTGCGGATGAACAGCAGGCAGTTCTCGTCGATCTCGAGGGACGGGTCGTCGATCCGGGCGTGATAGTCCTCGGGTCCCTCGAAGACGACGGCACGCCCTTCGAAGACCCCCGGATGCTCCGGCACCTCGAAATAGCGCCGGCGGAATTCCTCGGAGACGACCGAGGTCTTCATCACCGCCGCCTCGAACAGATTGCCGCCGATGATGACGAACCCGGCCTCCGGCATCAGCGGATCGTCCCAGGGCCGGATCACCCGGCGATCGGCGGAGAAGGGGACGTCCGCGTGGTTCTCGCCCATCGTCCGGCCGGTGCAGGTGAGCACATCGACGTGGAACCGGCCGGCGGCGATGAGTTCCTTGATCACCGCCGGCACGCCGCCGGCACGGTGGAACTCCTCACCCAGATACTTGCCCGCGGGCTGCATGTTCACGAGCAGCGGGATGTCGCGGCCGAGCTCGAAATCGGCGATCTCGAGCGGCACCCCGAGATGGCGGGCGATGGCGATCAGATGGGGCGGCACGTTGGTCGAACAGCCCGCCGCGGCGGCGACGAAAATGGCGTTCTCGAAGGCCTCCCGGGTCATGATCCTGCGCGGGGTGAGATCCTCCCGGACCATCTCGACGATGCGTCTGCCGGTCCGGTAGGCCATCTGGCCGCGTTCGCGGTAGGGGGCGGGGATGGCGGCGCAGCCGGTGAGCGACATCCCCAGCGCCTCGGCCATCGCGTTCATCGAGGAGGCGGTACCCATGGTGTTGCAATGGCCGATGCTGGGGGCCGAATCGCACACCATCTCCATGAACTCCTCGTAATCGATCTTGCCGGTGGCGAGGAGCTGACGCGCCTTCCAGACGACCATCCCGGATCCGGCCCGCTCCCCGTCGTGATAGCCGTTGAGCATCGGCCCGCCGGACAGCACGATCGCCGGAATGTTGACCGTGGCCGCGGCCATCAGCAGGGCCGGGGTCGTCTTGTCGCAGCCGGTGGTGAGCACGACCCCGTCCAGAGGATAGCCGTAGAGCACCTCGACCGCGGAAAGATAGGTGAGGTTGCGGTCGAGCATCGCCGTCGGCCGCTTGCCGGTCTCCTGGATGGGATGCACGGGGAACTCGATCGGCACGCCCCCGGCATCGCGGATCCCGTCGCGCACCCGATGCGCGAGATCGAGGTGATGACGGTTGCAGGGCGCCAGATCCGACCCCGTCTGGGCGATGCCGATGATCGGACGTCCCGACTGCAACTCCTCCCGGGTGAGACCGAAATTGAGGTAGCGCTCGAGGTAGAGCGCCGTCATGTCGGGCTCGTCCGGATCGTTCCACCAGGCCTGGCTGCGCAGTCGCCGCTGGTCGTCGCCTCGCATGCTCCCCTCCCCCGCCGACGGTTGCGACCTCATCCCTGCCGCATTAAGGGATAACAGCAGCCGGTGGCCGGACGCGTCAAGCGGCCCGCCGCCGTCGCCAGGGAAGAACGATTCGGGAGGGAAGCCCGTGAGACAGATCGTGACGGCCGCGCTCGCCGCCGGATTGCTGGTCGCCGGAGCCGCGCAGGCCCAGACCACGCTCAGAATCACCCTGCAGCTACCGATCAAGAGCCATCTCGGCCAGAACCTCCTGCAATTCGAGGAGGAGGTGGAGAAGGCGTCGGGAGGAGACATCCAGATCGAGATCTATCCCTCGGCGCAGCTCTACAAGGACAAGGAGGTGCCGCAGGCGGTGTCCTCCGGCGCCATCGAGATGGGCGTCGCCTCGCTGACCCGCTTCGCCGGTACGATCCCCGCCGTCGACGTGTTCTACGTGCCGTTCCTGCTCGACAGCGCGGAAAAGGTGAAGAAGGCGACGAGCCCCGGCTCCCCGATCCGCGGTCCGATCGACGAGGCGGTGCTGGCCACCGGCGCCCGGATCCTCTGGTGGCAGCCCTACGGCAACACCATCCTGCTCTCCAAGAAGGAGCCGCTGCACGGTCCCGGGGACGTCGAGGGCAAGAAGGTCCGGGTGTTCGGCAAGACCCTCGGGAAATGGGTCGAGGTGGTCGGCGGCAAGCCGGTCCTCACCTCCGGCTCCGAGCAGTTCCTCGCCTACCAGCGGGGCGTGGTGGACATCGGCATGACCGGCATCACCACCGTGAAGTCCCGCAAGCTCAACGAGGTGATGGACGCGGTCACGCGGGTGCCCATCGCCGCCATCGAGTTCGTGGTGGTCATCAACGAGAAGGTCTGGCAGGGGTTGAGCGACGAGGAACGCGAAATCATCTCCAAGGCCGCCGCCAACGCCGAGAAGGCGATCAACGCGCGGATCGTCGAGATCGAGGAGGATGCCGCGAAATACGCCGTCGAGAGCGGAATGACGGTCTACGATCCGACGCCCGAAGAGATGGCCGCCTGGCGGGAGGCGAGCCAGCCGATGTTCGAGCTGTTCTCCAAGGAGGCCGGCGAGCTCGGCACCAGGCTGGTCGAGGAAGCCAAGAAACTCTGACCGCAACCACGAGACGGGAAAGACGGAGGTGGCCGGGCCCGCCGTCCGGCCACCTCCGGCTGCCGGCATGAGCTACGGACGGATCATCGACCGGCTGGCGGACCTGTCGGCCTGGCTGTTCTTCCTGGTGGGGCTGATGCTGTCCTACGAGGTGGTCATGCGCTACTTCTTCAATGCGCCGACCATCTGGGCCGAAGAACTGTCCCGCCTCGCCCAGATCTGGGCCACCTGGCTCGCCGCCGCCTGGACTCTCAAGAACCGGCGGCTGATCGCGGTGGGCCTGATCTACGATCGGCTGCCACCGCTGCTGCGCCGTCTCGCGGCGAGCTTCACGCTGCTGTTCATCGCCGCCTTCAGCGCCATCACCCTCTATTACGCCATTCTCATCACGGTGGAATCGGCCCGGCTCGGCCGCAAGACCGCCACCATGCTCGACATGCCGCTCTGGGCGGCGGAGATCGCCGTGCCCATCGGCATCGCCCTCTTGCTGATCCAATGCCTGATCGAGCTCGTCCGTCTGTGGCGCGATCCCGAGGCCAGCCTGCGCCTGGCCTCCGATGTCGGCTGAGACGAAGGACCGGGTGTGACGGCGCTCCTCATTCTCCTGCTGTTGCTGCTGCTGCTCGCGGTCGGCGTACCCGTCGCCTTCGCTCTCGGCGGCCTCGGTCTCGTTCTGCTCCTCGCCGGCGGCTTCTCGCCGCTGATGGCGCCCCAGGCGCTGCTGAGCACGGTCGACAATTTCATCCTCCTCGCCGTGCCGCTCTTCCTCCTGATGAGCAACATCCTGCTCAAGGGCGGCATCGGCCGGGACCTGTTCGCCGCGGTGCAGGCCTGGGTCGGGCACTGGCCGGGCGGCCTCGCGGTGGCGACGATCATTTCCTGCGCCCTCTTTTCGGCGATCTCCGGAAGCTCGGTGGCGACCGCCGCCACCGTCGGCACGGTGGCCATCCCGGAGATGATCCAGCGCGGCTACGAGCGCCGCTTCGTGCTCGGCCTTCTCGCCGCCGGCGGCACCCTCGGCATCCTCATCCCGCCTTCGATTCCGATGATCATCTACGGGGTGGTCACCGAGGAAAGCATCATCAGCCTCTTTCTCGCCGGCATCGGGCCCGGGATCCTGCTGGCGACCCTGTTCATCCTCTACGCGATGGCCCATGCCGCCTGGTTCGGCGGATACACGCCCTCCCCGCGGGCGAGCTGGAAGGAACGGCGGGTGGCGACCCTGCGGGCCCTGCCCACCTTCGTGCTCGCCGTGGTGGTGGTCGGCGGGCTCTACATCGGCGCCTTCACCCCGACCGAGGCCTCGGCGGTGGGATTCGCCGGTTCCCTGATCCTCACTGGGCCGATACTGCGGCGCCTGAACCGGAAGATCCTCGTCGAGGCGGTCCGCAACAGCATGGCCACCACCGTCACCATCTTCCTCATCCTCGTCGGGGCCAAGCTGTTCGGCAAGGCGATCACCCTCTACCGTCTGCCGCAGGATCTCTCCTCGCTGATCATCCAGACCTTCGACACGCCGGCCGCCTTCATCGCCATCGCCGCTCTCGTGCTGCTGCTGATGGGCTGTTTCCTCGAAGCCCTGTCGATGCTGCTGCTGATGATGCCGGTCCTCTATCCGGCGCTCCTGCCGCTCGGCATCGATCCCATCTGGTTCGGGGTCTTCTTCGTGGTGATGATCGAATGCGCCCTCATCACCCCGCCGGTGGGTCTCAATCTCTTCGTCATCCAGGCGGTGGCCCGGACATCGGTGGCGGATGTGGCGCTGGGCGTCTGGCCGTTCATCGTCATCATGCTGGGTACCGCCGTGACCCTCTATCTCCTGCCCGACATCGTCCTCTACATTCCCTTCGAGCTGTGAGGATGCGACGTGGCATGACCCCCCGCGACCCGGCCGAAAGCTCCCGCATCCGCCAGCGGGGACGTCCCGGGACAGCGCTGCTGGCCCTGATCGCTCTTCTTTTCGGACTGCTGTGGGGGAACGGTCCGGCGGGGATGCTGCGGGCCGAAGCCGTGACCGACGGTCTCACCCGGATCGTCGTCTGTTCACCGCTCGGCACCCGCGTCCTCTACATCGACGCGGAGGGGCGGGAACGCCCGGCACCTTCCGAGGAGCTCCCGGGCACATCCAACGACTGTCAGCTTTGTCAGCGGCTTTCCTGTTCCAAAAGCCCCCTTCCGACAGCGGTCGCCGTTCCGCTGAGCGAGCCGGAGCTCGTCGAACGGATCGTTCCGGTCGCGAATCCTGCTCCCCTTCCAGACCACCTCCGCAAAGGTGATCCCCGCCCCAGGGCACCGCCACGCTTCCTCCTCTCCATCGGCTGAGCGCCCGTCCACGGAAGGACGGGCGACCCTTCGTCCGTTCCCATCCGTCACGGAGGAAATGACGGTGTCGTATCATCATGTCCTTTCGCGTCGCCGCTTCACGATCGCGGCACTGGCCTCGATTGCGGCTCCCGCCGTCGTGCGGGCCGCTCCCCGAGTCGCCGTTACCGACGTCCTCGATCGCAGGGTGACCGTATCGCGGGATGTCGCCAGGATCGTTCTCGGCTTCTATTTCGAGGATTACCTCGCCGTCGGCGGCCCCGGCGCTCATGAACGGCTCGTGGGCATCTCCCGGGGTGCCTGGGAAGGCTGGCGGAATTCGCAATGGAAGGCCTATCTCTCGGCGCTTCCCGGTCTCTCGGATATCGCCGACGTGGGGGAGGTCGACGCCGGCACCTTCAGTGTCGAGAAGGTGCTCTCCCTGGATCCCGATCTCGTGATCCTCGCGGAGTGGCAGTATCGCGGCCTCGGCTCCGCAGTCGCCCAGCTGGAAGCCGCGGGAGTTCCGGTGGTCGTGCTCGATTACAACACCCAGAGTGTCGAGCGGCATGTTATCAGTACCCGTCTCCTCGGAGAGCTTCTCGGCCGGCCGGAGCGGGCAGCACGCCTGGCGGATACTTACGCCACCGCCGTCGAAGAAGTGGTCCGCCGGGTGGCTGCGGCCGGCGGCGAACGCCCCGCCGTCTACGTGGAACTCGGCAACAAGGGGGCCGGGGAAGTGGGGAACAGCTACGGCGACGTCATGTGGGGCCGCCTGATCGAGCTGGCGGGTGGTGCCAATATCGCCCGTGGCAGGGTCTCGCGCTGGGGGCCCCTCAACCCCGAATACGTGCTCGCCGCAGATCCCGAAGCCGTCTTCATCGCCGGGTCCTACTGGACCAACCGCGACCGGGCGGTGCTCATGGGATTCGGTGTCGATCCGGAAATCACCCGACGCCGGCTCGCTCCCTATCTCGAGCGGCCCGGCTGGCAGCGGCTGCAGGCGGTTCGCGAACGGCGTATCCACGCACTCTATCACGGGGGCGCCCGAACCCTTCACGACTACGCGTATCTCCAGTACATCGCCAAGGTTCTGTACCCGGAGGCGTTCCGGGACGAGGATCCCCTGCGAACGCTCCAGGCTCATTACGAAAATTATCTCCCGATCCGTGCCGAAGGTGCCTTCATGGTTTCCTACTTCGGCGCCTGATCACCGGACCGGCCGCCGGAGGCGGCCGGTCTCCCCTTTCCGGGATCCACCGTCATGGCATCGACCGTGAGCTCCGCCAGGCAGCGGGAACGGACACGGGCCCGCCGACGCGCCTTCACCCTCGTGACCGCGTTCGTTCTGCTGTCGATCACCCTCCTTTTCGACATTTTGACCGGCCCCGCGATGTTGCCCCTCGGGGAGGTGTCGATGGCCCTCCTGTCGCCCACGACCACACCGCAGGGCATGGTTTCCACCATCGTCTGGGAGATCCGACTGCCGATGGCATTGACCGCGGTGGTGGTGGGCGCCTCGCTCGCCATCGCCGGTACGGAAATGCAGACCATTCTCGACAATCCGCTCGCCAGTCCCTATACGCTCGGTCTTTCGGCCGCCGCCGGGTTCGGCGCCGCCGTCGCCATTCTCTCGGGAGCCGCTCTCTTCGGCCGGACCGAATGGGCGGTACCCGGCTTCGCCTTCCTCGGCGCCATCACCGGCTGCGCCGCCATTTACGCGGTGGGAAGACTGCGGGGATTGTCCTCCGGCATCATGGTGCTGGCGGGTATCGCCATTCTCTTCCTGTTCCAGTCCCTTCTCTCTCTCGTCCAGTACCTGGCTTCGCCCGAGACACTCCAGGAAATCGTCTTCTGGCTTTTCGGCAGCCTGCTCAAGGCGAGCTGGCAGACGGTGGCGGTCACGGCGGTGGTTCTCTTCGCCGTGCTTCCCCTGCTCGCCCGGGACGTCTGGCGCCTGACCGCGCTGCGGCTCGGGGAGGAACGGGCCAGAAGCCTCGGCATCGACGTGGAGCGACTGCGGCTGCGCGTATTCCTGGCGGTGTCCCTGCTGACCGCCGCCGCGGTGAGCTTCGTCGGAACCATCGGGTTCGTGGGGCTGGTGGCTCCCCATGTCGCCCGAATGCTGGTGGGCGAAGATCAACGTTTTCTCCTGCCCTTGGCGGCACTCTGCGGAGCCGTCATGCTCTCGGCGGCCTCGATCCTCTCCAAGCTGATCTCGCCCGGTGCAGTGGTGCCGATCGGCATCGTTACCGCGGTCGCCGGGCTGCCCTTCTTCTTCGTTCTCATCCTGCGTCGCGGCGGAGGGGCGAGATGATTCTCGTGATCGAGAAGCTCGAGGTCCGTTACGGTCCGGAGACCGTGCTCCACCCCGCGGGATTCGAGCTGAGCGCGGGTACCGTCACCGCCCTGGTGGGACCCAACGGTGCCGGAAAGTCGACCCTGCTGCGGGCCATCGCCGGGCTCGTTCCCTATCGTGGCCGGATCCGTTACGATCGGCGATCCCTGGAGCGCATGTCGGCCATCGAACGATCCCGCATCGTCGCCTACATGCCGCAGAATCACGGCGCCGATACGGTTCTCACGGTGCTGGAGACGGTCCTTCTCGGCCTTCATCACCAGCTCGGCTGGCGCCTCGATCCAGGATCGGTCGAGGCCGCCTTCGCCGTCCTCGAGCGGCTGGATGTCGCCCACCTCGCCGACCGTCCGTTTTCCACCCTGAGCGGCGGACAACGGCAACTCGTGATGTTCGCCCAGCTTCTGCTGCGTTCCCCCTCGGTCCTGCTGCTCGACGAGCCGACCAGCGCTCTCGATCTCCATCATCAGATCGAAATTCTCGAGCATCTGAGGGCCAGTGTCCGGGACAGCGGCGGGATCGCACTGGTGGCGATTCACGATCTTTCGCTGGCGACACGCTACGCCGACCACCTGCTGCTGCTCGACGGCGGCCGGCTCCGCGCCCATGGCCCGCCGCTACGGGTCCTGACGCCACGACGTCTCGCCGAGGTCTACCGGGTCGAAGTCGCGATCCTGCGCGGTACCGGCGGGGTGGTGGGCTTCGTTCCCCTCCACCGGTGCAGCGACGGCCAGGGTGCGCATCCCACCATCTCGCGTTGACGACCGACGCCTTCCCCCTTAGCGAGACGACGTCCGAAGCCTCCGGAGCCTGTCGATGTCTCCCGCCGAATCGCTTCGTCGCCTCCTCGCCCGCCCGGGTCTGCTGGTCATGCCCTGCTGCTTCGACGCCCTCTCCGCACGGCTGATCGAGCGGGCCGGTTTTCCCCTCACCTTCATGAGCGGTTTCGCCGTCTCCGCCGCCCGGCTCGGGTTGCCGGATACGGGTCTCGTCAGTTTCGGCGAAATGCGCGATCAGGCCCGCGACATCTGCGGGGCAGTGTCGATTCCCGTGATCGGCGACGGCGACACCGGCTACGGCGGTCCCGTCAACGTCAAGCGCACGGTCCGCGAGTATGCCCGTGCCGGTCTCGCCTGCGTGATGATCGAGGATCAGCTCTGGCCCAAGCGCTGCGGTCATACCCGCGGCAAGCAGGTGGTCGGATTCGAGGAGGCGGTGACCCGCATCCGCGCCGCCTGCGAGGCCCGCGACGAGGGCGCCGAGATCCTGGTGATGGCCCGCACCGACACCCGGGCGACGCACGGCATGGAGGAAGCGTTGCGACGCATCCGTGCCTTCGAGGCGGCGGGCGCCGACATCCTGTTTCTCGAAGGGCCGCGCTGTGTCGAGGAAATGCGGGCTTTCTGCGCCGCGACCTCCCGGCCCTGCATGGCCAACATGGTGGAAGGGGGCGATACGCCGCTCCTGCCGCCGGCCCGACTCGAGGCGATCGGCTTCCGGATCGTGGCCTATCCGCTGACTCTCCTGTCGGCGGCGATCAAGGCGATGGAACGGGCCCTGGCCGCTCTCGCCGCCGGCCGGGAGGCGGGCGAGCTGTTGCTGCCCTTCGCCGATCTCCGGGAACGGGTGGGTTTTCCCGCCTACGACGCCGAAGCGGCGCGCTATGGGTCCGCCCCGACGTCCAGCGTTTCCGCTGCCCCTCGGGGTGAGGGGAAGACCATTTCCTCCGCGGTCCGGCCCTGTCCCCCCCGTTCCCCGGCGAGTACCACCTCGCGCAACCGTTCGTAGGGAAGAGGCGGGTACCAGTAGTACCCCTGACCTTCCCCGCACCCGGCTGCGATCAGATGATCGAGCTGCTCACGGGTTTCGATTCCTTCGGCCAGCACCTCGATCTCGATCGCCCGGGCCAGACCTACCACGGCATCGACTATCGCGCGATCCTCCGCGTCCCCGGGCAACCCTTCGACGAAACAGCGATCCAGCTTGAGGCAGCGGATCGGAAACCGCTTGAGATAGACGAGCGAGGAGTAGCCGGTGCCGAAGTCGTCGATCGCGAGGGAGACACCGGCGTGTTTCAGATATTCGAACGCGCGCGCCACCTCGGTGGATTGTTCGAGGAACATACGCTCGGTGAGTTCCAGTTCGAGCCGGTCGGGACGGAAGCCGCTCTTCCGGACCATGTCGATCAACCGCACCGCGTAGCTTTCCTCGACGAGTTCCCGCGGCGATATGTTGACCGCGAGACGCAGCCAGCGGCCGAGTTCGCGGCTCAAGGCCCCCATCTCCCGTACCGCCGTCGCGAGGACCAGCCGATCGAGCTCTTCGACGAGGCCCCGCTGTTCGGCGATACGCACGAACAGCTCCGGATCGACGCGCCCTTCCTCCGTCCCTTCCGGCCATCGGACCAGCGCCTCGACACCGATGATCCGCCCACTGCGAAGCTCGTAGACCGGCTGGTAGTGGACCACCATCCGCCCTTCCGCGATGTACCGGCGCAGCGCGTTTTCGACCCGATGTTCCCGTGCCACCTCTTCGGCGAGCGTTTCGGTGTAGACGGCCATCCGACGCCGCTCCTTGCGCTCCCGCTTCACCTCGTAGAGCGCGAGATCGGCCGCCTTGAGCAGGGCGTCCGCGGAATCGCCGTGTTCGGGCAGCAGCGCGATGCCGATCGAGCAGCGCGGACGCAGCTCGTGTCCGGCGACCCGCAACGGGCGTTCCACCGCCCGGATCACCCGGTGGGCGGCATCGTCGGCGGCTTTCGGGCTCTCGAGCGCGTGCAGCAGGATGGCGAATTCGTCGCCGCCGAGGCGGGCGACCAGATCCGATTTCCGCACCGCCCCCTGGAGCCGTACGGCCAGCGCCTCCAGCAATGCATCCCCCGCGGCATGGCCGAGCGTGTCGTTGATCGCCTTGAAACCGTCGAGGTCCATCAGAAGCAGGGCGCCCGGGCGGCGGTGACGACGGGCGAAGGCGATGGCCCGCTCGAGATTGTCCCGCAGAACGGCCCGGTTGGCGAGACCCGTCAGCGGATCGCGCAGCGCGAGCCGGCGCAGATCGTCCTCCATTTTTCGTCGGTCGGTGATGTCGCGGGCCACGGAAAGGACGATCTTCTCCCCGTCCTCCTCCAGCATGGTCACCCGGCTTTCGATGATCCGCCGGGAACCGTCGGGATGATGCAGACGGACCTCCACGGCACCCACCGTCTCACCGCGCTCCAGCCGCTTCCAACGTTCGGCCACGATGCGCCGATCGGAGGGATGAATGCGATCCAGGGCCTGGCGACCGATCATCTCCGCGGGGCTCGCAAATCCGAAGAGTTTCGCCCCTTGCTCGTTGGCGAACAGCACGGTGCCTCGCCGATGGAGGATGACGGCATCCGGTGACAGATCGACGAGCTGCCGGTAACGGCGCTCGGAACGTTCCCGTTCCATCCGGCTTCGGTGGAGCTCGGTGACGTCGATGCCGACCACCAGGATCTCCGGCTCCTCGCCATCTTCGAGCAGGGCGGCACGACTCTCCACCAGTCTGAGACCGCCGTCCGGACGCAGGATCCTGACATGCTTCATCGCCCCCCGTCCCCGACGGGCGATCTCCTCGGCATGGGCCCGCGCGAGATGGTGATCGTCCGGATGCACGAATTCGAGGACGTGTCGCCCGACCAGATCCTCGGGCCGGTCGGCACCCGTCAGTTGGGCCATCGCCGCATTGGCGAGCCGGATCTTCCCCCTGCTGTGGACCACCACGGCGTCCGGCAACATGTCCATGAGCTTGCGGTAGCGTTCCTTCTCCCGCCGGCCCCCCAGCTCCACCTGCTTGACGGCCGTGATGTCGCGACCGGTACCCCGATAGCCTCGGAACACGCCCTCGGAGTCGAAGATCGGTTTGCCGTTGCTTCGGACCCAGTAATGGTGTCCTTCGGAGCCGACCAGGCGCACGTCGAGATCCCGGAACGGCAGCCGCCGTTCCAGCACGCGGCGATGGGATTCGAGCTGTGCCGGATCCATGCCCGCGCGCAGAACCTCGAGCCGGCTCCTGCCATGGTACCACTCCGGTTCCAGCCCGGCGATACGGGAGACATTCTCCGAGAACCAGACGTAGCGGAGTTCCTCGTCGGTCTCCCAGAACCAGTCCGAAGCGAGCTCCGCGAAATCGCGCAGACGCGCCTCGCTCCGCGCGAGCTCCTCCAGGGCATGCCGTTCGGCGGTGACGTCACGGATGATGCCGAGGATCGCGGGCCGCCCCTTCTCGGTGATCCGCACCGGTCGCCCGCAGCCGATGAAAGTGCTGCCGTCGAGCCGCCGATAGAGGAGGTCGACGTAACGCGGCGAACGACCCGTACGCAGCACCTGGAGAACCCGCCCGGTCGCCCGCCGGAGGTCACGGGGATGAATGAATTGCCGGACCGGAAGCCCCAGCAATTGGGAGGGAGAACGGGCACCGAACATGCGGGCGGCGGTGACGTTCGCGAAGCGTACCCGACGGTCCTGGAGGATGACGATGGCCTCCGGTGCCCTGGCCACCAGCCGACGCCAGCGCTCCTTCAGTTCCCGGAGGGAGCGCTCGGTTCCCGCATCGGCCGTATGCCGTGAACGACGCGCCATGCCGGCTACCGCCCAGTTCCTGTCGCGCATATCCGCGCAAGATTGAACATGCGAAACCGTTAAATAATCGTGTATCCCATCCGGGAGCCTCCGTACAGCCGAACTAGCCAACCGCCGGAGGCCGACGTATGAAAAGGGCGGTCTCCGACGAAGCCCGCGAGGACAGCATGGACGCGCCCCAAGAGCCCGTCTTCACCGAGGCGCTCACCTTCGACGACATCCTGCTGGCGCCGGCCTATTCCGAGGTGCTGCCGGCGCAGACCGAGGTGCGGACGCGGCTCACGGCGCGGATCGGTCTCGCCATTCCCCTCGTCGCCGCCGCCATGGACACGGTGACCGAGGCGCCGATGGCGATCGCCATGGCGCAGAATGGCGGTCTCGGCATCATCCACAAGAACATGACGACCGAGGAACAGGCGGCTCAGGTGGCCCAGGTCAAGAAGTTCGAGGCCGGGATGGTCGTCAATCCGCTGACCGTGAGCCCCGAAGTCCCGGTCGCCGAAGCGCTTCGGATCATGGCCGAACACGGGATTTCCGGCCTCCCGGTCACCGACCCCGAGACGGGACGTCTGGTGGGCATCCTCACCAATCGCGACGTCCGGTTCGTCGCCGACACCTCGGTGCCGGTCCGGGAACTGATGACCGCCGACCGGCTGGTCACGGTCCGCGAGGGGGTTTCCCGGAGCGAGGCCATGCGGCTCCTGCATCAGCACCGGATCGAGAAGCTGCTGGTGGTGGACGAGGATTATCGCCTCGTCGGCCTCGTGACGGTCAAGGACATCGAGAAGGCGCGGCGCTTTCCGGAGGCGGTCAAGGACGAACAGGGACGGCTACGGGTCGGCGCCGCCACCGGTACCGGTGAAACGGGTGTGGCCCGGGCGATGGCCCTGATCGAGGCGGGAGCCGATGTCGTCGTCGTCGACACCGCCCACGGCCATTCCAGGGGCGTGCTGGAGACGGTGGCCCGCATTCGCCGGCTTTCCAACGATGCCCAGATCGTCGGCGGCAACGTGGCCACGGCCGAGGCCGCCCGGGCGCTGATCGAGGCCGGTGCCGACGCCGTCAAGGTGGGAATCGGACCCGGCAGCATCTGCACCACGAGGATCGTCGCCGGAGTCGGCGTGCCCCAGTTCACCGCCATTCTCGAGGCGGTGCGGGCCTGCCGCGAACGCGGGGTGCCGGTCATCGCCGACGGCGGCATCCGCTCCTCCGGCGATCTCGCGAAAGCCATCGCCGCCGGCGCCGATTGCGCCATGATCGGCTCGATGTTCGCCGGCACCGACGAAGCGCCGGGCGAGGTGTTCTTCTTCCAGGGGCGTTCCTACAAGGCCTACCGGGGCATGGGTTCGATCGGGGCGATGGCCCGAGGATCCGCCGACCGCTACTTCCAGCAGGAAATTTCCGACACCCTCAAATTCGTCCCGGAGGGGGTCGAGGGGCGGGTCCCCTATCGGGGACCGGTGGCGACGGTCATCCATCAGCTCGTCGGCGGATTGAAGGCGGCGATGGGCTACACCGGCAACCCCGACATCCCGTCGCTGCAGACCCGCCGCCGCTTCCTCCGGGTCACCCATGCCGGCGTGCGCGAAAGCCATGTGCACGACATCGCCATCACCCGCGAGGCGCCCAACTATCGCCGTGATTTCTGAGTTCGGGAAGGCACGTTAACCGAGAATTTACGCCTCGGCCCTAGGTTCCGGCTGCGCGAACGAGGCGGCTGTGAAGGGGCCGGAAGGCGATGGCGCAGGGCGTGCAGCTCGAAGAGATCGGGACGACCGGAAACCCCTGCCGTGTCCTGTTGGTCGAGGACAATGTCGCCGACGCCCGGCTCACCCGCGAGCTGATGGCCGAGGCCGGTGATTTCGAGGTACGCTGGGCCAGCCGGCTCGGCGAGGCCCTCGAAAGTCTCCGCCGGGAGCCCGCCGATATCGTGCTGCTCGATCTGCTGCTGCCGGACGGAATCGGCATCGAGGTCATCGAGCGGCTGCGGGCGGCGGCACCGGAAACGCCGATCGTCGTCCTCTCGGGCCTCGGCGAAGACGATCTGGCCCTCGCGAGACGCGCCGTCCTGCGCGGCGCGCAGGACTATCTGCCGAAGAGCGCGGTCGACGGCAACCTCCTGAAACGCACGCTTTCCACGGCCATCGAACGCGCCCGGCTCGAGAACGCGCTGCGACGTCGCGAAGCACAGCTCGAGGAAGCGCAGGCCCTGGCCCGGATGGGCGACTGGTGGTGGCGTCCGGGCGATCGCGAAATCGGCTTCTCCGCACAGCTCTTCCGGCTGATCGGACGCGATCGCGACGGCTTCACGGCGACCCTGCGGTCCGTACTGCGGATCCTCGAACCGGCGGCCCGGACGCAGCTCCTCCGGGCGATCCGCGATCTTCGCGCCGGTGCCAGCTCGCGCGAACTCCTGCTGGCGGTTCGCCCGCCGGAAGGTGCTCCCCGCTTCTTCCGGGTCGAGCTCCGCCGCCAGCCCGAGACGCCCGACCGGCCGGGGGGCCTCTACGGTGTCTGCCAGGACGTCACCGAACAGCGGCTCGTCGAGCGGATGAAGGACGAGTTCGTGTCGGTGGTCAGTCACGAACTGCGAACCCCCCTCACCGCGCTCCTCGGAGCCCTGCGGCTGCTGCGCGGGCTGCACGGGGAACGGCTCGACGAGCAGGCCCGCGAGCTTCTCGAAGTGGCCGCCCGCAACGGCGACCGGCTGAAGCTGCTGGTCGACGATCTGCTCGATCTCGAACGGATCGAGAACGGGGGGCTGCACTTCGAGCCGCAACCGGTCGAACTCGGCGGTTTCCTCCGTGAGCTCCTCGCGCAATACGACTCCTACGCCACCGAGTTCGGCATCGAACTGGAGCTCGAACTTCCGGCCGCGGAACTCTCCTGTCGCACCGATCCCGGCCGCCTCGCCCAGGCGGTGGGCAATCTCCTCGCCAATGCCGTCAAGTTCTCGCCACCGGGCGAAAAGGTGCGCGTTTGCCTGTCCGTCGCCGACTCCCGCTTTCGGATCGCCGTCACCGATCGGGGCCCCGGGGTCCCTCCCGAGTTCCAGCCGCGCCTGTTCGAGAAATTCGCCCAGGCGGACAGTTCCGACCAGCGGCGCGGCCGGGGAACCGGCCTGGGGCTCGCCATCGTCAAGGCGATCGTCGAACGTCTCGGCGGCTCCTGCGGTTTCGAAACCGGGCCGGGTCGGGGTTCGACGTTCCATATCGAGCTTCCCCGTGCGGCGTGAACGGATGAAAGGAAAGGACCGGTGTTACTCGGCGAACCTCCCGTTCTGAGCGTCGGTGACGGCGCGGAAAAGAAAGACGACGACGCTGCGCGCCCCGTGCCGCCCGGCAAAGTGGACCACGTGCTCTGCGTCGAGGACGATCCCGACATCAGGGCCCTCGTGGAGCTCGCCCTCGGGACCGTGGGCGGTCTCGCGGTCACTTCCTGCGCCTCGGGCCGGGAGGCGCTCGATCGTGTCGCCGCCGTCCGGCCGGATGTCGTGCTTCTCGACGTCATGATGCCGGAGATGGACGGCATCGAAACCTTCGAGCGCCTGGCGGCCGGGAGCGAAACGGCGCCACCCCCGGTGATCTTCATGACCGCCAAGGTCCAGCCGCGGGAAGTGGAGCGCTATCTGTCCCTCGGGGCCCTGGGGGTGATCGCCAAGCCCTTCGACCCGATGACCCTGGCGGCGGACGTCCGCCGGCTGTGCGGCTGCCCGTGACCAGGGCGCCGGGCCCCGATCTCGAAGCGCTGCGGAGCCGCTTCATGGAACGGGTCCGCAGGGATCTCGTCGCCCTCGGGGAAGCGGTCGAGGCCTTCGAAAGCGGCGTGCGGCCGGCCGAAGATGTGCATGCGGAAATGCGCACCATCCTCCATCGCCTCGCCGGTTCGGCCGGGAGTTTCGGCTGGCCCGAGATCGGCCTTCGCGCCCGCCGCTTCGAAGAGCGTCTCGGCGAGAGGGTGGAAGGCCGGGCGGATCCGCTGCTCACCATCGCCCGCTGGCGGGCGGAAATCGCCGGATTGGCCGGTCTCCTGCCCGAAACGCCCGGCCAGCCCCGACCATCCCACGCCGCAGGCGGATGAAGGCCGGCCGACCGCACCTTCCGGCGACCGAAGCCGCTGCATCGGAACTTCCGATCCGCTGCCGGGGAGGACGTACCGGCGGGTTCCACGGTTCGCGACGAGGAACGGGTCGGGGCCGGGGATGCACCGGCCGCGGTCCCCGGCGGATCCCGAGAGCCTGCGGATATCCTTGACCCCGACGCGCCCAGAGCGGATCCTCGATTCCGAAGACCTGTGACCGGCGGCGGAACGGCCGGCCCGGACGAGCGGTTTCCCGACGGCCCGTGCGGGCGGCGATCGGCGCGGAAGGTGCGACCATGACCGAGGTCCGACAGTCTCCGCCCTGGCTGGACGTCTATCCGCCCGGCGTTTCCTGGCGGTTCGAGCCGCCCGAGGAACCGCTGTTCGCCGCCCTCGACCGTGCCGCCGAGCGGTTTCCCGACCGTCCCGCGGTGAATTTTCTCGGCCGGAGCTGCAGCTATGCCGAGCTCGCCGCGATGAGCGAGGCCGTGGCCCGCGGGCTGCAGGCACTCGGCGTCGAGAAGGGCACCCGGGTGGCGCTGCTGCTGCCCAACACGCTCTACTATGTCGCCTGCTACTACGGAATTCTCCGAGCCGGCGGGATCGTCGTCAACTGCAACCCGCTCTACAGCGAGGCCGAACTCGAGCGACAGCTCGAAGACAGCGCGTGCCGGCTCCTCGTGACCATGGATCTGGCCCTGATGCTGCCCAAGGCGCTGGCCATCGCGCGTCGCGGTGGCCTCGAACGCATCATCCTCTGTTCGATGGCGGCCGCCCTGCCGACGACCACCGGACTCCTGTTCCGTCTCTTCAAGCGCGGCGAACGCGCCCGCCCGCCGTTCGACGCGCCGGTCGTCCCGTTCGAGCGGCTGATCGCCTCCGGCCACCGCTTCGAACCGGTCGCGGTGTCGGCCGACGACATCGCCGTGCTCCAGTACACGGGCGGCACCACCGGGACCCCCAAAGGAGCGATCCTCACCCACGCCAATCTGGTCGCCAACCGCGAACAGGTGATCGCCTGGGATCCGAGCAGGGTTCCCGGCGAGGAACGCATGCTCGGCGTGTTGCCACTCTTTCACGTGTTCGCGATGACGGTGGTGATGAACCTCGCCATCGGCATCGCCGCCGAGATGGTCCTGCTGCCCCGCTTCCACCTGACCCAGGTGCTGCGGACCATCCACCGGCGTCGTCCCACCCTGTTCCCCGTGGTGCCGACCCTGCTCGCGGCGATGAACCAGGCTCCGGCACTGCGCAAATTCGACCTCACTTCGCTGCGCTTTTGCATTTCCGGTGGCGCCTCGCTGCCGGCCGAGGTCAAGGAACGGTTCGAAGCCAACACCGGCTGCGTGGTGGTCGAAGGTTACGGTCTCACCGAAGCCTCGCCGGTGGTCACCTGCAATCCCCCCGGCGGGCGCATCAAGGCGGGCTCCATCGGCCTGCCGATCCCCGGCACCGAAGTGGAGATCCGCGACCTCGAGGATCCGCGGCGACGCCTGCCGCCGGACGCGCGGGGCGAACTCTGCCTGCGCGGCCCGCAGGTCATGAAAGGATACTGGCGTCAGCCGGAGGAGACCGCCCGGGCCTTCGTCGACGGCACCCTGCGCACCGGCGATGTCGGCTACATGGACGAGGAAGGCTATTTCTACCTCGTCGACCGGATCAAGGATCTGATCATCGTCCACGGACACAATGTCTATCCGCGGACCGTGGAGGAAGCCATCTACGAGCACGAGGCGGTGCTGGAAGTGACGGTGATCGGCATTCCCGACGAGAAGCGCGGACAGGTGCCGAAGGCGTTCGTCAGGCTCAGGGAAGGCGCCGTGCTCGACGCCGGAGCGTTGATCGACTTCCTGAGACCCCGGCTGGCCCCCTACGAGCTCCCGCGGGAGATCGAGTTCCGGGAAGAGCTGCCGAAGACGATGATCGGCAAGCTCTCCAAGAAGGAACTTCTCGCCGAGGAACTGCGCAGACGACGGCCCGCCGGCAGCGCGGAGGGCGGGAACCGGCGATCGACGGGAACGTCGAGGATCCGTGAGTCGCGGGGTTCCGACATGCCCGGAAACGCATGATCTGCGGTCGCGCACGCTCGCTCCTTTCATTTCGCCGGCAGGGGGGCGCTTCGCCGCACCCGGCCGACGATCCCTTGGCACGGACCCTCGCCGGCTTCATGGAGCGCCATCCGCTGCCACCCGAGGCGATCGAGGATCCGATGATCGGCTCCACCTTTCCCGAAGCCGGGCAGGGCCTCGACCTCGCCCGGCCCGCCGCCTTCCCGACCGGGCTCCCGCATGCCCCGGCCGGGATCACCGTCACCCATTTCTGCGGCTCCTCGATGCAGAAGGTCCACCGGGCGGCCGGCGCCGTCGCCATCGGGGCCGGCGATCTGTTCCCGTGTGCCGGTGTCGAATCCACGAGCCGGATCCCGATCCCGAGGAAGCGGCGGCGGTGGCGAGTGACCATCTGCGGCTGTTCGGCACCACCGCGCCGGGCCGGATGCGGGCGCGGGCGGTGGTCCGGCCCGCGCGATCGCCGGATCTCGCCCGACGGCTGCCGGCGGTTGCGAGCTATCCGCCGCTCGCACGCCATTACTGCGACGAGACCCTGCCCGAGACCGGCACGCTCTCCGCCCGGGTCATGAGCGGCGAGCGGACCCTCGTGGCCGACGCCTTTCGAAGCGGCGGATGCCGCCGGGAGGTCGGAGGCCTTGCGGAAAGCTGGCGCGCCCGACAGGATTCGAACCTGTGACCCCCGGATTAGGAATCCGATGCTCTATCCTGCTGAGCTACGGGCGCGCGACCGCCCTTATATCAGTCCGAAAAGCCGCGGGACAAGAGCCGCTCGCCGCCTCGCCCGGCTGCTCCTCCTGCTCACCATCCTCCTTCCCGCCGGGCCGACGACGGCCGGCGAAACCCCGACCTTCCGCTGGTCGTCCCCGGTCGAGGTCACGAAGACCGTCGAAGGGCCCGCCTTTCTCCTCGCCGACGGCCGCACCCTGCTGCCCGGCGGGATCCGGCTTCCGGAACGGAGCCGGCTCGCGCCTTCGGCGCTGCTCGCGGAGTTCGCCCCGGGAGGCGCCCTGCGGCTCGCCGAAGGCCCGCTCCTCCGGGACCGCTACGGCCGCCTTCTCGCCCAGCTCGCCGATGGCGGCGGCGAATGGCTGCAAGGGAAGCTGGTCCGACACGGGCTCGCCGTCGTCGACCCCCTGACGGCATCCGCCGAGATCGCCGACGCGCTTCTCGCGATCGAGGAAGAAGCGCGTCGGGCGGCGGTCGGCATCTGGTCGCCGGGAGGAGAACTGCCGGAGTCCGCCGATCGGGTGCGGCCACGCCCCCTGCGCTTCACCCTCGTCGAGGGCCGCCCGCGCCGGGGCGCGAGCGGGAGGGTCTTCTTCTACCTCAATTTCGGCGCCGACCGGCGGCGCGACTTCACGGTGCGCATCCGCACCGCCCGCCTGCGCGACTTCCGCCGCGCGGGGCTCGATCCGGAGGCGCTCGCGGGTCAGCGAATCCGTGTCCGTGGCTGGATTTTCCCGGCCGGTGGTCCCATGATCGAGGTCACGGATCGCCGTCAGATCGAGGTACTGGAATGACCCGGCCCCGCTTCTTCCGCGACCGCGCGACCGTTCTCCTTCTTCTCGTCCCCCTGACCTTCGCCGCCTGCACTCCGGTGCGCAATCCGGCCACCGGCGAACTCCAATACACCTCGATGACGCCGGCCGAGGAGCGCCGGATCGGTCGCAAGGAACACCCCAAGATCCTCGAAGCCTTCGGCGGCGCCTACGAGGATGCCGAACTCGCCGGCTACGTGCGGGAGGTCGGCCAACGTCTCGCCCGCCTCTCCGACGTCCCGGATCTGCGCTTCACCTTCACCGTTCTCGACACGCCCGACGTCAACGCCTTCGCACTTCCCGGCGGCTACGTCTACGTGACCCGTGGGCTGCTCGCGCTCGTCAACGACGAGGCCGAACTGGCCGGCGTGCTGGGGCACGAGATCGGCCATGTCGCCGCCCGTCACGCCGCGCTGCGCTACGATCAGGCTCTCCTGGGACAGATCGGGGTCATCGGGGCCACGATCCTGGGGGCGGTGCTGCTCGGCGACGAGGGGGCGGAGCTCGGCTCCGATCTCGGGGAGCTCGCGGCGACGGCCTATGTTCAGGGCTATTCGCGCCAGCAGGAGTTCGAGGCCGACGAACTCGGGATCCGCTATCTGGTGCGGGCCGGCTACGATGCCCGGGCGATGGCCACCTTCCTCGGCTCGCTGCAGCGCTACGACGAGCTCCGGACCAGACTCCGGGGCGGTCGCGAACAGGACATCCCGGGCTGGCTCGCCAGCCATCCGCGCACGCCGGCCCGCGTCCAACGCGCCGCCGAGCGGGCGATGGCGGCCGCCGGCGGTACGAAGAACCGCGACCGGCTGCTGACGGCCATCGACGGCATGGTGTTCGGCGACAGCCCCGCTCACGGCTGGGTGGAGGGCCGGCGGTTCGTCCATCCCGTCCTGCGGTTCCGCTTCACCGCCCCCGAAGGCTTCAGGCTCGAGAACAGACCCGACGCGGTGGTCGGCCGGGGCGAGGGCGGGCGGCTCCTGCTGTTCGACATGGCGAGGCGGGATCCCGGCATCTCCCTGATCCGCTATCTGCGCCGCGAGTTGGGCGAGGAAGTCGATTTCGACGAGCTCCTGCCGGGACGCACCGATCGCGGCTACGAGGCCGCTCTCGGGGTGGCCCGCCTGTGGGTCGAGGGGGAGAGGCGGCGCGCTTTCTTCGGGGTCGTCGCCGGCAGGGGACGGACGGTTTACCGCTTTCTCTACCTGACGAAGCGGGCGAACCGCGCCGAGCGACGCCGCTTCGAAGCCCTTCTCGACAGCTTCACGCTGCTCTCGCCGGCCGAGGCGGCGCGCCTGAAACCGCTGCGCATCACCGTCCACCGGGTGGGCCCGAACGATAGCCTGGACCGGCTGGCGGCCCGCATGCAGCTGGAGCGACTGCCGCGGGAGCATTTCCTCGTCCTCAACGCCCTCGGTGAGGGGATGCCGCTGCAGCCCGGCCAACGGGTGAAGCTGGTGGTACGGCGATAGACGGCGAGGAGGCTTCAGCCGGTGTAACCGAACTGCCGCGGCAGCCAGAGGACCGTCTCCGGCACCAGCAGCATCGTGATCAGCGCCGCCAGGAGCACCAGGAGGAACGGCCAGAGCTCGGCGATGATCTCGCGCAAGGAGATCCCCGTCAGGCCGTTGATGACGAACAGCAGAACGCCGTAGGGGGGCGTGATCAGGCCGATCATGATGTTGACGGTGATGGTCACGCCGAAATGCACGCGATCGATGCCGAGGCTGTCGAGGCTGGGCAGCACCAGCGGCACCAGCACGAGCAGCATGGTGGTGGCGTCGAGAAAGCAGCCCGCCAGGAGGAAGGCGAGCGCCACCAGCAGCAGGAAGGCCGTGGGCGAGACATCCTGGACCGCCAGCCATTCGGCCAGTCGCGCCGGAACCTGTTCGGCGGCCACCACATAGTTGACGACGAAGGCGCCGGCGATGATCAGGGTCACCACCGCGCTGGATCGCGTGCTCTCGACCAGCACCGCGTAGAGACCGCGCAGCGACAGCGCGCGATAGCCGAAGAAGGCGAGCAGCAGAGCGTAGGCAGCGGCGATGGAGGCGGCCTCGGTCGGCGTCGTGACGCCGCCGTAGATCGACCCCAGGAGAATGACCGGCAGCAGCAGGGCGGGAAACGCCCGAGCGGTGATCCGCGGCATGGCGCGAAGCGCGACCGCCGCTTCGGTGGGAAAGTCCCGGCGCCGCGCGATCACCGCCACCGCGGCCATCAGGGCGAGGCCCATCATCAGCCCCGGCAGGATGCCGCCCAGGAACAGATAACCGACCGAGGTGTTGGAGACGAGGGCGTAGAGGACCATCGGGATCGAAGGCGGGATGATCGGGCCGATGGTGGCCGAGGCGGCGGTGATGGCGGCGGCGAAGCCGGGCGTGTACCGATTCCGCTCCCGCATCATGTCGATCATCAGCCGGCCGATGCCGGCCGCGTCGGCGATCGCCGAACCGCTCATGCCGGAGAAGATCAGCGAGGCGACGATGTTGACCTGAGCGAGCCCGCCGCGGAAACGGCCCACCAGCGCCTGACAGAAATCCAGCAACCGGCTGCTGATGGTTCCGGCGTTCATGACGTTGGCGGCGAAGATGAACAGCGGCACGGCGAGCAGGACGAAGCTGTTGAACAGGCTGTTGAGGACCTGCTCGGCGGCCAGCGCCAGATCCTGGCCGGTGACCCAGAGATAGAGGACCCCGGCATTGATCATGGCGAAGCCGACGGGCATGCCGATCGCTCCCATCAGCAGGAAGCCGAGCAGGAGCACGAGAAAGCCGGTCGACATGTTTCAGCCCCGCCCGGGCCGGGCCGCGAACAGGCCCACCAGAATGCGCCCGGTCCGCAGGATCACCGCCACCATGAACAGCAGATAGATCGAGAACAGGAGGTCGAAACGGATCCCCAGCGTCCAGGTCCGGTCGATGGCCATGAAGGCCACCCAATCGGCGGTGGGCGGCAGAGCCCGTACGAACAGCACGAGGGTCACCAGCGCGGAGAGGCCGGCGAGAATGCGGCGGACCGGAGGAGGGGCGACCCGCAGGAGGATGTCGAACCGTACATGGTCCCTTTCGTCGAGCATCAGGGCGCAGGCCCAGAAGACGAACCAGAGATAGGCCACGAGACAGGCCTCGAGCGTCCAGCCCAGCGGGGAATCGAGCACGTAGCGGGTGAACACCTGCAAAAGGAAGGCGGCGAACATCAGCGCGAAGAAGAGGGCGCCGACGGCGTCGGCGCCCTCCCGTGCGATCCGAAGGTATCCGCGCATCCGCTCTCGAGGGGTCACTCGATGGCGTTGATACGCTCGAGGAGCCCCTCCGGCCAGTTCTCGGCGTATTTGCTGTCGAGGTAGCACTGCTGGACCTGTTTGCGGAACGCCTCGCGATCCGGCTCGGTGATGGTCAGGCCCTGTTCCTCGAAGAAGGCGACGAGCTTGGCCTCGTCGCGAATGCGGTTGTTGTTGTTGAAGAAGGCGGCGACCTGTGCGGCCTCCTCGAACACCTTCTTCTGCTCCTCGTCGAGCTTCTCCCAGGTCTTGCCGGAGATCGCGAGGAACACCGCATCGACCAGATGCCCGGTGAGAACGATCTGCTCGGTGACCTCGTAGAACTTGGCCTTCTGGTTGGTCGGCAGCGGGTTGTCCTGACCGTCGATGGTCCCCGTCTTGAGCGCCAGATAGACCTCGTTGAAGGCGAGCGGGGTGGGATCCGCACCGAGGCATTTGCCCAGGAATTGCCAGGTCTCGGACCCCGGCATCCGCAGCTTCACGCCCGCGAGATCGGCCGGCGTCCTGACGTCCCGGACCTCCCGGAGGTTGAGCTGGCGGGTTCCGAGGTAGGCCACCGAGAGGATCTGCAGGCCCATCTTTTCCTGGACCAGCTTGTGCATTTCGGCGCCGATGTCACTGGCGAACACCTTGCGCTGATGTTCGGGATCACGAATGACGTAGCCGGCGGTGAAGATCGACCATTCCGGGATCTGCTTGCTGATGTCCTGGGCGGAGATCATCGCCATGTCGAGATTGCCCCGCTGCATGGCGGCGGGTTCGGTGCCCTGCTTGAACAGGGTGGCGTTGAGATGGACCTCGACATCGATCTGCCCCGGCAGGGAGCGCTCCACGTACTCCTCGAACAGATAGAGCATCTCGGCATGCCAGTCGCCGGGCACCGCCGGTGTCGAAATCCGGATCTTCATCGGCTGGGCCGCGGCCGACAGCGCCAGGCCGCCGGCGACCAATGCCGCCGCCACGGCGCCCAGAGCGCGCGCACCGCGCCGGTGATAAATCGTCATTCTGGTGACCTCCCATTCCGCAGCGGGCGGCCTCTGCGGGGCCGCCATCGTCTCGTGACGAGGGGATCATGCCAGCCGGGAATGGACAGGGCAAGGCCGCCGACCGTTCACCCTTTCCACCACGGAGGCGGCATGCGGACCCGGTTTCCCGGAAGCGCGGGATGGTCGTACATACGGACCACGGCGCGGCGGCCGCCGGGGCCGCGGACGCCGGATCGGGCGGGAGACGCGTATGGCCCTTCCTTTCGACGGCCGGGACGGAGAATGCCGATGCCGTCGCGGCTGAACCCGCGACGAGACCCGGCGCGTTGGCCGGAGGATCCGCGTGAGGCGAGGGCCGTCCAGGAGTCCCTGCGTCACCGGGTGATCCGCGAGAACGGCCTCGGCCGGATCCGGACCATCGCGGGCATCGATGTCGCCTACGGCCGGCGCGGCGAGCGCACATGGGCGGCCGTGGCCCTGTTGGAAATGCCCGAGCTGGCCCTCGGGGAAAGCGTCCTCGCATCCCTGCCGACGGCTTTTCCCTACCTGCCCGGTCTGCTGTCCTTCCGGGAGGCCCCGGCGGCACTGGAAGCGCTGCCCCTTCTTTCCCGCACACCCGATCTGCTGATGGTCGACGGCCACGGCTACGCGCATCCGCGTCGCTTCGGCATCGCCTGTCACATCGGCGTGCTGACCGACAGGCCGACGATCGGGGTCGCCAAATCCCGCCTCGTCGGGCGGCACGAGGAACCCGGTCCGGACCATGGTGATCGCGTGCCCCTGATGGACCGAGGGGAAGTGATCGGGATGGTGGTGCGGACCCGCCCCGGCGTCCGCCCCGTCTACGTCTCCATCGGCCATCGAGTCGGCCTGGAGCGGGCGGTGGAACTGGTGCTCGCCTGCTGCCGCGGATTCCGCCTGCCCGAACCGACCCGCCTCGCCGACCGGTTGTCCCGTTGCCACAGCGCCTGAGAACCGTCGCCGCTGCCGGTCAGAGGCGGTCGGCGCGGGCGTAGCGGCGGTTGCCGTAGAGAAGCGGCTGCCCGGGGCCGGCGAAGGCCTCGATCACTTCGCCGATGAAAATCCGATGACTGCCGGCATCGTAGGAGGTCAACAGCCGGCAATCGAAGGAGGCGACCGCACCCCTGAGGATCGGCGCTCCGGAATAGTGGACCAGCCACTCGGCGCAGCCGAAGTCGAAGGGCACGCCGGTCGGCGATCTGCCGGCGAAGGTCTGGGCGACGCCGCGCTGCTCGGTGCTCAGGACGCTGACACCGAAGACGCGGTTCTCGGCGATCGCCCGGCAGGCGGGACTGCGCCGATTGATGCAAGCGAGAATGAGCGGCGGGTCGGCGGACACCGAACTCATGGCGCTCACGGTGACGCCGAACCGCCCGGCCCCACCGTCGGTGGTGACGATGGTGACACTCGCCACGACCCGCGCCATGGCGCCGATAAAGGCCTCGCGAAGCCGTTCCGGGCTCTGTTCCTCGATCACCCGCACCTCCGCCATCCGCGCGGATGTGCAACAGGAACCGGGCGGCGTCAATCGGCATCGGAAGCATCGACGACGGAACAGACGGGGGCCGGTGACGTTAACGGAACGTCAAGCCCGCCCATGATAGATAACCATCGACCGACGGGTGAAACCACGCGGAGCCCGATGATGCGTCGCGCGATCGTTGTCCTGTTCTCGCTCTGGCTGGCCGGTCCGGGGATGCCGACCGCGGCGGCGCAGCCCCTCCCCGGTCGCTCGCTGCTCTGTGCCGACTATCGGACGATCGTCGAGCTCCTGGCGCGCCGCTACGCCGAGGCGCCGCTGTCACTCGGTCTCGGCGACGATGGCAGCGTGATCGAACTCTTCACCTCCGAGGAGGGGGATAGCTGGACCATGCTGCGGGTGACACCGGACGGTCGGGGCTGCGTACTCGCCACGGGCAAGAATTGGCAGCAGCGACATGCCGCCGTGGAGGGCCCCGACGCGTGACATCCCTCCGGGAACGGGTGTCGCGGTGCCGATGGTGGTGTCAGTGCCGTACCGCACTGGGGCTTTCGAGATCGGCGAGACCGCTGCTGTCACTCCGGTCGAACAGCCAGGCGAGAAGCGCCTCCCGGACGGCCCGTCGGGTCGAAGAGGGATACGCTTCGAGACAGCGGAACGCATCCTCGAGCAGGTTCTCGTCACCACGCCGCAACGCCGCGTCGAAACGGGCGAAGAGCAGCGAATCGGGATCCAGTACGGCCTTCAGCCGCCGCCGAAGTCCACCGAGAGAAATCACCCGCACATCCGCCATCCCGCAATTCCTCCGCGCGCTGTCGCGGTTCGAGTCCGGCACGATTTTGCTAAAATTTTATCGAGTTCGCGAGACGGCACAATCGATACCGCGGCTTGTCAGTCCTACCGCGATACGCTTTAAGGGCGTTCGGCGGAGGGGGGTGGCAATCCGAAGTGCTCTCACGAACGATGGGCGTCGATACCGACAACGCCGTGAAGAGGGCGGAAAGCTGTTTCCGGGCCGGGCAGTGAGACGCGCCCCTGCGGTGGCGACCGCCCTGCTGCTGGCCTCGATCCTCGCCGGCCCGAGCACCGCGGGCGAGGACGAGGACGACCCCTTGGAACCCTTCAATCGGGCCGTCTTCGCGTTCAATCGCGTGGTCGACGGGCTGGTGCTCGGGCCGGCCGCCGAACTGTACGGGCTGGTGGTGCCGAGCCCGGCCAGGACGGCGATTTCCAATCTGCTCGACACTCTCGGAGCCCCGATCGTCTTCATCAACGACATCCTCCAGGGCGAGCGCGAACGGGCCGGAATCACGCTGTCGCGTTTCCTCATCAACGGCAGTCTCGGCTTTTTCGGCCTTTTCGACATGGCCAGCGAGTTCGGCTATGTGAAGCACGATGAGGATTTCGGCCAGACTCTCGCGGTCCACGGGGTGGGTGAAGGCCCGTATCTCGTCCTGCCGATCCTCGGCCCCTCGAACTCCCGTGACGCGATCGGCACACTGGTCGACTCTTTCCTGTTCGATCCGGTGCGCTATCTTGCCTCGGAGCGTCTCCAGACGGTGCGAACCGCCACCCGAGCGGTGGTCACCCGGCACCAGCTCGGCCCTTCGCTCGACGAACTCGAGCGCAGCAGCATCGATTATTATGCAGCGCTGCGAGCCGTCTACCGGCAGAAGCGCGAGGCCGAAATCCGCAACGGTCGGCCACCGACCGACGCGGCCTACGAGGAAATCTTCGATGAGATCTTCGATGAACCGCTCCTCGACCCCTCCCCGCTCGAGGACTGAGCCGCGCCCCGCCATGGCGTGGCGGCGGCGCGCCCTTCTCCTGGCGGCGGCCGGCCTGCCGCTGGTGGTGATCGTCCCGGCGACCGGAAAGTCGCAGGGGGAGCCGGCCGGCTTCATCCGGCAGGTGGCCGACCAGGCCCTCCGGATCCTCGCGGCGCGGGATCGGTCCGAGGAAGAGCGGATCGCCGAACTCGAACGTCTCCTCGAACGGGCCACGGACCTCGATCTCATCGCCAAGCTGGTGCTCGGCTCCTACTGGCGCAAGGCGACACCGGCACAGCGCCAGCGCTATCTCGAGCTGTTCCGCAAGATGATCCGCAAGCAGATCGCCGGCAACATCAGCCGCTACGACGGACAGCGGATCGAGATCGTGGGCAGCCACGAGATCGACGATCGCGACACCATGGTCAGCACGCTGGTCCACGGGGTCGGGAACGAGGCTCCCTACCGCGTCGACTGGCGGGTGCGGCGCTACAACGGCCGCTATTTGATCATCGATGTGGTGGCCGAGGGCGTCAGCCTGCTGATCACCAAGCGAAAGGAATTCCGTGACATCGTCAGCAGCAGCGGGATCGAGGGATTGCTGGCGGCGATGGCGAAGAAAGTCGAGGGCCAGGAGGCAGCGCCCCAGGCGCGAAGCTGACCGCTCGGGACGCGAAAGGACCACCGAGGAGCGCCGCCGGATCGTCGGCCGCGCACGCGACATTTCACCCCGCACCCTGCCGCGAGCCGCCCCCGGCGGAGGATCGCGGGCCATCCGCGCATCCGTGCTCCGGGCCCGGGCGAACCGTCGTCTCCCCGGTCCGATCCGGCCCCTCTCGCGTCCCCGCATACGCTTCGGACCCCGCCACGGAACGGTTTCTACCCGACGGCATCTCGCCGAAGATGCGCTCCCTCGCCCGAGCACGGAGATCGGGTCGGTGGCGGGCGGCGCTCGGGCCTCCGCCGGCCCTGCGGATCGCCCGTCGCCCCGAACACCCGACGGGGCCGGGCGGTGCGCCGGACGGGAGCGGCGGATTCTTCGCTCGGGTTAACCCCCGTTTTACTTCTTCGTCCTATGATCGCGGCCGGCACCGAAGACGAGCCGCGAGGTTTCGATCTTCGGCCTTCGTCCTCCCTGACGTTGTGATGCCTCCCCGAATTCGGCCGCCGGATCTCCGGCGGCCTTTTTTCGCCGCCGCCGAACGGCGACCCGTTCGCGGCGCGGTTCCGGCCCCGACGTTCACTGGCTGACCCAGACGATCCGCGACAGCCAGCTCAAGACCTCGAGATCGAAAATCGTTTCCTGCCCGGTGGCCAGGAGGTCGCGCAGGACGATGCGCGCGGCGGTGCGGCGCTCGAGCAGCCCCACCGCGAGATCGCCACTCTCGAGATGCACCAGCACGCGATCGTTGCGCCGCACGCTGCTGTTGGGAGAGACCACGAGGAGATCGCCCGAACGGTACACGGGCGGTGCCAGATCCCGGTCCAATTCCAGAATATAGGCCTGCGGATCGTCGATCTGAGGAAACTCGACCTCCTCCCAGCGATCACCGATCGGGAATCCGGCGGCATCGAAATTCCCGCCCTCCCCCACCTCGCTCAGCCGGATGGCCTTGAGGCGCTGCAGTGTCCCGAAGCCTCCCGCCCCGCGCCGATCTTCGATCAGTGCCACGAATTCGGCCATGCTGCTCCCGGTCGCCTGCAAGATCTTGGCGAGGCTTTCGGTGCTCGGCCAGCGCTCCTTGCCCTCCTTGGTCTTCCGCTTGCTCCGGTTGAAGGTGGTCGGGTCGAGCCCCGCTTTCCGGGCCAGACCCGACGGTGACATGCCGTGCAGTTCGGCGAGCCGATCGATACCTTTCCAGATGTCCTGATGTGTCAGCATGGGGACCCTTCCACAGCTCCGCCGCACCCTCGGGGGCGCTCTAGGAACATTATCTTGACACCAGGCTTGAATGTCATCAGGATCATCATCCTATCACAGACCTTCGATCTCCCGCCCCGTGGTCATCGGAAGGAGCGATCACATGCCCCGTATCGAGACGCTCGTCGTCTTCGAGGATCGTCCCGACAGTTTCTGGCTGCGCCCGCTGCGGCCCGGCTTCCGGCATTGCTTCTGCCTCCTCCGCGAGCCCTGCGGCTGGCTCCTTCTGGACAGTCGCACCCGCCGTCTCGATCTGCGTCTGGTGCCTCCCTGTGGTGTCGATTCCCTCGTCCGCGCCTTCGTCGGACTCGGCGGCCATGTCGTCGGCCTGGCCCGCGGCGAGGTGGTCGAGCGCTGGTTGCCACCTGCCCCCTTCAACTGCGTCGAGCTGGTCAAGCGTGCGATCGGGATCCATGCCCGCACCGTTCTTTCCCCGTTCCAGCTCTTCCGCACGCTCTGTGCCGATTCCCGCCGCCTGCTCCTGGCACGCCCCGCTCCCGTTCCGGCTTGACATCGGGAAAAGGAATATATACCTTTTCTGCTGACGATGATCCGATAGGAGATATCGCATGGCCCCTGTCTCGCCGGCCGCGCTCGAAAAAGCCTACCAGACGGCCAAGCGCCGCCGTCAGCCCTGGGAACCGCTGTGGCGCGAATGCTTCGCCTTCGCCTCGCCGGTGCGCGGCGGCGGGCTCTCGCCCGAGTTCGGACCGGCCAACCGGACGAGCGACCGTCTCTTCGACGGGACCGCCCCGGATGCCGTCGAGCAGCTCGCGGCCAGCCTCCTCGCCGAGCTCACCCCGCCCTGGTCGCGCTGGTTCGAGATCGTCCCCGGCACCGAGCTCGAAGGCGAAGGCCGGGCGCGTCTGGCCCCCCTGCTCGAGCAGGCGACCCTGACCCTCCTCGGTCATTTCGAGCGCTCCAACTTCGCCGTCGAGATCCACCAGTGCTATCTCGATCTGGTGACCATCGGCACCGCCACACTCCTCTTCCAGGAGGCGTCACCGGGTGCCGGCAGTGCCTTCCGCTTCACCGCCGTACCTGCCGCCGAGATGTGTGTGCTCGCCGACGGTGAAGGTCGGATCACGCAGCAGTTCCGTACCACCACCATCGCCCTCGCCGAACTTCACGAGCGCTTTCCCGCGGTGCCGCTGCCACCGGCGCTGCAGCAGCGCCTCAAGGAAGATCCCGACTGCCGCGTCGAGCTGGTGGAGGCGGTTCTGGCCGATGGTCCGCGCTTCCGCTACTGCGCGTTCGTCCCCCGGGAGGAGACCCGCGGCAGCGAGCCCCTGCTCCTGGCCGAAGGCGGTTTCGAGCGCTCGCCCTTCGTCACCTTTCGATGGCTGAAGGCCGCCGGCGAGATCTACGGCCGTTCACCGGTGATGACCGCCCTGCCGGACATCAAGACCGCCAACAAGGTAGTGGAGCTGATCCTCAAGAACGCCTCCATCGCCGTCACCGGCATCTGGCTCGCCGAGGACGATGGCGTCCTCAATCCCGCCAACATCGATCTTTCCCCCGGCTCGATCATTCCGAAGGCGGTCGGCTCGAGCGGCCTCACCCCCCTCCAGGCACCCGGCCGCTTCGACGTCTCGGAGCTCGTCCTCGGGGATCTCCGCGCCCGCATCCGCCACAGCCTGCTCGGCGACCGTCTCGGCCCGGTGCGGGACCAGCGGATGACCGCTACCGAGGTGCTCGAACGCAGCGCCGAAATGGCCCGCCTCCTGGGCGCCACCTTCGGCCGGCTGCAGAGCGAACTGCTGATCCCGCTGCTGCACCGCGCCGCCTCCATCCTGCGTCGCCGCGGCGAGCTCCCGGAGCTCCCCCTCGACGGCCACATGGCCGGCATCGCCATCCGCTCCCCGATCGCGCGTCTCCAGGCCCGGGAGGACGTCGGCAACATCGTGAGCTGGCTGGAAACGGTCCGCAAGCTCGGTCCCGAGGCGGCAGCCGTCGTCGATCTGCCGGCGACGGTGCGATGGCTGGCCGCCACCCTCGGCGTACCGGCGGAACTCGTTCGCGATCCCGCCGATCCGCTCTCGGCCCTGGCCGCCGAACTGGTGGATGGAGACGGCGATGGCGCGTGATCGTGAAACCGTCGGCTGGAGCGCGTTCGAAACCGGGCGCCCCAAGCCCCCGCCCCACGAGCTCGCCGAGGCCTTCGCGAGCTGCTTTTCGAGCCCGGCCGGGATGCTGGTCATGGACCATCTGCGCCGCACCTTCCTGAGCCGCCGTGTTCCCCCCACCGCCTGCGACGCCGTGCTCCGCCACGTCGAGGGCCAGCGCAGCGTCGTCGCTCACATCCAGTCCCTGATCGAGCAGGGCCTGATCGTTCGCCGCAGCTGAGGATTTTTCCGATGATCGAGCAGCATCCTTCCGAGCTCGTCGAGGCCCGGACCGTCCCGGCCGAGCCCGCCACCGCGGCCCCCGAGACATCGCCGGAGGAGGCCGAGCGCACCACGGCCGAGGCGCCGCCGGAGGCCGAAGCGCCGTCTCCTACCGAAGACGGGCCTCCGGCCGAAACGCCCGAACGTCCCGCCCACGTCCCCGAAAAGTTCTGGGATGCCGACACCGGCCGGATCCGGACCGAGGCCCTCCTCAAATCCTATGCCGAGCTCGAGCGAAGGCTGACGCGCAGTCTGCCGCTGCCCGCCGACGAGCAGGACGAGGCGGCGGTGCGCCGGATCCGCCAGGCCCTCGGCTGGCCGGAAAGCCCCGAGGAGTACGAGATCACCCCTTCCCATCCGGCACTCGAGGTGGATCCCGAGCTCAACCGGCGCCTTCACGAAGCCGGCTTCACCCGGGAGCAGGCGCAGCTCGTCTACGATCTCGCCGCGGAACGCCTGTTGCCGGCCATCGACGCAGTGGCCGAAAGCTTCCGCACCGAACAGGAGCGCGAGCGCCTGGTCCAGCATTTCGGCGGCGAGGAAGCCTTCGAGACCGTCGCCCGGCAGCTCAAGAGCTGGGCCGAGGCGCATCTCGAGCCGGAAGTCTACGAGAACCTCTCGGCCTCCTACCAGGGCGTGCTCGCCCTCCATCAGATGATGAAGGCGGAGGAGCCGAGCGTGATCGGCGAGCCGGGCACCGGCGGTGCCGAGCTCGGCGAGGACCAGCTTTACCAGATGATGCGCGATCCCCGCTACTGGCGTGATCGCGACCCCGAGTTCGTGGCGCGGGTCACCGAAGGCTTCCAACGGCTCTTCGGCGAGTGACACGCGCCCGGCAGGCGGGCAACCGCTGACGCGGTCCGCCGCCCCCCGAACCGCCACCTGGCCGGCCCGTTCCGCGGACAACCCGCCGGAGGCAAGCCCCCACACGTGCAGGAGATGATCGCACGATGACCACTTCGATCGACCAGGCTTTCGTCAAGCAGTTCGAGCGCGAAGTCCACGAGGCGTACCAGCGCCAGGGCTCGAAGCTGCGGGCGACGGTGCGCGTCAAGAACGGCGTGCGCGGCAGTTCCACCGTCTTCCAGAAGATCGGCAAGGGTGCCGCGGCGACCAAGGCGCGCCACGGCATGGTGCCGGTGATGAACGTCGATTTCAGCACCGTCGAGGCGTTCCTCGCCGACTATTACGCCGGTGAGTGGGTCGACAAGCTCGACGAGCTCAAGACCAACATCGACGAGCGGCAGGTGCTCGCCAACGCCGGCGCCTACGCCCTCGGTCGCAAGACCGACGAGCTGATCATCCAGGCCCTCGACGCCGCCACTTCCGAGGCCGGAACCGACACCACCGGTCTCACCAAGGAGAAGGTGCTCGAGGCCTTCGAGATGCTCGGCACCAACGAGGTGCCGGACGACGGTCAGCGCTACGCGGTGATCGGCTGGAAGCAGTGGTCCGAACTTCTCAACCTGCCGGAGTTCGCCAACGCCGATTTCGTCGGCGACGAGCAGCTCCCCTGGCGGGGAACCCAGGCCAAGTACTGGCTCGGGACCATGTGGATCCCGCATTCGGGGCTGCCGAAGACGGGCAACGTGCGGACTTGCTTCTGGTACCACCGGAGCGCCCTCGGCCACGCCGTCGGTCAGGACGTGACCACCGACATCACCTGGCATGGGGAGCGGGCGGCCTACTTCGTCTCCAACTCCATGTCCCAGGGTGCCGTCCTCATCGACAACGATGGGGTGGTCAAGATGCGCTGCACGGAGGTCTGATCATGGCGTACGATCCCCGCAATCTCAGTGCCCTCTCCTACGCCAACGGCTTCACGCTCTGGCACTACCGGACCGAGGACATGCCGGCCGATGTCGACAACGCCGGCTACTTCAACGAGGCGGCGAAGATGCTGCGCGAAGGCGACTTCATCTTCGTCAACGCCGGGCTCGGCACCGCCCCTTCCCACGGCGTGTTCATCGTCCTCGCCAACAGCGGCGGTGTCGTCGACGTCTCCAACCTGACGAGCTTCGGCGCCGTCAACGCCGACTGACCACGGCCGGCCCCCTCGACCCGGCCCATCCCACGGTCGGACGCCGGGAGGTCTCCGGACCTCCCGGCCGCTCCGGGAGCGAGCCCGGCGCCCCGTTCGACCCGGCAATCGTGGCAGCCATGCGGCATGCCTCACCCAGGTGACGGATCATGTACACGGATGTGAGCATCTGCTCGAAAGCCCTTGTCAAGATCGGCATTCCGCCGATCACCTCGTTCGACGAGCCGCGGGTGGAAGCCGAGGTCGCCGGCGAGCTCTATCCGACCGTGCGCGATGCGCTGATGGTGGCGTATCCCTGGTCGTTCACCATCGCCCAGGCCGACCTGGTGCCGGATCCGGCGACCGAACCCGCCGATTTCGCCCGCGCCTATTTCCTGCCGTCGGACATGCTCCGCAGCGTCTCCGCCGGCACCGGCGGCCGCGGCCGTGGCCTTCTCTTCCGGATCCGCGGCAACCGCCTCGTGACCGACGCGGATTCGGTCACCCTCACCTATCAGCGCCGGGTGCCGGAAGCGGATTTCCCGAGCTTCTTCGTCAGCGCGCTGATCGCGCGCCTGGCCGCCGAGTTCGCCGTTCCCCTCACCGAGGCGGCGGCGCGCAGCGAGACCCTCCAGCGGCTGGCCGCGGCCGAGTTCAAGCTGGCCCGTCTGGTCGACAGCCAGCAGGCGACGCCGCTCAAGGTCGAGGATTTCACCCTCATCCGGGCGCGCGGCTGATGGCACGGGCACGCCGGATCCAGACCAGTTTCGCGAGCGGCGAACTCGACCCCGTCCTCTTCGGCCGGATCGATCTCCGCGCCCAGGAAGAGGGCGCCGCGAGGCTGCGCAACGCGATTCCCCTGACCACCGGCGGCGTGCGCCGGCGGGGCGGGACGGCGAAGCTCGCCGAACTGCCGGGAGCCTCCCGCCTGGTCGGCTTCGCCGCCGCCACCGGTGATCATCTGCTGATGATCGCCGCCGACCGCGTCGAGGTCCTGAACCCCGACGGTTCCTCCGTCGCCAGCTTCACCCCCTCGCCCTGGACCGCGGCCCAGGCCCGCGAGCTCTGCTGGGTGGCCGACGGGGAGCGCCTCCTCCTGTGCCATCCCGAGGTGCCGCCCCGGGAACTGCTGCGCGACGACACCGGAAGCTGGATCCTCCGCCCCTGGTCCTTCGCCCCGGTCGATCCGGCGGATCCCCAGTCGCCACGTCGCGAACCCTTCGCCCGTTTCGCCCCCGAGGAAGTCAGGCTCCAGCTCCGTCTCGCCGGCAGCCCGCCCGGCGACCCGATCCCCGCCGGATCCTTCGTCGAGATCCTGGCCAGCGCACCGGTGTTCACCAACGATCACCGGGACGGCTGGCTGCGCATTCGCGGCGGCCATCTGCGGATCACCAATGTGCGCAGCGCCACCGAAGCCGATGGCGTGCTGTTCGAGGCCCAGCCCGACGGCCGCCCCACCGCCGACTGGCGGGAACAGGCGCTGGGACCGGTGCGCGGCTGGCCGCGCGGCGTCGCCCTCCATCAGAACCGCCTGGTGATCGGCGGCTCGCGCGATCTGCCCGATCATGTCTGGATCTCGAAGTCGGGAGCGCTGTTCGATTTCGACCTCGGGACCGGTCTCGACGACGAGGCCATCGCCTTCCGCCTGACCGCCGAGCGACGCCAGGTGATCCGCCAGGTCTATTCGGGACGGCGGTTGCAGATCTTCACCGATGCCGGCGAATGGACCGTCGACGGCGAACCGCTGACCCCGACCTCGGTACGCGTCACCCTGCAGACCCGGATCGGTTCGCGAGGCGGGGCCAACCCGCGCCCCGCCGAGGTCGACGGGGCCACGATGTTCGCCGGCGCCAGCGGCCGCGAGGTCCGGGAGTTCATCTTCACCGATGCCGAGCAGGCCTATCAGGCGGCCGACATCGCCCTGTTGTCCCGGCATCTCGTGCGCGATCCCGAAGACATGCTGTTCGATCGCCGGCGGCGGCTCCTGCTGCTGCTGCGGGCCGACGGCCGACTCGCCACCGCCACCATCGACCGCAACAGCAATGTGGTGGCTTGGGCCCTCCACCGTTTCGCCGGCGCCCTGCGGGCCATCGAGGAACTCGGCGGCGAGATCTACTTCCTGGTCGAACGGGACGGCCGAAGGTTCCTCGAACGCTGGGAGGAGGCGCTACAGATGGATGCGGTGCAGACCCTTTCGGCTCCCGTGCCGACCCGGACCTGGAGCGGCCTCGGGGAACTGGCGGGCCGGCGGGTGGCGGTCTTCGCCGACGGCGTGTTCGCCGGCATCTTCGATCTCGACGGCCCCGTTCTCACCCTCGACACACCGGCGAGCGATCTCACGCTGGGTATCGTCTACGAAACCGAGATCGAGCCGGTCACCGCGCTGCCGGGGGGGGGCGGGCTCGCGCCCGACAGCCTCTATCGACCGATCCGCGTATCCTTCCGGCTTCACGAGACGGCGCGGCTCACCGTCGACATCGGCCGCGGGCTGCGCGAAGTGCCGCTGCCGGCGAGCCCCTTCACCGGCGACTACGCGCTGCGGGCCTTCGGCTGGCGGCGCGGCCGTGGCCTGCCTCCCTGGCGCATCCTCCAGGAGACACCGTTCCCCCTCACCCTTCTTTCGGCAACCACAGAAATCGAGGTGAACCGATAATGGGCGGTCTCAGCACTCTCGCCAGCCTCGGGCTCAACGCGGCCCTTCAGCGTGAAGCGCAGCAACGCGCCGACAAGGATCTGCGCAAACAGGAAAAGCGCCGCAGACAGGCGCTCCTGCAGCGGTTCGAAGCGGAGGCGCGGAAGACCGAGGAGGCGCTGCGGCGCAGGCTCGCCGCCGCGCGCGCCCGTGCCGGAGCCGCCGGCGTCGCCACCGGTGGCTCCTTCGACGCCATTCTCCGCGGTCTCCAGAGCGAGGCCGCACGCAAGCAGAAGGAGCGACGCGACGCGTTGGCCCTCGATCTCGGTGCCCTCGCCGACGGCTTCGACAGACGCCGCCGACGCAACCTTCTGGAGCGCAGCTCGGGCCTCCTCGGTCTCGGCAGGCGCGCCCTCGGGGGTTTCGGTTCACGACGCAGCCTGCTCGGCTGAGGGACGATGATCGTCTCCCCGGCCGCCGGCGGCCGCCTCTCCGCCGGGTCGAAAAGCGACAGCTCCGCGAACCGGCCCCTCGCCCTTTCCGGTCCTCACACCTTCCGTCAGTTCGTCTGGCTCTGGAACGTTGTCCAGCGGCTGCCGACACCGGAGCTCCACACCCAGATCGCACGCTGGCTCGAAGACTGCTGGGATCGGCGGCGCACCCGACTGCTCCTGATGGTGTTCCGCAACGCCGGCAAATCGACCCTGGTGGGGCTGTTCTGCGCCTGGCTGCTGATGCGCAATCCCGACCTGCGCCTTCTGGTGGTCTCCGCCGAGCAGTCCCTGGCGACGCGGATGACCCGCAACATCCGCCGCATCATCGAACGCCATCCGATGGTCAAGAAGCTGCTGCCCGGCCGCCTCACCTCCTGGGCGGCCGATCATCTGACCGTCGACCGCCGTCGCGATCATCGCGATCCCTCGGTGATGGCCCGCGGCATCGGCGCCAACATCACCGGCAGCCGTGCCGACGTCATCGTCTGCGACGACGTCGAGGTGCCGCGCAACAGCGACACGCCGGCCAAGCGCGCCGAGCTGCGCGAGCGGCTCAACGAGCTGTCCTTCGTGCTCGCCCCCGGCGGCACCATGCTCTACATCGGCACGCCGCACCACTACCATTCGATCTACCGCCGCGATCCGCTTCCCGAATACGGGGAAGCGCGTCCGTTCCTCGACGGTTTCGAGCGGCTGGTGCTGCCGATTCTCGACGAGCAGGGCGCCAGCCGCTGGCCGGAACGTTTCCCCCTGGAGGAGATCGAGCGCCTTCGTGCCGAGGTCGGCCCGGCCCGCTTCCGCAGCCAGATGCTGCTCGAGCCCACACCGCTGCACGAGGTGCGCCTCGATCCGGATCGGCTCCTGTCCTACGAGGAGGAGATCGAGGTCACCGAGGCCAACCGGACGCTGGTGCTGCGGATCGGCGGCCGGCGCATGATCTCGGCGAGCTGCTGGTGGGACCCGGCGATGGGGCGGCCCGAGGGTGGCGATTCGAGTGTCGTGGCGGCTCTGTTCGTCGACGAGGAAGGCCGTTTCTACCTTCACGACATCCTTTATCTCGATGCCCGTCCCGACGGTCCGGAGGACGACGAGGCCACCGCCATGTGCCGGCGGGTGGCGCGGTTCGCCGCCGATCTCGAAATTCCCGCCGTCACGGTCGAGACGAACGGCATCGGCAAGTTCCTCCCGGCCCTGCTGCGCCGGGAGATCGCCATGCTGCGTGCCGCCGTCAGCGTGCGCGAACATGTCAGTACCGTGGCCAAGGAGCGGCGCATCCTCGATGCATTCGATCCGGTGCTCGCGGCCCGGCGCCTGCACGTGCACCGGCGGGTCTGGGACACCCCCTTCGTCACCGAGATGCGGGATTGGCGCCCCGGCGCCCGATGCCGGGACGACGGTCTCGACGCCGTGGCCGGCTGTCTCGCGAACGAACCGGTGCGTCTCGGATCCTTTCCGGTCCGCCGCCGTCTCGACTGGCGACCGGGCTCCGCCCCCCGGCGGGCCCGTTCCACCTTCCGCCTCTGAAAAAGGCCCGCCGGTTCATCGCCGGCGGGCCCGCCCCCACCAACCGGCTTGCCATCGCCACCCGTCGGGCGTAAGCCGCGGCCAGCACTCCGGCTCTCCGTGTCCCATCGGGTGGAAACGATCCTCATGCTCCTCTCGGTTCTGGCGCTCGGCTTCCTGATCGGCATGCAGCACGCCCTCGAGGCCGATCACGTGGCCGCCGTCGCGAGCCTCGTCGATCGCGAAAAACGGGTCGGCGGCATCACCCGTTACGGTGCCTTCTGGGGCATGGGGCACACCCTGACCCTCCTGCTGGTGGCCGGCGGCGCGGTGGTACTGGGGATCGGCATCGGCGAGCTTTTCGCGAGCGGCGTCGAGTTGGCCGTCGGGATCATGCTGGTGTTCCTCGGCGGCCGGCTGCTCTGGCGCATGCGCCGCGAGCGGATCCACTTCCATCTTCATCATCACGGCGACGGACGGTGGCATTTGCATGCCCACAGCCACGCCGGCGAAGCGACTCCCCACGACCCGCATTCCCACCACCACGCCCATCCCGAGGGCCCGCCCTGGAAAGCGCTTTTCGTCGGGCTGATGCACGGGCTCGCGGGCTCCGCCCCCCTCGTCCTCCTGGTCGCCACCAGCCTCGGCTCGCCGCTGCTGGCGCTGCTCTACATCGCCATCTTCGGTGCGGGCTCGATCGTCGGCATGGCGGCGCTGAGCATGGCGTTGGCGGTGCCCCTCGTCTGGTCGGCGCGTTTCATGACCCGCCTGAACCTGCTGCTCCGCATCGCCATCGGCGTCGCCGCGATGGCCATCGGCCTCGACATCGCCGGCAGCTCGGCAGCCGCTCTCTTCGCCGGCTGAACCCCGGGGGTCGCCGGCCGCGCGGTGAGGCCGGCGTTCAGGCCCGCCAGTGCTCGCGCCGCCCGTCGGCACGCAGGATCCAGGCCTCGACCCCCTCGAAACGCCCGCGCAGGACCTGCCGCTCCTCGTCCGACATCGCGTAGAGGGCGGTCGACAGCGCATCGGCGAGGGTGGCCCGTGGCGCCATCACGGACACGCTCGCATGGCGGCCGGCGCTTCGACCGGTACGGGGATCGAAAAGATGGTGGAACCTGCCGGCGGCATCGAACCGGCTGCCGGAGCCGGCCGAGGTGGCGAGAGCCCGGTCTTCGAGCTCGAGGATGCGGAGCAGCGCCTCGGCGTTGCGCGGATCGCGGATGCCCGCCCGCCAGGGACGGCCGTCCGGATGCCGGCCGACGGCCCGGATTTCGCCGAGATCGACGAGCACCGAGCGCATCCCTTCGCGCCGCAGGAGATCGGCCACCCGGTCGGTGATGTACCCTTGGGCGATGCCGTTCAACGTCACCGCCATGCCGGCGCGGCCGAAAGTGATCTCGTCGCTTTCGATCCGTAGCTGCCGCCAGTCGATGAGCCCTCGCGCTCTGGCGATCGCCGCCGCCGGCGGCCCCGCGGGATCGGCACCCGGGGCGGCGAAATGCTCGGCATGGAGCCGCCACAGGGGCTGGACGGTCGGATCGAAGGCGCCGGCCGTGAGCGCGGCGAAGGAACGGGCGAAGGCGAGCAGTTCGACCAGCTCGAGAGGCGGGGCGGCGAGCCGTCCCTCGCGGTTGAGACGCGACAGCGCCGAATCGGCCCGATAGAGACTGAACAGCTTTTCGAGGCGCCGCAGCTCGGCGACCGCGAGCGTCAGGAGCCGGCGGGCCTCCTCCGGATCCTCGTGGTACAGGGTGATCGAAGCCTCCGCGCCGAGCGCCGGACCGCGCCAGATCTCGGCCGCTCGCCGGGATCCGCCACCCGCGGCCATCAGCCCGGTGCCGCCGACGGCCAGCCCCCCGGCCGCCGCCAGCATCCGGATCACCCGCCGTCTCGAGCTACGCCCTGCCGTCATCGTCACCGCCTCCTCGCAGCATTCCGGACCCGGTTCCCGGATCGTCGTCCGCGCCATCGCCACCTCCCCGCCGGTCGACGGGTTCCGGTTCCCCGGTGGAAAAGATGTAGGCATCGGGAATGTCCTCGAAGGCGACCACACGCCCCCCGTAGTCGCGCACGAAGGCCGCCGCCCTTTCCCGATCACCGAACGGCACCGCCTCCGGCATGCCCATGCCGCCGCGCCGGCTGCTGCCGATCACGTACCAGGCGGTTTCCGCATCGATCCAGCTCGTGTCGCTCGGCCGCTCCCATTCGGTACGCCCCATGTCGTTGACATAAAAGGCGAGAATACGGCCGGGTTCGTCCCGTGCGCGGGAAAAGGCGATCCCGTCGCGTACCGAAGTGAACCAGAGCGGATTTTCGCGCCCGTTCAGGAAGATCTGCGCCTTCGGGCCTTCGTGCTCCACCACCACCATGTTGCAATAATAGCCGACCGCGTCGCGATCCCAGGATCTGGGCTGCGGTTTCGGTGGCGGCTCTCCGCCGCATCCCGCGGCCCCGGCACCCAGGACGAGAAGCAGAAGGACGGACATCAGTCGCATCTCAGAGATCCCGCCGCTGGAACAGGAGCAGGGTGACGGCGAGCGGCAGGACGAGCCAGGCCGCCATGGCGAGAACCGGCACGGAAGCCTCGATTCCCGCCTCTGCGGCGGCCCCGGCCAGCCCGGCGACGGCGGCCACCGCCTCGTCGCCGATGAGGTTCAGAACCCGGTAGGCATCGGTGGGGCTCGCCAGCAGCAAGGCCAGAAACCCGCCGGCCTCCAAGGCGTCGCCGCCGGCGACGACCACCGCCAGCAGCGCCAGATCGTAGAGGACCACGGCGAACAGCCAGAGGCCCAGCGCCCAGCCGGCGGCCGCACTGCGCTCCCGGACGAGCACGCTCACCAGATAGCCGAGGGCGAGGAACACGCCGCCGAGAAGAACCGAGCTCGCCATCATGGCGAGATAGGCGCCGAGCCCCCCGAGCTCGCCGCCCGCCGACCAGACCAGGAACAGGCCGGCACCGCCGTAACCGACCGTCACCGCCACCGCCAGGATGACCAGATGGCCGAGGAACTTGCCCAGTACCACCTGCCGGCGGGTCACCGGATAGCTCAGAAGCAGCAGCATGGTGCCCCGCTCGAATTCGCCCACCAGCGCATCGTAGCTCAACATCAGGGCGATCAGAGGCATCAGGTAGACGGTGAGGCTGGAAAGGCCGGCCACTGCCACCGTCAGCTCGCCGGCGCGGGTGGTGCCGACCGGGACCGATCCGAGAAACGCCAGCGACAGGGCGAGGCCGGCGAAGGACAGGATGGTGCCCAGGACCCAGCGGTTGCGGAGACCGTCCCGGATCTCCTTTTCGGCGAGGATCAGAATCGCCCTCATTGCGGCTCCGCGGTCTCGCTGAAGCGGTCGTAGATGTCCTCGAGGGTCGGCGGCACGATCTCGACGTCCTCGATCAGCTCGCCCAAGGCGCTCACCCGCCGCAGGAGCTCCATCTTGGTGCCGTTGCGGCAGGCGAACTCGAGACTCCCCGCCCCGATCGGACGAGCCTCGCCGAATCCGGCGAGGCTCGCCAGCACCTCCTCGGCGGCGGAGGCCGCGGCGCGGACGCGGATCCGGGTCGGACAGCCGGCCTGCCGGCGCAGCTCGGCCAGGGTGCCGCAGGCCACCAGCCGGCCGGCGCGCATGATGGCGATGCGATCGGTGCGGGCCTCGATCTCACCGAGCGCGTGGGAGGACAGCAGGACCCCGGCACCGCCCCTCTGCCGCTCGGCGACGAGCTCGTAGAACTGGCGCCTGAGAAGCGGATCGAGGCCGGTGGTCGGCTCGTCCAGGAGCAGCAGCACGGGATCGCCGAGCATCGCCTGGGCCAGGCCGAGACGCTGCCGCATGCCCTTGGAATAGGCACGCACCCGGCGGTCCATGGCGGCACCCAGCCCGACCCGTTCCAGGAGCTCCGGCACGGGAGGCGACGACAGCCCCTTCAGCCGCGCGTAGAAGGCGAGCAGCTCCCGCCCCGTCATGCCGTCCTGGAACATGACGTTCTCGGGCAGATAGCCGATCCGCGCCCGCAGGGCCGAAAATCCCCGCTCCCAGGGCCGGCGGCCGCAGATCCGGACGTCGCCGGCACTCGGCCGGGTGAGCCCGAGCATGATCTTGATGAGCGTGGTCTTGCCGGCACCGTTGTGGCCGAGGAGAGCCAGGCTCTCGCCCTCGGCGAGATGGAGGTGGACGTCCCGCACCACCTGGGCCTCACCGTAGCGCTTGCCGACCCCCTCGAGGGCGATGACCCGTCCGGCGTTCACGAGACCGGCTCCGGCAGCCGCGGCAGCGGCGGCGGTCGCATCAGCGGAAAGCTGTCCGTGACCCCACCCGGATGGAGGGTCGGGAACTCCCGCTGCGCCCAGCGCAGGAGATGGAGCGCCGGGCTGTTGAACAGCAGCTTGGCCAGAGGATAGCGCCAGAGGATCTGGTCCACCAGATCGTTCGGACGGTAGGGCTGATCACCGATCCCGTCGCCGTCGAGATCGAAGCCCAGATAGTCGCTCCAGTAGTTGCCCCGCCCGTTCTCGGACCATTCGAGATAGCGGGTGCCGACGTATTTCACCTGCTCCCGGTTGTCGAGGAAGGCGTTGCCGTGGATCCTGTTGCGCTCCGAGCCGGCGGTGAAATGGACACCGATCTCACAGCCTTCGAACCGGTTGGAGGCGAAGACGTTCTTGTTGGAATTGTAGATGAAGACGCATTTTTCGGGGCCACCACGCACCATGTTGCCGCTGATCGTCGAGCTGTTCACGTAGTTGAGCAGGATGCCGCGCTGGCGATCGCCGTCCGAAAGGTTGCCGGTCACCGTGAGACCGGTCGAGAACATCAACGCAAATCCCATGGTGTTGCCCGACGAAATGTTGCCTTCGAGACGGCTCTCGTTGGTGTACATGTAGTGCACGGCGAAACGCAGATCGCGGAACCGGTTGCCGCGGAAGAGGTTGTCACGGCTGGTGGTGACGAAGATCCCGTCGCGTCCGTAGCGGATGTCGTTGTCCAGGATCACCGAACCCGGCGCGTTCCACACCCACACGTCGTCGCCGCGATCGTTGACCCGCCGGTAACGGCGACCTTCGATGCGGTTGCCGCGGACCACCGCATCCTCCGGTCCCTTGAGGGACACCCCCATCAGATTGTCGAGGATCCGGTTGTTCTCGATGCGCGCGCGATCTCCGGCCTCGTCGACGAACACCCCGGAATGCTGGGCGGCGAGATCGGCGCCGGAACGCCGGATCTCGAGCCCGGTGATCGAAACGTCGGGGGCCGAAACGAGAATCGTGTGACCGACTCCGCCGCCGTCGACGATCGCGCCCGGCTCGCCCACCAGCGAAAGCGGCTTGGTGATGCGGATCGGTCCCGCATGGACCCCGGCGCCCAGCCGCAGCACGTCACCCGGCGCCGCCGCCGCGATCGCCGCCCGCAGGGCGTCGCCGCCGGCCGGCACGAACAGCTCCGCCGCCCGCGGGCCGGCGGTCGCGAGGGTGGCGAGGATGGCGGCGAACACCGCCGCCATCCCCCCGTTCCCGTATGATCGACGGGCCGCCACTCAGGCCTTCTTGGGCTTGACGATCATCCGCCCGCGCATCTCCATGTGGAGCGCGTGGCAGAACCACTGGCAGTAATACCACCAGACGCCCGGACGATCGGCGGTGAAGGTCACCGAAGCCGTCGCCTGCGGCGCGATCTCGAAGGCGATCCCGTGCGCTTCGAGGGTGAAGCCGTGGGTGAGATCGTCGACATCGTCGATGTTGGTGATGACGATCGTCACCTCGTCCCCCTCCTCCACCTCGAACTTGTCGAGGCTGAAGGTGGGCGCCACGGAATGCATGTAGACCCGCACCTTCTTGCCGTCGCGGATGACATCGGCCGCCTCTTCCAGCACCACGCCGTCCTGCTCCGCCATCCTGCGCACATCTTCCCACATCGGGTCGTTACGGTCGTAGATCGCGCGCGGATTGACGATATCGCGACGAACCAGGATGCAGTCGTGAGGCTCGGCGAAGGTCGGGCCGTCGTGCACCACCTCCATCCGCTCACCGCCGATGGCGATGAGCTGGTCGTTCTCCGGCTTCAGCGGACCGACGTTGATGAACCGGTCCTTGGAGAACTTGTTGAGGGAGACCAGCCATTTGCCGTCCGCCTCCTTGGTCTCGCCCATGGTCGTGCTGTTGTGACCGGGCTGGTAATGCACATCGACCTTCTCGAGGATCGGATCGACATCCTCGCCGGCGTACTGACGGCGCGCCTTCTCGATGTTCCATTTCACCATCTGGCTGTCGAGGAACAGGGTCGTGAAGGCGTTGCCCTGACCGTCGAAGGCGGTGTGGAGCGGGCCGAGACCCAGTTCCGGCTCGGCGACGACCACGTCACGCGGCTGGATCTTGTCGTCGAACAGATCGTCCAGCAGGGTGACGTCGAGCACCGAAACGGTCGGCGACAATTTGCCGTTGATCACCACGTGACGCCCGTCGGGCGCGGTGTTGCAGCCGTGCGGGCTCTTGGGGATCGGAATGTAGCGGGTGTAGGGCGAGCCCTTGCGGCCGTCGATCACCGGCACGCCGCCGATCTCCTTGAAGTCCCCCTTGGCGACGGCCTCCTCGATCCGCTTGATGTTGAACACCACCACCCAGTCCATGTCGGAGGCCGTCATCTCGGCCAGGGTGACACCCTCTTCCGAGTTGTAGCAGGTCGAGAAGGCGTATTTGCCCTGATAGTCGGCGTCGGTATTGTCGAGATTGCCGTCGACCATCACCTGCCAGGCGATCTCCATGGTGTCGCCGTCGATGGCGGTGTAGATGGCGTGATACCGGGTGGGATCGTCCAGCACGCTGCCGTCGTTGGGCACCGGCACCCGATGCTCGCCGTTGACGAACACGTAGCCGGTGCGCGGATACTTCTGCGGTCGCAGGCCGTGCAGACCGGAGGCGTTGGGCACCTCGATGATCTTGTCCGGCTTCATGATGTCGCAGCGGATCCGGGCGACCCGGTTGTTGGCCTTGTCGTTCATGAACAGATAACGGCCGTCGTAGGTGCCGTCGGTGAACGACATGTGGGGGTGGTGCAGATCCCCGTTCATATAGCCCACGATCCCGCCCCGTTTGGCGATGAACTCCCGGGTCTCCGGCAACAGGCCCTCGGTCAGGATCCGGATGCTCTCGTTGGTGATCCCCCAACCGGTCGCGCTGCAGCGGTTGAACACCGGCACCCGCATCAGCTCGCGCATCGAGGGAACCCCGAAGATGCGCAGCTCGCCTGTCTGGCCGCTGCTCCAGAAGCCGTAATACTCGTCCAGATCACCGGGGGCCACCACCGCCTCGTCCTGGGCGGCACGGGCCTCCCGCGGGCGCAGCAGGGAGGTCCCGGTGAGACCGGCGACGCCGCCGGCTCCGGCCGCGAGACCGGAAATGGTGGCGATCTTCGCGGCCCCGCCGAGCAATCCGCGGCGCGAGACCTCCGGTATCGTCGCCCCCTGGCCCCGTTCGCTCTTCTTCTCGGTCATCCTTCGTCCTCCTTCCGGTTGCGACTTTCCACTACCCCCTCCGGACCGGATCGTTCTCGCCCCCGGGTACCGGCGAGGCCCACGGATCGAGGCTCTCACGGCTCGACGGTCGTCGTTCCGGATCGGCGGATCGAAGCCCTGCCGATCCCCCGAAGCTCGGGTTCGAGAGCGGCCGCGGTTGTGCGGCCGGCCCGCCGTTCGCGCCGCAGCCGTTTCTGGATCATCACCGGACAGCGATGATCGTCGTAGTAAAGGGTCTGGCAGTGCAGGCAGTAGAGGCACTCGTTGGGGTTGATCTGTCCCTCGGGATGGATCGCCTGCACCATGCATTCGTGGGCGCAGCGCTGACAGGGATGCCCGCACTCCCGATAGCGCTTCAGCCAGTCGAACATCCGCATCCGACCCGGGATGCCGAGAGCCGCTCCGAGCGGGCAGATGTAGCGGCAGTAGAAACGCTCGATGAACAGGCCGGCGATCAGCAGCAGCACCGCGTAGAGCACGAAGGGCCAGTCGCGGACGAATTTGAGGATGATCGCGGTCTTGAAGGGCTCGACCTCGGCCAGCCTTTCCGACAGCGCCAGCGAATGGAGGGAGACGCCGAACAGACCGAGGAAGATGATGTATTTGACCGGCCAGAGACGCTCGTGCAGGCCCCAGGGGAGGCTGATCTGCGGCACCTTCAGCGCCTTGGCGATCTTGTTGAGGAGCTCCTGGAGGGCGCCGAACGGGCAGAGCCAGCCGCAGTAGGCGCCCCGCCCCCAGAACAGCAACGAGACCGCCACCGACCCCCAGAGAATGAAGATCAGCGGATCGATCAGAAAGTATTCCCAGCGAAATCCGGTGATGAGACTGTTGAAGAAGGTGGTGACGTTGACCACCGAGAGCTGGGCGTTGGCGTAGAAGCCGATGAAGAAGAGGGTGAACAGCAGAAAGCCCGTGCGCGTGTATTCGGTCAGTCTCGGACGGCGTACCAGCCAGTCCTGGAAGAAAAAGATCCCGGTGAGCAGAGCGAGCGCCCCCAGGAGAATCGCGATCTCCGGTATCCGGGAGAGCCAGACCTTCTGCCACAACGGCTGTTCGCCGACGGCCGTATCGGCCGGTGGGGCATCGCCCGAGCCCTCCCGAGGCGACACCGCGGCGGCCGGGGGCGGTGCCGGCGGTTCGACCGTCCGCAGATACTTCTCGGGCGGCGTGTAGGTGACCGAAAAGACGGTGAACACCTTGCTCGTGGGTCCCGTCTCCCGCTGCACCAGGAGCTCGAGCTGCCAGGGTGCGGCCGGATCGAAGCCGCTGTCCGCGGCGATGCGGAACACGTCCACCTCGTCGAAGCTCGGCGCTCCTTCCGCGGGAAGCTGTCTTCCCAGCCGCCGGTGGTCACGATCGCGGAGACGGAAGGTGCGATCACCCTGGCGGATTCGGAACCGGTCGAAGATGCCGCCCCGCACGTACCCCGACCCCTTGAAGGAATAGCGCCCGCGAGCCGCCACCAGGATCGCCTGATCGCCCTTCCTCAGCCAGTTGCGCAACGCCCGGTATTCGTTGTCGCCGAGGAGGCTGCGGCCGACCGTCGGGATGGTGACGAGTCCGGTGTAGAGATCGATGAACACCTGCTCCGCCCGGCCCCGCTGACGCCGTTTCGCGGCCTTCGGATCACCCAGCTCCTCGAAAGCGCGGTTGACGTCTCCGACGGTCACCTTGAGGCGGGCGATGGCCCCTTCGAGCAGCAGATCGTTCCAGTCCCGGATCTCGCCTTCGCCGGTATCGACCAGGACCTTGCGGGCCGTCGGTCGGGTCGCCGCGGCGGTCGCCCGCAACCCCCCGAGACCGTAGGCCTTGGCCACCTCGAGAGCGGCTTCGATCACCGAATCGTCGATGACCATCACGGTCACCGTGGCCCCGCTGACGATGTCCAGCCGCGGCCGCTCGCGGTCCCGGGTCAGGGCGACGACATCGAGCCCCACGTACCGTTCGATGAAGCCGGTGATCTTCTCCTCGGGAATCCCGACCAGGACGATCGGCTCGTGGTGTTCGACGAGTTTCAGGCCGGTGATGACCCCGTTCATGTCGATGCCGATCAGGATCGAGATGGGCTTGCTCGAATAACCGCTGGCATCGACGATGTCGGAATTGAGGAAAGCGTAGCCGAGCTGCCTGTCACCGGCATAGACGGGGGCCGCCGTCGGCGGTCCGGTGATCTCGCCGTAGCGTTCACCGCCCGGCAGGAGGTCGCCGGCCGGAACCTCGGCCAGAAAGCGCGCCAGGTCGTCGGCCGCCCGGGCCGTCGCCGCCAGCGCGATGACGGCCATCGCCAGGAGCAGCGACAGAAGGAGAAACCGGTTCGGACCGGTTCCGCCGGCGCGGCCGGAAACCGGACGCGCACCGACGCGCGACCAGGATCGGGGTCTTTCCTGATACGCCACCCTTGACTCCTTCGAATTCGGAACGCGTTGTTGCCATAGTGCCGCCACCGGCCGACGACATTGATCGCGGTCAAAGCCGTAGCCGGGCTGCGGCCTCGGCCTCCTGCGAAGGCTTCGGCATTTCGCCGCAGGGCGCCGCAACCGGCTCTTTCGAGGCCTGTCGAGGGAGAAGTCTTGCCCGATGGCGAGAAGAATTCAAGGATTTCCACCACCGGAGGTCGAACCGCAGGACGTTCTCGCCTTCGTCCTCGGCCTGCTCGACCCCTTGGCCGTGCGCTACGAGCGGCTGGCGGCGCGCGCCCGCGAGACCGGCCGCGAGGAGAGCGCCCGACTCTTCACCGGGCTGGCCCGGGAGCAGCGCGACCGGATCGCCCGCCTCCGTACCCGCGCCCGGGAACTCGGCATCCCGGACGCGGAGGCGCGACCGGTACCCGCCGGTCTGCTCGACGAGGAACTCCTCCAAAGCCTCGAGCTCTGGGAACACCGGCCGGAGCTCGCCACCCCCTACCGCGCCCTGGCCGTGGCGGTCGGCTTCGAGGATGCCCTGTTCCGCCTGTGCAGTGGACTCGAGGCCACGGCCCGGTATCCGGAAGCGGCGCGGCTGGCGGAGGATCTCGCCCGCGAGGCGCTGGCCGAAGCCGCGCGGCTGCGCGCCCGGCGGCGTGCCGCTTACCATGCGACCGAGCCGGAAAGCGGCGCCGGCCCGCCGCCGCGGCGGCTGACGAGCCTCGCCGAACTGGAGGCGGCGGCGCGGCCGATCGAGAGCGAACTCGCCCGGCTGCTGCGCATCGCCTGCGCCCGGGATCCGTCCCTCGCCCGGGCGCTCGCGCGACACCCCGCCCTGGGCCCGTTCCGGGGCGCCCTCGAAGAGACCGCGGAGGAACCCGGGGCGGTCGGGCCGGGAGAACCCGGGGAGGATGCGCGCGGACGGCTGCGGCTGGCGGTCGAACGGGCCTTCGAGTTCTACGATCGGCTGTTCGCCGGCGCGGCGCAGGAAGAGGTCATGCAGCGGGCCCAGGAACGGATGCAGCATCTTCTCGCCCTCCTGCATGCGCTCGACTCCCTCGAGGCCGACGCTGCGCGGAGCGGTACGGACAGCGACGAGGGGGGAGAGGAGCCATGAAGATCGTGATCACCGGGGCCGGCGGCTTTCTCGGCAGGAAGCTGTCGCTGGCGCTGCTCGGGCGGCAGACGCCGCCGGCGGGCTTCGACCATCCGCTCGCCGAGCTGGTCGGCGCCGATCTGATGCCGCCTCCGGATCTCCGGGATCCGCGCTTCCACCCCGTGGCCTGCGACATCGGCGATGGACAGGCGGTGCGCGAGCTCGTCGCGGACGCCGATCTCGTGTTCCATCTGGCGGCCATCGTGAGCGCCGATGCGGAAGCCGATTTCGACCGCGGCATGCGAGTCAATCTCGACGGCACCAGGAACCTGCTCGAGGCCCTGCGCGCCGGAGGCCGCCGTCCGCGGCTGGTCTTCGCGAGTTCGGTGGCGGTTTACGGCGGCAATCTTCCCGAGACCATCACCGACACCACCCATCTCACCCCGCAGACTTCCTACGGCGCCCAGAAGGCGGCGGGCGAGCTGCTGGTCAACGACTACAGCCGCAAGGGATACATCGACGGCCGCAGCCTCCGCCTGCCGACCATCGTGGTCCGTGCCGGCGAGCCCAATCTCGCCGCCTCCACCTTCGCCAGCTCGATCATCCGCGAGCCGCTGGCGGGGGAGGAGGCGGTCTGCCCGGTGACCCCGGACACGGCCATGTATCTCTTGTCGCCGCGGCGGGTGATCGCCGCCTTCCTGCATGCCGCCGGGTTGCCGGCCTCGGCCTTCGGCGGCTGGCGCAGCGTCGTTCTGCCGGGCCTCACGGTGACCGTCGGCGAGATGGTCGAGACCCTGCGCCGGGTGGCCGGCGACAAGGTCGCCGCTCGGGTGCGCTGGGAACCGGAGGCCCGGATCCAGGCCATCGTCGCCGGCTGGCCCGCCCGCTTCGCCCCCGAGCGCGGCCTTTCCATGGGCTTTGCCGCCGATACCAGTTTCGAGGAGATCGTCCGCGCCCATATCGAGGACGAACTCGGCGGCCGCATCGCCTGACGGAGCTCCGCGGCGGCGACCGCTGGTGCCGGACGCGGCTTTCGACCGGCACCGCCTTCCTGTGACGGCGGGCGGTTCCGCCGACACGACGGACGGAAATCTACGGCGCGCGCATCGCTCCTGTTTCGCGGCATCGCCGAGCGGCGCGAGCTCGTCACCCTGCCCGAATTCTCAGCCACCTCCCCGCCGGGCTAGCCGCTCTCGGCCATCTCCCCGGCGAACCAGCGGACGAGCTCCCGCTGCTCCTCCGTCTCGGGCCTCGAACCGGCTTCTTCCACGCGCCTTCTCGCTTCCTCCGGATCGTGGTGCATCGCCAGCAGCACGCAGTTCGCGAAGGTGCCGGTTCGCCCGACCCCACCCGCACAATGTATCAGCAGGCGACGACCGTCCCGAACGAGCCGCGCGATTTCCAGAGCGAGCCGACGGAACGCATCGCGATCCGCCGGCACGCCGAAATCCGGGATCGGCAAATCCCGGATATCGCAGGGCAGCCCCTTTTTCGCGCGTAATTCGGCGTAGGCAGGAGATTTTCGGCGGATTTCTTCACATTCGGCCAAACACACCACGAGGTGAATGCTCAGTTTTCGTATTTCTTCGGAGAACTCCGCGATATCTTCGCACTTGCCAGGCATGGAATGCAGAAATATCTCTCCGGCTTCCCCGGGGAGAGAAAGCTGCCGGATCCGCATCCGTTCTTCCTTCCGGACTTGTTGCACGAACTTGTCTCGCATCGGCGAAAAAAACGGGGCGGGGAATTCCCCGCCCCCGCGACATCCCGGCGACCGGAACCGGGCTCAGCCGAGCACCGGCATCTTGTATTCCGCCCCGGCACGGATGCCGGTCGGCCAGCGGCTGGTGATCGCCTTGAGCCTGGTGTAAAAGCGGACCCCTTCCGGCCCGTGCATGTGGTGATCGCCGAACAGCGAGCGCTTCCAGCCGCCGAAGCTGTGATAGGCCACCGGCACCGGGATCGGCACGTTGATTCCCACCATGCCGATGTCCACCGCATTGGCGAAGGCCCGGGCGGCGTCGCCGTCGCGGGTGAAGATGGCGGTGCCGTTGCCGAACTGATGGCGGTTGATGATCTCCACCGCGCTGTCGAAATCGGGCATCCGCACCACCGACAGCACCGGCCCGAAGATCTCGTCCTTGTAGATCTTCATCTCCGGCGTCACCCGGTCGAACAGACAGCCGCCGATGAAGAAGCCGTTCTCGTAGCCCTGCATCCGGAAATCGCGGCCGTCCACCACGAGCTCCGCCCCTTCCTCGACCCCGAGATCGACGTAGCTCCGGACCTTCTCCAGATGCTCCCTGGTCACCAGCGGCCCCATCTCCACCCCGGGCTCGGTGCCGGGCCCGATCTTGAGCTGGCGGATCCGGGGCGCGAGCCGCTCGATCAACGCATCGGCCACCTCGTCGCCGATCGGCACCGCCACCGAGACCGCCATGCAGCGTTCGCCGGCCGAGCCATAGGCGGCACCCATCAGGGCGTCCACCGCCATGTCGAGATCGGCGTCGGGCATGATCACCATGTGGTTCTTGGCCCCGCCCAGCGCCTGCACCCGTTTTCCGTGAGCGGTGCCGGTCCGATAGACGTATTCGGCCACCGGCGTGGAGCCGACGAAGCTCACCGCGGCGATGTCGGGATGAGCGAGGATGGCGTTCACCGCCTCCTTGGCACCGTTGACGACATTGAGGACGCCGGGCGGCACCCCGGCCTCCAGCGCCAGCTCGGCGATGAACATCGGACAGGAGGGATCCTTCTCCGACGGCTTGACGACGAAGGCATTGCCGCAGGCCATGGAAAGCGGTGCCATCCACAGCGGGATCATGGCCGGGAAGTTGAACGGGGTGATCCCGGCGCAGACCCCGAGCGGGCGGCGGACCGACAGCAGATCGACACCGGTGCCGACGTCCTGACTGAAGTCGCCCTTCAGCAGTTCGGGGATGCCGCAGGCGAACTCCACCACCTCGATGCCGCGGCTGACCGAACCCCGGGCGTCCTCGAGGGTCTTGCCGTGCTCCTCGCTGACCATGCGGGCGAGGCGGTCCATGTTCTGCTCGAGGAGATCCTTGAAGCGGAACATCACCCGCGCCCGGCGAATGGGCGGCAGCGCCGCCCAGGCCGGCTGGGCGGCCTTCGCCGCCTGCACCGCTTCGTCCACTTCCTCGGCGGTGGCGAACGCCACCCGCCCGGTCTGCTCGCCGGTGGCGGGATTGAAGACGGGCCCGAATTCGCTGCCCTTGCCCGGCACCCGGCGGCCCCCGATGAAATGCCCGATTTCCTTGTCCATGAGCCCTCTCCCCGCCGGCCGGTCGTCGGCTGCGCCGGCCGTTCGATGTCGCGTTGCCGATCGGTGCCTCGGGAGGGCACCTGCCGGGCGCCCTCTTAGCGCGCCGCCGACGCCGCCGTCGAGTCCCGGGCGCGGGGGCGCGGTCCCTCTTCACCGAGGCTCTTTTCCACCAGCTCGGCGAGGTCCCGCGAGGTCCGTCCGGCCTCCCGGACCGCCTCCAGCGCCGCCCGCATCGCCGCCCCCCGGGGAGGAGCGAAACGGCGGTGACGCCCGAGCGGCTGGACGAGGCGGGCGGCGAGCTGGGGATTGACCCGATCGGCCGCCAGCACGGCCTCCGCGAGGAGCCGGTAGCCGCTCCCGTCGGGACGATGGAAGCCGGTGAAACTCTCCTGCGTGAAACTCCCGAGGAGCGCCCGTACCCGGTTGGGATGGCGCCAGGAGAAATCGGGGTCCCGCAGCAGCGCGCGTACCCGGTCCACCGCCGCCGGGTCCTCCCGCCGGCCCTGGAGGGCGAACCATTTGTCGAGCACCAGCGGTTCGTGCCCGAAGCGGGCCCGGAAATCGGCGAGCAGCGCATCGGCCAGCTCGTCGTCGCTGTCACAGGCGATCCGCAGGGCGGCCAGCCGCTCCGTCAGATTGTCGGCTTCCGCGTAGAGGATCCGGATCCGCGCCCGCGCCTCCTCCGGGCCGCCCACCGCAAGCCAGGAAAGCGCCCGATGACGCAGGCTGCGGCGGCCGATGGCGGCGATGGCGGTGGCGTAGGGCCGCTCGGCCGGCAACCCGTCGTAGAGCACCCGCCAGGCGATCGCGAAATCCTGGGCGATGCCCCGTCGCACCTCGTGCCAGGCCCGATCGACCGCCTCCACCCGCACGGGCTCGGTTTCCTCGGCCAGACGGGCCCGCCCGGGAAGGGCCAGCAGACGGGCGGCGAAGGCGTGATCCTCGGGCATCTCCTCGAGAATGCGGGCGAAAGCCGCGTGCAGCGCCTCCCCGGCTCGCTTCCCTGCCCCGCCCTCGGCCCGATCGAACCGTTCCCGCATGGCCAGAAGGGCCAGGGTCTGGCCGGCGTCCCAGCGGCAGAAGGGATCCTCGTCGTGGGCGAAGAGAAAGGCGAGCTCGATCGGATCCCGTTCCAGTTCGAGACGAACCGGCGCCGAAAAGCCGCGCAGGAGCGAGGGCACCGGCGGTTCGCCGAGGCCGGTGAAGGTGAAGCTGCGCTCCGGCTCCTCGATCACCAGCAGACGTTCGGTGCCGGCGGGCGTGTCGTCCCCTTCGATCCGCAGGGGCAAGGGCTCGCCCTCCCGCGACAGCAGCGCCACCGCGACCGGCAGCGTCAGGGGCTCGACGGCCGGCTCGCCCTCGGGTGTCCGCTGCCGGAACAGGAGACGGAAGCGGCCGGTCTCCGCCTCCCATGCCGTCTCGACCGCGAGCCGCGGCGTCCCCGCCTTCTCGTACCAGCGGGCGAAGGTCCCGAGATCGCGCCCCGAGACGGCCTCCATCGAGGCCAGGAAATCCTCCACCGTCGCCGCCCCGCCGTCCATCTTCTGCAGAAAGTGCCGGACGCCGCGCCGGAACAGCCGCGCGCCCAAGAGCCGCTGCAGCATGCGCACGATCTCGGCCCCCTTCTCGTACACGGTGGGGGTATAGAAATTGTTGATCTCGATGTAGCGACGCGGTCGCGGCGGATGGCGGAGGGGGCTCGCGTCCTCCGGAAACTGGATCTCCCGCAGACGGGCGACCTCGTCGATCCGGGCCACGCCGGGGGAATGGAGATCGCGCATGAACTCCTGGTCGCGGAAGACGGTGAGCCCCTCCTTGAGGGTGAGCTGGAACCAGTCGCGCAGGGTCACCCGGTTGCCGGTCCAGTTGTGGAAATATTCATGGGCGATGATGCGGGCGATGCGCAGATGATCGGCGTCGGTGGCGGTGTCGGGATCGGCGAGGATGGCGCTGGCGTTGAAGATGTTGAGGCCCTTGTTCTCCATGGCGCCGAAGTTGAAATCCTCGACGGCGACGATCTGGTAGAGATCGAGATCGTATTCGAGACCGTAGACCTCCTCCTCCCAGCGCATCGCCAGCTCGAGGGCCTCGAGGGCGTGGCGGCAGCGCTCCACCTCGAGCGGCCTCGCGTAGATGCGCAAGACGACCCGCCGCCCCGAACGGGTGGTATGCACATCCTCGATGCAGCCCAGCCGTCCCGCCACCAGGGCGAACAGATAGGAGGGCTTGGGATGCGGGTCCTCCCACAGCGCGTAATGGCGCCCGCCCGCGAGTGTCCCCTTCTCCACCGGATTGCCGTTGGAAAGCAGCACCGGATAGCGCTCGCGCTCGGCCTCCAGCCGCACCCGGTAGCGGGCCAGCACATCGGGCCGGTCCTGAAACCAGGTCAGCCGCCGGAAGCCCTCCGCCTCGCATTGCGTGCAGAGCAGCCCGCCGGTCTCGTAGAGGCCCATGAGGGCGGTGTTGGCGCGCGGGTGGACCCGGGTGTGCACCTCGAGGGTGAAGCGGTCGGGGACGTCTTCCAGCACCAGCTCCTCGCCCGAAACCGGCAGCGCGGCGGGATCGAGGGCCTTGCCGTCGATCCGGAATGCCAGGGTCTCGAGCTCGCGGCCGTAGAGCAGGAGCGGCCCGTCCCCCTGCCGTTCGAGGCGGGAGGTGGCGCGAAGCTCGGTGACCTCGGCATCGAGGCGGAAATCGAGGGCGACGCTGCGGGTGGTGAAAGCGGGCGGGCGCCAATCCTCGAGGCGGACGGGTTTCGGGGCGCGGCTCTGGCTCATCGGGCTCCTGCTCCGGCATGCGGGCCGCAACATAGGCAGCCGTGGCCGCCGGCGCCAGACGGGGAAAGCGGGCGGATGGCGCCGGCAGAGGCCGTCCTCGGACGCCCGAGCGCGCATGCGGCGCATCCCCTCCGCCGGCTCGACGCTCTCGACCGGGCTCTCGAAACTCCACCGGCCGGGGGACGGGGCGGCCTTTTCGGCCGCCGTGCGCATGGTCGCGCATATTGCCGGCGAATCTTCCGAAATTCCGGGCAAATTACCGATGGACACCCCCGGAAACTGGCCATTTCAGGCGGAATGCGATTCACTCTGTCGGTAGGGACAGATGAATCGCCGGAGGTGTGGGCATGGCGGGGCAGCGCGGGTTCTGGGATTTCGAGCAGCGGC